>CAWJAM010000005.1:0-202253 GCA_963840835.1 uncultured Rubrobacteraceae bacterium | reverse complement strand
CAAGGGCCATTCTCGGAACCTCGGTTTGAGGGGGTTCTAGGAAGTCCATCCCGTACCTGTCCCATGGCTCCCGCTGGTTGCTAGACTGACCAGCACGATGGATCGTCCGCGCGCCGCCTTCTTGCTCACCGGGATAATGGCCTCCGGCAAGTCCACGGTCTCGCAGCTGCTGGCCGAGCGGTTGCCACGGGCCGCCCACGTCCGCGGCGACGCCTTCAGGAGGATGATCGTCACCGGGCGCCGCGAGATGACGCCGGGCGCGGTCCGGGAGGCGGGGGCCCAGCTCGCGCTGCGCTACCGGATGGCCGCAGCCGACGCCTACTTCGGGGCCGGCTTCTCCGCGGCCGTCCAGGACGTCGTCTTGGGCGGGTGGCTGCCAAGGTTCGTCGACCTCGTCGAGGGCCGCCCGTTGTTGGTGGTGGTCCTGGCCCCCGCCCGGAGGTGGTGGAGGCCCGGGAAGCGAACAGGCCGAAGACCGGCTACGGCGCCTGGTCCGCGGAACGGCTGGACAGGAGCATGAGGGAGGAGACCCCCCGACTGAGGCTCTGGATCGACTCCTCGGGGCAGACCCGCGAGCAGACGGTGGAGGAGATCCTCGGGCGCGACTGGGGGGAGGCCGCCGTCGATTGAGCGGGCCGCGATCTCCTAGGCGCGCGAGCGGTCCGAAAGGGGCGAGGAGGCGCCGAAGCTTCCTCCCGGGTATCCACCGGAGTGCGTGGAAAAAAGATTCTGCGAACTGCGCCTTGATCATGTTCTCGGCGGTCCGCTCGGCCCCGGTCCCATAGCCCGCGCTGGCCGGGACGGAAAAGCGGGGGTGGGAGCGGCCCTCGGCGCCCTTAGTATCTTTGTCGTAGGCGATATTCGGGCGAGGAGGAGCGGTTATGCACGAAGGGGCGGTCCCCGCACCCAGGGTCGGCGCCGCCGCCGCATCGGAGGGCGCGCCGACGATCGGCCGGTCGGCGTGGCGGCGACCCTCCCGCAACGGCGCCGCGAGGCCGGCGCGGAACAGATATCCCGCCGTGTCCGCGCGCCATCCCGTCACCGTGAAGCCATGCTGATCTACTCGATGGGCGTCTCGGTGGACGGCTACATCGCCGACCGGGAGGGTGTGTTCGGGTGGGGGGCTCCGAGCGAGGAGCTGTTCCGTTTCCACCTCGCGCGGGTACGCGGGCTCGGCGGGTATCTACTCGGCCGAAGGCTCTACGAGACGATGCTGGGGTGGGAGACGGACCCGTCGCCGCGCGACGACGAGCTCGGGGCCGCGTTCGCCGACGTGTGGCGCGCCATCCCGAAGGTCGTCTTCAGCCGCACGCTGGGCACCGTCCGGGGCAACGCCCGGCTCGCCGAGGCGTCCGTTGCCGAGGAGGTCGCCGCGGCGCTCGACGCGACCGACGAGGACGTCGAGGTCGGCGGCGCCGGCCTGGCCGCGCAGGCGTTCGAGCTCGGCCTCGTCGACGAGCTGCGTGTGTTCCGCTATCCGGTCGTCGTCGGCGGCGGCACGCCGTACCTGCCGCCGGTCACCGAACAGGTCCCGCTGGACCTGATCGAGAGCAGGACGTTCGACTCGCGCGTGATCTACGAGCGCTACCAGCGAGTCGGAGGGGTTCCCTGAGCCGTTCCCCGAACGTTGGCGCGATGTGCTGGTCTCGTGGCGTGCCGGCGCGGTCGTGGCAGAGCAGACGCAGAACAAGCCCCTTGCGCTATTCACCGTACGTCCTAGAAGGGCGATTCCCCGAACTTCGCCCTGAGGGCAGTCTGGGAAGCTCGGAGGCAGGATGGTGCACGGCCCCGACCCTGGTGACGTAGGATGTTCGTAGCGTAGGAAGCCAACCGGGAAAGCGGGGCAGAAGTTGATCGAGCCGGGTGGGTGGGTAAGCGTCGGCCCCGTAGCGGGATCGGAGCCTAGCCATCAGGCTAGCCAACAATACGCGGGTCAGAGGGGTCGGGTGATCTTGCCGCGGGTGCTTCCTGATGGCGACTACACCGTTAGGATGGACGGGGGCGGGCCCGAGGTAAGGCTGCCGGCCGCGGCGCTCGCGCCGCTACCGACGGACGAGTACGGCTTCCCGCTGTAGGGGGCAGCGATGCGAGAAGATCCACCTCAGATCAAGGCGACCCAGAAGACGGGCGTTTCCTGCCTAGGACCGCCGCGAGTCATTGGAAACCATGTTGCACAAAACCCTATCCACCCTACTGCGTGGAGCACCCCTTCTCGGAAGTTCCGATTCAGGATCCTGCATGGGAGGTGGGGTTAGTCTAAAGGTTACGCGTCGATGGGCTGCTCGCGCGACCTTGCCCTGCCGGAAGGCGCCGAGGCTAGTCTACGAGGGACGGCGGTATCTCGGTGCCGTGCTCGGCTGCTACCTCCACGATCCACCTCTCCGCGTGCGGCAGGTCCTCCAAGGCGAGCGGCCCACCATCATCGCCGTCCGCCGGCCGACCCGCCTTCTGGAAGAAGAGCTCGTAAAGACCCCCGGGAGTCTGGGTCAGCAACATCCTGCCCACGCCATCGCCGACGTTTTTGTGGGTATGCAGAGTACCCTTGGGCACGTAGACAAGGGAGCCCGCGCCCGCCTTGATAGTGTGGTCATCGACCATGAACTCGTACTCCCCTTCGAGTACGTAGTAGGCTTCGTCCTCGCGGTGATGGACGTGGGGCGGCGGCCCTGACCCAGGGTGGGTAGTAGCCTCGAAGAGCGAGTAGGCCCCGCCGGTCCTGTGGCTCGGTATCTTGTGGATCAGAAGCTCGCCCAACACCCGCAGCGACCTTGTGCCCTCGTCTGGCGGGACGTACGCTACTACCTCTCCCAACTTTCCGTGTTCCACCCTGCGGGCTTTGTGACGCTGTGGGACATCTGCTGTATGCCTCATATGGAGTCTCCTTTCTCGGTCGCTACATCCCGGTCGCCGTGCCCGAGTACAAGCGCACGGCGATCCGGAGGGGTTGGTCATCGCGCCCTCGGTTAGCCTCTAACCCCGCGGGTGATCCGCACTGTGTAAGCTCCAGCGCCACACCTGGCCGAGATCCGGGTCGGGCACCGCCCCCGCGAACCGCATCCCGGCCTTCTCCAGCACCCTTACGGAGGCGTTGGGTTCGGCGAGCGTGTGCGCGTCGACCCGCATTACGTGCTCGTGCGAGAAGGCGTGGTCGATGAGCCCCCGCGCCGCCTCGGTTGCCAGGCCCTGGCCCCTGTACTTACCGACGATGGCGTAGCCGATCTCCACGGCGCCCTCCTCGTCGGCCCTGCCCTTGTATCCGCCCGGGCCGATCAGCACCCCGTCCGCGGCGTGGATGAAGAGGTAGGTCCACCAGCCTATCACGCCCGGATCGGCCTTCAGGCCCTCGTGCATGAACCGCATGGCCTCGATGGTCATCACCCCAGGAAAGTCGAAGGCCTCGCCCGGGACGGTGACGCCGAGCATTTGCCCGAGCCTTCCCTGATCGGTCAGGATCGCCTCGAAGTGGCGCAGCTCGCAGGCGATTAGCCTGAGTCTTGGGGTCTCGATCATGTCGTTCCTCACCTCCGTGCGGCGCGGGGACGACCCCCCACCGGCTTCCGTATCCGCACGCCCTCCTGGGCTGCGGCGCCCTTGTTCATCGCCGATGTACGTTGCCGGAACTGTTCTCATACCGAAGCTCCTTTCTCGGTCCGTGATCCCGGATCGCCGTGCCCAGGTTCGAGCGCACGGCGATCCGGAGGCGGTTGGTTATTGCTCTAGTAACCTGCCTTTTGAGGCGTTCTCCCTGAACCTCGGTCGTCGCCTGTGTCCTCCTTCCTCGCCAAGCTTTCGTTCTGGTTCCCACTGTGCGCCTCGGGGCGGACCAGCACCACCAAGAGCACCCAAAGACCTCCCCAAGAGTCGCGACTCTTGGGGACTTTTCGGGAACCCCTCGGGAGCCTTCCGGCTCGCTTCGGCCTTTGCTAGCATTGGGTAGGCACCCACGACGCGTCCGAGCGGAGGAGTAAGGTCTCAAGGTGAGCCCGGAGCAAGAGTCATCGTTCGGAACTCTGCTGCGGCGCTTGCGAGAGGTGGCCGGCATGACGCAGGAAGAGCTTGCCTTTCGGGCGGGGCTTACCCCCAACGCCGTCGGCGACCTAGAGCGGGGCAAGACGCGGCGTCCCTACCCGCACACCGTAAGATCCCTCGCCGACGCCCTGGGACTCTCGGAGGACGAGCGGGCGTCTCTCCTTGTGGCGGTCCCCGGCCGGGTCGCAAAGTCTGCTAAGGCCGACGCTCCGGCGAGCGTACTCGAAGCCACCTTGCCAAGCCCTCCGACGCCGCTTTTGGGCCGCGAGCAAGAGCTAGAAGAGATAAGAGAGCTTCTGCTGGCCGAGCCCGAGGTCAGGTTACTGACGCTCACAGGAATCGGCGGGGTGGGTAAGACACGCCTCGCCGTAGAAATTGCGCGGGAGGCTGAGGGGCACTTCTCTGATGGGGTAGCCCTCGTGGCCCTAGCCTCGCTCAGGGATCCAGCGTTCGTGGTTCCCACAATTGTAAGGTCGCTAGGCTTGAAGGAAGCGGAGGGCCAGAGCCCGAGCGTGGCCCTTCACGCTTACCTGAGAGAGAAGCGGTTGTTATTGGTGCTGGACAACTTCGAGCATCTGCTGGAGGCGGCAACCGAGATTGCTGACCTCATCGAAGCCTGCCCCGGTCTCGTCGTGCTGGCAACCAGCCGCGCCCCCTTACGCATACGCAGCGAGCACGAGTATCCCGTGTCTCCCTTGGCGCTGCCCGTCTCCACCCAAAACCCTACACCGAAGGAGGTCCTTACGGCCCCCTCGGGGCGGCTGTTCGTGGAGCGCGCCCGGGCAGCCTCTCGCTCCTTTGCGCTCACTCATCAGAACACCGCGGCGGTAGCCTCCATCTGCTGGCGGCTCGCCGGCCTCCCACTAGCCCTGGAGCTCGCGGCAGCGAAGGTGAGGTTCCTCGATCCGGCGACGCTGTGCTTGCGGCTGGACAAAGCCCTCTCGAGTGCCTGGGCGCGTGACCTACCTGAGAGGCAGCGCACCATGCGTGCCGCGCTCGACTGGAGTCACAACCTCCTCTCCGAACCGGAGCAGGAGCTATTCCGGCGCCTCTCGGTGTTCTTCGGCGGCTTCACCCTCGAGGCGGCGGAGGCGGTTGGTGTGGCGGGAAGCGTTGGAACGGAAGACGTGCTCGATCTGCTCGGGGCATTAGTGGAGCAGTCGCTGGTGATAGCGGGCGGTGACGAGCGACGCTACGGGATGCTCGAGCCGGTTAGGCAGTACGCGCTGGAGAAGCTCGAGGAGACCACAGAGGCCGAAATGGTACGGCGCAGACACGCCGCATTCTTTTTGGAGGTTGCCGAACAGGCGCATCCCCATCTGATGGGTCCACACCAGGTTGTCTGGCTGGACCGCCTTGAGCGGGAGAACGGCAATTTGCGCATCACCATGCGATGGCTGACGGAGGAAGGTGAGGTAGAAACCGCCGTACGGCTCGCGTGGGCGTTGCATCACTTTTGGTCTGCGCGGGCGTACCAGCGGGAGGGATACCACTACGCCGACGAGGCGCTCAAAAAGGGCGACGCTCTCTCTATGGGCATGCGGGCGAAGGCGCTTTACGTCAAAGCCACCATGTCGTACGGACTCGACACTCCTGGAAGGACTTTGCGGCTTTTCGAGGGGAGTGCCGACCTTTTTCGGCAAGCGGAACACAGGTCCGGTCTGGCGGCGGCGCTGGGCGGCGCGGGTTTCATAGCTATGCAGCAAGGCGAAGTGGCGCAGGCGATGGACTTCCTCGGAGAGAGCCTCGCGCTCTACCGAGAACTCGGAGACGAGTGGGGCATCAGCGAGGCGCTCATTCACCTGGGAATGGTGCTCCTCGACCAGGGAGACCACACGCGGGCCACGCGGTACTTCGAGGAGGCCTTGGCGCTCGCACGGGAGATAGGGAGCAGGCATTCCGAGTACGGCTCGTTGTACAACCTCGCGCTGATGGCGCGGGTTCGGGGCGAACACGAACGAGCCCTACACCTGTACGCCGAGGGGCTGAAACTCGCGGCCGAGGTGGGCGACAAGGCGGATATAGCGCTGTGTCTAGAGAGGCTGGCCGAGCTAGCCACCTTGAAGGGTGAGCAGGCACGCGCAGCGCGATTGTTCGGGGCATCGGAGGCATTGCTCGAGGCCATCGGTATCTCCCTTGGCGTGCAAGCAAAGGACCATAGCCTCCACGAACCCGTAACCGAGGAGCTACGTGTCAGGTTGGAGGATACGTCCCTTGAAGCGTTGGCCGAAGGACGGGCCATGTCCCCCGAGCAGGCAATCGGGTACGCGCTCGAAGAACCGGAGGCGTCCCGCGACGGTGCCCCGGCCGCGCGAGGAGCCGGGCTCACCAAGCGGGAGCTCGAGGTCCTGCGGCTCGTCGCTAGGGGCATGAGCAACGCGGAGATCGCCGCGAGCCTCATCGTCAGCGAGCACACCGTCCACCGTCACGTCGCCAACATCCTCGGCAAGCTGGGGGTCTCCTCCCGCGCCGCCGCCGTCGCCCAGGCGGCCCAGTTCGACCTGATCTGAGCCCGCTTCGTCTGCCTAACTGAACGCTCTGCCCGAACGGGCCATCAAAAGTTTCAGGTCCGGGCAGGCCCTCAGCAGGGCAGTTCGGCGCACGCTTCTATCAGGTGCTCGCAGTTGTCCAAGATCAGGAGCGTCTTCCGGCTCTTCAGGTGCTCCACGAGCGCCTCGGTCGGCGAGAGGTCCTGAGACTCCGGGACGCTCAGCGCCGAGGCTGCCGCCCTCGGCACAAGCTCGGGGCCTGAGAGCGGGGCAAACTCGATCCACCACGCCCCGTCCTCGAATCCCTCGACGAGGCGCCGAGCCACCGCGAGGGCCAGGCGCGTCTTGCCCGCCCCCCGGGGCCGCAGAGCGTCAACAGGCGCCGCTCGGAGAGCAGCCTCGTCGCCTCGGTGACCTCCCTCTCGCGCCCGACGAAGCTCGTACGCTCCAGCGGCAGGTTGTCGATCGGTCGGTCGGGGGCGCGTGCCGGGTGAAAGGCCGCCACGGGGGCGTCCTCGCGGGGCGAGCGGTCCGTCTCGTCAGACATAGGACGCCGCGGAAGGACCTACGCGAGGACCGGCGCCGGGGACGAACGGGAAGGTTGCTATCCGGGTCGGTAGACCAGTCACGAGCCCTCTCCTCCGACGCCGAGCGACGACCAATCGTCATTGTACCGATCGTGCGCCGGTAACGGTATCCTCGCGACGAGCGTGACCGAAGGGGCCGAGGAAAGCCATCCTCTGCCCCTTCGGGGTTGCCTGCTTATACCCGAATCGGATCGTCTACGGCTGCACCTTGAACCTCCAGCTCTTGGCCTGGTTGCCTACGGTGCTCGGGTTCTGGTCGAGCCCGTTGCCCGCCAAGTCCTTCGCCTGGGTCGTCAAAGTGGCCGTGTAGGTGGCCCCTGCGGTGAGGTTGTTGTTGGGGTTGAGCGTCGCCGAATTGGTGGCTGAATCGTAGGTTACCGCCGCCGACACGTTCGAGGTAGCGCCCTGCCTTGTCGTTTGGTCGATGCGCGCCCTCTCCGGCGCCTTCGCGAATCTCACCTTCGTTCTCTCCCTTCGTTGGAGCTCCTCCTCTTTCGCCCGCCACGTGTACCCGGCGAGCTCGACGACGAGTGCCGATCCGTCCGTCGCGACGTTGCCGCCTTCTCTCTGACGGAGATCCTCACCTTTTTCCGCTCCATCACCCTCTCCCTTCTCTTGTTGCCTGCCGAGCTTGCACCCTCAATTCAAGCGGGGGCGAAAGGAAGCGGCTTCTCCTGTTCGGGCCATGTTCCGGGCACGAAGAGAGATGGCCCGTTCGGGCCACGGGGATCAGACAGACGAACCGGGTAGGCTCAAGGAGACCGTGCCGGGTCGTGGCCACCCGTCGGAGGCCCACGTGCGCTTAAGCCTCCGCGAATGCGTTCCCGCCGACCTTCCAGGAGTGCTCCGTGAGCTCCTCACTGTATAGCAAGATGACCTCGTCGGCGCCCCGCCCATGGGCCATCGCCCCGGCCGCTATGGTCGTTCGAGTTCGCAACGAGCTTTGTGCGGCCCCGTTGGCCGGGACTCAACAACCTGCCGGCCGAGCCCCGTTCGCGTCGGAAAGTACTCCAGGCGCTCTACCTTGGCTTTCGATCTCCGAGCCTCGTCTTGAGGGGCACCTTCTCCAGCGGACGAAGGGGTGCTGTTGCGGGTCGGGACGGGCGGTTGAACGTGCCGATTCCGGTCGCGTTGACGCCTACGGCCCGATCGAGAGTGAAGGCCAAGAGGTACATGCAGATTACGCCGGGCACGAGGACCGCGAAGACGCCGTACACGGTGAAGCGATCTGGCACTTTAAGAACCTCCTCTGACCGCGTTGCTGTACGGTTGCTGCACTACTGCTTCACTCACTCACCGCAGGTTCTAATGTTCCGCTTAGGTATAAGCTTTCTGGAGTGGGCGATGCTGGTTTCGAACCAGCGACCTCTGCCGTGTGAAGGCAGTAAGGTGACTGCCGCCGTATACCGCCACATCCCCAAAATGCCGGTAAACAAGCCAAATTCGCCCTGTATGCATAGGATACTTTTACGCAGAATGCCGTCGCTTTACGCCCGGGTTGCTGCACGGTTGCTGCACATAGGTTACGGCTTGCATCCGCACAAAGTCCGGGATGATCCTTATTCGACTAGCCACCTGGAGGCCACTTCTGCGAACTTCGTCTTGGGTGTCTTCTGCGAACTTCGCATGAACGGAGTTCTCCGAAGTTCGCCACACCTAGCAACGCCCAAGCTACAGCAAAGATAGCCCGTTTGAGTGATACGCCTGCCCCGATAGGGGAGTATGCTGCGAATGTTGCTGATAAAGGGACGCCGTGAGTCCAGCTTACACTCCTCACCCCGCCCCCTTACCAAAGGAAGGCGGGTCTCTTTATGAGGCGCACCATACCGTTGTTGGCCACGATGGCCCTAACCCTGCTGGTGGCTAGCGGGATTACTCTGGCAGCGGGGGTCGGCTCCGCCGCCGCGGATAGCTCGGTAGTTGGGCCGGGCGAGTCCATCCAGAAGGCTATCAACGCTGCCGATCCGGGCGACACCATCGTCGTCCGTGGAGTCCACCGCGAGGATGTGGTGATCCGCAAGGACGGGATCAAGCTGCGTGGAGACGATGCCGTGATCAAGCCGCCCGCCAAAGCAGACTCGCCCTGCTCGAGGTTTTCTGGACCGACGGCTATTTGCGTCCTAGGCGACTTCAACCCCGAAACCGGCGAGGTCAACAAGCGCGTGAGCGATGTGAGCATTTCTGGCTTCACGATCCGGGGCTTCAAGGCGACGGGGATAGACGTTGGCGCTGCCCGCGACGCCACCGTCACGAAAATCCGTGCCGTAGGCAACAAGAACGGCATGGGCACTGCTCTCTCAGTCGGGACCAAGTTCCTCTCCAACGTCGTGCGAGACTCCGGTGAGGACGCGATAGGCCTCGAAAGTTCCCGCGACGTCACCATCTCAGGGAACGATGTCGAAGGCAGCTCCAACAGTGGGATCTTTGTCGAGGAGGGCACCAACGCCACCATCTCGAGCAACGACCTCACGGACAACTACCTCGGCATGCTCGTCATCGATTCGACCGGCACCAAGATCCTCTCCAACGACATCACGGACAGCACCTTAGGCGGCACGGCTATCATCGATTCGACGGGCACCAAGATCCTCTCCAACGATGTGAGCCGTTTCGGTAATACGGGCATCACCATCTTCGGGCCGGAAGGGGCCAACAACGACGCCAAGGTCGTCGGCAACCGCATCTCGCGCGGCCCGTGGGGCATCTGGGTCGGCGGCACCCACCACGGCTCCTTCGCCGGAAACACGATCCACGACAACTGCGCTGGCATGTTCTTCGAAGCTTTCCCGGGCCAACCCGTGGGCGGCTTCGAGGTGAAAGCCAACACGGTCGAGAACAACACCAGAAAGTGCCCAACTGGTATCGAGGAAGGCAGGGTGGCGTTCTCGGGGATCGGCATCGCGCTTCTGGGAGCGAGTGGCATGGAGGTTACGGGAAATCAGATCTCGGGCAACATCCCCTCTGGCCCCACCCCAGTCTCTGGCGGGGTCGTAGTCTCGACCAATCCGTTCGGCGACGGATCGGCGGAACCCCGGAACAACTCCGTCACCGGCAATACGTTTGGCCGTAACAAGCCAGACATCTTCTGGGATGAGTCTGGCTCGGGCAACAGCTTCGTGGGCAACCTCTGCAACACTAGCGTGCCGAGGAGTCTGTGCAACTAGGGAGGTTCGCTGTTCACCAGGAAGGCCCCGCTCCGGCGGGGCTTTCGCTTGGCGTAGAGCAGCGTTTCGGCTGAACTTGTTGGCCTTCGGAGCAAAATAGCCTCCGGCCCTCCTTCTTGCCTCTATGTACCGAAGTGCCTAGAAGGTAAATTCTCAGAAGTTCGCGAAGATCACTCATTTGCGGTATGCGCTGCCGCCCTCCTCGGTAATACAATCGGTTCATTGCTAAGCCGGGTGCCCCTCATCCCCCTCCGAGGAACGGCCCGGCTTTTCTATCGCCTGCGATCCGATCCCATGCGATTTTCTTATGTACGGGTAGGCCTCCTTCGTGGGTGTCGTACATAAGGTCCTGATAATGCGTCTCGGTCGTATCATGGCCCCTAGTGTAGGCCCTCCAGAGCGGGGCTATGGGGTAGATGAGCTATCCCGTGAACTTCGCGTTGACTCAGTTCTCCGAAGTTGGATGGCCAGGATGTGGCACGGATGCAACGCGGGCGATCTCATGGCATCATGTCTAGGAGGAACTCCGATTGCAGGGGAAGCGGAAGGGGATAAAGATGCTCAGGGTACCGCGTGTAGGCCCCCCTTCGGGAGCACAGGAGACTATCGGACGATTTTCGCAGGGCTTCGGGTGGTTCGGTCTTGGAGCGCTTGCTGCGGGAGCCACGGCCTGGGCGATCTTCTCGCAAACGGGAAGATCGCCGTCTAACGGCCAAGAGCCCGACGGCCAAGAGTCCGGCGGCCAAGAGCCCGACGTGGTGCTGGACGTCCCCGAGTTGGAGGTCGACAGGATAACTCTGGAGGTCCGCGACCTAAGGGCCCACGTCTCCATCCTGGCAGAGCTGGCCAACCTCGTGAACATCTCGGTCGGCGTAGACGCCAGGCTCGACGAGGTAAAGCTGGAGATAGAGGGGGTTGAGGCCGAGGTGCACCTGGTGGCGCGTCTGAAGAACGTGCGGGCCATCCTCGTAAAAGCGCTAGAGACCATAGGCGAGCACCCCGAGATCCTGCGCATCCTGGCCCGCTCGCTTACCCAGGTGGTGAGGGAGACTCTTGAGGGGACTCTGGGCACGCTCGATTCGACCCTGGAAGGCCTTCAGGTGGGCGACACGGTGGACGAGGCGCTCTTGGGCAGCCTCGGGGAGGTTCGCTCCGCCTTAGAGGACGTGCTGGAGCGCTCCGAGAGGGCGGTGGGGGCGGCTCAGGAGGCGCTCGGCGAGGGGCAGGGCGAAGAGACGACGGCATCTCCGTAGGGGCCGCTCACTCTGTAGGTTCACCCCCATAGAACGTGCCTAGCGCGCCACTCCGGTTCCCTATTCACCCGAGTGCGTGGAAGGGCAATTCTCAGAAGTTCGCCCAAACGGAGTTCTAGAAAGTTCGCAGCACGCTAGCAACTCCAAGCAACGGCAAAGATACGCCGTTTGCGGGATGTGCCGTAACGCACAATCTTGATACGGTACCTTCCAACAGCGGGCAGAGGCCCAGAACCAAGAGGAAGGATAGATGATGAAACGCACCATATTGATGGTGGCCGCAATGGCTCTGACCCTGTTGGTGGCAAGTGGGGTTGCGCTGGCGATCACCAAGATCGGAACTAATGGTCCCGACACCCTCATCGGTACCAAGGGCTCAGACGAACTGTTCGGCAGGGGGGGCACCGACTGGATCGAGGGCCGAGGGGGTAATGACGTAATAAGTGGCGGTCCGGGTAACGACGACCCCGTATCATCACGAGCGATCGGCATCCTGGACGGCGGCCCTGGTGCAGACGTCATATCGGGTGGACCGGGCGTCGATATGTTGTTCGATGGTCCGTGGCCCGGCGACTCCGCTGTAGACACCCTTACGGGCGGCGACGGCAACGACTTCTTAACCACCGCCAACCGTACGGCTGCTCGCGACATCGTCAGTTGTGGCGCTGGTAGGCACGACATAGCGGACGTCGACTGGAAGGACATAGTGGGAGACGACTGCGAGAGGACGTGGTAGACAGAGCAAAGGGCTAGGGGGCCGAGACTGCGCCCTGGCCCTCCTCCTTATGCCCTTATTCACCGGAGTGCGTGGAAGGTTAATTCCACGAAGTTCACCTGTAGGGGCGTTCTTGCCATCACCTCTTCTTACTTGCGCCCTTTTTCTTCCTGCTCTTCGCCCTGCCACTCTTAGTCGAGCCCGCAGCAGTTTTCGGAGCTGGCACGCCTTTCTCTCCCTGTTCTTTCCGGGTGGTATCTTCGGGGACTGCCGCGGGGTCAGCCTCTGCGATGGGCGGGTGTGGCGCGTGGCGGTAGATGACGTAGTTCTGGCAGAAGGTGATGAGGTTTGAGGTCACCCAGTAGACGAAGAGCCCAGCGGGGAATCTGGCCAGAAAAAAGCCGAAGACTATGGGCATGAAGCGCATGATCTGCTTCTGCTGGGCGACCGTGTTCCTCATGGCCAGCTCCTGGGATGCCATCATGGTCACGACGTAGGCGACGGGAAGTATGAACAGCGGGTCTGCGACGGTCAGGTCCGTGAACCAGAACAGGCCGCCGGTCTGGAAGCTGTCGAGCTTGTCGAACTGCCTTATCGTGTAGTAGAGCACCAGGAAGAGGGGGATCTGCACGAATATGGGCAGGCAACCCCCGAGCGGGTTTACCTTACGCTCCTGGTAGAGCCTAGCTATCTCCTCCCGCTGTTTTGGGACGTCGTCTTTGTGGTCGGCCTTGATCCTGTCCATATCCGGTTTGAGCTCCTGCATCTTGCGCATGCTCTGGACCTGCCGGTAGGTGACCGGGAAGAGTAGGGTACGCACGACGACTGTGAGCATGACGATGGCGAGCCACCAGGGCGCGCCCCAACCGTGGAGGGTCGTGAGCGTAATCCCCATGATGCTAAAGAGCGGGTCGAAAAGGTTCCTCAAAGAGTCGAGCATGTGTCGCCGCCTCCTGTGTCTGGCGTGGTGTAGGGGCGAAGGTGCGAGCCCCGCGGGTCGCGAGGCGTGCCGGGCTACACCCAGCCGCCGAGGCCGGAGAGGAGGAAGACGAGGGGTCCAAAGAGGAGGGCTACCAGTACGGGCCACTCGCTGATGCTACGCGACACGCTCCCGAGTACGGCCGCGGTCGGCAGAACCCGAAAGGGAAGTCGGCAGGCGAAGTCCAGAGCACCAGGACGCTGGGAGAGGCTGGAAGCCAGGTGCCCGATGCACCCCGCAGCGCCGAAGAGGGCGAGCACCGAGAAGCCGTACTCGGGATTGGCGTAGACCTCTTCATGCGAGGAGAGGTTGGCCAGCAGGCCGAGCAGGAGCAAGCCGAGGGTGGAGAGGACGAGGCCGGACGGCGCTTTCGTCGCGCCACGCGCGCCGCAACTGTTGAACTGGCTATCTATCCTGGCTCTCCAAACAACGGGGAAGGCCGGATCCTCCGGCGCGCCTGTCCCCGGAGTCTAGCACCTCCTTCCTCTTATCTTATTCACCGGAGTGCGTGGAAAGGTTTTCTGCGAAATCCGGACGCTCGATAGGACCGGGGTTTATTCACATGCTCGGATCTTTATGCAGCACCACTATATGTAGAGCCCTCGCACGCGGCGTGAGCGGCCTCAGAAGCCATTCACACGTCTCTGGGAGGTCATTCTATGCACGATCCTGCATCTGAACTTCCGAGAATTTCTCTTCTACGACGTTGGGCGAATAGTACTCATCTCAGGCGCCACCCCACGACTTCTGGGGTGCCTCTAACCTCGAAGCTGATCCCCGGAGGATCCACGTGGGTGACACCCGAGAGGTGCTCCACGCTTAGGCGCTTCAGTTCGTAGAGCCCTGGGTAGTCTGCCCGACCCCGCAGTGCGGTCTGCGTGGGCTTCTGCAGGACGCACTCCGATACGCTGGCGGGCACGTCCGTCAACTCCATGACGTCCCCGCACTCGTTTTCGAAGATGGCCACGACGCAGCGCAGCCCCCGCGCGGGCGGCAGGTCGAACTCTAGGCACACCTCGACGGTTTGTCCCGGCGCGTAAGCCATACTAGGCACATTCTACGCCTCGGGGACTGTTAGCGCACCAAAGGGAATCTGCTGTGCTCGGTGTGGTCCCATTAGCCTTCCACGCACTCGGGTGAATAGGTCTTCAGGGAGCATCGTGCTCCCAGAACGAATAGAGCAGCTTGCCGTGCTCAACCGTGACCTTCAGGTGTCCATTATGCGCCAACTCGGAGAGTATCCGATCGGCCTCCTCCACCGAAAGCGAGGTCACTATCGCCGCCTCTACCGCCGTCAGCTTCCCGCGGCGCCCGAGCGCCCGAAGCAGCTTCTTCTCCTTGATGCGCTCGACTATGCTGTAGTCCCTGTGCCGCCTGCCGAGCACCCCCGCTTGGCCGACCCCTTGGCGGGAGGGCCGTTCGCCGAGTGTGCCTGCGACCCTTGTGCCGACGCCCGGCAGGGCAAGGGCGCGCCCCGCGCAGAGCACCAGCCCCACCACCAGCGTAAGGACGCCGTTTCTCCAGGGCTTGGGGCTTACCGGGGAAGCGGGGGTTATCGCCCTTTCGTAGACGGTGGCCTTTATGTTGGTGGCGGCCGCGCTCGTGTTGGAGATGCGCTCGGAGGACACCTGTCCGACCGTGTTGACGACCTCTTCGGCCCTCCCCGGATCGCTATCCGCATAGCTCAGTTGGATGAACTGCGAGGTCTCGACCTGCTCTACGGTCAGGTTGTTCAGGAGTTGGTCCGGGGACAGCTCAGGCCTCAGGCGCCTGATGGCCTCCTCGGCCACGGGGCGGCTCTCGATCGCCACCACCATGGTGTGGGTGAGCTGCTGGAGAGTTTCGGGCGCGGGGGCGAGGGGGATGAGAGGTATCTTCCCATCGCTTAGTTCCTTCTGGCCCACCATCAGCAGAGCGGACGCCTCGTAGGTCGGTGGCCTAGTCGCAGAAACAGCGGTCACGACCATCGCGACGAGCACCACCGCCCCCAGCAGCATACGCATCTTCATGCCCCGGCCTCCCCTCGGTCTCCGCTAGCCGACGTTCGCGACCCCTCTAAGGGTATACGGAGCAGCCCCGCGGAGACACTCACTAAGACGAGGGACGGCGCACCTACGACGCTCCTGACACGCCGTCCCGCTCCTCATTCAGTCGCACCCGCTTCCTGGCCTCGATCAGCCCGCCCCGAGAACGCCTCTTCTACGAAGTTGGGTGAATAGGAGTCTCAGGCCCCAGGTCCGGTGGCGGGAGGCATTAGCGGGGCCTGAGACTCCTAGTCTGCCGGTCCGGTATCGGCGTAGTGGCGCATGACTCTACAGTCTCCGTCCTTCTCGACGCCCCACTCCCCGCTCTCGGCGCCCGGTATCTCATCCGTGATCTTGTACCAGATGTCTCCGCTCTTACGCGGTCCTTCGCAGATCACTATCTGCTGGATGCCCTTCGTCACCAGCCGGTCTTCTTCGGGGGAGGCGGCCAGGACCAGATAGCCCAACCCGAGCGTTGCCAGCATCAGCGAGGCCACCACGAGGACCTCCACCACCACCCGCCTTTGTCTTCGGTCGAACGGCATCCTCTAGGCTCCCCTCCTCGGTCTCCGCTGGTCGGCGTTCGCGGCCCCTCTAAGGGTATACGTCCCGCCCCGCTTACGACGTTCACAAACTCTACGACGTTGGGTGAATAGCCCTCAGCGCGGCTAGGCAATGGTGCATACTCGGGGCCAGAACAGACTACCGACAGAAGAGGGGGAAGCATGGCAAGAGAGCCGCTAAGGAAAGAGGTAGACAAAAGTCATGAACCCTGAGGAACGAGTGTGGGCGAAGATAGACCTTCAATTGGAGGCATGCGGGTGGCAGGCCCAGGACCTCCACGAGATGAACAACCTCAACTCCAAAAGGCAACGAGGAGATCTTTGATAGCAGTTTAGGTAGCGGTACGGAGGTTATCCGGGTGCTGAGAAGAAAACGCATTTCTACATCCAGGGGTCGGGCGTGGGAGCGGCGCCACTCTTTGTGGATCTTGTGGACATTCGCTCTCGGTTTCTTCAGCTGGATCGCCTTCGCGTACATAGGTATCAGGGCGCGCCATCCGAGGTGGTTGTTGTGGGCGGTGCTTTACGCCATGCCGCTCATCTTCTTCGCGCTCGTCTCCGTAAGCGTGTCGCAGGCCTGGTCGAACGCCACTTTAACCTTCAACGTGCTGCTAGGCGCCGTATCGATCGTCCACGCCTTCCTGATACGCAAGGAGTACCTGCTGCGGCTAGACCTCATCAAGCGGGAGAGGAGTGGCGTGTCCCTCACTTCCTTCGGGAGGGGCTGGGAACTGCGCCACTCGCTGTGGATGGCCTGGACTTTCACCTTCGGCATCTTCAGCTGGATCGCCTTCTTCTACATCGCGCTAAGGGCAAGGCGCGCCAGGTGGCTCGCGTGGGGCTTGGTGTACTTCGCCATCTTCGTCGTCGCCTTTGTGGCCTCGGGGACTCGGGCAGAGCAGTTCCTCATTGGACTAATGGTAGTCACCGGCATCGCCTCCGTTGTCCACGCCTTCGCGGTCCGAGAAGCCTACCTCGTGCGCCTCGAGAGGCGGGTGCACGAAGCGCGCGAAGAAGACGCACGGCTGCGCCGGAACTTCGAAGCGCAGTACGATCGGCGGGCCGCGACACCACCCCCGGTCGCAACCACTCAGCAGCGGGCGCCGAGCGACTCCTCGGGCACCGCGACTGCGGGCGGCGCTAAGCCATCTCCCGAGACGCTGACTGAAGCGCCGGCCGGAGGTACGCCCGAGACCTTTGAGGGCGAGCCGACCGAGCCGACCGAAGCGCTGGGTGAAAACGCACCAGAGGTGGTGCCGTCAGCATCGCCCAAAGCGCCGGCAGCAGCGGCGCGCGAGAAACGTGTCGGGGCCGGCGGCGCTAGCCTGGTCGATCCCCCGCCGTCGCCGACACGCATCGCCGACACCTACCCGCTGCCCATTGCCTACAGCTGGTCGCTGCTGCGGGGCATCTGGGACCCAAGGGACAAGTACGGGGAGCAACTGCGCCACGCGGAGAACATCCTCGCGTTCCTCGGGTCCGTCTCGTTGTCGATACTGGACGAAGCGGACTACGGGAGGGCGCAGCTCGACCTAAAGGTGCCGTGGCAGGGCGGCATCTCCTTCGGCGCCTGGAAGCTGATAGCCCAGAGGTGCGCGAAGGTGTTCCGTAGCTACGAGGACCCCACCTGGCCACGAGCCTGAGCAGGCGCAACGTCGGGTCGGAGACTAAGGGCTTCGGCGCCGACATGGCGGCACTCATAAGGGCGCGCAACGACTTCCACCACGGCCGGGGACCCACGATGGAGGAGGACGTCGTCGCCGCCTCCAACGAAGCACAGGAGAGGTTGCAGCGTTGCATGGATGCGCTGTCTTTCTTCACGCGGTACCCTATCCGCCTCGTCCAGGACTTCGACGTCGATCGGCGCAACGATGACTTCGTGCTCAAGTGCCTGCGCCTGGAGAGAGACGGCCCGGGTTTCCCGCAGGAGAAGTTACACGTCCCCAGGGCACTGCCCCGAGGCGACTTGGTGATGGACTTGGGGAACGGAAGCTGGGTCCAGCTCTATCCCTTCGTGGTCGCATCGAACTGTCCCCACTGCAAGTACAGGGAAACCTACTTCGTCGACCGGTGGAACGACAGGAAGGGAACGGTCGTGTTGAAGAGCTTCGAGCGGGGGCACACCGAGGAGAAGCAAGATATCTCCGACACCCTGGTCGGTATCGCGGAGAGGCACCAGCCCGTGGCTTGAGCCCTTCGCGTAGTTCTTGAAGGCTCGCGGCCGCAATGATGCGTTAGTGTACTGCTGGTGTAGACGACATCGGGATGGATCCAGTTCGCTACACTCGTGCCGCTGATTATCCTGCAAATGCACGTGTTCAGAATGTGGGCGATGCTGGGTTCGAACCAGCGACCTCTGCCGTGTGAAGGCAGCGCTCTCCCGCTGAGCTAATCGCCCCTGGGGCGATGAATATACCATTGTCGGGGGCTTCTGTTAAGCCGGCTGACAGCTTCAACACAGCTTAAGGAGGTTGTTGTGGCTGCAAGAAGACGAGGTAGGGGAGAGGGGAGCATCTACCGCTGCAAAGATGGCCGGTGGGTAGGTCAGTACGAAGTTGGTGGAAAGCGTAGGTACGTCTACGGCAAGACTCGTAAAGAAGTAGCTAGTAAGTTGACCAAAGCCGTCGCCGATGGGAACGAGGGACTCATCTTTGATAGCGATCATCTCACCGCGCTCAGTACCTTGACCGCTGGTTGGACTCCATAAGGGATACGGTGCGTGAAAGCACCTGGGTTAGGCACGAGATCAACGTTCGTGTTCATCTGAAATCCAGCGTTAGGTAGAGTTCGGTTAGGCAAACTCGACCCCCTACAAGTCCAATCGTTCTACCGCTCCAAGCTGGACGAGGGGCTGTCTGCTGCATCTGTGCTGAAGATGCACTCGACCCTGTCCAAGTCGTTGAAGCAAGCCGTGCGTTGGAGGTTGGTTCCACTAAACGTCTGTATGGCGGTGGTGCTACTACGCATCACCAAGCCAGAGATACAACCTCTTGATGCTCAAAAGATGAAGGCTCTACTTAGGGCTGCTCAAGATACGGACCTCCACGCCCTTTGGGTGCTGATGGCTACCACGGGTGTTCGGGTTGGTGAGGCCCTCGGTCTGAGATGGGAGGATCTCGACCTCGACGCCCGGACGCTGAGAGTCAATAGAACCGTCTACACAGGGGGCAGTCTTGCCTACCTAGGACTGATGTCAGTGAGATGCTCGGTCATAGCGATGTGAGCATTACCCTGTCAATCTATGCCCACGTACTTCCCGATATGCAAGATGGTGCTGCCGAGGGAATGGACGATGCGCTCTCATAGGTAACCAGATACGGTAGGAGCGGTTCTAAGAGCCTTTGCGCAGCGGATTAACCTACACGACACATGGACTGGGCAACCGTTGACGATTGGATGTGCGTATCATGACACCATGGTCGGGAGAGGATCATCCGGTCGGGAGGGGAAGAGGGAAGTCTAAGGTTGACCGGGGACCCCGAAGGATTAAGCTCTTGGGTAGTCCCTTGGGACGATCCAATCAACGATGCAGGAGGATCAGCTTGCCAGCCAACCCAACGGAGCCAAAGACATACACCATAGACGACACGATACGGGTGCCTGTCGCACTCAGAGACGAGGAGGGTGTGGCCCACGTCAGGGCCATCTTCAGGCGCATGCGTCGACCCGGTAACCTGGGACCCAGGGGTCTCGACCCCGACGACACGCTGGAGTTGCGTGGTAACGGGGGAGGTCAGAAGCAGGCCACTGTGGAGACGACGCTTGAGGTGCGAGACGAACACGAGCCAGGCGACTACCTATGTGTGGCCATCCAGGCCTACGACGCAGATGGCAACATGGTGATGATCGAGAACCCCAAACCCACCAAGATCTTCCGTATCGTAGACCTTGGGAACAAGGACGATCACAAAATGGAGTTCCTGGGATGGGGAGAGGGCTAGCCGCCCACCGTTACCCGATCATCATCCTCGGCTGTTAGCTCGCTCTCCGTCAGGGAGGATCACCGGGTATCCCTACCTTCGTCCGCCTATAGAGAAGTGCTCCTGCGGCTGCCGCCGATGAGGTCAGCCACCAAGGGATAGCGGTAGTCCACCCCCTGGTTGACCTTGTAGGCGGCGTAGGCCATGTGAACGAAGGGCACCACCGAGAGGACGATCATCACCGGGATGAGCAAAAAGCCTATGATGATCACCGTTAGGAGAGCCGTGATCGTCCACCCTACGGCGAGGATCACCGCCCAGGCTAGCTGGTAGAGCGCCGACTGCAGGGCATGGAAGGATACCCTCTCGGAGCGATCCCGGTAGACAAACCAGATGATCAGGGCCACCACGGGACCCAAGAAGCCCGTCAGCAGGTTGACGAAGACGGAGAGGTGGGCAAGGACCGACCAAGTGTTCTCGTCCCTCGGGCTTATGGCCGTCGTCGCGGTCATCCCCGGACCAGACCCGCCGCCGGACCCTTGTGGTTCGGGCTCCACACCGTAGTTTCTACGCTCCTCGGACAAGGCACGCCTCCCTATCTCTCCATATCTTTGTACTGATGAGTACGCGGGGTTGGTTAGAATGTTTCATGGCCATTCGGTTATTTTCCCCACCTCCCCGCCCGTTCTGCCAAGACTCGAGACTCAGAGGGATGTAGTGATAGATTGCCTCAAGGCCGACTGCGCGGTAAGGACGGGCATGCCTCCGACTCTTTGAGGTAGTCTCACGGAGATAAGAGGCGTCTCCCGCCTACCTCCACAATACGTAGACCGAGAGGCGCGTACGCGTCGTGGGCAGACCTCCGGCGGCTACTCTGGCTGCTCGCCCTTTGGAGCCGTGGCGGGGCGCAACCACAAAGAGACGTGCGCGGGCTGCATGGTCTCCCTTACCACCCCCACCAGTTCGCTGTTCAGTGCTTCCAAGTCCGTCTCATCCCTCAGCTTGAGGGAGAAGGTTTCCAGGGTCTTCCTCGCATCGTACTTCCTTCTATAGAAGCGTCTGTCTATGAAAGACTGGATGCGACGACGTAGTGGGACAAACAGGGCAGCGATGGCTAGAGTTGAGGCCACGACTGCGAGGGTGGACTGCTGGCCGGTGAGTAAGACGAACACCCTCTGCAACACCACGATACCGCCGAAGTAGAGTGCGACCAGTGTGGCCGTAAGCGAACCGTAGACGAGGGTGCGGTTGATGATCCGGTCTATGTCGTAGAGTCTGTAGCGCAGGATGGCGATGTCCGTGGCGATGGGGATCGAGGGTATGACAAGCAAAAACGACAAGGCGACGATTGCCTCGGGCAGTACGCGGGGGGAATACTGCCCGAACACGGTTATCCAGACAAGCGTCAGAGCGGCGGCGGAGACAAACCACTTGATCTGCTGGCGCTCATCCCCCCTCGTCCGACGGAAGCGGACAAACAGCGAGATCACGGCACCCAGCCCGTCTACAAACAGCATCGGAACCGCGATGAAACCGACCAACACGTTCACTACATGGGACGGATTCTCATCTCCGGTCACTAGCGCTGGGCCCCTCTCGGGCCAGAGCAATATCATGGACGACACGACAGTAAGTCCGATGGAGAGGCCGCCGAGCCAGGCCACCGGGCGCCAGCGACGCGAAGGCGGGTGACCGTCCGGGAACAGCAGGGGCAGACAGCAGACCAGCCCGAGCCAGGCCGCCTCCGCTCCCAATGGGAGAGAGCCGGGATCGGTGAGGAGCGCGTAGACCGCGTACTGGTCTGCGGCGCTCAAGAGCCCCTGGAAGAAGCCGACGGCCAAGAAGATCCAGCCTATGGGGTTCTTGGGACGGTGCGAGGCGATCAAAGCCCCGACGACGGAGAACGACACTATCAGGGTGGCGAGGGTGGCTATTGAAGGACCATCCAAGGCCAGGAAGATCTCGCCCAGGGTGCGCCCATTGAGGAGAGCGAGGATCAGGCTTGCCACGGCCAGCACTACGCAAAGCAAACACAGCGACCAAGCAAGCACTGTGGCAGCCTTGGTGCTCCTTCCACCGACTACTCGATCCTGTTCTCTTGCCTCTTGTGTCACAACCCCGCGCTACAGCACTACCGTCTGCCAAGCGTTACGACAAACGTTACGAGGAGGCGTTCCCGAAGAATATCCGCCCGCACCAGCGACCACGATCACACGGTGATCGCTCCCCGAGGATAAGTAGGCAGGGACTAAGGTTCTCTCACTAGATTCAGTGCTAAAAGTGAATATACCTCCAACACCCTCTGAGAGCGACGAGAATGGCTTCTGAAGGCCTCCACTACCCCTTCCTACTGGGGCGGGGTACTCTAGGAACCTCACAGGGGATTGTCGTGCCTCGTCTTTGACCATCCTCCGACCTTGGCTTCGACCGTTGCGGCTCTCTAGAATGAGAGATACTCTGGACCACTTGCGGAGGAGGAGCAGAGCATGACGGAGGCAGATTCAATCTGGGAGAGTAAGCTGAGTAGGCTTCAAGATCCCAACCTGGAGAAGATGAAACCCCTTGTGGAGCTTATGGGAGAGTTGAGGGAGAGGAGGCAGGAGTGGGGTGTGCCCCGGCCCCATCAGACTAAGTCGCCGTGTGAAGGCAGCGCTCTTTCGCTGAGCTAATCGCCCCTGGGGCGATGAATATACCATTTCGGGGCTTCTGTTAAGCTCCTCGGCGGACCAGGATCTGCATCGGATATAATGCCCGCTTTGGCGGTAGAGAGGGGACGGGAGACACTTATGGCGGAACGAAGCGGTACCACGGAGGCTCTTGACCTCGTGCTGGCCGACCTGAGGGCGCTCTCGGAGGACATCGAGTCGTGCGCCGTTCTCTCTGGTGACCAGGATCTCCTCTCCTCCTCGCACACTTCGGCGGTGGATAGGGAGCGGGCCGGCGCGCTGCTCTCCGCGCTGGTAAACCTTTCGGATAGGGTGGCGCGCGAAAGTGGCAAGAACCACGCCTCCCAACTCAGGATAGATGCCGGGGACGGACACCTGCTACTAGTGCGGCTAGAAGGGGGCGGCGTCCTGGCTGCCACTACAGGTCCGGAAGCCAGAGTCGGCCTCGTGCTCTACGACATGCGCAACTCCCGCGGCGAGGTCGAGAAGGTACTTGCGAAAGGGAGCGACGAATGAAGAAGTTGCTGAGACGCCTACTCCTGCTCGGAGCAATCGCCGGAGCCGTCTACGCTGCGCGGGGCTACCTGCGAGCAGAGTCCGCAGCCACAGAATCCGTCCAGATGGTCTTCGACGACGGCTCGACGCGCTCGCTGGCCTCGAACACCACGGAGGGAAGGGAAGTCACCGACATAGCACGCAAGATCGTCGAGATCGGACTCTAGCACAGCCAAAAAAGCCGAAAGCGAGGCCGCAGGCCGAAGCATTGCTGACAAGCGAAGGCGAAGCCTGAGCGTGCCGACAAGCGGAGCCCGAAGGGCGTAGCGGTGCTGCCTAGCTGAGGGCTACCTCGGGCGGGAGTCCGCGGGCTTCGAGGATGCGTCCGATAGCCAGGCCTATCTGGGAGTTCGGGGTCGAGGCGCCGGCCGTCAGCCCTATGCGCACGGGACCTTCTGGGAGCCAGCCGCGTTCCTCTATCTCTTCGTTGCTGTCAAGCGGCGTGTGCGCGGGTTTGTGGTGGATGGTGGCACCATCTATGCAGTCGCCGCTCGCTATGTGGTAGCTGCGCGGGACCCTCTCGTCCGCGATGATGGCCAGGTTGTTCGTGTTGGAGGAATTGTACCCTCCGATGACTACCATCACGTCCAGGGGATACTCCATCAACTCGAAGAGGGCGTCCTGGCGGTCCTGCGTCGCCGAGCAGATGGTGTCGAAGAGTTCGAAGTGCTCCTCGACGTTCTCGGCCCCGTAGCGCTGGGCCATTGCCTTCCTGAACTCCTCGCCGACGGCCATCGTCTCGCTCATGAGCATCGTGGTCTGGTTGGCGACGCCGACCCTTTTCAGGTCTTCCTCGGGGTCGAAGCCGGGGCACATGCCGTGTGCGAGCTTCTCCTCGAGCTCTTCGGCCCCCATCCTTCCCAGGATGAAGTCGGTTACGTAGCCAGTCTCCTTGAGGTTGCGCACGATCAGGTACTTCCCGTTGCCCCCGTCCCTCAAGGTCTGCGAGGCCGTCGCCTTGGTCTCCTCGTGGTAGTACTTTCCGTGGATGATGCTGGTGAAGCCGCGCCCCGCGTAGCGCGTTACGCGCTTCCACACGGAGAGGACGGAGCCGCAGGTCGTATCGACCACGACGCACTCCTTCTCCTTCAGCTTCTCGACCCAGTCTATCGGGGCGCCGAAGGCCGGCAGGAGAACCACGTCCTCGGTGGAGAGGCCTTCGAACGCCTCCTCGGGGGGGCCTTCGAAGCCCGTGGAGAGGAACTCTATCCCCATCTCGCGCAGGCGGTCGTTCATGGAGGCGTTGTGGATCATGTCCCCCGTGATGAGTATGCGCCTGTCGGGGAACTTCTCGCGGGTCTGGAAGGCGTAGTCAACCGCGCGGTCCACCCCGTAGCAGAACCCGAACTCGTCGGCGAGCCGGATGGTGAGTCCCTCGGCCTCGAAGACGTTGCCGTTCTCACGCACCCGGTCGACGACCTCGGAACGGTAGTCCCGGTCCAGAAGATGCTGGACGTTCTCCCGCATCTTGAAGCCTTTTCGGAAGTATTTCTGCTCCGTCACGCTCACCTCTCGTGCCCGACGTTCGTGTCCATTACTCAAAGCTGAGTGTAACTCATCCACCCCACCGCGGCGGATACCAATGTGTCGCACATCACGGTCGCCCAAAACGTGAAATGGGTGTAAAATCTAGCGCCGTGGACCGCAGAGCAACCATTATGGTCGCAGACGACGCCGCCGAAGCCCTCGAAAGCTCCACCAGGGCACTCGAGAACGCCGGCTTCCGCGTAATCTCGGCCACGGACGGCCGCACGGCCCTCCAGGAAGCCCTCACCCGCAGGGTCGACCTGATAATCATGGACGTTTCGATCCCCCAGCTGAGCGGCGTCGAGACGTGCCACTGTCTCAAGGCCATGCCGAAGACCCAGAAGATCCCCGTCGTCCTCACCGCGGCCAAGAAAGACCCGGCCGCCAAAGCGCTCGCCGAACGCACGCAGGGCTCGGTCCGGGTCCTCAGAAAGCCGTTTACCGACGAAGCCCTGGTCGCCGTCGTCAAGCAACTCGTCAGGCCGAAGTCCCTGATTTAGCTGGTCAGCATTTCAGCCGGTCAGCATTTCAGCTTTTTGGCTGCTGACGCGCGTCGCTGTAAGGTGATCTGCGGGGCTACAGGCTCTCTTCCGACCGCCAGTCCGTACACGAATGTGAGGCTACTATCGAATATTGTAAGCTGAATTGCTGACCGGCTGAAATGCTGTTAAGCAGGCGCCGCAAGGCTCTCGTAACGCTTGCCACGCTCATCGGGACCTTTCTGGCCGCGCTCGACTCGACGGTGGTGGGGACGGCGATGCCGACCGTGATCGGGGAGCTCGGTGGGCTCGAGCTCTACCCGTGGGCGTTCGCCTCTTACCTGCTCGCGGCGACCGTGACGGGACCTGTTTTCGGCAAGCTCTCCGACACCTACGGCAGGAAACCCGTGTACCTCGCTGGCATCTTCCTCTTCCTGGCAGGCAGCGTACTCGCCGGCACCTCGCAGAGCATGGGGGCCCTGATCCTCTTCCGGACCCTCCAGGGTCTCGGGGCCGGCGCCGTGCAGCCCGTAGCCATAACTATAGTGGGGGACATCTTCGAGCTCGAGGCGCGGGCGCGGATTCAGGGTCTCTTCGGCGCCGTGTGGGGTATATCGGCCGTCGTTGGTCCCGCCGTAGGCGGCTTCATTACGGAGTTGATCTCCTGGCGATGGGTCTTCTACGTGAACGTGCCCTTCGGCATCGTCGCCGCCGTTCTCCTCGCCGCGACCCTGACCGAGTCTTTCGAACGCCGCCCTCGCAACCCGGATTACCTTGGCACGGCCCTCCTCGCCGGTGGCCTCGTCGCGGTGTTGCTCGCGCTGCTCGGGGGAGGCGGTGCCAGGGGGCTGTCCGTGGCAACCCTGGCCCTCTTCTTCGGGGGATTGGTGGTGCTCGCGCTCTTCGTGCTCGTCGAGCGGCGGGCGGATGATCCCGTCGTTCCGCTCGACCTGTTCGCGGAGAGGATCATCGCTGTCTCGGCCTTCGGGAACCTGGCGATGGGTGGAGTCTTGCTCGGCGTCGCGGTCTACGTGCCGCTCTTCGTGCAGGGCGCCTTGGGCGGCACGGCGATCACGGCCGGGGCGGTGGTGGCCTCGCTCTCCATCGGGTGGCCCGTAGGGTCATTCGTCGGCGGAAGGATGCTCCTGCTGACCGGGTACCGTGCGACGCTACTTCTCGGTTCGGCCCTGATCGCCCTCGGCTCCGCCCTGTGCGTGCCGATGGACAGCGCAACCTCCCTCGCCTACGTCGTTGTTGCCGTCGTGGTGATCGGGCTCGGGCTCGGCTTCTCGAGCACCAGCTACCTGGTCAGCGTGCAGAACGCCGTTCCCTGGCGCCGCCGCGGCGTGGCCACCTCCTCGGTGGTCTTCTTTCGTACCGTCGGAGGCGCGATCGGGGTCGCCGTGATGGGCGCTTTCCTGAACGCCTCACTCGGGGAGCGCTACAGCGCCGCGGTCGAGAGGGCGGCGGGAGAAGACGCCGGCCTCGGACGATTGCTCTCCGACCCGAACGCCCTGCTGCAGCCCGCCGCGCGCGGCCGCATCCCCGAGGCGGCCTACACGGAACTGGCCGGTGCCCTCGCCGCCTCCCTCAGCCCGGCGTTCTGGGTACTGCTCTTCTTCGGCCTCTCGGCCCTCGCCGTGGCGACGTTGTTCCCGACCGGCTCGGCCAAGGATCTCGCAAACCGGGAGGAGGACTATGGATGAGACGACACGCGAACTGACCCTGGACACACTCCCCCATCCACCGCTCTTCAAGCTGGTCGACCTCGAGGGAAAAGACGTGTTCCAGGAGACCGAGGTCGGCGGCGAAACGGCGGAGGTCGGTGCCCTGTTCTCGGACAGGGAGCTGGCGGGGGAGTTCACCGCCGGTGCTGCCGCCCACGGGATGGAGGACCTCTCCGGCCTCGACCCGCGGGAGCTCCCCGACTGGGGCTCGGTGGAGGCCTTTGCGCTGTCAGGAGCGGACTACGTGCTCGTCGTTGCGGAGCGGGGCGCCGGTCTGTTTCACGCGGGGGACGTGGCGCAAAAGGCGCGGGAGTCGGTAGGCGAGATCCCGTTCCCCTTGTGTCTGATCTCCGACGAGGGGGGAGAGGTGCCCCTGATCTCCGTCGAGGTCGATGATGGGGAGGTGCTCGTAGCCGCACTCTTCAGCTCGCCCGAGAGTGCCCGTGACTTCCGCGAACGTGCCGCCCACCTCGGCCTCCCTGGCAGCCTCGGGACCATAGATGACAGAGAAGGCCTCCGTCGCCACGCACTCATAGCGCGCGAAGCAGGAGCGACCTACGCCGTCGTAGACCCCACATCCGGGCTCACCGAGGCGATTCCCATTGAGGAGTTGATCGAACCGTGAGTCCGACACTCTGCCTCGATATCGATTCGACCATCTGGGATACGGGCGCCTGGGTCCGCGCGGCGGTCTTCGAGGTGACGGGCGAGGCGCTAGACGTGGACAAAGTCACCACCTGGACGCATGTCCTCGATACTTACGGCGAAAAGTCGACGACCATCATCTTCGACCGCGTCTTCGACCCCGCGCGCATCCGCGAGAGAAAGCCGTACCCCGGCGCCACCGAGGTGCTGCGCGCGCTGCAAGAGGATCCCGGCATAGAGATCCATTTCCTTACCCACAACGACCCGGAGATCATGCCCCCCCGGTTGAGACCCTGGCTCGAGGCGCACTTCGGCCCCGATGTAGGGCTAACCGTCACAATGGGTGACAAGCTAAGTATCCTCGAGGACCTCAAGGCATTCGGCCTCATCGACGACAGGCCCGACACCATAGAGCGCATCGCCGACGCGGGCCTCTGGGCGGCGACCAAGATACAACCGTGGAACCGCGACCTGGTCGCCGAAAGAAGCGACGTGCACGGTTTCCACGACTGGCGGGAGGTCCCCGACCTCCTGCCGCTCCGCGATACGAACCATTAACCCAAGAGCCATCGACAACAAGCCGAAAGCGAGGCCGAAGCGTTGCTGACAAGCGAGGGCGCTAGCCCGAGCGTGCCGACAAGCGACCGAAGGGAGCGTGCTGACAAGGCGGCACAGCCGCCGTGCTGTAACCTGTCGTGTGCTGACCGCTACGGGCGAAGGAGGCACTTTGGAACGCGAGGAGACAGAGAACACGGAGGGCATGCGGGGGGACGCGCCGCGGATAACGGGGTTCTTTGGCCGCGGCACTCTGGTCATGGTCTCGGCCAGGACAGGCGTTGACCTCGAGGGCTACGTCTGCGACCAGAACGAGAGCGGCCTGCTTCTCGACGCCAGGGACTCGAGCGGGGACCCGACGGGCTACGAGTTCCTTCCCTGGTCGAGTATCGAGCGGGTGAGCGTCGGGGGATAGGAGGTGGACGGGACGAGACATGGCGGTGAGGCGACGAGGATCTTCGCCGATCTCCCCGAGCTCGAGACGGAACGTCTGCTCCTTCGGAAGTTACGCCTCTCCGACGCCGAGGCCGTGTTCGCCTACGCCTCCGACTCTGAGGTGACGCGCTACGTGCTCTGGGACACCCACGGCTCCATAGAAGACTCCGAAAACTTCCTGCGCTTCGCGAACGAGGGCTACGAGAGGGGAGATTTCGGCGGTTGGGGTCTCGTCTTGAAGGCGAGCGGTGCGTTTGTGGGAACCTGCGGCCTGGAGGCCGCCCCGGAGCACGCGCGCGCCGAGCTCGGATACGTCCTCTCACGCGAGCACTGGGGGAGAGGCCTCATGCCCGAGGCCGTGCGGCGGGTGATCCGCTACTGCTTCGAGCGGATGGACCTCAACCGCGTCGAGGCCCGCTGTATCGCTGAAAACAAGGCCTCTTCCAGGGTCATGGAGAAGGCGGGCATGTCCTACGAGGGCACCCTGCGTGGTCGCGAGTACATCAAGGGCTCCTACAAGGACATGAAGATCTACTCCATCCTCAGGCGCGAATACGACCAAGCCCCACGAAGCAGCAAACAATAGCGGCACGACCGTTACAGCAGCTTGCAAAGAGGGTGACCCCTCTTTGCAAGCCCTCAGCCAGTCAGCCAGTCAGCATTTCAGCTTTTGTTCTTGCTGAAGTGCTGACAGCTGAAGTGCTGAAGTGCGCGAATAGCAGAGGTCTTGACCTCTGCTATTCGCTTCAACCGGCGACCTGCTCCAGAACCTCGAAGAGTCGATCTACGTCCTCTTCCGTGTTGTAGAGGTGGGGGGAGACGCGCACGCTCTCGCCGCGCACGCTGACGTAGACGTTGTGATGCGTGAGCCTGGTGGCGAGGTCGGCGGGGGCGCCGGGGCCGAGCATGAGCCCGATCATGTGCCGCGCCCGCCTCTGTTTGGGGATCGCCGCAATACCGCGTTCTTCCGCCTTTTGTTCGATGAGGTCCGTCAACGTACCGATGGTCTCGGAGACGTTCTCGACCCCCCAGTCGAGGATCTGGCGCAGCGCCTCGGCGGCCATGGGGAGCAGGACGAAGTTGCTCCGCTCCCCGACGTCGTAGCGCCGGGCGCCGGGCTGGAACGCGTCCTGGTATCCGACCAGTTGCGAGAACTCCTGGCTTCCGCGGCGGTTGATCCAGTTGTGCTCTATAGGTTTTCCCTCGCGATATTTTTCGTCGACGTACATGAACCCTATCCCGTAGGGTCCGAGCAGCCACTTGTAGGAGGCGGCGACCAGGAAGTCTGGTCTGACCTCTGAGACGTCGAAAGGACGCGCCCCCAACGACTGTATCCCGTCGACCACCAGTGCGGCCCCGACCTCCCTGGCCTTCTCGCCGACGCGCGCGAGGTCGACGAGCGAGCCGTCTGTCCAGTGGCAGTTCGGCGCCGCGACGACGGCGGTGCCGGCGTCGATCTCCCCAAGCAGGGCACGGGTCCAGTCGAAGTCTTTCGGGCGCGGGACCGTGACGAGCGTCGCCCCGCTCCGCGACGCCAGCTCGCGCCACGGGTAGACGTTGGACGGGAACTGGTCCTCGAGGATTATGATCTTCTCCCCCTCGCGCACGGGTACGTTCGCCGCCGCGACGGCGATCCCGTAGCTGACGGAGGGGACGATAGCCACGCCTTCGGCATCCCCGCCGACGAGCCGCGCGAAAAGAGATCGCACCTCCTCCACGTCCTCGAAGAAGTGGTCGGGTGTGATCTCCCAGGGCCTCGATTTGCGCGAGACGGCCCGCTCGCCGATCTCGCGCGCAGGACGTAGCTGCGGCGACATGTACGCGCAGTTCAGGTAGGCGATGTCTTCCGGCATCTCGAACAGGTCACGCTGGCTACCCGGGTCCATCATTAGAGTCCTCCGTGTTCTCTCACTTTCCCCACTTAAGCAGAGAGCGTAGCATTCTGCCCGTGCAGATCATGGCCCCCCCGAGAACGGCGGGTATGCCGCCACCTGGATGCACAGACGCTCCAACCCGCCACAGCCACGGACTCCTGCGGTCGTTGTAAGGGGGTCTGTGCAACGGCCCGCTCCTCCAGAACGGACGAACGGCCCCGTAGAGCGCCCCGCCCTCGCCCCCCCAGCCGCCGAAGTACGCGGGGTCCAGGATCTCGTACTCCCCAAAATACCTGGTGGCCGGACCAGGTAGCCCTGCCGCGGCGGAGACGCGTTCTATCTCCCCGACGACGAACGGATCTCGAAGCCCGTACTCCCGACCGTTTGCCGGCGCCGTGAGCAATACGGCCAAAGTCCCTCCGTCGTTGGGGTAGATCTCCCCCCCGCGGTAGTAGTTGACGAAGGCCATCGTCTCCCGTGGCTCCTCGCCGGCTTCGAGGCTCCTGTAGAGGGCACCTGGGTCAGAAGGCAGCACGACGCTGTGCGCCGCAACCCCGGCGGGCAACTCTTGCCCGAGCGCCGCGTAGACGGCAACGCCCGAGCAAGACAACGTCACCTTCGAGCGCACTTTTTCGAGACCGAGCAAACGCTCCAGCCTGGCGGCGTCGAGGTCGCTGACCACGGCGTCCGCCGTGTATTCGCCCTCCGCCGTCGTGACCTTGCCGGGCCAGATCTTGTGTACCGGTTCGCCGGTTCTTATCTCGACCCCGGCGCGCCTGGCGAGTTTTTCCAGAGAGAGCACTACCTCGTAGACGCCGCCCTCCGGCACGAACACGCCTTCGGACGCCATGATCGCGGGCATGCTCGCGTACAGCGCGGGCGTCCGGTCGGGCGCAACCCCGGCGTTGAGCGTGTGAATAGCGATGATCTCCCTCAGCCCCCCGGGCAACCAGGAAAGGCCGTCCAGATACGAGCGGGTCGTCAGCTTCGCCCCGTAGACCTTTAGGAGTCGCGCCAGCGCAGGGAGGGTCCCGCGGTCTGCCGGGTCCGCCGTAAGCAGGCGCGTGACCTCGGGACCGAGCCTGCCGTGTATGCCGATGAATCTCTCCCACGCCCATTGCCACGGATGGCCTTCCTCCACCGGCAGCGACGTCTCCTCGCCGCGGTAGTAATACCTTCCGACCTCGGGTAGTCGCTTCAGCCTTAGCCCCGCGATATCGCTCGCCACGCCCGGCTCCTGACGGGCATCCCAGCGTCGCAGAAACTCCTCCCATACGCCGGGGAAGGTGAGGAGCGAGGGTCCCGTATCCATCCTCCGGCCGTCGAGCTCGATGCGCCGGCTCTTCCCGCCCAGCCAGGGATTGGCCTCCAGTAGCGTCACTTCGTGCCCGGCGCGCCCGAGCAGGGCGGCCGAAGCAAGTCCCCCGAGGCCGCCGCCGACGACTACCACGCGCCTCACGGATAAGCCCCCAGCGACAGCGCCGCGACAAGTTGCACGCCCGCGACCGTACCGGCCACGTAGGGAAAGGCGATAGAGTACCTGTAGAGCCGGTGTCCCGTCTGCGGCGTCTGGTTCTTATACAGAATGTAGAGGAGCGTACCGGAGATCGCGGCGTTCACCAGCGCGACTGGCACGTTTACGAGGGCGAAGCACGCCGTGGCGAGCGCCCACAGGACCCCGCTCCATAGGACGACCCCGCCGGGGCCGAGCCTGACCGCGGTCGTCGTAATGCCGACCTTTCGGTCCTCATCCACGTCCTGCACGGCGTCGAAGGTGTGCTTGGCCGCGCTCCATGCCATGAGCCCCGTCGCCGCCGCCCAGACCGGTCCTTTGCCGAGGGCGAGCGGCAAGAAGACGAGCGGGAAGGCGTAGGCGGCGTTGCTCAAGGAGTCCAGGTAGGGGCGGGCTTTGAAGCGCGCGGGCGGGGCCGAGTAGCCGACGAAGACCAGCGCGTAGAGGAGCATCCAGGCCACCGCGGAAAGGGGCAAGACAAGGACGAAGTAGACCAGGAACGGTACGTTCGAGATTACGACGCCGAGCGCGATAAGGCGCACCTCCGAGCGGTCTATCCTGGCCCCTTCCAGGGTGCCCTTGCGGGGGTTCCGGGCGTCTGTCTCCTGGTCGAAGACGTCGTTGACGCCGTAGATCAGGAGGTTGAACGGAAGCGTGAGCCAGAGGAGAACCGGAAGCGCCTCCCAGGTCCATAAATCCCCGGCGAGCCACATCCCGATCGTGGCCGGCCCCAGGGTGTTGATCCAGAGCACGGGCCGCGAGATGTGAAGGAGACGCAGGATCACGCCCCTAATATATACCAGCGATGCGGGTCGCCAGAGGCCTCTGGCGACCCGCGCGATCAGCAGTCAGCCATCAGCAGTCAGCTTTTTCGTTTTGGGTTGAAGGCTGACAGCTGTAAAATCACACGGGTGCTTACCCAGCTCCGCCGCGCAACACCCGGGCCCCTGATCCTCGCCTGCGCCATCTTCCTGCTCGCCGGTCTTTTCGTCGTCCGCCTCCCCAACGTACCTGGCGCTAGTATCGGATCGTACATCTCGACTTTCCTGATAGCCCTGCCCTCGGCCATCGCGCTCTTCCGATACCTCGGCCCCCGCCGGGCCACGCTCTCCCTGCTCGCGCTCTCCCTCTTCGCCTACGCTATAGAGTCCTTCGGCGTAGCGACCGGCCTCCCCTACGGCCGCTTCTACTACGGCGAAGCCCTCGGACCCAGGCTCGCCGGCCTTGTCCCTCTCCTCCTCCCCCTCTCCTACGCGCCGCTCGTCATAGGTGCCGTGGCTGCCGCGTGGGGAGGCCGCTCGCGCCTCCTCCACATCACCCACGCCACCCTCCTACTCCTCTGGATGGACGCCGTTCTCGACCCCGGAGCCGCCTCTCTGGGCTTCTGGGTGTGGCCAGAGGGCGGCCTCTACTACGGCGTGCCACCGAGCAACTACGCCGGGTGGCTGATCTCCGGCGCCGCCGCAACGACCCTGCTCCTCTCCACCGGACGGTGGTCCGAAACCCCCACACCAGCCCTGCTCGACAGCGCGACGATCGCCACATCCTTCTGGACGGGCGTCGCTGTCTTCTCGGGCCTGGCCGCCCCCGCCCTGCTCGGGGCCGTGCTCTTCGTGTTCCTCCTCCTGCGCCGCGCTCATCTCCACGCGACGAAATAGCACCAATAGGTACAACTTCTCGATACAAATGGTGCAAGCACGCCACCATATAGTATTTCCGTAAGTTTTGTTGATTTTTATTAAGCTCAGCCCTTCCATTTATGAATCCATTGTGTTTATATGATGCTCGTAGGAGCCATTCGTAACAGGAGGTCTGGGATGATCCGGGAACGAGTCACCGGGGAGGTGGAGATTCGCCGCGAGGATTCGGCCTACAGGAGCGGCTGGGAAGACGGACGTTTTGGTCAGGTGCAGACCTTCGCGTCCAACAACAACCTCGCTAGCTGGACGGAGGACTTGGAGAGGCTCTCTTACTACCGTGGTCACCGCGACGGACGGCGGATCCGGGAGATGCTGGGAGGCCGGACGGCCTGACCGGCGCTCCTTCAGCGACTCCTCCGCGGGTTGTTCCTACCTGAGAATCTGCCTGCCGACCTATTCTCGGAATCCCTCGACCTTTTGCGGGCGGGCTGCGTATTAATGATCGAGGGCCGGCGGCTCCCCCTCCAAGTTCGCCGCCGGCCCTGAGTCCATGTTAGCGAAGGTTGCGGGCGAGCGCCAATCCTGGCTTCGGTGAGCGAGCCTAGCATTCGCCCGGCATAGGCCTGCCCGTGTCCTGGGTGATCTTGAACTCTCCGTTGCCGCCCGGGGCCTGCATGCAGTAAGTACTGTCGCTCGCGGCCACTACAGCCACCTGTTGCCCTCCCTGCCTGAAACCGAAGGCCTCGAGCTCGGCCACCGTGTCGGCGAAAGCGTCCTGCCTCGCGTAGTAGAGTTGTTGCGAGGTGGCCGCGGCGCGCAGTTGCGCCATCGCGGCGGAATCCTTCGAATCCCTCTGTTGGCCCAGGTAGTTGGGTATCGCGATGGCCGCGAGAATACCGATGATGACGACGACCGCCAGCAGCTCGATCAAGGTAAAACCTTCCTCGCCTGTCCTGCGAAGTTCTTCCATCCGCCATGAAGAGTGGGAGAACAAAGCTCTTCTGTCCGCGCCTTTGTCACCGTCGGGTCCGCACTACTTCTTCGGCGACACATACGGGAATCTTTAGTGTGAGGCTTCAGGATTTCTCGTTGAAAGACTCCGAAAAGTAAGGCCGTTCCCGGACTACGCAGGCCGTGTGCCGGCATAAGGAGGGTTCGGGGCCGCAGCTTCCGGAGCCAGGACCGGGCGCACCTCTGAGACAGGGCACTTCTCGTGCTACGGTATGTTTCGGAGAGAGTATGCCTGGAGCGCGTCGCGTCGCATAAGCGGCTCACGTCTTACGCCTCGAACCCCTCCCTGATGCCTGTAACCTGAAGCCTGATGCCTAGTTTAGAGGCTACTATCCACCGTAGTCCATCGGCGTATCGAGGTCGGTGAGGATATCCGCGGGGCGTTCGAGGCTGGCGGCGGCGACCTCCCCGAGGTAGACGGTATGGTCCCCCGCCTCCATCTTGCCAACCACCCTGCACTCCAGGTGGGCGAACGCCTCGGTGAAGAGCGGCGCCCCTGTATCGCCCGCCGTGTATGGCGAGCCGTCCAGGGCGCCGTTCTCGGGTTGGAGGGGCCTGGTGAACTTGCGGGCCAGGTCTTCTTGGTCGGTGTCGAGGAAGTTCAAGGAGAAGACGCCGCCGTCTTCGAGCAGGTCGTGCGTGTGCTGATCCTTGCGGACGGCGACCACGACCTGCTGCGGCTCGAAGGAGACCTGCGAGACCCAACACGTGGTGAACCCGTTCGCCTCGCCGTCGGACCCCACGACGCCCGTGATGTAGACGCCGTAGGGGATGGTCTTCAGGATCTCACTGCGTGTCTGCTCTTCCATGCTCTTCCGCCTCTCGAAGATACTTTTCGTCCAACCATCCTTCTGTCAGGCCGCATTCTACAGACGTTTCGGGCGAAAGGTACCGGCGAGCATCAGGCGTCCTGGTGCCAGGCAAAATATCGCATCCCCCTCCTCGCCAGGCACCACGTAGGCCCGCGAACGTCCGCCCTGAGTCAAGGGTATCCAACGACGTGCGCGATGACGTACAATACCCGACAGGATGGGAAGCACGACGTTGAAGTTGTTGGTGGTCGGGCTGGTGCTCGTGGCTGGTCTAGTCACGCGCGTCACCTACGAGCAGCTCGTCTACCCGAGCAAACCGGCCGCGGCTCAGGCCGACCAGTACGACTGTGCCAGCTTCGGCTCCCAGGAGTCCGCCCAGGCCGAGCTGGAACGCGACCCGAGCGACCCCAACGGCCTCGACACCGATGGCAACGGACGGGCCTGCGACGGCTACACCTACGGCACGAGCAACGCCTCGCCCGGTAGCGCCCCACCCAGTAGCCCTTCGCCAAGCAGCGCCCCTCCAAGCAGCGCTTCACCGAGCAGCGCTACATCTAGCAAGACATCCGCTTCGCCCAGTCCCGGGCCGCAGGGGATCCGCGATCTCTTAGACGCCGGCGGTCCGACCAAAGGCCCCGTTCCGCTGATGCCCAATGGCGACTGCCCCGCAGAGTTCCCGAAAAAACACCAGAACCTCTGTTTCTAGCACGCTCCGGCTTCGCCTACGCTTGTCAGCACGCTACGCTTGTCAGCACGCATCGGGCTAGCGCCCTCGCTTGTCAGCCCGGCACCTCCCTCCGGTCGGCGCCTTGTCAGGAAGTCGTCTTGGGGCGTCGCCATGAGCATACAACCCTACCGCCGTGGGCGGCGACTCGTTGCTCGCCGCAGCGCGAGGCCGAAACAAAAAAGCTGAAAGCGAGCCCGGAGGGCGTAGCGTGCTGACAAGCGAGGGCTGTAAGGCCCGACGCGTGCTGACAAGGCGCCGCAGGCGCCGTGCTGACAAGCGTAGGCGAAGCCGGAGCGTGCTCTAAAGGCGTCCGGAGCGGATGATGCCGATAAGTAGCAGGAGGCCCAGGATCGCGGCGAAGACGAAGCCGGCCAGGCCGAACACGCTCACGCCGAGGAGGCTGAGGTTGCCCTTCAGGAAGATCGCGAGCATCGACGAACCTATGATGAGGGCGGCTATGAGGAGGGCGAAGACCAGACGGTTGGCGAGGATGTCTACCTTGGAGATGAGATCGTCCAGGCCGGCGTGCCTGAAACGGACCTCGATCTCCCCGTCCTTGAACTCGTCGAGGAGCGCGTGGATCTGGCGCGGGTAATCCGCGAAGGCGTCGGGCTGGGCGATCCCGCGCGCCAGGCGGGCCGCGACGTAGGCCGGGTTCCTGTAGCGGGAGATGAGGATCTCGGCGGACTCCGCCGCCGCTGCGATCAGAGGCCGCCCCCCTAGCTTCTCTGCTTGCACCAGGAAATCGGCCAACTGGGCGACTTCGACGTGAAGCCGCGAGTCCCCTCTGCGGATGGCTTCGAGGCCCCTGTCCCTGACTTCTTCCAGGGAGTGTTCGCGCCACAGGGGACCGCCCAGAGCGCCTAGAGTTTCGCGTAACTCGCGCCTGAGGTCCAAGTCATCCTTTGGGACGAAGCCCCCCGCCAGCGGCAGCGCGCGCACCACCCCGTCCACGTCCCCGCGCCGCACCGCGGCCAGGACCTCGGCGACGCCCCTTAGCCTCTCCGGGTCCAGGCTGAAGACCTCCGTCGGATCGACGAGCCAGAGCTTGCCCGTGCGGCCGTCGAGGGCGAAACGTTCCCTCGCGAGGTCGGCCAGGAGAACTCCCTCCGTCAGCGCGAGCCGTAAGATCGATTCGGAGACCTCCCGGTCGTGCACTTCCTCAAGGGGCATGAAATCCGCGGGCACGCCGAACGTCACGCAGCGGCCCGTCGAGTAGTCTCTGTAGACGTCGGGGACGGACAGCCGGAAGTCCTCCAGATCCCTCAGGCGGTGTGAGATCTGGGCCGCGAAGAACATGTCGCGGCGCTGGGTGACGTGCGCGGTGAACTCTGCCACGGTCGCGGAGGGGTCGAGCGGCAACCCGTCGCCGAGCCTCCGGCGCGTTAGGTCGGCGACGGGGCGCATCGCCAGAAGGTCCCTGCGCACGCCCGTACGGTCGACGACCACGAGCGCGGGATGACCTCCCGGCAGCACGGCCCGGTGCGACTGGGTAAAGGGGCCGACCCGGACAGGTATCTCTCCGAACTCGACGAACAGCCGCTCCAGCGTGTTGCCGAGCTCCCTCTCGACGTAGGCCCGTGTTTCGGTGAAGGCGATCGGTCTCGCCTCTACCCTCACGCGTCCCAACTCGGCTGCCACATCAGGTGGGATCAGGTCCTTGCGCATGGAGAGGAAGCGTCCCAACTCCGCAAACGTCGGGCCCAACTCCTCGAATGAGAACCGCAACCTCGTTCCCACCCGCCCCGGCTCTTCCCCGCGACGCCGGGGTAGCAGGCGCCTACCGAACACGAAACCGAAGCCGTAGCGCGCCCCGACACGGGCGATCCTGGCCACCCTACGGGCCGGACGGTCGGGCAAATCCCGCGAGACCCTCTCCATGGGACAAGCTTATCAGCTTGTCAGCACGCTACGCGCTTCGCGCTCCGCTTGTCAGCACGCTACGGCTTCGCCTCCGCTTGTCAGCACGCTTCGGCCTGCGGCCTCGCTTTCAGCTAGAGAAGGGGGCGATGCCGGTGGGGGGTTGCGCTGTTACAATCCTCGGAGCGTACGGTTTGTGCCGGCGGGCTGCTCCCAAGTGGCTTTTGGCCAACCGCGGAGACCGCAGGCCGAAGCGTGCCGACAAGTGAAGGCGTCAGCCTGAGCGTGCTGACAAGCCTGCGAAGCAGGCGTGCCAAAAGGAGCGGCCGATGCAGTATGTGCACACTTGCTATAGGGTTCTGGATCTCGAGAAGAGCATAGATTTTTATACGAACAAGCTAGGGTTGGAGCTCGCTCGCAAGACTCCTGTCGGCGATGACGCGACGAACGCCTTTTTCGCCGTGCCTGGTGACCCGGAGCCCCGGCTTGAGCTCACGCTCAACCACGGTCAGGAGGAGCCCTACGAGCTCGGAAGCGGCTACAGTCATGTCGCCTTCGCTGTGGAAGACCTCGATGCCCTGGCGGACAGGCTCGAGGAAGCCGGCGGTGTGGACTTCGAGAGCAAGCCGCACGCCATGGGCAGTGGGACAAGGATCTTCTTCGTCAAAGATCCAGATGGCTACCGCATAGAGTTTATCGAGCGCCGGTAGCAAACTTTCGGGAGCTCATGAGCTCCCGCTAAAGCCGACCCGTTCCCGCGCCGACAAGTAAAACGTGTGCGGGATACGGTCGAAAATCGCTCGCGTTTGCGAGGATGAGGGTGGGTATACCCTTCCTGAGGTTCTGACGGCCGTGGCGATTGTGAGCATCATCCTCGCCATCGGGATCATCGTCTTGCTCGCCCTTCTGGAGCGCTGGCGGGTCGAGGCTGCCGCCGACCAGTTCGCGGCCGACCTGCGCCTGGCCCACACGAGGGCAACCGAGCAGCTTACCGACTGGCGGGTAGTGTTCATGCCGGACGGTAGCCCGCTTGGTAGTTGCTCCTCCTCGGACTACTGCATGGTCAAGCTGAGCGGTCCCTACGGCTCTGGAGATCCGGCGCCCACGCTGGACGATTCGACCGATACGGTGGCCCGCGAGTTGCCGGACAGGACGAAGATCAAGGAGGTTACCTTCGATCCCGACTGCTCGCACGGGGACCCGAACGCGGCGATCCCACCGAGCTACTGCGGGACGCAAGGCGGCGCCACGCGTACCCTGGAGTTCAACTCCAACGGTACCGTCAGGACGCTCAGGCCCGGGCAGAGCGGTACGGTCGTGATCAGCTCGGAAGACGGTAGCCCTGTTTGCCCGGTCGTCTTCAACGCCCCGACCTCGAGGATAAGGATCGGTGAAATCTCCTATCCGTAGGATCGTGGAAGAGTCCGGCTACTCGCTGATCGAGGTGATGGTGGCGATGGTGGTCCTTACCGTCGCCATCGTGCCCATGGTGGGTATGTTCGATGCAGCAATCCGGGCGGCGAAAGCGGGCGGCGACTACGACGAGGCGCGAGCATGCGCCGTACAGAGGCTGGAACGGGCTAAGAGCCTCCCTTACGAGACCGTCGAGGGCAGCCTCGAGGAAGGCGTCTGCGAATCCTCCGGTTTCGTGTACGAGGTGGCCGCACGGCCCATCGACACGGACCTCGACGACGGTTCGGGGGATGAGGGACTCTCGATGATCACCGTTACGGTCGACTGGGACGGCGGAAACTCCTACAGTCTCTCGGGGGTCGTGTCCAGGTGGTGAACCGCGCCGGGAGGTTGAGCGAGGAAGCGGGTTTCACGCTCGTAGAGGTCCTGGTCTCCGCGACGATGATGTTCGCCGTGCTCTTCGCGCTCTACGGGATATTCGATACGAGCGTGCGCGCCTTCGGTTACGGGGGCGACAGGATAGAGGCCGTCGGTGACGCCAGGCTCGCACTGTCCAGGATGGAACGTGAGATCAGGGGCGCCTACCCGTACGACCCGACCTCGGACCCACCCAAGAGATACCTGCTCCTGGATCCCCTGAACCCAACGACGCCCGCGGTACCGACCGCGACCCGCATCGCCTTCGGCAACGAGACCGGGGGAGACCGCAGGATCGGCACCTCCGAGGTCATAGGCTACTACCTCGTCGGCCACGATTTGAAGCGCTCGAAGGGCGGCAGCGTCCAGACGCTCGTGGATAGCGTCGCCACGGACGGGCTGCGGTTCATCCCTTGCGGGAGCGCGGACGATTGTCCTCCGGAGCTGGCTATCACGAATGAGGCAGAGGTCAGGATCGTGCGCATAGAGCTGGCCGTCGAAGTCGAGCGCCGTGGCGAAGACCCCGCGAGGCAGACGCTCTCTACCGACGTGTATCTCAGGAACAGGGGCGGCCCGCGGTGATCGGAAGCCCCTTGCGAGAAGAGCGGGGAATGGCGCTCGGGCTCGCGGTCATCGTGGTCGTGGTCATCGGCGTTATGGGAGCGGGACTCCTGACCTTCGTCTCCACGGACCTGCAGGCCGTCGTGGCGGTCAACCGGGGCGAGCAGGCCTTCGAGCTGGCCGAAGCGGGAGTCGAGGTGGCGAAAGCGCACCTTGCGAACGACCCGAGCCCGACTGGCTGGTCCTCCGGAGTACTTCACATCGACGGCATGGGCGAGAACTCCGCCTCCGTCACCGTCGAGCACGACGACGCAGATGGGTCATTCGAGGTAGTCTCGACAGGCCAGTACCGTGAGACGAAGCGCAAGATCGAAGCCACCTTCTACGTCGAAGACGGCGAGCCAAAGCTCCTGGGCTGGCGCGAACTCTACGAGTAGACCCGCACGCAAAACGCCGGTCCCAAATTCTTGGAGAGTATGGAGAAAGTCGTCAATAAAAGTTGACAACCAAGCTAACGTCAACTATAGTTGACATATGGATGATAAGACGAGGACACGAATTGGAGGGCCGGAGGACCCGCGGGAGGGGCTTGAGGCGGTCGTCGCCCTGAGGCGGACGCTAGAGGCACTGGAGGCGGCGCAGGTGGAGAATGCCTTCATCGCGGGATGGTCGTGGGCGAGGATCGCCGAGGCGTTGGGGGTAAGCAAACAGGCCGTGCATAAAAAGCACGCCGGCCGGATCAAGGCCAGATACCCTGGAGAACCTCCGGGTAGAAAGGGAAGGGGTGCATGATCCTGAACCGTTTCACCAGAGAAGCCCGCGTGTGCGTCGAGGCCGCGGTGCAGGAGGCCAGGATGTTGGGTCATGACTCCGTCGGCGACGAGGACCTGTTGCTGGGTATCCTGTACGCCGACGAGGGAATAGCCGCCGAGGCACTCTCCTCGCTCGGGATAACGCTCGATGCCGCCCATGAAGAATCCGAGCGCATGGCATCGGACGCGCTCTCCTCCGTGGGCATCTCCCTCGAAGACGTGCGCAGGGAGGCGGGAGATGCCTTCGACATGCGCATCCCGGACAACAGGCGCATACCGTTCTCTCCTCGGGCCAAGAAGGCGTTGGAGCGGACGCTCGGAGAGGCGCGCAGGCTCGGGGACGGTCATCTCACCCCCGAACACGTCCTCCGCGGAATCCTGCGCGTAGAAGACCCTACGGCCGTAAGGATGCTAGCCAGAATGGGCGTCTCGCCGGAGGCTCTGGAGGCCCGGCTCTTCGAGCTGCGTGCCCAGGCGGCCGGCTAGCCAAGCCTACCAGCCGCGACCTGCAAGAAGGACAAACAAGAAGCTGAAAGCGAGGCCGAAGGCCGAAGCGTGCTGACAAGCGAAGGCGCTAGCCTGAGCGCGCTGACAAGGCGCCGCAGGCGCCGTGCTGACAAGCGTAGGCCGCAGGCCGGAGCGTGCTAGCATGCGGTCATGGAGGAGAGAGAAGAACGCGGCGGGGCCGTCAGGGTCGGGATGGTCTGGGGCGGCATCGGCGGGGTTGTTGGCCTGGTGGCATCGTTGCTGGGTTCGCTGGTCGGGATCGTGGTCGCCTCCTTTATCGGGGTCGCGTGCGGCAGAAGGGCCGCGGCGGCGGAAGAGCGGGCCGGGGCGCTCTCCGGGCTCGTTGGCGGGGCGGTCGCCGCGCCCGTTTACGTGGTCGGGTCCACGCTCGGGGCGCTCCTCGCGGCGCGTGCGATCGGGTCCTCCAGGCTGGCCACGACCCTCTCCGATGTGCTCGGTACGCGGGTCTCGGCCGACGAGGCCTGGACATTCTTTCTCTTGAGCCTTGCCCTCTCGGCGATACTCGAGGTAGTGGTCCTGGTTATCGCCTCAACGGCCGCCGGGGCCTGGGTGAAGAGGGGGAGATCGGGCGACTCGGACCGGGTGGGTTAGAAGACGGTTCGCTGGAGGCGCTGGCGGTTCGCGAACCGCCCCTACATTCGGACCGCTCTAGAAAACCGGGGCGGGGGCACTTCTATTCCGTTCTGGCAGCTTCCGCCGCGTGCTCCCCGAAGACGAACCCTTCGTCGTCGGAGCGCGAGACCCCGGCCCGCTCGAGGCGCCGGTCTTTCTGGTACTTGCGGATCGCGGCCTTCAGCGTGCCGAGGCCCAGGGTCGCGCACCTGGGGCGCGAGGCGACGACCTGGCGGCCGAGCTGTTCGATCATCTCGTTGTAGTCCATCTCGAGGACCTGATCCATGGTCAGATCGCCCCTGTGGACCTCCTCGAGGATCATGCTGCTCGCCGCCATGCTGATGGTGCAGCCCTCGCCCTCGTAGGTGGCGTCGTGTATGTGCTCCTCGTCTTCGGCCCCCTTGAGATACACCGTGACCACGTCCCCACAGCCCGGGTTGCCACCAGGCATCGCCACGTCGGCGGCCTCCAGAGAACCCCGATGCCGCGGCTTCTCGTAATGGTCCAGCAGTATCTGGATCTGTAACTGCCTGTCCAACAAATAACCTTCCGCTCTGTTGCTCCATAGCGTTCCGATGACGATTCTATCGCAAGCTCGTCGACATGCCGCAACTTGCTACAGTTTGATACACTCACCTTATGAGAGTAGGTATAGTCGGGTTGCCCAACGTGGGCAAATCAACAGTGTTCAACAGCCTTACGCGGGCTGGGGCCGAGGCCCTCAACTATCCGTTTACGACCATCGACCCGAACCTCGGGGTCGCCCCGGTACCCGACGGGCGTCTGAACGCCCTGGCAGGGGTGATGAGCAGCAAACGCGTCGTCCCTGCGACGGTGGACTTCGTGGACATTGCGGGGCTGGTTCGTGGTGCGAGCGCAGGTGAGGGCCTGGGCAACCAGTTCCTCGGGCACATCAGGGAGTGCGACGCGATCGCGCACGTCGTTCGCTGCTTCGAGGAGGAGAACGTCGTACACGTCCACGGCGGCGTGGACCCCGAGGGCGACATCGAGACCATCGACACCGAGCTGCTCCTCGCCGACCTCGCCGCCGTCGAGCGCCGGCTGGAGCGGGTCGGCCGGGCGGCCAAGGGCGGCGACGCCAGGCTCAAGGCCGAGGCGACGGGACTGGAGGGGCTCAGGGACCACCTCTCGGACGGGAGCCCGGCGCGGGCTTTCCCGTCATCAGGGGCGCTCGCCGAGGCCATGGGCACGCTCATCACCGCCAAGCCCACGCTCTACGTGGCGAACGTGGACGAGGAGTCAGTGGCTGACGGGAATCGCTATAGCTCGCAGGTCGAGAAGTACGCGGCGCGGGAGGGCGCCGAGGCGGTCCGTATCTCAGCGAAGCTGGAGGCCGAGGTCGTCGAGCTCTCCGAGGAGGAGGCCGGCGAGTACCTGGCCATGCTCGGGGTAAGGACGACGGGCTTTCAGGAGTTCGTGCGGTCGGTGTACCGGCTGCTCGGGCTCCTTACCTTCTTTACCTCGGCAGAGAAGGAGAGCAGGGCCTGGACCGTCCGCGAGGGCTCCACGGTGCGACAGGCCGCCGGACGTATCCACACGGACATGGAACGCGGGTTTATCGCGGCCGAGGTCGGGGACTGGGAAGACATAGTGGAGGCCGGCTCCTGGGCCAGGGCAAGGGAAGAGGCTAAGGTCCGCCTCGAAGGCCGCGACTACGTTGTGAGGGACGGCGATACCGTTCTCGTCCGCTTCAACGTCTGAGCCGTATGGCGCCTTTCGCCAGGCCCGAGAAACCCCTCGAAGACTCCCGCCTCGCGCTCGTCACCACCGGCGGCGTACATCTGCCTGACCAGCCGCGCTTCGACATAGACGATTCCGCCGGCGATTGCTCTTACCGTGAGATCCCGGCCGATGCTGGGGATTTCACCTGGACCCACGCCTACTACCGCCCCGACGAAGGCTCCGACCTGGAGGCCGTGTTTCCCCTCCAGACGATGCGCGGACTAGTCGAAGATGGACTGGTGGGCGAGTTGGGACCGCGCCACTTCTCCTTCATGGGCGCCATCCACGACCCGACGCGGCTCATCGAGAGTACCGCCCCCGAAGTCGCCGAAAAACTGGTGCGAGACCGGGTAGATGCGGTGCTCCTCACGCCCTCCTGACCCTTGTGTCACCGGTCCGTCGGGCTGGTATGCAACACCATAGAAGGGCGGGGCATCCCTACCGTCACGCTGGCCATGGAGCACGGCGTCGAGGCGCCGCGGGTCGGCTTCGTTCCCCATCCTTACAACCTGCCGATGGGAGAGCCGGGAAATCGGGAGGGGCACAGGCGGGTGGCGCTCGCCGCGCTCGCCCTGTTCTACGATCTGGAGGAGCCGGGCGAGGTGGAGTTGTAGACCAGCGACAACGGTCCGGGTTTTCAGTGGGTCGTTGTGCTTTTACTGACGCCAGTGGATGGTCGCTGGAGTATAATCATGGAGTAAAGATCCATTACAAAGGTGAGACTGTGGCTCTGTTGCTGGTGTTGTTTGTAGCGTTCTTCGTGGTCGTTTTCCTCTTCCTGCTGCCGATACTTTTCTCGCTGCAGGCTGTGGGGAGTCTCTTCGTCTACCCGAGGCAGCTGCGGGCGATCTTCGGGAACAAGATCCTGCGTCGCAACCACGCCCTCGAGCACGCGACCATCGTGGTGATGATGGAGAGGGAGCCGGGCCGCCGTCTGAACGGATTCTCCACCGACGACGGGTTCTTCGTGCAGGGCGTGCGCTCCATAGCCGAGGTCGAGAGCGCCGCCAGGGAGGCCATCCGCAGGCTGCAGAACGGGGAGAAAGGGCTCGCCATCCACCGCAACTGCGGCACGACCATCGTGGCGGCCAATCTGCTCGCCGCATTCTTCTTCCTGGCCGCCATCGGGGTCGGGCTGTACCTGATGAGCTGGCCTCTGTACCTCCTGATCCTCGGTAGCGTCGTCCTCGCCTTCGCCCTGCGGGTCCCTTTGAGCCTACTTTTGCAGAGGTTCGTCACGACCGACGCGGATCTTGCCAACGCCGAGGTAGGTTGGGTCGAGCCAGCGAATCCCGGCGATCTCAGGAGTGGCGTCTTCGGGATCCTGCTCGCCGCCTCCACCGTGCGGGTGCGCGTCTTCCACACCGACCCGGAGGCGGTCGAGATCATCCGCGACGACGGCGCCATCGTCCGCTAGAGATCCGGAACAGACTCCAACACCTCCTCCGGAAAGGAGACCATGGATAACTCCCGTGCTTATGACGTCCTGATCGTGGGCGGCGGACAGGCGGGCATCCCGCTGGCCTACAAGCTGGCGGCCGAAGGCATGTCCGTCGCGCTGGCCGAACGCAAGCACCTCGGCGGCTCCTGCGTGAACTTCGGGTGTACGCCAACCAAGGCCGTAATCGCCTCTGCGAGGGTCGCCCATCAGGCACGCCGCGCCTCCGAGTACGGACTGGAGATACCCGAGGTCCGCGTTGACTTTCCCGCGGTCTTGCGCCGGGCGAAGGAGATCGCTGAGCTAAAGCGCGGTGGCCTCGACGATGGCCTCGAAGGTTCCGAGAACCCGACCCTGATACGCGGCCACGCCCGTTTCGAAGGCCGCGAGGACGGAGGATTCAGGTTGCGTGTCGGAGAGAGGTCCGTGCTAGCCCGTCAGGTCGTCCTCGACACCGGCACACGGACACTACTTCCGCCCATCGAAGGTCTCGACGCGGTCGATTTCATAGACTCGGGGAACTGGCTGGAGAAGTCGGAGCTTCCGGAGAGCCTCGCGGTGATCGGGGGCAGCTACATAGGGCTCGAGATGGCCCAGTTCTACAACCGGATGGGGAGCCGCGTCACGGTCGTCGTCGGGCGCTCGGACCACGTGGCCCCCCGCGAGGACGAGGACGTGACCGAAGCCCTACACGCCATCATGGAGAGAGAAGACGTCGAGTTCGTCTTCTGCGAGCGCGCCCAGAGCGTCACCCCCAACGACGACGGTCTCACCCTGACGCTAGATGGTGGGGACCCTGCGGAGATGAACGTCTCGCACCTCTTCGTGGCAACCGGCCGCCTGCCGAACACCGACGACCTGGGGCTCGAGAACATCGGGCTTGAGACCTCGAAGGGAATCATCGAGGTCGACGAGCGTCTGGCGACGCCTGTCGAGGGTATCTGGGCTGCGGGGGACATCAGGGGCGGTCCCATGTTTACCCACACGTCGTGGGATGATCACAGGGTGCTGCTCTCGCAGATGGCCGGCGACGGGGCGCGCACGACGGAGAGGGTTGTGCCTTACGCCATCTTCACGGATCCCGAGCTCGGACGCGTCGGGATGACCGAGCGCGAGGCCAGGGAGGCAGGTTGCGAGGTCGAGGTCATGAGCTTCGAGATGGAACGGGAGAAGGGCAAGGCGCGCGAGATAGGTGAGAACAAGGGCCTCATAAAGGTCGTCGCCGACGCCTCAGACGGACGTATCCTCGGGGCCGCGGTCCTCACTACAGAGGGAGCCGAGCTCGTACACGTATACGTCGACCTGATGAACGCCGGCGCCACCCTGGATGTGATCCGGAACGCCGTTCACATCCACCCGACACTCGCCGAAGACATCCAGAGCGCGGTGTTTTAGAGGCAACAGGTTACAGGCATCAGGCTTTTTCTTGTTGGCAGGGCGTGTCCTTCTCTTCACGCCTGGGTGCGGGCGCCGGAGAGGATCTCCAGGTCGGTGACGACCCTGTTTAGTTCTTCGACTATTGGACCGTCGCCCCGCAGGGTGTCGACGATGGCGCGGTAGTACCAGAGCGTGCCTTCCTTACCGCCGTTGAATCGGGTCCATAGGTCTTCGCCTAGTTCCCTGTAGTCGGAGAGGACGGCGCGGGCGTTGTGCAGCTTGTCCGCGGATGAGACGAGGCGCACCGTGGCCGGGGCGCTTGCGAGGTGGGCCAGGTAGCGTTCCTTGCGCTCGCGCCACGGCGGCTTCGGGTCCTCGTAGGTGTCCGTGCAGCCGTCTACTGTCTTCGCCACCTCGTCTCCGAAGTTGGTGCGGATGTTCTCGAGCGTGGCCTTGCCCCCCTGGTCCTCGGTGGCGTCGTGCAGGAGCGCGGCGACTACCTCCTCTTCCGTCCCACCGTTCTCACCGACGATGGATGCCACTGCGAGCAGGTGGGTAATGTAGGGGATGCTGGTCCCTTTGCGGCACTGGTATTTGTGTAGTCGGGCGGCGTAATGGAGGGCCCTCTCGAACTTCTCTGTGTAAGGCACTCTTCCTCCCTGGCTCTATTCGGCGAGCAAGGCTGGGTCCAGGATCCAACCCTCGTCGGGATCGCACTCGGGGGGGACCCCGTAGTCCTCGTCTCGTCTCAGGTACGCCCACGCCGCCTGGACCGCGCACAGCAGCGAGTCGAGGGCGTCGGCGGAGGGGTCCCCGGCAAACTCCTCTCTCCAGGAGTTCTCCATCTCCAAGGTGACACCGTAGACTTCTTTCAGGGTCGCGGACTGCAGGCCGGAGATCAGGGTCTCCCGCGCGGACCTTCTCTCGGGTGTGTCTGGGACGGCGTCCCGCTTGTAGGCTCTCCGGCCCAGGAAGCGGCGGGCGACGACGGCGGGGTAAGCCTCGACTGCCACGCGGTCTTCCCCGTTGCGGCGGCACGGCTCGACGCGGACGCCGGAGGCGTGGAGGCGCGGCGCACCCTGATAGAACATCTTCCCCACGGGCACCCGGAAGAGCATCATCGCGCTGCTCGACCCGCTCCTGCGATCGGCGAGCCTGTAACGCCACTTGCTGCCAGGGGGCCTCGTAGCCATGTCGGCCCGGATCGCACCTTCAAACTCCTCCTTCGAGAGCCCACCGATCTCGCCGACGTAGCCCTCCCAGCTTGCGGGCCAGCCGAGTGCGGCAACCAGCGATCTCGGCTGGCCGAAAGGGAAGTCCATCCCGCACACCCAGGGCCCTCGCGTCTGCAAGAAGTCCTCGAAGCCGCCGAAGTCTGTCAGCGTCTCCGAGTCCTCGACTCGCAGGGAGTCTCCTGCCAACTTGCAGCCGAGGACGATCAGGGGTTTCCTGCGGCCAGGGGCGCTAGTGAAGTCGATGCCGTAGATCCTCACGCGGGCCCGCGCCGGCTGGCCGAACCTATTCGTCCTCGTCGTTTAATGTCACTTCCCGGTTAAGGCGGTGGACGTCGGGCTTGCGGTCATCTTCCGGGACCTTCTCACCCTCGTTCTTGCCGCCGGGGATGTGCCATTCGATCACCTGGTTCATCTCGGCGCCTATTAGCATGATCAGGGCGGAGTAGTAGACGTAGAGCATCAGGATGATCACGCCCGCGAGCGACCCATAGGTCTCGTTGTAGGAACTCCCGCCGAAGGTGCTCGCGTACAGCGAGAAAAGCAGGGAGAAGATCAGCCAGAACACGAAGGCGATGATCGACCCCGGGCTGATCCAACGGAACCTCTGCTCGGCGGCGGGTGCGAAGTAGTAGATGAGGGCGAACGTCAGGAGAACGACCAGGGCCACGACTGGCCACTGCGCGATGCTCCAGACCGTCGCGAAGACGGACCCGAGACCGACAAGGTCGGCCACGGCCACGCCGATCGACTCGCCGAAGACGACGAGCACGAGCGCACCCAGCAGCAGAACGATCACCGCGAGCGACATGAAGATCGAAAGCCCGTACACCTTCCAGAAGGGTCTGTCCTCCTCGACCTCATACATGACGTTCATCGCCTCCATGACCGAGCGGAACGCCCCAGAGACCCCCCACAGGGCGAGCAGGATCGAGATGATCGCCCCGAACGTAAAAGCGCTCTCGGCCTGGCTCTGCGTGATGCTGAGGAGTTGATCCTCGATAAACACCGTGGCCGACTGCGGCGCCACGCCCGAGAGCCCATCTACCATGGTCTTGACGAGGCCTGTGGCGTTGAAGATACCAAGCAGGGAAAGCAGAAAAGTGAAGAACGGGAAGACCGCGAACAGGCCCTTGTAGGTGAGGTTGCCCGCGAAGGCCATAACGTGGTCTTCGTTGATCTCTTTGTAGGTTAGCTTGAAGAAGTCGACGAGCCCGAGGTTCTCCGCGAGCGGCACCTCAGCCTCGTTGCCCTTGCTCTCGGCTTTCCTGATCAACTGCATACCCGGTATCTTCATAAGCCGTCCTCCCGTAGGCACGCGCCCCAAACCGAACTCGGACTTATCACCCACTTAGTCTACCCACAGGAGGCCATCCATCTAACAGACGGTGCGAGGCTCACCCCGCTTCGATCACGAGCCACCCGCCAAAAAGCCAGTACGCTGAAAGCGAGGCCGAATCGAGCTGACAAGCGAGGGCGCCAGCCCGAGCGTGCTGACAAGCCTGCGAAGCAGGCGTGCCGAAACGCTGTCAGCGCTCAGCGCTGACAGCGTTTCGTTCTAACGGCGCACCGGCCCGTGCGCAACCGGTGCAGTTGGCCTCTTTCGAGGTGGTGAGCCAGTCCTCGTCGTTTATCGACCTACCGCAGTACGTCTGCCGCATTCCCGGCATGGCTACATGTACCCTGCCGATCCCATTCGCCTGACGAATATTCATCTCTCTCCTTCTCGCCGCCTGCCCACCAAGTCTAACCCGCCCGTCCACCGGCGTAAGGCCCCGTGCTCTCCCCGACGACGGCGTAGAGTGGGTCGGAGAACTTGCGGCGCGGGCTGCGGTCGAGGCTGCAGAGGTTATCGAAGTTACCAGCCTCCTCGAGGTAGCCCTCGACCAGTTTCATGTGGCCCGCGTCGTTTAGGCGGTGCCAGATCTCGACCGCCTTCGTAGGGAAGCAGCGATTCGAGAAGGTAATCGCCAGCGGCGCGCCCACCTTTAGGATACGCCCGACCTCGCGCAGAACCTCGACCGGCCTGGTCAGATAGTCTATGGAGACGCAAATCCCTGCCCCGTCGAACTCCCCGGTACCAAGTGGTAGCAGGGGGTTCGCGTTCAGGTTCTGGACGATGTAGGAGTCCAGCCTCTTGTTGCGGCGCAACTCCACCTCGTTCATGCCCAGTCCGATGACCCGCCGGTATTCGACCTCGGGCGGAAGGTGGCTCACCCAGCTGCTCATCAGGTCCAATATCTCTCCGCCGGGAGGAAAAAACTCTCTGTAGAGCTGCGTGACGGCGGCGATCGCCCCTTCGTCTATGTGAGTAACTAGCCGGGGCGTCCGGTAGAATTCCTCGTCCGGCGTCTCGTCGGTACGCCTGAAAGCCTCTTCTGGAACCGGTGGCAACTACTCGCCTCTCTGCCGCCTCTCGTCTGCCAGCCTCTATTATGCACGCTCGCGCCGCCGGACTGTGATCCCGCCCACCCCGTCTGGTGTAATCTGGAAGGCGTTTTGGGTTACGAGCAAACAGGCAGGCACTTCACGGTGGCCGTGTTCGTGGTGTGGGAAGGCAAAGTCCTGCTCCACCTCCACCGCAAGCTCGGCATGTGGCTACCCCCTGGTGGTCACATCGAGAAGGACGAGCTTCCCGACGGGGCCGCCGTGCGGGAGGTATTCGAGGAGACAGGGATAAGGGTGGAGCTTGTGGGCGAGCGACGCGACGACATCGCAGACCCCGTGCAACTGCACCGTCCTGCCGGGGTGCAGCTCGAGAACATCGGGCCCGGGCACCAGCACATAGACCTGATCTACTTCGCCAGACCGACCGGTCCGGCGGAGATTCACCCGGACTACAGCGAGGATAGGGTCGGCTGGTATGGTCCCGAAGACTGGGACGCGATGACGGTCAACGCCGAGGTCACGGGCTGGTGCGAACGCGCGCTCTCCGCCATCGGAAGTTAGGGATCTGAGCAGTCGCGACGGTAGCCGCAATTGGGGCAGACGAGCTTGCAGTGCAGGCCGTACATCTCCGTGTCGCAGACCTCGCACCTCTCACCGGAGGGTTCAGGTGTCTCTGTGCCTCGCGGTTGCTGTGGGTGCTCTTCGTCCATCCCGAGGAGTATACGGATGGGGCTCATCCGTGGCATCGGCGGCTCTAGCCGGAGCCGCTGTTCTTCGGTGCCGAAGCGTTCTGGATCATCCTGCCTATGCGGGCGGCGCTGAGCGTCTTGAGCGCGTTGAACGAAAGGACCTTCTGCACCTGACGGAGCGAGGCGCCAAGGGCACGGGTGAGAACCTGAAGGCTGGCCAGGCTCTGCTGCAGCTCGGAGATCTGGATCGGAAGCTCAGACGCGCGCGCGTCGAGGGCGGAGAGGTTGATCTCCAATTCATCCGTTCGGGAGGTGAGGCGGACGACCTCGTCCGTAACCTCGCTCTGGAAGTTCGCGCGGGCGCGGCGAAACCTCAGGTAAGCCCCGAGCGCGCGGAAGGCCGTGACCGAGGAGATCAGGGCCCCCAGGAGGATCAGGATCAGTACAAAAATGACCATATAGACGGTTACCGTATCATGGCGGCGCCCGCCTTTACAAACTCCGGACCGGTGTTAGAATCTTCGCCACGACGCGGGGTGGAGCAGTCTGGTAGCTCGTCGGGCTCATAACCCGAAGGTCGCAGGTTCAAATCCTGCCCCCGCTACTTCTCCGAGGCCCGCAGGCGCGGGCCTTTTTCGTCTCTAACGCCGGTCCCCGAAATCGACCGTGTACATGGTGTAGCCCTCTATGTCCTTGTAGTTGCCCGTGTCGGTTCCCACGCCGACCCGCCGGAACGTGTCGTTGAGGATTTTGTCCCTGTGATCCGCGGTGTCCATCCAGCGCTCGAAGGTGGGGTCCGGTTCCCCAAGGGTGCCGTAGCCCCCGGCGATGTTCTCGGCGCAGATGCCACAGTCGTAGCCGAAGCTCCCGAGGCGGGCGCTGGAGCCCTCACCATCGTAGGAGGCATGGGAGAAGTAATCCTTTTCGATCATCTCCCTCGAGTGAGAACGGGCGGCCATGGTGAGCCTGAGGTCCACGCACAGGGACTCCAGACCGTGGTCCTTGCGGGCCTCATTGTGCAGTACGAGGATGTGTCTCTCTTGGGCGTTCAGGGTGATGCTAATGCCGCCACAGGTCTCGACGGTCGTCGCCGCCCCAGCCCTCTCGGATCCGACCGCAATCGACAATAAAGAGAGCGCGCCAGCCAGGACCACAGCCCCAAGAAACGCCACTACGTGCCTTGAACCCATGGAGCCCCCTCCTACCGTGTCGACAGGGGAATATTAGCATCGTCGCCGACGGCATGGAAGATCCTCGAGCTGATCGAAAACACAACGATTCTCGGCGCGGGCTCTCCGAGTTGGTGCGTACTGCCGCGTCAGCCTGAGACACGCGCTCATCAGTTGCTCGCAAAGAGGTCTGAGACCACTTTACAAGCTCTCAGCAACTCAGCGGTACAGTATCGCCATGCACACGGTGGCCGTTCTCGCGCTAGACGGGGTCTTGGCCTTTGATCTGTCGACCCCGGTCGAGGTTTTCGGGCGTGCCCGGTTGCCCGACGGGAGGAGGGCGTACAGCGTACGTGTCTGTGGCTCGACCGCCGAGGTCGACGCGGGGGTCTTCGCCATACGTGCCCCGTGGGGACTGGGCGCGTTGGCCGGGGCCGACACGATCGTCGTGCCGGGTCTGGCCGACCCTACGGCGCCGATCCCCGAGGATGTGCTTGGGGCGTTGCGGGAGGCGGCCGAGGATGGAACCAGGATCGCGTCGATCTGCGTCGGCGCGTTCATCCTGGCCGCCGCTGGGTTACTTGACGACCTGCGCGCGACCACTCACTGGGCCGCGGCAAGAGAGCTCTCCCGCCGCTATCCCGGTATCGACGTGGACGCCGACGTGCTCTTCGTAGATAACGGCCGGGTCCTCACCTCGGCGGGCGCCGCGGCCGGCCTGGACCTCTGTCTGCACATGATAAGGCGGGATCACGGTTCCGCGGTCGCGGCCGACGCCGCAAGGCTGGCCGTGATGCCCCTCGAACGCGACGGGGGGCAGGCCCAATTCATCGTGCACGAGCAACCCGGCGCGGACGGCTCCAGCCTCGAGCCGCTCTTGCGCTGGATGGAAGACAATGCCCACCGGGGGCTTACCCTCGACGACATCGCCGCCCGGGCGACGATGAGCACCCGCACGTTGAATCGGCGTTTCCGGGAGCAGACAGGCACGACCCCACTGCGGTGGCTGCGCAGATCCCGGATCCGCCGGGCGCAGTACCTGCTCGAGACAACGGGGCATTCAGTCGAGCGGATCGCCATCCAGGTCGGGTTCGGCTCCCCGACGAGTTTCCGCGATCGCTTCAAGCAGTTGGTCGGCACCAGCCCGCACACCTACCGACGCGCTTTCCAGGGCTCGGATTGAGAGGTTTCCCGGCTTCCTCTTCAAGCCCATCCCTTGCGTGCGAACGGGAAATCGCGGGGTTTAGGATCAGGGTCGGCGGGGTAGTCAGCCTGTATAGCCGTGGGCGTGGGAAGTCGTGTACGTCGGTGCAGGTAGTACGTCCGTCTGCACGATCGTCCCTCGTCCGACGAACTGACCGGAAAGGACGAGCATGAGCGAGAGTAGCGGCAGCAGCCAGGGAAGTCCTCTCAAGAGCGAGATGGGCACCACCACCGTAAGCAACTCCGTGGTATCCCAGATCGCCGGCATCGCGGCGCAGGAGGTAGAGAAGGTCCAGATGGGTGGCGGCACCACGGCGGCCGTCGGCGGCTTCCTGCAGAGCGTGACGGGCAACGTCACCGGCGGTGGCGGTGGGAACTTTTCCAGGGGTGTCAGCGTCGAGGTTGGCGAGGAAGAGGCCGCTGTCGACCTCACGATGGCCGTAGAATATGGCCAGTCGATACCCAGGGTCACCGACGCCGTCAGGCGGAACGTGATCAACCGCGTGGAGAACCTCACTGGCCTGCGCGTGAACGAGGTCAACATTACGGTCACCGACGCCCAGATCCCCGAAGAACGGCCGATGCTGCAGGAGCAGGAGCAAACCGAGGAGATGGCCAGGCGCCAGGAGCAGCAGGCCTGAGGCTTGTAGCATTTCAGCACGTCAGCATTTCAGCTTGTTTTCTCGCGTGGCCGAACCGGCGAGCGGGGCCTCGACGTCTCCGCGGACCGTCCAAACACCCCTGAAACCTGATGCCTGTAGCCTGATGCCTTGATCCGGAAAGTCTGCGCCGCCCGCGAACCGCTCTAGAATATCTGTATGAACCCCTCGCGTCTCCCGGATATGGTGCGGCGGACGGCGGAGCGTTACGGTATGGACCTTCGTAGCCCGCTGGTGCTCGTCTCGGGCGGGCCTGACTCGGTGGCTCTGCTGCGAGTGATCGTCGCCCTCGGCGGCGAACCTGTGGTGCTGCACGTAGACCACGGTCTGCGTGGCGAGGAATCCCGCGGGGACGCCGAGTTCGTCCGCGAGCTTTGTCTGCGGCTGGATGTGGCCTGCGAGGTGAGGCATCTCAGCCTCGATGGCGGTTCCGACTTTCAGGAGCGGGCGCGTGACGAGCGGTACAGGCTCGCCGGAGAACTGGCTGGCCGTCTGGGACTCGGGTCCGTCGCCACCGGCCACACCGCCGACGACGTGGCCGAGACCGTCCTTATGAACCTGGCGCGCGGCGCCGGGCTGCGCGGGCTCGCGGGCATCCCGCCCGTGCGGGGCGCGGTCCAGCGTCCCCTTATCCAGAGCACGCGCCTGGAGGTTCTGGAGTACCTGGAAGCCCTGAACCAGCCCTACCGTACGGACCCCACGAACCTGACCGGTAAGTACGCCCGTAACCGGGTCCGCCTGGAAGTCATGCCCGTCCTTGAGGAACTCTATCCGGCGGCGTCCCGCAACATGGCGCGCGCCGCGGCCCTCGCCCGTGAGGACCTCGAAGTCCTCGAAGGGCTGGCGGCCGGGGCTTTGGAGAGGAGGGGAGACGAGGTGGTCGTTCCGCGCGACGCACTCGCGGGGTTGCGGCCCGCGCTCCGGCGTTATGCGGTGCGGCTGGCGTACGCGGCCCAGAAGACCGGGGCGCCGCCGCTGCCTTCGAATCTGGTCGAGGCCGTGCTTGGGCTATTAGAAGGCGGCGAGGGTACACGGACGTTGGACCTGCCGGGCGGCGTGGTCGCCTCGGGCCGGGCCACCGGGGAACTCGCCCTATACAGGGGGGCGCGGTCCGTGGACTACGGGTGGAGGGAGATCTCGGCCGGGGAGTCGGTGGTGTTCGGGGGGTGGAAGGTCACCGCGCGGGAGGCTGTCGGCTACGATCCCATGGACGCGGCGTTGGCCGAAGTGGCTTATCTGGACGCCGGAAAAGGACCATATACCGTGCGGATGGCGCGGGATGGGGATATTATCCGGCCGTTGGGCCTTGGTGGTAGTAGGAAGGTTTTGCGGGCGATGATGGACAGGAAGGTTCCCGGCGACCTCAGGCGCAGGACGCCCGTCGTGGTAGACGGGCGGGGTGAGGTGGCCTGGGTGTCGGGCGGTGAGCTCGGCGAGGCGTTCAAGGTAGATGAGGGGACGGAGAAGATCTTGAGGTTAGAGGTAGTGAGAATCTCGTGAGCATGTCCAGTATGATGCCCGACGTGAAAGAGGTGCTCATAACCTCCCGGGAGATCGAGGAGAAGGTGCGCGAGATCGGGGCTCGCATCACCGAGGATTACAGGGGTGAGAAGCCGCTCCTTGTAGGCATCCTGCGCGGCGCGGTCGTTATCATGAGCGACCTGATGCGCAGCATAGACCTGAAGTGCGAGCTGGACTTCATGGACATAAGCTCCTACGGTTCGGGCAGCTCCTCGAGCGGCGTCGTACGCATCCTCAAGGACCTCGAAGAGGACATCACTGACCGTCACGTACTCATCGTCGAGGACATCATAGACACGGGGCTCACGCTCTCTTACCTGATGCGTTCCCTGCACGCCCGGGGGCCGGCCTCGCTCGAGATCTGCGCCCTCCTCTCCAAGCCGTCCAGGCGCCGCGCGGAGCTCGACGTCAGGTACCTCGGCTTCGAGGTGCCCGACGAGTTCGTCGTCGGGTACGGGCTCGACTATGCCGGTGCCTACCGTAACCTCCCGGATATCTGCGTACTCAAGCCCGAGGTCTTTCAGCATTTCAGCTAGTCAGCATTTCAGCCTGTCAGCCAACGCGCGCGGATAAGGGACGCCGGCCACGTCGCTGACTTACACCTAGCACTCTTTACAGCGGATTGCGGAAGACTCGACGCTCCCCATACCCGAGCATTTCAGCAAGAGCAAGCTGAAATGCTGAAGTGCTGACTAGCTGAAGTGCTCTATCCGGCCAGCAGGTAGTATAATTCCCCTGTCCTAGACGCACTTCATGGAAGGTAAGAAGCTTTGGGCAGAATCTTGAGAAGCGGCGGGCTGCTGTATTTCGTCATCCTCATAGTCTTGGCCGTCGTCCTGGTAAACATGCTGAGCCGGGGAAGCACGGAGGTGGACGAGCTGAATTCCCAGCAGTGGAATAAGGCCGTTCAGGAGGAGTCTTTCGTCACCGATCTCTCCAAGACCAACGAGAACTACCTGACGGTCTACGACGAAGACCAGACGGTGAAGGGACTCCTGAAAGCCGACGGCAAGGGAGGCGACACTCAGTTCGAGTACTCCTACACGCAGATGACCAACGTGGCCGCCCAGCTCGACGAGCAGGACATAGCGTACTCGGTCGACCCGCAGAACACGGGCTTCTGGCTTACGTTGCTCGGCACCCTGGCGCCCATCTTGCTCATCGTGCTGTTCTTCATCCTGTTCATGAGCTCGATGCAGGGCGGCGGAAACAGGGTCATGAGCTTCGGCAAGAGCCGCGCGCGTAGGATGACCAAGGACCAGCCCAAGGTGACCTTCTCAGACGTCGCCGGGGCCGACGAGGCCGTCCAGGAGCTCACGGAGATCAAAGAGTTCCTCGAATCTCCCCAGAAGTTCCAGAAGCTCGGTGCCCGCATACCCAAGGGCGCGCTCCTCGTCGGGCCTCCCGGCACTGGCAAGACGCTGCTGGCGCGCGCCGTCGCCGGCGAGGCGGGGGTGCCGTTCTTCTCCATCTCGGGCTCCGACTTCGTCGAGATGTTCGTCGGGGTCGGCGCGAGTCGCGTGCGCGACCTCTTCGAGCAGGCCAAGCAGAACTCTCCGTGCATCATATTTATGGACGAGATCGATGCCGTAGGCAGGCAGCGCGGCGCTGGCCTGGGCGGCGGTCACGATGAGAGGGAGCAGACGCTCAACCAGCTCCTCGTCGAGATGGACGGCTTCGACTCCAAGAGCGGCATAATCATGCTCGCCGCCACCAACCGGGCCGACATTCTCGACCCCGCGCTCTTGAGACCGGGCCGCTTCGACCGGCAGATCGTCGTCGACAGGCCCGACCTCCCCGGGCGGGAGAAGATCCTGAGGGTCCACACCCGCGGCAAGCCCCTTGGGCCAGACGTGGAGATCGGCACGCTCGCCAGAGGTACCCCTGGGTTCACCGGCGCCGACCTGGCCAACCTCGTCAACGAGGCCGCGCTCCTTGCGGCCCGCCACGACAAGGATCAGGTCGACATGCTAGAGATGGAAGAGGCCATAGACCGCGTCATCGCCGGCCCCGAGAGGAAGACCAGGCTCATCTCGGACAAGGAGAAAGAGATCACCGCCTACCACGAGGCCGGGCACGCCATCGTAGGCGCGCTCGTGCCCGAGGCCGACCCGGTGCATAAGATCACCATAATCCCCCGTGGCCAGGCCCTCGGCGTGACCATGAGCCTGCCAACGGAGGACCGCTTCATGATGAGCCGCGGCCAGCTAATGGCCCAGCTCGCGATGATGCTCGGCGGCCGGGCCGCCGAGAGGGTGGTCTTCGAGGAGATCACCACCGGCGCCTCCAACGACCTCGAGCGCGTGACCCAGACAGCGAGGCAGATGGTCACCCGCTTCGGTATGAGCGAGAAGCTCGGCCCGATGGCCCTCGGGCATCAGCAGGGACAGGTCTTCATGGGCCGCGATTTCAACAACCAGCCCGACTACTCGGACGAGATCGCCTTCCAAATAGACAAGGAGATAAGACGGATCGTCGACGAGTCCTACGACACGGCCGAAGACCTGTTGATCAAGAACAGGGAGCTCTTGAACAAGCTCTCCGCCGAGCTGATCGAGTACGAGACCGTCGACGCCAAGCACCTGCAGCGCCTGATCGAGGAGTACGCCGAGGACAACGTCTCGCCCAACGGCGCCGTCCCAGACTCGGACGGCCGCTACAGGGGTAGCTACCAGGACTAGACGTGAGCCGCACGAGGGCCGGGACTCCACTTACGGGTCCCGGCCCCGTCGTCGTCGGCATCCTCAACGTCACCCCCGACTCCTTCTCCGACGGCGGGCAATTCTTCGATCCGGAGGCCGCGGCGGAGCACGCCGCCGCCATGATCGACGAGGGAGCAGGGATCATAGACGTCGGAGGGGAGTCAACCCGCCCCGGCTCAGACCCGGTCTCCCAGGAGGAAGAGGTCGGGCGCGTCGTCCCCGTCGTCAGGCGGATACTCGCCGCGCGACCCGAAGCGTTGATCTCCGTAGACACTTACCGATCCGAGGTTGCAGCCGCGGCCCTCGAAGCCGGCGCGCGCCTCGTCAACGACGTTACCGCGCTCCGCGGCGATCCCCGCATGGCCTCTGTGGCGGCCGATGCTCGATGCCCCGTCATCCTGATGCACATGCAGGGCGAACCGAAGACCATGCAGAGGGAGCCCCACTACAAGGACGTGGTCAGCGAGGTCACGGATTTTCTCGAATCGAGGGCCGAGCATGCCGTCCGGGCCGGTGTACGACCCGAGAACATAATCGTTGACCCAGGCATCGGCTTCGGGAAGAACCTGGAGCATAACCTGGCGCTTCTCCGTAACCTAGATGCCATCGGGAGCCTCGGGTTTCCGGTCCTCATCGGGGCGTCACGCAAGACGTTCATAGGCACGATCACCGGCGTAAAGGAGGCGAGTGAGCGCGTCTTCGGCACCGTGGCCACCACGGTGCTGGCCTACGAGAAGGGCGCTACCTTCTTCCGGGTGCACGACGTGCGCGCCAACCGCGAAGCGCTCGCGACTGCGGAAGCCGTGCTCCACACGTTATGCCGGTGACGCGCGTGTTCCTGAGCCTCGGCAGCAACCTGGGCGACCGGCTCGAATGCTTGCGGGCGGCGGTCGCCGCTCTCGGTCGAGGACCGCGGATGAAGGTCATCGGTGCGTCGAAGGTCTACGAGACGGTGCCGGTCGAGGTCGCGGAGGAGCAGCCGGACTATCTGAACTGCGTGGTCGAGCTAGAGTGCGGCGTTGGGGCTATCGAGTGCCTCCGCTACTGCCAGGGCGTCGAGGCCGCGCTCGGACGCGAGAGGAAGGGCGAGAAGGCCGCGCGCACCCTGGACATAGACGTGCTGCTCTTCGGGGAAGAAGAGATCGAGGAGCCTGACTTCCTGGTGCCGCACGCTGGGGTCATGCGCGCCTTCAACCTCAGGGGGCTCGCGGACCTGGACCTGGATCTGTATATTCCGGAACGCGGCAGGGTCAGGGAACTCCTGGCGAGCGCCAGACGTGGAGGAATCCGGATGTTCGGGGAGGCTGAGGAGCTTTGTTGATGGCAGTGGACGTCGGGAATACGCAGACGGTCCTCGGGCTCTTCGAGGGGGAGGAGTCGCGCGGGCAGTGGCGCATCGCGACCGAGGTGCACCGCACGGCGGACGAGCTCGCCGTCTTCGTTGCCGGGCTCCTCGCGCTCGAAGGCCTGCGCCTCGGAGAGATAAGCGCGGTCATAGTCTCCAGTGTCGTGCCGGGTCTCACGCGTTCTTACAGAAACCTGGCCTCGGGGGTCTTCGGGGTCCCCTTCTACAGCGTGACCGCGGGCATGAAGACCGGCCTCGACAATCGCTACGACGACCCCGAGGCCGTCGGGGCCGACAGGATCGCCAACGCCGTCGCCGCGGGCAGGCACTACGGGTTCCCCGCGGTCATCGTCGATATCGGAACGGCCACGACCGTCGAAGCCGTAGACGGCGAAGGTTGCTACCTCGGGGGCGCAATTCTCACGGGCCTCTACGTCTCGTTGGAGGCCCTCGTAGCCCAGACGGCCAAGCTCCCCAGCGTCGACCTCGAAGAAGAGCCGCCAAGGGTCATAGCCACCAACACCCCCGACTCCATCCGCAGCGGTTTTATCTACGGCTACGCCGGCGCCGTGGACGCCCTGATCCGCCGCTCCCGCGACGAGCTCGGCGAAGACAACGTCAGCGTCGTCGCCACCGGCGGCCCCGCCGGCGTCATCATCCCCTACTGCCGCGAAATTGAAGAGTTCGACCCCGACCTCACACTGAAGGGGCTCTTGGCGCTCTACGAGATGAATGCGTGAAAGCTCGTCAGCATTTCACTGTCAGCACTTCAGCCCTCAGCTCGATGCCCCGTCCGCGCTACCGCACTCGTCCGACCTCAGCTAGTCAAGAGAAGCACGCTGGTAGCTTTTCCGTTCGGGAACGACGTTGAGGCTTACCGAAGTGTTGAGAGCCGCCGTAGGCGGGCTGAAATGCTGAAGTGCTGAAATGCTGAAGTGCTGACAAGCTGCCGCAGGCAGCGTGCTGAAACGCGAAGCGTTTCCCGTTGACACCCTTTGCGCTCACCCTTATAATCTCGCGGCTTATGACGGACAAGAACCAGGAGCTCGTTACCCCTGAGGGTCTGGAGAAGCTCCAGAAGGAACTTGCATACCTTACCGATGTGCGACGCAGGGAGATCGCCGACCGCATTCGCGAGGCTCGTGAGTTCGGGGACATCTCGGAGAACTCCGAGTACGACGACGCGAAGAACGCGCAGGGTTTGCTGGAGCGCCGGATCGGTGAGTTGCAGCGCAGGGCACGCAACGTCAAGGTCGTGGATCCTTCGGAGGCCGAGCAGGACGCGGTCGACCTTGGTACCACGGTGACCCTCAGGGTCGTCGGGCAGGGGCAGGAGCGGACCTTCCAGATCGTCGGCGCCAACGAGTCCGACCCGACGAGCGGGAAGCTGAGCCACGCCTCGCCGGTGGGCCGTGCCGTCCTGAAGAGGAAAGTGGGGGAGAAGGTCATGGTATCCACCCCCCGCGGCGCGACGGAGTACGAGATCGTCAACGTCGAGGCGGCGAGCTAGGGCGCCCGACCCGCACCTCTCCGATTTCAACGACCCAACTGGAGCATCGCATGACCGAGACCGGTAGTTCGACCGGCGTCCCCATACTTGCCTGGGCCGAGAAGGTCGCCGAATCCCTCGGCGCGGGGCCGCACGTGGTCGTGAGCGGCATTAGCGTCTCCGGCAACATCCACGCTGGGAACCTTCGCGAGGTCCTGGTCGCCGAGGCGGTGGCGAATGCCTTGAGGGCGCGCGGCGAGGAGGTCCGTTTCATCTTCCACGCTGACACCATAGATCCGTTGCGCAAGATAGCACCGGGCATCCCCCAGAGCTACGAGGAATACATCGGCCACAGTCTCTCGCACATACCGGATCCCGAAGGATGCCACGTCTCTTACGCCGAGCACTTTCTCGCGCCGTTCGAGGAGGCGCTGCGGCAGATGGATATGGACGTAGAGGTGCTCCGCTCACATGATCTCTACGAGCAGGGCGTCTACACCGAAGTAACCCGCGAGGCCATTGAGCGCACGGACGATTTGCGTAAGATCCTTCAGGACGTCACGAATCGAAAGATGCCCGAGGACTGGTCTCCCTACTTGCCGCGTGCCTCGTCGGGGAAGCTGACCGGGATGCGCGTCCTCGAGCATGTGCCTGAGCAAACCAGCGTCGTCTTCGCGGACGAGGACGGCTTCGAGGAGGCCGCGAACTACTCGGAGGGCGAGGGCAAGTTGGGCTGGCGGGTCGAGCTCGCGGCCCGGTGGAAGGCGCTTGGGGTAACCTTCGAGCCCTTCGGCAAGGACCATACAAGCCGGGGCGGCTCGACTGACACCGCCGACCGGATGTCGCGCGAGGTCTTCGACTATCTGGTGCCGGGGCGCTACGAGTACGAATGGATAGGGCTCAAAGGCCGTGGGGACATGAGCAGTTCCCGGGGTATCGTGCTCCTGCCGAAGGATCTCCTCGAGATAATGCCTCCGGATGCCGTACGGCGCATCATCCTCGGCCGCGATCCCGCCCGTCGCTTCGACATTGACCTCGAAGGTGGTTTCCCGCGCTTTATGGACGAGTACCGCGCGGAGACCGGCGAGTCCTACGTCCCCTTCGCCCACCTGGTCACCGTCGCCCAGACCGTCGGCGACGACATTGAAGCCGCCGCACGGATGTTGCGCCGGGGCGGGTACGACGATGCTGCCAGCGACACGGACAGGCTGGCGCGGGACCTCCGCTACGCCCGCAACTGGGCCGCGGCGTGGGCGCCGGAGTCGATGAGGCTGGGGCTGCTCGGCCTCGAGGAGTCGAGGGAGGCCGCGGCGGGACTCGACGACGAGCAGCGCGCGTACCTGCGCGAGGTCTCGGAGAGGCTCGAGCCCGAGATGGATGGGGAGGCCGTCCAGGACGTGCTTTATTCGACCGCCATAGGGCGCGGGCTCAAGCCAAAGAGGGCGTTCGCCGCCGTCTACAGGGTCTTGCTCGGTAAGGGCAGCGGGCCCAAAGCTGGGCCTTTCATCGCGGGATTGACCCTGGATCAGGTCAACGAAAGGTTCTCCATGTGAGACGAGACACCGAAGCGGCGGGGTGTCGGTGGTATTTTTACAGCAAGCGCTAGAGAAGGACTATCAGGCCCTCCTTCCCACGATGTATAGCGCTTAGAGCGTAAAGCTCGTGGAGAGTGCCGATATACGGGCTTGACGGTTGTATACTTCATTCAGCCGGCACGAGCTAGAGAGGCAGCGATCAAAGAGGCGCAGTTCATTTCGAAAGGCAGATTTTTTGCGAATGTATAATCCGTCGATCTCCGACCGTCGTATACAATTAGAGACCGTTATGACCCCCGATGCCGTGAAGGACCCTCAGAGCGGAGGAGGATCCCGCTAATGTTCGAACGTTTCACGGAGCGGGCCCGCAAGGTCGTGGTGCTCGCGCAGGATGAGGCCCGTCATTTCAACCACAACTATATAGGCACGGAGCACCTGCTCCTCGGCCTCCTGCGCGAGGACGAGGGCGTAGCAGCCCAGGCTCTGTACTCCCTGAACGTCGCCCTCGACGAGGTGCGGGAGCAGGTCGAGAGCATCGTCGGCTACGGCGAGGAAGGCACGGGCGCTCAGGCGCCGTTCACGCCGCGCTCGAAGAAGGTCCTCGAGCTCGCGCTCAGGGAAGCGCTTCAGCTCGGCCACAACTACATCGGCACCGAGCACATACTGCTTGGTCTCGTGCGGGAGAGCGAGGGCGTAGCCGCCCGCGTGCTCTCTAACCTCGACGTCGACCCAGACAAGGTGAGGCGGGAGGTCGTCAGGAGGCTCGGGGGCGGCCGTAGCCGCAGCCGGGGCGGCGGTGGCGAGGCCGGCAGCGGGCGCGGGGTCGAGGCCAAGCGGCCCAAGACCCGCCAGCTCGACCAGTACGGCAGGAACCTCACGGCCTACGCCGAGGAGGACAAGCTCGACCCTGTCATCGGGAGGAGCCAGGAGATAGCGAGGATCATGCAGATCCTCGTCAGGCGCACCAAGAACAATCCCGTCATCATTGGCGAGCCGGGCGTCGGCAAGACCGCCATCGTCGAGGGGCTCGCGGAGGAGATCGCGGAGGGCAAGGTGCCCGAGATCCTCGGCGACAAGGAGGTCTACACGCTCGACCTCGGCGCCCTCGTTGCGGGCTCCAAATACAGGGGCGAGTTCGAGGAGCGCCTCAAGAAGATAATGAAGGAGATCACCGACCACGGCGACATCATCCTGTTTATCGACGAGATCCATAACCTCGTCGGGGCAGGTGCCGCCGAAGGCGCCATAGACGCCGCTTCTATTCTGAAGCCGGCTCTCGCCAGGGGTGAGATCCAGGTCATCGGCGCGACTACGATAGATGAGTACCGCAAGTACGTGGAGAAGGACAAGGCCCTGGAGCGACGCTTCCAGACCATCCAGGTCGGCGAGCCCTCGGTCGAGGAGACGGAACTCATCCTCAAGGGCCTGCGCGAGAAGTACGAGTCGCACCACAACATCGACATAACGGACGAGGCCCTGAAGGCCGCCTCGCAACTCGGCGACCGCTACATTTCGGACCGCTTTCTGCCCGACAAGGCAATCGACCTCGTGGACGAGGCCGCCTCCAAGATGAGGATAAAGACCATGTCCTCGCCGCCTTACTACAAGGAGATAGACGAGGAGCTCGCCGCTGTCCGCTCCGAGAAGGAGGCCGCCATCGACGGCCAGGAGTTCGAGAAGGCCGCGCGCTTCAGAGACTCCGAGCGCAAGCTCGTCGCCCAGCGACGCGAGCTCGAGAAGGCCTGGCGCGAGGGCAAGATCGAGGAGAAGCGCGTCTCCATCGGGGAGAACGAGATCGCCGAGATCGTCTCGATGTGGACCGGCATCCCGGTCAAGAAGATGACCGAGGAAGAGTCCGCGCGCCTCCTGCAGATGGAGGACGCCCTGCACGGGCGTATCGTCGGGCAGAACGAGGCCATAAAGGCCGTGTCTCGTTCGATCCGTCGTACCTTCGCAGGTATAAAGGATCCGAACAGGCCTTCAGGCTCGTTCGTATTCCTCGGCCCCACGGGTGTCGGTAAGACCGAACTTGCTAGGACCCTCGCCGAGTACCTCTTCGGCAATCAGGACGCCATGATCCGGCTCGACATGTCCGAGTACATGGAGCGCCACACGGTCTCACGTCTGGTCGGTTCGCCCCCCGGCTACGTCGGCTACGATGAGGGTGGCCAGCTCACCGAGCAGGTCAGGCGCCGTCCTTACAGCGTCGTCCTCTTCGATGAGATCGAGAAGGCCCACCCTGACGTCTTCAACATCATGTTGCAGATCCTGGAGGATGGGCAGCTCACCGACGCGCAGGGTCGCACCGTGGACTTCAAGAACGTCGTCCTCATCATGACCTCCAACGTCGGGGCGCAGACGATCAACAAGACAAAGTCGCTCGGTTTCGGCTCGGATGATGCCGGTCTCTCCTACAAGGAGATGAAGGGCAGGGTCACGAGCGAGCTGAGGAAGATCTTCCGTCCCGAGCTCCTGAACAGGATCGACGAGATCATCGTCTTCCACAAGCTGGAGCGCGAGGACATGCGCCACATCATCGAGATCCAGATAAAGCGCCTCCGTCAGCAGCTCGTCGAGCGCGACGTGAGCATAGAGTTCACCAACGAGGCCCTGGACAAGCTCGCCGAAGAGGGCTACGACCCTGCATTCGGTGCGAGGCCGTTGCGTCGGACTCTACAGCGCATGATCGAAGACCCGATGAGCGAGATGATCCTGCGTGGCGAGATCCCCAACGGCGCCAAGGTAATAATAGAGCCAAACGACAAGACCTCCGAGGAGATAAACGAGGAGGAGTCCATAGTGGACATCAAGGTCACCCAGCCCAAGGAGATCGTCAAGGTCGAATCCGAGTAAGGAAAAGTCAACCAAGCTGTACGAGGGCCGGGGCGCAAGCTCCGGCCCTTCCATTTGGTGGACTGTGCTACCTGTGGCTTCGACTTCGCCGTGGTGTGGCCCGAAAGGATGGGGCCGGCACCGCAACAATCGCGAGGCACGGGCCAGGAAGGGGATGGGCATCGGGCTGGTCGTCGGAGGAGGCTCAGAGGACTGCTACGAGGATCGGGGGACACAGTACATGATTGCTCCTGACAGGTGCTTGCGATGAGGGGGGCGAACCTCCCTCTCGAAGGGGTAACCGTGGTCTCCGTCGAGCAGGCCGTAGCCGTCCCCTTCGCCACCCGCCAGCTCGCCGATCTCGGCGCGAGGGTCATAAAGGTCGAGCGCCCCGGCGTCGGGGACTTCGCCAGGGGTTACGACGAGACGGTCATGGGCATGTCCAGCCACTTCGTCTGGCTCAACCGCTCCAAGGAGTCCCTGGCCCTGGACCTGAAGCAGGACGAGGCCAAAGAGATCCTGCGCCGCCTCGTGGCCAGGGCCGACGTCTTCGTCCAGAACCTCGCCCCTGGTGCGGCCGGACGCCTCGGCTTCGGCGCTGAAGAGCTGAGACAGGAGCACCCGCGGCTGGTGTACTGCTCCGTCTCGGGCTACGGCGGCGACGGGCCCTACACGGAGAAGAAGGCCTACGATCTGCTCGTGCAGTGCGAGGCTGGGCTGGTTTCTATCACCGGCACGCCTGAGACGCCCTCCAAGGTCGGCATCTCCGCCGCGGACATCGCCGCGGGGATGTATGCTTACTCTGGCGTCCTCTCCGCCCTCTTCAGACGCGAGAGGACGGGCGAGGGCGCGACGCTCGAGGTCTCGATGCTCGAGGCGTTGGGGGAGTGGATGGGCTTCCCGGCGTACTTCGCCGGGTACGGCGGCGAGGAACCCAGGCGCAGCGGCGCTTCGCACGCGTCGATAGCGCCCTACGGGCCGTTCGGGTGCGGGGATGGCGAATTCATCTTCCTCGGAATACAGAACGAGCGCGAGTGGAAGAAGTTCTGTGAGGAGGTCCTTGGACGCGGCGAGATGGCTGAAGACGACCGCTTCGACAAGAACTCCAGTCGGGTCGACAACCGCGACGACCTGCACGCCGAGATAGAGAGCGTCTTCTCCAGCCTCACTTCAGAAAAAGTCATAGAGAGACTCGAAGGGGCTGGGGTGGCGAACGCCAGGATGCGCACCGTGCGGCAGTTCCTCGATCACCCCCAGCTAGAGGCCCGAAACCGCTGGCGCGAGTTCGGCTCGCCGGTGGGTTCTTTGCGCGGGCTCCTTCCCCCCGCCACCCTCGCCGGCGCGGAGCCGGTCATGGCCCCCATCCCCGAGGTCGGGGAGCACAACGAAAAGATCCTCGCGGAGCTCGGCTACGGGGAGACACGAGTCCTGGAAGGAGATAAGCAAGAGTGACACCCTGATCGTGCTCCACACAGCGATCGCTACAATCGCAACAATATTGCTGATTGTGGTGGTCCGTGTGGACCCCGTAATCTCCCTGGTAATAGGCACGCTCTATCTAGGGCTTGCAGCGGGGCTGGGATTCGAGGACACTGTAGGAACCCTGGCACAGGGCTACGGAGACATAATGGCCGAAGTAGGCTTGCTCATCGGCTTTGGGGTCCTTTTGGGCGAACGCCGCGGTTGCCCCGAGCACTGACAGCGCCGCCGCCAAGACGACCCACCGCCACGACCTGAGCTACATCGGTACCCTCCTCACTTTGTCGACCAGATGCCCAGGTCGATGCGCCGGCACCATGTAGCTACATCATGGTGGCGGCACATCATCCGGCTAGCGCGGCGCACACGGCCTTGACCTCCGCCCGGCGCAGTGCGTCGAAGACGCCGGGAGCGCCCTGTGTAGGACTAAGCTGCTCGTTGACCGACACCGTAACCGAGCGTCTCCCGTTCGGGCTGGCTGCCATGAACTGGGTGTAGCCTGGGTAGTTGCCCGTGTGACCCCACACCGTCCCGCACCTGGTCTCGTAGCGGAAGATTCCTAAGCCCGCCGAGTTCTTCCCAGGTCCTGGCGGGTCCGAGCTCCCACCTTCGAAGACCTGCCGCTGTAGCGTGCGGGTCTTGCGGTCGAAGAGGTCGCTGCCGACGTATCCACGCACGAATGCGTTGAAGTCGGAGGGGGTAGAGACCATGCCCCCCGCAGCCCAAAACCACCCGGAGGCAATGAGTTCGCTGAGGTCATCGGGCGGCTCTTGGGAGGGGTCGTTGTCGTAGCCGTGGATGAAGGGTTTCCTCAGGTTGGCGCCGCGGGGGAGGCTGGTCTTCTCCAGCCCGAGCGGCCCCAAGACCTGCTTCTGGAGCTGCTGTTCGTAGGTCTCGCCGGTCGCGTCCTCGACCATCAGAGCTATGACGATGTTGTCCGAGTTGGAGTACTCGTAGCTCGTACCCGGCGGCTTGAAATTCAGCGGATTTCTGTACACATAGGAGAGCAGTTCCTCTGGCGGTGGCGGGTTCTTGGGGTTGGCTACCAACGCCGCCAGGAAGTCCTTATCTGTGGTGAAGTTGGGCAGCCCGCTGGTGTGTTGGAGCAGCTGGCGGAGTGTGATCTTGTGCCAGGGCTGCGGCAAGTACCGCAGGCGCTCGCCGATCGTGTCGTTTAAGGAGAGCTTGCCCTTGCTGACCAGAGAGAGGGCGACGGCCCCGCTGAAGGCCTTGGAGGTACTCGCCTGGCGCATGTAGTCGTTTGCGCGCAGGGGCAGACCGCTCTTTATGTTACGGACCCCGAAGGAGTGGACCTCTCTGCTCTGGCCTCGCTGCACGATGGCGATAGCACCTGGCGGGCCTCCGTCCAGGGCGACCAGTTCCTCGAGCGCGCGGTCTAGTGCGGCGTCCCGACTTTCGGTACCTCGAAGGGCTCCTGCGTCGGTGGAGGTTACGGCCAGGGCCGCCCCGCCGGCCAACACCAATGCTGTGGCCATCGACGCCAACAGCAACACGGTCTTCCTCATCCGAGAGTCCTTTCCACGATATCCTCTGCTACGCACAAGCTCCAGCGTCACTGCCACATTATCTCACCGTCCGTGCAGAGATCGCAACAGCTTCCGGCTGGTAGCCTAGGCGCCCTTTCGTCAGGGCGATGAGCACAAGCTCCAACGCTCCCGCGGCCATTGTCAGGTTCAGGTAAGTTCTTTCTCGCCTCCCGGCTTCCTCGTCTCCTGCAGCTCAGGTTTCGAGTGAATGATTCTCGAACCAGAGGGCAATGTACTTCGTCCTGATCTCTCCCACGGACGGTACTGAACTCTTGTTTGCTGTACTTTTTCGCCGATCCAGTACAATCGAATCGTGGCTACGAAGACACTATACGTTTGTTCGAACTGCGGGCACCAGGCGCCGAAGTGGCTGGGGCGTTGCCCTGATTGCGGGGAGTGGAGCTCCTTTGTGGAGGAGGTGCGCGAGGCGAAGAAGGTCGTCGGCTTCGCGGAGCGGGCGACGCGGCAGAAGGGTAGGGCCGCGGGGAGGACTCTGGCCCTGAGCGAGGTTCCCGTCGTCGAGGGCGGGGGCAGGATGGGCACTGGCGTCGGGGAGCTTAACCGGGTCTTGGGAGGCGGTATCGTCCCAGGCTCGATGGTGCTCGTCGGGGGAGAGCCCGGCGTCGGGAAGAGCACGCTCCTCTTGCAGGTGATGGGACATCTTGGTGAAGGTTGCCTGATGGTTTCGGGGGAAGAGTCGCCGCGGCAGGTGGCCCTGAGCGCCCGTAGGCTCGGGGTAGAGGGACGGGGCTTCAGGGTGCTCTCGGAGACTGATGTGGACGTCATCGAGGCGACGATTCTGGAGGAGCGTCCGAAGATCGTGGTGGTGGATTCGATCCAGACTCTCTATTCGCCCGAGCTCTCGGGGGCGCCCGGCGGCGTCGGGCAGGTGCGTGAGTGCGCGGCGAGGCTCATGCGGCTCGCCAAGAGCGAGGGGATAGCCATGGTCCTCGTCGGGCACGTCACGAAGGAAGGCTCCATAGCGGGCCCCCGCGTACTGGAACACATGGTGGATACGGTGCTCCAGTTCGAAGGCGATAGGTACCAGTCTTTTCGGATATTGCGGGCGCTCAAGAACCGCTTCGGGTCGACGAACGAGGTTGGGGTCTTCGAGATGACGGACAGCGGGATGGTCGAGGTCGAGGATCCTTCGGCGTTCTTCCTCTCCAGGAGGGAGGAGGAAGTGCCGCCTGGGGTCGTGACGGTCTGTCTGTTGGAGGGGACGCGGCCGATGCTGGTCGAGATAGAGAGCCTGGTCACCCCGAGTCCGCTTGCCAACCCGCGGCGCATCGCCAACGGGGTGGACACGGGCAGGGTCAACATGCTGTGTGCGGTCCTCAGCAGGAGGGCCGGGCTCGCGTTGCACGATCAGGACGTTTACGTCAACGTCACCGGCGGGGTAAGGGTCGAGGAGCCCGCTGCGGATCTCGGGGTAGCGTTGGCCATCGCCTCTGCGCTGCGGGACAAACCCGTCGGCAAGGGCACCGCGTGTTTCGGCGAGGTCGGGCTGACGGGGGATTTGCGCTACGTCTCGGGGGCGCCGCGCCGGACCACAGAGATGGCCAAGATGGGCTTCGGCCGTATAATCAGGCCGGAGGGAACGCGAGACGGTTCGGAGAGGGCCAACGGCAGGGCCGATAGGGAAGCGAGCGTTTTGGAGGTCGGTACGCTGGAGGAGGCCGTGGCGGTGGCGCTCTTATGAGTCCTCCAAGGCGACAATTGCCCTCGGAGTTGACCAGGGCCCTCGAGCTCGTGGCCCCTGGCACGGATCTCAGGGTGGCCATTGAGAACATCATAAGGGCGCAAAACGGGGCCCTGATCGTGGTCGACAACCCGGAGAGACTGGAGGGCCTCGGTATCATCTCGGGCGGGATGAGGGTCGAGCTCGAGTTCGCGCCCATGCGCCTCTACGAGCTGGCGAAGATGGACGGCGCGATCGTCGTTTCCAAGAACATGTCGGTCATCCACTACGCAAACGTTCACCTGAGCCCTGACTCCAGCTTGGAGTCGGCCGAGACGGGGATGCGCCACGTGGCCGCTGATCGCACCGCCCAGCAGACGGGAAGCCTCGTCGTAGCCGTCTCCGAGCGGAGGAGGGTGGTGAGCCTGTACCAGGGCTCCTACGGGTTGCACGTCCTCGAGGACATCGGGGTCGTCCTGTCGAAGGCGAACTCGGCCATCGCGACGTTGGAGAAGTTCACCCTGCGGCTGCGCGAGGAGGCGCGGGGGCTGACCGTGCACGAGTACGACGGGGCGGTGACGCTCAGGGAGGTCGTCAACGCCGTCGTCACCTTCGAGTACTCGGTCAGGATCGCCGAGGAGGTACAGGCTTATGTGAGGGAGCTTGGTAGCGAGGGCCGGCTGGTCGAGATGCAGCTGGAGCAGGCCTCCCACGGCGTCCCCGAGCAATACGAGGCCCTGCTCCGCGACTACGTGGCCGAAGAGGCAAATTACGAGTCGGTCAGGGACGAACTCAGGACCTTCTCCGCCGAGCAGCTCTCGGAGCAGGTCCAGATCGCGCGGGCCCTCGGCTACAGCCCGGCGGAGCCTCTGGAGGACTTCTTTATCAAGCCAAGGGGGTACCGCCAGCTCGAGCGGGTGCCTCGCCTGCCGCGCCGGGTGGCCGAGAGCCTTATCAGGGAGTTTGGCTCGCTGAAAGGCCTGCTCGACGCGACGGAGGAAGAGCTCGACGAAGTAGAGGGGGTCGGCCAGGCACGCGCCCGCGCCATCCAGCGCGGCCTCGAACGCCAGCGCAGCCTGGAGACCACGGGCGAGGTTTCGTAGGGGCGTGGGGGCTCCGGAGGACGGCCCGAGATAGAGGGTGGGAGATCAGCGATCGCGCTCGTCCTAGCCGGTGGGGCTGGCAGCAGGATGGGTCGTCCCAAGCAGTTCATCGAGCTACTCGGAGTGCCCGCCCTAAGCTACACCCTGCGGGCTTTCGAGGAGTCTCCCGAGGTGGCCAGCATCTACGCTGTCGGTGACGGGCCAAGGATCGAAGAACTCGTGAAACGGACCTCGATCACCAAGTACGCCGCCTGCGCCGAACCCGGCGAGTATCGCTCTCTCTCGACCAGAAACGGCCTGATGCTTCTGCCGGAGGATCCCGAGATTATCGTACTGGTACACGACGGTTCCCGTTGTCTCCTCACGCCTGACCTCATAAAGCGAGTCGTAGAGGCCGCAAGCGCAGAGAACGGGCCTGACGGCGTCGTCCCCGGGGTTCCGGTCTCGGATACCATCAAGGTCACCAGGGACGGCATCGTTTCGGAGACCCTCGAAAGGTCGAACCTGTGCGCCGTGCAGACCCCCCAGGCCTTCCGCCTCGGCCCGCTACGTCGTCTACACGACTCGCCCGAAGAGTATCTGCGCGCCGCCACGGACGACGCCTCATTAGTAGAGCAGGAGGGTGGCCGGGTCGGGGTCGTCGCAGGGGAGAAGACCAACATTAAGCTGACCTCACCGGAGGACCTGGTGTTCGCCGAGGCCATTCTCGCCGCGCGAGAGGGTGCTAAGCAAGAGGTGTGGCCATAGTGCGGGTCGGGCTCGGTGTCGACGTCCATGCCTTCGCCGCGCCGGAGGACGGCCGCAGGCTCGTGCTCGGGGGGGTCGAGATCCCCTCCGACAGGGGTCTTCTCGGCCATTCGGATGCCGACGTGCTGGCCCACGCCGTAACCGACGCCCTGCTCGGGGCCGCTGGCCTCGAAGACATCGGCCACTACTTCCCGGATACCGATGAGCGTTACAAGAACGCCGACTCTATCGCGTTGTTGCGCGAGGTCCGCGGGCTCCTCGGAGAGTCGTGGGAAGTGTCCAACGTCGACGCCGTCGTCATCTGCGAGCAGCCCAAGATCCGGGACCACAGACAGGACATGCGCAAGAACCTCGCCGCCGCCCTCGGAACAGAGGAGTCCCGGGTTGGCGTGCGCGGCACCACGACCGAGCTTCTCGGCTTCACGGGCCGTGGCGAGGGCATAGCCGCCCAGGCCGTCTGCCTGCTGGAGCGGCGTTGAGCGGGGTCAGGGTCCGCTTCGCCCCGAGCCCGACGGGCCTGCTCCACCTCGGAGCCGCCCGCACCGCGCTCTTCAATTACCTCTTCGCCAGGCACCTTGGAGGGGCCCTGATCCTCCGGATCGAAGACACTGATAGGGAGCGGAGCAGACCCGAGTTCGAACAGGCACAACTCGAAGACCTCGCCTGGCTTGGATTGTCTTTCGATGAGGGACCTTACCGCCAGAGCGAGCGCGAGGAGGTCTACGAACGAGCCGTCGCACGTCTCACGGAGGCCGGTCGTACCTACGAGAGCACGGACGAGTCGGGACGGCGCGCGCTGTACTTCCGTCCTCAGGAGCGTAGCGGCGGCTTCCCGGACGAGTTGAGGGGAGAGGTCACCTTCGGGGGCGTTGAGGACTTCGTGATCCTGAAGTCCGACGGCACCCCTTCGTACAACTTCGCCGTGGTCGTCGACGACGCGGATATGGGAATTACGCATGTGATCCGGGGCGAAGAACACCTCTCCAACACGGCCCGCCAGGGCCTGCTCTACAGAGCGCTCGGCGCGACGGAGCCCCGGTTCATACACCTCGGCGTTATCCTCGGGCCCGACGGCAAGAAGCTCAGCAAGCGTCACGGCGCCGCGAGCGTCGCCGAATACCGCAGCGAAGGGTACCTGCCCGAGGCGCTTGTAAACTACCTCGCGCTGCTCGGCTGGAACCACCCAGAAGGCAAAGAGGAGTTCTCTGACCTCGGTGAGATCTCGAGTCTCTGGGACCCTTCGCGCCTGGGGTCGAGCCCCGCAACCTTCGACCCCGACCGTCTGCTGTTCTTCGACGCCAGCCACATCCGGCGCCTGCCAGCGGAGGAACTTCGCCGGCGTCTCGAACCTTTCCTCGACGAGCCGCTGCCGCGTGGACGGGAGCTTGCTGCGGTCGAGGCCATCAGGGACGAGATGCGTACGCTCTCCGAAGCGCCGCGCCTGTTGCGCGGGATCACCGGCCCGGTTGACCCGTCTGCCTTCTCAGACGAGTTGCCCGACTCCAGCGGCGGGGTCTTCGCGCACGTCGCCGCCGAACTGGAACGACGGGAGGTCGAAAGTGTAGAGCAAGCGCGTGGCTTTGTGGCCGAGTTACGCGCGTGGGCGAAGGAGGAGGGGATCAAGACCCGTGACCTCCTCCATCCCTTGAGGCTCGCGCTAACGGGCAAGAACAGGGGGCCCGAGATGGCTTACCTCTTCGCGGTACTCGGCGCGGATGAGGCGCGAAAGCGGATAGTCAGGGCCGGAGAAGCTAGACTAGGGTCATGAGCTTGCGCGTAAAGGACAGCCTGAGCGGAGGGACGGTCGAGGTCGGCGAGAGTGGGGGGCTTGGGCTCTACGTCTGCGGTCCTACTGTCTACGACCACATCCACATCGGCAACGCGCGGGCGCCCTTATTCTGGGACGTGGTCGTCAGGTACCTGAGGAGCCGGGGTTACGATGTGACCTTCGTCCAGAACATCACCGACATAGAGGACAAGATCATCGGCAAGGCCAACGAGGAGGGCGTCCCGTGGCAGGAGGTCGTAGACCGCTACACCGACTCCTTCCATGAGCGACTCCGGATGCTTGGCATCGGGATGCCCGACATCGAGCCTCGGGCCACGGAGCATATACCCGAGATGATCTCCCTGATCGAAGACCTCATACAGAAGGGCCACGCCTACGCCCCGGAAGAAGCCAACGGCGACGTCTACTACGCTGTGGAGAGCTTTCCGCGCTACGGCGCCCTGAGCCACCAGCGCCCCGATGAGATGCGCGAGACGGAGAAGGGCCAGACGGGCTTCAAGAGGAGCCCGCTCGACTTCGCGCTGTGGAAGGCCTCCAAGCCGGGCGAGCCGTCCTGGGAGAGCCCCTGGGGTGCCGGACGGCCCGGCTGGCACATCGAGTGCTCCGCGATGGTTAGCAAGCACCTGCCGGAGGGGGCCGACATCCACGGCGGGGGCACGGATATACGCTTCCCGCACCACGAGAACGAGCTCGCCCAGAGCGCCGCCGCCCATCCTGACCTCACGTTCGTCCGGGCCTGGGCGCACCACGGGATGGTGACGCTCGGGGGATCGAACAAGATGGCCAAGTCCGTCGGGAACGTTCTCGACGTCGAGAGGGCGGTTGACCTGCACGGCCCTAACGCCATTCGGATGTGGCTGGTGCAGAGCCATTACTCGCAGCCCATAGAGTATTCAGAGGAGATCCTGGAAGAGAAGCGCCGCTCTTACGAACGACTCCAGAACCTGTACACCCAGGTCAGCGATCCTACCTCGTCTTCGGAGCTTTCCGACGGTCTCGCCGCCGAACTCAGGGACCGGTTCGACGCGGCGATGGAGGACGACCTCAACACCCCAGAGGCTGTCGCGGCGCTCTTCGAGGTCGCCGGACGGGCGGGGCGTGAGATCTCGGCGCGCCCCGAGGCTGCTGGTGAGTTCGGTTCGCTCGCCGGGGCCATCGAAGAAGTTATGACCATCTTCGGCTTCGACCTGGCGCGGGAACAGGCCACGGAGGTGGAAGGCGTCCTGATCAGGTACTTCGAGAAGCCGGAGGAAGAGGTCTTGCAACAGATGGCCGCCAGGGAGAGGGCGCGGCGCGAGAAGGACTGGGCCACCGCCGACCGGCTGCGCGACGAGCTCCACGCCGAGGGGTGGGCCGCCGAGGACACGTCCGAAGGTCCGATCCTTCGTCGCCGGTAATTGAAGCAGGAGATCATCTACGGCATCAGGCCCGTGGTCGAGTCGCTGTGGAGCGGGCGGCGGAAGGTTTTCGAGGTCCTCGACGCTGGCGGGAACGAGGAAGTCGCGGAGGCCGCAAACAGGCGAGGCGCGAAGGTACGGCGGGTCTCCCGACAGCGGGTCGATGAGCTGGCGCGGGGCGGGGTTCATCAGGGTGTCGTGGCCCGCGTCGAGCCGTATCCTTACTCCGGGTTGGAGGAGATCCTCTCTTTGCCCGATCCCCTGGTCGTCCTCCTCGACGGCGTCACCGACCCGCGCAACCTCGGGGCCGTCCTGCGCACCGCCGACGGCGCAGGGGCCAGCGGGGTCGTCGTCCCGAAAGACCGCGCCGCTGGCGTAACGGCGTCCGCTGTCAAGGCGAGCGCGGGGGCCAGCGAGCACGTACGCGTCGCGCGGGAGACCAACCTCAAGCGGGCCATCGACACGATGAAAGCCGCCGATCTCTGGGTGTACGCCGCCGAGGCCGGCGGGATACCGTACACGGACCTCGATCTTGCGGGTCCCGTTGGCCTCGTATTCGGGAGCGAGGGGCGAGGCGTCAGACGGCTCGTGCGCGAGGCGTGCGACGGGACGGTCTCCGTACCGATGCTCGGGGCCGTCGGGTCGCTAAACGTCTCTGTCGCTGCGGCGGTCTTGCTCTACGAGGCGCGGAGGCGGCGCGGGTGGCCCTGATCCTCGACGCCTACAACGTCATCGGCGCCCTCGACCGCTACAGGGAGGCGGACAGCCTCGACGCCGCGCGCGAGCTCCTGATAAACGACGCCCTCAAGGCGGCGGGATGGACCGGAAGACCCCTGATCGTCGTCTTCGACGCCCACCGCGGCCCCGGTCCCGGGCGGTCCGAGATGCGCGCCGGCGGGGCCGTGCGTGTCGTCTACAGCGCCCCAGGAGAGTCCGCCGACGACGTTATAGAACGCCTCCTCTCCACCTTCAGGGACTCGGCCACGGTCTACACCGCCGACTTCGCCCTGCAACGCACCGCCCTTGCCCGAGGCGCGACCCGCGCCACCCCCAGCGAGTTCGCAAGCCTTCTCGACGAACTTCCCGCCGTAACTCGCAGCCCCAACGTCCCGCGAAAGTCCCGCGTAGCAGACCGTCTTTCGCTGGAGACCCTGCTCAAGTTAGAAGAGATAAGGAGGAGAGGGACGTAGGGGCGCACGCCTGCTACGCAGGCTTGTCAGCACGCTCCGGCTTCGCCTCCGCTTGTCAGCACGGCGCTGCGCGCCTTGTCAGCACGCTACGCCCTGACGGGCTCCACTTTCAGCAAAGAGCGGGGGCGATGTCGGCACGGGGTTTGCGCTGTTACAATCTCTGGAACGTGCGGTACGTGCCGGCAAGATGGTCTCGAGGAGCTCTTAGCTGACAGCGAGGGCCGCAAGGCCCGAAGCGTGCTGAAAGTGGAGGCCGCAGGCCGAAACGTGCTGACAAGCGAAGGCCGCAGGCCGGAGCGTGCTGACAAGCTGGCGAAGCCAGCGTGCGGCGCGGCGCCTGCGGCGCCGCGCCCGGGTAGCTCAGAGGTAGAGCAGCCGCCTTGTAAGCGGCCGGTCGGGGGTTCGAATCCCTTCCCGGGCTCTCATCCGAGGCTCGTTTACTCTGTTGAAAAGTCGGTGGTGTTTGCTACCATATTCGGGCGCTCCACAGAGTGCTGTGGAAGCGTGGCCGGGGGTGTGCCCGAGCGGCCAAAGGGAGCAGACTGTAAATCTGCCGGCTTCGCCTACGGAGGTTCGAATCCTCCCGCCCCCATGAACAGAATACGCCCCTGTAGCTCAGCCGGTAGAGCACCTCCATGGTAAGGAGGGGGTCAGCGGTTCAAGTCCGCTCGGGGGCTCTGGGACCGGGGTATACTCGGTCTACGACATAGGCGTGGCGGTGTAGCTCAGTCGGTTAGAGCAGCGGAATCATAATCCGCGTGTCGCAGGTTCGAGTCCTGCCACCGCTACTCTCTTTTGTCTCTTGATACGGATATAGGAACGAGAAAGGAACATCGATGTCAAGAGGGAAATTCGAACGGACCAAGCCGCACCTCAACGTCGGCACCATAGGCCACGTCGACCACGGCAAGACCACCCTCACCGCAGCCATCACCCGCGTCCTTGCCAAGGAGGTCCCAAACGACCCCGCCAACCGAGAGGTCGCCTTCGACCAGATAGACAACGCCCCTGAGGAGCGCCAGAGGGGCATCACCATCGCCACTTCCCACCAGGAGTACGCAACCGAGGCCAGGCACTACGCCCACGTTGACTGCCCTGGCCACGCCGACTACGTCAAGAACATGATCACCGGAGCGGCCCAGATGGACGGGGCCATCCTCGTCGTCAGTGCCGCTGACGGTCCCATGCCCCAGACCAGGGAGCACATCCTCTTGGCCAGGCAGGTTGGGGTTCCATACATAGTGGTGTTTTTGAACAAGGCTGACATGGTCGATGACCCGGAGCTTTTGGAGCTGGTTGAGATGGAGGTAAGGGAGCTGCTCTCTGAGTACGAGTTCCCGGGTGATGACATCCCCGTTGTCATAGGCTCAGCTCTTAAGGCACTAGATGGAGATGAGGGGGAGTACGGGGAGCAGGCCATACTCTCTTTGATGGGGGCTGTAGATGAGTATGTGCCAGAGCCCGAGCGCGACATAGACCGGGACTTTCTCTTGGCAGTAGAGGATGTGTTCACCATCCAGGGTCGAGGGACGGTAGCGACGGGACGGGTTGAGACAGGTCAGATAGGACTAAACCAGGAGATAGAGGTAGTAGGGATAAGGCCAACGCGCAAGACGGTAGTAACTGGAGTAGAGATGTTCAACAAGTCTATGGACTCTGCCCAGGCGGGGGACAACATAGGGGCTCTCTTGAGGGGAGTAAAGCGCGACGACATAGAGCGGGGACAGGTATTGGCCAAGCCAGGCACGATAACGCCCCACACGCGCTTCAAGGCTGAGGTGTATGTGTTGAGCAAGGAGGAGGGAGGGCGACACACGCCGTTTTTCTCCAACTACCGGCCACAGTTCTACTTCAGGACGACGGACGTAACGGGGGAGATAAGGTTAGAGGAGGGGGTAGAGATGGTGATGCCGGGGGACAACACGGTAATGAACGTGGAGTTGATCTCACCGATTGCGATGGATGAGGGGCTCAACTTTGCGATCCGCGAGGGCGGACGGACGGTAGGCGCTGGCGTCGTCACCGAGATAGTGGAATAAGGCACCGATGGTGTTGGGGGCGGCAATGTTGCCGCCCCTGTGATTCGGAGGTAAGTTGTGCGACAATTGGTTACGCTGGCATGCGACGAGTGCAAGCGTCGGAACTACCACAGCAGGAAGAACCGGCGGAACACCCCGGATCGCATCCAGCTACAGAAGTATTGCCCGTGGTGCCGCCATCATACGGCGCACCGGGAGACCCGGTAAGACCGGCAGACAGAGGGCAGTAGCTCAGTTGGAAGAGCAGCGGTCTCCAAAACCGCAGGTCGTGGGTTCGAGTCCCTCCTGCCCTGCTCTGAGAGGCAAAGCCATGCGAGGACACAATGGGTAACAAGCGCGGGCCCTCGACGACGAAGGGGTCCAACAAGAAGACACAGCAGCAGAAGAAGGGTGGGGGCGTGCTTGCCGGTCCGAGGCGTTTTACCAAGGACGTGCGGGGCGAGCTAAGGCGGGTCAGTTGGCCCGACCGCGACCAGCTCAGGCAGAGCACGGCCGTGGTGCTCATCATCGTCATCGTCCTGGCGATCTACGTCGCAGCCGTGGATTTCGTGTTCCAGAGCCTGGTGCGTTTGATCTTCTTATAGTACTTCTTAGAGTTCTTGTAGGCATTAGGAGCGTTACGTTTTGAAGAAGTGGTACGTCGTAAACACATACTCTGGGCACGAGAACAAGGTCCGCACGACCCTGGAGCGCAGGATCGATTCTATGGGCCTGGACCGAAGCTTCGGTGAGATACGCATCCCGACCGAGAGCGTCATCGAGATCAAGGACGGAAAAAAGGTCCCAACCATACAGCGCCAGTTCCCCGGCTACGTTCTGGTCAATATGGACATGAACGATACGACCTGGCAGCTCGTCAGGCAGACGCCAGGGGTCACCCAGATCGTCGGTGCCGGGGACACGCCGCTCGCGCTCAGCCGCGCCGAGGTCGAGAGGCTCCTGCATCCGGGCGAGGTCGAGACGCGCGAGAAGGTCAAGACCACGGTGGACTACCAGATCGGGGAGACGGTCAAGGTTATAGGTGGTCCGCTCTCTGATTTCACCGGCTCCATCTCGGACATCAACGTGGACCAGTCGAGGTTGAAGGTGCTCGTCTCCATCTTCGGGCGCGAGACGCCGGTTGAGCTCTCCTTCAATCAGGTAGCGAAGCTCTAAAGAGAGGATTATATGGGTAGAGGACGCGGGCGCCGCGTAGCGCGCAAGCTGAAGTTGCAGATCACGGGCGGGCAGGCGAACCCCGCGCCGCCCGTAGGGCCGGCCCTTGGCCAGGCCCAGGTGAACATCGGGGAGTTCGTGCGGCAGTTCAACGACGCCACGCGCGACCAGCTGGGGCAGGTCGTCCCCGTGGAGATCACGGTCTACGAGGACCGCTCTTTCACGTTTATAACCAAGACGCCGCCCGCGGCGTTCCTGCTCAAGCAGGCCGCCGGGCTCGACAAGGGCAGCGGCGAGCCGAACCGCATGAAGGTTGGTACGGTGAGCCGGGCCCAGGTCGAGGAGATAGCACGCACGAAGATGCCCGACCTCAACGCCGCCGACATCGATGGCGCATCAAAGATCGTCGAGGGCACGGCAAGGAGCATGGGGATAACTGTCAATGGGTAGAAAGCTGCTTGAACAGAAGTCGAGGATAGATCCGGAAGAGCGCTACGCGCCGCGCGAGGCGCTGGAGTTGCTGCAGAGCCTGGACGGCGCGAAGTTCGACGAGAGCGTCGAGGCCCACATCCACCTGAACGTGGACCCGAGGCGCGCCGACCAGATGGTGCGAGGCACGCTCATGCTGCCGAACGGCACGGGCAAGACGAGGAGGGTGGCGGTCTTCGCCGAAGGCGATAAGGCGAGGGAGGCGGAGGAGGCTGGCGCCGACGTCGTCGGTTCGGACGACCTCGCTTCCCGCATCAAGAACGATGGCTTCATGGACTTCGACGTGGCCGTGGCCACCCCGGACCAGATGAGGTCCGTTGGCCAGCTCGGTCCCGTTCTCGGTCCGCGCGGGCTCATGCCGAACCCGAAGAGCGGCACCGTCACGCAAGAGGTGGGCAAGGCCGTCGAGGAGATCAAACGCGGCAAGATCGAGTACCGCGTCGACCGCTACGGCATAATCCACGGCGTTATAGGCAAGAAGTCCTTCGATCTCGATAGCCTGGTCGAGAACTACTTCGCCCTGCGCGAGGAGCTGCAGCGGGCTCGTCCCGCCCCAGTCAAGGGCCGCTACTTCAAGTCCGTGGCGCTCAGCACGACGATGGGACCTTCGGTCAAGGTTGACCCCGCGGTAGAGAAGGATTAATATCACGCGCGAACTTTAGAAGTTTGTAGAACACTGTAGTCAAGAGCAAGCCGAAGACAGCCGGGGTCCACGGCGTTCGCCGCGGGCTTAATCATCCGGCCGAGGTTGCGGAAAGCTTCTCTGGGATCACCAAGCCCCGGGTGCCTCTGCGGCCTCGGGGCTTTCTATTTGCGGAGGAGTTGGAGTGAACAGGGAAGAGAAAGTGCGGGTGATCGAGAGCCTTACCCAGAAGTTGCGGGCAGGCTCGGCGGTGCTCGTGGACTACCAGGGGATGGATGTCGCCAGAAGCACCGACCTGAGGCGGCGCAGCCGCGAGTCGGGCGTCGAGTTCGTCGTCGCGAAAAACACGCTCGCCAGGCGGGCCGCGGACGAGGCCGGGGTCGAGGGTCTCACCGAGTTCCTCGTCGGCCCGACTGCCCTCGCATTTTCCGAGGACCCCGTGGCCAGCGCGAAGCTGATGGCCGAGTTCGCCGACCAGGTCGAGACCTTCGCCCTGAAAGGTGGTCTTCTCGAAGGTGGCCGCGTACTCGACGAGGCCGAGGTCGTGGCCCTGAGCAAGCTGCCGGGCCGGGATCAGCTCCTCGCCCAGATCGTCGGGGGCATATCTTCGCCGCTCACTGGCCTCGTAACCGTGCTTAACAACACCGTCCAGGGTCTGGTCGTGGCGCTCGGCCAGATCGCCGAGCAGAAGCAGAGCGCCGAACAGTCGTAGTCAAGTAGAGACAGGAAGGAAGAAACATGGCTGTAAACAAAGAAGAGTTGATGGAAACCATAGAGAACATGACGGTTCTCGAGCTCTCGGAGCTGGTGAGCGCCCTCGAAGAGCGCTTCGGCGTCTCGGCCACAGCGGTCGCTGCGGGTCCGGCGGTCGCTGCCGCCGACGGCGCGGCTGAGGCCGAGGAGGAGCAGACCGAGTTCGACGTCATGCTCCAGGGTCCCGGCGAGAAGAAGATCCAGGTCATCAAGGTAGTTCGCGCCGCAACCGGCCTCGGCCTGAAGGAGGCGAAGGCCCTCGTCGACGAGGCCCCGAACCCCGTCAAGGAGGCCCTGAGCCGCGAGGACGCCGACGCCCTGAAGGCGCAGCTCGAAGAGGCCGGCGCCGCTGTGGAACTGAAGTAGCTTAGAGGCATCAGGCTACAGGCTGCAGGTTTCAGGTAGAAGCTTGCAGAGGCGGCGCTCCCTCGCGGGAGCGCCGCTTTCTATAGGTCTGAAACGTGGTTGCGCCAGGGTTCGCGACGCATCAGGTCGTTACCTGATGCCTGTAGCCTGATGCCTCACGGCAAGCGCCGTTCGTGGCATGCTACGAAGAGCTGTGCTACACTTCTCGGGCCGGTTCCTTTCCGGTGACATATTTCTTCGAGATATTCCTTGACTTGCCCTGGTTGCAGGGGTAAGATAACCGTTTGCGTGTTTGCCCATCTCTTAACGAATCATGCGGAGGAGAGCTAACTTGGTGACCCCTGTCGTGCGCCGGAAACGGCACCCGTATGCTCGGTTGCAGTCCACAGAGGTACAGTTGCCGGATCTCGTCGAGATCCAGCTCAATTCATTTAGGAAGTTTCTAGACGAAGGCATCCAGAGGACCTTTACGGAGATCTCTCCCATAGAAGACTACACGGGTTCTTACGCCGTGGAGTTTGGGGAGGGTCGCTTCGAAGAGGCGCCGGTCTCCGTCGAAGAGTGCATGTCCAAGGACAAGACCTACGCGGCCCCGCTGTTCGTGAAGGTCCGTTTTATCGTCAAGGAAACCGGGGAGGTCAGGGAGCAGGACGTCTTCATGGGCGACTTCCCGCTCATGACCGATTCGGGGACCTTCGTTATAAACGGAACGGAGCGCGTCGTGGTGACGCAGCTCGTGCGCTCGCCCGGAGCCTACATCATGGAGCCCAAGGACGCGACCAAGCAGGTCCTGACGGCGAGCCTCATGCCAGGGCGCGGATCCTGGCTCGAGTTCGAGGTCGAGGCCAAGGGTTACGTCTCGGTCAGGATCGACCGCAAGAGGAAGTTGCCGGTAACCGTGCTCCTCAAGGCGCTCGGAATGGGCGGTCCCGAGGAGATACTGGGCAGGTTCGAGGACTCCTGGCTCATACGCAACACGTTGGAGAGGGACGATACTTCCTCGAAGGATGAGGCTTTGCTCGAGGTGTTCCGCAGGCAGCGTCCTGGGGAGCCGGTCAACATCGAGAACGCTCAGAACCTCGTGGACGGGCTCTTCTTCGACGCCAAGCGCTACGACCTCTCGGAGGTAGGGCGATACAAGGTCAACAAGAAGCTCAAGCTCGACGTGCCTCTGGAGAACCACACGCTCACCATCGAGGACATAGAGGCTCTCCTGGGGCGCCTCATCGAGACCTCCGAGGAGGTCGCCGAGGACGAGGAGTTCGGGCGCATCAACTACGAGCGCATTCGGCACAAGCTCGACGAGTACGAGCACTTCGGCAACAGGCGCCTCAGGACCGTCGGAGAACTGGTGCAGGAGGCGTTCCGGATCGGGATGTACCGCATGGAGCGCGTCGTGCGCGAGCGGATGACGACCCAGGACGAGGATTCCATAACGCCCCAGAGTGTCGTCAACGTCAAGCCCGTGAGCAGCGCTATAAAAGAGTTCTTCGGCTCCTCGCAGCTCTCGCAGTTCATGGACCAGACCAATACCTTGAGCGGACTGTCTCACAGGCGGCGGCTCTCCGCGATGGGAGCGGGTGGGCTAAGTCGTGAGCGGGCGCCAATAGAGGTGCGCGACGTGCATCCTACGCACTACGGCAGGATGTGCCCCATAGAGACGCCGGAGGGCCCGAACATCGGGCTCATCGGGCAGCTCTCCACGTTCGCGACCGTTGATGATTACGGTTTCGTGCAGACGCCTTACAGAAAGGTCGAGAACGGGACGCTAACCGATGAGATCGAGTACCTCTCCGCCGACGAGGAGGAGGAGTTCACGATCGCCCAGGCCAACACGCCCACAGATCCCGAGACGGGCAAGATCGTCGAGGACGCCCAGATCCTGGCCCGCAGGAAGGGCGGGGACGTCGCGACCGTGGCGGCCGAGGAAGTCGACTACGTAGATGTGGCGCCGCTTCAGACTGTCTCGGTGGGCACGGCTTTGATCCCGTTCCTGGAGCACGACGACGCCAACAGGGCGCTCATGGGCGCCAACATGCAGCGTCAGGCTGTGCCTCTGCTCCGCAGCGAGGCCCCTTACGTCGGGACTGGAATGGAGTTCAGGGCCGCCGCCGACACCGGCGACGTGCTGCTGGCGCGTCACGCCGGCACCGTCGAGCGGGTCGTCTCGGATAGGATCACGGTCCGTCGCGGCGGAGCTGGCGGCGAGCTGGATGAGTACCGCTTGAGGAAGTTCGCCCGCTCCAACCAGGGCACCTGCGTCAACCAGCGCCCGCTCGTCAAAGAGGGCGAGCAGGTCGAGGCCGGAACCATCATGGCCGACGGCTCCTCCACAGACCAGGGTGAGCTCGCCCTCGGCAAGAACCTGCTCGTGGCCTTCATGCCGTGGGAGGGGTTCAACTTCGAGGACGCCATCATCATCTCCGAGCGCATCGTCAAGGACGATACCCTCTCCTCCATACATATCGAGGAATACGAGGTGCAGGCACGCGACACCAAGCTCGGGCCCGAGGAGATCACACGCGATATCCCGAACGCCTCAGACGACGTGCTGATGAACCTCGACGTCGACGGCATCATCCGCATAGGCGCCGAGGTCGGCTCGGGGGACGTGCTCGTTGGCAAGGTCACGCCCAAGGGCGAGTCCGAGCCGACGCCCGAGGAGAAGCTCCTCAGGGCGATCTTCGGCGAGAAGGCGCGCGAGGTGAAGGACTCATCTCTCAAGGTCCCGCACGGCGAGGGCGGCGTCGTCATAGACGTCAAGCGCTTCAGCCGCGACGACGGCGACGAACTCCAGCCAGGCGTCAACGAGATGGTCAGGGTGTTTGTGGCCAAGAAGCGCAAGATCGCGGAGGGCGACAAGCTCGCCGGGCGCCACGGCAACAAGGGTGTCATCTCCAAGATCGTGCCAGAAGAGGACATGCCCTTTATGGAGGACGGCCGTCCCGTGGACGTCATCCTCTCTCCTTTAGGCGTCCCGAGCCGGATGAATATAGGCCAGATCCTCGAGACCCACCTCGGGTGGGCCGCGAGCCAGGGCCTCGGGGAGAACGGCGGCGAGCCGGTCTTCGTCTCGACGCCGGTATTCTCGGGCGCCGAGGTCGAGGACATTGACGAGGCTATCGAGAAGGTCAATCAGAGCGATGGCTCCAGGACTGGCATGGGCCGGGGTGGCAAGGTCACCCTGTACGACGGCCGCACCGGGGAGCCTTTCGACGGTAGGATCACCGTCGGCTACATGTACATACTAAAGCTCTTGCACCTTGTGGACGACAAGATCCACGCCAGGAGCACCGGACCATACTCGCTGGTCACGCAGCAGCCGCTGGGCGGCAAGGCCCAGTTCGGCGGACAGCGCTTCGGAGAGATGGAGGTGTGGGCGCTGGAGGCCTATGGCGCGGCGCACACCCTGCAGGAGCTGCTCACGATAAAGAGCGACGACAGGGTCGGTAGGGTCAAGAGCTACGAGTCGATAGTCAAGGGCGAGAACATCCCGGAGCCCGGGGTGCCGGCGAGCTTCAAGGTGCTCTTGAAGGAGATGCAGTCGCTCGGGCTCTCGGTCAAGCCGGTCTACAACGCCGAGGCCGCGGCCGAGGATCAAGACCGCAGGGACTGGGACGAAGCCGCCCGCGCGCTGGGTATCAACCTCAGCCGCGACGAACCGACGGGCAACCTGGAGGAGCCACCCGGTGCCTTCGGCAGAGGAGGTATATAGAGCGTGCAGGGACTAGAGCGCGACATAGACATCAACAAGCTGGAGAAGATCTCCATCGGCCTGGCCTCCGCCGAGGAGATCAGGGAGTGGTCCCGCGGCGAGGTTACGAAGCCGGAGACCATCAACTATAGAACCCTACGTCCCGAGAAGGACGGCCTCTTCGACGAGCGCATCTTCGGTCCTTCGAAGGACTGGGAGTGCTACTGCGGCAAGTACAAGAGGATTCGCTTCAAGGGCATCATCTGCGAGCGCTGCGGGGTCGAAGTGACCCGCGCCCGCGTGCGCCGCGACAGGATGGGCCACATCGAGCTCGCCGCTCCGGTGGCGCACGTGTGGTTCGTCAAGGGCGTGCCGAGCCGGATGGGCTACCTGCTGGACATAAGCCCCAAGGAGCTCGACCGGGTGCTTTACTTCGCCAGCTCCATCGTCACGTGGGTCGACCGCGAGGAGCGGGCCAACGACATAGATCTGCTGCGTGGCAGGGTCGAGGATGAGATCAGGCAGCTCGAGCTCGACAGGGACGAGGAAATAGACCAGATCCAGGCCCTCAGGACCAAGCGCGAGAGCGTCATCAAGGGCGAGAGCTCCCCTGACGAGCTGACCGAGGAGTACGCGGACATCCCCGAGGAGGACCGTGACTCGGCCATAGCGAAGGTCCACAAGGAAGCCGAGGAGTCCATCGCTGACATCGGACGCTCCGTGACCGAGCAGGTAGGGCTCGTCAGGCGCGCCTGGGAGGAGTTCCAGACGCTGGAACCGCGTCAGATCGTGGACGACGAGGAGCTCTTCCGCGAGATGAAGGACCGTTTCGGCGACGAGTATGGCTACGGCGTGTACTTTCGGGGCGGCATGGGAGCCGAGGCGGTAAGGGACCTCATAAGCCAGGTGGACCTCGATGATGAGGCCAAGGACCTCAGGGACACCGTCGCCTCCTCCAAGGGGCAGAAGCGCCAGAAGGCCATAAAGCGCCTCAAGGTAGTTGACGCGTTCCGCGTGAGCGGCAACGGCCCCGAGTGGATGGTCATGGAGGCCATCCCCGTCCTGCCGCCGGACCTGCGCCCGATGGTCCAGCTCGACGGTGGCCGCTTCGCCACCTCGGACCTCAACGACCTCTACCGCAGGGTCATAAACAGGAATAATCGTCTCAGGCGTCTGCTCGACCTCGGGGCCCCCGACGTGATCGTGAACAACGAGAAGCGGATGCTCCAGGAGGCCGTCGACGCCCTCTTCGACAACGGCCGTAGGGGAAGGGCGGTTACAGGAGCGGGCAACCGCGCCCTCAAGTCCCTATCGGACATGCTCAAGGGCAAGCAGGGCCGCTTCAGGCAGAACCTGCTCGGCAAGCGCGTGGACTACTCCGGGCGGTCCGTGATCGTGGTCGGCCCTGGGCTGAAGATGCACCAGTGCGGCCTGCCTCGTCTTATGGCGGTCGAGCTCTTCAAGCCGTTTGTGATGAAGGTGCTCGTCGACAGGGCGCTCGCGCCCAACATCCGCAGCGCCAAGCAGATGGTCGAGCGGCTCCGTCCCGAGGTGTGGGACGTTCTCGAGGACGTCATCAAGGAGCATCCGGTGCTCCTGAACCGGGCGCCCACGCTCCACCGCCTCGGCATCCAGGCCTTCGAGCCGGTGCTCGTGGAGGGCAAGGCCATCCAGGTCCACCCGCTCGTCTGCTCCGCGTTCAACGCGGACTTCGACGGCGACCAGATGGCCGTGCACGTGCCCTTGAGCCCCGAGGCGCAGGCAGAGGCCCGCGTCCTCATGCTCTCGACGCAGAACATACTGCTGCCGGCGAACGGGTTCCCGATCGCCGTCCCCTCGCAGGACATGGTGCTCGGGCTCTACTACATAACCTACGAGCCGGAGGGCTTCGAAGACGCCGAGCTCAAGGCGCTCATCTCCTCCTACGACGAGGCCGAGGCCGCGTACAAAGAGGGGACGCTCAAGATCCACGACAAGATCCTCACCCGCCGAAACGGCCAGCGGATCGAGACGACCCTCGGGCGCGTCCTCTTCAACGAGAACGTCGAGCAGACCTTGAGGGACTACCTCGGCGACTCATACGACCCTGATTCCTACCTCTACATCAACCACACGTTGAAGAAGGGTGAGATCAAGGCCCTCGTGGCCGAGTACGTCGATCGTTTCCCAACGGAGCTGGTTAGCCAGCTCCTCGATACCCTGAAGAGGGTCGGGTTCCATACGGCCACCAGGGCCGGTATCTCCGTCGGCAAGAACGACATCGTCGTGCCCGACCAGAAAGAGGAGATACTCGAGCGCTACCAGGCCATGGTCGACGAGATAGAAGACCAGTGGGACCAGGGCTTCATCTCCGACGAGGAGAGGCTCGAGCGCGTAATTACGCTCTGGACCGAGGCCAAGAACGAAGTCGAGCAGGCCATGAAGGACAACCTCTGGCGCCTGAACCCGATCTACATGATGGCCGACTCCGGCGCCCGCGGTAACTACAACAACTTCACCCAGCTCGCCGGCATGCGAGGCCTGATGACGAACACGAAGGGTGAGATCATCGAGGAGCCCGTGAAGAGTAACTTCATGGAGGGCCTCTCGGTGCTTGAGTACTTCACCTCGACCCACGGCGCGAGAAAGGGCCAGGCCGATACGGCCCTGCGTACCGCCGACTCGGGCTACCTGACCCGCCGCCTCGTCGACGTCTCACAGGATGTCGTCGTGAACGACGAGGACTGCGGCTCGACGGGCTACGTTGACCTGCCACTCTACCTGGAAGGCGGACGCGGCGACGCCAACGACTCCGTAGCCGCCCGCTTCCTCGCCGGCGACCTCATCAACCCCGAGACCGGGGAGCTCGTCGCAGAGGCCGGCACGGACATCACGCGGCGCCTCCTCTCCACCTGGCGCGAGGAGCTGCCGCGCGAGACGCTCGTTCCCGTGCGGACGCCATCCAAGTGTGATAACCCGCATGGCGTCTGCCAGAGCTGCTACGGCAGGGCGCTCTCGACCTACCGTCCCGTCGACGTTGGCGAGGCCGTCGGCATCATCGCGGCCCAGTCCATCGGCGAGCCCGGAACCCAGCTCACGATGCGTACCTTCCACACCGGTGGTATCGCCGGCGAGGACATCACGGCGGGCCTCCCGCGGGTCGTCGAGCTCTTCGAGGCCAGGCACCCCAAGGCCGAGGCCACCCTGGCCGACATCGACGGCATCGTCTCCCTCGAGGAGGCCGACTCCGACCGTATGATCAAGGTCGTCATCACCGCCCCGGACAACTCCGAGGTGCGCGAGTACAAGGTCGAGCGCCAGCTCCTGAGGCCCGAGTTCGTGGAGGGCGCCGAGGTCAGGGCGAACACCCCGATCACGGAAGGCTCCGTCTACCCGCACCAGATCCTGGAGAACGACCTCCGCTACGGCCGCGGGAGCACCACCACCGAGCGTTACCTGGTGGACGAGGTGCAGAAGGTCTACCGGGCGCAGGGCGTGGACATCCACGACAAGCACATCGAGGTCATCGTCCGCCAGATGCTCCGCAAGGTGGTCGTCGACGACACCGGCGACACGAAGCTGCTCCCCGAGCAGGTCGCCGACCGCTTCACGGTCCTGGCCGAGAACGCGCGCGTCGAGGAAGAGGGAGGCCGGCCCGCCACCTACCACACGGTGCTGATGGGCATAACCAAGGCCTCGCTCGCCACCGACAGCTTCCTCTCCGCAGCCTCCTTCCAGGAGACCGCCCGCGTCCTCACCGACGCCGCAATAGAGGGCAAGGTGGACAGCCTGGCCGGCCTGAAGGAGAACGTCATCATCGGCAAGCTGATACCGGCGGCCACAGGCCTGCCGCGCTACAGGCAGCTCACCGTCGCCGTCGAGGGCTACCGGACGCAGGACGTGGACGAGCTCGACATAGCAGCTTCTTAGCCGGTCAGCAAGTCAGCATTTCAGCCGGTCAGCTTGTCAGCCTATTTGGCTGGCGGCTGACCGGCTTTATACGCGGAAGAGGAGCGCATCTGCGGGCCCGCTGATGGAGATGGCAAGACGAAATCCACGCGGTAAGATCGTCAGCAGAACAAGAAACTGAAATGCTGAAGTGCTGAACTGCTGGCCGCCCACAGCTTGACATAACGGCTTCCTGAGCTTAAAATAATGCGTCGTGGTTACTAACGGTTACCAATGGGGTAGCCGGTGTTGTGACTGCGGCGCACGATTTTGTAGTGTCCCCTTTTCCAGGTGTAGAGAGAGAGGCGCGGCCATGCCGACGACCAACCAGCTTGTGCGCAAAGAGCGTGAGAAACAGACGAAGAAGGCGGCGACGCCTGCCCTGCAGGGTTCGCCCCAGCGCCGCGGTGTGTGCACGCGCGTCTCGACCACGACGCCGCGTAAGCCGAACTCCGCGCTGCGTAAGGTCGCCAGGGTGCGCCTGACGAACGGCCAGGAGGTCACGGCCTACGTCCCCGGGGAGGGGCACAACCTGCAGGAGCACTCCGTCGTGCTGGTGCGCGGCGGCCAGGTCAAAGACCTGCCAGGTGTACGATACAAGGTCGTGCGCGGGGCGCTCGATACTCTTGGGGTCAACAACCGCAAGCAGGGCCGTTCCAAGTACGGGACCAAGAAGTCGTAGGAGGATAGCAGATGCCGAGGCGAGCAGCGCCACCAAAGAAGAAGATAGCCGCCGATCCCGTCTACGGGAGCGTGCTGGTGCAGCAGTTGGTCAACAAGATCATGCTGGACGGCAAGAAGAGCACCTCCGAGAAGATCGTCTACGACGCCCTCGCTTTTATCGAGGAGCGCACGAGCACTAGCCCCGTCCAGGTCCTGAACAACGCCCTGGACAACATCAGGCCCCGCCTGGAGGTGAAGAGCCGGCGCGTAGGTGGCGCCACTTACCAGGTGCCCGTGGAGGTCGATTCCCGCAGGGCCAACACGCTCGCGCTGCGCTGGATGGTTGGCTTCGCCCGCTCCAGGCGCGAGAAGACGATGGGCCGTAGGCTGGCGGGGGAGATCCTCGACGCCAAGGACAACATCGGCTCCAGCGTGAAGCGCAAGGAAGATACGCATCGGATGGCTGAGGCCAACCGGGCTTTCGCCCATTACAGGTGGTGACGAGGAACTAATATGGCCGTACAGGTATCTAGAAAAATCCCGCTAAAGCGGGTCAGAAATATCGGCATCATGGCCCACATCGATGCGGGCAAGACGACGACGACGGAGCGTATCCTGCTCTACACAGGCCTCACCCACAAGCTCGGCGAGGTCCACGACGGCAACGCCGTGATGGACTGGATGGCCCAGGAACGCGAGCGCGGCATTACCATCACCTCGGCCGCGACGACCGTGTTCTGGGGCGGTATCGAAGGCTCGAGCAAGAACGGCAAGGGCACCCGCGAAGGCGTCCATAGCCGTATCGCCGATCAACATCGCGTGAATATTATAGACACGCCCGGACACGTGGACTTCACTGTAGAGGTGGAGCGGTCGTTGCGGGTGCTTGACGGTGCCATCGCGCTGTTCGACTCCGTTGCCGGAGTCGAGCCGCAGTCGGAGACGGTGTGGCGGCAGGCTGACAAGTACGGGGTGCCGCGCATAGCGTTCGTCAACAAGATGGACAGGATCGGCGCCGACTTCTACAAGGCAGTAGGCACCATGGTCGACAGGCTTGGGGCGAACGCCGTTCCCGTGCAGTTGCCCATTGGCGCCGAGTCGGAGTTTCAGGGGATCATCGACCTCGTCGAGATGAGGGCCATCGTCTACACCGATGACCTTGGAGCGACGTGGGAGGTCACTGACATTCCCGAGGACATGCGTGGGCTCGCTGACGAGTATCGGGAGAAGTTGCTCGAGGCGGTCGCCGATCAGGACGAAGTGCTTATGGTCATGTATCTGGAGGGCGAGGAGATAGAGCCTGAGCAGATCCGGGCCGCCATCCGCGAGGCGACGCTCAATATCCAGATGACCCCCGTCTTCGTCGGCTCGGCCTTCAAGAACAAGGGCGTACAGCCGCTGCTCGACGGCGTGGTCGATTACCTGCCGAGCCCGCTCGACGTTCCACCTGTCGAGGGCAAGACCCTGGACGGAGAGGAGATCGTGCGCGAGGCCGACGAGAACGGCCCGCTGGCGGCGCTCGCGTTCAAGGTGCAGGCCGACCCGCACGTAGGCAAGCTGACGTATATGCGGGTGTACTCGGGTACGCTCAGGGCCGGCTCCTACATAATGAACACCACCAAGGGCAAGCGCGAGCGCGTCGGCAGGCTCTTGCAGCTGCACGCCAACAGCCGCGAGCAGCGTGACGAGGTCTACGCGGGCGAGCTAGTCGCCGCCATCGGTCTCTCCGACACGGGGACCGGCGACACGCTGGTTTCGGCGGATGATCCCGAGCAGATCGTGCTCGAGGAGATGATCTTCCCCGAGCCGGTCATCAGGCAGGCCATCGAGCCGAAGACGAAGGCGGATCAGGAGAAGCTCTCCGTGGCGCTGCAGCGTCTGGCCGAGGAGGACCCGACCTTCACCGTCCGCAGCGATGAGGAGACCGGGCAGACCATCGTCGCCGGTATGGGCGAGTTGCACCTCGAGATCATCGTCGACAGGCTCCTTCGCGAGTTCAGGGTGGACGCGAACATCGGCCGTCCGCAGGTCGCCTACCGTGAGACCATTCGTAGGCGCGTCGAGGGCATCGAGGGGCGGTTCGTCAGGCAGACCGGAGGCCGTGGCCAGTACGGGCACGCGGTCATCAACGCCGAGCACAATGACGAGACCGGCTATGAGTTCGACAATAAGATCGTCGGCGGTGTCATCCCCAGGGAGTACATCCCCAGCGTGGACAAGGGCATCAAGGAGGCGCTCGACACGGGCGTCATCGCCGGGTACCCGGTCGTAGATGTCAGGGTCGAGCTGGTCGATGGGTCTTACCACGACGTGGACTCCTCCGAGATGGCGTTCCAGATCGCCGGTTCCATGGCCATCAAGGAGGCCCTCAAGCGGGCGAATCCGGTACTACTCGAGCCCGTGATGGACGTCGAGGTCGTCGTGCCCGAGGAGTTTATGGGCGACGTCATGGGCGACATCTCCGCGAGGCGCGGGCAGATCCAGGGCATGGACTCCCGCGGCGGCGGGCAGGTCATCAGGGCGATGGTGCCGCTCTCCGAGATGTTCGGTTACGCGACCACCGTGCGCTCCAAGACCCAGGGCCGCGCGACGTTCACCATGCAGTTCGATCGTTACGCCGAGGTGCCCAAGAGCATCGCGGCCGAGATAGCAGAAAGGTAGGAGAGCATGTCGAGAGGGAAGTTCGAACGGACCAAGCCGCACCTCAACGTCGGCACCATAGGCCACGTCGACCACGGCAAGACCACCCTCACCGCAGCCATCACCCGCGTCCTTGCCAAGGAGGTCCCAAACGACCCCGCCAACCGAGAGGTCGCCTTCGACCAGATAGACAACGCCCCTGAGGAGCGCCAGAGGGGCATCACCATCGCCACTTCCCACCAGGAGTACGCAACCGAGGCCAGGCACTACGCCCACGTTGACTGCCCTGGCCACGCCGACTACGTCAAGAACATGATCACCGGAGCGGCCCAGATGGACGGGGCCATCCTCGTCGTCAGTGCCGCTGACGGTCCCATGCCCCAGACCAGGGAGCACATCCTCTTGGCCAGGCAGGTTGGGGTTCCATACATAGTGGTGTTTTTGAACAAGGCTGACATGGTCGATGACCCGGAGCTTTTGGAGCTGGTTGAGATGGAGGTAAGGGAGCTGCTCTCTGAGTACGAGTTCCCGGGTGATGACATCCCCGTTGTCATAGGCTCAGCTCTTAAGGCACTAGATGGAGATGAGGGGGAGTACGGGGAGCAGGCCATACTCTCTTTGATGGGGGCTGTAGATGAGTATGTGCCAGAGCCCGAGCGCGACATAGACCGGGACTTTCTCTTGGCAGTAGAGGATGTGTTCACCATCCAGGGTCGAGGGACGGTAGCGACGGGACGGGTTGAGACAGGTCAGATAGGACTAAACCAGGAGATAGAGGTAGTAGGGATAAGGCCAACGCGCAAGACGGTAGTAACTGGAGTAGAGATGTTCAACAAGTCTATGGACTCTGCCCAGGCGGGAGACAACATAGGGGCTCTCTTGAGGGGAGTAAAGCGCGACGACATAGAGCGGGGACAGGTATTGGCCAAGCCAGGCACGATAACGCCCCACACGCGCTTCAAGGCTGAGGTGTATGTGTTGAGCAAGGAGGAGGGAGGGCGACACACGCCGTTTTTCTCCAACTACCGGCCACAGTTCTACTTCAGGACGACGGACGTAACGGGGGAGATAAGGTTAGAGGAGGGGGTAGAGATGGTGATGCCGGGGGACAACACGGTAATGAACGTGGAGTTGATCTCACCGATTGCGATGGATGAGGGGCTCAACTTTGCGATCCGCGAGGGCGGACGGACGGTAGGCGCTGGCGTCGTCACCGAGATAGTGGAGTAGTTTGTGGCTGTCTCGAAGATAAGGATAAAGCTCAAGGCTTACGACCACGAGGTCATTGACAAGACCGCGCGGTCGATAGTCGAGACGGCGGAGCGGACCGGGGCCTTCGTATTTGGCCCAGTCCCGCTACCGACCAAGCGGAGCAGGTACACGGTGATCCGGGGTCCCTTCACGGACAAGGACTCGCGCGAGCACTTCCAGCTGCACACGCACAAGCGTCTCATAGACATCCAGCAGCCCACGCCGCGCACGGTCGACTCGCTACAGAGGCTCGACCTGCCGGCTGGCGTAAACATAGAGATAAAGGCGACGTAGGGTTATGGCAACGGCAATATTCGGACGCAAGAGAGGGATGACCCAGGCCTTCCTGGACGACGGGACGCTCGTCGGCGTCACCGTCATCGAGGTCGAGCCGAACGTGATCACGGCCGTCCGCACCAACGAAGACGACGGCTACGAGGCCGTGCAGGTCGGCTTCGGGGCCGTAAACTCGAGCCGGGTCAACAAGCCAAAGGCAGGGACCTTCGCGAAGATCGATACGCCCCCCCGGGGGCATCTCAAGGAGCTGCGGGGCGTCACCGGGGAGGTCGGAGAGAGCATCGGCGTCGGCGTCTTCGAGGCTGGCGACAAGGTCCACGTCAGCGCCACATCCAAGGGCAAGGGCTTCCAGGGGACCATCAAGCGCCACGGTTTCGCCCGAGGCCCGATGAGCCACGGCTCGCACAACATCAGGCAGCCCGGTTCCGTCGGGGCTTCCGCCGACCCGGCGCGTATCTTTAGAGGACAGAAGATGCCTGGCCAGATGGGCAACAACACGGCCACGGTCAGAAACCTCGAGGTCGTCGCCGTTGACGCTGAGAACAACGAGCTCTGGGTGCGCGGCGGCGTGCCAGGCGGCAAGAACGCCGTCGTCAGGGTCAGGAAGGTTGGGGAGTAGGATGGCCGAGGCAAAGGTATTCGACGCCCGTAGCGGCGACACGTCTTCGCTCGACCTCCCTGGCCCACGCTTCACGACGGAGCCGAACGAGCACGTCATCCACAGGGCCGTCGTCGCCGAGCTCGACGCGAGGCGACGTTATACGGCCTCGACCAAGGGCAGGAGTGAGATCCGGGGCTCAGGCGCCAAGCTGTACCGCCAGAAGGGAACCGGACGAGCCCGCGCCGGCGACGCGAAGTCGCCTGTCCGCTACGGCGGCGGCACCTGGGGTGGCCCGAAGGCCAAGCCAGCGCGTTACGGAAAGCGGATCAACCGCAAAGAAGCCAACGCGGCATTCGACGGGGCACTCTCCGCGAAGGCGCAGGACGGCGAGCTCTACGTGCTCGACTCGCTCGCTTTCGACACGCCCTCGACGAAGCAAGCTAAAGGGCTTCTATCCAGGATGGAGCTGGAGGGGCCTGTGCTCGTCGTGCTGACCGAAGACGATGAGAACGCGGGGCTCTCCTTCAGGAACCTGCCGCGGGTTACGGTCGTGGGCCCCCACGAGTACGGGGTCTACGAGCTGCTCAGGGCGCGGGAAGTAGTCTTCACGCGGGCCGCTTACACGAGGCTCGCCGGAAGGGAGGGCTAGATGGACCCGCACCAGGTAATAATCAGGCCGGTCATCTCAGAGAAGAGCTACAACCTCATCGAGACCGAGGGGCAGTACACCTTCCACGTAGATAAGCGGGCTAACAAGAACCAGATCAAACGCGCCGTCGAGGGCGCCTTCGACGTGAGCGTCCAGAAGGTGAACACGGTGAACGTCAAGAGCAAGCCCAAGCGCCAGGGCCTCACGAGGGGCCGGACGCCGACCTGGAAGAAGGCCGTCGTCAAGCTGGCTGAGGGCGAGCGCATAGAACTGTTCGAGGGGGTCTAGAGTGCCTGCGAGACGTTACAGGCCGACGAGCGCGGGCCGCAGGAACTCCTCGGTCCTGACGCGCGACTCGGTAACGAAAAACAAGCCGGAGAAGAAGCTGACCGCCAAGCTGCACAAGACGGGCGGGCGCAACAACCACGGCCGCATCACCACCCGCCACATCGGGGGCGGGCACAAGCGGCGCTACCGGCTCATAGATTTCAAGCGCCGCAAGGACGGCGTCCCGGCGACGGTCGCCGCCATAGAGTACGATCCCAACCGCTCGGCGAACATAGCCTTGCTCCACTACCACGACGGCGAGAAGCGCTACATACTCGCGCCGCGCAACCTCACGGTTGGCTCGATCGTCGAGAGCGGTCCCGAGGCCGAGGTCGACGTTGGCAACGCGCTGCCGCTCAACCGGATACCGGTCGGCACCGTGGTGCACGCCGTCGAACTGGAGCCGGGCCGCGGGGCGCAGTTGGCCCGCAGCGCCGGCACGAGCGCCCAGCTCACGGCCCGCGAGGGCGAGCTGGTGACCCTCAGGCTCCCCAGCGGCGAGCGCCGCAGGGTCAGGGCCGAGTGCAGGGCCACGGTCGGCGTCGTCGGCAACCAGTCGCACCAGAACGTCAGGTGGGGCAAGGCCGGCCGCAAGCGGCATCTGGGAATACGTCCTACGGTGCGCGGCACGGTCATGAACCCCGTCGACCACCCGCACGGTGGCGGCGAGGGCAAGAGCACGCCGGGTCGTGCGCCCGTTACGCCGTGGGGCAAGATCACCCAGGGCTCGCCGACCAGGAAGAAGCACAAACGCTCGGACGCCATGATCGTGCGCCGGCGCAGGAAAGGAAGGAGGCGCTAGATGACTCGGTCCTCAAAGAAAGAGCCGTTCGTGGAGGAGCGCCTTATGGAGCGCATCCTCCGCATGAACGAGAACAACGAGAAGCGTATGCTCAAGACGTGGAGCCGGGCGAGCGTGATCTACCCGGAGTTTGTCGGCCATACCATCGCCGTCCACGACGGGCGCAAGCACGTCCCCGTGTACTGCACGGAGTCGATGGTGGGCCACAAGCTCGGCGAGTTCGCCCCGACCCGTACGTTCCGTACGCACGTGAAGGGCGACCGGACGGCGAGGCGCCGATGAAAGCCAAAGCCAAGTACGTCCGCATCGCCCCGCGCAAGGCGCGCCTGGTGGCTGATGAGGTCAGGGGCAAGAGCTACCCCGAGGCGGTCTCGCTGTTGCGCTTCACCAACAAGCGGGCTGCAAAGATCATCGGCGACGTAGTCGAGAGCGCCGCAGCCAACGCCGAGCACAACGACGACGAGGACCCGGACGAGTTGTTCATCCGCGACATCCGCGTAGACGACGGCCCGACAATCAAGCGTTACCGCGCCAGGGCCATGGGCCGGGCGACCATGATCCGCAAGCGTACCAGCCACATCAGCGTCGAGCTCGGGGCACCGGCCGGCGTCGTCGTGGGCACGCCCGGAGACGAGGAGGAATAGATGGGCCAGAAAGTACATCCGGAGGGCTTCCGCCTCGGCGTCCAGCGCAGGGGCGAGAAGGTAGATTTCAAGAGCAGTTGGTACTCGGACAGGGACTACGCTGAGCTACTCGGCGAGGACCTCAAGATCCGGGATCACATCGAGAAGAAGCTCACCAGGGCCGGCATAGCCGACATCCAGATAAGGAAGGCCGCCGAGCAGGGTGAGATCGCCGTCGACATCCACACGGCCAGGCCAGGGATCGTTATCGGCAAGGGCGGCAGCGAGGTAGACGAGTTGAGGGGCGAGCTCGAGAGGCTGACGGGCAAGAAGGTGCAGGTCAACGTCAGGGAGGTGTCGAGGCCCGAGCTCAACGCCAGCCTCGTCGCCGAGTCCATCGCCGAGCAGCTCGTCGGGCGCGCCGCGTTCCGAAGGACCATGAAGCGCGCCCTTACGAGTGCTATCAGGAGCGGTGCCGAAGGCGCGAGGATCCAGTGCGGGGGGAGGCTGGGCGGCATCGAGATGAGCCGTTCCGAGACCATCTCAGAGGGGCGTGTGCCGTTGCACACGCTCGATGCGGACATAGATTACGGCTTCAAGGAGGCCAAGACGCAGATGGGCCAGATCGGGGTCAAGGTCTGGATCAACCACGGCGTCCACGACGAGCTGCCAGAAGCGGTAAGGCGGTAGAAGGTGCTAGTACCCAAGAAGCTCAAGTACAGGAAACCCCACAGGGGCAGGATGCGGGGCCAGGCCAAGGGCGGAACAGACGTGCAGTTCGGCGAGTACGGGCTGCAGGCTCTGGAGCCGGCCTGGATCACCAACCGCCAGATAGAGGCCGCGCGTATCGCTATGACCAGAAAGATAAAGCGTGGAGGGAAGGTCTGGATCAACATCTTCCCCCACAAGCCCGTGACCAAGAAGCCGGCCGAGACCCGCATGGGTAGCGGCAAGGGGGCTCCCGAATCCTACGTCGCCGTCGTCAAGCCGGGGCGTGTGATGTTCGAGATGAGCGGCGTTGACGAGGCGCTGGCCCGCGAGGCCATGCACCTCGCCGCCCAGAAGCTCCCCATCAAGACCCGCTTTATGGCGCGAGGGGGTGCTCAACAGTGAAGGTGGCCGAAGTGCGCGAGCTGGACGTCGAGGAGCTGGAGCAGCGTCTCGCCGCCACAAGGCGCGAGCTCTTCAATTTGCGCTTCCAGCACGCGACGGGGCAGTTGGAAAACACGGGACAACTCAAAGAGGTCAGGAAGAACATAGCCAGAATCCTGACGGTCCTGAACCACAAACAGCAGGAGAGTCAGTAGTGGTAGAGGAAGAGAGAAACCAGGAGGCCCCCGAGACGACGGAGGAGCCAGCGGCGGAGCCCGTGGCGGAGACGCCGCAGGACCTCGTCGAGGCTGGGGAAGCCGGCGAGACCGTCGAGGCCGGCCTCGATACGGGGCCGGCCAAGGGTCCTGCGCTGGATCAGGACGAGGGCCAGATACAGACCGGCGCCGAGCGCAACCGGCGCAAGGAGCGGGTCGGGATCATCGTCTCGGACAAGGCAGATAAGACCGTGACCGTCTCGGTCGAGGCGCTTGTCAGGCACCCGATGTACAAGAAGCGGGTGCGTCGTTCCAAGAAGTTCATCGTGCACGACGAGAGCAACGAGGCGCACGTGGGCGATACGGTGCGGATCATAGAGACCAGGCCGCTCTCGAAGCGCAAGAGGTGGCGGCTCGCGAACGTCATATCGAGGGCCGAGTAGTGATACAGCAGGAATCACGCTTGAGGGTCGCGGACAACTCGGGTGCCAGGAGCATCCTGACCATCCGCGTGCTCGGCGGAAGCAAGAGGCGAACTGCTGGCGTTGGGGATGTGATCGTGGCCACCGTTAAGGAGGCAACTCCAGGAAGCGCCGTCAAGAAAGGCGAGGTCGTGCGGGCCGTTGTGGTGCGGACCAAGAAGGAGACGCGCCGCGACGACGGGTCCTACATCCGCTTTGGGGAGAACGCCGGGGTCATCATCAACCCGGATGGGGCTCCCCGCGGTACGCGTATCTTCGGGCCCGTGGCGCGCGAACTCAGGGAGAAGGGTTACACCAGGATCATCTCGCTCGCCCCGGAGGTGTTGTAGTCATGGGTCTCAGGTTAAAGCGTGGGGACACCGTCGTGGTGATCTCCGGAAAAGAGAAGGGCAAGCGCGGCGAGGTCGAGCGCGTCATTCCCAGGGAGAACAGGATCGTCGTCGGCGGCGTCAACGTGCGCACGCGACACGCGAGGCCGAGCCAGCAGAACCAGCAGGGGCTCTACCACTTCGAGGCTCCCATAGACGCCTCGAACGTGATGCTCATAGACCCCACGAACGGCGAGCCCACGAGGTTGGGCTACCGTTTCACGGACTCGGGGGAGAAGATCCGGGTCGGCAAGAAGTCCGGGAAGGATATAGATGGCTAGGATGAGGGACAGGTACAAAGAGGAGGTCTCCCCGAGCCTCAAGGAGAGGTTCGGCATCGAGAACCCCATGCGAATGCCAGGTCTGGAGAAGATCGTGGTCAACATGGGTGTCGGGGAGGCCGTGGTCAACAGCCGCGCCCTCGACGGCGCGATGGAGGACCTCGCCAGGATCACGGGCCAGAAGGCCCAGCTCAGGCGGGCCAGCAAGTCGATCGCCGGGTTCAAGATCCGCGAGGGCATGCCCGTCGGGGCGAGGGTCACCCTGCGCGGCGAGCGCATGTGGGAGTTCCTCGATCGCTTTATCTCGATAGCCTTACCGCGCGTCAGGGACTTCAGGGGCGTGAGCCCGGCGTCCTTCGACGGGCACGGAAACTACGCCGTTGGCCTCAGGGAGCAGGTCATCTTCCCTGAGATCTCCTACGATTCCATAGACGCGACCCGCGGCCTCGACGTGGCGATCGTGACGACAACGGAGAGCGACGAAGAGGCGCGGGAGCTCTTGCGGCTCCTCGGGATGCCGTTCAGGCAGAGCTGAGAGGTAGGTATGACGAGAAAAGCATTGCTGGCGAAGCAGCAGAGAAAACAGAAGTACGCGGTCAGGGAGTACAGCCGGTGCCAGAGGTGCGGCCGGGCACGCGGCTACTACAGGAAATTCGGTCTGTGCCGGATCTGCCTGCGGGAGCTGGCCCACGAGGGTAAGATCCCCGGCGTAACGAAAGCGAGTTGGTGAATAACTATGTCGGTTACTGATCCTATAGCGGATTTCCTGACGCGTATCCGCAACGCGCACATGGTCAAGCAGGAGACGGTCGAGATTCCGCACTCGAAGATGAAGGCGGAGATCGCCAGAATTCTTCAGGAGGAAGGCTACGTCCAGGACGTCTCCGAGCGGGGCAGCGGCGTCGAAAGGAGGCTCGTCATTACCCTGAAGTACGGGCCAGACGGCCGCCGCGGCATAACCGGGCTCAGGCGGATGAGCCGCCCGGGGCGCCGGGTCTACCGCAAGCAGACCAGCATCCCCCGCGTGCTCGATGGGCTCGGGGTGGCGATCCTCTCGACCTCACAGGGGATCCTGACCGACCACCAGGCCAGGCGCAGGGGCGTCGGCGGCGAAGTCCTGTGCTTCGTCTACTAGGGAGGTTTCGAGAGTGTCAAGGATAGGAAAAGCACCCATCGAGGTCCCTGGCGCGGTCAGCGTGGAGCTCTCGGGCCGGAGCGTGAGGGTGAACGGCCCGAAGGGCGACCTCACGGTGCCAGTAGGGCGCGGGGTCGAGGTCAGGCAGGAGGACGGCAGCATAGTCGTCGAGCGTAACTCCGACACGCCCGAGCACAAAGCGATGCACGGGCTGACGCGCTCTTTGATCCAGAACGCCGTCACCGGCGTGACGGACGGGTTTACGAAGACGCTGAACATCGCCGGCGTCGGCTACAGGGCCGCGCTGCAGGGACAGGACATCAATTTGCAGGTCGGGTACTCCCATCCCGTCTCGATCTCACCGCGCGAGGGGATAGAGTTCGAGGTCCCGAATGCGACGACCATAATCGTGCGCGGGATAGACAAACAGCGGGTAGGCCAGACGGCGGCGGAGATCCGGATGGTCCGTCCGCCCGAGCCGTACAAGGGCAAGGGCATCCGCTACAGCGACGAGCAGATCCGACGCAAGGTCGGCAAGGCCGGATAGGATCGCCAGGTAGGAGGAACAGATGCCCGTATTGGACAAACGAGAACAGAAGAACAGGCGCCGGGCGCGCATCCGGCGTCGCCTGGTCGGCACCGCGGAGCGGCCCCGTCTCTCGGTGTACCGCTCGAACGTACACATCTACGCCCAGCTCGTGGACGATGAGGCGGGCCGTACGCTAGCGGCCGCCGACTCCCGCGAGGTGGGAGAGGCCGAGAACCGCAAGGAGGCGGCGCAGAAGGTCGGCGAGTTGATCGCCCGACGGGCGCAGGACGCCGACATCGAGGCGGTCGTCTTCGACAGAGGCGGAAACAAGTACCATGGACGCATCGCGGCGCTCGCCAGGGGCGCGCGCGAGGGCGGACTCAAGCTCTAACTTTATAGGAGGACCGAAGAACTAATGGGACGAAGAGGTAGCAGCAGCACGGGACAGGGGCCCTCGGGCACCAGCCGCGGCGGGGGTATGGACACCAGGGGCGGTGGCAGGGGCGGCACCAACCGCGACTCCCGCGGGTCCAGGCCACGCGAGCGCGGCCGTCAGCGCGACGGGGCCTCGGATCTCCAGGACAGGGTCGTCGAGATCCGGCGCGTCGCCAAGGTCGTCAAGGGCGGCCGGCGCTTCAATTTCTCGGCCCTCGTGGTCGTCGGCGACGGCAAGGGTCGCGTCGGCGCTGGCCTCGGGAAGGCGAACACCGTCCCTGCCGCCATCCAGAAGGGCCAGGAAAGGGCCAAGCGCAACATGTTCGACGTGCCGATGCGCAACACCACCATCCCGCACGAGGTCATCGGCAAGTTCGAGAGCTCTTCCGTGCTTCTCAAGCCGGCCTCCGAGGGTACCGGTGTGATCGCCGGCGGTGGCGTCAGGGCCGTCATGGAGCTCGCCGGGGTTAGAGACGTGCTCACGAAGGCACTCGGATCGACGACCTCTGTGAACCTGGTCAAGGCCACGGTCGAGGGCCTGCAAAGGCTGCGCTCCAAGGCGGAGATCGAGCAGCTGCGGGGGGTGAAAATAACGCAATGAGTTCCCTCAAGGTCACGCAAATAAGGAGCGTTATAGGCTCCAAGCAGAACCACAAGCGGACGGTGCGCGCCCTTGGTCTGAAGCGCATCCGGGATTCCCGGGTGCACGAGGACACGCCCCAGATTCGGGGCATGGTCCACAAGGTTCAGCACCTCGTCCGTGCCGAGGAGGTGGATCAGTAATGAGATTGAACGAGATTTCCCCGGCCCCCGGTTCGAAGAAGGCGCGCAAGCGCGTCGGGCGCGGCACGGGCTCGGGATACGGCAAGACCTCGGGACGCGGTCACAAGGGCGCCGGCGCCCGCTCTGGAGCCTCAGCGTTTGCCGGCTACGAGGGCGGGCAGATGCCGCTGCAGCGGCGATTGCCGCGCCTCAAGGGCGAGGCCAGGGGCCGCCACACGGTGGCCCGCCCGACCGTCTACGCGCCAGTAAACCTCTCCGAACTCTCGGACATCTCTGGTGATACGATAGGTCCTGACGAGCTGCGGGCCGCCGGGCTCGTCAGGAAGAAGGCGGAACTCGTCAAGATCCTGGGCGACGGGGACGTGGGACGCGCCGTTACGGTGAGGGCGCACGCGTTTTCGAGGTCGGCGAGGGAGAAGATCGAGGCTGGTGGCGGAAGCGTCGAGGTACTGGAGATCTAGATATGCTGGGATCCCTAGCGAACGCCTGGAAAATCCCGGAGCTGCGGACGAGGCTCATGTTCACGTTCGCCATGCTGGCGGCGTACCGCCTCGGGGCCTTCATACCCCTGCCCGGGGTCAGGCCTGAGGTTCTCGGCGGCGGCCTTCAGACCAACAACCCCATAACGGGTCTGTTCGGGACCTTCACGGGTGGGGCCTTCAACAACTTCTCGGTGTTCTCGCTCGGGATCATGCCCTACATAACAGCCGCTATCGTGATGCAGCTCATGACCGTGGCCATCCCGCGGCTTCAGGAGCTCGCCAAAGAAGGCGAGACGGGTCAGCAGAAGATCACGCAGTACACCCGCTACTTCACGCTCGCGCTGGCGCTAATCCAGTCCGTGGCCATGGTCTTCTACTTCCGCTCGGCGCAGGCCGGCGGGGCGCTCGCGGGGACGAGCGCCATAGACATACTCGTCGCCGTGGTTACCCTCACGGCGGGCGTGATGCTCACGATGTGGTTTGGGGAGCTCATAAGCCAGCGGGGCCTCGGCAACGGCATCTCCCTCATAATTACGGCCTCGATCCTCTCGCAGGCGCCGCTGGCCCTACAGTCGCTCAGGGAGAACGGCGACGTGCTCACGGTGGTCATTCTCGGGCTTCTCGCGGTCGCGATCGTCGCGGCGATCGTCTTCGTCAACGAGGGCCAGCGCAGGATACCTATCACCTACGCCAAGCGGCAGGTCGGGCGCAAGATGAGCCAGGGCGGGACCACCTACCTTCCCCTCAAGGTCAACATGGCTGGCGTCATCCCCATAATCTTCGCCTCGTCCCTGTTGCTCTTCCCCGTCGTGCTGGCCCAGCTGGCCGCCGGGGGAGATCCGAACTCGATCTTGGGCAGGCTCTCCCAATTCTTCGATCCTGGAAACGCGCCCTACCTTCTCCTCTACGCCCTGCTCATCATCATGTTCACCTACTTCTACACCGCCGTGCAGTTCAACCCCGTAGAGCACGCCGACAACCTGAAAAAGAGTGGCGGCTACGTCCCTGGCTACAGGCCTGGCCAGCCGACGGCCATCTACCTGAACAACGTGCTTACCAGGATCACGCTCTTCGGCGCCCTGTTTCTGGCGGTCGTCGCGGTGCTGCCCTACATGATCTCGGGCGCCCTTGGATTGGGGCAGCAGATCTTCCTCGGCGGCACCTCGATGCTGATCGTGGTCGGCGTCTCGCTTGATACGGTGCGCCAACTGGAGAGCCAGCTGATGATGCGCAACTACGAAGGATTCTTGAGGAAGCGATGAGGGTAATCCTGCTTGGGCCCCAGGGAGCGGGCAAGGGAACGCAGGCGCAGCGCCTCGCCGACAAGGTGGGTGCCACGCACATCTCCACGGGGGACATCGTGCGCGCCGAGATTAAGTCGGACTCCGAACTGGGCAAGAAAGTACAAGACTACAACGACCGCGGCGAGCTGGTGCCGGACGAGATCATCGTCGAGATGGCGAAGCCCTACCTAAACGACGCCGACGCCTGGCTGCTCGACGGCTTCCCCCGCAACGAGGCCCAGGCGAAGGCCCTGGACGAGGCGCTCGACGAAATCGGCGAGGACCTCGACGCGGTAGTCGCCCTCGAAGCGCCCGACGACGCGCTCGTTGAGCGACTCTCAGGAAGGCGCCAGAGCCAGGCCACGGGCAAGATCTACCACGTCGAGCACGACCCGCCACCCGAGGACGGCGACGACCCAGGCCCCTTCATCCAGCGCGACGACGACGCCGAGGAGGCGATCAGGCGCAGGCTGGAGATCTACCACGACCAGACCGAACCCTTGAAGGATTACTACGCCGAGCGTGACCTCCTCGTAACGGTTGACGCCGAGCAAGAGATCCAGAAGGTTACCGAAGACATCCTCGACGCCGTCGGGCGAAAGGAAGACGCTTGATCGTCCGCAAGAGCAAGAAGGAACTGGAGGCGATGCGCGAGGGCGGACGCATAACCGCGGCCTGCCTGAAGATGCTCGAAGAGAACGTCGCGCCCGGCGTGACGACGCGGGAGCTCGACCGTCTCGCCGAAGAGTTCATCTATGAGCGCGGGGGCAAGCCCGAGTTCAAGGGTTATCAGGGGTTCCCGGCCTCCATCTGCGCCTCGCCCAACGCCATGATCGTGCACGGTATCCCCGGGTCCTACCGCCTGAAAGACGGCGACATCATTTCTTTGGATGTCGGCGTCCGCTACGAAGGCTTCGTAACCGACTCGGCGACCACAGTCCCCGTCGGGGATGTGCCTGACGAGGTCGTAGGGCTCCTGGGGGTCACGAGGGAGTGCCTGGCGGCGGCGACGGAGCAGATGCGCGCAGGCAACAGGCTGGGCGACGTTGGCCACGCGATACAGGAGCTTGCCGAGCCGCGCGGCTACGGGGTGATCAGAGACCTCGTCTCTCACGGAGTCGGACGCCAGATGCACGAGGACCCCCAGATCCCGAATTACGGTTCTCCTGGGACGGGACCGCGCCTGCAACCGGGCATGACCTTCGCCATAGAGCCCATGATCACGCTCGGAGACTACGACATCCGCCTGAGCGAGTGGGACGGGTGGTCGATCTACACGGCGGACGGCTCCCTCTCGGCCCATTTCGAGAATACCATCGCCGTCACCGAGAACGGCCCCTGGGTGCTGACGAAAAACGGCGACGAAGGCGGGTAGAAAACGGCGTTCGCCGGTGGGAGAGGCCGGGCCGGCGTGGTAGGATATGCGTTTGGCTTCAGCCATCTTGTAACTATTTGAGAAGAGGAGGTCCTTGGCCAAGGAAGACGTCATAGAGGTCGAAGGCACCGTAACCGAGGCGCTGCCCAACACTCAGTTCCGGGTCGAGCTCGAGAACGGGCACAACGTGCTGGCGCACATCTCGGGCAAGATGCGGATGAACTACATCCGTATACTGCCCGGCGACAGGGTGAAGGTGGAGTTGAGCCCCTACGACTTGAGCCGGGGACGGATCACCTACAGGTTCAGGACTTAAGGAGAGAGCTGTGAAGGTAAGGGCGAGCGTGAAACCCATTTGCGAGCGGTGCAAGGTCATAAGGCGCCGCGGGGTGGTGCGGGTCATCTGCACGAACCCCAGGCACAAGCAGAGGCAGGGCTAGTATGGCGCGGATAGCGGGAGTAGACCTGCCGAGGGAGAAGAGGGTCGAGGTGGGGCTTACCTACATCTTCGGCGTCGGGCGTTCGACGGCGAGGAAGATTTGCCGCGACACCGAGGTCGACCCTGACACGAAGGTGCGGGATCTCGCGGAAGGCGAGGTCGGCAAGATAAGGACCTACATCGATCAGAACGTCGAGGTCGAGGGCGACCTGAGGCGTGAGACGCAGCAGAACATCAGGCGGCTAATAGACATAGGGACGTACCGGGGGATCAGGCACCGCAGGGGCCTCCCTGTGCGCGGGCAGAGGACGAAGACGAACGCCCGCCAGCGCAAGGGACCGAAGCCCTCGATAGGCGGGAGGAAGAAGAGGTAGATGGGCAGGCAGAGGCAACAGCGGCAGCGCGGGGCGAGCCGGGCGCGGCGCAAGGTCCGTAGGAACGTAACGACCGGCGTGGTCCACATAAAGAGCTCCTTCAACAACACCATCGTCTCCGTGAGCGACCAGGAGGGGAACGTCATAGCCTGGGAGTCGGCGGGATCTCTCGGGTTCAAGGGGAGCCGCAAGAGTACGCCCTTCGCGGCCCAGATGACGGCCGAGAGCGTCGCCAACAAGGCTATGGATCAGGGCGTGAGGCGTGCTGACATAGAGGTCAAGGGCCACGGGTCGGGCCGCGACATGGCCGCCCGCACCTTCCAGTCCATGGGCATCGAGGTGCTCTCCATAAAGGACGTGACGGGCCAGCCGCACAACGGTTGCAGGCCGCCCAAGAGGCGCAGGGGGTAGCATGGCACGTTACACGGGACCTAGAGGAAGAAGAGACCGCCGCGCCGGGGTGATGCTCTCGTCGATGCGGAAGAACCCGCTGGAGAAGAAGCCTTATCCCCCTGGGGAGCACGGCAGGGGCAGGCACCGCCAGACGGAGTTCGGCCTGAGGCTAATGGAGAAGCAGAAGGCCCGGTGGTACTACGGGGTCTCCGAGAAGCAGTTCAGGCGGGCCTACGACAGGGCAACCAGGATGCAGGGCGTCTCGGGCGAGAACCTCCTCAGGCTCATGGAGCTCAGGATGGACAACGTCGTCTACAGGATGGGCTTCTCCACGAGCCGTCCGCAGGCGCGGCAGCTCGTCGTGCACGGGCACTTCCAGCTCAACGGCCGCAAGCACAACGTTCCTTCGGCGATACTCAAGCCTGGCGACGTCATCACGGTCAAGGAGAAGAGCAGGAACCTCGAGCCCATCCAGAACGCCGTCGAGAACGTCGTCGCCGTTCCGGCCTGGCTAGAGGCAGACCACGACAACTTCACGGGCAGGCTCCTTCACACGCCGGGCCGCGACGAGATCGACACGCCCGTCGAAGAGCAGCTCATCATCGAGTTCTACAGCCGGTAACGACCAGAAGCCATTTACAGCAGGTGATATTTTGACGATGTTGGACATAGCACCGCCCCGTTTCAGGGTGGAAGAAGAAGAGTCCAGGCGCGGCACCTTCGTCGCCGAGCCGTTGCCGCGGGGACTGGGGCACACCTTGGGCAACTCGCTCAGGCGAGTCATGCTCTCCGGGCTAGCGGGGGCCGCGGCGACCAAGATCCGCATAGAGGGCGTCAGCCACGAATTCTCGACGATCGAGGGCGTCAAAGAGGACGTCGTCGACATCATCCTCAACGTGAAGGGTTTGAAGTTCAAGCTCGAGCGCGAAGAGCCCATAGAGCTCACGATCGCCAAGGACGGCCCCGGCGAGGTCACGGCGGCAGACATAGAGCTGAAGGCAGACGTAGAGGTCGTGGACCCGGATGCCTACATAGCGAGCGTCTCCGACGGCGGGCACCTCGACATGCGCCTGACGGTCGAGAGGGGCCAGGGCTACGCGAGGGCCGAGCAGAACAAGAGCGACGCCGACCCCATAGGGGTCATCGCTGTCGACTCGCTGTTCTCGCCGGTGCAGAGGGTCAACTACACCGTCACGGAGACGCGGGCCGGCGCGAGGGCCGACCTCGACTCGCTGCGGATGGAGGTCTTCACCGATGGACGTATCGAGCCGCAGGAGGCGCTTCAGGATGCCTCCAGGCAGCTCATGGACTTCCTCGGCCTCTTCACCGACGGTTATCAGGGTGCTGGTGCCACGGAGACCCGCCAGCGCGGCGGGCGTCCCGTCATTACCGACGAGCGCCCGGTCGAGGACCTGGAGCTCACGGTCCGCTCCTACAACTGCCTCAAGCGCGAGGGGGTCGACACCATAGGCCAGCTCGCCACCATGACCGAAGAGGAGCTCATGAACATCCGCAACCTGGGGATGAAGAGCGTGGACGAGATCCGCTCCAAGCTCCTGGAGTACGGGTATTCCCTGGAGAGCGAGGGAAATGAGGCACGCTAAAAGGGGCCGGAAGCTGAGCCGCGAGGCGCAGCACCGCAACCTGATGCTCGGAACGATGGCGGGGCAGGTGATCACCCACGGCCGAATCAAGACGACCGCCCCGAAGGCTAAAGAACTGCGCGGCGTCGTCGATAAGCTGATAAACACGGCCAAGAAGGACGACCTCGCCTCCAGACGCCAGGCGGTGAAGGTCCTGAAGGACAAGACCGTCGTCCGCCGTCTCTTCGAGGACGTGGCCCCCGAACTCGACGACCGTAACTCGGGCTACACGCGTATTCTGAGGCTGGGTCCCAGGCTCGGCGACGGCGCCGAGACCGTCTACCTGGAGCTGGTCAACCACTCAGCGGAGTAGCGCCACCCTTGGATAACCCCGGCATAGGGACCCGCCCCGGTGGGTCCCTCGCCGTTTGTTGCGAGAGGGTCTCCTTCTCCTACCCGGGCTCGGAATGGCCCGCCCTCTCGGGGATCAGCCTCGAGCTCCGTCGGGGCGAGTACGTCGGCGTGGTCGGCCCGAACGGCGGCGGCAAGTCCACCCTGGTCCGCCTGCTGAACGGCCTCTTGAGGCCCGACTCGGGCCTTATTCGAGTAGCCGGCCACGACCCTGCCACGGAACCCTTCGAGGTACGCAGGCATCTCGGCGTCCTGTTTCAGAACCCGGAGAACGGCCTCGTCGCCCCATTTGTCGAGGACGACGTCGCCTTCGGCCTCGAAAACCTCGGCGTCCCCCGCGAGGAGATGCGGGAGCGCGTCGCCGGGGCTATACGGGCCGTCGGTCTCGAAGGCTACGAGCGGCGCGAACCCCACACCCTCTCCGGCGGCGAGAAGCAGCGCGTCGCCCTGGCTGGCCTGCTCGCCGTCGAGCCGGAGATACTGGTCCTCGACGAGCCCACCTCGATGCTCGACGCCGCGGGACGCGGGGAGATTCTGGGGCGTCTCGAAGCCCTGCGGGCCCAGAAGACGATCTTGCACGTGACCCACCACCTCGAAGAGCTGATACACGCTGACCGGATCCTCGTGTTCAACGGGGGAGAGCTCGTGGCCAACGAGAGCCCGGAGCGCTTGTTCTCCGACGCCGGCCTGCTGCGGGAGAACCGGCTCGTCTTGCCCGTAGTGCCGAGGCTCGCGCTGGGACTCGGTCTTCCGGCGACGCTGGGGACGCCAGAGGATCTGGCCGAGGCCATCCTGGCGGGGGCGAGGGCGGGATGAGGCTGGAGCTCAGAGATGTGCACCACGTCTACGCAAGGGGCACCCCCTTCCAGGTCGAGGCGCTGCGCGGCGTCTCGCTCGTCGTGGAGCAGGGAGAGGTGCTTGGTATCGTCGGCGGCACGGGTTCGGGCAAGAGCACGCTCGTCCGGCACATGAACCTGCTGCTCGCCCCGACGAGCGGCGAGGTTATCGTCGACGGCGTGGACGCGACGACGTTGGGGAAGAGTGGTCTGAGGCGCAGGGTCGGGCTCGTCTTCCAGTTTCCGGAGGCCGCACTCTTCGCCCCCACCGTCGAGGAGGACGTGGCCTTCGCCCCCAGGCGGCTGGGGTTGGAGGAAGCCGAAGTCAGGGAGCGGGTGAGCGAGACCCTGCGGTCGCTCGGGGTAGGGGATCTGGCTGGACGTTCGCCTTTCGCCCTCTCCGGCGGCGAGAAGCGGCGGGTCGCCATCGCTGGGGTGCTCGCGATGGGCCCGGAGGTACTCGTCCTCGACGAGCCGACGGCGGGCCTTGACCCCGCGAGCAGGGAGGAGTTGCTCGACCTGATCCGGAACCTGCGCGAAGCTGGTGTCTCGGTCGTCCTCGTCTCCCACGACCTCGACGAGGTCGCCGAGGTCGCAGACCGGGTGTGCGCACTGCAGGAGGGCAAGGTACGCGCCGTCGGTACCCCTGCGGAGGTGTTCTACTCTGATCCCGCGCAGGCCCCCGCGACGGTGCGGGTGGCTTCACTCGTCAACGCGTCGAGGCCGGGAATCGGAGAGCCCGTACGCTTGGACGAGACCCTCGGCGCTCTAAGGGCGCTGCCGGGGGTGTGAGATGACGAGCCTCGGGCAGTTCTATCCCGTCGACTCACCGGTGCACTCGCTCGACCCGAGGGCCAAGATCGTGGCAACGGCCGCGCTCGCCGTTGGACTTTTCCTCATAGACTCGACAACGGGACTCCTCTTTGTCGCCGCCGCGCTCGTGGCGCTCGTGGCGGCGAGCCGCATACCGGTCCGCACGTTCTTGCGCCTCCTGCGCCCAGTGCTCTTTATCGTGGCGCTCACGGTGACGTTCCAGATCCTCTTCTCGCGGGAGGGAAGCGTTGTCCTGGAGTGGGGTTTTCTCGAGGTCCACTCCGGAGGATTGCGGCTGGGATTCTTTCTGGCCTTACGGATATTCTTGCTCGTCTCGGCGGCGGGGCTGCTCACGGCGACGACGGCTCCCGTGGCGCTCGCCGATGGGATCGAAGACCTGCTCTCCCCCCTCAAGAGGGTACGGTTCCCGGCGCACGAGGTGGCGATGATGATGACCATAGCGCTCCGCTTTATCCCCACGCTCGGGGATGAGGCGGAGAAGATCAGGGGCGCCCAGGCCGCCCGCGGCGCCGACTTCTCGGAGGGCGGGCCCGTGCGCCGGGCGCGCTCCCTGATACCAGTGCTCGTGCCGCTGACCGTGGGCGCCTTTCGGCGCGCGGACGAGCTCGCGGAGGCGATGGAGAGCAGGGGTTACAGGGGCGGCGAGGGGCGCACCCGCTACCGCGAGCTACGCTTCCGCATGCGAGACGCCCTCGCGATTGCCGTCAGCGTGCTCGTCCTCCTCGTCGGGGTCATGCTTTGAAGCGATACGCCGGGCTCGTCGAGTACGACGGCGCCGACTTCGCCGGATGGGCCACGCAGCCGGATCTCCGCACCGTTGAAGGTGTACTCTCTGAAGCGCTTCAGACCGTGTTGCGCCAGCCGGTCAAGCTGGGCGTCGCCGGCCGAACTGACGCGGGGGTGCACGCCAGCGGTCAAGTCGTCTCCTTCGAAGCCGATACGGAGCTCAGGCCCTCCCTCATCTCCTACAAGACCACGGCCGTCTTGCCCAAAGACGCGGCGCTGAGGCGCTGCGTCGCCGTGCACGACGACTTCGATGCCCGCAGGAACGCGACGAGCCGGACCTACGAGTACGCGGTGGTAAGCGACGAGATAAGGTCCCCCCTGATGCGCCACCGCGCGACCTACGCGCCGCAGAGGTTGGACCTCGACCTCCTCTTCACGGCGGGAGAGCTGGTGGAGGGAGCCCACGACTTCAGGGCCTTCACTCCCTCGAAGGGCTACCACGACCGCTTCGAGCGGGTCGTTACCCACTCGCGCTGGACCACCCACGACGCCCTGCTAACGTACCGCATAACCGCCGACTCGTTCCTGTACGGTATGGTCCGCACCCTGGTGGGCACCATGTTGGAGGTCGCAGGCGGAAAGAGAGACCTGACGCAGTTCTGGCGGCTGCTCTCGGGGGGAGAACGCAGCGAGGCGGGACCGGCGGTACCAAGCCGCGGCCTCACGCTGGTCGGTGTAGGCTACGACTATCCGGACCTATGGAGGAGTGAACGATGAACACGGACGATACGAGAGGGCTACTGCGGGAGATAGACGCCTACATCGAGGTCCTGTTCGACCCTTCGGATGAGGTTCTTGAGGCCGCCCTCAGGAACTCGCGGCGGGGCGGACTACCGGAGATAAACGTCTCGCCCAACCAGGGAAGGCTGCTGCAACTCCTCGTTGCGATAGCCGGGGCGCGGCGCGTGCTCGAGATCGGCACCCTTGGTGGCTACAGTACCATCCACCTCGCCCGCGCCATGCCCGAAGACGGAGCCCTTATCTCCCTGGAGATAGACGAGCACCACGCCGGCGTGGCCCGCACCAACGTCGAGCGGGCAGGCCTCTCCGGCATCGTCGAGGTCCGTGTCGGCGACGCCCACGAACTCCTCACCGATCTCATCGAGGCCGACGAAGGCCCCTTCGACGTGATCTTCATAGACGCCGACAAAGAGGGCTATCCCGATTACCTAAAGGCGTCGCTACGACTCGTGCGACCGGGCTCGCTCATCCTCGGCGACAACACCATTAGGGGCGGCGCCGTGCTCGACCCTCAGGACTCGACGGCGCGGGCGACCCGGGAATTCAACGAGAGAGTAGCCAGGGACCCAGGGCTCTCCGGCATCGTGCTGCCCCTCATCCGGGAAGGCATAGACGGCCTGACGATCGCAAGGGTCCTATAGAGCAGCTAGCAAAGAGGTCTTGACCTCTTTGCTAGCTCTCAGCACTTCAGCCAAAGAAAAGCTGAAGTGCCGAGAGCGGGGATTGCAAAAGGCCAATCCATTTGCTATCCGCATTCACAACACGTTCCTGATAGGGTTGGAGCACAACCGTCCATACCGCCATTACGAGACTCGCCGCGGTCGGCAAGGAGTCACTAAAGAACAAGCTGACAAGCTGAAATGCTGAAGTGCTGAAAGCTAACAAAGGCTGGTCCTTTCGCCGATGTATGCTACTATTTGATCCATCTGAAGGCCTTTGACGTTCTTAGAATCTCCGGAGGATGATGAAGAGTTACATGGCGCGGCCCCTCGAGGTCGAGCGGAAATGGTACGTCGTGGACGCTGAGGGCAAGCACCTCGGGCGTCTGGCGACGGAGATCGCGCGCATATTGCGCGGCAAGAACAAGGTGCAGTACACGCCGCACGTCGACGTGGGCGACTTCGTGGTCGTCGTAAACGCCGAGAAGGTGGTCGTCACCGGAAGGAAGGCCGAGCAGCGGGTCTACAGGCGCCACTCGGGCTACCCAGGCGGCATGAAAGAGACGAGCTACGAGCAGATGCTCGCGCGCAAGCCGACCGAGATCCTGCGCAAGGCCGTCTTCGGGATGATGCCGAAGAGTAGGCTCGCCCGAAAGCAGTTCAAGAAGTTGAAGATCTACGCGGGCCCCGAGCACCCACACGCGGCTCAGGCCCCGCAGGAGCTCGAGGTGAAGTAGATGGCGGAGGCCCTGTACACCGGAACCGGACGACGCAAGACCGCCGTTGCGAGGGTGAGGTTGCTGCCTGGAGATGGCACGATCACCATCAATGGCCGCGACCTGGAGGAGTATTTCCCGCGGACGACCTACCGCATGGCCGTCCGATCGCCGCTCGAACTCCTCGGTTCGACAGGACGCTACGAGATCGTCGCCAAGATCGAAGGCGGCGGCCCGACCGGGCAGGCCGAGGCCCTTCGCCACGGCATAGCCAGGGCGCTCGCCGAGGAATCGCAGGAGGCGAGAAGCGAGCTGAAGGCCGCTGGGCTGCTCACCCGCGACTCCAGGGCCGTGGAGCGCAAGAAGTACGGCCTCAAGAAGGCCCGCAAGCGCCCTCAGTTCTCCAAGCGCTAGGGCCGCAAGAGCGCCTCTATGCCGGGCCCCTTTCGCGACGCGGAAGGGGCCCGATTCGAGGATGGGTTAGTTGACGAGAACCATAACTTTCGGCACCGATGGGGTGCGCGGGGTCGCCAACAAGGGCCTTATGCCCGAGGACGCCCTGCGGCTCGGACTCGCCGTCTCCCAGGCGTTCGGGGGCAGGATCGTTGTCGGACGCGACACGCGCCTCTCTGGGGATATGCTCGCCTCCGCCCTACTCGCTGGTGCCGCGAGCGGTGGCGCCGATGTCGTAGATCTTGGTATCCTGCCAACGCCCGGCGTCGCGGCTCTCGCTCCGCGCCTCGGGGCGACGGCCGCAGGCGTCGTAAGCGCCTCTCACAACCCCTACCCCGACAACGGCATCAAGTTCTTCTCAGGAGAAGGACGCAAGCTCTCCCCAGAGAAGGAAGGAGAGATAGAAGCCCTGCTCGAGCACGAAACGACGCGCCCGACGGGAAGTGGGATCGGAGGGGTCGAGGTACTCGGCGACGCCGCACGGGTGTATGCTGAGCATGTGCTCCAACGGCTGCGTCCGTCAGCCGAGGGCATCAAGGTGCTCCTCGACTGCGCCAACGGGGCCGCCTACGAGGCGGCGCCGCTCGTGTTCGGGGAGGTGGGAGCGGACCTCGCCCTCACGGGCGTCGAACCTACAGGCACGAACATAAACGATGGCTGCGGCTCGACCCACGTCGATGAGCTCGACGCTTCGGGCCACGATGTGGCTTTCGCCTTCGACGGGGACGCAGACAGGGTTCTCGCCGTCGACGAGAAGGGCAACGTCGTCGACGGGGATAGGATCATCGCGATCCTCGCCCGCGACATGCAAGAGCGCGGCGTCCTCTCGGGCCCGGTCGTCGTCACGGTGATGAGCAACCTCGGTTTCTTCAAGGCTATGGAGGCTCTGGGGATTTCCTACGAGGTAACAGACGTGGGGGACAGGCACGTCGCCGAGGCCATGGGTCGGCTCGGGGCGTCCGTGGGCGGGGAGCAGTCGGGGCACGTGATCCTCTCCGAGCACGTCACGACCGGGGATGGGATGGTCACGGCGCTCGCGCTCCTCGACGTGATGGCCCGCGGCGGCAGGCCGCTCTCGGAGCTGGCCGCGGTGATGGAGAAGTACCCGCAAACGCTCATCAACGTGAGGGTCGAAGAGCCGGGGGTCGCAAAGGCCGTTGCAGCCTCTGAGGCCGTCGGGCGTGCCGTCTCGAAGGCGGAGGGCAGGCTACGGGATGAAGGGCGCGTCTTGCTCAGGCCGAGCGGGACCGAGCCGGTCGTGCGGGTGATGGTAGAGCATGCGGACGAGACGGTGTGCCGGGAGGTCTGCGAGGCGGTCTCGCGGGCCGTGGCCGGCGCCGGAGAGGAGGAGACTTGAGGTTTGTGGGTTGTGCCCCGGCGTGGAGGCCAGGTGAGGCGCAGGAGAAGGTCTCGTGTCTGGTGGTCATGGATGAGCGGGGGAGCATTATCGCCAACTCGTTCGCGGCGAGCGCGGAGGACATTGCGAGGGCCGTCGAGGGATACGCCGCGGATCGGCGGGGCATCCTCATCGGTGTCGACGCGCCGCTCGCCGTCCCGAACGAGAGGGGGACGCGCAGGATCGAACGCATCCTCTCGAAGGTGGCCCTCCCGGCCTACTCGGCGAGCCGCAGGATGTTCGGTGGGAAGCCGTATTCCGAGGAGTTACTCTCCGAGCTCGAGAAGGTCGGCGTCGAGTACACGGATTACCCTTTCCCGCGCGAGAGGGGCCAGAGCGCCGCTGTCGAGGTCGACTCAGCGGCGACGCTGAAGGTCCTCTCGCTGGAGCGATCGGGCGAGGCAAATAACGGCGATCTCACCCAGAGGCTGCGCTCGATGGACGACCCCAAGTACCGTAAGGGCAACAAGGAGAGCAGGGCCGCCGCGCTCAGGGGAGCCATCGAGATCCTCTGGGACACGCCCGGCCTCAGGCTCAGGACGGGCAACCTTTCCTCCGACATCTCCGCCCCGGAGAACGTGGACGTCTCCAAGCTCGACGTCTCCGCCGCGATGTCCCACGCAGAACTGGACAGGACGGTCAGTCTCGTGGAAGGGACGCTCGCCACCTACACCGTCCACAGGCATTGGAGGGGGAGGGACGGGTCGATGGTCGTGGGCGCGGGGGACGAGGGCTCCGTCTTGTTGCCGGCGAAGAAGGCCCTGCGCGAGCGCCTGGCCGAAGAGTGCGGCCCGGCCAACGTGCCCTACGTGTGACCCGGGATCTGGCATGTTCGCGCCGTACCCTAACCTGTAACTGAGTTGCCCGGAAAGGATCGAGAGAGCGTTGAAGGTGTTTCTCGGATGGGAGACGAGCCCCAGATGAGCCTGAAGGTCCGCATTATCCCTTGCCTCGACGTCGACGCCGGGCGCGTCGTCAAGGGAACGAACTTCAAGAACCTGAGGGACGCCGGTGACCCCGTGGAGCTCGCGGCCCTCTACGACAGGGAGGGGGCCGATGAGATCGTCTTCTACGACATCACCGCCTCCCACGAACAGAGGGACACGGCCGCTTCGTTAGCCCGCCGCGCCGCTGAGGAGGTCTTCATCCCCTACACGATAGGCGGCGGCGTCAGGACGGCCGACGACATGCGCGCCATGCTGCGCGCCGGGGCCGACAAGGTATCCGTAAACAGCGCCGCCGTGAGGAACCCGGATCTCATCACACGAGGAGCGGAGCGCTTCGGGAGCCAGTGCGTCGTGTTGAGCGTGGATGTCAAGCGGCGCGGCGACTCCCCGGGCTGGGAGGTCTACCTGAACGGTGGGCGGGTCAACACGGGGATGGACGCCATAGGGTGGCTCGTCGAGGGTGAGAGGCGGGGAGCTGGGGAGTTCGTCTTGAACAGCATGGACGCCGACGGGACGGAGACCGGCTACGACCTGGATCTCATCTCCACCGTCGCCGAGAAGACGACGCTTCCAATCGTCGCTTCGGGCGGGGCGGGGAGCCCGGAGCACATGATCTCGGCCGTAGAAGCTGGCGCCGGCGCGGTGCTCGCCGCGAGCATCTTCCACTTCGGGGAATACAGCATAGCCGAAGTCAAGGAGCACATGAACCAGGCCGGCATCCCGGTCCGGCTGGTGGAACCCGAGCGGGAGGTCGAGCATGGCCGGTAGATCGAAAGGGCCGGCGACACGATGACCTCGGCCGTCGATAGGGTAGAGTTCGACGAGAACGGTCTGGTGCCCGTCGTCGCCCAGGACGCGTCGACCGGCGACGTGCTGACGCTCGCCTACGCCAACCGCGAGGCGGTAGAGAAGACGCTCGCAAGCGGCGAGGCCCACTACTACTCCCGTTCCCGCGCCGAGCTCTGGCGCAAAGGCGCGACTAGCGGTAACACGCAAAGAGTAGTCGAGGTCAGGCTGGACTGCGACGGGGATGCCCTCCTCTACAGGGTCGAGCCTCGCGGCCCTGCCTGCCACACGGGAGAGGAGAGCTGCTTCTTCACCACCCTGGCCGGAGAGGGAGTAGGGGTTACCGCCGCCGATGAGCAGGAGGTGCGTTTCGGGGACATGGCCGAGCGGCTTGCGGGGACCATAGCGCAGCGTCACAGGGAGATGCCCGATGGGTCTTATACGGTGTCCCTGATCCAGGGCGGAAAAGAGCGGCTGGCCCAGAAGGTGGGGGAGGAGGCGGTAGAGGTCGTGGTCGCCGCACTCTCCGATTACCGGCTCGCCGAGGAATCCGCCGACCTCGTCTACCACCTTCTCGTGTTGCTCGAAGAGCGGGGCGTCGGAACTAAGGATGTGGCGAGGGTCCTGCATGACCGCCACAGCTAGGACGAACCTCGTTCCTTCGCTCGGGGAGGCGCGCTCCCTCGCTCGCACCTACGATGTCGTGCCGCTGTACGCCGAGTTCATAGGCGACCTTGAGACCCCGATCTCGGCCGTCCTCAGGTTCGCCGAGGAGGATACGGTCTTCTTGTTGGAGAGCGCCGAGTCGGCCGAGAGGTTCGGCCGCTACTCCTTCCTCGGCTTCGACCCCAAACGTACGCTCTCCTACAGGGACGGTCTCTACACGGTCGTCGACGCCGACGGCGTAAGGGAAGTTCCGGTAAAGGACCCATTCCGCGGCCTGGCCGAGATCGTCGGCCTGAAGAGCGTGGCCCCGCTCCCCAACCTCCCCGCCTTCGTCGGGGGCGCCGTCGGGTACTTCTCCTACGACGCCGTGCGCTATTTGGAGCGCCTACCCGATGCCCCCGAGGACGACCTCGACGTGCCCGAGGCCTACTTCGCCGTGACAGACACCTTGATCGTCTTCGACCACCTCAGGCACAAGGTGCTCGTCGTCGCCCTGGTCGACGCGGCGGGCCTGCGCGACGTTGAGGGCGAGGGCTTCTCGGCGGCCTACAGGCGGGCCGCCGACGACATACGCAGGATCGCCGAGCGTCTCTCCGCCCCGCTCGTGCGCCGGGCGCCGGCGTTCGGCACGGGGTTCGAGATCTCCTCGAACTTTACGAAGGAGCGCTACGAGGACGCCGTAGAGAAAGCCAAGGAATACATCCGGGCCGGGGACGCGTTCCAGATCGTCCCCTCCCAGAGGTTCGCGGCGGAGATAGGGGACCTCGACCCCCTCCTCCTGTATCGCGGCCTGCGTACGGTAAACCCGTCCCCCTACATGACCTACCTGAAGCTCGGCGGCCTCTCCCTCGTCGGCGCATCACCAGAACCACTGGTGCGGGTCGAGGGCCGCCGGGTGATGACCCGGCCCGTCGCGGGGACCCGCGGGCGCGGTGCTACGCCGGATCAAGACGTCGCCCTGGCCGAAGAGTTGCTCGCCGACGAGAAAGAGCGGGCCGAGCACGTCATGCTCGTCGACCTCGGGCGCAACGACCTCGGGCGCGTGAGCGAGGTCGGCTCCGTCGAGCTCGAGAGTTTCATGGAGATAGAGCGCTACTCGCACGTTATGCACATCGTCTCCACCGTCGAAGGGAACCTGCGCCGGGACCTGACCGCCCTCGACGCCCTCGCCGCCGCCTTCCCCGCCGGAACCGTCTCGGGCGCGCCCAAGGTGAGAGCTATGGAGATCATCGACGAACTCGAGAGCACCCGCCGCGGCCCCTACGCCGGTGCCACGGGCTACTACGGCATCGACGGCCGCCTCGACACCTGCATAACCCTCCGCACGGCCCTCCTCAAAGACGGCCTCGCCTACTTCCAGGCCGGAGGTGGTGTCGTCGCAGACTCCGTCCCTTCCATGGAGTACGAGGAGACTCGCAACAAGGCGCGGGCCATGGAGCGCGCCTTGGAAGTCGCCCGCAGCCGCGAGATGTGGCTGTAGCGGCACGCCGCTGGCGTGCCGCGCTGGTCAGCATGCTCAGCCCTGTGGGCTTCGCTTGTCAGCTTTCCCGCGCGTTTCCTGCCGCGGCGCGTCTACCGAAAACTCGTTCTTGCAATAGCGGATCGAGGCTCAGGGATCGTCATCGAAAACTTGGCTGAAATGCTGAAGTGCTGAAATGCTGAAGCCAAGGCCGAACGGAGATTGTTCCGTTATAATCTCTCCGCCATGTTGGGGATCTTTCTCGTGCTATTGGGCTATGTTCTGGGCTCGGTGCCGACCGGGTACCTGGTCGGGCGGGCCCTCGGCGTGGACGTGCGGAAGGTGGGGAGCGGCAACATTGGGACGGCCAACGTGCTCAGGGCCGCCGGGAAGAAGGCGGCCGTTCTCACGCTCGCCGGCGACATGCTCAAGGGCCTGTTCCCCGTGGTGCTCGCCAGGCTTCTTGTAGAGAACGAGTGGCTCATAGCGGCGGTGGCCCTCGCGGCGGTTGTCGGCCACTGCTGGCCGGTGTTCCTGCGCTTCAAGGGCGGGAAGGCCGTCGCCACGGGCGCCGGCACGACGATAGGGCTCGCGCCCGTCGTCGGGCTCGGCCTCTTCGCCTTCTGGTGGGGGGTGGTGCTGTTGAGCCGCTACACTTCGCTTGGCGCGATCTCCGTCATGGTCGTTAGCCCGGTAGTCTTCTTGATCTCCGGCCAGCCGCTTCCCTACGTGCTTTACACGATCGTTGGTGGGGCGCTCGTCCTCTGGCGGCACAGGGAGAACGCGCGGGCCCTCATAAAGGGCACGGAGAGGAAGGTAGGAGAGCGGACCGAGAGGGAGGGTTAGTTGCTCAGCGAGGCTTACGCAGGCAAGACGATACTACTTACCGGCGGGACCGGCTTCCTGGGGACGGCGCTGGTAGAGAAGATCCTGCGTTCCCTCCCCGACCTCGGGCGCCTCTACCTCGTCGTCAGACCCTCCCGCGGCAAGAGCGCCGCGGAGAGGTTCGAGAGGGACGTGCTCGGCGCCGCGGCCTTCCGAGGCCTGCGCGAGAAGCTGGGCGATGGGTTCGAGGACTACGTCTCCGAGAAGGTGCGCGTCCTCGAAGGCGATGTCCACGCGTCTTCGCTGGGGCTCGGCGAGGAGGATCTGGAGGAGCTCTCGCGGGAGGTAGACGTCGTGATCCACTCCGCCGCCTCGGTGGTCTTCGACGCGCCGCTCGACGCGGCGGTCGACTCGAACGTCCGCGGCACCCTGGGACTCCTCAAGCTCGCGCGCGGTTGGGAGAAGAGGCCGCTGTTCATGCACATCTCGACGGCCTACGTGGCCGGAATGACGAAAGAAGACGCGCCCGAGGCGCCACCTGGCGCCTCCTCGCCGAACGGGACTGCGCTCGACGCGCGCGAGGAGATACTCGACCTGGAGGCCGTGGTCGAGGAGGTGGACGCCGCCTCGCAGGAGCGGACGCTCTCGAGGCGCTTCGAGACGGAGGCGCGGCGGGAGCTCGGGATGGTCGGCGAGGAGGACGAGGTCGCCGAGAGGGTGGAGCAGCTCAGGCGGGCCTGGATGCGCGAGCGGCTCGTGGAGCGGGGGACGCTGCGGGCGCGGGAGCTCGGGTGGAACGACGTCTACACCTTCACCAAATCGCTCGCCGAGCGGATGGCCGTGGGGGAGAGGGGCGAGGCGCCTCTCGTTATCCTCAGGCCGGCCATCATCGAGAGCAGCCACGGGGAGCCCTACCCCGGTTGGATCCAGGGCACCAGGATGGCCGACCCCATCATCATGGCCTTCGCCAAGGGCATCTTGCGCGAGTTTCCCGGCAATCCGAAGAGCTACGTGGACATCGTCCCCGTAGACCACGTGGTAAACGCCATCCTCGCGGTCGGCGTCCGCCGCCCCGAGGAGCCCGAAGTCTTCCAGGTAGCCTCCGGAGAACGCAATCCGCTACGCTACCGCGACCTCTACGATATAGTGCGCGACTACTTCGTGAGGAACCCTTTGCGCGATTCGGGTGGGCGTCCGATCCAGGTCCCCGAGTGGTCCTTCCCCGGACGCAGACGGGTCGAGGGGCGGCTCAAGACGGAGCTCGTCGGCCTCAAGGTGGCCGGCATGTTCGCCTCGAGGATGCCGGAGGGCCACATGGCCTCCGACGCACGGCAGAGGATCGCACGCGCCGAGAAACGCGCGAGGATGAGCCTCTACTACAGCCGCATCTACGGCGCCTACGCGAACATGACGGCGACCTTCTCGACCTCCCGCACCACCGCCCTCTACAAGGCACTGCCCCCGGAAGACCGCGAGGAGTTCCCCTTCGACATCGCCGAAGTCGACTGGCGGGCGTGGATGCAGGGGGCGCACCTGCCCGCGCTCACCACCCGCCCGAGCCGCAAGAAGCGCAGGAAGACGACGGACGAGAAGCCGGGGGAGGTGGCCGCCATCTTCGACGTCGACGGGACCCTGGTCGGCTCCAACGTCGTCTCGTACTTCGCTTGGCTCAGGATGCGGGAGCTTCCTGCACCCTTGCGTCCGCTCTGGCTCGCCGGGTTTTTGACCAAGATCCCCTACTACTGGGGACTGGATAAGATCAGCCGCGCCCACTTCAATCGCGCCTTCTACAAGAACTACGCGGGTTGGAAGCCATCGCGCGCCCGCCACCTCGGCCAGGAGAGCTTCGCCGGCTTCACCCTGGAGCGCATCTTCCCCGAGGCCCTGCAGCAGCTCCGCGATCACAAGGCCGCTGGCCACCGCGTCGTCCTGCTCTCCGGCGCCCTCGACTTCCTCCTCGAACCGATGAAGGATCTCGCAGACGACGTGCTCTGCTCCACGCTCGCCCAAGAGAACGGCTCCTACACCGGGGAGCTTACGGGAGCCCCCGTCGCCGGCGACGCCCGGGCCAGGATGCTCGCCTCCTTCGCCAGGCGCCGCAATCTCGACCTCTCCCGCTCCTACGCCTACGCGGATTCGATCTCCGACCTACCCATGCTCGAGGCCGTCGGAAACCCGGTGGCGGTAAACCCCGACCGCAGACTCGGGGCCGCGGCGAAAGACAGGGGATGGCGGGTCGAGCACTGGGACAAGAACGGCGTGGCCAAGAAGTTCTAGGTTGCGAGCCCTCGTCTACCGGAAGTCCGTCCCCCGCTACCTCCTGATGCGCGCGGCCTCGAAGCGAATAAAGACCCTCGAAACGAGCCGCCTCTCCCCGCTCCAGCTCGAAGAAGTTCAAGACCCCGAACTCCCAACCCCGGAATGGGTGCGCGTGAAGCCGCTCCTCTCCGGTATCTGCGGCTCCGACCTCGGCACCCTCTCCTCCGAGAACTCCCCCTATTTCTCCCCGATCACTTCCCCCCCCTTCGTGATGGGCCACGAGGTCTTCGGAGAGATTTCCGAAGACAACTCCGGCTTCGCCGCCGGAGAACGCGTAGTCCTCGAACCGGCCCTCGGGTGCGCGGTGCGCGGCATCGAGCCGCCGTGCCCCTACTGCGCCTCGGACCGCCACGCCCTCTGCCTGAACGTCGCCAACGGCGATATAAGTCCCGGCATCCAGACGGGCTTCTGCCGCGACACGGGCGGCGGCTGGTCGCACCGCTCCCTCGTCGCCCACCCTTCGCAGCTCCACCGCGTACCAGACACAGTCCCCGACGAAGCCGCCGTCGCCATAGAACCCCTCGCCTGCGCCGTGCACGCCGCGCTAGGGAGCGCCCCGGGCGACACGAGCCTGGTGATCGGAGCCGGCAGCGTCGGCCTCTTCACCGTCGCCGCGTTGCGCCACCTCACTGAAGCCGGTCGCATCATCTGCGTCGCCAAGCACGCCCGCCAGCGCGAGGAGGCGCTCCGCCTCGGCGCCGACCAGGTCGTCCATCCGAAAGACACCTACACCACGCTGCCAAAAATGCTGGGGACCGAGGCATATAAACCGGAGTTGGGAAAGCCAGTAATAATGGGCGGGGCCGACAGGGTCTACGAGTGCGTCGGCACGCAGGCCACCATAGAGGACGCCATCCGCCTCACAAGGCCAGGCGGCGAGGCGACGCTAGTCGGGATGCCCGCCGCAAAGAGCAGCCTGGACCTCACCGCGCTCTGGTTCAAGGAAATAAGTCTAGGCGGAAGCTACGCCTACGGCGCCGAAGAGTACGAAGGAGAACAAACGAGCAGCTTCGCGCTGGCCCTCCGCCTCGCGCCCGAGATAGGACTCGAAAAAATGGTAGGCCCGCGCTTCCCGCTGGAGGAGTACGGGGAAGCGATAGCGGCCGCGCGCGCCGCGGGCCGCGAGGGAAACGTCAAGGTGGTCTTCGACCATAGGAGCTAGTCAGCATTTCAGCCTGTCAGCATTTCAGCAAGAACTGCAATAAGCTGAAGTGCTGAGGTGCTGAAATGCTGACTAGCTAAGACGACCGAAGGGAGCGACCATGACCAGACCCGGCTTCATCACCATCCTCGAGAAGAACAGCCCCCCGATGATGTTCAATGCGGGCGACGGATTTCATTACGAAAAGCTACCCGAGGGGACTCGGGTCGTCTATCCTCCCGGGCCGCGGGAGCCGTTGCCAGACCCGAACGTCGCCATCGAGCGGGCGCTGCTCAAACCGTTGGACATGGAGCCGCTGCACGAGTTGCTCACGCCGGGGATGAAGCTTACGATCGCCTTCGACGACCTCTCTCTGCCACTCCCGCCGATGCAGCGGCCCGACGCGAGGCAGCTCGTGATCGAGAAGGTCCTCGAAAAGGCGCACGCCAGGGGCGTCGAGGACATCCACATAATCGCGGCTTTGGGATTGCACCGCAGGATGACCGAAGCCGAGCTGCGGCATTGCCTGGGCGAGAAGATCATGTCCCGCTACTATCCCGACCGCCTCTACAATTACGACGCCGAGGATGAGGAGAACAACGTCACTATCGGCGAGACCGAAGAGGGCGAGGAGGTGACGATCGATCGCCGCGTCGCCGAGGGCGACCTGCTCGTCTACGTGAACGTCAACTACATCCCCATGGACGGCGGCCACAAGTCCGTCCACACGGGCCTCTCCCCGTACTCCTCGATCCGCTACCACCACACCCCCGATACACTCTCGCACACCCGCTCGCTGATGGACCCGCCCAACTCGGCGATGCACGCCTCCATAAACAGGATGGGCAAACTGCTCGACGAGCAAGTCAAGGTCTTCCACATCGAGACGACCCTCAACAACGCCGCCTTCCCCGCCTTCGCCGACTTTATGGCGAAACCCGAAGGGGAATGGGGCCCGCTAACGAAGGCGAACTTCCTCGCCACCCACAACGCGACGCGGAGGGCACCCCGGCGCCTCTCGCGAAGGATCTTCCACACCATCAAGGGCCCGCACAGGATGACGGGCGTGCGCGCCGGGGCGACCGACCCCGTACACGCCGAGACGCTAAGAGACAACTACGAGCAGCAGGTGGTGCCCTTAGACGGCCAGGCCGACGTGCTGCTCCTGGGCATTCCCTACCTCGGGCCGTACAACGTCAACTCCATAATGAACCCCCTCCTCGTCTACAACATGCTGCTCGGCTACCTCTTCAACCTCTACAGGGGCAAGCCGCTCGTGCGCGAGGGGGGCGTCCTCATCGGCACCCACCCCATGCCCGAGGAGTTCAACGAGATACACCACCCCAGCTATATCGACCTCTGGAACGAGGCCTTCCCCGAGACCCACGATATACGCGAGATCCACGAGCGCTACGAGAAGAGATACGCCTACGACCCGTGGTACCGTACCCTCTACCGCAACTCCCACGCCTACCACGGCGCGCACCCCTTCACAGTCCTCTACTGGGCAGCCCACGCCCTCGACCACCTCGGCGACGCCATCCTCGTGGGCGGCGACCCACACACCACCTCCCGCATGGGACTAGGTCGCGCCGACTCGGTGGCCGAAGCCCTCCAGATGGCCCAGGACACCGTGGGCCCGAACCCGAGCACGACCTACATGCACATCCCACCCCTCTTCATGTGCGAGGTGAGCTGAAGCGCGGGGCACCGTTCCTGGTTCCCGGCATCTGCCTGGTCGCGCGGTCTCCGCGATCATCTGGGTAGCGCCCCTGCTCGCCGTCGGATACCGCACGGCCCTGCGCGACCACTAGAGCGTTCAGCACTTCAGCAAGCCAGCTCCTTGTTCACTGAGGCTACTCCCCGGAGCGGAGTGACCATAGTGGATCGTCCTTCAGATGGATGTTGTTTACCTGCAACCAGTGCCGCTCCGCGTCGTCGCCCCACTTCTGGAAGGGCCGCGTCAGGCCGACGCTCAGGATCGCCTCGGTGCCCGACTCGAGGCGCTTCTGCACGCTCTGGACCAGGTTTCGGCGGGGCGTTCGTCCATCCCTCTCGTAGAGCCGCAGGTCGGTAACGGACATGTCAACCGACGGCATGAGGTAGTCGAGAACCAGACGAACCGTGCCCCGGTGGTCTACATACAGCCAGGGTTGTTTTTCGGGCTTCAGGCAGCCCAGTGAGGCGCTGCCTTCCCCGACGTCCACCGTGCCGCTCTCATCCCACAGCTCGAGGGCGGGGCCGAAGATCTGATCCAGGTCCTGCTGAGCTACCCCTTCGAGAGCGTCCCAGTAGTCGTCCGGCTCCTCGTCGAAGAGCCAGCGCGCGCTCGCCGGGTCGAAGCGGTAATCCTCCAGCTCGGGGGCATGTCCAGCATAGGTCGCTGGCCCGAGATCCACGACGGACCCGACGTCGAAGGGCCCGTTGACGGTGCTCAGAAGATCTGTGGTGAGCCTGCCGTGCCGAAGTACCGGGCGGACGTGCGCCTTCGTTTCGGGGTCTATGCCAGCTACGCAGAAGTAGCCCGGCTGCATTCGCGTCAGGTGGTTTACGAGTATCCGCATGGTATTTACAGGTGGACGGCCTGGATGCAGCCCCACTCCCGGTCCAGGTACTCCAGGACCAGGCGCCGGTGGCAGTGCTCGGCCCCGGCCTCGCTGCACAGCAATACCGTGGGAACGTCGAACAGGTTTTTGTCCAGAGTCTCCTCGACCCGGCGTTCCCGCAGCAGGTCCAGGAAGGCCCTCTCGTAGCCCGGCCATCCGCCGCCGTTTCTGTAGGCGTCGAGGATCTCGCGCGTCGGCGCGAGTCTGGGCTCGTGCATATACTCCGCATGACAAAGCTTCTCAAGGAAAAAAGGAAGGTCGGCGCGACGGGCGAAGCCGGCGAGTTGCGAGGCGTTGTTCAGGCGAACGTCGAGTAGGCGTTTGACGCCAGCGTCCTTCAGCGCCCCGAAGAATTCGGCCGCCGTCTTCTTCGTGAAACCGATCGTATAGACTTCCGTGGGCTCGCCTCCGTCTCTGGGAACAGGATCGGGTGTCCGCCGTTCATCTCGTCTTCCGTCTGAATGCTACCGTCGCCCCTGATGTGCTGCAGCGGGAACCCTCGTTCCTCCAGGGCCCGCCCGACGAGCAACCTGCGGTGGCAGTGGGCGGGATCTTCTTCGCTGCACAGCAGGGCGACCGTGCGGGCAATGGATCTCCTTCTCCAGCCTACTTATACCATCGAGGAACGGTCCCGAACACCCGACCAACGCGTAATCCACCCGGCCCTTCCCGTCATAGAATTCTTCGCCCTTGGGCCTTCCGCCCAGCTCCCTACCGAGGAACATGTACCCGATACCATCCCTCGACAGTACCTCTTCCAGGATGCGGGCGTTGAAGCGCGGCGCGTGTCTGGAGTACGGATGCGAACGGACGTCCGCGACCGACCTCGATCCCGTGCCCCTTCAACAGGCCGAAGAACTTCTCCGCCGAATGGTTGGAGTGGCCGATCGTGAACACAGAGTTCGTCTTCGTCCCTTGATCTCCTATCGCAATTCCTTTCCGTCTTCCGAGGGCCTACGGCCGGTATCGAGCATAATCCCGAGACCACGCTCTCCCCAGACCTTATTTCACGATTACGGCCGGAGACTGCCGGCCCAGCCGTTGTAAACTTCCTTCGCAGCCCGCTGTGGATGCGGGCGCCGGCTAGAGGAGGTGAGGTCCAACGGGCTCCACTCTCAGGGAGAACTTGACTCGCGACGTAATGCTCGACCTGGCTGGGGAGACGTACTTCGAGCGCGGCGAAGGCTATCATCGCGGCGGACACGTTCACGACCTCGTGGAGCACGCAGGGGTAGTCGTGGCGAAGGTCGTGGGGACCGCGGATTATCGCGTGAGGTTCTGGGCCGAAGTCGGCCTCGACTTCTCTTGCAACTGCCCGCTCGGGCTGGACGGGGAGTTCTGCAAACACTGCGTGGCGGCCGGTCTGGCCTGGCTCGATGGGGACTTTTCGGAGCACGCGCCGGGAGGTCCGGCCACGATGGACGACGTGCAGGCTTATCTGAAGGAGCAGGACAAGGACCTCCTGGTCCGCATCGTTATGGAGCAGGCGATGGAGGACGAGGGGCTGCGGGAGCGCCTCCTGCTGCGCGCTTCGCGCGTGGGGGGTCTGGATCTTGCGGCCTTCCGCCGCGCCATAGATAGCGCCGTAGATTTCGACGACGATTACTACGGTCCGCCGTGGGAGTACGCCAGGGGCATCCAGAACGTCGTCGAGGCCATCGAGGAGTTGCTCGAGGATGGATTCGCCGCGGAGGTGATCGAGCTCTCCGAGTATGCCCTCGCATCGGTCGAGAGAGCTATGAACTACGATGTGGACGGTACGATCGGAGATATTCTCGAAGCGCTGGAGGGACTCCACCTCAAGGCCTGCAAACAGGCGAAGCCGGACCAGGAGGCGCTGGCGAAACGGCTCTTCGATTGGGAGCTTGGCGGCGACCTCGATACCTTCTTCGACGCCGTGAACACTTACGCCGTGGTGCTGGGAGAGAGGGGACTCGCCGAATACCGGAGGCTCGCCGAGAAGGAATGGTCAGACGTCCCCGCGCTTGGACCAGATCGGGAGGACAGGCCGCGCTACTACGGCAAGCGCGAGATCCTCGCCGACATCATGCAGACCCTGGCGTATCACTCGGGCGACGTGGAAGCCCTGGTTGCGATCAAGAGCAAAGACCTCTCCAACTCGTTCGCGTACCTGGAGATCGCGCGTATCTACAAGCAACAGGGCGACGACGATAAGGCTCTGGAATGGGCTGAGGAAGGAGCATGGGTCTTTCCCGGCGGCGGACACCCGGACCTCCGCCGCTTCCTGGCCGACGAATACCATGACAGAGGACGCCATGAGGAGGCGATGGACCTCATCTGGAGAGAGTTTACCGGGCGCCCGCGGCTTGACGGCTACCAGGAACTGAAGGCTCACGCCGACCGGGCCGGAGCGTCGGAGCAATGGCGCGGGAAAGCGCTGGACTTCGTGCGCGAGGACTTCGCCAGAGAGAAGAGGGAGTCGCACCAATCTTATCTGTCGTCTCCGGCGGACCACTCGAAGCTGGTAGAAATACTACTCTGGGAAGGGAACGTCGAGGATGCCTGGCGCGAGGCAAAAGAGGGTGGTTGCTCCGATGGGCTGTGGCTCGAGCTCGCCGCCCTGCGCGAAGATGATCATCCCGAAGACTCCCTCGCCATCTATCAGGAGAGGATCGAACCCCTCATAAACCATACCAACAACAAAGCCTACAAGCGGGCTTACGAGCTGATACTGAAAGTGCGTACCCTGATGCGTCGCCTGGGTCGCCAGGCTGAGTTCGACGAGTGCGTGGAGCTGATCCGACTGGAGTACAAACGCAAACGGAACTTCATGAAGCTGCTAGAGCAACAGGGAGAACTTCTAACTCCGTCGCTCACATATAGAGGTCCACTCGTCGCCGTGGTATTGCCGGAGCTCGAAGATCAGGCGTTCCCCTTCCAGCGTGGCCTCGCCATCGCCAAAGGCTTCTTCCATCTCGTCGCTGCCCCCGAAGTAGAAGTCGATGAAGTCGCTGTGAGCGCCGCCGTTTATCGTGCCGGACATGACCCCGATCTCGTACTCGCCCTTGACGTACTTGCCGTTCTGGCGAAACGTGACGTGCGGCGGTCCGTCCAGCCTCAAACCCTCCACGTTGAAGTCCGGGCTCGACGCCACATCCCACGTACCCGAGAAATCCATGATGATTCTTCCTCCCCAACATGTCTTTCAACCGCAGCCAGTATATTCGCCACCGACCTAGGAGGTTTCCGGGTCTGCTGCTCTTCCTAAGAGCATCTGGCTTTGCCGCAAATGTTCCAGACTGCTACACTGCCACGCATGAGCAGCGCGGCACGATTTTTCGCAAAGGACCGTCGAAAGGAGGACCTTTGACCGCTTTTGAGAACGCCAAGAAATTCTTCGACGCTTGTGAAGCGCCGGAAGGCTGGGCTGGTTGCAAGCCATACGTGGTAAACGGCGCCCCGTTCGTGGCGCAGAGCGAACCCCTCGCTGACGTTGCTACAGTGGAAGACTACTGTGAGTGGATGGCCGCGTTCGGCAGCGTCACCGCTCCCGGAGCGACGTATGATCTTCACGCATCGAGCTATGATGAGGAAACCAGAACAGCGATGTTCTTCGCCACCTATCATGCAAAACATACGGGAGAAGGCGGCCCCGTGCCACCTACGCAGAGAGAAACCCATTCGCACTATGTCTACACATTGACTATGAACGCGGATGACAAGGTCGAGCGCATGGTCAAGGTATGGAACGCGCCGTGGGCCATGCGAGAACTGGGGTGGAGCTAGAAGCACGGGCGAGGCTTGCCTCGCTCAGGTCGTGACGCTTCGCAAGATCATGGCACAACCTCACTGGAGCCGGATGCCCCGTCTACGGTTGGCTGCTTATCTTTTAGCATCCACAGTGGATCGTCCTTGAGGTGGATGTTGTTTACCTGCAACCAATGCCTTTCTGCGGTTCCTCCCGCCAGGGCCGCGTCAGGCCGACGCTGAGGATCACCTCAGCGAGGCCCAGAGATACCTGTCCGCAACTCGACTGAGGGATGCGGCTGAGGCAGAGTACGGGACCTCAGACGCGGCTGACAAGGCACGCGGATCTGTGGAGCAATCGCTTCAAGCGACATGGAGTCCAACCATCCGTGGTCTTCAAGCACCCGGGCAGGATAGATGGACATGAGGTGACAATGCGGCAAAACTACACTATTGCAACGCTCCCGGATGTCCAGCCGGACGTGGACATGAATGGCGGGTTCCTGTGTTTTTGGACCTACTGGCAGCCAGATCCTGCGGCTTCCGATCCCGAGATGCCAGGCTTGAAACAACAGATGGTTACCTACCTCCCCGTAGCGCCGGCGGCGAACTGTCTCTGCGGCAGTGGCAAATCCTATGCGAGCTGCTGTCAAACACTCAACTACTGGCAACCGGTGTGCCCCAACCTGGGCTTGCAGGGTTACAGTTCGCTCGCTTCGCAATCCGCCACGTTTCGCGCGGTCGATGGAACCGGCATACGCGACCGTTTGATGGATGACCTCAGGCTCCACTGCGTCGAGGATACTCCGGATCGCACGTTTTGGAGTCTCTGGGGCGAACCTGCCCTGGAAAGCGAGTATGGGATCATATGTTTCGGTGATATCGAGCTTCAGCATCAGCAGGTACTGATCGCCAGCGCGATGAGCGCCCCACGCATGGCCGCTCTGATGGATCTCTTGGCCGAGGATGCGGGTGGCGTGGGACTACCCGACCCTGCGGTCAAGCACGACCCGATTGATGTCTTCGACAAACGAACCCGCAAACGATATATGCTTCCTCCACGGGGTGCTGCCAAACGGAAGCGACCGGGACAGCGTCGAAAGCGGACATGATCGGCATGAGAGAACGTGGGTGTATTGTCGCCGCTATCCCTGCCGATTCACCCTGAATTCATCGCCGGGTGATTTTTGTGCGGCCCGCCGATTTTGCTACCCTTCGTGCCAGTATAGAGTGGAAAGGATAAGAGAATCATGTCGAGTGAAACCTTGCAACAGACAGGCGTCGAGCAAGATCAGCGCATACCCACGATGTACCATATCCCGGTGTGTCCTTTCAGCCAGCGGCTGGAGATACTGCTGGCGTTGAAGGGACTCGAAGACCGCGTGGGCTTCCACGTCGTTGATATCACGAAACCCCGACCCGACTGGCTGCTGGAGAAGACGCGGGGCACGACGGCGCTGCCGGCGCTGGAGACCGAGGATGGACGCATTCTCAAGGAAAGCATGGTGCTCCTGCGTTATCTCGAGGATCTCTTCCCTGAGCCCACAATCGCCCAGCAAGATCCCTACCGGCGCGCCGTGGAGGGCATGATGTCGGCGTTGGAAGGCGCCTTCGTCGCGTACGGCTACCGCTACGTGATGAACCAGGACGCGAACTATCGCGATGAATTCCGGCGGGGGATGCTCGCTCAGTACGCCCGGCTGAACGACTTCCTCGAAGAGCACAGCCCGGAGGGCACGTATCTCTTCGAGGACTTCGGGTGGGCCGAGACGGTGTTCACGCCTATGTTCATGCGCTTCTGGTTCCTCGAATACTACGAGGGTTTCGAGTTGCCGGAAGAGGATGGATACGCTCGCGTGCGCCGGTGGCGCGATGCTTGCCTATCGCATCCGGCCGCGCAGCAGGTGACGAGGGAGAGAATCGTCAAGCTCTACTACGACTACGCCAGGGGGGCTGGCAACGGCGCGCTGCTTCCCGGAAGGGCCTACTCCTCGTTCGTCTTCGATCCCGGCTGGAAGAGTCGCCCCTGGCCACCGAAGGACAAGTACGGGCACGACGCTTCGGATGTGGAGCTAGGGCTCGCACGGTAGGCGAGATCACCTTCGATGCCGCGGGAGGGGTCGCCACGCTCAACGCTTCCTTCGTCCAGTACTGCGAAGGCGGTCCGTTGCGCGGGACTCTGGCTCTGATACCCTTTCCGTATCGGAATGGGCGAATGAGAATAGGAGAACGCATGCCTAGCGAGGCCGTCAGAGAGGCCGCATCCGAACGTGAGGGCCGGACCCCGGTGGGGACCGTCAACGTCGTGGACCCGCATCCCCTGAACTGGCTCTACATCACCTGGAACACGATGGAGGAGCCCGTCCGCACCGACGAGAAGGGGAACATCGTCGGGGCGGCGATGGAGGACTCCTTTTGGGAGGACGCGACGCTCGTGGTAAAGGTGCGCGAGGGTGTGCGCTTCCAGTTGGCCGAGACCGAGGTCACGGAAGAACACTGGTCGCGGAGGTAGGTATCAGGTATCAGGTTACAGGCTTCAGGAAGGGTACCGGTCCGAGACCCTCGTTCAGTTTCCCTGGCGTCCTTCTGACGTTCGTACCGGGACGGATGCGTTAGGAGTTTCCAGGTCTTGCGGCATCAGCCAAAGCCTCGATGCCTGAAGCCTTCCAGTCAGGGTCGTGGCCTCCCACGGCCTGTAGGGGCGGTTCGCGAACCGCCCAACAACCGCCCCTACAGGCCCCTCTTGGGTCCGCCGCCGAAGAGGGATCTTCGGGTATCGTCGTCCATTTCGTCCAGCGAGCGGCGTAGTTCTTTGCCGACTTCGAGGGCGCGGCTTACGGCGGGGCGCGACTCCATGCCCTCGTACCAGCGTTTCAGGTTCGGGTAATCTTCGAGGTCCTGGCCCTGCCGTTCGTGGGAGACGAGCCAGGGGAAGATCGCCATATCCGCTATCGTGTACTCGGCGCCCGCGAAGTACGCGGCCTCCGAGAGACGCCGGTCCATTACCCCGTAGAGCCGCGTGGCCTCGTCGGTGTAGCGCTCGATGGCGTACGGGATCTTCTCGGGCGCGTAGCCCCTGAAGTGATGGGCCTGCCCCAACATCGGCCCGACGTGCCCCATCTGGAACATCAGCCACTGCAAAACGAGGTACTTGTCGCGCGGATTTTCGGGCAGGAATTTGCCCGTCTTCTCGGCAAGATAGATCAAGATAGCCCCCGACTCCGAGAGGGAGAAAGGCTCACCGTCAGGACCCTCCGGGTCGACGATGGCTGGCACCTTGTTGTTCGGGCTGATCCTCAGGAACTCCTCCTCGTGCTGGTCGCCCGAGGTAATGTCCACGGGTGCCAGGTCGTAGGGGATGCCCGCCTCTTCGAGGAAGATCGTAATCTTCCAGCCGTTGGGCGTGGGCCAGTAGTAGAGGTCGATCGGTATCGTCATGTGCCATATCCTCGCTCTCGGTTGTCTCCGTTACCATGAATCGGGTCTACAGTATATGACGCCGAGTCTGTCCCTCCGGGACCGCGCCCAGGCCGCGGGCATGGACCGAGATCCCTCCCATAGTGCATCATTCCCGCGGAAGCGGGAATCCACTCGTAGCAGGTGGTGGAGGCCCGCGCCAGGCGGCGGTTCCCGGCTGCCGAAGACCATCCCTGGCACCCCCATGCTTGCAACCACCGCCAGCGGGGAACGTATCAGGAAGAAAGTGCAGGCGACGAAAGGGGTTCTTGATGGATCTGCTTCGAATCATCATCGCGATACTTCTACCGCCGTTGGGAGTGTTCTTGCAGGTGGGGATCGGCAAACAGTTCTGGATCAACATCCTACTTACGATCCTTGGCTACTTCCCCGGCATGATCCACGCCGTGTGGGTCATCGCGAAATACTAAAGCGAATAGCAGAGGTCTTGACCTCTGCTATTCGCGCACTTCAGCCGGTCAGCTAGTCAGCACTTCAGCAAGAACAAAAAGCTGACGTGCTGAAATGCTGAAATGCTGAAATGCTTGCAATGGGGTTGGTCCCCATTGCAAACCGCTCTAGAGTGCCTTGGTTGAGGAAGCCTGATGCCTGTAACCTGTAGCCTCAATTCGTGCGGCGGACGACGAAGATGGTCACCAGGCAGACGACCGTTAGCGCGAGGTAGGAGAGGGCGTCGCCCCTGAGGTCCGCGAGGAAACCCCCAAGGGGGGCACCGACGGCGTAGCCGGAGGCCCAGGCGAAGTTCGTGATGGCGAAGGCCACGGCCCTGTCCATCCCGGCCTTCTCGGTGCCGCGCGAGAACAGCGCCGTCCCCGGTACTAGCGTTGCGTTGAAAGCCCCTGCCGCGAGCACGACGAGGAGCCCGATCACCCAAGGGTTCCCGACCCACGTCAGGAGGAGCAGGATGCCAATGGAGGCGAGCAACCCGACGAAGACGGGCGGACGGTAGCCCGAGCGGTCGGACCAGCGGCCGAGGAGCGGATGGACGAAGGCCTCGAAGATGGCGCTCACCAGGAAGACCGCCCCTACGGCCGCTGCGCCCCATCCGAGCCTGTTGAGATCCAGAGGCACCAGGACGGCCAGCGCGCTGAAGAGCAGGGGGGAGAGCCCTATGAACCAGAGGGCGGTCAGGAGCCGGGGCTGCCGCAGCGTCCCAAGCGCCGGTAGCAAAGAGACGTCTCCGAAGGAAGCAGGTGCGGGCTCCAGGGCGGCCCAGACGGCGATAACTACTCCCGCCACGGCGACCGAAGCAAAGGCCGGCAGGAGGCCTACCGTGGCGGCGACGCTCCCGAGGACGGGTCCAAGGAGGGCCCCGATGACTGCCGCGCTGATCATCACCCCGATCAACTCCGCCCGCCGCTCCTCCGGCGCCCGGTCGACGAGCCAGGTGAACGCGGCGACCCACGAGAGCGCGCTGCCGAGCCCGCCAACGAACCGCACCAGCACGAGCAGCCACGTGGCATCCACTAGCGCGAACATCACGCTGGTGACGGACATCAGGGTCAAACCCACGAGGGCGGTGACCCTTACCCCCGACCGCGAGGCCAGGTATCCGCCCGGCACGCTGCCGACCAGTACCCCCGCGCCGTATGCTCCGATCAAGATTCCAACCGTAGACTTGGAGAGGCCTAACTCTTCCTGGAAGAATGGGACGAGCGGGTACAGCGCGGCGTAGAAGATCGTATCCACGAGCACTATGGCGCAACTGAGGGCGAGAAGTCGGCGCACGATGGTCATTCTAATGCCTGAGCGCGACACACAAACAGTAAACTTTCACGGTACTGTGCGCCCCGGCTGCTAATATCACGGGTATGATTAGGGCTTCTACTATCTTTACCAACTGGCTCGCGTGGGAACGCAGGGGACCGGCGAACCGGGTGCTGTTCTTGCTTGCGGTTTCGCTGGCCGCTTTCGTGACGCTGGCCTTCACGTGGGCCTCGCTCAACCCTGACCCCGGCAACTTCGCGCGCTACTTCGCGTTCTACTGGGTGTGGGGGCTCTGCGCCGTCGGGGTGCTCCTCGGGATGGCCGAGTACAAGACGAGCCCCTTGCGCAAGGGCAAGGAACGCGGCCATCTCTTTATACTTCTATACATCGGGTCATTACTGATCGTGACCCGCGCCTTGAACACGGTCCTTTACTACGGTTAGCGGCTTGTACAGGGCCCTGCTCTTCGACCTCGACGGCACGCTCGCCGAGACCGATTCTCTGCATCTGCCGACCTGGGTGGACGTGCTCGAACCCTACGGTCTCGAAGTCGACGAGGAGTTCTACAAGGAGAGCATCAGCGGCCGGAATACGGGTAAGATCGTACGCGACCTGCTCCCCGACCTCACCGACGAGGAGAACCGTTCTATCGGCGACGCCAAAGAAGCGAGCTTCCGCGAGCGCGTCTTCGAACTGGAACCCCTGCCCGGCCTCGTCGACTTCATAGAGCTTGGCAGGAAACAGGGGATGTGGATCGCGCTCGTCACCAACGCGCCTGAGGAGAACGTCGAGGCGATCCTGTTCGCACTAGGGGTGCAGGACTTCTTCGACACTGTCGTGCTCGCCGACGAGGTCGAGGCGGTGAAGCCGCATCCCGCAGCCTACAGAGCCGCGCTAGAGAAAACGGACGTACCACCCGAGGAGGCTCTGGCTTTCGAGGACTCGGTCTCCGGCATCTCCTCCTCGGTCGCCGCCGGCATCCCTACCGTGGGTATCGCTTCGAGCCAGGACAAGGAGACCCTGCTCGGGGCAGGAGCCTTCATCACGGTAAAGGACTTCACCGATCCAATGCTCAGGGCTTTGATCGATTCGAAGGCGTAAGGGCGAAGACCGGCTGGCGGGCCAGCACCTGATGCTTCGCGCTCGGGGTGGATCTCGCGCCCACAATAGAGCTATAGTGGGCATAAATATCAGCGGTCTGCCCAGTTCTGGATGCTGGCTGTTGAACGGGAACATCAATTGACGCAGGGAGGGCCCAACGATGCCTGGCAGGATCGAAGACTACGCGATGGTGAGCGACCTTCAGACCGCGGCCATCGTCGGCGCCGACGGTTCCGTGGACTGGCTGTGCTTTCCGCGCTTCGATTCGCCTGCATGCTTCGCTGCGTTGCTCGGCGACGAGTCCCACGGGCACTGGCGCATAGCCCCGATCTCGGGCGGCCGCTGCACGAGGCGCCGATACCTTCCTGATACGCTGGTCCTCGAGACCGAGTGGGAGACCCCCGAGGGCACCGTGCGGGTGACCGACTGCATGCCGCCCCGCGCCGTTGCTCCGGATCTGGTACGCGTAATCGAGGGCGTAAGGGGCAGGGTCACGCTCAGGAGCGAGCTGCGGATTCGCTTCGATTACGGGCGCGTCGTCCCGTGGGTCACTGTGGAAGGACGCGAGGTGCGGGCTATAGCGGGTCCGGACGCGCTGTGGCTGCGCGCCTCGGCCTCCCACGAGGAGAGGGATGGTGGGATCTTCTCCGAGTTCACGATCTCTGAGGGAGAGCGGATCCCGTTCGTGCTCACGTGGGCGCCTTCCTACGGTGAGCGCCCGCTGGCCATCGACGGGCTGCAGGCGGTGGCCGACACGGAGCGTTTCTGGCTCGATTGGGCGGGCGACATCGGTTACGAGGGCCGCTGGAAAGACGCCGTGCGCCGCTCCCTCGTAACCCTCAAGGGGCTGACCTACGAACCGAGCGGCGGGATCGTCGCCGCCGCAACGACCTCCCTCCCCGAGACGCTTGGCGGCTCTAGAAACTGGGACTACCGTTACTGCTGGCTGCGCGACAGCACCTTCACCCTCGGCGCGCTGCTGGGAGCCGGTCTGCTCGATGAAGCCCTCGCCTGGCAGCAATGGATGCTGCGGGCCGTCGCGGGCGACCCTACCGACGCACAGATCATGTACGGCATTGACGGCACCCGCAGGTTGCCCGAGTACGAACTTCCCTGGCTCCCTGGATACGAAGGCGCTTCCCCGGTCCGCGTCGGCAACGACGCCGCTGGCCAGGTCCAGGGCGACGTCCCGGGCGAGGTGCTGGCCGCCGCACACGTTGGCCGCGCCGCCGGCATCGTCCCCCTGGAGAGGGGCTGGGGGCTGCAGCGCTGGCTCGCCGGGCGCCTGGAAGAGGCGTGGAAGCAGCCTGACAACGGGATCTGGGAGTCGCGCGGCCCAAGGCAGCACTTCGTGTACTCCAAGGTCATGTGCTGGGTGGCGTTCGACTCCCTGGTCAAGGGCGTCGAGCGCTTCGGTCTCGAAGGCCCCGTGAACCGCTGGCGGGCCGTGCGCGATGAGATCCACGCCGATGTCCTGGAGAAGGGCTACGACTCAGAGCGGGGAACCTTCACCCAGGCATACGGCTCGGAGGCACTGGATGCGTGCGCGCTGCTCATCCCGCGCGTCGGGTTCCTGCCCTACGAAGACGAACGGGTGATCAGTACCGTCGAGACGATACGCAACGAGCTGACCGAAGACGGCCTCGTCCTGCGCTACCGGACAGAAGAGTCTGATGACGGTCTCTCCGGGCACGAGGGCTCGTTCCTGATCTGCAGTTTCTGGCTGGCCAACGCGCTGTGGGGCATAGGCCGCCAAGGGGAGGCCGAGGAACTCTTCGAACGGCTGCTCGCGCTGCGCAACGATGTGGGACTGCTGAGCGAGGAATACGACACACGGGCAGAGAGGATGGTCGGCAACTTCCCACAGGCGTTCACCCACCTGGCGCTGGTCAACTGCGCTCTAGCCTTCCAAGGACCGCCGGGCGAAACAGTCCATCCTCTCGCGGATGTACCGACAGCTCCTGGCGAACATTGAGTTTGTAGCGGTTTACACTTCTTCGGCAGACCGGCGCATGTAAGGGCGGTTCGTTGACCGCCATCTTTCATCGGGACATGTTCAGGAACGCAATCAACCTCCGCGTGTACTCGGGGTGCTCGTAAGCCTCGACGTGCCCGTAGCCATACAGCTTCCAAAAGGTCGCCTCGGGGTAGGCTCCAGCGAGGATCTTGGCCTGCTCGTAGGGCACCACGTCGTCGTCCGTCGAGTGGATGATGAAGAGCGGTACACCTTCGTCGGAGAGCATCGCGGCCTGTTTCTTCGGTACCACGTCCCAGGAATCGAAGTCGGGGAAGAGCCTTCCGGCTAGCATGATGGCAGGCTCTAGTAGCCCTCCGAAGCGTACGAACTCAGGGAGTTTGCCCCTTAGAAGGAGTGGTAGATCACCGTATCCGGCCTCTTCGACGACCGCGGCGATGCCCGTTCCCGGGGCCGCACGCAGGGCGGTCGCGCCGCCCATGGACCAGCCGTGGAGCACGACGTTCTCCGCCTCGTAGCCTTGCTGGCGAAGCCAGGCGAGCGCACCGCGCACGTCGCGCACCTCCCTGTAGCCGAGGGTGCGACGCGCCCCGCCCGACTCGCCCTGCGCCCGCAGGTCGAGCAGGAGCACGCCGTAGCCGGCGCCGTGGTAGACGGGAACGGTCTGCAGCAGGTGCTCGTCGAACTTGAACCCGCCCCAGCCAGGGACGAGCACAGCTGCCCTGGACGAGTCCTCCGCGGGCACCCACCAGGCGCTCAAAGTGACCCCGTCGGTGCTCTGGACCTCGACCACTTCGTAGCCGAGCCCGACCGAGGCAGGCGTCGCCCCCGGCACCTTGCGTTTCGGACCGGTCATCAAGAGGACGACGAGCAATCCGGCACCCAGGTACCCGATAAGCAGGGTTGCCAGGAGGACGAGCATGCGGCGGGGCGTCATTCTCCTGCTGCTAGTGGCTACAGGATCACCTCGACCGTCGTCGCCCCGGCCTCTTCACCGAGCGAGACGATGAGGGCGCCATCCGTTACCTGACCCGGCCCTAGCTCCTCGCCGTCTACGAGAACGCTCCGCGCCGCAGGGACTCCGCGCAGTTTCAGGCGTACCTCCCCGCGCTCGGGGATGAACGAGCCCTCCCGCTCGCCGACCCGCACGGTGATGCGCTCGTCCGATGCCTCGCAGGAGACCCTACGCCTGGCGTATTCCCCTTCTATGTATCCGAATCCGTTGCCCGCGTCTTCGTAGAAAGTAGATTCTCCCGTACCCCTGGCCGGGTAGACGAGCAGCGTCAGCGGGTCCGTGGGCTTCTCATCTGTGTGAGCAGCGTCCGGTCCCATCGGTATCGCGGTGTTCGCCCTAACGTAGAGGGCGGGCTCGCCGAGGGGCGAGTGTGCCAGGATGTGGGCGGGTCCTTCAAAGCGCTCGCCGCTGTAGAAGTGAAACCACGTGCCTTCGGGCAGGTAGACGTGGCGGTGCTCGACGCCGGGGCGGGTTATGGGGGCCACGAGGAGGGCGTCGCCCAGCAGGAACTCGTCGTCGGCAGTGTAGGTGGTCTCGTCATCCGGGTACTCGAAGAGGAGGGGGCGCAGGATCGGCGCCCCCGTCCTGTGACACTCGTCGAAGAGGGTGTAGAGGTATGGAAGGAGCCGCTGGCGGAGTTTGATCATCTCCCTGCACACCGACTCGTAGGGCTCGCCGAAGGCCCAGGGCTCCTGATGGCGGGTCCCGAGAGTGGTGTGATTGCGGCAGAACGGTTGGAAGACCCCTAACTCGTACCAGCGGGCGAGGAGCTCCCCGTTGGTGTCGCCCCCGAAGCCCCCGACGTCGACGCCGGCCCACGCGACGCCGGAGAGGGCGAGGTTCTGGAGTTGGGGCATGCTCATCCACAGGTGCTCCCACCAGGAGGAGTTGTCCCCTGTCCAGTGCATGGCGTGGCGCTGCAGGCCGGCGTAGCCCGCGCGGGTGATCACGAACGGCCGCTCATCGGGGCGCAGGGCCAGAAGACCCTCGCGGGCGGCGCGGGCCATCAAGGAGCCGTAGGTGTTGTGGATCTGGGCGTGCCACCTCGCCTCTCCCGTCCGCCCGCCGGGATGGACCACGTCGTCGGGCATCGTGGCCCCATCAGGTATGAACAACGCGGGCTCGTTCATGTCGCACCAGATCCCGGCTACCCCCGCGTCGGTGAGGACCTTCTGGTTCTCGCCCCACCACTCCCGCGTCCCGGGGTTGGTAAAATCGGGGAAGGCGCACACGCCGGGCCAGACCGCGTTGTGGTACTCTTCTCCATCCCGCGTCTTGCAATACAGATCCTTCTCCCGGCCGTCGGTGTAGACGGTGTAGTTCTCGTCCACCTTCACGCCGGGGTCGACGATGGTGACGACGCGGAAGCCCTCGTCTCGGAGGTCGGAAATTAGACCTTGCGGGTCAGGGAAGCGGTCCTTGTTCCAGGTGAAGACCCTGTAGCCCTCCATGTAGTGGATGTCGAGGTAGATGACGTCGCAGGGGATATCCCGCTCCCTGAAGCCGTGCGCGATCCGCCGCACTTCTTCCTCGTTCATGTAGGAGTAGCGGCACTGCTGGTTTCCGAGGGTCCACAGCGGCGGCATCGGGGTGCGGCCGGTGAGCTCGGTGTAGCGGCCAACTACGTCTTTCGGGGTGGGCCCGCAGAAGACGTAGTAGACGATCGCACCCCCCTCGGCCCCGTAGTAGGCGCGGTCCTCGCTCTCGAGCGCGAGGTCGAACTCGACCCTGTGAGTGTTGTCGAAGAAGAGACCGTGGGCCTTGCCGCTCGCCATGGATAGGGTGAAGGGGATGGAGCTGTACAGGTTGTTGAACGAGGCGGTGTGCCCGAGCGGCGGGTCGACGTTGTAGAAGACCTGGTGCGAGCCCGTCTTCTCCAGCCCGCTCGTCCGCTCGCCGCACCCGAAATACCTCTCTCCCGCCTCACGCCTCTTGTACAGCCTTACCGGACTGCCGAGGGGCTCCGAGAAGACGTCGGCCCCCGGGGTCTCGACGGCGCCCATCCCGAGCTCCCCATCGTCAACCGCGAACTCCCTGCCCGAGGCGTCCGCGAACCCGACGCGCAAGGGATTCAACGAGACGCGGGCCATCGCCGCCGTGGTCGAGAGCGTGAGCTCCTCGTCTGTCTCTTGCATGGAGACCTCGACCGGCTCCCAGTCCTCTTTGGCTATGGCCTCGGATTCGTATCTTGGCGGGCCGCCGGTGGGGAACATACCGACCCGGAAGAGGTCGGGAGCAAGGGCCGCCACTTCGACGGTCGTGGAGCCGGCCCTAACCCGCAGGCCTCTGTCGTCGTGGTCGAGCAACTCTCCCACGCCCAAGGGCACGTAGTTGCCCCCCGTCGCGGGCCGCTTCTCGAAAGTCTCGGACATTTCTCTCCCTTCGGTCGTGAGGCATGAGGTTTCAGGCATCAGCTCTTGGTTGAGGGGAGCATTTTACATGACTACTTTGCCTTTACGGCTCCGGCGAAGACTACGACGGCGACGCTCAGAGTTACGACGAGGTAGAGGGCGGTGCCCAGGCCGGTTAGTTCGGCCAGGAAGCCTATGAAGGGCGGGCCCACGAGGAAACCTGTGTATGCCGCGGTGGAGACGGCGGCGAGGGCGGGGCCCGTTGCCACGGTCCCGGTACGTCCCGCGGCGCTGAGGGCCGTGGGGAAGACTATGGAGAAACCAGCCCCGGCGCAGGCGAAGCCGGCGAGGGCGACGAGGGGTTGTCCTACGGCCAGCGCGACACCAAGTCCAACGGCTGCGAGGGCGCCGCAGGAGCGGACGAGCGTGGCGGGGCCCAGGCGTTCTGTGAGCCTGTCGCCGAAGAGACGCCCGAAGGCCATCGAGAGGGAGAACGCCGCGTATCCCGCGGCCGCGAAGCCTGGGCCGGTATCCAGGGTGTCGTCCAGGTAGACGGCGCTCCAGTCACCCATCGCGCCCTCGCCGAGCAGTACGCAGAACGAGATAATGCCTAGCCCGAGGAGCGCCCGAGTCGGACGGGCGAACGCCGGCGCCCCCTCTTCTGAGGCGTCGGCGCGCGAGGGCAAGAGCGACCCGTAGGCAACGACGAAGGCTATTGCGGAGAGGACAGCCACCGCGGAGAAATGGGGCAGGGGGCCGATCCCCTGGGATGCTGAGAGTCCGCCGAGCGCGGCCCCTGCCAGGCCCCCGAAGCTCCAGGCAGCGTGGAATGAGGACATGATCGGACGCCCGTACCCCCTCTCAACCGCGACGGCCTGCGCGTTCATCGCGACGTCGAGCCCGCCGTTTGCCGCCCCGAGCATCGCGAGGGCGAGCACAAGAGCCGGCAGATTGGGGGCCAGCGCCGGCATGAGGAGGGAGACCGAGAGCAAGAGCGCGGCCGTACCGACGACCCGCCTGCTACCAAGCCGGGAGACCAGGGCACCGACGATCGGCATGGCGACGAGCGCGCCGACCGCGGCACCGAGCAGGGCGACGCCGAGCAGACCCTCGCCCAGGCCCAGATTCTCCTTTATGGCCGGTATCCTGACGACCCAGGTGCCTATCACGACGCCGTTGACGAAGAATATTCCGAGCACCGCGAACCGGGGCACGCGTAAGGGCGACCGTAAGGACGCGCCGGTCATCATTCAACCCCGACGAACATGTGGGGACGGTTCGCGAACCGCCCCCGCGGGTCGCGCCCGTCTAGAAATCAATATCCCTGCCCACGTCGCGCTCGATGGCGCGGTCGTAGACGACGCGGGCGGCGGCCATGTCCTCCAGGGCGAGACCCTGGCTGGCGAAGAGGGTTATGTCCTCGGGGCCGCGGCGGCCCCTTACCTGTCCGGCGATGACCTGGCCTAGCTCGTAGACGGCCTCGGGGAAGATGGCGCCGGTCTCGAGGGATTGCATCAGGTCGCCGGCTTCGAGGCTGAGCTCCTCACGCGAGTCGGCGCACACGAAGCTTGCCCGCCTGACGACCTCGCGGTCGATCTCGGTCTTGAACAGAAAGTTGGACCCGGCCGCGTTTACGTGCGCCCCCGGCCTCAGCCACTCGCCGAGGAGCACGGGCTCCCTCGATGAGGTGACGGTGACGACGATGTCCTGGGCCGCCGGCTCTTCCGCGGCGTGGGTGGTCTCTATCTCCATCCCAAGCCGCTCGCCCATCTTCTCGGCGAATGCCTTGCGCGACTCCTCGCTGCGGGTGTACACGATGACCCTCTCGAGGTCCCTCACGGCCGCAATTGCCTCGAGCTGGCTCTCCGCCTGCCAGCCAGCCCCGTAGATGCCGAGAGTGCTCGCTTCCTCGCGGGCCAGGTGCTTTGTGGCGACCCCGCTCGCGGCCCCTGTGCGCACCTGCCCTAGCCTGTCGGACTGCATGATCGAGAGCAGCTCCCCGCCCTCGGGGTCGAAGAGCATCGTGTAGAAGCGGGCGCCGGTGCGCGCGACCGTGTAGGCCTTGAGGCCGAGGGCCCCAATCTCGGGCGCCCCAGCGGCCATGTAGTTGAGCCCGCCAGTGGGCAGGGCCACGCGGCGACGGGCGCGGTTGGTTGCGCGGCCTTGGGCGTGCTGGCGCAAGACGGACTCGACGGCCTCGAGCGTCGACGGCAGGTCGAGGAGCTCCTCGACTTCGTTTTCGGTGAGGAGCAACGTCACGGCGTCTCCCCCCTGTTCATGGGCCGCTTATCCGCTAAAATCGCTCCACTCATGAGGGTCCTCGTCATAGACAATTACGACTCCTTTACGTACAACCTGGTCCAGTATCTCGGGGAGCTCGGGGCCGAGGTCCTCGTGCGGCGCAACGACGAGGTCACGCCCGAGGAGGTCGCCCCGCTCCACCCCGACAGGATAGTCGTCTCGCCCGGTCCCTGCACGCCGAACGAGGCCGGGGTCTCGGTCGATGTGATCGGGAAGGTGGGCGGTAGTATACCCACCCTGGGAGTCTGCCTCGGACACCAGGCCATCGGGCAGGCCTTCGGGGCGAAGGTCGTGCGCAGCGAGCCCGTCCACGGCAAGACGGCCAGGATCATGCACGACGGAAGCGGGGTCTACAGGGGCCTAGATCAGGGCTTCGAGGCGACCCGCTACCACTCGCTCGTGATCGAACCCGAGTCCGTACCGGATTGCCTCGTCGTCACTAGCCGTACCGAGGACGGTACGATCATGGGCGTCAGGCATCGCGAGTACCCCGTCGAGGGCGTCCAGTTCCACCCCGAGAGCGTCCTGACCCGTAGCGGTCACGCCCTCCTGAAGAACTTCCTGGGGCTCTGAGCCGGCCCCTTGCTGCGCGAGACGCTGCGCAAAGCCGCCGACGGGGAGACCCTTACCGAGGGCGAGGCCGAACGCGCCCTGGAGACCATCATGGAGGGCAATGCGCCTCCTGCTACCACCGCCGCGCTCCTCACGGCGCTGCGCGTCAAGGGGGAAGCGGTACCCGAGATCGTCGGCTTCGCCCGCGCCATGCGCCGCTTCGCCGCGAAGGTCGATGCCCCTGACGGCGTCGTAGACACCTGTGGCACCGGCGGCGACGCGAAAGGCACCATAAACGTCTCGACGGCCGCCGCTTTCGTGGCGCGCGGGGCCGGTGTCATCATCGCCAAACACGGCAATCGCGCGGCGACCAGCAGGGCCGGAAGCGCCGATGTGCTCGAGGCGCTTGGCGCGGATATAGAGCTCGGGCCAGAAGAGGTCTCGCGCTGCATCGCCGAGTCCGGCATAGGGTTCATGTTCGCCCGTACCCACCACCCCGCCATGAGGTTTGTGGCGCCCGTGCGGGCCGAGTTGCCCTTCAGGACCGTCTTCAATCTGCTCGGGCCGCTCACCAACCCCGCGGGAGCGAGCCGCCAACTCGTCGGGGTCTTCGGCGGGGCCTACGTGCGTCCCGTCGCCGAGGCGCTGCGGGACCTCGGGGCCGAGAAAGCGCTCGTGGTGCACGGTACTGACGGGATGGACGAGATCACGGTGACCGGCGAGACCCTCGTCGCCGAAGTCTCAGACGGAAGGATAGAAGAGTACGGGATCTCGCCCGAAGACTTCGGCCTAGCCCGCCACGCCCCCGACGGTCTGCTCGGCGGTGACGCCCACCTCAACGCCCGCATCCTGCGCGACGTCCTGACCGGTGAGGAGATCGGGGCGGCCCGCGACGTCGTCCTCCTGAACGCGGGAGCCGCGATCCACGTCTCGGGCAAGGCGAAGACGATGGTTGAAGGTGTACGCATGGCCCAGGATTCAATCGCCGACGGGTCCGCGGTGAAGGCCCTGGACGCCTTCATAAAGGCTACCCGGCGCCTCTCGGGAACCGTATGAAGCGCGCCACCGTCCTCGACGAGTTGGCCACGGCAGCCGCAGGGAGGGCTGAAGTACTGCGCGACAGCACGGACCTCGGCAACCTCTACCAGGAGGCGCTGCTCTTCGAGAAGAGGGACTTCGCCGGCGCCCTCTCGGCGCCGGGCCTCTCCGTAGTCTCCGAGATAAAACGCGCCTCGCCCTCGGCGGGTTTTATACGCGAGGCCGACCCGGCCGAGTGGGGCGCCCGCTACGAGGCGGAGGGCGCTAGTTGCCTCTCGGTCCTGACCGAGCCCGAACGCTTCGAGGGAAGTCTTGAAGACCTCGACGCAGCCCGCACCGAAACCACGCTGCCCGTACTGCGCAAAGACTTCACCGTCGATGAGGCGCAAGTCCTCGAGGCTGGGACCAGGGCCGACGCCGTTCTTCTCATAGCGGCGCTCTTCGACGCGGCGGCGCTCGCTCGCTTCGTTTCCCTTGCCGTAGAGGTCGGCCTGACGCCGCTCGTGGAGGTCCACGACGAAGAAGAGGCGAACCTGGCCCTCGAATCGGGTGCGAGGGTGATCGGGGTCAACAACCGCGACCTCAGAGACTTCACCGTAGACCTCGGCACCTTCGAACGCCTCGCCCCCAGGCTCGCCGGCGCCACCCTGGTCGCCGAGAGCGGCGTCAAGAGCCCGGAAGACGCGAGGCGTTTACGTGACGCCGGGGCCGACGCGGTCCTCGTAGGCGAAGCGGCAATGCGAGACCCCGGGCTCGTGGCGCGTTTGGCATCGGTGCCATAGGGTGGTTCGTTAATTGGGCGGTTCGCGAACCGCCCAATTAACGAACCGCCCCTGGTATGGGGACCGTAGATGGGTCGGCCGTCGGTATGGACGGTTCGGAAACCGCCACGACGCAACGCAAACCGTTGGGACGTTTGATCGGCGCCTTCAAAACCGTGTCCACGAAACATATCAACGACCTCAGAGACACACCCGGTGGGTAATTGTGGCAACGCAACTACCACGAACGCGTAATCCGCAACAGCTTATCTTTGCACGCCTTTCGTCGTTACATCGCCAATAATCCCGTCTTGTGGGAGCCACGATAGGGTGAGATGCCCTGGATCAATCTTCGACACGATCTCTCTCCGCTAGCAACTCCTGAACTTTCTTCTCGGTCTCACCATAGGCGCCTTCTCCAAAATGCTTGTAGCGGATAAAACCGTCATCGTCGATCAGGTACCACGCCGGCCAGAAACGCTGTCCATAAGCGTTCCAGGTGGCGTAATTGTTGTCCAGCACAACCGGGTACTTGATGTTCGCCTGCCCGACGGCTTCCCGCACGTTGGAGATGTCCTTCTCGAATCCGAACTCCGGCGTGTGGACCCCGATAACCTGCAGACCATCATCCCTATACTTCTCGTAAAGTGCGTTGATGTGCGGCTGCGCGTTCTGGCAGTTGAAACAGGTGTACGTCCAGAACTCGATCAGCACCACCCTCTCACCGGCGGCTTCCTTTATTGAGACGCCATCCGTGTTGATAAGGCCGGTCGAACCGGTAATCTCATTGGCCTGCTCGTACATTTCGTTCTTATTGGAGATCCGTTCCGCATCGGAGAGGGCACGTTCCGGCTCCTTGCCAGCGTCACCCCCCGCAGGGACGGGATTTTCGGTATCTCCAGTGGCGATCTGCCCTCTCGTTTCGCCCGTGGTGCCCGCCTCGTTCTTGGCTTTCCCTGCACTTTGTGAGTCGCCTTTCGGCTGAATGTTCGCCTTGGGTTGTAGGCCAGCTGCGTCTGGGACATCGAGACGGAGTTCGATCGCGGCGATGGCGCTGATGACGAGCATCAGCGTCAGGCCCAGCAGGATGGGGCGGGGGGTGATCCATCTCATAACAACACCTCGTTGAGGAGCGGGAAGTTGGCGAGCGAATTCAGCTGGCCGGTGAACACGAGAACGCCCATCCCAATGAGAACGACCCCGAAAGCGATGTGAACGCGCGCCGCGGCCCTCCTGTGTCGTTTCAGGAACGAGAACGCTCGCGAGGGGAACAGCCCGACGAGCAAGAACGGCGCACCGAGACCGATGGAATAGGCGAGCAGCAGCGGGAAGGCCGAAGCCGGACGGGTCGTGGCGAGGGCCAGCGTGCTGCCCAGTATGGGCCCCACGCACGGCGTCCAGGCGACCGCGAAGGACGCGCCGAACAGGAAGGAGGCGAGGGTCCCCGGCTTCAGCGCTCTTGAATGAACCGAGTACTGACGGTCCAGTACAGGCAGGCGCAAAAGGCCACTCAGGTGCAGCCCGAGGACGATGACGACCGTGCCGGCGAGCCTGGAGAGCCAGGTGAGCGCCTCCGTCGTGACGTTCTGTAAGACCGTGCCGAGCACCACCCCGAGGGTGGCGAAGACGGCCGAGAACCCTACTACGAAAAGGACGGTGCCGAGTAGGACGTCCCTGCGCTGGAGGTCGGAGAGGTCGAGTGAGGTGCCGGCGAGCTGGGCGAGGAAGGCGGGGATCACGGGCAGCATGCAAGGCGAGAGGAACGAAGCGAAACCGGCGAAGAGGGCGAGGACGAGCGTCGGTTCTCGCCACCTCTACCCTCCTGGGGCCTTTGTACCGTTGCGGGTGTTGATCGGAAGAGACGCTCCTGTTTGCTCGTCTTCGATTCTCACACGGGCACGTGGCGACCACAATCGGTCTGGGGCGCATCGTAAGGAAGAGTTAAGGTTCACTTGTAATCGGGTAGATTGCCCCGGAGGTGCGCGAATGACGGCACGCGTCCGGTCGATAGTAGATCCGGCCCCTCCACGAAGACCACGAATTCGAACGAAACTCGTACGGGCGGGTTTCAAACCGGCCCAAATATCAGGCGCGGCGCAGCGTGAAGCGGAAGCGCGAGCCGCGCCCGAGGTCGCTCTCGACGTCCATGGTGCCGCCGTGCGCTTCGACGAGGCCACGTGCTATAGCTAGTCCCAGCCCGGCGCCAGGGGTCTTTTCCTTCTCCGCTCGGGTCCTTGACCTCTCGGCGCGGAACGAGCGTTCGAACACGCGCGGCAGGTCTTCGGCGGCTATGCCCTCGCCCGTGTCGGAGACCTCGACCCGCGCCTCCTTCCCTACGCACGTCGCGCGTAGCGTTACGGTACCGTCTGCCGGGGTGTGGCGCAGGGCGTTGGAGACGAGGTTGTGGAGTACGCGCTGTAGCCTGGGCGGGTTCGCGAGCACGGGGTCAACGTCGCCTACAATCTCGCCTGCTAGCCTCACGCCCTGTTGTTCGGCCTGCGGCTGGAAGCTGGAGATGGTGTCGGAGATCAGGTCGTGCAGCGAGGCTTCTTCGAGGCTGAGTTGCAGGACCCCTGCGTCTATCCGGGCGAGCTCAAAGAGGTCGTCGACGAGGCGGCTCAGGTGCGCAAGCTCGCGGCTGGCTGAGGAGAGGTAGCGGCTTTCGGTCTGCGGGTCAGCGGCAACGCCGTCTGCGAGGGCTTCGACCAGGGCCCTCGTCGAGGCGAGCGGGGTGCGCAAGTCGTGGGAGACGGCGGCAACGAGGTCGCGCCGCGCCTTCTCCATCTCGCGCTCGCGCTCCGCCGCTTCCTCTAATGCCCGCGCCATGCGGTTGAAGTCGTCGGCCAGCCTGGCGACCTCGTCGTGGCCCTCGACCCGGACCTCAGAGTCCAGTTGGCCTCCGGCGATCCGGTCCGTCCCAGCCCTCACCCGCTCGATGCGGCTGGATAGCGGCATCGCGTACAGTAGGCCGAAGCCGACCGAGAGGGCCGCCGCGAAAGTTAACATCGTCAGCAAGAGCGAGAGGTCGTGTCCCGAGATGAACATCGCTCGGGCACCGGCCAGCATCATCCCGAGAAGCAGGAGGCTACAGACCAGGCTGGCTCCCACGAGTTGCGCCCGCACGCCGCCGAGGCGCCCGAGCACGGCGGGGCGGATGAGGAGCAGCGCCAGCAGACCGCCTCCTCCCCCGCCACGGCGAGTAGCACCGCCACGGCTGGCAAATCCGCCGACGGCACGCCGAATAGGGACGCGGCGAAGATGGCCAGCGCCAGCGAGCCTGCGAGGAACAGGAGTGCGACGCCCGCGGTCCGGAGCGCCCTTTTCATCCGCCGAACTTGTAGCCGACGCCCCAGACGGTCTGCAGATAGCGGGGCTTTGCCGGGTCCGGCTCCACCTTCTCGCGCAGCCGCCGCACGTGCACGGTTACGGTGCTGGTATCCGCCGAGAAGGTGTAACCCCACACCAGCTCCATCAGCTGGTCACGGGTGTAGACCCTGCCAGGACTCGAGGCAAGGTGGTGCAGAAGGTCGAACTCACGTGCCGTGAGCGTCGCGGGCTCTCCCCGGACCAGGATCTCGCGCGTATTCGGGTCTATGCGCAACCCGTCGAACGAGAGCACCTTCTGATCTACATCTCCGGAAGATTCCTCCACGCGCCGCAGGACTGCGCCTACCCGCGCGGAAAGCTCGCGCGGGCTGAAAGGCTTCACGACGTAGTCGTCCGCGCCCAAGGATAGACCCACTATGCGTTCCTCCTCCTCGCCGCGGGCTGTGAGCATGATCAGGGGCACCCTCCGGTCGGCCCTCATCCGGCGGCACACCTCCAGACCGCCAAGCTTCGGCAGCATGAGGTCCAAGACGACCAGATCCGGAGCGTCGCACCTGAAGAGCTGCAGCGCCTCCTCGCCATCGGAGGCCGAAATGACGTTGTGGCCGTCACGCCGCAGATAGAGACCAACCACCTCCCTGATGTTCGGCTCGTCGTCGACGATCAGGATTTTCGCCACGATAGATCCCATCTCCCACTCTTTCATCCGATTATATCCCGCCGGCAACCTCTCTTCCCTCGAGCCGATGATGGCGTCTTTGTCCGACAACTAAGCACGTTTTCGCGGACGGCCGGACGATCTCCCGAACACGATACGCCGATACCCTTACGCGGTGGTTACTGATCCCTTACGAAAGGCTTAACTTTTGATCTGCGGAGTGAGCGACGTTGCTGCTACCCTCCTCGGTGGCACAATGGCTATGACCGGCACGTCCAGGAGAATACGGCGTCGGGCGGCGAAGTCTATGGTACCGGCACGCCGTATGCGGAAAGGGCTCGAGGCAACTTTTGATCTTTGCGACCATGTTCTTCCGTTCTTCGCCACTCGAGGCCGTCAAACGCCACGAGAACCTCGCTGCGGGGTTCTTGATCCTGGTCTTTACCCTGGTTGCTGTATGGGGCCTTGTAGGCGATGGAATCGTCGTCGGCAAAGACACCATCACCCAGTACTACCCCTGGTATTCGTACCTGGGCGAGAGGCTGCGCTCCTGGGACATACCGGCCTGGAACCCTTACCAGTTCTCCGGGGCCCCCTTCGCGGCAGACCCACTCTCAGGCTGGACCTACCTGCCGGCCATGATCCTGTTCACCATCCTGCCGTTGTCGGCGGCGGCCGCTGGCTACCTGTTCGTTCATCTGCTGCTCGCCGGCCTCTTTACCTACGCTCTTGCCCGGACGCTCCACATAAACGTGGCTGGTTCTATGCTCGCCGCGGTGGCTTACGAGTTCAACGGTTTCATGTCACTGGCGCAACGTCTGCTGTTCTCCTTACGCCGAGCGTCATGACTGCTGCCGCTCGCGATCCTGGGCGCGGAGCTGGCGATCCGGAGCTCCAGATGGCTGGATCGGGGTCTCTGGTGGGGCTTAGGCGGGCTGGCCTTGAGCCAGATACTTGCCGCCTGGCCGGACAGGGCTCCTACTACGCCCGCTCGCCCTGGGCGGCCACGTGGCCTACAGCACGCTCCTGTTTCCGCCGGCAAATGTCCGCGGTATCCGGGGCCGGGCTCTTGGCGCTCCGTGTTGCACGGTGGCGGCGTGCTGCTGTTCGGGTTCGGTCTCGCCGCTGCGGGATTATTTCCGCGGCTCGAATACCAGTCGTTATCGAGCCTGGCGGACGGTTACGCGCAGCATCGAAGGGGTCAGGGCGGCCTGGGGAGGATGGACGACTAGAGGATTGGAAGAGGCTGCTGGTCCCTGGCCTGGTTTATCCCGGTCTGAGTACGCTTGCTCTGGCCCTTGCGGCACCTCTCCTCGCCCGCACGACGCCACGCCACGCCTTACTTCGTCGTTCTCGTGCTCTGTACCCTCATCCTGGCTGGCAAGGAAGTCACACCGCTCCACTCGGTGCTCTATCAACTGTTACCCGGCTTCGAATGGATACACCCGCATGGCCCCGCCCGGATAAAGGTGATCCTGTACCTCGGGTTCGCCCTCCTCGCCGGCGCCGCTTTGAGCCGTCTGGGAGAGCGGGGAACAGACGCCAGAACCCTGGTCGCACTTCCCATCTTGACCTCGCTCTTACTTGTTGCCTTCGGGCTGTCGGGAGGTGTCCAGGGTCTGTTCTCTACAGATCTTGGAATAACGATCCCTGCGGCGTCGCTGTTGGCCCTCGTCGGCGCCAACGTGTGCGTGGTGATCTACGCCCTCTCGTCGGGGGGACGCCGGGTCGCCGCGTTCGTTTGATACTCGTGGTGTTCGTCGACCTGTTCGCGGCGGGTCGGACTACCATCGCGGTACGAAACGGCTGACCTGGGAAGGAACTGGTGAAGATCGACCTTACCAGGTATTTCAAACCCACGGGAGCGGCAAGGTTCCTCCGGTCCGAGACCGAGGATACGCCGGCCCGCTATTTCGGGTTCGGCCCGCATCACATGGCGAGAGACGCAGCTTTCACTACAACAACTGGTTCGCCGAAAAGGACACGACCGCGCTTCTGGCAAGCAACCTCGGAACTCCATCAGGGCTGCAAAGCATCCAGGGCTACAACGCCGTCCACATCGCCCGCTACGACGAGTATCTAAGGGCGCTCAATGGGAGATCTCAGGGATACCACAACGCGGACGTGGTCCCACGAGGACTCGACTCCCCACTGCTGGATCTCCTGAACGTTCGATACATAATCGTGCCTGCGACCACGCAACCGGACCAGAGCGCGCTGCGAAAATTGAAAGATTCCCACCCGACCGTTTATAGCGACGACTGGTAGATGTACTGGAGAACCGCGACGCGCTCCCCCGGGCCTGGATCGTCCACTCGGCAAAGCGAGTCCCGAGGACGGAGGCCCTGAAGCTACTAGATTCCGGTGAGGTGAACCCCAGGCAAACGGTGTTGCTCGATCGCTCGTCGCCAGACCTCTCCCACCCGGAGGACGCTTCCGACGATCGTGCCGTGGTCGAAGCTTACGAGGCCGACCGGATCGGCCTGCGGACCTCTACCGGTGCGTCCGGCCTGCTCGTGCTCAGCGAGCCGTACTACCCGGCCTGGAAGGCTTACGTAGATGGACGGCCGGTCCCCCTCTACGTCGCCGACCACGTGCTGCGCGCGGTCCCGGTACCCGCGGGGGAACACGAGGTAGAGTTGCGCTACGAGTCGTGGCCTTTGCGGATCGGGCTGGCGGTCTCGCTGACCTCTTACCTGCTGCTCATCGTCCTGACCGTCGCCAGAGTGCGACAGCGAGGGTTGGGCAAGACCCCGGCCGATAATGCCCGCTAGGAGCGGCGGGTATACGCGTTGCGCGAACTCGACCGTTTTCCGGAGGCAACGCAGCAGCGGAACTCGAGTGTGCTTACGGAACGACCCTGATCGTCTGGCCCTCTACTACCTCGCCGACAACCGCGGCGAGCGTATCGTACTCCTCCAGAACATCTACGAATTCCGATGCCCTTCGCTCTGGCACGGTCACGAGCAGGCCGCCGCTCGTCTGCGGGTCGTACAGGGGCAGCAGGTCGTCCGGGCCGACCCCGTCCGGGGTTATCTTGTCCCCGAGATACTCCCGGTTGTTATCGAGACCGCCAGGATAACACCCCTCAGCGGCGAGGGAGATCGACCGCTCCCAGACCGGCACCCCACTCCGGCGCACCACAGCCCCGAGTCCCGACGCCTCCAGCATCTCGGAGAGGTGCCCGAGGAAACCGTAGCCCGTTACGTCGGTAGCAGCCGAGACCTCGACCTCGCGTAGCGCGGCGCGGCCACTCTTGTTCAGGGTCGCCGCCACCTCGACCGCGTCCTCTATCTCGGGTTCGGAGACGAGGTCCCTCTTCAGGGCCGTAGTCAGGATGCCGAAGCCTAGAGGCTTGGTCAGGACGAGAGCGTCGCCAGCCCGCGCGCCGGCGTTGCGCACGACCCTGTCCTCTTCGACGAAGCCGGTCACGGAGAGGCCGTACTTCGGCTCGTCGTCTTGCACCGAATGTCCGCCACAGAGCTTCGCGCCCGACTCTTCGATCTTGGACTGACCGCCGGCCAGGATCTCGCGCAGGATCCCGAGGTCCAGTGTGCCGGGGAAGCCGACCAGGTTCATCGCCGTCAAGGGGTAGCCCCCCATCGCGTAGATATCCGAGAGGGCATTGGCGCCGGCTATCTGGCCGAACCGGTAAGGATCGTCCACGATCGGCGGGAAGAAGTCTACCGACTGCAACAGCAGGCCGCCGCCGAAAGGGATGTACCCCGCGTCGTCGCGGGTCTCCATGCTGCTCACGAAACTCTCGGCCGAGGGCGAGCCAGGCGTTAGTGAGAGAAGAACCTGCTCCAGGACCCCTGGAGCCAACTTGGAGCCTCAGCCGGCTTTCTGCGAGTATTTTGTCAACCTTATGCGCGTTTTTTCGTCCATGGCGCGAGTATAACCTCTGGGCTAGATTCTCGTGCTGGGGCGTGATCCCGGGACCTCCAGCCAACTTCCTCGAGCAGGCCTCCCAGTGCCTCGCGCTCGCGTTCCGGCACGGTCAAAGGGCGGCGCGAGGCGCACCTTGCCTTTAGCAATTCATGGAAAGCAGCGTCGGTCTCGGTTCTTTCCAACAGCAGCGCCAGGTACTTTTCATCTCCTACAGGGTAGTAGCCGGGGTAGTCTTCGCCCAGCATCCCGACGTTGCCGGCTACGCGGGAGGCGATCACGGGTACCCCGGCGGCCAGTGCCTCGACGACCGCATTGGCCCCGCCCTCCATGACCGAGCTCTGCACCAGCAGGTGTGCCCGCGACAACAGACGCCGCACGCGCCACCGGGGTACCTCGCCAAGCCAGCGATAGCGGGGTTCGGTCGACGCGAGCGCCATGGCCCGCCTCGCGAACCTCTCACTGTTTGCCTTCCCGGCATGCGTGATCCGGATGCGCGAGGTGGAAGGCAGAGACCCGGCGGCCAGGGCGCAGCGGAAAGGGTCCTTCTCGGCCCGCAGGTTGCCCACCACGCAGACGTCGAAGAAGGTCTTTGCCTGCGGCTGCGGGAGGATCGGCTCGGCCGATTGATAGACTACCCGCGCCTTCGCGCGGTGCCGCGGCCCGAGCTCGGCAAGCCCGGCCTCCTGAAGCACGACTACCCGCGTGGCGAGCTCCAGCGAGTCCTGCGCGCCCCCGTCAATATGGATATCCCTGTAGAGATCGGTCCCGGTTAGGACGACGATAAGGGGGTGGTCGGGATGGCTGGCAGCGTAACGACCTATCGAGTGGTGACTGCGCCTGGTGTGCAGGGCGATCATGAGGTCTGAGATCCCCCCGCTCCACACCTCTTCTACCAGCACCTTGTGCCCCATCTGCCGCAGGAAGCGTGCCCAACGGTCGGCGGTGGTCCTGTTGCCGCTGCGCGACCCCGCAGCGGCAGGCGTAACGAGGCTGATCCTCATGTTATGTTTGCCTGCCTCGGTATGTGGATTTCTGCAGCCTTTCGCGGCACACTGAAATTTCATGCCTGCCAGTAGGACAGTTTACGTTAACATCCGACCCAAGTAGCGGGACAGACGGAGGCACTCGATGCAGAATGCACAAGAACGAACCGAACGGCTCGCCGGCATGCTTGTCGACAGCAGGAAACGCACTCTGGAGCTGGTAAGCGACCTCTCTGACGAGCAGATGATCGGACCCCAACTCAGTATCGTCAACCCGCCGCTTTGGGAGATCGGGCACCTCGCCTGGTTCCAGGAACGCTGGAACCTGCGCCGCAGAACCGACGAAGTGTTCGCCCCCTCGACCGTCCTGGAGCGGGGCGACGAGTTCTACGATTCCATGGAGGTGGCCCACGACGACCGCTGGGACCTGCCGCTACTCTCCCGCGAGGCGACCCTCTCTTACATGCAGCGGGTCCTGGACGAGACCCTGCACAGGCTCGACACCGAAGGCCCGACCCCTGAGACGGACTACTTCGTGAGCCTCGCCGCCTTCCACGAGGACATGCACGGCGAGGCGTTCACCTACACCCGCCAGACCCATGGTCTCCCAGCACCCCCCATCTCCGAGTACGACCCCGCGGTTCTGGAAGACCAACCCCGGGGCCCGCTAGAAGGCGACGCTGAGGTTCCCGGGGGGGATTTCATGCTGGGGGCCACAGAAGGCAAGGGCTTCGTATTCGACAACGAGAAGTGGGCGCACCCCGTGCAGGTCTCCCCGTTCGAGATCTCGCGCGCCCCTGTTACCAACGAACAGTTCCGTTTGTTCGTTGACGACGGCGCTTACAAGAGTCAGGAGCTCTGGAGCGAAGCGGGCCTGCGGTGGCTGGAGGAGACCGGCGCCGAACATCCCGTCTACTGGTCGCGGGTTGGCGACGAGTGGCACCAGAGGCACTTCGACAGAACGGGGCCTCTGAACCTCCACGCGCCGGTCATCCACGTCAACTGGTACGAGGCCGAGGCCTACTGCCGGTGGGCCGGACGCCGCCTGCCCACCGAGGTCGAGTGGGAGATGGCCGCCTCCGCCGAGCAGGCGCCCGAGGGCACTCTCCCTGGGCGCACCTACCCCTGGGGAGAGACGCCGCCAGGACGGCGCCACGCCAACCTGGACGGGCGCCTGCTCGGACCGGTGGATGTCGCCGCTTTCGCGGATGGCGACAGCGCGTTCGGCTGCAGGCAGATGATGGGCAACGTCTGGGAGTGGTGCGCCGACGACTTCGGGCCCTACCCTGGCTTCGTCAGGGATCCCTACAAGGAATACTCGGAGCCCTGGTTCGGTGATCAGAAGGTGCAGCGTGGCGGATCGTGGGCGACGCGTGGGCGCATGCTCCGCAATACCTGGCGCAACTTCGCCCTGCCAGACCGCAGGGACCTCTTCGTCGGTTTCCGAACGTGCGCCCTAGAGTAGAGGTTGCCCGATGACCCGTGAGACCTCTTTCTCCGCGCCAGCCAGGCTGGGGCGAGGGAGCTTACCCTAGATGGCGCGACGCCGCACGAAGACCGACGTTCTGGTCATTACGGCCGGATACCCAGCGCCCTCTCGCACCTGCTCAGGGCAACTCTTTCGGAAGCATAGTCCCCGTATGTAATGGGGGCGAAGCGCTGCAGGCCAAACCCGGCGAGGGCGGGTGGCGCTGGCGCGTCCTCGCCTATAGCCAGCAGCGCCGCGAGCAGGCGATCCTTCAGTCGCGGATGCAGCCCCGAGCGGAGGACCACGGGTTGGATCGGGAACGGACCCCAGGTTTCGATCACCCGCAGCCGCCCCCGGAGTTCTGGGGCGGACCTGAGCTTGATGCCAAGGACGTTCGAGTCTATGGCCGCCGCGTCCACCTCGCCGCGGGCGACCATCTGCATAGAGTTCAAGTGGGACCCTGAGCAAATCATTCGGCGGAAGAACCTGCCATCCTCGCCCATCTCGGACAGCTTCTTCAACATGTTGTAGTAGCCGCTCAGGGAGCACGGGTCGTTGTAAGCCCACGAACGGCCTCGAAGATCCTGAAAGGACCTGGCAGGGCTGTCGGACCGTACTACGAGTTCGGAGAAGTAGATCGGTCGCCCCGATGCCCGGCCGTCCCGGAACACCGGCGCCGCGGGGAGCAACTCTACCGGCGGGTCCTCCAGCTCGCGCAGCCAGAAAAAAGCCGGCGCGCACATGAACCCGACGTCGGCCTCGCCCTTCGAGAAGGGATCTTCGACCCCCCTCATCGGTCCCGAAACCCGAGACTCCACCGAGAGCGAGACCCGCTGCCCCAGTGCCTGCCGCGCGTGCTCGACGACCGCCTCGAAGAACGCCCTGGGGATGCCCGGGGAGAGGTAGCTCACGAACCTGAGCTCGATCGGCCTGCTCTCGGGCGATGCCGACCGGGGGGCACCAGGGTCGAGTTCGTGATGCCCAGGATCGTTCATTCGGGAGCTAGTACGAGCAACGCAACCCGAAATGTACTTCCAGCGCATGCAGATGGTTGGAGACCGCCGGTTGCGTCTTGCCCGGCTTCCTGCCCGCCGCCGAGAGCGAACCACACTCCAATATGCAATGGTACACGCGCAACCCGTGTATGCTCAGGCCCATCGGCGCAAGTTATCACACAACAGTTATGGATTCGATAAAGAATCCTTACATAACGATTAAGGCGCTGCGACCTCTGTCGAAAAGCGAAGCGTAAGGACGATCTGAGTTCGCTGCCTGGCTTCTTCATGGGTCCTTCGGTTGCCTGGCAACCGACGTTGGTGTTACATTTTGCTGTGTAGGCTTAGGGCTACAGGACGCGTGCTCGCTTATACGCGTCCTTTAGCCGTAAACCGCGGGCGAGACTGCTTCGCGACATCCCGGGAGTACCATGATAGACGTTGGCATCATCACCGGCTCCGGTATCTACGAACTCCCCGGTGACCGGGAGCCGCGCGTCGTCGAGAGCCGCTTCGGGAGGGCAGGGGTGTCGGTCTTCCAGGCTGGTCCCTGGACCGTAGGGAGTATCTCCCGCCACCAGAAGAACCACAGGCACCTGCCCCACACGATCCCCCACAGGGCGAACATCGTCGCCCTGGAACGACTTGGGGCGCGGGCCGTGCTCGCGACGACGGTGGTGGGTGCCGTAGACCCCGGCATGCGCCTGGGGCGGCCCGTCCTGTTCGACGATCTCTTCTTTCCCGATAATCTCCTCCCCGATGGTAGTGCGTGTACCTACTTCACCGAGCCAGGCGACCCCGCGCGCGGGCACCTGATATGGGACGAACCCTTCGCTCCACGCCTCCGCAGAAAGCTGGAGCTCGCGGCCGGGAGCCTGGGTCTTGAGATTACCGTCGGCGGTATTTACGGGCACACCAACGGCCCACGGTTCGAGAGCCGGGCGGAGATCCGGTCGCTGGCCACGGCCGGGGTGACAGCGGTGAGCCAGACGTGCGGCCCCGAGGCGGTCCTTGCCGGAGAACTGGAGCTTCCCTACGCGCTAATGGGCTTCCCGGTGAACTACGCGACCGGGGTCTCGCCAACGGAGGCGAGGAGAGATGAACTGGACGGCCTGCTCGCGCTCTCGGCCGAGGTGCTTCCCCGGGTCCTACTCAAGAGCGTAGAGACGCTGGAAGAGGAAGACCTGGTCTTCGACCACGCGTATATCTACAGGGTCGAGGGAGGAGTAGGCCCACGCAAGGGCTGATCTACCAACCCGCCACCAATGATCCGTCGAATCTCCCGAAGCGTTAAGAGAATAGCAAGATTTGTCGCGACGAACTTACCGGCCAACGCTCACCCGGCAGCGCCTCTCCCCTCTGCAGGTCGAGACCATCCTGGACAACCTGGAAGTAGGGTCGGTCAACCTGGGGGTCGGTGAGAACGGGGTGCATCCCGAGTACAGGGAGATGCTGAGGCTCTTCCGCTCCAGGGAGGTGAAGACCGCTATCACTTCGAACGGCCATAGCCTGGCCATGCTCGACGACGAAGAGCTATCAGGTTTCCATTCCGTCGAGCTCTCCTTCGATTTCCCCACCAAGGAAGAGATGGATGAGTTCAGGGGTCGGGGAGCGTGGGAGGTGGCGCGGTTCGCTTTCGGGCTTGGGTGCGACCTGCGGGTCAACGTCTACCAGCCTGTGACGGGCGAGGAGTTCACCCTCTCCTACGACCAGTTCTGGCAGGGATTCGCCAACCTGTTCGCCGGTCGCGGGATTGAGCGTCCCCAGCTCCACGCCGATGTCGGCCGCGGCCACGAGGAAAGGCAGAGAGCGTCAGCACGAGGACGCCGTTGTTGCCCAGGGTCCCCATGGCCCCGAAAGCCACGAGCTGGCCCCGTTCGCCTAGAAGATCACGTCGAACGGTCCGTAGTACGTCCAACACGTCTTCGACCTTCGGCTCCGGCAACATCTACGATCTCCCGTCGTCGTTTGTTTTCTCACGCCGGATGTTGCGGGCCGTCGGGCCCGTATCGTTCTCCACCAGCTCGAAGCTTATGGGCGTGCCCGGCCTCAGGGTGCGGTATCCCTCTCCAGGGATCGCGGTAAAGCTGAAGAACACGTCTCTATCCGAGGCGTCGGTCGAGATCATGCCGAACCCGGCACCCACGTCGAATGAGCTCACCACCCCTTGGGCCACCTCGAGGCCGTTCGCGCCGGGCGGTGGCGCGCCGCCGGTCCATTCCTGCTGCGGGATACGGATCTTCTTGACCTCGGGGGTGTCGTACGCTTCGTAACGGAAGTCTTTGCGGGTCTGCATGATCTCGCGCAGGTCGTGCCGCAGCTCCTCGATCGTAGGACGTCCGACGAAGAACCAGCCGTCGTAGATCTTGTGGACCGTGAGATCCGGCCTCAAAACGAAAGTGAACGGCCGCGAGACCCCGGCGTACTCGCCCTCGGTCTCATCTAGTATGCCAAGTTCCTTTATGACCTCCCGCCGCTCGTCTGATAGAAATGGCCACTCCGCCCCCAGGCCTTTGCGGAACGCCGCGCCCACCATCGGGGGATCGGCGCTTACGCTCACGAGCTTGCAGTAGTTGACCGCGAGCTCCGACTGGAACCTGACGAGCCCTCGCATCTGCTCCCCGTCGCGCGGGCAGAAAAAGCCGCGGCCGAAGACGAGGATGAGCGGGTAGCCGTCGTCGAAGCCGAGCCTCTCGTCCAGGGGGCTGGGTCTGGTGAAGCGCGAGAGCCGGCGTAACTCGTCGCGATGGTCCGGCAGTTCGAAGTCGGGGAAGGCGTCGCCGGCTTTCAACTCAGTCGTCATTTCGGTTGTTCCTCCTACGAGTCAACGCCTGCGAACAGCGTGTTGAGCGACTCGGCGAGGGCCACCACGGCCTTCATCATGCCCCTGGATTCGTCCATCTGTATCGCCCTGGCGACGTAGTTCATCGACATCTTCGCCACCCTGACGTCGTAACCCTGCTCGCGCGCTTCGGCCTCGCTCAGCCCGAGCTGCGGGTCTATAAAGACGGTGTAAGGCACGAGCCGGTCCGCGGTGGATGCGTCTTGGTCGGGGTACAGCCCCCGTTGATGCAGGTGTCGCCGACGTGCTCGCGTTCTATGATCGCCGTTCTGCGTCCGGCGCCGATCCAGGATGGCTGCGAAGGCGCTAGGAGAGTCGAAGTGCGGGAAGCACAGCCAGTCTATGGAGCCGTTCTTCCCGACCAGGGCTGCGCTGTGCATGTCGCCGATAATCCCGTACTCCTGTATCGGCCTGTAGGTCATGGCTTCTCCGCCACCTCCTCGTCAGCCAGCCAGTCGAGGGCCACGGCCGCAGTCCACGACTGGTCGTCCGAGCCCAACGCCTCGCCCGTGAACGGTTCGTAGTACTCCCCAAAGCACCCGTCCAGAAGTTGCGCGAGGGAGTAACCCTTGAGCCGGGCCGCCCGCTTCTTTTCGCCCGATCTTTTTAGCGACCACCAGAGCAGCCAGTTCATCACGGGCCAGACGGGACCCCGCCAGTAGCTCCTCGGCTGGAAACCGCTCTCCCCGGGGCTGGTGCTCGGAGGTAGAGGCCACCGGAGGTCGGGATTGCCCGCGAAGGCGCGCGAGTCGAAGATCCGCAGGAGGTCTCCGAGATGGTCGGACCTTCCGCCGCCTGCTATTAGCGGCGCGAAGCCAGCGATGGTGCAGGCCGAGAGGGGTCTTTCGGCGCGCAGGTCGTAGTCCGAGCACAGGCTGAGGTCGGGGTTCCAGCGTACTTCGAGACCCTTGCGGCCGCGTTCGATCCAGTTGCGGACCGTAGTCCGGTCCTCCTCTGGAGCGTCAGCGATTTCCGCGATCTCCAGCAACGCCTCGTTGGCCCGGACCAGGATTGCGCTGGCAAGGACATCCTTGGCCAAAAACGGACACTCCCTGTAGAGAACGGCGTCGTCGCAATTCGCCCCCTTGATGACGTCGACGAGCCAGATAAACCGGTCGTACTCGTAGCCGGTCGGCCGCTCGGAGGGCTCGACGTGCTCCAGGTCGGCGCGCTCGTAGTCTGGTATTTTCCCGACCTCGACACGCTCCAGAGCCCCGGTCCAGCGCGGGGAGTTGTCCGTACCGCTCTCCCAGGGGTGGTAGATGGTCACGAGCCCCGAGCCCTCGGGGTCGCGTGCGGTAGCAAGGTAACGGTGCCAGGCCAGGAGCTTCGGGTAGACCTCGGCCAGGAACTCCCTCGCCCCGGCGGCGCCATCACCCTGCGCTTCAGCGATCTGGAGAATGCGCAGGGCCGCGAGGGCATGAACCGGTGGCTGGCACAGTCCGCTGGTCATGGCCGGGACGTCGGGCGCGTCTGCCGCGCTCGCCCAGTGCTCGGGCCCGGGGAAGTAGCTCTCGGGCGGGGCCTCCGGGTTGAAGATGATGTGCGGGATCTTGCCGTTCTCCCACTGGTGATCGAGGAGGGACCGTATCTCACCGGCGGCGCGAACCGTGTCGAGGTGCGCCAGCCCGATGGCGATGAAGGCAGAGTCCCAGCTCCACTGGTGGGGGTAGAGCGTGGGGGAGGCGCGGGTCCATGTGCCCATGTCGTTTTCTCGTAGCACCGCCGCCGCCCGCGCCGTGATGTCTTCGGGTCGCAAACAGACTCCTTCCGGCCTGGCCCTGGTACAGCCCCCGGCAGCTATCTCTCAGCCCTCTGTTCACGAATAGTAATCTATAGGGAAGATATTACGCAGTGCTTTCCAATACCTTACGAATCCTTAAGCCCTACACGGCTGGACCCTGACTCTCACCGCCGACGATAAGGGGGTACACTTCGCCCTATGTAAGGGAGTACACTTCGCTCTATGACGCTCGTGAAGGTATGCGGCATAACCAACGCCGGAGATGCCCGTGTGGCTGCGGACGCGGGTGCCGACGCGGTCGGGTTCATCTTCGCCGAGAGTCCGCGGCGCGTCGGCGTCGAGGCGTCGCGCAGGATCTCGATTGCGCTGCCCGAGAACGTCGTCAGGGTCGGCGTCTTCGTGGACGAGGAGCCGGCGAAAATCCTCAGGATCTCAGACGAGGTTGGGCTCGACCTCGTTCAACTGCACGGTGACGAGAAGCCAGAGGCCGTAACCGCCGTGCGGGAGGCCGGCGTCAAAGTGATGAAAGCGCTGCGGGTAAAGAGTGCCGCTTCCCTGGAGGCGTTGGACGAGTACGAGGCCGACCTGATCATGCTCGACGCGCACAGCGCGAAGGCGCGGGGTGGCACGGGCGAGCGGTTCGATTGGGAGGTGGCGAAGTATTTGAGAGGACGTGATAACATCGTCGTCTCCGGGGGGCTCGGCCCGGGGAACGTGCGGGAGGCAATAGAGTTTTTCGAGCCCTACGGGGTGGACGCATCCAGTTCCCTGGAGGACGGGCCCGGCAGGAAAAACGGTGAGCTGGTGCGGAGGTTCGTTCTTGCGGCAAAAGGCTGAGACTGGATACTTCGGTCCCTTCGGGGGCCGCTTCGTGCCCGAGACCCTGATCCACGCCCTCGAAGAGCTGGAAGAGGCCTACGAGCGCTACAAGTACGACCCCGAGTTCGGCGGGGAGAGGGACCGTCTGGCGAGGGATTTCGTGGGCCGGCCGACCCCCTTCATGTTCGCCGAGCGCCTTACTCGCAAGTGGGGCGGGGCCAACGTCTGGTTCAAGCGCGAGGACCTGGCGCACACGGGGGCGCACAAGATCAACAACACCCTGGGACAGATCCTGCTGGCCGACCGTATGGGCAAGGAGCGCATCATCGCCGAGACCGGCGCTGGTCAGCACGGCGTCGCCACAGCGACCGTCGCCGCCCTCTACGGCAAGGAATGCGTCGTCTACATGGGCGAAGAAGACACCCGCCGCCAGAGGCTGAACGTGGTGCGGATGAAGCTCTTAGGGGCCGAGGTCGTGCCCGTGATGAGCGGCTCGCGGACGCTCAAAGACGCGGTGAACGAGGCGATAAGGGACTGGGTCGCGAATGTCGAGGACACCCACTATATTATCGGGAGCGTCGTCGGGCCGGCGCCGTACCCCCGGATCGTACGCGACTTCCAGGCCGTTATAGGGACGGAGATCGAAGCCCAGAGCCGCGAGCGACTCGGCGCCGACCCCGACGCCATCGTCGCCTGCGTCGGCGCCGGCTCGAACGCTATAGGAGCGTTCCATCCATTCGTCGGGCGAGAGAACGTCAGGCTCGTCGGCGTCGAGGCTGCCGGAAGGGGACTCGCCACGGGCGAGCACGGCGCGTCCTTGGCCGAAGGCAGACTCGGCGTTCTACACGGGGCGATGAGCTACGTGCTCCAGACGGAGGGGGGCCAGATCCGCGAGGCCCACTCCATCTCCGCGGGCCTCGACTACCCCGCGACCGGCCCTGAGCACGCGTTCCTGAAGCACGAGGGCCTCGCCGAGTACGCGAGCGTGACTGACGAGGAGGCGCTCGAAGCGCTGAAGACGTGCTCCCGCCTGGAGGGCATCATTCCGGCGCTGGAGACGGCCCACGCCCTCTTCTACGCGGAGAAGGTGGCTAAGGAGATCGGTCCTGGCAAGAACATGGTCGTCAACATCTCAGGGCGCGGCGACAAGGACGTCGAGGTCGCCGCTGACGCGCTCGGTATCGGGTCGGAGGAAGCTGAGGTCGTATCGGACCCCGAATCCTCGAACCCTGCTTCGGGGACGGGCGAAGAAGTCTCTTGAACGACGGGCGCGTGAGGGAGGCTTTTCGGGAAGGGCGGACGGCGCTGATTCCCTACCTCACCGGCGGCTATCCCTCGCTGGAGGGGGCGCGGGAGGTGGGGGAGGCCTACCTGGGGGCTGGCGCCGATGTGCTGGAGATAGGCGTTCCCTTCTCCGACCCTCTCGCTGACGGGCCGACGATCCAGGACACGACGACGCGCGCCCTGAAGAACGGCGCCGACCTCGACTATTGCCTGGGGCTCGCCTCGGAGTTCTCGGGGCGGGTGCCCGTGGTCTTCCTGCTCTACTACAATGTGATCTTCGCGCGCGGGGCCGAGGAGTTTCTGAGTGAGGCCTCCGAGGCGGGGGTCTCTGGGCTCGTGATCCCTGACCTCCCCGTGGACGAGGCTGGCAGGTTCGCCGGGCTCGCGGCCGAGACCGGCGTCGCCTTCTGCCCACTCGTCGCGCCGACCTCGACCGACGAGCGCGTCTCGCGCGTCGGCGAGATGGCGACCGGATTCGTTTACTGCGTCTCCGTGGCCGGGGTAACGGGGGTGCGCGACACCCTGCCGCCCGGCGCCGTCGCGCTGCTTAGGCGCGTGCGCGCGAGGACCGGTGCGCCCGTGGCCCTCGGGTTTGGGATAGGGTCGGCCGAGGCCGCCGTCGAGGCGGCGGGGGAGGCCGATGGGATCATCATCGGGAGCAAGCTCATGCGGCTCGTCGATGAGGGCGGGGCTGAGCATGCAGGGGAGTGGCTGCGCGGAGTGCGCGAGGCGCTCTCAGAGGTCGTGAAGGCGGAGGGCTAGATATCAGGAACTGGCTCAGCAAGCGCAGGGAGTACTCCAGGAGCGCGCCCGAGACCGAGAGCGGCGTCGGCCCGATGGACGCCGTCTTCACCAAGTGCGAGAGGTGCGGGCAGCCGATCTACGAGAAGGATTTGAGGGCGCGCTTCAACGTCTGTCCCCACTGCGAGTTCCACTATCCGCTCTCCGCGCCGGAGAGGATCAGGCTTCTCACCGACGTGGGCAGTTTCGAGGAGCGGGACGGGGGAATCCTCGCTGACGACCCCTTAGGGTTCGAGGATTATCGTCAGAGGCTCGAGAAAGCGCGTGCCAGGACGGGCCTCGATGACGCCGTCCTTAGCGGGAAGGGCGCCATAGGGGGTAAGCAGGTGGCGCTCGCTGTGCTCGACTTCAGGTTTATCGGGGGTTCGATGGGAAGCGTGGTCGGCGAGAGGGTCGCCAGGACAATCGAGCTCGCCGGCGAGGAGGAACTGCCGCTCGTTATCGTCTCGGCCTCGGGAGGGGCGCGGATGTTCGAGGGCGTCTACTCGCTCATGCAGTTGGCCAAGACCAGCGTCACCCTCTCGCGCTACGTCGAGGGATCGTGGCCCTACGTCTCGGTGCTGACGGATCCCACCTTCGGCGGGGTAACGGCCTCGTTCGCGACGGCGGCCGACGTGGTGTTGGCCGAGCCAGGGGCCAGAATAGGGTTCACGGGGGCGCGCGTGATCGAGCAGACGACCAGAGAGAGGCTGCCAGAGGGCTTCCAGACCGCCGAGTTCCAGAGGGAGCACGGGATGGTCGACCGCATCGTGCACCGCCTCAGCCTCAAGGGGGACCTCGAACGGCTCTTTGGGTTCTTGCCGTGAGGAGCACGAAGTGATCCTGGACTTCGAGCGACCCATCAAGGACTTCGAGGAGCGCATCGCCGAGCTCAGGCGGCTCGCTGGCCCGAGCGAGGAGCTGCGGGGGGAGATCTCACGCCTCGAAGAGGCCCTCGAAGCGGCCAGGAGGCGCATCTACTCGGACCTCGCTCCTTACCAGCGCGTCCAGGTGGCCCGCCACCCCGAACGCCCGAACTTCCGAGCCTACCGCGACGCCCTCGCCGACGATTTCTACGAGCTCTCGGGCGATAGGTTCTTCGGCGACGACCCCGCCGTGCGGGGCGGTCTGGCCAGGATAGGGGACCACAACATCGTCCTCCTCGGCCACGATAAGGGAACGGACGTCAACAGCAGGGTGAAGGGCAACTTCGGCATGGCCCACCCTGAGGGCTACCGCAAGGTCAAGAGGTTGTACGAGCTGGCCGCCAGGTTCGGGCTGCCTGTGGTCGTTCTCGTCGACACGCCCGGTGCCTTCGCCGGGAGGGGCGCAGAGGAGCGGGGTCAGGCCTGGGCCATCTCCGACGACCTTATGACGCTGGCGCGTCTCCCCGTGCCCGTGATCTCCGCCATCATCGGCGAGGGTTGCTCGGGCGGCGCTCTAGCCATGTGCGCCACGGATTACGTGGGTATGCTCGAGAACTCATACCTCTCCGTCATAGCGCCCGAGGCGTGCGCCTCTATCATCTTCCGGGATCCCAGCCGGGCCGCCGAAGCCGCCGAAGCCCTCAAGCTCACGGCGGCGGATATGAAGGGGCGCGGGATCGTGGACGAGATCATCCCCGAGCCCCTCGGCGGCGCCCACAACGATTCCGCCTCCACTATCGAGGCCGTCGGCAAATCCCTGAACCGCGTGCTGACCGGCCTCTCGGACACAGACCCGGATAAGCTCCGCGAGGCCCGCTACGAACGCTACCGCCGAATCGGCGCCCACGCCGCAGAGAACGGCCAAGGCTAGCACGCTCCGGCCTTCGGCCTCCGCTTGTCAGCACGTTCCAGCCTTCGGCTTCCACTTGTCGGCACGCTCGGGCCTAGCGGCCCTCGCTTGTCGGCAACGCTAAGGCCTTCGGCCTCGCTTTCAGCTTTTTGGCTTCATACCGAGTCCGCTAGAACGGTACCGCGTTCGGGCCGCGGGCACGCAGAGAGGTGCCCTCCCGTGCCCGTCATTCCCGCGAAAGCGGGAATCTACGGACCCTGGGAGAAGGTCCGGGCGGTCCCCGTCGAACCGCCGGCGTTTACCCGGACCTGGTATTACGCCTTGAGGAAACCGATTAGCTCTCGCACGGTCTCCTCCGGGCGCTCTTCGGCGAGATAGTGGCCGGCGTCGAGGGGTCTGCCCCTGACGTCGCTCGCGTACTCGCGCCAGACTGCCTCTACGTCGTAGGTCTTCTCCATCACGCCGCGTCCGCCCCAGAGCGCCAGAAGCGGGCAGTCCACCCTTCGTCCCTTGTCTCGGTCCTCTTCGTCATACACCAGATCGATGGAGGCCGCGGCTCTGTAGTCTTCGCAGCTCGCGTGGATCGTCGCCGAGTCGAAGCAGCGCTCGTATTCGGCTAGGGCTTCCGGGGCGAACGTTTCCAACGGTGTGCCCCAGCCGCCCAGTTTTTTCCTGAGGTAGTAACCGGGATCCGCCCCGATCATGGTCTCGGGCAGGTCGTAGGGCTGGATGAAGAAGAACCAGTGGTAGTAGGCCGTTGCTAGGTCCTTTCCCACCGTCTCGAAGACGTGTCGGGTGGGAACTATGTCGAGCACGGCGAGACGCGTCAGGCGCTCCGGGTAGTCCAACGCCATCCTGTGTGCGACCCGACCCCCTCTGTCGTGGCCGACTACGGCGAAGGAATCGAAGCCCAGAGACTGCATGACCAGAGGCCTGATCCGCGGCCATGGCCCGTTTGGAGTACGTCGAATGGTCCTCGTCTCCGAAGGGTTTGGAGCTGTCGCCGTAGCCCCGCAGGTCCGCGGCAACGACCGTGAAGTCCTCGGCCAGACGGGGTGCCACCAGGTGCCACATCGCGTGGGTCTGCGGGTAGCCGTGGAGGAGCAACACGGGCGGTCCATCACCCCCGCGGACAAGTTTATCTCGGCTCCGCTGGTCGTCTACCCGCTCCCGCTCGAATCCCTCGAACAACTCGCTCCATTCCGGTGGGTCGTGTTTGTCTATTCAGGCCTTCAGCCGAAGAACGTCTCGACGTCCTTGTAGAAGTCTTCGGGGACGGTCTTGGTCTCCTCTGTAGCCTCGGAGAGGTCGACGGTCACGATGTCGTTGCCCCTGAGCGCGACCATCTTGCCCCACTCGCCGTTCTTGACCGCCTCGGCGGCCCTCAGGCCGTAGCGGGTGCTCAGGATGCGGTCGAAGGCCGTGGGGGTTCCGCCTCGCTGGAGGTGCCCAAGGACCACGTGGCGCGTCTCTATGCCGGTGCGCTCTTTGATCTCTCCGCCAGCCCCTCCGCGACGCCGCCGAGCCTGACGTGGCCGAACTCGTCTTTCTCCGCGTTCTGGGTCACGAAGTCCTCGCTGAGGACGTGACGCCCTCGCTCACGGCCACGAGGCCCCACTTCTCACCCTTTTCGGCGCGCTTTTTGAAGATGTCCGCGTATCTCGGTCCAGGTCCGGCTCGACCTCGGGGATCAGGGTGACGTTGGCCGCGCGAGGCGAGGCCCGCGCCCCAGGTGATCCAACCCGCGTGCCGCCCCATCACCTCGACCACGACGATCCTCTCGTGGCTCCTCGCCGTAGTCCTGAGCTTGTCTATGGCGTCCGTGGCGATGGAGACGGCCGTGTCGTACCCGAAGGTCGTGTCCGTCGCCGAGAGGTCGTTGTCTATGGTCTTGGGGCATCCCACGACCTGCACCCCGAAGTCGTCGTAGAGTCTCTTGGCCACACCAAGCGTGTCGTCGCCGCCGATGGCGACGAGGGCATCGACGCCGAACTCCTCCATCTGCCTGACGACCTTCTCGGCGTCGCCCTCATTCTTGTAGGGGTTCGTGCGCGAGGAGCCGAGGATCGTGCCGCCCTCCTGCAGGATGTAGCGTACGTCATCCACGCCGAGTGGCATGACCGTGTCCGGCTCGGGATCGAGTAGGGACTTCCAGCCGCGCTTCAGGCCGACGACCTCGTAGCCGTAGTCTCCGACGCACTTCGTCGTGACGGCCCGGATCACACCGTTCAGCCCCGGCGCGTCGCCGCCTCCCGTCAGCATCCCGACCCTTCGTACCTCGGCCATGCGCCTCCTCCTTCTCTAAGCTTGCGAGAGAGGTCAGTCTAGCAAAACTCCTTCAGGACCGACCGTGATTTGCCTTCTCGACACTCCGGTAAATGAAGGGCCGGGGTATAGCGCCCCGGCCCCTCGATCAGCTTGTTGGTGATGCCCTAGAGCCAATACGGTTTAGTTAACGAACACGCTGGCTCTTGTTGGTAAGGTGAAGGAACTACGACCAACCTTCACGACCAAGGAGCCAGCGCATGAGTTTAAGGATACGCCACCTCGACCCCGATGCCACCCTGAGTTCGCAGGTTTCTCTGGAGGCCCTCGCCCGGCTCCTCCCCCAGGAGACCGTAGCCGAGGTACTCGAGGAATGCCGAGCCACCGAGCAGCGCACCCGCAAGCTGCCCGCCGCCTTCGTGGTGTTGTTGTGCGTGGCGATGAACCTCTACACCAACGAGTGCATCGCCCACGTCTTCTTCCGGTTGCTCAGCCGAGTGCGCTGGCTGCTCTCGGACCCCAAGGCCTCGCGGGTGAGCAAGGGGGCTTTGTGCCAGGCCCGCTACCGGCTCGGTGCGAGGCCCCTGGTGGCCCTCTTCAAGAAGGTTTGCTCCGAGCCTTTGGCCCAGCCCGAGAGCGCCCCCGAGGCGTTCTTGTTCGGGCTGCGCCTTATGGCCCTCGATGGCACCGTGCTCGACCTGCCCGACACTCCACACAACGTCAGGGTCTTCGGCAAGCGCAACTCCCCGCGCGGCACCAGCGCCTGGCCGCAGGCGAGGGTGGTCGCCATAAGCGAATGCTCGACCCACGCGGTGTTGGAGGCGGGGGTGTGGCCCCACGACTTCGACGAGTGCTCGGCAGGGATGAGGCTGTTGCGCGGCGTAGGAGAAGGGGTTTTGTTGCTGTGGGACCGGGGATTCCACAGCTTCGAGATGGTCCGGGCCGCCCTCGAGCGCGGCTGCGAGTTGCTCGGGCGTCTGCCCGGGACGGTCAGGCCCGGGAGGCCCTTAGCCACCCTCTCAGACGGCACGCAACTGGTGTGGGTGCGACCCGCTGAGTACGGCAGGCGCAAGCGGGGCGAGCGGGTCTTGGTGCGCTTGATCCGTTACACCCTGGAGGATCGGAACCGTCCCGGTCACGGCGTCGAGCACCGCCTGATCACCTCTTTGCTGGACCCCGAGCGAGCCGGGGCCGAGGAGCTGGCGATGGCCTACCATTCGCGCTGGGAGTTCGAGCTGGCCGTAGACGAGATCAAGAGCCACCAGCGCCGCCCCCGCACGCCGCTGCGATCGGAGAAACCCGTGGGAGTGGTGCAGGAGATCTACGGGCTGCTCGTAGCCCACTACGTGGTTAGGGCGGTGATGGTGGAGGCGGCAAGGAAGGCCGGGCTTCCGCCGAGCCGGCTGAGCTTCACCGACACGTTGCGCCTCGTGAAGGAGATGATCCCGGAGGCGCAGCGCACCGCCAAGGCGGACCATCCTCGGCTCTACCGGCAGCTCCTTCGGGACGTGGCAGCCAGGCCGCTGGCCCCGAGGGCCAACCGCTGCAACCCTCGGGTGGTCAAACGCAAGATGTCCAATTTCTCGGTCAAGAACCCGTCGCACCGGGATTGGCCCCAGCCGACCAAACCCTTCCGAGAGGCGCTCGTTCTCCTTAACTAAACCGTATTGGGTTTAGGGCCGTCCGCCCGACCACCACCTGCAACTTATCCGGCTTCGGATTGACCAAGCAATGGGCGGCGGTCAAGACACTGTCCTTGTCTATCAAGGTGCCGCCGCAAAGTAGTTCATCGAACGCGTCTCCCGCTCTCCTCTTGTCTAAGAGTGCCGCCATGAAGGGGTACTTGCCGTTGGGCACCGAGGTACCGCCTACAATCATGGGGCTTACGGAGGCGTAGGGAGTCTGCTCATCGGCTGTCTGCGCTGCGGCTTCTCCGCTTTGCACAAACACGACAAAAGAGACCACCATTGCGGCGACTAACGCTCCCACCAGGGTCGCCCACAACGGATTCCTGATGGACTTGTGTACCGACATATCGGGCAGGCTCCTTTTTAGTGAGGCGGAGGACAAAACTACAGCCACCGTAGAGAGAAATGTAGCGTAGGTCATTTAGGGCCACTATACTCGCTCTGCGCTCGACCCGCGGCTCTGTCTTATACTCCTATTCACCGGAGTGCGTGGAAGGATAATTTTCGGAAGTCCGCTTGCAGGAGATCCCGCATACCCCGCTCCGATAGTGCCACCATCTTCTGTATGAACGTCGGGGGCAGGGGGCCGGCTCACCTTGATCGCGCCGTGGCGGGGGCTACGCGGGCGGTACCTTAAGGCCGATGGCTTCGGCTTGGGCAAAGGAGAGCGGGAAAGATTCGCCTAGGGCGAGTACGCCCTCCGGGTGTTCGGCGTCCGGGTTGTTGCAAAACAGCGCCACGTTGACGTTGCCGAAGGATCGTAGGGCGTTGGTGTCGCTTACCAGGTAGTCGGCGGAGCCGCAATCGATGCACGTCAACCCTGGCCCTTGGCCAACCGCTCGACGGCCCGTTGCTGGGTCAGAGAGAGGGCTTGCTTGCGTCGTCTCATGCTTTTATCTATTCCCGGCCCCCGAACATCCTACGCCACTCTAGGCACTGCGCTGTGTGGCTGGCGGGGGCATGGGGAGATCGGACCGAAGGAGAGCGAACTTCGTCTCTACGGCGTTCTCTGAAGTTCGCTCGGCTCCGCCCCGCTAGCTATGGGGTGTAGGATGCGCATATAGGTAGGATCGTGCTCGGCCCGTTACGCGAAAGGAAGGTGCGCCTTGGACTGGAAGCTTGAGTTGGTGGCGGTTCCCGTCTCCGATGTGGACCGCGCGAAGGCCTTCTACACCGAGAAGATCGGCTTCAACGAGGACCACGACCACAAGGTCAGCGACGAGCTCCGCTTCGTACAGCTGACGCCCCCCGGGTCTGCCTGCTCTATAGCCCTAGGGACGGGGATCGTGCGGTCTCAGCCGGGTTCCCTCCAGGGCGTTCAGCTGGTCGTCTCTGACATAGAGGCCGCTCGTGCTGAGCTCGTGGAGCGGGGGGTGGACGTCAGCGAGGTCCAGGACCTCCCCGGGGGGCTGTTCGTCTTTTTCAGCGACCCGGACGGCAACGGCTGGTCCGTGCAGCAAGTTCTTGCTCCGTCGCAGGAGGCATAAACTCACGACACCCGGTAGCCTCGGAACTTACCCTTCGGCTTATTCACCCAAAGCGTGGAAGGTTTAATTCTCCGAAGTTCGCCTCTAATCTGATTCTCGGGAAGTCCCACATACGAGATGCGGAATAGGATCGGGGGATATGCCGTAAGGTTAGCCTGCCCTGACCTTCGCACAATGGGGGACGCCATCCGAGACTGTCCCCCATTCCCCTCCAGGCTTCCATCATTCCTCCTTCTAGGCCCTTATCACAAGCCCCTCTATGTGAAAAATCTCTCATTTGCAGCATATCCTCCTGCCCTCCTCGGTTCCCCTTGGTGCTAGAATCTGATTAGTTAAGCTGGGCGTCTTCTTATCCCCCTCCAAAGAACGGCGCACCGGCTTTCCCCTTGCTCTCCCCCGATCCTATCTCCTAAGGGACTCTAGGCTGCATCTGATATTCTGGCGTGTAATACCCGACAATATGAGCCTCCCATCGCCGGCGTCCCTGGCTCATCGGGGTGGGGCTGTGAACTATGTTCGATGCGTACCCCTAGTAGCCCACGAGATATGTTTAGCCTCCCGCTCCAAGTGGTAGGCAAAAAATGTAAGCAGTAGTAGTTAGCGAGCATCCGGAAAAGGGGTGAGGCAGCAAATATGAGCGTTGCTACGGTAACAGAGATCAGCGCCGTCTCAGAGAAGGGATTTGAGGACGCCGTACAGCAGGGCATAGCTCGGGCCAACAAGACCTTGAGGAACGTAGAGGGCGCTTGGGTCAAGGATCAGAACGTCATGATCGAGGACGGCAACATCACCGGCTACAAGGTCAACCTTGAGGTCACCTTCGTGCTGGAGGACACCCTCTAGAGGCAAAGAGATGAGCTGATTGAGTTCAATGGGCCGGGGTAAAACACCTCGGCCCTTCTTCATGCCCTTATGCACCGGAGTGAGTGCGTGGAAGGGGTATTCTCGTGAAGTTCGTTATAGACGAAGTTAGGGTGGCGGACTTTCTCAGGTTCGCTTCTAGGAAAGGAGTTCGGGATGAAGGTGATAGGGGCTGGCTTGGGTAGGACCGGCACGGCGTCGCTGCAGAGCGCCCTCGAGGAGCTCGGCTTCGGCCCCTGCTACCACATGTATGAGGTCTTCGCCAACCCAGGGCACGCGGACTTCTGGCGGGCCGCGTGGCGGGGAGAGCCCGCAGATTGGGACGGGGTCCTCGGAAGCTACGAGGCGACCGTGGACTGGCCGGCCTGCTCGTTCTACGCGGAGCTCCTGGAGAGAAACCCGGACGCGAAGGTGCTCCTCAGCGTGCGAGACCCCGAGCGGTGGTACGAGAGCACCCGCCAAACCATCTACAAGATAGGCAAGATCAGCACCGGCTCTCCCTTCTCCCGCTTGGGCTTCGCGCTCCTCTCCCGATTGGTGTTCGGCTCCTTCAAGACCGGTCAGGGCCCGATGACCGAGGAGATCATCTGGCAGGGCACCTTCGACGGAAGGTTCGAGGACAAACACCACGCCATAGAGGTCTTCAACCGGCACAATCAGGAGGTCCAACGGCGCGTCCCTCGGGAGCAGCTGCTGGTCTACGAGGTGAAGGAAGGCTGGGGGCCGTTGTGCGAGTTCCTTGGCGTAGAAGAGCCGGAGAAGCCCTTCCCGCACCTCAACGACGCGGCGGAGATGCGACGCAGGGAACTGAGCATGCGCGCCTTCGCCCTCGCGGTGCCTGCCGCCCTGGTGCTGGTAGTGGGCATCGCCGCGCTCGCGCTCCTCAGGAGGGGTTCTCTCAGACGTTAGGGAGGCGGGGTCCTTACAGGCCCCAACCCTTATTCACCCAAGTGCGTGGAATGGGCATTTTCGGAAGTTCGCCAAGAAAGCTGCAATAAATACTGCCGTTGGGGACGGCTTTGGAAACTGCGAATACGTCAACGGCAAGAAGATGTACTGGGACACCTTTGATTACGAGACGTGGCCCAAGGCACCTCCGAAGGACCAGCGGTAGGCTTAGGCCCTTATTTACCCACCGCGTAAATTAGGCGCATGAAGCGGCTAGCGATGGCGATGCTCGTGGGCCTCGCTAGCTTCGCTTGTGGTGAAGCAACCTGGGTACGACTATGTGGACGAGCCGAGGCTAACCCCTTTTCAAAGCAATGCATCGACTACACAAATGCCCGAGAGGTGCGGGCCGACGAGCGGGCTGGCAAGCTCACGAAGACCGACAAGCGGTGGCTCGACATAGACCGCGATGGGCGCTTCTGTGAGGAACCTGACGCGGAGTGGAAGGGCGAGCCGGTACGGCCGGAATGGCTTAGGGGTGGCGGCGAGACCTTATTCATCGTAGTGCGTGGAATAGGTCTTCTGCGAAGTTCGCATACACGGCGTTCTAAGAAGTTCGGGGCTTCGATGGTGCTCTGATGTGTTTTGTGCCATAGCGCACATACATTCCCCTAAGACGGGAGTATGCTGCCCTCGTTGCGTGGCCAGCTGACGCCGCGTGAAGGCGCAGGACAGCTACCTGTCCTCCTTCTAGATCTGGACTAGCTACCCTACCAACTACCTGCCACTTTGGTAGGAACGCCTCGCTGCAGATGAAGCGGTGCTAGGAAAGGGGATGCATTATCTCGTTAATCAAGCGACACCCAATCATCACGTTCTTTGTCCTGACCTACGCGATCGGGTGGGGGCTCATACCGTTCTGGACCTTCCAAGCAGGCTCGCCGTTCATCGCCGCCCTCATCGTCATCCCCCTAACCCGGGGCCTCGCGGGACTCAAGGAGCTCGGCTTGCGGATGATCCGCTGGCGCGTAAAGTGGTACTGGTACGTGGTGGCCATAGCACTCCCGCTTGCTGTCATCGGGGTCACCGTGGGGCTCAACGTCGCCCTCGGGGCGAGCGTCCCCTCGCTGGCTGCGGTAGGCTCCGTGAGCACCGTCCTCATGATGTTCGCTATTCGCCTGGTCAACCCAGGAGATGGGGCGCTCGGCGAGGAGCCGGGCTGGCGTGGCGTCGCCCTCCCTGGGCTGCAGAGCACCCTCTCGCCGCTGGTCTCGACCCTCATCCTCGGCGTGGCCGTGACCGTCTGGCATGTGCCCCTCCTGTTCCTGGAAGATGGCCTGTTGCGGCTGCCTATAATCGTGGGCTTCCTCCTGGGAACGTTCACAGTGACGTTCTGGTACACCTGGCTGTTCAACCACACCGGCGGCAGCGTGCTCATGACGCTCATCTCCCACGCCGCCCAAGGAACCATCCAGATAGGAGCGTTGTGGCCCGCCGGCGCGGACTTGGCGCAGGCCACCTTGCTCTTTGGCGTCGTGTCGAGTGCCGTCGCGATCGGGTTGGTGGTCTTCGACCGGAAAGCGTGGCTGGGGCCTGCGGCTGCCGAGACGACGACGCCACCACAGGCGATGCCGCCCAGAGCAGCGGCACCGGCGACGCCTGCCTAGAGAGAGCGCTCTCTCTGTGTTAGGGCTTGAGAGAAGCCCGCTGTGGGAGGAGTCGAGACTTCGTGTCTCGGCCCCTCCCAGAAGGGCTGTCCTACTCACGTGGCAGCCAGAGAAGCGAAAAGGAGACTAGAGGATGACGACGCAGCAGACACACCAACAAGGGATAAAGGTCTCCTCCGAAGCTCTACCCTCAGACGGGCTCTCTCGGTTCGTTCGGATGGGCGCATGGGCGGCGATGGTGAGCGGAGTGGCGCTGGTCGTCTCGTTGCTCCTGGCGTGGCTCGTCGTCCCCTATGAGCGCTTGGGCCAACCGAGGCGTATCTGACAAGCTCCTATAGCGTATCCTCCGGGCTTAGGCTGTTCAGCTTCGTCCTGTTGGTGTGGGGGCTCATAGGCATCTACGGGCCCCAGTCGAGGGCGGCGGGCACCTTCGGGCTGTGGACGTTCGTCTTCGTCTTCCTGGCCACGGCCCTCGCAGTGGGCAACGTCTGGGCGAGGTCTTCGTCTACCCGACGCTTATGCAGGTAGCACCGGACATGTTGTCAGGGGGATTCACGACGGAAGCTTCCTCTTATATGTCGGCTGGACTAACCTTGTCGTACCCACTGTTTTTCCTCGGGCTTATCCTGTTCGCAGCGGCGACGTTCTGGGCGCGTGTATATCCGCGCTGGATTGCGGTATTGTTGATCGTCTCGATACCGGTGACGATGTTCCTAGATCCTACGCCGGGGACGTTCCAGGAGTCGGTAGGACCGGCGTTGTACGGTTTTGCGGTGGCGGCCTATGGGTTTTACGCCTTGAGGAGAGGACCCTCAACCCCCACCTCATCGTAAGGACCTAGAGCCGCGGGTTCTCGAGAACCCGCGGCTCTAGCGCCACGGAAGGAGCCAGCCCAGCCTAGAGCACCCACCTGAACGGGACGGCGTCTCGGGACCGAGACGCCGTCCCGAACTTGTGAGCCGCTTTATTCACCCGAGTGACGCTCCGACTTGTTTAACTCAGGCCTATGGTCAAGCGACGCTGCTGTAGGTCTCCTCTTTTGGACCCGTCGGTGAGGAAAGGGCGTCGCAGGAGAGCAGCATGCGGTAGACCTCCCGGGCTACGTAGCGCTTGAGGAGCGGATGATCTCCCGCTTGCTCTTGCCCTCCCGTGTGCGCCTCGCTACGTACTCCTGCGTGCGCTGATCGCGGCGCATCCGAGACAAACAGATCATGTACAGCGCGCGGTTGGCCTTCCGGTTGCCACCGCGGTTAAGACGGTGCCTCACCGCCTTGCCGGAGGAGGCCTCGATGGGGGCGACCCCGCAGAGGCTTGCGAAGGAGGCCTCGTTTTTCAACCTCTTAGGGTTGTCGCCGGCCACGATCAACAGCGTCGCGGCGTTCTCGGTGCCGATGCCGGGCAAAGAGAGCAACTCCGGGGCGGCTTGTGCCACCAGCCGCTCGAGGTGCGCCTCTAGCTCGGTGATCTCCTCGGAGAGGGCCTCATAGCGGCGCGCCACCGAACGCAGCGCGAACCTGGTGGCCGTGGGCACGTCGCTAGGGCCATCCCCCAGTCGGAAGCGCGTGGCCACCGAGGCGAGCTCTTTCGTCGGGAGCCCGCACAAACGTTCGGCGCAGCTCCTCCGGCGCCGTCACGCGCAGGCTATGCAGCTGGTTGGCGGCTTGCGTCCTCGCCTTGATGGCTGAGCGACGGGCGGCGCGCAGGGCCCTGATCATCTCCACGCGCCCGACGCCGCTCTTGGGCACACCCGCCGCTTCCCCGGCCAAAACCGCCCGCGCGGCGCGCTCGGCATCGGAGGGGTCGGACTTCTGGACGTTGCGCCGCGAGCTTCGCCGCCTGCGCTCTGGGCGTTCCACCTCGAGCACCTCGATCCCCCTGGCCCTCAGATGGCGGGTGAGCCCGGCGCCGTAGGAGCTTGTACCTTCTACCCCAGCGCACCTCACGTGGCCGAAACCCTCCGCCCAGCCAAGGAGTCTCTCGTAACCCTTCGCGGTCGTCGGCACGCTGGACTTGCCCAGCCGCCTACCCAGGTGGTCTACGGCCACGGCCACGTGGAAGTCCAGGTGCGTGTCCACGCCCAGGATTACCGCGACCTCGGTGTCCGGCCTTTCGGCAGAGATCGTCGTCACGTCAGAAAGCTCCTTTCGATGCCGCGGTCACTTCACGACTCGGGAAGCGGGAGAGGACGGACGATACTGTGAGGGGTCACGCTACAGGCGAGCTCCTATGAGGTCACGACGCTGCTCCGGTCCCGGGCGGCCTACGGGCGACACCAGGGTGTCCGGCCGACGAGTCACTTGCAAGGCACCTTCCGGCCCGCGTCGAAGGAGGGTCAGGCCGCTCCGAGGCGTCGCCCACAGCCACCCTCCAGGATACTCACAGCGTGGAAGGAGTATTCTGCGAACTTCTCATGTACGGAGTTCTGGAAGTACGCGGAGCGAGTTACAAGAACCTTCTCCTAGCCCATCCGCGCTACGCCCGCGGCGCGTACATAGTGGTTGGTACTTCCCAGTGTAGGGACGAGGGAGGGGGCCCGCTAACGAGAAGAGGACGCGTTGATGGCGCGATCCCCCACAAGAGGAGGATGTATGCTAATCCGCAGACGACCGTCCGCCCTGCGCCTTATCGCGCTGGCGGTCGCATCGGTGGCCGCGCTTGCCGTGGTGCTGGGCGCGATGCTCTCGGCCGCGCAGGCCGCGCCGGTGGGCAAGCCCAGCCAGTTCAAGGTCCCCACGGACAACAGCCAGCCGCGCGACATCACCGTCGGCTCCGACGGCAACCTCTGGTTCACCGAGGGCAACGAAGTCTTCACCCCCGGCCCCGACCCAAACGGGGGCGGCACCACCCACCGCAACATCGGTAAGATCACGCCTGCGGGCGCGATCACCGAGTTCGCATTGAGGGCGGCATCGGGCCCGCCGGTGCTGCTGCCTGCTCAACGACATCGTGCAGGGCCCCGGTAACGTCCTGTACTTCACCACCAACAACCCCGGCCTGGGGCGCATCACGACGGGCGGAGAGATCCTGCCGTTCGTGGCCCCGGACAACTCGGCTGCCAACGGCAGCGGCATCGCCGCCCACGGCGACGACGTCTGGTACGCGGACTCCAACAACAACAGCCTCTGGCGCTACGACACCACCGGCTCGGACACCGGCTTCACCCAGTTCCCCGTCCCCCAGCCCAGCGACGTGGCCGTCGACGAGGGCGGGATCGTCTGGTTCGCCGCGACCTCGGACCAAGCAATCGGCAGGCTCGACCCGGCGACCGGCAACGCGACGCTCACGCCGACCGACACCCTCGTCCCGCGGGGGATCACCGTCGCCGCCGACGGGGACGTCTGGTTCAGCTCGCGCTTCGTCCCCCAGGGGGTCGGCGAGCTCGACCCGGACACGAACGACGTCCGCGAGTTCCCGCTGACCGACAACCCCGGCCCGCAGGACATCGCGGCCTCGCCCGACGGCTCGGTGTGGTTCACCCAGACCACCGAGGGCAACATAGCCAGGATCACGGACGCTGGCGTCGTCACCGAGGGCAAGGTCGTCAACAACAGCGAGCCGTTCGGGTCACGGTCGCCGCTAACGGCAACCCCTGGTATACGATGATAGAGCGCGAACAAGATCGCCCGCCTGACGCCGAACTAGGGAGACGAGAGGGACAGAGGGCCTTACACGCCCCCCCTCTTACTAACCCTATTCACCCATCTTCGGGGAAGGTTAATTCTGCGAACTTCGTGTGTACGGCGTTCTCTAGGCTCCTCTTTGTCAAGCGGCGCTCTGCGAAGGCGTCTCCAAATCCACCACAAGGCTCCTGAAGACGGCGTCGGAGACACGTCTCTTGAAGCGCCGCAGGGCCTCCCTTGCGGGATTTGCCCTGCGCGATCTTCTTACGGTAGTAGACTCCGCCCCTAGCGTCGGACCTGGCCTGGCATACCGCCACCATGTGTAGGGCGTAGTTGAGCTTGCGGTTGCCGAGCAGCGAGAGCCTGTGGCGCACTACCTCCCCGCTCGAGACCTCAAGCGGAGCTGTGCCGGCGTAGGAGGCGAAGTGCGCTTTGCTCGGGAAACGCGCCACGTCGCCGACAGCCCCGATGATCCTGGCGGCCAGGATGGGTCCTACGCCGAAGATCTCGGTGAGGGTGGTGCCCGAGGCTTCCACCTCGACCTCGATGCGCCCGTCGAGAGGTCGGCGACCTTCCTATCGAGCGTCCGGACGTCGCGCAAGATCTCCGAAGCCAACCGCCGTCTGAGGCGATCCGAGGCGCCCCGCTTGGGACGTATGCCGCGCAGGATGCGTGCTACCCGCTCGGCCGAGAGCTTCCCGGCCACCCCGCCGGGGAGGAGGTCTCGTAGAAGCCCGTGCAGGCGGTTTAGCGCCCTGGTGCGCTCGGCCACCAGGTCGATGACCACGCCCTTCTCGGAAAGCAGGCGCAGAACCTCGGATGCGGCCTCGGGATCGACGGCCGCCAACCTCTCGTTGCGCGAGGCGGCCAAAGCGGTTGCTAGGGCATCGACCCCATCGTTTTTGCGAGCGTTGCCGGTCGAGAGTACCCGAACCCGCGCCGAGAGCTTAGGAGGCACGTCCACCACCGACTTCGCCGGCCGCTACCAATCTGCCTGCTAGGTGCCGACCGACCCTCCGGCGTTCTCTACGGCCCAACGACGCTCGGAGAACTGTTTCGCCCAGCCCGTTCTAGGGCTCTCGATCCGGTGCGGTCTTGCGGGAAGGAAGCACGCGCGGAGGACTCACCTGAGGCTTCCTCTACCGCCGCAACGGCCAACGACGCCTTGTGGGGATCGACCCCTATTGGCACCCTCATGCGCGCACGCACCTCCGTTTCGGTCGGAGCTCTGCCATTAGCGCGCGAAGGACATTCCGACTTGGGGTGCTCTGCTCCCATACCTCTTTCGAGTCACTCCGCGCCGGGTACCGGTGGGACGCAAGCCTAGAACAAGCCAACCCCACTGGTGGGCGACAGGAAGTTCACGAGCGATCCCTTTAACCGGCACCCTAAGAGCTTAGCGGCTCTAGAGACCACCGAGCTCCTGAGCAGAGTTGAACAAGTCGGAAATTCGGTGTACCAAAGGAGAACCGTGCGCACCAAGAGTGCGGCTCTCTTGCATGGCTCTGTGATCAACGACACCCTGGGCCAAGAAGGTCGGAGGCCGACACCTCCGACCCTAATGGACGTAGCAGGGAACGGCGTCCCGCTAACGTGCTCTCAAAGCTTCCAGCTCCGTAGCACTCACTTCCTCGGTCGTGCCGGAGGACGCCGACGCCGCGCTATAGACTCCTCCCCTCTTATGTTCGCAGCTGTCGCTGACCGCGTCGATACCCTTGTCGAAGACGACCGTGTCGTGCTTTCCCGTGCCGCATCCGATGGTGTCTTTGACCCCGTCTCTTGCCAGGATGTAGTCGTTTCCCTCGTTGCCCTGACGACGTCTTCGCCCTCGTTTTCCGACTCTTCGGCGAAGATGAAGTCGCCACCACTCCTACCTAAGAGCTTGTCGTTGCCGCCGTAACCGTACAGCTCGTCGTAGTTCTGCCCGCCCCCTATGCGGTCGTTGCCGTCCGTGGAGGTGTCGCGTGCCTCGAAGTTGTCGCCATCCAAGACATCGTACCCCTCGCGGCCGTACAGCTTGTCGTTGCTCTGCAGAGCCTCGAGGTAATCGGAACGGCTAGTGCCAGTGAGTGTATCGGGACCATCGGTGCCCACGCATATTCTGTTAGCGATGCAGTCGATGGTGTCAGCGATGGCCACGCCCGTAACCATCACCAGCCCCATCCCCACGACCGCCAGCAAGATGCTTAGTCGTCTCATTTCTTGTCCGCCCTTTCGTCAGGTCTTTCGCTTCCTTTCTACGAACCTCTAGTGTAGTTCGCCCGGTTCTGTGTACAGGCGCCTCCTTTCCACGCGGGTTCCACTTGCACCGACCCTAAGCCGAGTGATCCATAAACTGCTCAAACCAAAAAGTCGGCCAGGTGGCGCAGTGGCCGCCCGAGCTGGTCGTTGACCCGCTGCCCACAGGTGTAGGCCGCCATCTTGGCCGCTAAACAGGCCAAAAGACCGCCCAGCGTCTTGGCTCTGTGGCGCTCCAGACGAAGAGGTTCTTGAGTTGGTCTATGACCCGTCCAATTGGTGCGACCAATAGTCGGGAGGCATAGAGATGCCCCACTTCGATTCAGCGCCCATCGATCGCACCGCACCACTAACCGACCTCCTCACGCCCAGTCTTTCATATTTCTGGGAGACCACCACCCTGACGTCTACTAATGAGGTAGCTCTCTGCGTTTGTAGGGATCATCGTAGAGGAGAGGTGTTACTTGAGCGTTAGCTGGAGGGCCTTAAGGCATAGTCAGAATTGCCCATCTTTGTCTAGACCTCTACCCGTTCCTTTTCCTCGGAGGGAATGGCTGCTGTAGCCACCGATTCATCGTTGATTCATCGACGTATGCTCCAATCTTGTAAGAAAATGAGCAAGAGCGTAGGGAAGATACCCCTAGAGGAAGGGAAGGAACAGGATGGGTTCTTTTGACCTAGGTTGAGGGGTCCCAAAACGCCGGGGGATGTAAACCCGTGGCCATAAGGGTGTGGTTGCTCGGAGGGTTCCAGTCTCCGTGGGTTCCAGAGCCATCGCCCAAGACGCCTGGCGCCTGAGGAAGGCGGCCGCCCTTGGTGAAGCTACTTGCCCTTTCCCCCGGCCACCGCCTCCACCGGGAACAAATCATGGACCTCCTGTGGCCCGAGCTGGGTACGAAGGCGGCTTCGAACAACCTGCGTCAGGTCCTCTACGCCGCTCGCAGGATACTTGACCCGGCGGCCGGGTCCCGGTACCTGGCCTCGCGCGAAGGGGCTCTCGCGCTTTGCCCGAGAGGGGACATCTGGGTCGACGCAGAGGTCTTCGAAGTGGCCGCACAGACGGCCCGTCGCGTGGGTGAGCCCTCGGCCTACGAGGCGGCCCTCAATCTCTATGCGGGCGATCTGCTCCCGGAGGACCGTTACGAGGGGTGGGCAGATGGGAGCAGGCGTGAACTTCGAGAGGCCTACCTGTCGCTTCTATTCGGGCTAGCCTCCGCCCACGAGAAGCGCGGAGATCACGGCTCGGCCGTCGAGGCGCTGCTCCGGGCGGTGTCGGAGGATCCCGTTCGCGAAGATGCCCACGTCGGTCTGATACGCCTCTACGCCCTCTCCGGACGCAAGGCCGAGGCACTGAGACAATACGACGAGCTACGGAATACCGTCTCGCGCGAACTGGGTGTTGAGCCAAGCGCCTCGAGCAGGGCGCTAAGAGAGGAGATATCCACGGGTAGGTTCTCGCTACCGGGCCAACCCGTCGCCGTGCCCTTAGAGGCACCTTACGCTACGCCCCGTCACACCGTGCCCATCCAGAGGACCAGCTTCGTCGGGCGAGAGAGCGAACTCGTAGATATCCGAGGGGACCTGGCGATGACCCGCCTCCTGACCCTTACCGGGGCCGGCGGCACCGGAAAAACCCGACTCGCGCTGGAGCTAGCTAGAGATCTGGCACGCGCTTACCCGGACGGCGCGTGGCTGGTGGAGCTCGCGCCCCTTTCGGAACCCGAGCTGGTGATTCAGAAGGTTGCCCAATCCTTGGGCGTGCGCGAGCAGCCAGGACTCCAGCTCGAGAACGCGCTCTTGGGCGTCCTGCGCGAAAAGGAATTGCTGATCGTCCTGGATAACTGCGAGCACCTCATAGACGCCGCGGCCCGCCTGGCGGACGCCTTGGTGGACGCTTGTCCCAGGGTGCGAATCCTCGCGACCAGCCGGGAACCCTTGAGGGTACCGGGCGAGACCATCCGTCTTCTCTCGCCACTCTCGGTGCCCGATTCCTCTGAAGATGCCGAGGGGATCGCGCGCCACGGAGCGGTCAGGCTCTTCGTCGAGCGGGTCCGCCTGAGGTTTCCTGCCTTCGAGATCACGCCGCAGAACACACGAGTAATCGTAGACCTTTGCCGTAAGCTAGACGGAATACCGCTCGCGCTAGAGCTCGCCGCGGCCCGAGCGGGCACTCTGGCGATGGAGCAAGTGGCGCAAAGGCTAGAGGACTCGCTGGCCTTCCTGAATACCGGACCGAGGACGGTCGCGCCAAGGCAGCAGAGCCTGCGCGCCTCGCTCGAGTGGAGCCACGGACTGCTGGGCGGACCGGAACGCAAACTCTTCGCGAGGCTCGCGGTTTTCGCCGGGGGCTTCACCCTGGAGGCTGCGGAGGCCGTGTGCCCAGGCGACGGCATAGGCAAACAAGGCGTCCTGGGGTTGCTCTCCAACCTGATAGACAAGTCGCTGGTCGTGGCGGAAACCACCGCAGCAGGCGGGGTACGTTACCGCATGCTCGAGCCGGTCAGACAGTATGCCTCCGAGAAACTGGAGGAGAGCAAAGAAGCCGAGACGGTACGCTACCGGCACGCCGCCTTCTTCCTCGAGCTGGCCGAAAGAGCGATGCCGGAACTCAAGGGCCCTGGGCAGATGGAGTGGCTCCAGCGCCTCGAAGGGGATAACGACAATTTGCGCGTGGCGATGGCGTGGCTGCTGGAGAGAGGCGAAGTCGAGACCGTCGTCCGGATGGGATGGGCGCTCTGGATATTCTGGCTGATCCACGCACACATGGACGAAGGACGCCGCTGGATCGAGGCGGCGCTGGCGAAGGGCGAGAACCTCACCGGACAACGGAGAGCGCAGGCGCTCTGGGTGCAGGCCAGCACGTACTACGGCAGGGCACTCCCGACAGATAGAACGGATGTGCGAGGAGGCCGCGACCCTGTTCCGGCAAGCAGGAGACAAATACGGCCTGGGGCACGTCGTAGCCGGGTCGGCCTCTGCGGCCATGCAGCAGGGCGACGCGAGGCGGGCGACATCCCTCTTTAAGGAAAGCCTCGAACTCGCCCGAGACGTGGGCGACAAGTGGGCGCAGAGCTCGGTGCTCGGGCACGTGGGCTCCATGTATCTCGCTCAGGGCAATTACGAGGAGGCCATGCGCTACCTCGAAGAGGGCCTAGCCTTGTCGAACGAGATCGGGAACAAGCTCTCGGTTTCACTTACGCTCTATAACATGGCGCTGGCGGCGCAGGGCCAGGGCGACTACGAACGAGCGAGAGAGCTGTACGCCGAGGGACTCAGATCGTCATCTACAACAGACGACAAAGCAAACACCGCGTACTGCCTCGAGGGGCTCGCCCAGGTGGCCGCGGAGACGAAGAGACGGAGCGCGCAGCGCGGCTGTTCGGGGCGGCGGAGGCGGCGCTCGAAGCCGCTGGCGGGGCCGTTTACGTCTACGTGCAAAGCCGATCCATACACGAACAGGCTGTGGCCGCAGTGCGTTCTCGGTTGGACGAGAGCGTCTTCTCAAGTGCTTGGGCGGAGGGATCCGCCATGCCTTTAGGCGAAGCGATAGAGTACGCGCTCTACGGAGAGCGGCCCGCTCCTCGCGCCAGTCACCCCGTGGCACGCCAGCCACCGGCTGGGGGACGCCCCGTTGTCTTGACTCGCCGCGAGCAGGAGGTCGCGGCGCTGGTCGCCCGAGGGCTGACGAACCGCCAGATCGCCTCCGAGCTCACCATCTCCGAGCACACGGTCGCCAACCACGTCGCCAAAATCTTGCGCAAACTGGGGCTAAGGTCCCGGTCTCAGATCGGTACCTGGATGGGGCAACAGCAGCTTCCATAGGCACTGGGAACTGGCATTCCTCTGAGAACTGCCTACTGGCTCGGGCCCGTTTGGCGCAGCGGATCAAAGTTGATCAATTCTAACTAAGATCGTGGCCCTCCAGCTAACGCCCAGCTAACACGGGTCGGCTATCGTGACTCAGAACCCGATGCTAGGTGACGATGGCGACGACACCATTTACGGCGGAGCCGGTGATGATCTGGGGTTGGTTGGAGGGTAGGGCGAAGATCTCCTCTACGGCGACGATGTCATAGGCGCAGAGGGGGATGGGCAGTGCGACAGGACCTGTTGCGGCGAAGGCCGAGATAGGTGCAGGGCCGACGAGGTCGACTACGTGTCCAGTAGCTGTGAGGTGAAGATGAAGCCTCCAAAATCGAAAGGGATCCCCTAGAAGGAGCACAGCGTGGTCTACCGGAAGCAGATACCAACGTTATCCGTACGATGCTCTAATCAGCACAATGTACTACGCTTTTCTTGCGGTGGGGTGACCGACCTCCGTGCATGAAAGGAGTTGGTTCGAATGAATTGTGGTCGTCCGCTTGCCGCGATGGCATCCTTGGCGCTCGTGGGCCTGGGTCTCTTGGTCATGGTCCCCGACTGCGCCTCCGCCTGCTCTTGCGCGATGCCCCCGGGGCCCGAGCGGGCGCTGACTAGCTCGGCGGCCGTGTTCTCCGGCGAGGTAAGCGCCATCGAGAAGAACGAGGCGGCCACTTCGCGCCACCCTGGCACCGCCACGGTCACCCTGCGGGTCTCCGAGGTGTGGAAGGGGCCACAGCGAGGTAACCTGGAGGTGAGCATGCCGAGCCAGGATAGTGCCTGCAGGTACCCTTTCGAAGAAGGACAAAAGTACCTCGTCTACGCCTCGGGAGGTCGGGATCTTGAGGTCTCGCTCTGTAGCCCGACCAAACCGCTCTCGAAAGCAGGGGCAGACCTCGCGGTGCTCGGCGACGGCGAGAAGCCGAGGGACGGCGGCGCCGAGGCCCTCACCGACACCTCCGGGTTCGTTCCTGCGCGCGCGATAGTAGGGGTAGCGGGACTAGCGATGGCGGCGTCCCTGTTGGTGGTGGTGCGGCTCGTGCGCACCGGCCAGGTCGACGAGCAAGGGACCCATGCGAAGAGAAGGTGAGGGCGTCGTGATTCGCCAAGTCCACCTCATAGCCGTGGTGAGTACCTTCGTGATCGCCGTCTTGGTGGTAGGCTGCGCCGTTGGCGATCCGGGGATCAACGACGGGCGAGGCGGCAAACGGGGCGCTACCGCCACCAAAGAGGAGACCACGGCTCCCGAGGGAGACCGATCGAAGGCCCAAACCGCCCAAGAACCCGTCGGCTTGGACGCGCAGGTGGTGTCTCCTCTTGGCCAAGCCGGCCTGCCAGCGGGCTTCGGCGAGGGCTCCTTGTGGGCGATCGGCGAGGCCAGCAGCGAAAGCGCCTCTGCCAGCCCTTCTGCCAGCGCCATTCCAGACCCCACTGCCAGCGCCTCGCCAGGGGCGTCGCCAGCGCCGCCCACGCCGCCTCCCAGCACCTCGGCACCCGGCGCCTCGCCACCCGGCGCAGCCGGCGCTGGCGCTGGACCCGTCGCGCCCCCCCAAACGCTCTTCGTGGGGCTGGACCCGCGGACCGACGAGGAGGTGGCAACCTCTGGCGGTGGACCTGGCGGGGCCCCAAACCGCTCCTCCTGAGGCTGGACCCGCGGACTGGCGAGGTGGTGGCAACGATCCCGATCAAGGATCTTTGGGATGTATATACGCAGGTAGCGTTCGGGGCGGGCTCCGTGTGGGTCTCCTCCGGCTACGCCGAGATGGGACCAGCCCCCAAGAGGGGGCCGGGCGACGTCGTGTTCAGGGTCGACCCTGAGACCAACCGGGTCGTGGACAGGATACCCGTGGACCCCCCTTCCGGGCTGGCTTTCGGGCACGGTTCGGTGTGGGCGACTAGCACCCCTACGGCACGGTCTCGCGCATCGACCCCCAAAGTGGCAAGGTGGTGGCGAAGATGAAAGTCGGTCGAGGCGTGGGGGATATCGCGGCCGACGAGAGCTCGGGGGCCGTGTGGGTCGCAAGCGTGTACCTCCCCGAGAACCTACGGAGGATACGATAACCCGAAGTACTCCGAGGACAGGAACCTCACGCGCATAGACCCAGAAACGAACCGCGTGGTCGAGGAGATCCCGATCGAGGCGCACTCACATTACGGCGGCGGGGCGAATGACGTCGCCGTAAACAAAGGCGCAGTGTGGGTGCTGAGCGGCGACGGCAACCTTTTGAAGGTGGACCCCGCAACCAACGAGATCGCCGCCACTGTCCCCGTCGGCGACTCGCCCTCGCACCTAGCAGTCTACGGGGGCGGGGTGTGGGCGATGGTCCAAGCCAAGGAATACCGGCTGGTGCGGGTAGACCCCCAAACGATGCAAATCGTAGCCTCCGAAGATATCGGGCCCCTAGCCAAGCTCGCCCCCGGAGCGCTAGCCGCGGGCGGGGGATACGTCTGGTTCTGGAGTGAGGAAGGGCTGGCACGAGTCTCGCCGTAAGACCCATTCAGCGGCTGCGTCCGCGTCAGCTCGCAGCTGGTATCCCCTTGCTTACCCATTGGCAGGCCGAGTGTGGGTGGGAACTTCCGAGAATGGGTCAGCCTGTTGAAAAACGTGCGAGGAGCGGTGTGGGTCTCCGACGATGGCGGCTCCGCAGGAGTCGGCTGTCTGCCAAAGGGGTGAGTGCCGGGGGCCGCAGGGCCTGACCTGCGCCAACCTCCGCGGTCCCCTGCCTGAGAAGGTGAGCAGTCGCTTTATGTTCTGTCCCGCCGCCGTCACAAGCGCCTCGACGTTCACCCGCCAGAGCGTCCTGAGCCTGAATCTCCTCATCCCGTGCCACTCTTTGGCTTCCCCGAACATGGGCTCAACCCACACCTTGCGCTTGCGCAACGCCTTCTCGTATGGACCGGTATCACGGTAGGCACGGACCCTTTCGAGGATCTCCTCGTCGAAGCTGCGCATCAGCACACGCCCGCTGTCTCCCGGTGTGCACTCGGGCTTCAGGGGGCAGGCGTTGCAGCTCTCGGGATCGGCTCGGTACCTGCTGAGCCTCTCGGTGTAGGAGTGGGTGTACAGGCGCAACGATTCTCCTTGCGGGCACCTGTAGAGGTCTCGCTCGGCGTCGTAATGGAACCTGCTCGACCCGTAGTAGGGGTTGCGTCCCTCGAAGTCTGCCATCGAGACGTAGGCGCGTATGGACGCCTTCTCCACGGCAGCTACGATCTCTTTGGTGCCGTACTTGGCGTCGCCAGTGACTCGGCGCACCCGCGCCCTCCAGCGGAAGCGCGTCCTGAAGAGCAGGTCTAGCATGGGCTGGTTCTCCGTAACGTCCGCCGGGGTGACCAGCACGTTTAGGATCACACGAGCCTTCCCCCCATCAACCACGTAGTGGGTGTGGTAGCCCATGCGCGTCGCGCCCCTCTTGTACTGCATCAAGGAGGCGTCCGGGTCTGTGGGGCTTAGCTCGTAGTCGCTCCTCCTCCGGTAACCGTTTCTGACGATGGTGCGATCCGGCTTTCCTTCCCTGGAGATCCAGTCCTCCCTTTTTGCGTTCTTCGCTCGAAGCCCGCGATCGGCGGCCGCGGGCAATGCGTCGAGGTCGGACTCGGCGAAGGGTTCTGGGGACTTCTCTTTAGCTTCGGTCTCGGCTGCTCCCTCGTCCCCGAAGAGGCTGCCCAGGTGGGCTTGGGCTGCGAACCTTGGGATGCGGCTCTCCATGGAGGCGTTGGCCTCGACCTTGGTCGCGTCGAAAAACAGCTCCTCGCCCCACACCAAACCGGCATCTACACACTCCTCGACGATCCTCTCGAAGAAGCGACGGAAGATCTCCAAGCCGTAGCGCTCGCGGATGCGGGTGAGGCTTGAGTGGTCGGGCAAGGGCTCGAAGAGGTCGTAGCCTAGGTACCACCTCAAAGAGAGGCGGTCCGAGACGACACCCATGAGTTGGCGCTCCGAACGGAGGTCCTCGAAGAACATGACGAGTTGGAGCTTGAAGAAGACGACCGGGTCGACGGATGGCCTGCCACCGTTCGCGTAGAGCGGCCCCACGAGCTCCCTCACGAACGAGAGGTCGAGCCGTGCTTCCAGGCGGCGGTAGAAGTTGTCCTGTGGAACCAGGTCCTCAAGCGAGAGGTCGTGGGGTAGCGGAGCGAAGGTGCGTACCTTGGTGCCCATCATGATGGCGTGCGACCTCCTGCGCGGGACGGGAGGACATGCTAACGGGGATGGAGGTTTCGCGCTCTCCCGATGGGCACGTTTTTCAACAGGCTGACCCCTTCTAAGTACTTGGGTGAATAGGGCAGCGGCTAATTCTGGCGCATCACCCAAATGGGTGGATCTTCAGAACTCGCCGCAGATCGTTGGCGCCATCAGGTCGTCGGCATCGGTCGCGCCTGCGTTGCGGATAGTGCCGCCTCCGGATGTTTCCACATCTCGTATGCCAGCGGCCATAGCGCCACGACCCCAGCCACACCGATCACGTAGGGTGCCGCGCTCAGAGGGACGAAGCGCGCAACTGCCAGAACGACGAGTGCCCCTAGGACGAGCCAGCTCAGACGTGGGCTCAGAACCCCGCTGCGAACAATACCCATCGCGAAGCCTAAGACCCCGAGCGCGAAGCTGAGCGCGCCTGTCAGAAGTATGGGGATGAACCATGGGAACAGCGCCCTCTGGACCGCCTGGGCGTCAGCTCCCGCCTCGGCAGCTGCCATCAGCCCGATCTCCATCCCTGTCAGGACGACGAACAGCGTGCTGCCCATGACGATGAACGGGAGCGCAAGGATGCTCCAGCGTTCCTCACCCGCCTCGCTGAGGTAGCTCCGAATGGCGAGGAAGGCGAGCACTACGAGCCCGTAGCCCACGCTGATCGCAAGGTGTGCGAGCCCCCAGCGCGTCGTGTCGGAGGCGGCCGCCGCAGCGATCGCCACTGGGTCTGTGGGGGGCGAGATGTATGGATGGTAGAAGAACCCGACCAGCAGCACCGCAGGAGCAATAGCAACGATGGCGGCTCGGAAGCGTGCTCTCGTCATCGTGGACATCGGGTGGCCTCCTCTTTTAGCCGACCAGCACTTTTTATGCACCCGCTATGATGGCCCTCATCGGAGCTCAGCACATCCCGCAAATGAGTTATGTTTGTGTTAATTGTTATTAAACGAAATTCCTAGAATGCCGTAAAACGGAAGTCCAACTTCGGAGAATAACTCAGCCTGGTGTGAAAATAGCGTTGGCGAGGGATCCATTTTCATGGCTTCCGGGTGGCCCGGCAAGGGCCATGGTGACCGTCGAAAAAGTAGGTGTCGGCCCGGACGACGGTCCAAGAGAGCCCGAAAACGAGGTCAAAACGCTACGAAAACGCCGTATTCGGCCCCTGAGCCGAGGCCAAAGAGGGCGCGATGGGTTTTTCAACAGGCTGAACTCTTCCACGCACTCCGGTGAAAAGGGCGCTTCTCGGCGGTCCCGAAGTCCTCCAAACGTCGATATCTAGCCCAGCCGGGGTCGGTTACATCTCACTCTCTGAGGAAGTCCAGCAGGTCGGCGTTGATCGTTTCGGCTTCGGTGGTCGGCATGCCGTGCGGGAATCCTTCGTAGGTCTTCAGCGTCCCGTTTTGCACGAGCTGCGCGGACAGCGGTGCGGAGTTGGCGTAGGGAACGATCTGGTCGTCGTCGCCGTGCATGACCAGGACCGGCACCGTGATCTTCCTGAGGTCCTCGGTGAAATCGGTTTGGGAGAAGGCGACGATGCCAGGAGATCCTCCGAAGCACATCAGGGCGCGACTCGGGCCGTGGGTGCCCTTGGCGCCGGTCCACGTCTCACCGACCTCCACTGCGGTGTTGCATGGACGATAATCTCCTGGCGATGGATGGCAGGCGCACCCCCGAGGAATACCTGGCTGAGATAGAGCGGGCCGAGAAGGCAAGGCTCACGATCTACGTGGGCTTCGCCGCCGGCGTCGGCAAGACCTACAGGATGCTCGCGGACGCCCATGATCTCAAGAGTGCAGGGGTGGACGTGGTGTGCGGCTATATCGAAAGCCATGGCCGGGAGCAAACCGAGGCGATGATCGGGGATCTAGAGGTCGTCCCCCGCAGGAAGATCGAGTACAGGGGCGTGACGCTCGAAGAGCTCGATGTCGATGCCGTGATCGAACGCGGGCCCCAGATCGCGCTCATAGACGAGCTGGCCCATACCAACGTCCCGGCTCCAGGAACCAAGCGCTACCAGGACGTGGAGGAGATCCTTGCCGCCGGCATAAACGTCATCTCGACGCTCAACATCCAGCACCTGGAGAGCATCAACGAGTTCGTCGAGAAGGCGACCGGGGTCAGGTCAGGGAGACGGCTGACCGCCTCTGCGCGAGGCGGAGCTCATCAACGTGGACCTGCCAGTTGAGCCCTGCGTGAACGGCTCGCAGCGGCTGTCTATCCGCCGGAGCGCATAGAGCGGGCGCTACAGAACTTCTTCACGGAGGAGAATCTTTCGGTACTGCGTGAGCTCTCTCTGCACGAGACCGCCCGCGACGTCGAGGCTCGCTACAGCGCGAGGCGCACGAACGGTCCCAGATCCGGAGAGCCAGAAAGGGTGATGGTAGCCATAAGCTCCAATCCTGATGTGAAGCGCTTGATCCGGCGCGGTAGCCGGGTCGCCGGCCGCATGAACACAGACTGGTACGTCGTCTACGTGGAGACCCCCAGCAACGCCTCGGGCAAGATCTCTGCTAGCGCCCAGCGCCAGCTCACCGAAAACCTCGCCATAGCCCGCGAACTCGGCGCCGAGGTCGTCACCCTCAAGGGGCGCGACATAGTGGGCGAACTCGTCCGCTTCGCCAAGGAGAAGAACGTTACCTATGTGATTTTGGGCCACACCCAGCGCAGCCGCCTGGAGGAGTTCTTCCGCGGCAGCGTCATCAACCGCTTCGTCCGGGAGATCGGAGACATCGATGTGCAGGTTGTGTCTTGACTTACAAGTCGAGGATAGGAAAGGAGAACTCCGAGGCAAGACAGATTCAGGTGCGACGTTAAGGCGGCAACTGCAAGGGATGCGCGACTGCTTCGAGTCTTGGGAGCACGAATTTCTCCCGATCATTTTCGAGAAGCTAGGGCAGCGGCACACGAGGAAAGAGGAATCATGACTACCGCGATTTCGGTGTCTGGCCTTTACAAGACCTTTGGCCGGACCCGCGCACTCGACGGGCTGGACCTGTCTGTCCAAACTGGCGAGGTGCATGGATTTTTGGGGCCGAACGGGGCCGGCAAGACTACGACGCTCCGGATCCTGCTCGGGTTGCTGCGCGCTGATGGTGGCAAGGCCCTCCTTCTGGACGGTGACCCCTGGCGAGAAGCTACCGAGCTGCACAGGCGCCTGGCCTACGTCCCTGGCGACGTATCGCTGTGGCGTAATCTCTCTGGTGGAGAGGTGATCGACCTGCTTGGACGGCTGCGGGGCGGGCTCGAACCCCGCCGTCGCGCGGATCTATTGGAGCGCTTTGAGCTGGACCCGAGGAAGAAGTGCCGCACGTACTCCAGGGGAAACCGCCAGAAGGTGGCTTTGATCGCGGCACTCGCCTCCGAAGTGGACCTGCTCTTGCTAGACGAGCCGACTTCCGGGCTCGACCCGCTGATGGAGGCCGCCTTCCGCGAGTGCGTCGAGGAGGAGCGCGAGAGCGGGAGAACCGTGCTCCTCAGTAGCCATATCCTCTCCGAGGTAGAGGCGCTTTGCGATCGGGTCACGATCATCCGGGCCGGGCGTACCGTCGAGAGTGGCACGTTGGCCGAACTAAGGCACCTGACCCGCACCTCCATCTCTGCGGAGCTGGAGAAACCACCTTCCGGGCTTGCCGGGCTGGAAGGCGTGCACGGCTTGCAGATTGAAGGGACTAGAGTCCACTGTCAGGTGGACACCGCCGAGCTGGACGGCGTGCTCCGCCATCTCACCTCGTTTGGCGTGCGTACCCTCATCAGCCAGCCGCCGACCCTGGAGGAGCTGTTCATGCGCCATTATCAGACCGAACCGACGGCTGGTGACGATAAGGAAGAGGCATCGTGATGAGGGAGCTGGCAGGCACAGGTGCACTCATGCGGCTGATTTTGCGCCGGGACCGTATCCTGTTGCCCATCTGGATCCTGTGTCTGGCGATCCTCCCGATCTTCGCCGCGGTGAGCTTCGCCGACCTCTACCCGACAGCCGCGGAACGCCAGGCGTTCGCTGAGACGGTCGGGAACAATCCGGCGCTCGTCGTGCTGTACGGGCCGTTATTCGACTCTAGCGTCGGCGGGCTGACTGCGTGGCGGATGGGCATCGTTCCGATCATCGTCGCCCTGATCAGCCTGCTCACCGTCATTCGGCACACCCGCACGGAGGAGGAGGCCGGACGGCGGGAGCTGCTTGGCGGGGGCGTGGTTGGCCGGAACGCGCCTCTAGCGGCGGCCATGATCGTGACGGTGGCTGCCAACCTGGGGCTCGCAGCGCTCCTGGCGCTCGGCATGATAGTCCAGGACCTGCCCGCGGCCGGGGCGATCTCACTCGGCCTGGCGTTCGCCACCGCCGGGTGCATCTTCGCAGCTGTAGCAGCCGTGGTCGCGCAGCTCACAGAGAGCGCCGGCGCCGCAAGGAGCATCGCCATCAGCATCCTTGGCCTGGCCTTCCTGTTGAGCGCCGCCGGTGACGTCGGTGGCGAAGACAGCGGATTGAGGTGGCTGACCTGGGCCTCTCCGATCGGCTGGGTGCATCAGGTTCGTCCTTTCGCCGACGAACGCTGGTGGGTCTTCGCGCTCGCCGCTGTCGCGTTCGTCGTTCTGGCTGCAGCGGCCTATGCACTCTCCGGGCGGCGGGACGTCGGCGCTGGGCTCCTTCCTCCACGACCTGGCCCGGCCACTGCATCGTCTTCCCTGCGCAGCCCGCTAGCCCTCGCGTGGCGGTTGCACAGGGGACTGCTGCTCGGCTGGACCGCCGGGTTCGCCGTAATGGGTGCCGTATTCGGCAGTGTTACCGAGGCCGCCTCGGATATTCTGAACGATAATCAGCAACTCCAGATGCTCTTCGAGCGGGTGGGGGGCCAGGCAGGGGTCGCCGATGCCTACCTCTCCGCAATCATGGGAATTCTCGGCGTTGCGGCCTCTGCATACGCCGTCCAGGCCGCGCTAAGACTACGCTCCGAGGAGACGGATCTGCGCGCCGAACCCGTACTGGCCGCCGCGGTCGGCCGTTTGCGGTGGGCGAACAGCCACCTCCTTTTCGCTACCTTAGGCCCTACAATCGCCCTGGCGGCGGCCGGCCTGAGCGCCGGACTGACCTACGGACTCGGCACCGGCGGCGTGGGCGAAGAGCTTCCTCGCGTGCTGGCCGGCGCAGTAGTGCAACTTCCCGCCGTCTGGGTGCTGGCAGGGATCGCGGTGGCGCTCTTCGGTCTGTTGCCCCGGCTCGCGTCCCTAAGCTGGGCCGCGCTGGGGGCGTTCGTGCTGCTTGGGCTGTTTGGCCAGTTACTGCAACTAGACCAGTGGCTGCTGGACATCTCGCCGTTTACCCACATCCCTAAGCTCCCGGGTGGCGATGTGTCCATAGAGCCCCTGATTTGGCTGGTCAGTGTGGCCGCGGTGCTCTCTATCGTCGGGCTGGTCGGGTTCAGACGCCGCGACCTCGGTTGACGGAAGGCTACCGATGATTCTCTGTCGGCTGCTCCACCCTCAGGTGCTCGACTAACGCTACCCCCGAGAACATACTCACTCTCGACGGTCGGAAGAATGTGGACTCCGGGACCCTCGTTATAGACACTCCGCCGCGACCAGCGCAGCTCGTGGAGCCCTTGCTGGAGCCCTTGCCTCCCGCGGCAGGCATCGCAGATCTCTTCAAGTGTCGCAGGTCCACGAACTGGCGCCCGTCCACGATCAAAGTGGATCATACGGCGGTGCCCACGAAGCGTCAGCAGGTGGGTGCTGCGTGTGCTGCGGCGTTTCGCACTGCCAAGAACCTAACCCTCCGAGAAGGAGGCCGAGTGCGCAGATGGATACGAGCATTGACAACTGCGCGTGCTGAGCGTATACAACAATTAGAACAATAGCATAGCCGTAGTGCCTAACTCCCGGATGGCACCGGGAGGCGGGGGACCCACACGGACCTTTCAGGGTCCACGGGGTGAATCGCTAAAGACACTCAGCGTAAGGCTTATCTCTTTCGGCCCGAACCCGACAGCTAACCTCGCAGGCGCTAAAGAAAGAGGGCACCCCGAGCCGAGTGGTTCGGTGCTGGGAGTATCGGCACCGGATCGGGAGGCACGGGGCGGTCAGCCACAGTCGGGCTACATCTCTGCGGCTCCTTGGGAAGTACTTCTTGGAGGCGGCCAGCGGATAGGGCCGGTGACTGCGTCCCCTCTATGGGTGTAGAGGTGGGGTGCGGCACCGGCCTTCGTCGTTGCTGCATCCCCAGGGGAACGAGGAGGTGCCCGAAACGTCCATGAGTCGCCGGCAGGGCAAGGACGAGGCAGCCATCAGCGACGAGATGATGGCCTTCCAGCACGAGTTCGTGGGACGCGGTCCCGAACGGATAAGAACCAGGATAGTCGAAGATCTGGTGATAGTTCGCAGCTTCGGCGTATTCACGCCAGCCGAGAGACAACTCGTCAACAGCCCGGAGGGTCGCAGGCTGATCAAGGCCATGCGGCAGCAGGTTCTCGAGGCCGGGCGCCCAAACCTCAAAGCTATAGTGCAGAAGCACACGGGCATGGAGGTAGTATCGATCCACTCGGACATCTCCACCAAGAGCGGGGAGTGGATGGACGTCTTCGTGCTAGATCGCAGCGTAGAGGAGGAATAGCGATGACCAAGGAACCGTCTGTGCTTGGGCAGTTCATCTTCGGAGGCAACCCGAGCAGGGCCTATCGGGAGGAGAAGGTCCTTCGCTACATCAACCATCGCATAGACGGGGACGCCGCCCTCCCCGAAGTGCTCGAGGAGCCTTACGTACTACTACGCTACATCCACTTCGGAGAGGGCAACACCGCCCCGGTAATCCACGAGGTCCTGAGAGAGGCCGAGCCGAACCTCGAACGGCGTCCGATCACACACGTGGGTGGACGGTGAGCGGCCCGGCTCATCGACAACGCTTCCCCGAAGAATCGCACGTCGATCTCCTGGACGACGTGCGCAGCTCCACATCACCTACAGCCGCCTCAAACCGGGTGCCGGCACCTGCTTCGTCGAGCACCGCGGCGGCCGCGATCGAGGTCTTCGAGGTGGACAGGTTCCTGATCGAGCATCTGCTGCAACACCTTGAGCATCGTGGGGCATGATTTTCTAGGGCAAACTTCCTGGAACGCCGTTAGCGCGAAATCCACGGAGTTTTGCATACCATGCTATTTGGCCGGTGCGAGGTTGGTCGCTAAGCACCTCAAGCATCTGGGCGGCTGCCCTCGAAGGGCGAGCCACCCGTCATTAAGGATCGCGGCTGTCGCTTGCGGCGCGCCGTCCTGCTTCGGTGAGTGGCGAGGAGGAGTGGCCCCTTACGCTCCGAGGTAGAGCGCCGAGGACTCCTCTGGGCGGGCGTGCAGGTAGCGGCCCGTGGACTGGACGGCGCTGTGGTGACACCTCTTGCTGTGGGACCCCTGGTTCTTCGTCTGGGGCGTCCTCCTCGGGGTGGCGGCCATGAGAACGCGACCCGCCGCCCGCGCGACGGAGAGGCGTAGCACTGGCCCGCGCCGGCCATCATCCCGAGCTCCGAAAGCCCCTGCGAGACCTTGGACACTTGTCCTTCTTGGCCAGCCATCCGGCGTTCATTTGTGGAGCACCGAAACGTTATTGGCGCCGCCGGTGACGACGACTTCGTACCGGTTCGTGGCGCCGGCATAGTCGTGGCTCTCCAGGCTGACCTCGCCTCCGACGGCGCCGAGGCGCTGGCCGTCGAGCGCCAGGTTGCTCGCCCCATGCCCTACGTTGAGGCGCGTGGCAACACCTCCCGGACGGCGAACGCTGAGAATATTGGCCCCTCCTTCGATGCGGATGGAGACGGTGCCCGAGGGCTCGGGAAGCGTCAGTTCGACGTTGTGGGCGCCGCCGTCTATCTCGAAGTATTCGAGCCGGAGCCCACTCAGGTCAGCTTTGATCTCGGATGCGCCGCCGCGCACTTCGACTCCCCAGGGCACCGCGGCGTTTAGCGCGATGTCGGCGGAATGCCTGCGCCAATCAAGGGGGCGCCAGGTCCGCGAGTACTCGACCCTGACGGTACCATCCTCCACGCGGACGTCCGGCGCGGTCCCCTCGAAGCTGGCCCGGTAGAGGTCGGCCGTCGAGGCGTCAGGGTGTATGGTGAGGTTGTAGGCGCCCCGCACGAACTCCAGGCGTCCGGTCGTCGCCGCGCCCAGGGGGGCCACGAATTCATTCCTTGTGTCGTTCATAACGTTACAGTCCTTTCCGTATTGGTGAACATGGTGCCGGGTCGAAAGGTGTCGGGTAAGAATGGCATCCTTCACCGACACCTCCGTCTCCGGTCGTTTTCCGTGGAGCCCGCCTATCGCGCGGGATCGCGGTTGAACAGCGCCCGCGCCCAGATGTATCCGACCAGCGAGATAACAACGCACCAGGCGATGCTGATGATCGCGCTGTTGCCGATGGGGGTTCCCATGAGCAGTCCCCGCAGCGTCTCGATGATGGGCGTGAAGGGCTGGTACTCGGCGAACCAACGCACTACGGTAGGCATCGAGTCGGTGGGGACGAAGCCGCTGCTCAGGAACGGCAACAGGATCAGCGGCATCGGGAGGTTGCTGGCGGCCTCGACGCTCTCTGACACCAGGCCGAGCGCGACGGTCAGCCAGGTGAGCGCCCAGGAGACCATCGCGAGGACGCCGATGGCGGCGATCCATTCGACGGGGCCGGCGGTGGGCCGCCAACCGACGAGCAGCGCGACGCCTGTGACGACGGCGATTGCGAGCAGAGTCTGGATCATGGCTCCGAGGACGTGGCCGGTCAAAACCGAGGCGCGGGAGATCGCCATGGTGCGGAACCGGGCGATGATGCCCCCGGTCATGTCCATGGCGACCGATATCGCCGTCCCCTGAGCTCACGGCGGCCACGGTCAGCAACAGGATGCCGGGGGCGACGTAGTCGACGTAGGCGGCGCGTCCGCCCGACACGCCGCCGAGTCCGGCGCCCAGCGTGCCGCCGAATACGTAGACGAACAAAAGCAGGAAGACTACGGGCATGCCGACGAGTATCACCGTCATGGACGGGTAGCGCAGCATGTGCAGGAGTTGGCGGCGCAGCATCGTCTCTGAGTCGCCCGCCCAAAGCGAGAGGGTACTCATTATGGCTTCTCCTTTTCTCTTTCGTGGTCGCCGGTGAGGGCGAAGAAGACGTCGTCGAGGTCGGGGGTGTGGACCGATAGCCCTCCGACTGAGGACGACTCTCCGTCGAGACGGTCGAGCACGGCCTTCAGTGATCCGACGCTGCCGTCTATCGGGACGTGAAGCGTGAGCGCGGCGTCGTCGCGCGAGGACTCGCCGACGGCGAGGGCGGCCGATTCGAGTCCGCCCGGGTCGGCGAACCGCAGGAGGACGTGGCCGCCGGGGATGCGGCGCTTGAGTTCGTCGGGGGTTCCCTCGGCGACGAGCCTTCCTCCGTCGAGGATCGCTATCCGGTCGGCGAGCTCGTCAGCCTCCTCCAGATGCTGCGTCGTCAGGAAGATCGTGACGCCGCCGGAAACGAGGTCGCGGATGATCTCCCACATGGTGCGGCGGCTTCTAGGGTCCAGGCCGCTGGTCGGCTCGTCGAGGAAGACGATGCGCGGGTCTCCCATCAACGTCATCGCGAGGTCGAGCCGGCGCCGCATTCCGCCGGAGTAGGTGGCGGGCGTCTTCCTGGCCGCCTCGGCCAGATCGAAGCGCCTCAGCAGTTCGGCCGCGCGCCGCCGGCCTTCGGATCGGCCCAGGTGGCCCAGGTCGGCCATCAGGATCAGGTTCTCTTCGCCGGTGAGAAGGTCGTCCACCGCCGAGAACTGCCCCGTGACGCCGATCGCGCCACGCACCCCGTCGGGATCTCTATCCAGGTCATGGCCGGCGACCCTCATTTCGCCGCCGTCGGCGGTGATGAGCGTGGAAAGAATGTTCACCACGGTGGTCTTGCCGGCGCCGTTGGGACCGAGCAACGCGAAGATCTTCCCCTCTGCGACGTCCAGGTCTATTCCGTCGAGCACAACCTGCTCGCCGAACGACTTGCACAGCCCGTTCGCCGTGATCGCCCGTGGGGATGCGGTCATGCCCCCTCCTTTCGATCCGGTGCTTGCCTCTCTATTGCCTTCCATCGCGCTCCTCTCTTCCGAATCGCCGTGCTATACTCTTTTTACTTACCTGCTAACTTGAAGCTATTTAAGTATAATTTATCTTAGCAGATAAGTTAAATATAGGATAAGCCAGATAGTGGAGGTTGTCAAGGAGCATGTCGGAAAATCCGGAAAGTCGAAAAATCGTGAGGAGTTGCTTCGGGAGCTCGAGGTGGAGAACCGCAGGAGCACGACGGGGGCGGTGTTGCTCATGCAGGCGGTCACGCAGCGCAGCGGGATGAACCTTACCGACCTGCAGTGCATAAACATCCTCACCTCGACGGGTCCGATCGACGCGGGGAGATTGGCGGAGATGATGGGGCTCACGACGGGGGCGATAACCGGCGTAATCAACCGCATGGAGCGGATGGGCTACGCCCGAAGGGAGAAGGACCCGGACGACGGCCGAAGGGTGGTCGTACGGCCCGTCCCGGAGGAGTTGGAGCGCGCGGGAGCGGATGTCTTCGGTTCGTACGAGAGGAGGGCGTTGGATGCCCTGGTCTCGGAGTACGACGAGCGGGACCTCGCCCTCTTCCTCGACCTCATGCGGAAGGCAAACGACATGACCGAGGAAGAGATCGCCCGAATCCGGGCGGCGGCGGAGGGCGACCAAGAGGGCGTGTTCGCTACTCCCCTGGGCTCGCTGGAGAGCGGGCGGCTGGTGTTCGCCAACGGGACCTCCCGGCTCACCCTCCGCGCAGATTCCGGGATGGACGACCTCTACCGGGCCAGCTTCGAGGGGACAGCCCCGAAGGTCGAAGTGCAAGACCGGACCGTGACCTTACGCCGCTCCAGGCGCTTCCAACTCTTCGACTCGCCCAGACACTCCGAGGAGGTCACGCTGAACGCCGCGGTGCCCTGGGAGGTCGAGGTGCGCGGCGGAGCGGCCCGGATCGAAGCGGACCTCACGGGGTTGGAGCTGTCCTCCTTCGTCCTCAAAGGTGGGATCAGCGACCTCACCCTCACGCTCCCGGAGCCGTCGGGGGTGGTCCCGATACGTCTGTCGGGGGGCGCGGCCAAAGCGAGCATACGTCGTCCCGCCGGGGTCGAGGCGCGGTTGAGCATGAATGGCGGCGCCAGCAAGCTGACCTTCGATGAGCAGAGCTTCGACGCCCTGGGCGGCAAGGTCCGGCTCCAGAGCCCCGGCTATGACGAAGCCACAGGCCGCTACGAGATCGAGGTCTCTGGCGGCGCCAGCGAGCTTACCGTTCAGTGAGCCAACCGGTCAGTGGCACGTCGCCTAAGCAACGCGAGTACAGGACGTGGCGGCCCTCGCTCCCTGCTCCTCGTCGCGGAAGGCGCAGCGGTGGTCCAGCGTTTCGGCAGGACTCTTTTATATAGGATTCAAGTTGCGACTCGCTAGTTTGCCCCCTGGGACAGCTTCGCAAGTCTCACGCCCGTAATTAATGATCGCGGCCGTCGCTTGCGGCGCGCCGTCCCGCTTCGGTGGGTGGCGGGGAGAAGTGGCCCCTTACGCTCCGAGGTAGCGGCCCGTGGTAGAGATGTCCGCATGCCCCAGGGTAGCCTTCACAAACCTATCCACGAAGTGCGCGACCCATAGCGGGACCCAGCCTGACGGCAATTCCGAGGGGCATGTGCCCACCACAAGGATTTCGTGCGTGGAACCCCTGATGTAGGGTGCCAGTCCTCCGCGATGCGATTTTCTGCGCGCCGAGGCCGGGGTTAATTTCACTATTGGTTTATATAATTGTGTCGTTATATTTACCCCATGCACGCGTTCGACATACTCGGGGACCCGGTAAGGCGCAGGATCCTGGAGCTGCTCGCCGACGGCGAGCGTTCCGCGGGGGACGTAGGGGCGGTGGTCCAGAGGGAGTTCGGGATCTCCCAGCCGGGGGTGTCGAGGCACCTCAGGGTGCTGCGCGAGGCCGGCTTCGCCACCGTGCGGGCCGAGGGCACCCGCCGGGTGTACGCCGTGGACCCGGCGCCCCTGCGGCAGGTCGACGAGTGGCTGGAACGCTACGGGAGGTTCTGGGACCAGAGGCTGGACGCCCTCGGCACGGAGCTCGCCCGGGGTCGTCGGGCACGGCGGACGGACACCCCATAGGACCCCTGTAGGTCGGGATGCGAGAGCGTGCACGACGGGCAACCGAGAAGAAAGGAAGGTACATATGTTCGACATCGCCGACATCATCACGAACCACCAACGGGCGCTCGGCCGCCGCGGGACCGAGGAGGGCGAGGCCTACGTGCTGCGGCTGGGCCGGCACTACGACGCCCCCGTCGAGGACGTGTGGGACGCCTGTACCGACCCCGAGCGGATAGCACGCTGGTTTTTGCCCGTCAGCGGGGACTTTCGCGTCGGCGGCCGCTACCAGCTGGAGGGCAACGCCGGCGGGAGGATCGAGGTCTGCGAGGCGCCGCGCCGGCTCGAGGTCACCTGGGAACTCTACGGGGGGACCAGCGACCTCACCTTGACCCTCTCGCCCGGCGCGGACGGGGGCACGGACTTCGAGCTCGAGCACGTCGCTGTGTTGCCCTTCACGGAGGAGGAGTACATAGAAGGCATCGGCGGGATGGCGCCGGGCTGGGAGGACGCGCTCGCCGGGCTGGAGGCGCACCTGCGCGGCGACCCGCGCCTGACCCCGGCCACGGGATGGTACCCGCCGGATTCCGAAGAGGTCGATCGCCGTTGGGGCGCGCTCGGCCAGGTCTGGAGGGACCTGGCAAGGGCGATGTTCTCGAAGCGCTAGGCGCGCGTCCGGGGTCCATGGGTCGTT
>CAWJAM010000004.1:0-83319 GCA_963840835.1 uncultured Rubrobacteraceae bacterium | reverse complement strand
GCCTGCGGAGGTCGCAGTCTAGTATCAGGGTTCTCTTGCCCGCTTGTGCCAGGGTCATCCCGAGGTTGGCGCAAACGGTGGTCTTGCCCTCCTTGGGTCCGGGGCTGGTAACCATGATTACCTTGGATGGGCTGTCTGCCAGCATGTGCAGGGTGTTTGTGCGCAACATGCGGTAGTGCTCCAAACCAACGGCGTCAGGTCTGCTCCCTGCCTTTCCGTCTCGGATGCTTGGAGAAGCCGGGATGACGCCCAGGGAAGGAACTCCGGTGGCCTGCTCCGCCTCCTCCGGCGACCGCCACCTCTCGTCTAGGAACTCGAGAAGGAAGGCTAGCCCTACCCCCAGCGGGCCCCCCCAACAGCAAGGCCAACACCACGTTGCGAAGGGGGTTGGGACTTATAGGTACGCCGGGCCATATCGCCCGCTCCCAGACGGTTGCCGTCAGGGTATCGGGGCTCGGGCTCAACTCGGAGACCTTCTGGGTGAATACCTCGCCGACGGCGTTCGCGATCCGTCGTGTCTCCTCAGGATCGGAGCCCGTGTAGGTAACTTCGATGACCTGGGTCCCCTCCACCGGCGCTGCGGTTAGACCAGCGAGCAAGTAGTCGGGGCTCGTTCGCAGGTCCAACTTGTTGTCGACGCCTTCGGCCACGGGACGGCTAGTGACGAGTGCGGCCATCGTCTCCGACAGAGTCAGTAGGATATTCGGGTCTCCGGCGGGCCCGATAATCCCGCGTTCTTGTCCAACCAGTATCGTGATGGAGGACTGGTACTGGGGAGTCTGTTGAAGGCTCAATCCGACGGCCGAACCTGACGCCAGAACTATTAGCAGGATGATCAACCACGCCCGCTTCCATAGGATTCGACGAACGTCTCTTATGGAGATTACGTAGTCGTCCTCGGCGTGCCTCACCGACGCGTTTTGTTCGAGACCGTAGTTCATGGGAAGCTCATTATAGTCGAGGCAGAGGCGATGCGAGTTCCGATCGACGCGCGTTGGCACCTATTGCACACTTAAGGACGCCTGCGCTACATACTTTGCGTCTGTGCTGTGGCGTGGCGAAGCGCCTCGAGTCCCCGCTTCTCACGGACCCCGCTTGAAAAGCCTCCCTCCATACTTTGCGGCCAGTCGGACCGGCCTCACCCCATAGTACAAAGGAAACAGCGGCCTGGGCAGCGGAAAGGCCATCCAGTCACCCACGGTGTGGGTTGTGACCGAGCGGACGCAAATACCGGACCTTGTCGCTCAGCCGTTCTCTCATCTGTACGTGAATGGGGCGGAACATGACCTCTGGAAAGCGCCTTGGCGAGCCGCTCGTCCGGAACAGCCGTCCGTTTACCCGTCTGGCGAGTGTTCTCACCGCCGGGTCGGCCTGCACCCTTTGCGCGATCTCCTCCGGGAGGGTAGTCCCAAGGAGATCGCTCGCCAGAGCGAGGCCGAGAAAGAGCGTTCGTCGGCCTCCCGATGCATCGGCCTGTTCTACGACCAGGCCCCAGTCCATGTCCTGGTGGCACGCGGATCACCTCGGCGACGTCGCAGATGTGCTTGAGCCGTTCCCAGGCGTCTTTGAACCCCTGCACGCAGAGGACAAGAAGCAGATCCTCCGGCGAGAGAGTGAAGACATCGCGGCCGCCGAGGGAGATCCGATCGAGGCGCCTCCACAGACCTTCATAATCTATGGGAAAAGAGAAATGCCTCTCCGCGATCGCCCAATGCAGATCTACGGCGCCCCCACCGTTGCCGTGCACAAACGAATGCTCACAGTTGTAGCGGATCAAGGCCGCTTCTTGCGCAGGAGTGAGCCAGTACTGCGGTCGGTAGCCCTCTGCCAATAGCAGTTCTTGCGCTCTGAAAACCTCCTGCTTGCGTACCAAGACATCGATATCGACGAATTCCCGGAATCCGAGGTTGCCGTAGGCGAAAGCAGCCAATACCGGACCCTTATACGGAATGGCGGCAACTCCGTGAGACTCGAACTTCCTCAATAGCCTGTAGCAGTTCTCAAGTCAAGGAAAGGCTACGGAAGCTATTGTTGCGAAATTCAGCTCTGAGTTGGTCGAGGACCCTATTCGGGACCGCTTCAGGAGAGACGGCGTTTAGCTGCCAGGAGAGGAGCGGCATTGTCCCATGGCTGCGCGCCGTCGGGAGCAAATACTCCCAATCTATCCTTTCTCGGAGCAAGGCCTCGATCTTGGCGGACCTTTCGGGCTCTCTACGACTCCGGGCACAGCAGAGAAGCAGCTTGACTTCGGGACCTTCGGCCACGCCCGCAACTGCCTGAAGCCTGCCCACTATCCAACCGCTCTCAGCCCATCTGCGGGGACACAGCCGCACGAGTGCCGCCAGGAATTGCTTACCGGGCATCGGTGAGACAACTCGAAGGTCGGATAAACGACCGGGTACGCGAGATCTTACGGCATCAGCATGATCAGGAGTTTCACAGGGCTGCGGTTGCGTCCTTACTCCTTAAGTGCCCCGACGCAAACTTATGGATAATGAGCCCGCCTTCCGGTTGCTGGTCGTCCTCACTGGCAGCTGTGAAGGCCATCGAGGGCATCTGCAGCCGCCCCTACGGCTCCACGATGGAGAGCAAGCGCGGGTAGTCGGCAGTAGGCACAACGAAGCGCATCGTGTTCGCAGCCGGGTAGCTCGTGCTGACAGAGACCCAGGCACCCGTCATTGGGTCCAGGCACGATACGGTCGCCGGGTTAGCCGCGCTGACAGCAGAAAACCCCGATATCGTAAAGGTATAGTTCTTCGGCGCGTAGGCCATCAGCGTGTCCTTCGTCTGCACGAAGAACGGAATACACCAGCTCTTCGCGGCGCGTTGCACCGGGCTTATAAAGAGCACCTCCCTATCGTAGAGTGGTGGCCTTCCGCCCACAGCAGGAAACTGCATAGAATTGTGGTCATCCCTCACCGACTCTACACTAAGCTGCCTGAGTGTAAACGCACCCGTGTCCATGCCCGTCGAGAGGAGGTCCTTCATGCGTTTTATGCTCATCATCACCTTGGAGCGATAGTCGTCTGGAGCGGGCGGATAAGTGCCATTTGTCCTTATGTAGTCCATGAAGGACGGAGAGATCATCTCCAGTTCAAGCCACCTCTAGCATCCGCTGGCCACGCATGGTAGATAATCATCACCTTGCAGCCTTTGAGCAAGTACGCGCAGTAAGAGCGAGGATGTTGCGCGCCTTGAGGTCGTAAGCGTAGTTCACATCCGTGATGCCATACCACGCCACGTCTATGTTGTGCTCCGTTATCCATACCGGACACTCTGGCCGACCGGCGCCCCGCGAAAATCTTCCGTGAGGCTTGCCCTGCAAGCTCAAGGTGATCGGCGACATATCCCATATCGACCGCTCGGCCTGCTCTGCCGTGGTGTAATAATCGGCATGACGAGAACGGTAGCTTGGTACGATCGTGGTCAATTGCAGGTTCTCGTCGAGCCTGTCTGTTAAGGGGTTGCCCTGCTCGTCTGCCGGGAAGTTTTTGGTAGGCGTGTAGGGATGCTTACTTATCCCAGTGTAGCGATCATCGAGATCCACCGCCGAGGGCCACGGCACGGTGTTGGAGAATCCGAACGTCAACTCCGCTCCGCTAAAGAGAGAGGGGTTGGCTTTTAGCTCGGCTGCTGAGGCTTGTCCCAAAGAGTTCCAGATATTATCACTGTTCCAGCTATAGAGGTCCGGGTTATAGTAATTGTTGATATCTACGAAGTCGCTACCGAACGTGAGCTCGTTCCAGATTTCCAGATCGAAGCCTACATCGGAAAGACCCGCTGTACCCAGAGCACCAGTTACGAACTCCCCCAGCCTACGCAAGTATGCCCGCCAGCCAGCAATCGTCTGCTGAGTATGATCCTGTGCCTTGGCCCGAACGGACGGTATTTTAACGTGGTGAACGGAACACTCTGTCCCGCCGAATAGCCCTGCGATAGAGGTCCCGAAAGAGAAAGAGTGTTGCCGCTGATACTGGTAACGAATACATCGGGACGACGATCTCCATGGCGTATCCCGGTGAGATGTGGCGTGATCCCGCTCACGTCGCTGACGGTGATGTGCCTAGAGCCGGCAGAGACGCCGCTGGAAGCGGCACGACTGAAATCTATAAACGGACACGGCGCACCGTGGTTTGAGTTCGCCAGGACGAGCGGACGGATGCCGTAGTTTTTCATGGTCGCCAGAGCGCCAGCCCACCCGGGATTCATAATCGAACCTTCGTTGAACGCTACCGAGTCCCAACCCATCTCGAAGCGAACACGTTTTATGCCACTTTCGACGAGGTGCCTACACACCTTATCGAAGGTAGGGCCGAGAAGGTTCGCGCTGATGTGAGCGCCTAGACCATCGAGAAACTGATCTGCGCGCTTGGTCTCCATGTAGCCACGCCACGGCATAATCCAGTGGCTATGCTTGGCAAAGGGGATGCCGGTGTGGTAAGGCGCTGCGATGTAGGCACCTCGAAGGCCAGCGCCAGCAGTGCTCACAAGCACCCAGTTAAGCTTGCACACCGCATGCCCGCCGTTCTCATACCACTCGACCCTGACCTGATGCGTGCCAGCGCTAAGAGTGCGGCGCGCTCTGAAGGTTGTAGCGGCTTGGTGGCGCCACTCGTCGATGATGCGCACACCATCAACATAGACACGAATGCCGTCATCAGCTGTGGCGCTGAATTCATACTCGCCGGCTTCGTCGAAGTCAAAATCCCCGTCCAGCGCGCAGAGGCATAGTCCGAGCGCCAGAGAGGCGTAACGCTGCCGGTGCCCCAGTCTTTGTTTAGGGGTGCCGCCTCACAACGAGTTGTCGCCAGGGTCTCGAAGTTCATGCCCCGTAGTACTCTGCGTAGTAGGAACCCTTGGCACAACCAGTCTGGGACAAGGCTCTAGTGGCCGGGCTACTCAGCAGCGCAACCGCGCCAGCCGTCGCAAGCACTAGAAAGCGCCGTCTATTAAGAACAGAAACGCTGGCGTTGCCGCCAGGAATGGCCGCGTATAGCGCAGTGAAATTAGCGTTGATGCGCGCGACCATGTGGTCCTGGTCCGTCGGGTTGCCTTGGGCGTCCGGTGCCAGCGCGGGGGCATCCGCCACCACCTGCCGCCCGCCTATTGCTGCTGCCCGATAGAGCGTAGCGAAGTTCGCATCAATAACCTGCTGTGCGCCGGGCTGCGCCAGTTGGCTGCTGAGGGTGAGCCGCCCGCGGACGGCAAACTGGGTGAACAGTTCGATGAAGTTTGCGTTGATGGTGTCGCGCCAATCCACAACGCGCTCGCTCAAGAGTAGAGTCTGCTGCGCCGTGTCAGGCCACGCTCGCGGTTTGACGTAAGATCGCACGCTCCCCCCTCTGTGAGGGCGGAGCTTTGTCGCCCCGCCACCGCTGTTCGACAGCCCGGCTACCTCCCAGCTAGGAGGCCCCTAGGCTTTGCGCCCCCGCCTCACGACGGGTTTGCCCTTATCGCTAGCGCACACGGATGCGCTGTCCTGCAGGCACATTCCCGATGGTGGCTATGATTGCATCATACACTGAATCCTAGTCCCACGTCATAGCCCTTGGAGGATAAGTGCATACTGCTAGCTGCTTTCCGGTGTACTGTGCGATGTCCCAGGTTAGCCCGGCGGGATAGGTCATGCGCAGCGTCCGGTGCACAGAATAGCCGAGGGCCAGCCTCTTGCGCACCGTTTTGAAGACGACAGCCTCAGCCATGGCGATTCCTTTCAACTAGAGTTGGGGGGATTGACGTAGCCACCGATGCATTCAGGATGAACTAGCGATGAACCTCGGAGGATTAGCTCAAAGGCGCCCAGCCCGGCTGTCTACTCGCACGGATTTCCGAGAACTTCCTTTTCCAGGCACTTCGGTGAATAGAGTTGCTCAAATGCCCCCTTCCAGTACAACGGAGATCTACACAGGTACTCCGCCCTTAGCACGTGACTCATGCATCATACACTCGTAACAGGTGAGGCGCATATGCCGATAGAGCATCCACAGTTTTCCCCGCAATTCAAGCCATTCTAGGAAGGAATCGACTGGGTCGATCAGCCGCCTCCGTCGCTGGCTCGCGATACACACGCGCTCTTCTTCCAGCGCTTCGATCATAGGACCAGCCCGCACCCGTCCCCTTGCGGTACGAGGGTTTGATGTACTTTCGCCCAGACAAAGTTGAGTCAATCCTCGGTAGAGACCAGCCGCGCTTGGAAAGATTCGGAAGGTTATGGGTCCCAAAGTCCGGAACCTCCTTCGCTAACAATGCGGTTCGAATCAGAATAAACCTCAGGGTTAGGGCAGATCTCCCCGAAGGACATGAACTCACCGTTGGCCCTTACATTCCCTGATAGGCACCCAGGCTCAGTCGATAGCGCTCCAGCCACGGATACCGTGACAACCGTGGAGCTCAGCCAGATCAACATCACCAATTCGGGCCGGTTAGAACTACCGGTAGTTTGTTGAAGTACGAAAAGGGCCATGTTCCAATGGCGGCGCAACAACGAGGAGGTGCCGCCATGACCAGACGACTGCCCGTGGAGCCCGCTCCCGGCCCTTTGGAGGACTACGCGACGCGCTTCGACGACCTTTTTCGTCGTGCCCGCGCCCGGCGCGAGGGTTTCAGGCGCTACCTGGAGGGGCTCCTGCTCCCCGCCGAGCGCAACAAGACCCTTACCGCCCTTGCCAACACCGAGCCGGTGGCCGGGGCGCAGCGAAGGGAAGCCCAGAGTTTGCAATGGTTCCTCTCCGAGTCCGGGTGGGACCCGAAGGACATCAACGAGCGCCGCCTCGAGCTCTTGGTCGAGGACCCGGCGACCGCGCCTGACGAGGAGGGCGTTCTGGTCATAGACGAGCACGGCGACCGCAAGTGGGGCAAGAAAACCGCCCACGTGGGCAAGCAGTGGCTGGGCAACATAGGCAAGACCGACAATGGGGTAGTGAGCGTAAGCGCTCTATGGGCGGACGAAGGAATGTATTGGCCTATTGCCTTCGAGCCTTACACTCCGGCACATCATTTCCAGGGTGGCAAGAACGACCCAGAATTCCGCACCAAGCTGAAGATAGCCAGAGAGCTGGTGATGCAGGCCGTGGAGGAGGGCATCCCGTTTTGGGCGGTGGTGGCCGACTCCTTTTATGGAGAGGATGAAGAGCTCAGGTGGACCCTGAAGGACCTTGGCGCGGGCTATGTACTCGCCCTGAAACCCTCGCACTCGTGGTGGCACCGCGAGGGCGAGGAGATAGGCGCTTTGTGGGAAGCCGCCTGGCCGCCGGGTGGGAGGGTCCGGACTCGCCAGGAGAGTGGGCAAGGGTAGAGCGCCGTTTCCGCGATGGGCACACCGAAGAGTGGTGGGCGCTGAGGTGGAGGGCGGTCCTTAGGTCCCGAGAGAGCCCAGCGAGCAGTCGTGGCCACCACAGACCCTGAAAAGCTGCCCGAGAGGAAGACCTGGTATCTGGTCACCAACCTGCCCCATCCAAGCGATCGCTCCGAGCGCTCGGGAGAGGGCGATCCGGCAGCTGCCGAACTTGCGGAGGTGGTAGGCCTATATGGGCTTAGGATGTGGGTGGAACAGAGCTACAAGCAGGTCAAGCACGTCCTGGGATGGAGCGATTACCAGGTAAGGAGCGACCTCGCCATGAGGAGACACTGGCAATTGGTGTGCTGCGCCTTCTCGTTCTGCTGGTGGGCTTACGGACGCCTGCCAGCTTATGCGCTAGAGGAGCCGGCCGAGACGGAGAACCCGACATCCCGTCCGAATCGACGGGAAGGGAAAAAAAGGCGGCCCCTACTATCCTCGCCGAAGGCGTCGAGGGCGGTGAGAGGGTGGCTGGAGCCGTGGATAATGCTCGGGCGATACTGGAGAGCGTTTACCGATCTGCCCCCGCCCAAAGAGTTGAGAGCGTTGCTTGAGCGAGTGTTCGCGGGCGAAGGGATCTACCTCTATGTCCATTAACAACAAACTACCGGTCGACCCAAGACCACCCAACCCACCGCGTCTTGAGCCCAGCCTATTCCAGATAACCGTCCTATAAGAAACCATATTGTTAGAAGGGCAAAGGGGTAAGCCTCAGTATTCGCCACAGGTACTATTTACATTTCCGGTCTATTGATGTCATAGAACTTACGTAACAACCTTTACCCAGCATGAGTAACCGGTCAGCCACTTTGAGGAGGGAAGGACTCTCCCAGTACGGGCCAAGCGTCTTGCTCAGCGCATCTCTGTATTAGCGCAACGCTTCTCAAACGTCCTGTTCGACAAGCTTCGCCTGAACTCCTGAAACCATCTCTCTGCCGGGTCCAGCTCCGGCGAAATCGGGTGGGAGGAGCATAAGGAAGCTTATGTTCTCTGGATGCTCTATTTGCTCGGAGCGACTGGCTTGGCGCACCGTCGAGCACGACGAGGAGGTGCTCATCGGGGTATCTCTTCGAGAGTTGATCCAAGAATATCTCAAGACAACCGTCGTCCATCCCCGGCAGGTACATACAGAAGCTCTCCCCGGTGGTGGGTTCGACCGCCGCGTACAGGTAAGTCCACTTGTAAGCGCGTTTGACGACATAAGGTGGACGAAACCCCATCGGGCAGTAGCGTCTGCGATGCCAGTTTGTAAGCCCGAATCGCGCCTCGTCGAAGGCCAGGACCTTTAGCGCTTCTTGCCGTTTTGGCAGTGGCGCTCTTTTACCTCCTCGATCTCTGCCAGCGAAGTTTTTTTGAAGGCAGACTGCTCTTCAGGTTCCGCTTCTTCGTGGCGAGGGCGACCGGTCTTGAGTTTGATCTTGTGTCGTCTTAGGAAAGTCGACCGCCAATCTACGCCATCGGGATGAGCGTACTCGATGCCATGACGCTCCTTAAGGAACTCATCGGCCTGCCCTATGGTGGCGATCTTTCCCATCTTCATGCTCTTCCTCCAGGTCCTCCAAAGCCTCGGGCGTGACCAGTTCCTGGCGACCACGCTCATGCACCCTGCTCTTTAGAAGCTCCTCTAGCCCGCCCTGTTGGTAACTTGCGAACCACCTCTGGCACTGACGCCAGGAGTAGCCCAAAGCCTGCGAGGCCTCCCCCAGGTTGCGGCATTCGCCGGAGCGCAAAAGCCTGAGCATCCTGAGGCGCTGGTAGAGGTGGGTGTAGCGATGGTATTTTTCCAGCTCCTTCAGTTCTTTGGGATCTTCTTCAATTACCTGGGGGTAGAGTATCTTTGCCATGACTCCATTATGCCATCAACAAAGCGGAACGGGTATATGTACTACGTAGCTGTGAGTGGCATCGTTGTGCTTGAAGACCTCGGCCAACAAGTCGAAGAGCGTCCGCCAGAGGGATGGGGCCACGGCGTGCAGCCTTCGGTTGAAGCGGCTCTTAGAGATCGACTTTCACATGTAGCCGTACTCGTCCAAGAACGAGCGGCTCGCCTCGATGTTGCCCGAGAAGAAAGCGGCGGCGCCAAGAGCCGTGGTCATCACCTCGGCGGTCGAAAGACGAGCTTGTGGATCGTCGCGGTAGCCGATGGCCTTCAGGAACTCCTCGCACAGGTGGTCGGACGTTGGCGATGGGAGCAGCCACCATGTGATACAGGTCGAACGATGAAGAGCACGGCTGCTCAGCGTTGGTCCGTCCCAGCGGCCAAGGAGCGGATCGCGGGAGGTCCAGACAGAAGGCCGCCAAAAGCGGCGTAGTCGCCTTGTGCGCCGTCTCGGGGGTTGGCAAATCGACGACGGCGTTCGCCCTGAGCCGCCAGCAAGGTTGGCCGTTATGGGCAGACGACGCCGTTGCTTTCGAGGTCTTGAGGGCAGGAGTTACGGCCATCCCGCTGCCGTTCAGCATGCGTCTACTACCCGAGACGGCGGCGTTCTTTGCGAGTGGTTCGACAGCGGAGGACAAGATGCGGCCCCGAGTCACGACAGACCGTGGCGGGGCGATCCGAGCAGCGGGCCGCCTTGCTCGTGCTGAACCGGGTGCGGGAGAACGGCAATAGTGGCGGAGCGGCGGTACGGCTTCACCGGGTGCCGTCAAACCAGGCCTTCCTCGACTACTCGCGCATGCTTACTGTTTCAGTTTGCAGGACGCAGAACGGAAGCGGAGCATGATGCGCCATTACCTGGATTTGGTTAGCCGTGTACCGGTATTCGAGGTTCGCTTTCGTAGTGGGCTCAAGACGCTCCCCGACCGTTCTGGAGAGCATAGGTAAGAGCTCCCCGTCTCGAACGTCGAGTGCAACGCGGCGACCGGTCGCGGCGGCATGCGAGGAATAGTCGATGTTCAACGTTAAGCTCTAGTGGCAAAGCCATTAGCCAGGGTCGCGGGCGTGTGGACGGGCAGCGCCTTTGGTGCGTACTTAGCGACCCTGGTCAGGACCATGTCGTGGAGGGTTGCCTTGGCCTTGACGTTGATGCTCTGTCGGACCGTGACCCAGGGAGCCCAACTGCTCCTCCTCATTCCGCTGATGCAGCTGGTCGGTCTCGACGTCCAAAAAGGTTCTGTAAGCGGGATCGCCAAGGCCATTTCTTCCCTCTTCGCCGCCGTGGGTTTGCGTCCGACCGTGGTCGCCGTGCTGGGCATATTCGTATTCGTCTCCGTCTTGCTGGCATTGGTTGCCCGCGTTCAGACGTCCTTCAATTTCAAGCTCGAACAAGATTTCGTCGCCGACTTACGGCGGCGGTTGTACCGAGCCATTGCCAACATGGGGTGGCTACACTTTGCTCGGCAACGATCGTCGGATTTCACTCACGCCCTGACCACCGAACTTCGAGCGGGTCGGGGCCGCGACCGCCTTCCTGCTACAGCTCGTCACCAATATCATGCTGGTGACGGTCTATGTAGCGTTGGTGCTCCGGTTGTCTCCAGGGATGACTCTTCTGGTGTTGGCGTCCGGCCTAGCGCTGCTGTTGCTGCTACGCAAGAAGGCGGGGCAGCGCGCTCCACCGGCAAGGAAGTCTCGTTGTCGACCAAGGACCTCTATTCCGCGACGATCGAGGACCTCGCCGGGATGAAAACCGCGAAGAGCTACGGCGTGGAGGAGCGCAACGCCGATATCTTCTCGGGGCTGGTCGAGAGGGTGGCGAGGACGGAGGCTCAACACGATCCGCAACTACGCCGAAACGGCGTTTTGGTTTACCGTGGGCTCAGCGATGATCCTTACCGCCATCCTCTACGTCGCGCTCGAGGTCGTAAACCTCCCGGCCGCCGGTCTACTGTTGCTGCTTTTATCGTTCAACCGGATGGTGCCCCTCTTCAGTTCCATCCAGCAGAGCTATCAGCAATGCTTGAACGCGACGCCTGCCTTCGCCGGGGTAATGGAGATGCAAGCCCGCAGCGAAGCGGCTGCCGAGCCGAGAGCCGAAGATGACCGAGAAGATCGAGCTGCGAGACAGCATTCGATTCGACGAAGTCAGGTTCGCTTATGACGAGGCGGGACGACATCCCGCCGTATGTGGGCTCGACTTGAGCATCGAAACCGGCAAGACAACTGCCATAGTCGGCCCCTCAGGCGCCGGAAAGTGCACGGTAGCCGATTTAGTAATAGGTTTGATCCGACCAAACCAGGGCCGAGTTCTGTTGGACGAAAGACCTTTGAGTGCCGAGCGCCTAAAACCCTGGCGCGAGCAGATCGGCTATGTGGCTCAAGACACCTTCCTGTTCAACGATACCGTGCGGGCTAACTTGCTCTGGGCGCGTCCGGAGGCCGGCGAGGAAGAGGTCTGGCAGGCGCTAGAGCTGGCAGCCGCCAATGGGTTCGTCTCCGAGCTACCCGAGGGCCTAGAGACAGTTCTGGGCGACCGTGGCGTCCGCCTCTCCGGGGGAGAGCGGCAGCGGTTGGCCCTCGCGAGGGCGCTGTTGCGCGAGCCTTCCTTGCTGATCTTGGACGAGGCAACCAGCGCACTGGATGCGGAGAACGAACGGCGTATCCAGGGCGCCATAGAGCGGCTTCATGGACAGATGACCATATTGATCATAACCCATCGGCTTTTTACCATCCGGGGGGCGGACGTCATCTACGTGTTGGAGCAGGGCCGGATGGTCGAATACGGAAGTTGGGAGACGCTGCTCAGTAGAGGCGGAAGGTTCAAGGCGCTGGCGAGAGCACAGAGCATAGCGGAGACGGATTAGTAGCCGCGGATTTCCTGGATAAACTCCGAGGGCATTACGAAGCCGCACCTCAGATGTCCACACCGCAAAGACCTAAAGAGGAGGATGGCTCGGAAGCAGGCGCATGCCTGTAGGGTGACGTGGAGCGTAGGGGAGCACTTCCGTGCTAAACTGTACACTGCCTGAAAAGTTGAAATAGTAACCGAAAGTACTAGCACTTGTAGTCGAAGATTGGGGAGAGACGACCACTGGGGCTTACACAAGGATGGGAACCAGATAGGGTATGTTGACCGCACGTTACCGATATTTTGGAGGGTGATTGAAGAGAAGTAATCGCAGCGGGCGGGGAGGTGCCTCCTCCACGCGGACTGTGGGCATGATCTACCAGCCGAAGGACGACCCCAAGCCCCTGGGTGTCGTCTGGGTCGATTGCCCCCACTCGTTGGTGGGCACGGGCCTCGTGCGAGCCCTCGAGGAGAAAGCCACGGTGCACCAGGGACCCAAGCCGCCGGGTGATGCCCCCTCCTGCATCATACTCTGCGCCAACGGCCACGAGAATCTCTCCGAGCGCGTGGAGTTCTACCGGGAGATGAGCCCGGATGCGCCCCCGGTTGTGGTCTTCGGCCTCCAACTGGACTTGCCGCTCGCCCGCGACGCCCTGCAAGCGGGAGCCTCCGGTTTCGTCCACGCCGAGATGACGCCCGACCAACTCGTGCGCGCCGTGGCGGTGGCCTCGAGGGGGGAGCTCGTCGCGCCGCGGGAGCTGCTCCGGTACGTGCTGCTCGAGGATCAGTCCGGCGACCTCGCCGCCCTCTCGGCCCGCCAGAGGGAGATCCTGGGCTACGTGGTCGAGGGGCTCTCGAACGCCGAGATAGGCAGGCGCCTCTACCTCTCGGAGTCGACCATCAAGCAACACCTGCGCGCCGCCTACAAGCTGCTTGGGGTGAGCAACCGTACCGAGGCCGCCAACCTCTTCCGTCGCGGGGACTGAGGGCTCAGCCCGTCAGCATTTCAGCATTTCAGGTCTTTGTTCTTGCTGAAGTGCTGACTAGCTGAAATGCTGACAGGCGCGATTAGCAGAGGTCATTGACCTCTGCTAATCGCTTTAGTCGAGGTGCACGACGGTATCCCCACCGGCGGCCTTGGCCCGGTACATGGCCCCGTCCGCCCTTGCCAGCAGCCCGCGGACGTCCTCCCCGGCCCTCCACCGGCAGGTCCCGCCGCTGAAGGTGAGGTTCGCCGCCTCACCGTCGGCCAGCACCACCGGGTTCTCGCGCAGGTCCTCGACGATTCGCTCCAGGACCCGCTTCGCCGGCCGTTCTTCTTGCGGACCCCACATGCCCACCACGAACTCGTCGCCCCCCCACCTCGCGACCCAGTCCCCCGCGCGCAGGTTGCGGTTTAGCACCTCGGCGAAGCCGACGAGGAAGGCGTCCCCGGCCCGGTGACCGTGCTCGTCGTTGATGGATTTCAGGCGATCGAGGTCGAACAAGGCGAGGGAGAGAGTCCCTCCCCCGCGCCCGGCCCGCTCGAGCTCCTCGGCGAGGCGCTCTTCGGCGGCCCTGCGGTTGTAGGCGCCCGTGAGGTGATCCCTGCTCGCCCTCTCCTCCAGGGAGCGTACGGCCGCGTCCAGCCGCCCGACGGTGTATTGCACGTCCGCCATCAGCCTCCCGGCCCGGTCCGTGTAGTGCACGGGCAGCTCGGGAAGCTCGCCGGTCTCGAGGTAGCGCCTCAGGGCCCTTGAGGCCAGCGCCGTGGGCGCGGAGAGGGCGTACATCGCCCAGAGCGTTAGCGCCGTCCCCCCTAGCGTGGCCGGCACCGTTACCGAAAGGACGCGCATGGCGCCCCCCAACGCAAAGTGGCGGCGTCGAATGAAGTAGACTAGCAGGGCCAGGAGCGGCACGTGGGTTCCCAGGAAGGCGGTAAAGAAGACCTTGCCGACGTAGCTCCTCGGAAACGGCGCCCGGGAGAGCGCGCGGTACAGCCTGAGTTGGTCCTTGCCCATGTAGTCTCCTTGCCCCGGCCAGACCTCTAGCCGCGGAGTCGTCGCGACGCTCGTGGCGGTTTCCGGCAGCGGGTACCCAGCCTCATCGTCACGCGCGAATTTAACGTTGCTCCTGATCTTAAGACTCCCAGGATACCATTCAAGATACGGTCGGCCCCAACACAGAGGCGGTACGCTCAGGAGAGAGCCCGATGCTCGTGGCCGCTGGAAATTCAAGGCCTTCTACCAATAACTTCGGATGGGTCGAGGTTCCTATGAATCCCTGGCGTAGTGTTCGTCGTGCTCGCGACGCTGGCGGTCCATGCGGCGGGCGGCCTCGAGCACGTCCCGCGGGTAGAGGCTGCGCAGGGCGCCGGTCTCTAAGACCTGATCCACGGAGTGCTCGGGGATCATCATCCACTCCGCCGCGTGCGCCACCGGCAACGGTTTGTTGAAGGCCCTGTAGATGACCCAGACTACCCACCGCCCCGGACGCGAACCGGACATGAAACTCAAGCGCATGCCTCCCGCAGAATGTTGTATAGAGCAGTTATTCTAGCGCGACGGCGAACTCAGTTTCAGGGCAGGCCCTGGACTCCAGCCTTGGTGAGGATGTGACGAACGAAACGTGCCCGACGACTTGCTATACAGTGCTGGCCAGCCAGCCTACCGTCGGGAGAGGCAAGCGACGATGAGCGCGAGGAACGCCAGCGACGAGAAGAGCGTACGCACCCCGTTCCAGAAGTTCCACGGGCCCTCGTACTCCGCCCTGGCCCGCGAAAGCGCCGCGGGAGCCGCCTCGCCCACGCGGGCGAGTTCCTCGTTCATCGGCACGTTCACCAGGAACGTGACCATGAACCTTCCCCCGATATAGAGCATGGCGGCAGCCGCCAGAAACAGGAAGCGGCGCGACCGCAACAGCCGAATATGAACGGCGAGCGCCAGAAGGAGGAACAAGACGGCGCCGAAGAAACTGAAGGCAAAGACCCCGTTGCGCACCGTGGCGTTGATCGCCTGCATCGCATCGACGTACTGCTCGTCAGGCAACAACGCAAGCCCGAGCGTTACCGAGCACGCGTAAGCGTAGAAGAAACCACTTATGAGCCCGGTCGTGAGGACCGCCAACGTCAGGGTGGTCAGCCGGGCGACCGATCCCACCGCCGCCAGGGAATGAGGCCCCGCGACCCGCTCTCGACTCCGATAACATGTGTACCTCCCGTCGTTCAGGATTATCCGTACCGCTGGGTACGGCTTGCGTATAACCGTACCATCGGGTACGGTAATATGTCAAGGGCTGCACTAACGCGGTTTGCAAAGAGGTTAAGAACCACTCTTGCGAACGCTGTCAGCCATCAGCAATCAGCGGTCAGCTTTTTGTTTCGCTGATTGCGTGGTTCTCGGAAAGCTTCAACCTTTCCGAGAACTGCCGTAGAAGTAGTTTCGGCGAGTGGTGGGGGTATTGGGGATGGAAGGGTCGAATTCGTACGTGGTCGAGAACTCTGGCAGCAGGAGATCCAGCGCAGAGCGCAGGGAGGAGATCCTGGTGGTCGCCCTCTCGGTGCTTGCGGAGCGCGGGTACGGGGGCGCGAGCATGCGTGAGATCGCGGATCGTGCGAAGGCTTCGAAGGAGACGCTGTACGCCTGGTTCGGGGACAAGCGCGGGCTGTTCGAGGAGCTGGTCCGTTGGCAGGCGGAACGCGTAGGCGCCGCGCTCGCGCCGAGCCTCGAACACGACGCCGCGGATGTCTCGGAAGTATTGCGCGGCTTCGCGGTCGAGTTACAGCGGCTGCTGCTCGGGGAGCGGGCCGTGGTCATAAACCGGGCCGCCATCTCCGAGGCGACCACGGACCCCACGTTCGCTAGGGCCCTGGCCGCCCAGGGTAGGGACAGCGTCGTCCCCAAGCTGGAGCGCTACCTTGAAGAGCAGCGGGAGCGAGGGTTGCTCGAGTTCGAGGAGGCGGGGAGCGCGGTGGACGCCCTCATGGGGTTGGCCATCGGCGACCAGCAGGTCAGGCGACTGCTCGGGGTATTGCCGATGCCCGAGCCCGAAAAGATCGAAGCGCGTGCCGACCGGGCGGTGGGCCAGTTCCTCACGCTCTTCGGACCGCGGGGAGGCCGAGGCAGACCGGCTGAGGAGTGAGTCCTCGGTCTCGTGGCTCAGCCCTGAAGTACAATAGGCTTCGTGGACAAGAGGACCGTAGATTTCTACGAGCTTGTGGAGCGGGCGCTCGATGGGCTGCCGCCCGAGTTGTCGAGGCTTCTAGACAACGTGGCGATAGTGGTCGACGAATGGCCCGATTACTCGACGCCTCTCGTCTCAGGTGGACCGGCAGAGACGCTCTACGGGCTCTACGAGGGCGTGCCCCTGACGGAGAGGGGCGCCGGCTACTACGGTGTCTTGCCGGACAAGATCACGATCTTCCGCGGCCCGTTGGAGCGGGACTTCGAGAAGACTGAGTTAGAGGAGCAGGTCAGGATCACGGTGGTGCACGAGATCGCGCACTACTTCGGCTTCGACGAGGACCGACTGGAGGAGTTGGGGTGGGGCTAAAGGCTGACGGAAGTGTGAACATCGAGCAGCGGGTAGCGGCCCCGCTCGAGAAGGTCTCCGCATATGTCTCGGACTTCCGCAACGCCAGGGAGTGGATGGTCGGCGTCGAGCGCGTCGAACCCCTTGGCGAGGACGCCTACCGCCTGGCCATCGACAGTCCGATCGGCAAGATCGAACCAGAGGTGCGGATCGTGGAGAACACCCCGGAGAGCATAAACTGGGTCTACACCTCCACCATCGAGGGCGGCGGCCGGGTAGACATCGAGCCCGCCGATGACGGCTGCCTCGTCACCTACACCGGCGAGTTCCACCTCAAGCGCAAACTCCTCGACCGGGCCGCGCGCTTCGTCGGCGCCGAACGCTTCGCCCGTACCAACGGGGAACGCTCCCTCGCACGTCTCAAATACCTGATGGAAGCCAGGCGCTACTGATGCCCGTCGGAGTGCTGGAGATACTGCTAGTTCTTATGGTCTTCCTCATCCTCGGACCTCGCCGCATCGTGAACCTCTTCCGCTCATTGGGCACGGGCATCAACGACTTCGTCGAGACACTCGGCCGCGGCAAAGACAAAAAACAGCTCCCCAAAGAAGACGAATAGAGCACGCCTGCTTCGCAGGCTTGTCAGCACGCTCCGGCTTCGCCTTCGCTTGTCAGCACGCTCGGGCTAACGCCCTCGCTTGTCAGCCCGGCGCCTCCCTCCGGTCGGCGCCTTGTCAGGAAGGCGTCTCGGGGCGTCGCTACGAGCATCGGACCCTACCGCTGTGGAAGGCGATTCTTCGCACGCTGCAACGCGTGGCCCGAACTCAAAAAGCTGAAAGCGAGAGCCGAAGGCTCGAAGCGTTGCTGACAAGCGAGGGCCGCTAGGCCCGAAGCGTGCTGACAAGCGAAGCGTGCTGACGAGCGGAGGCGAAGCCGGAGCGTGCTGCGAAGGCGAAGCCGGAGCGTGCTGGCTACAGTCCGAGCATTACGCGGTCACCGGGGCCGACTCGGGCGTTCGGTGGTTTGCGGTTTACGCCGGAGAGGTCCTCGCCCGCGCCTTTGAGGTATACGCGAGGCTCCTGGACGTCGGGCCCTGGGTCCGAGGCGTAGGTCTGCCAGGTGACGCCCTGCCAGGTGAATGTAAGGAGGGCCGACGGCTCGTGTCCGCTGTCGAGCTCGACCTGGACTTCGGGCTGGCCCAGAGTCCTTGAGAGGGCGTTCATCGAGCGTCGCTGTTCTGAGTCGTTGAACAGCTCGATCGCGGCCCGCAGCCGGTTCGCGGGGTCGGCGAGGCGCCCGCGCATCTCCCGCTCGGCTTCGAGGTCTCTCTCGAGCGTCTCGATGGTCGATTTCAGGGCGGAGATCTCACCCTCCCTCTCCTCCAGGTCCCTCTCCAACCCGTCGACGTGGCGGAGGGCATCCTGGAGCGCGAGGTCCTTGCGGGAGGCCAGCTCCCCGGCCCGTCTGTCCGCGGCTTCGACCTGCTCGACGCGGCGCTCCAGGAGGTGGTCGCGGTGAGAGATCTCACCGTCCTTGCGCTCCAGCTCCCGCTCCAGGCGCGCTATCTGGCGCTCGAAGCCCTCCCTGCGGCGCCTGCGGCCGCGGACCTCCTCTTCGAGGTCCCTGACGCGTTCCTTCAGCTCCGCGCCCTCCCTCTCCAGGGACTCGATGTGCCCCTCCCCCATCTCCTTGGAGGCGCGTGCCTCGTCCGCGGCGAGGCGGGAGGCGGTGATCTCCTCGTAGAGCTCCCTGATACGGTTGTCCTTCATCCCGAGCCTGGCCCTGAGTTCCTCAGGGTCCGAGATCTCCCCTCGTGCGGCCTCCACATCGGTGGTGTCGGCGGCTCGATCCAACCCCTCTTCCCCGGGATGCTTGCCGTCGGCCTCGTGCCCTTCCACGGTCGCCTACCCCTCCTCCTTCTTCGCCTCCTCTTCCGTGGTTCCCGACCCAGCCTCAGGGTCCGCCGGCTGTTCGCTCTTGACCGACTTGCCGGATTCGCGGGCGGCGCGGCGCTCGGCCTTTATCTTCTCCCGCTCCTCGGCCGACATCTTCTTTGGCTTCTCCGCCAGCTCTTCAGAAGCTTCCTTCTCGTCTTCCTCCGGTTCCTCGGGCGGTTTGGGTAGGCCCGAGATCTCGCTGATCTTCGCCAGTATCTCCCCCGGTTGTGGCCTCTCCCCGATCCAGGCGTGGGCGACGTTGTGATCTGGCCCGACGATAAAGACGGCACGGCGGGCGTACTCGCCCTCCTTCTTGTCCTTCTCCAGCAGTCCCCACTGGCGACTCGCGACCTTGGCGTAGTCGTAGAGGACGTAGGACTTCAGCCCCGAAGCCCTGGCAAAATCGCGTGCCCCCGCGGGCTCGACAACCCCGATGGCGACCACCGAGCCGGCGGCGAGGTTGATCTCCTCCTCCTTCGCGGCAAGCGACTTGAAGTACTCGACATCCTCCTCGTCCCCCTGCCTGTAGAAGGCGACAAGGACCGGACCCCGTACGGTCCTCATACTCAACCTGAGCTGGCCTCCCTGGGCGCTCGGCAGGTTGAACTCTGGTGCCTCCGCCCCGGCCTCGGGGACCGCCGCTGTCTTCGTGCGTGTAAACATCCTACCCTCCTCGCGAGTACAAGAATCGTACCATCAGCACGCCGCCTGCGGCGGCTTGTCAGCACGCTTCGCTTGTCAGCACGCTGCGGGCCTTCGGCCCTCGCTTGTCAGCAACGCTTCGCCCTTCGGGCTCGCTTTCAGCTTTTTGGGTTCGGGCCACACGTTGCGGCGTGCGAAGAATCGCCTTCCACGCCGGTAGGGGCCGATGCTCGTAGCGACGCCCCGAGACGACTTCCTGACAAGGCGCAGGAAGGCGAAGCCGGAGCGTGCTGACAAGCGGAGGCCGCAGGCCGGAGCGTGCTGATGTGATACCTTGCGATGTGCGGGTTTGGAAACGCGACGGGGAGTGAGCGCTATGAAGATCATTATGACCCACGGGTATATGCTCTCGGGCACGGGGAGTAATATCTACGTACAGAACCTTTGTCGTGCCCTGTGCCAGGAGGGGCACGATGTGCACCTGATCTGCCAGGAGCCCGACCCGCTCGATTATGACTTCGTCGGCGAACACGCGACGGTGGACGCGGAGGGGGTTCACGTTCTGGGCGAGCGGGAGACGGCCTATCCTGGGCTGGGCGTGATCTACCGTCCCGACATAGGGGATCTCCTGCCGGTCTACGTCTACGACGACTACCCGGGATGGCGCGCGAAGACTTTCCTGGACCTGACAGGGGAGGAGTTGGACGACTACCTCGGGCGCAACGTCGAGGCCGTGCGGACCGTTCTCGGCTTCTCCGGGGCCGAAGCCGTGATCACCAACCACTCCGTGCCTGGTCCCCTCATCGTACGCCGCGCCCTGGAAGGCAGCGACGTCCCTTACGTAAGCATCGTGCACGGAAGCTGCCTGCAGTACGTCTCCCGCAAGAGCGAGATGTACATGGGACTCACCCGTGAGGGTCTCGAAGGCGCGCGGGAGATACTCGCCCTCTCCTCGCACAGCGCGGGCACGATAGCGGAGGACTTCCCGGACCTTACTAACAAGACCCTGGCCATCCCCGGAGGGGTAGATACCGAGCTCTTCCACCCTGACGCGCTCGACCTCGGAGTCGTCGATGACCTGAACGGCGGCCCCGGACGCGGCCCCGAACAACGGACTTCGCTCCAGAGATCGCTTGAGAGTTCGAACGACGCGGGAGAGCTGGCCGGCGCGGTGCGCGAGGTCGCGGCCTCCTACGACGCGCGCTCGCACGACAGCGACGCCGGCGAGCGGCTCAGGGGGTTCCTCGACCGCGGGGGACCGCTCGTCGTCTACGTCGGAAAGCTCATCCACTCCAAGGGCGTACACAGCCTGATCTCCGCCTTTGCCAGGGTGCGCAAGGAGACGGGGGCGCGCCTGCTAATCATCGGCTTCGGCACCTTCCGCGAGGGGCTTGAGGCGCTGACCCTCTCTTTGAGCGCGGGCGACGAGACGACCGTGGAGAGGCTTGCCGAGATGGGCAAGCTCCTCGAAGGCGGACCCGCGGGTCCCATGGAGCACTTCGAGCTCTCCGACGAGTTACTCGCCGACTCGGCGGGTATGGAGGACGACGTGCTGTTTACGGGCCCGATCTACCACGGTGGACTGACGAAGCTCCTTCCCGCCGCGGACGTGGCGGCGGTGCCTTCCATCTTCCCCGAGACCTTCGGGCTCGTGGCGGCCGAGTTCGCCGCGAGCGGGGTGGTGCCTTTCGTGGCCGACCACTCCGGCCTCAGGGAAGCGGGTGGGATCGTGGGTCGCGGCCTGCCCTTCGACCTCCGCGTCGGCATGGGCGGCTTCGAGGAAAACCTGGCAAGGGCGCTCACGGATTACCTGAAGCTGCCGGAAGAGCAGAGGCGGCAGTGCGAGGAGGACGTGCGCCGGAACAGCGTAGAGCACTTGAGCTGGGGAACTCTCGCGCAGAAGCTCGTAGCCCTCGTCCGGTAGAGGGTGGAGATAGAGCACATCCTCCGCGACTTCGGCCTCATACTCGGGGCCGGGCTCCTCTCGCAGCTCATAGCCACCGTCATAAAGCTCCCCGAGATGGTCGTGCTCGTGGCGGCGGGCGCCCTCATCGGGCCCTCCGTGCTCGGGCTCGTCTCCAACCCCTTAGGTGGTGTCGGCGCCCAACTCCTGTTCAACATCGGGGTCGCGCTCATCCTGTTCCACGGCGGCACCGGCATCTCTTTGCGCGTGATCTCTGGTACCGCCGTCGGCCTCGGGTTGCTCGTTTTGCCAGGCGTGCTCATCACGGCCGTAATCGTCGCGCTCGTGGTCTGGCCCGTGTTCGGAGTCGCCTTCCCCGTGGCCCTGCTCATAGGAGCCGTGCTGGCCGCGACGGACCCCGCAATCCTCATTCCCCTGTTCGAGCGCCTGAAGCTCAGGCCCAAAGTGTCCCAGACGGTCATCGCCGAGTCCGCCTTCAACGACGTCACCGGCACGGTGCTCACCCTGACCCTCGTCGGGGTAGTCGAGGCCGGCGGATTTACCCTCGCCGGTCCCGCGCTGGAGTTCGCCAAGGAGCTCGCTTTGGGGACTGTGATCGGGGTCGTCGCCGGCGCCATCCTCTGCTACGCCATCGCCTCGACAGCGCGGGCTGGAATCTGGGACGAGTCGCCTGGCGTGGCCATCCTCGCCGTGGTAGCGCTAGCGTACTTCTCGACCGAGTCTATAGGCGGGTCAGCCTACCTCGCGACCTTCGTGATGGGCCTCATGATCGGAAACATGGACATGCTCGGGCTCGGCCACCAGGACGAGCACGTCACCCTCCTCGAAGGCTTTCTCGGCCAGGTCGCCGAGATAGCCACCCTCCTCGTCTTCGTCACGCTCGGGCTGAACCTCCCTTTCGAAGCACTGAGCAAATACCTCCTCGGCGGCCTCCTCATAATGTTCGTGCTCGTCTTCATCGCCAGGCCCATAACCGTCCTCGCGTGCCTCCTACCAGACCGGCGCGGCAGATGGACGAAAGAGGAGATCGTCTTCATCAGCTGGTGCCGCGAGACCGGCGTCATCCCCGCCGCCGTCGCGAGCCTACTCCTCGCCCGCGGCGTCGAGGGCGCCGAGATCGCGGTCTCCATGGTAGCCCTCGCTGTCTGCGTCACCCTCCTCCTGCAAGCCACCACCGCAGGCTACCTCGCCCGCAGGCTTGGAATTGTGAATTAGGAGTTTGGAATTGAGAATTCTCAATTCTATCCAATGGCTATCTCTTCCTCGGGGTATTTGTAGCGTGGAGGGCGTTGCCTGACGGCGAGGGCTACTACGAAGGTTATTGGGCCTACCCTTCCGAGGAACATGACGACGGAGACCAGAATCTTGCCGAATGTGCTCAGGTTCGGCGTGACGTCGAGCGAGAGGCCGACGGTGCCGAAGGCCGAGGTGATTTCGAAGAGGGCGGGTAAGAGGTCGAGTCCGTCCGAGACCATTAGGGCCAGGGTGCTAAGGAAGACGAGCAGGGAGGCGAGGGCCAGGATAGCGAGCGCCCTTGCGACCAGGGACCGGGGCAGCGTGCGCCAGAAGAGGGTGATCCTGTCCTGGCCCCTGACCTGGGCGACGATGATTAGGACGACGAGCGCGAGGGTCGTCACCTTTATGCCCCCGCCGGTCGAGGTCGGGGCCGTGCCGATGAACATGAGCAACGTCTGAATCAGGAGGGTTGGGTCCCGCATCTCAGGGTAGCTCACGGTAGAGAAACCTGCCGTCCTCGGGGTCACCCCCTGAAAGAGCGACGTGGCTGCCTTCGTGTTCAAGGACTGGCCACCGAGCGTGTTCGGGTTCGTCCACTCGAACAGGGCCACGCTGAGGACCCCGACCACGACGAGCGCTGCGGAGGTGATCAGGACTATTCTGGTGTGGACGGAGAGCCTGCGGTGCTCCTTGTAGCTGAAGAGGTCGACCAGCACGGGGAAACCGAGCCCTCCGAGCGTGATCATGCAGACCAGCGCCCCGATGATGAGCCAGTTGCCCGCGTAGGAGGTCAAGTCTTCCCCTGGAAGGGTGGGGAACCCGGCGTTGCAGAAGGCCATGATGGCGTGGAATATCCCCTGAAAGACGCCCTCGCGAACGCTGAAGCCCACGCTTATGAATCCGATGCTCAGGGCTACGGCCCCCAGTAGCTCGACGGCGAAGGTGATCCTGGCGATCTGAAAGAGCAGCCTCAAGGTGTTGCGGGGGGAACCGGCGCTCTCCACCTCCGCCTGTACGGTGAGCAGGCGCCTGAACCCAACCCTCTGCCCGACGAGCAGGACGGCCAGGGTGGTCACGGTCATGATCCCGAGTCCTCCGAGCTGTATCAGGACCATCATCACTAACTCACCGAAGTGGGTTAGAGTTCCGGGGATATCAACCGTAGTCAGGCCCGTCACGGTAACGCAACTCGTCGCGACGAAGAGCGCATCAATAAAGGAGATCCTATGCGTCGTTGCCCACGGCAACATGAGCAGCGCCGTCCCCGCGGCCACGAGCGCGACGAACCCGTAGACTATGAGGCGTGAGGCAGAGAGTCGCCCGAACAATACCTTCTCCCCGATTTTGGTCGCAATACGTTTGCCGCGAACCCCGGGCAGTATACCTGTGGGCCGGCGACGATTCGTCCGCTACTCCCATCTCAGAAAAGCGATACAATCCAGAGGAGCAGGGATCGCTAAAGACCCGAGAGGATATCTTGGCGCAGCTTACGGACAGCTACAACCGGAAGATGGATTACCTGAGGATCTCGGTAACGGACCGCTGTAACTTCCGCTGCCAGTACTGCATGCCCGAGGATATCCAGTTCCAGGACAAGAGCCACATCCTGACCCTCGAAGAGATGCTGACCTTCGCCGAGGCCTGCCTGCAGCTCGGCGTGACGAAGGTCCGCGTAACGGGCGGCGAGCCGCTCGTGAGGCGCGGGGTCGTCATGTTCATCGGCTGGCTCAAGGAGCTAGGCTTCGAGGACGTAACCATGACGACCAACGGCTTCCTCCTCAAGGAGAACCTGGAAGGTCTCGTCGAGTCCGGCCTCGACCGCGTGAACATCTCGCTGGATACCCTCCAGCCCGAGAAGTTTGCGTTCATTACGCGGCGCAACCACTTCGAGAAGGTCTGGGAAGCGGTGATGGCGGCGCTGGAGACACCCTTGTCGCCCGTCAAGATCAACGCCGTCGCCATGCGCGGGGTCAACGACGATGAGATCTCCGATATGGCGAAGCTTACGCTCGAATACCCCATGCACGTAAGGTTCATCGAGCTGATGCCCCTGAACGGCGACACAGACGGCTCGCGCTTCAGGTCGCTCTTCATCTCGGGGCGGGAGATCCTGGACCGCGCCCAGGCGGAGCTAGGAGACCTGGAGCCTATAGAAAAAGACGACCCCGCCGCCCCCGCCGACGAGTTCCGATTCGACGGCGCCCCTGGTACCTTCGGCGTCATAACGCCTGTCTCGGAGCCGTTCTGTGCCAGGTGCAGCCGTCTCCGGCTCACGGCGGACGGCAAGATCCACCCTTGTCTACTTACCGACCTCGACGTGCCCGTCAAGGACGCCATCCGCTCCGAAGATCCGATACCCGCTATCCACGAGGTTCTCTGGCACACGGCGGGAATCAAGCCGGCCGCGGGCCTCACCCTCCCCGAGGAGTCCAGAGACCGCACGATGAGCCAGATCGGGGGGTAGCGGGCTTAGTCGGGCTCTATGCTGGCGATGAGGCCTTCGTTGTTTAGGCCTTCCTGGTAGAGCTCGGCGAGCTCCTTGTGGGTCTTGGTGGCGACGGCTTTGCCCTTGTTGTGGGCCTCCATCATGATGTCCACGGCCCGTTTGACGGACATGCGAGGGATGACCTTTTGCAGCACGGCGACGACGTGCTCCATCGGCGTGAAGTCGTCGTTGTGCAGAATGACCTTGTAAGGAGGCTCCTCGGTAACTTCGCGCTCTATCTCTATCCCCGGCTTCGTCTCGGTGGAAGAGGGGGAAGGGACCGCTACGCTATGCAATGTTGGAATGCTTCGCAATGTCATCTCCGGTCTGCCGAACTGGTCACCTATGGCAAAATACCGCGACTACGCCGGATGCGCAACCCTTTTCTTGCTCTACCGAAGCCTCGGTAGCGCTTTCTCGATCACCCGCTCTACGGTGCGCTCGTTGCGGCTCGTTATCTCAGCGGCGCGGGGTATCCGCGGATAGTCCTCCGGGTCGTCGCGCATGAAGGAGGGCAACTTTACAGGACTCTTCGCGTCCCACTTCGAGAGCCAGTCTTCTGGCACTTCCTCTGGTATTTCCTGGTGGGAGACGGCGGCCCAGAGCGCGGTCCAGGCGCGCGGGACGACGCGCCAGATATCGTAACCTCCACCACCCGTTGCGACCCAGCGGCCCCCGCAGAGCTCGTGGGCGAGGTCGTGCATTCGTTTTGGGACGTGCTCGTAGAAGCGGGTCGTTGCGGAGAGGTGAGTCAGGGGGTCGAGGGCGTGGCCGTCGCAGCCGTTCTGGGTGAGGATCAGGTCAGGACCGAAGGCACGAAGGACCTCAGGGACGACGGCTTCGAAGCAGGAGATCCAGGACTCGTCGTCCGTATAGGGCTCGAGGGGCACGTTGACCGAGTACCCGACGCCGCCATTGCGGCCCCTCTCGTCGATCCCGCCCGTGCCTGGGAAGAGGTAGCGGCCAGACTCGTGCATCGAGACGGTCAGTACGTCGGGGTCGCTGTAGAACATCCACTGCACCCCGTCGCCATGATGGGCGTCGGTGTCCACGTAGGCGATGCGGATGCCAGGATGGTCCTCTTTGAGACGCGCGATGGCAACGCCCACGTCGTTGTAGACGCAGAAGCCGCTCGCAGACGAGCGCAGGGCGTGGTGCAGGCCGCCCGAGATGCACATCGCGTGCTCCACATTCCCCTCCATCACGAGCCGGCACGCTGCGAGCACCCCTCCGACGACGTGGGAGCAGGCATCGTGCATGTCGGGAAAGATAGGGTTGTCCGAGGTCCCTATTCCGTATGGCAGCAGGTCGGAGAGGGCCGCCGATCTCCTTCCGGCCTGCTGGACCATCCGCACGTAGGTGAGGCTGTGGACGGTCGTCAGGTCTTCGTCTGTGGCCGGCTCCGAGGAGACGAAGGGATAGCCTTCCAGCAGCCCGAGGGATTCGCACAGCTCGAGGGCGAGCCTGACGCGCAGGGGGTTGAAGGGATGTTCTCCGCCGAAGCCGTAGTCCTCCAGGGCCAGGTCGTGGACGATGGCCGCCCGGCCGCTCAAGGCTTCGGCGGCCAAAGGACGAAGTAGCCGGCCTCCTCCAGGTATCCGACCACCTCGGTGGTGTCGATGGTGTCCACCCTGAAAACGACGACGCGCTCCCTGGGGGCCCCAACTTCTCTCGGTTCCCGGGTGGCTCCCATCGCGGCGCTTACGATGTTTATGCCGCACATCCCGAAGACGCCCGCCGCGCCGGCAAGGGAACCCGGCCTGTCAGGGAGGGCGACCTCCATGCGGCTACCAGGCTCGTTGGCACCGACCAGGTAGACCAGCGCATCCATAACGTCGGAGGCCGTGATGATGCCGACGAGATCATCACCTTCGAGCACGGGGAGGCAGCCGATCTTCCCCTCGCGCATCGTGTTTGCCGCCTGCTCTATGGGATCATCAGGGAGGACGCTCACCACCTCGCGGGCCATCACGTCTTCTACCAGTACTTCTTGAAGGGCCGCGGCCCGGTCGGGGTCGCCCAGCGCGGGGGTGGAGGAGCGAAGGTCCCGGTCCGAAACTATCCCGACAATCCTTCCTTCCTCGAGAACGGGAAGGTGCCTTATGCGCCGCTCCCTGCACAGGGCGAGCGCCGTCGCCGCCGTCTCATCCGGCGAGAGCGTAACGATCTCACGGGCCATCGAGTCCTTTACGAGAAGCATCGCATAACTCCTTCCCTCTTCGCATTGTATATCAGCGAACCCGCACACGTAAGCCCCCCGCGGCTGGTATAAATTTCCTATGCCCGAGTACCTCAACCAGCTCCTCGCCGACAGCGCGACGGCCCTCGTCAGGGAGAGCTTCACGGGCGTCGTCGCCCCGTGGTGGTGGGAGCGGCGCGTGGGTGGCGGCATCGAGGTCTGCCAGGAGTTCGACCCCGAGCTAGTGAGCCGTGAGATCTCCACCCGGACCGGCCACGAAGTCGCGGAAGTCCGTCTTGCCATCGCACAAGAGCTAGGCCTGGAAGACGCGGAGCCGGTGGTCCTCACCTTCGAGATAGCAGGCGAGACCGAGACGATCAGGTAGCCAGGATGCTAGCCGAACGCTCCTCGGAACCGGAGGGCCTCGCATCCGGCCTCTACCAGCGCATCAAAGAGGCGGTCGAGAGGGGACCCTGAAGTAGAAGTGATCACCAGAGCAGCGACAACGGCGACGGTTGGGCTTGTGCTCTGCCGTTCGAGGGTGGGGAGTAGAAGCCTCAGGCGTTTTGCACGCCGGCCTCGGCCAGGTACTGGTGGACCAGCCTCACCGCCATAGAGCCCTCCCCCACCGCCGAGGCGCATCGTTTGATCGAGCCGGCGCGCACGTCGCCCGCCGCGAATACCCCCGGCATGCTCGTCTCCAGGAGGAACGGTTCCCGCGAACGTGCTCGCCAGGGGTCCCCGTCGAGCACGGATCGGTCCAACGCGTCCCCCGTGAGTACGAAACCACGCTCGTCGAGCTCGACGGTCCCCCTTAGCCAGCGGGAGTTGGCCTCGGCGCCGATGAAGACGAAGAGGGAAGAAGCAGCCAGGGTCCGCCGTGCGCCCGAGCGGTTGTCCTCTACCGCTATACCCTCCAGGCGGTCCTCCCCGAGGAGCCCTCGGACCTCGGTGTTGGCGAGCAGCTCGACGTTGTCGGTGGCCGCGATCCGGTCGACGAGGTACCTCGACATGCCCTTGCCCAGGTCGCCGCCCCTGATGAGCAGGTAGACCCTCCGCGTGCGTCCGGCCAGGAACACCGCCGCCTGGCCCGCAGAGTTGCCCCCACCGACGACCGCCACCTCTTCGCCTTCGCACCGCTGCGCCTCGGCCTGCGTGGCGGCGTAATGGACGCTCTCGCCCTCGAAGCGCTCAAGGCTTGGCACGTCGAGCCTGCGGTAGCTGGCACCGCTGGCCGCGATCACGCTGCGTGCGGCGACCTCACCGCCCTCTGAGAGCCCGACGCGGTAGTAGCCATCCTCCCACTCGAGGCCCACCGCCTCCTGGGGAACGGCGGTGCGGGCGCCGAACTTGTCGGCCTGGACGAGGACGCGGCTGGCGAGCTCGAAGCCGGAGAGCCCCGCCGGGAAGCCCGGGTAGTTCTCTATGCGGGAGCTGGTGCCGGCCTGCCCCCCCAACGCTACGGACTCGAGGGCGAGGGTAGAGAGGCCCTCCGAAGCCCCGTAGACGGAGGCGCCGAGGCCCGCTGGTCCCGCCCCCACCACCACGAGATCGTAGGTTCGTTCCAGTGGGGCCTCTACTTCGAGGCCCGTGGCGCGGGCGAACTCGGCCCTGGTCGGCTTCTTGAGCACGTCCTCGCCCTGCCAGACGGTCACCGGCGCATCCGACGGCTTCGCACCGAACCTCTCCAGCAGGGCTTCGGCTGTCGGATCTTGCTCGAGCTCGATCCACACGTGGGGCACCCGGTTGCGGGCCGCAAACTCCCTGAGACGCGTCGCGTCGGCAGAGCGGCGTGAGCCTATTATTCTCAGGCCAAGGCCGGTCCTCATCATGTAAGAGCGCCTGGCCAGAAAGGCCCTGAGGATGATGTCCGAGAGGTTGGGCTCCTCGGTCACGACCTCCTTGAGGCGCTCGCGTGGAATGGTCAGCACCTCCCCGGCCTCGCTCACCACGCCCGTCAGGTACATTGCCTGCCCGGTGAGCATGTTCAGCTCGCCCAGGAAACGGCCCTCGTGGAAGGTGCCTATAGTTCGCCACTCGCCGGGGAAGTCGTCGCCAACCTTCACCTCGCCTTCCAGCACGACTACGAAGTCGTTCTCGGTATCGCCCGCCCTGAACAGGACGTCGCCGACCTCTGTCTCTCTAGTCTTCCCGTAGCGCTTGAGGATCCTGATCTGGTCCGTCCTCAGCACCGGGGCCCTCGTGCTGCGGATCTCGTCCATCCTATCGCTCATCGTGCAACCTCGACTATATCCTTTGCTGTCGCATCCATAGTGCCTCCTACAGCGGTCCGGCGCATCCCCGCGATGACGGGATCGAGCTCGCCGGTCTGGTACGAGCACTCTGTTTCAATAAGTTGGGACGGACTCGTCCACAAATGAGTAGGCGTCGAGTCCGCCTTCGAGGTTGAGGACCTTCTCGAAGCCGGCCCCCTGGAGCGCCTGGGCCACGTAGGAGCTGCGGATGCCGTGGTGGCAGATCACCACGGTCTCGGAGCCGGGGTCTAGCTCGGTATAACGTTCCCCCAGCTCCGACATGGGGATGAACGTCGAGCCTTCTATGCGGGCAAGCTCGAACTCCCACCGCTCGCGCACGTCGAGGAGTACCAGCCTGTCCCCCGCCTCGAGCCTGTCCTTCAGCCCGCTCGCCGTTATGTTGTCGTAGTCTGACCTCTCCACGCGACTAGAACTCGTAGTCGGCGACGATCCGGCCCGTCGTAGTCGCGTCGAGCTTCTCGACGACGGCCAGGTGCGCGGGATGCTCCATGTACTCCTGCAGTCCGGCGGCGTCCTCGAAGCGGGCGAAGAGGGCGTGGGTATATTCCCCCGAGCGCCCCGAGAAGTCCTCGCCCACGGAGAGATCTATGGTGCTTGGTACATCGTCCTTCAGGGCGCGCATCGACGAGACGAGATCCTCGACCTCCTCGGACGACGCTCCCTCCCTGACGGCGAAAAACACGAGATGGTCCACCATAGCTCTCCCCTTGCTCCCGCTTGTACCGGAGAGAGTCTAGCAGATGGCCCGAGACCGCCCGCTAGAAGAGACGGCGTTTAGTTTCTCACGAAGATCGCTCCAGGTGGGTGATCCTCTTTCGCAACAGCGCTTGGTACTCCGCCCGCGCATCTGTGCCCTCGACCCGCTCTGTGTATCGCCCATGCCAAGAGTAGCAAGTTTCACCGGCGTCGTGCCCAGCTTTAGAGGCACACAGGTACGCCGTCCTTTGAACCTTGCGGTCCATGAGCAGGCCTGCCTGCCAGTCGGCGGCCTTCTCGTGGCGGTGAGGACCATCCGCTAGCTCGGCGAGTTTGCTACCCGCGGGGGTCTTGAGGATCTCCGCGAATGCCTCCCCAAAGGGCCGGTCGGTCTCCTCTGAAAGCGCCTCGGCCTGTCTGGCCAGCGACTCCACCACCATCTCGGAGACGGTCTGCTCCGCTCTCACGCTGTTCTCCTCCTTTGCAGGGTGCTCTACGCCTTCGTCAGACTCCTCGAGTGGGCCTCGGTATGTCCTCCGGACAGATCGGACGAGCAAGTCGGGACGGCTAACCTGGGTGACCTAGTGCCATCTCTGGTCGAAGGCCAGCTTCGCTTCCAAGCTATCCTTGCGTTCGGGACCCACCAACCCGCAGTTCAAGCACCGGGCTTCGTAGAGGCCTTTCCCGACGAAGTCGATGAGGTGGGGACCGTGCGGGGGGCAGCCCCTGCGGCTTCGCCCCGCAACCACGGCCAGGACGTCATGCGCCTCCAGCCTCATTAGCATCGACCTCCTCCATCTCGTAGTACCAGAACAGTTGTAGGATGCCATCGTCGAGCAGGACATCTAGGGCCGCGTAGTTGGGGTCTCCCCACCTTTTCTCGATCGTGCCTACCGAAGCTGGCAGGGTCGGTCGTAGAAGGACACCTTCGCGCACCCTCACCCGCTTGCCGATCTGCGCTTCCTCAGAGAGCACGTGAGCTTCTTTTCCGGGGGCTTCCGCGACCGTCTACGACTGACCCTCTCCTTTCCCTTTCCCAGGGGAATACGTCTATTCACCCACACCGCACGATGTGGTGCCGTATCCTGCGACATAGCAATGTTTGGAACGAAAATACGTGCGGTATGAACACATCGACTCGGTGGCTCGACCTCTCCTTTCCCTTTCCCCTCAGAAGATCGTCATAAAGGTCCTCTCACCCCTGAGTGAGGGCGCCGGGCTTCCACTTCGCCTCCGTAGTATCACCTGATACAAAACGTGCTAGAATGAGGGCCACACACCAGACGCTTTTTGCGGACCCGGGCCGACTCCTTTCTTCCTAAGAGGATGGCAATCAGGTACGTCTCTCGCGAGAGGGAAGGAACGCCGCTTTATGCCCATGTCCCTACAAGAACAGATACGCCTGCTTTCGATGGTCGATATCTTCGGCCCCCTCTCCCCAGAGGAAATGAAGGATCTGGCCAACCGATGCCCGGACACCTTCCTCGAGCAGGGCGACGTCCTCTACGCTCCGCAGGACGGCACAGAGAGGCTGTTCATACTCAAACAAGGCAGGGTGCAGGTCTACGAGGTGATCCGAGGCGGCGATGAGATCACTCTATCGGTGGTTGAGGGTGGGAGCGTCTTCGGGGAGATGGCCCTCACCGGCCAGAGCCTCGAAGGCGTCTACGTGCGGGCACTCGCCCCCTCTACCGTGGTCTCCCTGAGGCGCGAGGATCTCGAGGGGTTGATCATGAAAAAGCCTGAAGTGGGGCTTAGGCTCGTGCGCGAGCTCGCCGAGAGGCTGCATGACTCCGAGGTCCGCTACGCCGACATCCTCGGCAAAGACGTCCCTGCTCGCCTTGCTACCCTGATCCTGACCCTGGTCGAATCCGAAGGAGTGGTGAGCAGCGAGAGCTACCGCATCCCTACCCGCTACACCCACGAGCAGCTAGGCACGATGATCGGCTGCAAGCGGGTGGCCGTTACCCGGGCTTTCTCCAGGCTCAAGGAGGCCGGGGCAGTGGAGCTCAAAGGGCGCCACATCGTGGTCAAGGACCTGGGGTACATTGAGGGCCTGGCCAAGGTAGGGTAGGGGCCGGCGCGGCCTACCGGCTCAGCGGTGATGGCTGCATCCTTGTTCCTGATTGGGCGGGTGCGGCGCTTGAGCAAGGGATAGCCTCGCGGCTACTGAGCGGCCCGGTGACGGGTTTCATTCGCCGCTGGCCTGTTGCAACTCTTCCCGACCGGTTCCGCATACATTTATAGGAGTCGGTACCACCCGGGCGATCAATGGCACGGGACATATTGTCCTACAGATCGTGACGCCTGCCTCGTGACGGCGGGACACGTCGCGCCGTAGGCTGCTCCCAACTCCCGAAAGGAGCCAACAATAAAGGGAAAGGAGCCGCTGATGAGCGCAACGAGCACCGCGAGGTGGGTCGGCTTTGGCCTGCTGGGCCTGCCCCTCTACGGGGCACTGACATTCTGGTCGAGCATGAACCCCCAGCCCGACCCGAACACCCACTTCGAGGCCTGGTCCCGCTACGTGACCACCGATCACTACGTGTGGAGCCACGTTCTGGGCAGCACTCTAGGCCTGATCCTCGCGATCTTCGGCACGTTTGCCCTCGGAGCCTATCTCGCCAACAGCCGCACCGGACGTCTTGGACTCGTAGCCATGGTCATCACCGTTTTTGGTATCGCCCTATTCCTGCCAGCGATGGGGGTTTCTACCTTCTCCGCGCCCCACGAAGGGCAGGCGTACCTGGCGGGGATAGAGGAGTACGACGGGCTGCCCCCAATCTTCGCGGATACCGTGTTCATGGTTACCGCCCTGCTGGTCATCGTGCTCCAGTTCGTGGGCAACGTGCTGCTGGGCGTGGCCATCTGGCGCTCGGGGACGCTGCCCAGGTGGGCCGGGGCCCTCTGGGCCGCCGCGGCCGTGTTCATGTATCCCCTTGGTATCGTGTACGCGGTAGTGATCCTCGGCGTTCAGAGCACCCCGCCAACGGTGCTCGTGGGGGCGTTGCTGCTGGTGATAAGCGGAGCGTGGATGGCCTTCAGCGTCCTGCGCCAGCCCCTCCGCCGAGACGGTGGGCGTCCAAGCCCAGCCTCGGGTGCAATAACCCAACCTTCCCGGATCGCAGCGCGTCCGAAACTACAATCCTGGCAGAGGGACCGGCCACCCCCGCCGGAGGCGAATCCCACGAGTCGAGTGGGTCTCGGGTGCGATAATGTATCCTAAATCGCAAGGAGCCGGGTATCCGATGGACACGGAAGCACTCGAGGCATTCATCGAAGAGAGAGCTCGCACCGAAGGCGTGCCGGGGCTGTCGGTGGCGGTGGTGCGGGGTGATCTCGTAGTATGGGAGCGGGGTTTCGGATTTGCGGACCTCGCGTCTTCGACCCCGGCCGGGCCATCGACGAGCTACCTGTGGTTCTCGATGACGAAGATCGTGACTGCCACCGCCGTAATGCGGCTCGCCGAGGGAAGCTACCTCGATCTGGATACACCGGCTGATGAGTACTTTCGAGGCTTCAAGGTGGTGTCGCAGCCGGTTCCCGTGACCGTCCGCCACCTCCTTAGCCACAGCTCCGGGCTCGCCAACCCATTGCCGATCCGGTGGGTCCGGCCCGCCAATGCTCGAACGTTCGACCAGCGCGCCTTCGTCGATCGCTTGCTGAGCAAGCATCGCAAGCTGAAGTCCGTCCCAGGCGAGCGCGCCAGCTACTCGAACCTCGGCTACCTGGTGCTGGGAGAAGTGGTCTCGGAGGTCTCCGGAGTGACATACGAGGAATATGTGCGCGAGGAGATCCTGGCCCCCCTCGGGATGGATCGCACCGGCTTCACCTATCCCGTCGGGGATACCCCCGCCATAGGCCACCAACCGATCCGGCGGCCCCTCATCCCCCTCCTCAGGGCAGCGTTGCCGAAGGGTATAGTGGGACCCCGGCAGGGGAGGTACGTCACGTTCGACCCCTTCTACGTCAAGGGACCGGCTTATGGCGGGCTGGTCGGCGGCGTCGCCGAGGCCGCCCGGTTCGTGCTGCTTCATTTGAACGAGGGGCAGAGCGATGGCGTGCAGATGCTGTCGCCTAAGTCGGTGGCAGAGATGCGGCGGATCACGCCGAGAGGAGGAAAGCGGGATTTTGGTTTGGGCTGGTTCCGCTCGCACGAGGCTAGAGAGCGGCGTCCCGCTTACATCGAGCACCTCGGTGGCGGGGCCGGGTTTTGGAACGTGATGCGCATCTATCCCGAAGTGTCGCTCGGCGTGGTGATGATGGGCAACACCACGAGCTACGATCATGAGCCTCTCCTAGACGCCATAGTCAGTGTCCCATGGGCGTAACCTCCAGAGGGAGCGCGTGATGAGGGAGCTCGGTCATGAGTCGTCGGTTCACTCCCACGCCAGCCGCCATGACGCCTGACCGTGATTCGGCCGCCAAGCCTCTTGTCGGTCGTTCTCTGGCCCTCGCCCGCGCCACGTGGGTGGTTGTGGCCGCGCTGACCCTGGGTGTTTTCATCGTGGGCATCCCGGTGGAGTTCGCGCAGTACCATTCTGCGTGTGCCCCCACCGAGTGCATAAACAGGCAACTTTCCCAGGAGGACTTGCGTGCGCTGAAAGGCTTTGGTCTCTCTCTGGGGGCCTATTCGGTGTACGCTGTTACCGTAGACATCGTCTTCGCGGCCGCGTACGGGACTATCGCCGTCCTAATCTTCTGGCGCAGGCCTGATGACCGCATGGCGCTGCTCGTTTCGATGGCCTTGCTCACCTTCGGGCTGGCCACTTTTCCGGACACGATGAACGTGCTGGCTGCGCAGCCTTCTGCCTGGGGACTTCCGGTTGCGTTCCTGCAATCTCTGGGGGCCATAACTTTCGGGCTGTTCCTTTACGTCTTTCCGGACGGGCGGTTCGTGCCGGCATGGACGCGTTGGGTGGCGCTCGTCTGGCTCGTCTGGCAGCTGCCCAAACACTGGTTCCCTGAATGGACCGCTTCAAATTCGACTGCCTGGACTATCTGGCCCGCGCTCGCCATCTGGACCATCGGTCTGGGCACCATCGCCTACTCGCAGTCCTACCGTTACCGGCGCGCCTCGAACTCGGTGCAACGGCAGCAGATCAAATGGGTAGTCCTCGGCATCTCGACGGCGCTCGCCGGGTTCCTCGGAACGAACCTGGCGCTGGCCGCTTTCGTCCCCGAGCCCACATCAGCGGGCGGGCTACTCGTGCATCTCGGCGGGCACCTGGTTACCGCAGGAACCCTGCTCCTCATCCCGCTGAGCATCGGCATAGCCATTCTTCGCTACCACCTCTTCGATATAGACTTCATCATCAACCGCGCCATCGTCTACGGCGCCCTGACCACCAGCGTCGTCCTACTTTACGTGTTGGTGGTGGGTGGACTCGGCACGGTATTGCAGGTGCAGGGGAGCCTTATCGTCTCGTTGATCGCCACGGGTCTTGCGGCTGTCATGTTCCAACCCCTGCGCGACCGTTTGCAACGGGGAGTCAACCACCTGATCTACGGCGAACGCGACAACCCGTACGCTGTGCTCTCGCGTATGGGCTCCCGCCTCGAATCGACGCTGGCCCCTGACGCCGTGCTGCCTGCCGTCACCCGAACCTTGCGGGAGACATTGAAGCTGCCCTACGCGGAGATACAGCTCAGGCGAGAAGGCGGGTTCGAGATCGCGGCGGCCGCAGGAGATCCAGGAGAAGACGCGCTCTTCTTGCCGCTCGTCTACGGGGGCGAGACGGTCGGCCGGCTGGTGGTCCGACCGCGGGCCGGTGACCATGGCTTCGGACCGAAGGAACGACAGCTTCTTGAGGACCTCGCGCACCAGATCGGTGCCTCCGCCCACGCCGCGCTTATGACCGACGAGGCTCTCAGGCTCTCCGCCGCCCTGCAGCGCTCCCGAGAACGGCTCGTCGAGGCGCGCGAGGAAGAACGTCGCCGTCTGAGGCGAGACCTGCACGACGGCCTGGGACCCCAACTCTCCAGCCAGGCTCTCACGGTGGACGCCGTTCGCGCGCTGATGAGGCGAGACCCTGACGCCGCCGAGAAGCTATTGCTCGACCTGAAAGCGGACTCCCAGAATGCCGTCACCGACATCCGCCGCCTGGTCTACGGGCTCAGGCCGCCGGCGCTCGATGACCTCGGCCTCCTCGGCGCGCTGCGCGAGAGCGCCGCCCAGTACGGCGCGAAGGGCCTGAACGTCTCGGTGGAAGCGCCGGAAGGTTTGCCGCCGCTGTCGGCGGCAGTCGAGGTGGCAGCCTACCGCATAGCCCAGGAGGCACTAACCAACGTCGCCCGTCACGCCGGGGCGAGTTCATGCAGCGTCCACCTCGCGATCGAGGAGTCCAGACTACTGTGCGTAGAGGTGAGCGACGACGGCCGCGGGATGCCGGATCACGCCCCCGTCGGGGTAGGCCTGACTTCGATGCGCGAGCGGGCGAGCGAGCTTGGCGGTAGCCTCGTCGTGGAGACGCCTCCCAAGGGAGGTACCCGTGTCCGCGCCAGGCTGCCTTTGCCGAAGGAGGGATAGTGGAGAGATCTACGAACCGTATCCGGGTCCTCGTCGCCGACGATCATCCGGTCTTCCGCCGGGGCATGCGCGCCATACTGGGCGCCGAGCCAGACACCGAGCTGGTCGGGGAGGCTACGGACGGTGAAGAGGCGGTCGCCCTGTCGCTGGAAGTGCGGCCTGACGTGATCCTGATGGACCTCAACATGCCCAAATTGACAGGTATAGAGGCTACGCAACGCATTCTGGAAGCGAATCCGGACACCGCAATCCTGATGCTCACGATGTTCGAGGACGACCAGTCGATCTTCGCCGCCATGCGCGCCGGTGCCCACGGCTACGTTCTCAAGGGCGCCGACGGAGCCGAGACGCTAAGGGCCATCCACGCCGCGGCCAGCGGGGAGGCGATCTTCAGCCCCGCGATCACACGCCGCCTGACGGAATACTTCGCCACACCCGGACTGGACCGCACAACGAGGTCGGAGCAACCTTTTTCGAACCTGACCGATCGCGAGCACGAGATCCTCACCCTCATGGCCGATGGCTACACCAACAACGCCATCGCTTCGCGCCTCTACCTCAGCCCCAAAACCGTGCGCAACTACGTCTCCAGCATCTTCACCAAGCTGCAGGTCTCGGATCGGTCCCAGGCAATAATCCACGCCCGCGAGGCCGGGCTGGGGACGAGAGGGCATTCTTCATGACTCGGGGCCAGCGATGCGCTACCTGGAGTCCTCGGTGTAAGCCAACGACACCTTCCTTCTCCACTTACCTCCAGCGCATCTTTCACATCAGGCGCTACGATTCAGCGGTCTTCTTCTCGCCTGGGGTACGGTTTGCCAGGTAGATGCCGCAGACGACGAGGGCTGCGCCTACGAGGAGGGAGATGCTTAGGCGCTCGTCCAAGAAGAACGCCCCGATCATCACCGAGACCAGCGGCACGAAGAATACGTAGGCCGCCACCCGGCTCGCCTCGCCGGCCCTTATGAGCCCGAGCCACAGCACCCACGCGAGCCCCGTCCCTACGAGGCCCGAGTACAGGAGGCTCGCGATGTAAGGCCAGGACCAGGAGATCTCCGCCGGCGACTCGACCGCGAGACCGAGCGCAGAGAGAAAGACCCCGCCTGACAGAAAAGGCAGGGCTACGGCCCAGAGCATCGAGACCCGCCCCTGCACCCTCTTGAAGTACACGGTCCCGAGCGCCCACGCCAGGGCCGAGCCGGCGGCGAAGGCGACCCCCGCCGCGGAGATCTCTCCCGCGAATCCTCCGGCGCTCACGGCCACTATGCCAGAGAACCCGAGCAGCAGTCCTGTAAGCTTCGCCGCCGAGAGCGACTCGCCGAGCACGAACCACGCCAGCACCCCGATCAGGATAGGTTGCAGGTAGATCACGACCGCGGCCGTCCCCGACGGCAACAGCATGACGGCGAACGTCTGCAACCCCAAGAACAACACCACGTTGAGCATCGAGAGCAACGAGAACACCCGCCAATCCCGGCCCAACTTCGGCCGTCCGCCCCATACGAGGGCCATCGCCGTTATCGTTAGCCCGCCGACGAAAGAGCGCATCCCTGAGAAGAGCAAGGGCGGTGAGTAGTCTAGCCCCACTTTGACAGCCGCGAACGCCGAACCCCAGAACAGCACGAGCAACGCGAAAGCCGGCACCACGAAGCGGCGTCTACCGAAGATCGGCACGGCTTGCCCTCTCATCGGGACACGCGAAGACCCGGAGGCCGCCAGCCGGATGACGGAGGGACGGGTCCATCCGCCCTGCGCGGCTCAAGCGTAGAAGTTGCGGTCCCAGCGGTGGGAATGCAGCTTCTGGACCTGGTCTTCGGGGAGTCCCCGGCCGTCTCCCACGGCCATGTTCCGCTCCACGTTTCGGACGGAGCGCATGCCGGGGATGACGGTCGAGACGGCAGGGTGGCTAAGGATGTAGCGAAGGGCTATCTCCGCGATCTCGTCCTCCGAAGCCCCGAGCTCGGAGACGATGGCCCGGACCCTGTCCTGGACCTCCTGCTTGCGATCACCCCGAAAGTAGTGGTTGCGGAAGTCGCCCTCCTCGAAGGTGGTGTCTGGTGCGATCCTACCCGTAAGGGCGCCCTCGTCGAAGGGGACCCTGACGATAACGCCCACGCCGTGCTCCCGGCAAGCGGGCAGTAGCTCGTCCTCCGGGCTCTGGTCGAAGACGTTGTAGATGACCTGCACCGTATCCACTACGCCCGTCTCGATGAGCCTGAGGGCGTTCTCGGGCTGGTGGTCGTTTATGGAGACGCCGAAGAAGCGGATCTTGCCCTCCTCCTTGAGGTCCTCGATGGCCTCGAGCCAATCCCCCCTGCCGACCCAGTCGTCCTGCCAGACGTGGAACTGCTGCACCTCGATGGCGTCGAGCCCGAGGTTCTGGAGGCTCTGCTCCGTACACTCCCTGACGTAGTCCCCGGGGAACACTTCTTCTGGCGGTATCCCGCCGGGGGCTGGCCAGATCTGGTTCTTCGGCGGAACCTTGGTGGCGACGTGGATGGTCTCGTCCCGCTCCGCGAGGATCTTCCCCACCAGACGTTCGCTGTGCCCCCCGCCGTAGGCCAGAGCTGTGTCTATGAAGTCGAGGCCGAGATCGACGGCCCTGTTAATGGCCTCCAGGGATCTCTCGTCCTCCGCCCCTAGCCAGGCGTCGCCGGCGATGCCCCACGCGCCGTAGCCTACCTCCGATACCTCAAGGCCAGTAGCGCCAAGCTTCCTGTAGTTCACGCAGCCTCCATCTATACCGCTTACCGAATGGTTTCTCATCTTGTTACCACGGCCGGGGCATCACGAAACCGGCCTGCCCATACAACCTATATAATGCTTGCATGCAGAGGGAGGACTGAGGGGTGCGGATACTCGACGAGCGCCGCGAGGCGCTGGTGGAGAGGGAGCGGAAGCTCCTGGAGAAGCTGGTCGACTTCCTGGTGGGCTTCGGCGCGCCGCAGGAGGACGTCGATCTCATCAGGCGGGCGCTCGCGGATCTGGAAGAGCTGTTCCTGCTGGTCATCGTGGGCGAGTTCAACTCGGGCAAGTCCGCGTTCGTGAACGCGTTGCTCGGGGCCGACGTCTCCGAGGAGGGCGTGACGCCGACCACGGATCGCATCACCGTGCTTCGCCACGCCGACGAGCCGGTCGAGAAGGGACGGGGGGACGGGGTTCTGGAGAGGGGCTACCCCAACGAGTTCTTGCGCGAGATCGCCATCGTCGACACGCCTGGGACGAACGCGATCATCCGCCACCACGAGGAGCTTTCCAGGGGATTCGTGCCGAGAAGCGACCTGGTATTGTTCGTCACCTCGGCCGAGCGGCCCCTGACCGAGAGCGAGCGCGGTTACCTCGAGCTCATCCGCGACTGGGGGAAGAAGATACTGCTCGTCATAAACAAGGCTGATCTCCTCGGGGACGAGGGCAAGATCGAGGAGGTACGCTCCTTCGTGGACGGCGGGATACGCTCCGCGCTCGGCCTGACGCCCCCCATCTTCTTCGTCTCGGCCCTGCTGGCACGCAAGGCCAAGAGGGCGACGAACGCCATGGAGCGCGACGCCCTGATGAAGGCGAGCGGCTTCGCCGGGCTCGAAGCCTACATCACCGACCTGCTCGACGAGGAGGGAAGGGTCAGGCTCAAGATGGAGAGCCCACTCGGGGTCGCAGGCGAGTTGAACCGGCGATACAGGGGGGCTGTGAACGAGCGCCTGGAGTTGCTGGAGGAGGACTTCAGGACCACGGAGAACGTCGAGTCGCAGCTCGCACTCTACAAAGAGGACATGGGCAGGGACTTCGAGGCGCGGATGGCCGAGATCGAGAACATCATCTTGAGGATGAACGAGCGGGGCGACGCGTGGCTCGAGGAGAACATCCGCTTCGCCAACATCCGCGAATTGTTCCGGCAGGAGAAGGTGAGCGCGCGTTTCGGGCGGGAGGTCGTCGGCGACACTGAAAGGCTCGTGGACGAGCGGGTGGACGAGCTCATAGACTGGATGGTAGATCGGAACCTCAAGCAGTGGCGCACCGTCGTCGAATACGTCAATCGCCGCCGCCAGGCCGATTACGACGAGCGCCTGATCGGGGAGGTCGGCGATGGCTTCGAGTACAACCGCGGGCAGCTCCTGCGCTCCGTCGGAAAGAACGCCCAGGACGTGGTGCAACGCTACGATCGCGAGGGCGAGTCCGAGAAGCTCGCGCTCTCCATCCAGGGTGCCGTGGCCCAGACCGCCGCCCTCGAGGTCGGGGCCGTCGGCATCGGGGCCGTCGTCGTCGCCCTCGCCACGACCCGCTTCCTGGACGCCACCGGCCTGATCGCCGCCGCCATAATCGCCGGCTACGGCCTCTTCATCCTCCCCAATCGCAGGCGCAAGGCACGCGCGGAGTTCCGCGAGAAGACCGACGCCCTGCGCGAGCGACTCGGCGAAGTCGTCCGGCGACAGTTCGAGGTCGAGCTAGGCCGCTCCATCGAGGGGATGCGCGAGGCCATAGCACCCTACACCCGCTTCGTCCGCTCCGAGCACGCCCGCATGAGCCGGGCCCGCGAAGACCTCGCCGCCATCGACGCGGAGACCAGCACGTTGAAGGACGAGATCTCCGCCCCCGGCGTCGGACCAGGGACCGGAACCTTCACCGACGCCCCCGACATGAGCCACGAGCCGTGTCAGGAAGAACGGGAAGACTAACGGGCCTGCGCTGACCTGGCAGCAACCACAGTAAACAGTACTTACATATAGTACCTTTTTCCCGGCATGACCCTGCATTGCATCTGGGGGCTGTGCTAGGATCAAATTCCTCAACCTGGAGGGCGGGAGAACAAGTAACGCATGCTACGACAGCCGCAGATAACCGACGCCGCGACCGGCGGCAAGGGACGGATCAGGCGCGCCCGCGCGACGCCTGGTGTCCCCGAGGTGCGGCTCTCGTACAGCCCTGGCCTCGACGGCTTGCGCGCGCTCGCGGTGATGGCCGTGCTCCTCTACCACGCCGACCTGGCCTGGATCCCCGGCGGCTTCCTTGGGGTCGAGGTCTTCTTCGTCATAAGCGGGTACCTGATCACCGCGCTGCTCCTCGCGGAGTGGCGCCACGAGGGCAGCATCGACCTCAAGAACTTCTGGCTGCGGCGCGCCCGCAGGCTCCTCCCCGCGCTCTACGTGCTGCTCGTGCTCACGCTGGCCTTCGCCGTAGTCTTCCTACCGGGCGAGGTGGTCGGGCTCAGGGGAGACGTGCTCGCCGCCTTCGGATACGTGACCAACTGGTTCTTGATCTTCGGCCAGGAGTCCTACTTCGAGGCCGTCGGACGGCCTTCGGTGCTACAGCACCTTTGGTCGCTCGCAGTCGAGGAGCAGTTCTACCTGATCTGGCCGATCATCCTCGCCGTCGGGCTCGGCATCGGGGCGACGCGTCTGCGCAGGCGGCGCGTGCTTATCGTAACGCTAGCCGGCGCTGCGGCGTCCGCCGTTGCCATGGCGCTCCTGTACGCGCCAGGCGTGGACCCGTCGAGGATCTACTACGGAACCGACACCCGCGCCACGGGGCTGCTCGCCGGGGCTGCGCTCGCCTTCCTGTGGTCGCCGGGCGACAGGTACCGTCCCCACGAGACTCGCCATCGCCGGCCCGGGCTTCCCGACCGGGGAAGGTTCAGGCGCCGCTGGGGATGGACGGCCCCGCTCCTGCTCGACATCGCCGGCCTGGGCGCTCTGGGGGCCCTTATCTGGTTCAGCCTCAACCTCGGCGAGTTCGAGCCCTTCCTCTACAGAGGAGGGTTCGCGCTGGTCGCCCTCGCGACTGCAGCGGCAATTATGGCCGTCGTCCACCCCTTTACGCACATCGGTTCGCGCGTTCTCGGGTCGGCCCCTTTGCGCTGGCTCGGGGTGCGCTCCTACGGCATCTACCTCTGGCACTGGCCAGTCTTTATGGTGACCCGCCCTGAGTTGGACGTGCCATTCGGCGGACTGCCCCTCCTGGCCCTACGTCTCACCGTGACGATCGCGCTCGCCGACCTCTCGTACCGCTTCATCGAGACGCCCATACGCCGCGGCGCCCTGGGACGCGCCTGGAAGACGCTCCGCGAGGCGCAGGGACCGCGGCGCAGGCAACTCCGCCTGCAGTGGGCCGTCGCCGTCGTGCCCATCCTGGCCTCTTTGGCGCTCCTCGGCGTGGCCGTGGCCCTCGCCAAGCCACCCGAAAAACCCTCATATCTCGCCTCCATGAAGGCGGTCCATACCGCCGAACAACCCAGGCACGAGCCCGGATCGGACTATAACGCGCCGGAGACGAACCCCACGCGACGAGACGACCCTGGGTCGATGTCAGCGAGAGAGGCCCCGCGCAGCGCGGGCTCCGGTCCTTCCACGTACACCGGCTCCGTCAGCGCCATCGGCGACTCGGTGATGCTCGGCGCCGTCGGGGGGCTGCAGAAGAACATAAGGGGGCTTACGGTCGTCGATGCCGAGGTCGGTTTGCAGGTCTACGACGCGATAGGCATCCTCAAGTCCCGCCGCGCCTCGGGACAACTCGGAAACCTGGTGGTCTTGCATCTTGGTAACAACGGCACCTTCACCAAACGGCAGTTCGACCAGATCATGCGGATACTCTATGGTGTGGACAGGGTCGTCTTCGTCAACGTCAGCGTCCCCCGCCCGTGGGAGGAACCGAACAACGAGGTGATCTCCTCCGGGGTCGAAAGGTACCAGAACGCCGAATTGGTCGACTGGTACTCGGCGAGCGTGAACCACCCCGAGTATTTCTACAAAGACGGCTACCACCTGCGCCCCAAAGCCCAGAAGATCTACGTCGACCTGGTCTCGTGGCACCTGACCGAGAAGTGATCTCAGCCTAATATCTACTCTCCTCGAGCCGCCGCTCCAGCTCGGCGACTAGCTCCTCTAGCTCGGCGATGCGCCGGTTCTTTTCGCGGCACTTCTCCCGCCAGCGGTCCCTGATCTTGCGTTCGAACTCGACGGAGCTTTTTAGAACCTGCCGGTACTCGGCCTCGACCCTGGCACGCTCCTCCGCTATCCTCCGCTCCACGTCCTCCATCGCCATCAGTGTAACCGGCCGAAAACGAAAGACCGGGTTTCGCGCGGCCCGACAGACTTCGACGTCAGGTAGTCTCTGCGGTGAGTTCCGAGAGCCTGGCCGTTGGGCTGATGACGTCAGGATCCGTGACGACATCGAGCAGGCTAACGGCGTCGGAGGCCACAGCGGTTTGCAGCGCTGGCACGAGTTCGCCGGGGTCGCGCACCGTGTAGCCTTCGGCACCGAGGCTCCTGGCGTATCCGGCGAGGTCCACCTCCCCTATCTCGACGCCTGACATGCGGCCGATGTCCCGCTTCTGGTGCATCGCTATGGTGCCCTGCAGCCCGTTACGAAACACGACGACGGTTATTGGGGCCCCGTACCTGACCGCCGTCTCCATCTCCTGGCCCGTCATGAGAAAACCGCCGTCTCCGCAGCACGCCACGACGGTTCTATCGGGCGCCGCGAGCTTCGCCGCCACCGCCGCAGGGACGCCGTAGCCCATCGCGCCGTTCGTGGAGGCAAGTTGCGTGCCGGGATAGTTGTAGCGCCAGTAGCGGTGGATGAAGATCGAGAAGTTCCCGGCGTCGTTGGTGAGCAGCGCGTCCTCTGGCAGAGTTTCGAGCATGGCCCCCACTACCTGCGAAGGGTCGATCCCCTCGGAGGCGCTGACCGGGGGGATGGTGCTCGAGTCGAGATAGGCCCCGTGGGCATCGGCCCAGCTCCGAGATGGGGGCCGAGAAGGGGCCTGCGCGCTGAACGCGGCCAGGGCGGCCCCAACGTCGGAGACCATGCCGACCTCGACCGGCGCCGTCGCCCCTACCTCGTCGGGATCAATGTCTACCTGTATCATCGCCTGGTCTTTGCGCGGGAGCCTGTAGCTCTGGGTGGTCACCTCGCTGAGGCGGCAGCCAACCACGAGGACGAGGTCCGCCTCTTGCAAAGCTTTCAGGGTCTCTGGCGGTGTACCGAGCGTGAGGTGCCCCAGGTAGTTCGGATGCTCGTTCGGCAAGACATCCTGCCTGCGGAACGCCGCGTAGACGCCGGCTCCCCATGACTCAGCAAAAGAGATCAGAGACTCCCGCGCGTTCAGCGCCCCGCCGCCGGCGATCACGACGGGACGGCGCGCGGCGGCAAGCCTGCGGACGATGTCCCTGACTTGCTCCGGTAATGGGCCCGGACGGGGCGGAGTCTGAACCCTGATCCCGGGGTCGTCGGGTACCTGTTCGCCGAGGATGTCGGCTGGCAGGGCCAGCATGACCGGGCCGGGACGACCCGAGGTTGCCACCCTCAGTCCCCTCGCGACGAACTCGGCGAGGCGGTCGGCCCGGTTCACCGTCGCTGACCACTTGGTGATCGGGGCGTAGAACGCGCTGAGGTCCACCTCCTGAAACGCCTCCCTGCCAAGGAAGTCAGTCTCCACCTGTCCCAGCAGAACAAGCATCGGCGTCGAGTCCTGCCTCGCCGTGTGGACCCCGATGGCGAGGTTGGAGGCTCCGACGCCCCTGGTGGCCATCGCCACGGCTAGCGTCCCCGTAAGCTTGGCGTCAGCCTCGGCCATAAAGGAGGCCCCCGACTCGTGGCGCGTCGAGATCAAAGACAGGTCCGGGTGCCCTTCTGTGGCGTCCAGGATCTCCAGGAAGCTCTCGCCGGGCACGGTGTACAGGCGCTTGACACCGGCCCGTGCCAGTACCTCGGTCGCGACGTATCCCGCCTTGTTCGTCGTGCTATCCGCCATCCGTCCTCCGAACGATCCTGGCCCTGGGCTGTCTCTGTGTACCCCGGTACATCCTACACGCTCGCTCTTTCGGGGGGTCGCGCAGATACTCGTCAGGGCATATAGTTTGTCCGACGAGGAGGTAACGTTGGTACTTGCGGATGCTGTAGTGGTGGGATGCGGTGTGATCGGGCTGACAGCGGCCGTCTCTATGCGTGAGGCCGGCCTCGACGTCACGATCGTGACGGCCGAGTTGCCCCAGGCCACGACCTCGAGCGTGGCGGCGGCGATCTGGTACCCGTACAAGGCCTACCCCGAAGACCGTGTGCTCTCCTGGGGAAGCAGGACCTACGAGGTCTTCGAAGAGTTGTCCAGTATTTCGGAGAGCGGCGTCCTCATGCGCGAGGGCGCGGAGATCTGGCGCAAATGGGTCCCCGACCCGTGGTGGGCCGGGGCCGTTCCCCGAGTCCGCCGGTGCTACGAAGACGAACTGCCACAGGGCTACACGGACGGCCACGCCTTCGTGGCGCCCGTGGTCGAGATGCCGATGTACCTCTCGTACCTGATGGACCGCTTCACCGCCTCGGGGGGAAGCGTGCAAAGACGTACCCTCTCCTCGCTCGACGAAGTAGCCGCGGACGCCCGCGTGGTCGTCAATTGCGTGGGGCTCGGGGCCCGCGATCTCGTAGACGACACTACCATGAACCCGATACGAGGCCAGATAGTACGCGTGCGCAACCCCGGCCTCGATCATTTCGTACTCGACGAAGAGAACCCAGAAGGCGTCACCTACATCGTCCCCCGCTCCCACGACTGCATCCTTGGCGGAACAGCCGATGAGGGCGAGTGGGACCTGGAACCCGACCCCGAGACCGCTGAAGGCATCCTCAGCCGCTGCACGCAACTGGAGCCCCGCCTAGAGGGTGCCGAGATACTCGAGCACAAGGCAGGCCTGAGGCCCGGCCGACCAGCGATACGTCTGGAGAGAGAACACGTCCCTGACAGGACCACCCTCATCCACAACTACGGCCACGGCGGATCAGGCATCACCCTATCCTGGGGCTGCGCCGAAGAGACACTCGGACTCGCAAGAGAAACCCTCAACGGCTAAAGCAGCACGCTTCGGCCTGCGGCCTACGCTTGTCAGCACGCTACGCCCTTCGGGCTCCGCTTGTCGGCACGCTCAGGCTAACGCCTTCGCTTGTCAGCACGGCGCCTTCGGCTTCGCCTTGGGCGCCTTGTCAGGAAGTCGTCTTGGAGCGTCGCCTTGAGCGTAGATCCCTACCGCCAAAGGCGGCGGTTTGTCGTGCGCCGCAGAGCGAGGCCCGAACCCAAAAAGCTGAAAGCGAGGCCGAAGGCCTAAGCGTTGCTGACAAGCGAGGGCCGCAAGGCCCGACGCGTGCTGACAAGCGACCGGAGGGAGCGTGCTGACAAGCCTGCGTAGCAGGCGTGCTGGCGTAGCGGGCGCCAGCACGCTACGCCTTGCGTAGGCGGTCGCGCCAGCCGGGGCGGGGTTCGGTTAGTTCGGCTTCGAGGCCGGATTCGGCCTCCGTTTTGAGCGGCCTGAGCTTCTTGCTCACGCGCTTCTCCATGCTGCGTCTGACCCGGTGGTAACCTCGCTCCTCGATCTCCGTGGAGAACTCGGAGCAGAGCTCTTCTGCCCTACTCAGGAAGTTCTCGATCTTCATGCGGTTCCCTTCCATCAGCCATACGGACCGCGGCAGATACTGCTTGGATAGCTCGTCGAGAAGAAGGACGACGCGCTCCCTCCGCTCACGCTCGTCGTGGTCGTCCCCGTCCCCATAAAGGGAAGCCCAACCCACGAAACCCCGGTAGAGCCTCGCGAGATGTTCCCGGATCTCTACGACCGCCGATCGGCGCCGCTCGACCCGCGACCTCTCGACCTCTATCGTTCTCAATACCGAACCCCTCCAGCAAAGATGACAACCCTACACCGGCACGCGCAACCTCTTGTGTGCAGGTGCCTAACATAGCACAACTTGGAGTGTTTTTTACTCAGCGACGCTAGCTCCGGTAGGACCATTGCCTGGACGGCCCAGATCACCGCTGCTCCTCGTGCACCGTTTGAACGCGGGGACGTGATAGTAGACGACGGCGTTGACCTCCGCGAGTACCACTATCGCCGACAAGTAAGGAACGTGGCAGGCCGGCAGGAGGTCCGTCTCGGCGTACGGAAGGATTTGACCTTGCGCTCGCCGGTCGGACGTCAGGGGTCAATACCCGATGGCCGGCGTATTACGCACGAACGTGTCATCTGTGAGCTGCCTCATCAGGAAGTCGGCGACGTCTGCCCGCGAGATGTAAGGGCGTCGACCCGGTTTCAGGTCAACCCCCGCCCGGTAGTAGTTCGTCCACGGTCCGTTGGTCAGGATCGTTGGGCGGACTATGACCCACTCCAGGTCGCTCTGGCGCACGAGCTTCTCCTGCGCCTCCTTGTCCGCGTACTCATCCCTGAGCAACGGCGGCACGAGCACCTTCATGAAGAACGCGCCTGCAAACCCAGGATCCTGCCTGCTCTCCCCTACCCCCCACGCCGTCTGGCACACGAAGCGCCGCACGCCGTGCTCCTTCATAGCCGCGATGATGTTCGCGGAACCGGCCGAAGCCACCCCGTCCGGGTCCCCCGGTCTGCGCGGGTGGAGCGGGTTGCTGGGTTTGCGTGCGCCCAGGACGCTGACCACGGCCTCGTTTCCGGCCACCGCCTCCCGCACCCGACCCGGGTCGAACGCGTCTCCCACGACGACGTCGAGACGCTCGTGACGTGCGGTTATCCTGGAGGGGTCTCTGACGAAGGCGGTAACTTCGTGCCCTTCCGCTATTGCCCGCTCCACGAGACGCCGCCCGGTTCCGCCCGTCGGTCCGAAGATCACCAACCTCATGGTCGCACCCCTTGTCGTAGACCGTCGCACGCTACCATCCGCAAGTGTACCCAATACTTAATCATCCGCCCGACCGGTGACGACGTGGCAGGCTGCTTGATGTCCAGGCACGGGCTCTTCGAGCGCCGGTTCCTCTCCCAGGCAGCGGGGTTTCTGGGAGCCTGCTTCTCCGGAACGCAGCACCGGACAGCGGGGGTGGAAGCGGCAGCCCGGAGGGATGGAAGCCGGGTCCGGGGGCTCGCCCGCCAGGACCTCGTGCGTCCGGCGACGACCGACCTCCGGGGATACGGCGAGCAGAGATTTGGTGTAGGGGTGCATGGGTTCTGTTAGCACCGTCTGCGCCGGCCCAAGCTCGACTATCTTGCCCAGGTACATTATGGCGACCCGGTCGGCTAGCGCCCAGGCGAAAGCGAGGTCGTGGGTGATGAGGACGAGCGTCATCCCGAACTCGTCCTTGAGCCTGACGAGGAGTTCGAGGATCTCGCCGCGCACCGAAGCGTCGAGCATGGAGACAGGCTCGTCAGCGACGAGCACCCTGGGCTCGAGCGCAATCGCGGCCGCGATGACGACCCGCTGGCGCTGTCCACCCGACAACTCGTGCGGATAGTTGAGGAAGAAGCGCTCCGGCGGTCTCAGGCCGGCGCGCGCCAGGGCGCTCGCCACGAGCTGCCCCTCATCACCCTCCATCCTGTGGATTCGAATCCCTTCGGCGACCGCCTCGTAGACGCTCTGGCGCGGGTTGAGGGAGCCCATCGGGTCCTGGAACACCACCTGGACCCGGCGCCGGAACTCTCTCAGCTTTTGGCCCCTCAGGCGCGCCGGGTTCAGACCGGAGATCGAGACCCCTCCCGAGCGCGGCTCCACCAGGCCGAGCAGCGCGCGACCCAGGGTGGTCTTCCCGCAGCCGGATTCACCCGCGATGCAGAAGACCTCGCCGGGTTCGACGTCGAAGGTAACACCGTCCACCGCCCGCACCCCACCCCCGGATGAACCGCGGTGGCGCCGCGAGTCGAAGCGAACCTCCAGGTCCCGCACCTCAAGCGCAGCGTGGCCCCTCGTTCCTTCCGCCGTCAAGCTTCCTCCCCGGCGACGAGGTGGCAGGCGGCCAGGCGCGAGCCATACTGTTCCAGCACCGGGTCTACGCTGTTGCAGGGCTCGAAGGCTTTGGGGCAGCGGGGGTGGAAGGCGCATCCCGTTGGCCTGGCGGCGGGGTCGGGCGGGTCGCCCGGCAGGCCCACGGGGACGCCGCGGGAAGCCGGGTCTCCGACGACGGGGAAGGCGCCGACCAGGGACTTCGTGTAGGGGTGGCGGGGCGTCGTCAGTAGTTCAGAGGCGGAGCCTTCCTCGACGATGCGTCCGGCGTACATGACGGCCACCCGGTCGGCGACTTGGGCGAGGACGGAGAGGTCGTGCGTTATGACGATCAGGGCGATGTTCCTCTCTTCGCGGAGCTTTGCGAGGAGGTTGAGGATCTGGGCCTGTATCATGACGTCCAGCGCCGTCGTCGGCTCGTCGGCGATCACCAGCGGAGGGTTACACGCGAGGGCCATGGCGATCATGACCCGCTGGCGCATCCCGCCCGAAAACTCGTGCGGATAATCCCCCGCCCTGCGCGGCGCGATGCCAACGTGCTCGAAGAGGTCCTCCATCCTGCGGCGGGCCTCGCTTCTTGTGACGTCCTCGTGAAGCAGTATCGCCTCCACCACCTGGTCCCCCACCCGTTTGACCGGATTAAAGGCGTTCATCGCCCCCTGGAAGACCATGGAGATCCCCGCCCACCGCAACGCCCTGAGCCGTCCGGGCTTGGCCCCGATCACCTCCGTGTCCCGAAACCGGATCGAACCCTCGACCGTCGCATTGCTCGGAAGCAGCCCGAGACACGCGAGCGCGAGCGTGCTCTTGCCGCACCCCGACTCCCCCGCGAGCCCGAGGGCATCTCCCGCCCCGAGCGAGAGGTCAACGCCATCGACCGCCGGGGCCTTCTTGCCGCGAACCTCGTACAGGACGCGCAGGTTCTTTAAGTCGAGCAACGTCCCGTTCATCGTTTTCGCAGCCTGGGGTCGAGGATCTCGTCGAAGGCGTAGCCGCACATGGTGAAGCCGAGCACCACGAGAACGATGCACAGTCCTGGTGGGACCAGGTACCACCAGGCGCCGAGCGAGATGGCGCCCTCCGCGAAGGCCGACTCGAGGATGCTGCCCCAGGAGATGCTGAAGGGATCTCCCAGTCCGAGGAAGGACAGCGTGGTCTCGGTAAGGATGGCGACGGCCACTACCAGTATGGTGTTGGCGAAGATCAGGGGGAAAACATTGGGGAGGATGTGGCGGCCGACGATCTGGCTGTTTCCGGCGCCCAGGGCTCGGGCGCGCTCCACGTAAGAGCGTTCCTTGAGGGTCAGGACCTGGGCCCGTACCACGCGGGCTGTGGCCGGCCAGGTCGTGACCCCTATAACGAACGCGATCACGAACAGGCTTCGGCCCAGGATGGCGGCTAGCACGATGGCCAGGGGCAAGAACGGGATCACCAAAAACCAGTCGGTGAAGCGCATCAGGATCACGTCTACCCAACCGCCGAGAAAGCCGGCCGATATCCCGATGAGAGAACCGATCAGCATGGAGATACCGGTGGCGAGGAATCCGACGAGCAGTGAAATCTGGGAGCCTTGTATGACCAGATCCAGCACCGACCGACCGAACTCGTCGGTGCCGAGCCAGAACCGCGCCGACGGTGGCTCGAGCGGCGTGCCTGGCGCGTTGGTCACCGAGAGGCGGGCCTCGGGGGCGAGCACGTCGGCGAACACGGCCATGAGGACGAACACGACGAGGATCGCCAGCCCCGCAACCCCCATCTTGTTGCGGACGAAGAGCCCCGCAGACGACCTGAGCGCCTTGACCCTGCGCGCCCGCCGCACGGCCCGTCCATTGCGTACCACTTCGGGCGTGGCCCGGGCGCTCACGCCCGTCCGATCCTGGGGTCGAGCAGCCCGAGCAGCAGGTCTGCGGCGAGGTTGGCGAAGATCACCGCGGCCGAGAACATCAAGAACAGGCCCTGCAACAGCGGATAATCTGGTCCTCCGTTGATGGCCCGGAACGTGAGCTGTCCCAGACCTGGCCACGAGAAGACGGTTTCGACGGTGATGGTGCCGGAGACGATGAAGCCGATGTTCAGGGCGGCGAGCGTGACGACCGGCAGCAGGGCGTTGGGGACGACGTGCTTGCGCAGCACCAGGGCTTCGCGCATTCCTTTGGCGCGGGCCGTGGTGACGTAGTCTTCGTTCATCGCTTCGATCACGCTGGAGCGCATGATCAGGGCGTACTCTCCAAGGAGCGCGAGCACCAGCGTGAGCGCCGGCAAGAACAGGTGCTCCAGCGTGTCCACCAGTTGCGCGCCCGCGGAGGCGTCTACCAGACCGGGGGTGGTCATGAACGAGGTCGGGAACCATCCCAGGGCGACCGCGAACAACAGGATCAAGAGCATCCCCAGCCAGAACTCGGGCATGGCGTAGGTGACGAGACCGAAGCCTAAAGTGGTCGTGTCGATGGCGCTACCCCTGCGCCACGCGCCCCAGATGCCTATGAGCGTGCCTATCACCGTCGCCCCGATGGTGGCTACCCCGACCAGCAGAATGGTCGGCCAGATGGCGCCCGCGATAACCTCGGAGACGGGACGGGAAAAGACGTAGGAGATGCCGAGCTCCCCGCGGGCGGTGTCGCCGAGGTAGTCGAAGAACTGGACGGGGAGCGGCCGGTCGAGCCCGAGCTCCTTCTTGACCGCCTCGATGGTGGAAGGAGACGAGCGCTGCAGCCTGGTGAGCGTGCGCGCGGGGTCCCCTGGCAGGATGCGGAACAGAAAGAAGTTCAGGACCAGCACGAAGAACAGGGTGCCAACAGCCCCCAACAGCTTGCCCGCTACGTAGCGCGCGCGGCTCAGGCCCTGTCCTCCGCGCTCCTCCTCCGGATGAGCACGATGAACACCGCGGCGATGAGCGCTCCTACGAGCACAAACCCGAGGTAGAGGAGCGGTGAGGTACCGCCCGCGGTACCGGTGGCCTCCCTGGAGCTGACCGGCTTCAGGTTCAGGTACCCTTCGTTGGAGAAGGTGTAGATGATCTGGCCGGGGTCCGCGGTGGTCGGAGTCTTGGTCCAGCCCTTGAACTTATCCGTGCGCCAGGCCTCGAACTGGTTGTCGTAGTAGAAGATGATGTAGGGGTTGTCCTCGTAGGCGATGCGCTGCATCTCCTTGATGGTATTCGCCCGCTCATCGAGGTCGAGTTGCTCCTTCTGCTCCCCGTACATCCGCGAGTAGTCCTGGTTGCACCAGAAAGTATCGGACCAGCCCATGATCTGGTCGCAGGTCAGGACAGATAGGATGAAGTCGGGATCGGCGTCGGAGCTCCAGCCCCAGGTGAACATGTCGTAGTCGGCCGCGTAGATGGCATCGGTGAGCGCCGTGTCGCCCATGGCCTTGGTCTCCAGCCCGATGCCGGCCTCCTCGAACCAGCCCTCGATATACTGGCCCTCTGTTATCGAGTCTTTGTTCTCCGAGCGCACGAACAAACGTAGCGTCAGATCCTCGCCGTTCTTGTCCACGATGCCGTTGCCGTCGGTGTCCTTCCACCCGGCCTGCTCCAGCAACTGTTTGGACCGATTTATGTCGAAGCCCTGCACCTCGGATTCGTTCAGCTCGAGGTGGTACTTGGCGAGCACCGGGGGGACGAGCGTGGTGCCGGGGACGCCCTCGCCCTGCAAAACCTTCTCGGTGAGCGCGTCTTCGTCGATGGCCCAGTTGATAGCCTCCCGCACCCTGGCGTCGAGCAGTGCCGGGTTGCCGGTACTCGTCTTCGGGGCGTCGAACTCCTTTATCAGCTCGGGGGTCGGCTCGTAGAGGTTGAAGCCTAGCTCGCTGAAGCCAGGGTCGGGGGCCGAGTTGGTTGCTATCCCCTCCTCGTTCTCGAGGGACTTGAACAGGTTGATGGGCATCTCCGTGATGAAATCGACGTCGCCGTTCTTGAGCGCCTGGACCATCGTGTCGTCGTTGTCGTAGAACTGGAAGATGATCTCATCGAGCTTCGGACGACCCCGAAAATAGTCGGGGTTGACCTTCAGCCGCGCGTACTGGCCTTTTTTCCACTCCACGGCCTGGAACGGTCCAGACCCGATGGCCGGCTGGTTCGGGAAGGTCTTGGTCTCGTCGGCGGGTACCTTCTCCCAGATGTGCTTGGGCAGAATGTACACGTACATGGAGAGCATCTGGACCGAGGGTTCCTTGGTCGTAAAGACCACGGTGTGCTTGTCGGGCGTCTCGATCTTGTCGATCTGCTTGACGTAGTCGATGTACAGGCCCTGCTCCTCTTCCAAAATACGATTGAACGTGTACGCCACGTCCTCGGAGGTCACCGGCTTGCCGTCCTGCCACCTTGCGTCCTTGTTGAGGTGGAAGGTCCATGTAAGGCCGTCTTTGGAGTGCTCCCACGAGTCGGCCAGGCCAGGCACCGGGCTAGAGTCCTTGGGGGAGAAGTCGACCAACAGGTCGTAGGTGAGGTCCATGACCTCGAAAGAAGGAACCTCCACGAGCTTGAACGGGTTGAACCCGTCGATGTCGTTGGTGTCCCCGATGCGCAAGACGAGCTTCTCGTCCTTCCCGGATGAACCCTGCGCGCCGGCGCCCGCGGCACCGGTCAGCATGGAGATGAGGGCCACCAACACCGCGACCGCAGCGATCTTTCGCATATTCCCCTTTCCCCTGATTCCAGCAACGCTGAACTTATTCCAGTAAGGCAGGCTCCTGGATTGTAAGGGTTCTATCATCCCCGTTCAACACCACCGAGACGCCGAGGGGGATGGTGCAGAGGCGCTCGCCGTGACCGAGTGGGTAGCCGTAGAGGGCCGGGACACCCAACGGCTCGATGTAGCGCTCCAGCACGTCCTCGATGGAGAGCGTCTGCGGCCACTCCGGGTACTCCTCGCGCCAGTCGCACTTTTCCAGTTCGCCGACGACCACCCCGACGACCCCGTCCAGCATCCCGGCCTGGCGCATCTGGTTCAGGAACCCGTCGATAAACCAGGGCGGCGCCTCCACGTCCTCGAAAAAGAAGATCTTGCCTGCGAGGTCGGGCTGCCACGGCGTCCCTATGGCCTGGCACAAGAGCCACAGGCACCCGCCCACCATCGGCGCCGTCACCGACCCGCCCCCGAAAGACCTTATGTACGGGTTTTTCGGGTCACGCGGCACCTCGCCGAGCGGCCCCGCGGACGTAAGCGCCTTTAGCAGCCTCTCCCGGGTGAAGGGCTTGGTCTCCCTGTCGTTGACGCCTGCGAGGCCAGGGCCGTAGAAGGTGACCAGCTCAGTGTAGTGGCGCAGGGCGGTGTGCAGCGCGGTGATGTCCGAGTAGCCGATGAACGGTTTGGGGTTCGCCCCGATGGCGTCGAAGTCGAGGTGCTCGATTGTCTGGGCGGAGCCGTACCCACCCTGAAAGCAGTGCACCACGTCCACCTCGTCGTCGGTGAACATCTCCATCAGGTCCTCTGCCCGGCCCTCGGGGGAGCCTGCCACGTAGGCGTCGCGGGAGTAAACGTTGCGGCCGAGTTTCACCCTGTACCCCTTGCTCTCCCACCACTCGACCCCGCGCAGCACCTCGCTGCGGTTGTGGTAAGGGCTCGCCGGAGCGGGAACCCCGATCGTACCGCCGGGACGCAGGACGTGGCCCTTGAGCATCAGTGATGGTCCTTTCTCTTGGGAATCGGCATGCTCCGCAGCTCCCCGACGTAGGAGGCGATCTCTTCGGTGGCCGCCCTGAAGAGCGTCTCGCCCTTCGCCGCGGTCGCCTTGCTGGCGTCCCCCTGGACGCCCGACTCCGAGAACGAAGACCACCACGGCATCACTTTGAGTGGCCCGTCGGACCAGTCCATCCAGGCGTGCTCGGTCTCGGCGTAGCCGTGCTCGTCGATTGCCTTCGACATGTCCACGGCCTCGGGATGGAGGTGCAAATATATCGAGGTCTCCAGCTCACAGGCGTGGGCCATGCCGCCCCGACCCGAGTCGCGCACATCTTCGATCACCGCCGCGCTCTTCTCAGATACCAGGTAGAAGCTGGCGGCGACGAGCGATCCTGGCTGCTCCACCATCGCAAGGCGCGCCGCGGTCTCGACAAGGTTCTGGTTCGAGCCGTGGCCGTTCACCATCAGGACCCGACGGAAGCCGTGGCGAACCAGCGAAAGGGCGACGTCCGTGCAGTAGCGGCAGAAGGTGTCCCACCGGATCGAGATAGTGCCAGGAAAGTCCATGTGGTGCGGCGAGTAACCGTGCACGATGGGCGGCAAGAGCACTGTTTCTGAAGGTAGACGCTCCGCGGCGCCCCGGCACACCGCCTCGACGAGCGTCACGTCCGTGTCGATCGGCAGGTGGTATCCGTGGTCCTCCAGCGTCCCTACCGGCACTATTGGCACGCGCCCCTCACCCGCCGCCCGCGCCACCTCGGGCCACGTCAGCTTGCCGAACTCCAAAGGCTCAGCCCACACCCCGTACCTCCTCTCGTGGCCTCACCCTTCCGCTCCGGCGGCACGGGCGAAGCGGTGAAGGAAGGCTATGGACTGGCGCATGTGGGACCTCAGGCCGGCGATGGTCGCGTACTCGTCGGCGGCGTGCGCGCGTCCCGCGTGCCCCGCCCCGCCGGACGCGAAGGGCAGCCCGAGAACCTGCTCGAACAGGTAGAAGGGCGCCCACCAGGGGGCCGAGGGCCAGACCTGCGGCGGCGGCCCCACGTCACGCTGCGATTCCACCATCGCCCGCGCGACCGGCGAGTTCGGAGTGGTTCGCGAGGGAGGACAGAGCTGCACCTCCTCCATAGCTACCTCGGGGGATACCTCCGCGACGATGCGTTCTATGCCGGCCACCACGGACTCGACGTCCGTCCCGAAGGGAACCCGCAGGTCGAGGGCGGCCCTGGCCTCGTGAGGCACGATCGTCTTACCCGTGGTGCTGCCGGCGGAAAACCCGTTCAAGTTGAGGACAGGCTCGTACATGAGCGCCGTGAGAAGCGAACGCGCGTCGTCCGGTCCCTGGTAAGCCAGGGCGTTCGATTCTTCCAGGTGCGCGGCCGGATCGAAGCCACGTGCCAGGGTGTCGAGTAGTTCTCGGTCCTCCGGAGGCACCGTCGCCGGCCCGATGCCGTTGTGTCCGGCGGCGTTTTTCAGCGCGGCCAGGGCCTGTGTCAGCGACCAGGCGGGGGAGGAGATCACCGCCCCTTCGCTGGAGTGGAGTGCACGGCCGACCGGCCCGCCCCACTCGCCGCCCGAGCAACTCAGGACGAAGGATACGATGCCCTTGCACCCGAGGTAGACCTCCGCCACGTCGCGCCTGTCCGCGGTCAGGTCCGTGTCGAAGACGGCCTCAGCGGCGAGGTCGGCGCGCCGGTCGGCCATCACCTGCGGCAGGCCAGGACTTCCCAGCTCCTCCTCGCCGTCCACGAGAAACACGATCTCCGCCGGCAACTCGGAGACCCGGCGGGCCGAGGCCAACGCCAGCAAGAAAGAGGCGAGCGAGCCTTTGGAATTGGCCGCGCCCCGCGCCACAATGCTGGGCCCCGCCCCGGACACCTCGGCCGTAACGGCGGCGAAAGGCGGCGAGGTCCAGCCCGGCTCGTCTGCGGGCTGCACGTCGTACATCCCGTAGCGCAGGAGGGTGGGGCCGTCGCCTTCGATGTGGCCGAGTACCGCGGGGTGTCCGGCGGTGGGTATGATCTCGGCGGTCCCGCCGGCGCCCTCGATCAGGGCCGCGACAAATTCGGCGCCCGCGTGCATGTCGTCGTCCGAGGCGGAGACGGTGGGGCACCGCAAGAAGCGACGGATCTCCTCCAGGTGATCGTCGAAATCGCGGTCGATCTGGTCCCAGGCGCGGGTCCACGGAGCGTCTCGAACTGCACCCCTCAAGCCGGGACGCTCCCAAGGTCCGGCCTGAGAAACCGGGCGCGGTTGCCACGAACAAATGGTTTTGCCACGGACGATCTCCTCCTGCAGGCGTGCCAGCCCACCCGGTCGGCGCGTCTTTCGGCGGCTCTCATTGTAGCCCTCCCCCGAATCACGGGCGAGCGGCCTGGCTGGGAAGCTACGCCCGCTGGCCGCCCTACTTCGGGGCCTTTTGTGAGTGCACCACGCGCTCGAGCGCACGGGAGCAGGCCTCCAGGGCGTCGTCAACCACCTGCTCGTCCATAGCGGTTGATGTGTTCATGAAGCCGCGGGGGGCGAAGTAGACGCCCTCCTCGAGCGCGGCGAGGTGGAAGGCGGCCGCCACAGGGTCGTCCAGGTTGAGATCGGAGTAGTTGCGGACCTCGCCGTCCGTCCCGAAGTTGACGTGCACCAGAGACCCGCAGGCGTTCACGACGCCCTGGAGATCCAGCCTCTCTGCGAGGGAGCGGCGCAGCCCGTCGGCCAGGCGTTCGCCGAGGGCGTTGATGCGCTCTATCTCATTTTGCGTGAGGAGATCCAGCGTCACGCTGCCCGCGGCCATGGTCATGAGGTTGCCGTTGAACGTTCCAGAGTGGTGGAGGTGGTGTGGGGCGCGGGGATCGAAGACCTCCATCACGTCCGAGCGTCCGCCGAAGGCGCCGACCGGGAGGCCGCCGCCGATGATCTTACCCATCGTCGTCAGGTCGGGACGGACGCTCAAGGACTTCCTGAAAACCGCCGAGGCCGAACCTGAGGGTTATTACCTCGTCGCAGATGAGGAGCGTCCCATGCTCGTCGGCGAGGCGTCTGGCCGCCGCGAAGTATTCCGGGGTACCTTCGAAGACCCCCGTCCCCGTCACCGGCTCGAGGATTATGGCCGCCACCTCCTCGCCTTCCTCTTCCATCGCCGCCTCGAGCTGGGCCACGTCGTTGTAGTCGACCATGCGCACGAGCCCGCGGACCCCCCCGGGCATCGCGGCCCGATATGGGTCCGGGTCTTGCGGCCAGGAGATCGGCACCTGCTCCCACATGCCGTTGTAGCCGCCTTCGGCCTTTATTACCTTCTCCCTTCCGGTGAAGGCCCTGGCACCACGCACGGCCATCATGACGGCCTCCGTGCCCGAGTTCGCGAAGCGCACCTTCTCCATCGAAGCCACCCGGCCCACGATCCGCTCGGCGAGCTCGGCCTGCGGCTCGCCGGGGGCCGGGAACACGGTACCCAGGGCGGCCTGTTCGCCCATGGCCTTGTTTACGGCAGGCACGGCGTGGCCATGGATCGAGGCGGTGTAGTTGTTCAAGAGGTCGATGAACTCGTTGCCGTCAGCGTCACGGATGCGGCAGCCGGAGCCGGAGGAGATCACCAGCGGGTATGGAGGAAAAAAGGCGAGGGAGCGGGTGCTGCCGCCAGGGATCGAACGTTCGAGTCGTTCGAGGATCCCACGCGAACCCTCGGTCCTGATACCGTATCCGGCGTCCGTGATCCCCACCTTGCCCTCCTGTTCAGGATGACGTACACCATCCCACGGCCACTACATTTCTACGTGCGACCGAAGACCACCAGCGGGTCTCTCGAGAATCGTATTCTACGGCATTCTCGACGCGCCAGGCGGGCGGTCTGGCTACGCCAACGCCGTCCACAGCCCCTTGTGGTAGGCGGCATGGTAGCCTTGGCAGTCGTGAGTACGGCGTTCTACTCTCCGCCACTTCGGCGGGGGTCAGGCGCCCTTGCGAGAGGAGAATCAACGTGAAAGACAGGGATCCCGAAGTCTCAAGCGAGTTCCTGCGGGTGGCCGGGCTGCGCTTCGAGGAGATCGGTGGAGATAGGGTTCTGGGTTCGATCCAGCTCGACGAGCGCCACCATACGCCCTGGGGCGTCGTGCACGGCGGCGTCTACACCGCGGCGGTCGAGAGCGCGGCCAGTGTCGGGGCATCGGCAGCCGTGGAGGAGAAGGGGCAGTTCGCCGTGGGGCTCAACAACAGTACCGACTTCTTGCGGCCGACGGAGGAGGGCAGGGTCGAGGTGGTCGCCGAGCCCGTCATGCAAGGCAAGAGCCAGCAGCTCTGGCAGGTGATCATCACCCGCGCCGAAGACGGCAAGGAGGTCGCCCGCGGCCAGGTGAGGCTCCAGAACGTCCCGCTGCCTTCTTGAAGCGCCGTGCGGAAAGGATGTAGCTCTCCGCACGGCTTGGCATCAGGTGCTAGTCTGTGATGGCTGACGCGAATAGATGTTCCTGGGTGCTGCCTCCGGAGGCATCGGGGTCTCCGAAGGTGGTCGCGTACGCCACGGAGCGCTGCTCGATCTCGAAGTCCGTTATGCGCCACCCGTCGGGTGCGATGTCCTCGCCGTAGCCGTCTCCAGAGTTTGTGGGAGCCCCTGCTTGGGTGCGTGATCGGGATCATTGCCACCCGCGGGTCCCTCGGATATCTTATCCTCATGGGTAATCGGAAGCGGATCAGAGGCCGCGGAGCCACCGGGAGGACCGCCACGGGAGTCGTCGTGGCCACCGTCGCGGTCCTCCTCCTCGCCGGGGGCTGCACTCCGGGGCCAACCCCTCAGCCTCCTTCCGCGGCGGGGGTCGTCGCGGCGGGCGACATCGCCAGCTGCCGCACCGAGGCCGACGAGGCTACCGCCGAGCTGGTCGAGGGCGTCGACGGGACGGTCCTCGCTCTGGGCGACGAGGCCTACCCCAAGGGCTCGTTGGCGAATTTCGAGGAATGCTACGGGCCGTCGTGGGGGCGGTTCAAGGACCGCACCAGGCCCGTCCCGGGCAACCACGAGTACTATACAGAGGGGGCCAGAGGCTACTTCGAGTACTTCGGGGAGGCCGCGGGCGACCCCGAGGGGGGCTACTACTCTTACGACGTTGGGTCCTGGCACGTGGTGGCCCTCAACAGCAACTGCGAGGAAGTCCGCTGTGGTCCGGGTTCCCCCCAGACGAGATGGCTCGAGGAGGACCTCGCCGCCGCCGGCCAGGTGCGGTGCACCCTCGCTTACATGCACCATCCGCGCTTCAGCTCGGGGGAGAAACACGGCTCCACGAGCGGGGGGGTGGAGGTGCTGTGGGAGGCGCTCTACGAGGCAAACACCGACGTGGTCCTCTCCGGCCACGAGCACAACTACGAGCGCTTCGCACCGCAGGATCCGCGGGGGAGGGCAGACTCCGAGCGGGGCATCCGCCAGTTCGTGGTTGGCACCGGCGGCGGCGGAGGCGAGGCGCCGATCTCGTCGGACCCCATCACCAATAGCGAGGTGCGCACCGACGGCATCGACGGCGTCCTCGAGCTCACCCTGCGCCCGAAGGGCTACGAGTGGGAGTTTATCCCCGTGGGGGACGAAAGCTTCACCGACTCCGGCGATGGTCAGTGCCACTGACCACTTTAGTGTACGGGTCTCTGGGCCACGTGGAAGCGAGATCGGCGGTGCACGATCCAGTCAGTGCCGACGTTATTCGGTGGGCGGCGCGCTGCGGATAACCGCTGCATCCTCTTCATGCCTGACGTTCTTCGGTTCCCCGCTTGCTTGCGGCCCTTGTTCTGTACCGGGGTCTTCGTGGGGCTCCAGGCCGCCCTCCTCTTCGGAGACGAGGTCAGTCTTGAACTCCTCTATCGAGCGGCGGGCTTCGAAGACGAACCTGCCGAAATCTCGGGCCATGCCGGGGAGCTTGGCGGGACCGAAGACGACCAACAGGAGGAGCCCTATGATCACCATCTCCTGTGCACCGATACCGAACATGAACTTAGAAGCTCCTCTGGCTGGCTGGCACGAGGATCAGGTAAGAAGGCGATGCGAGTCCCGCGAACATAGGCGTTCGTCCTTTCGATTCATCCTGAGTGGGCTTCTTGGCCCCTACCTGTGGACGGGATCCGTTTCCCGATACAGAAGCGACTACGAAAGCCAGGAGGTTCTCGGATCATCCCGCACCAGGGGGCATGCCACTTGAAGCGATATGCCGAAGTCAAGACCTCGGCATATCGCGCACTTCAGCAATTCAGCTAGTCAGCACTTCAGCAAGAGCACTATGCTGAAATCCTGCCCGGCTGAAATGCTTACAAAGAGATATGGGGCCAATCTCACGCCTGTGTATCTGGGCCGAGCAGCACATCGGGACCGTCAACGCCGCCCGCGCCGAGCACGACGTCCGTTCGCGGGGCGCCGGCAACACCGACGATGTAGAGACTAGAAGGAGGGGCGCGTCTGGTTTCGACAGACTGCTCAAGACTCTTCCAACTCGCTCTTGAACGCCCTGCCTCCCTTCATGATCAACTTCAGGTTGGCCTTCCTCTGCAGCACGGCGATATTCTCCAGGGGGTTGCCGTCGACCACCAACAGGTCGGCGAACTTGCCCTCCTCGACGGTGCCGATCTCGCCTTCCATCCCGAAGAGGGAGGCGTTGGTCTTCGTCGCTGAGACGAGGCTCTCCATCGGGCTCATGACCTCGGTCTTGATCTCCAGCTCACGCGCCTTGCGATCCTGCAAGGGGCCCAACAGGTCCGAGCCTGAGGCGATCCTCACGCCGGCCTCGTAGGCGAAACGGAGGGCCCGAACACCTAGCTCGCGCGCCTCGTCGATCTTGCGGATGACGTCCTCGGGCACGTTGTAGCTCTCTCCTTCTTCCGAGAGCGCCTCGTAAGTGACGAGGGTGGGCACGAGGTAAGCGCCGGCTTGCGCGATAAGCCGCGCGGTCTCCTCATCTATAAGGTTGCCGTGCTCGATGGAGCGCACACCGGACTCGAGGCAGTTCCTCACGCTCTCGTCGTTGTAGGCGTGGGCCATGACGTAGGTGCGGGCTGCCTCGGCCTCCTCGACGGCGGCCCTGAGCTCCTCCAGAGCATATTGGGTCGCCGAGAGCTCATCCGCGTGGGACATCGCTCCGCCCGAGGCCATCACCTTGATCTGGTCGGCCCCAAGCCTGAGCTGCTCCCTGGCGGCGCGCCTCACCTCGTCGGTTCCGTCGCAGACCACCGAGCGCATCCCCGCGGTGGGACAGAAGATCTCCGGCGACTCGGTCTCGGTCGCCCTGCGCCAGTCACCGTGCCCGCCCGTCTGCGAGAGTGGACGATCGCTGATGAGCAGCCGCGGGCCGTCGACTATCCCGCGCTCGAGCGCCGCCTTGAAGCTCCAGTCCGTGCCGCCGGCGTCCCTCACGGTCGTGAACCCCTGCTGGAGGGTGTCCTCGAGGATCCTGGCCATCATCAGGGCGACCAGGTTGGAGGGGTGCTCCCTGTGCTGGTCGAGGATGTTCACGTCCACAGCGCCTATGTGGACGTGGGCGTCGGTCAGCCCCGGCATGAGCGTCATCCCCGCGCAGTCCAGGATCGCGTCGTGCCTGCCCGTCGGACCGCTATCCCCGAAGCGTACCTCGCTTATCCTTTCTCCCTCAACCACCACGGAGGCCTGCTCGCGCGGCTCGTTCCCGGCGCAGTCTATGAGGAAAGCGTTCGTAAGAAGCGTGGTCCCAGTCACGCCAGGTTATATCCTCCTCTGAGAGAGTCGCTAGCTCCGAGGAGTACACTACTCCCCCGCGGAACCCCCCGCAACACCCGCGGGCGCCGGGTGAAAAAGCCGCTGTGAGCGCTCCAGTCGGGTTCCGCTAGGTTCGCCAGAAAGCGGGGCTGAGCAGGACCAGAACCGTAAAGAGCTCCAGGCGTCCCAGGAGCATCAAGATAGCGAGCACGGTCTTGGCCGTTGCGGGCAGATCGGCGTAGAACTGCGTGGTGCCGGCGGCGCCGGGGAACGCGCCGGTTATGTTCACGCACGAAAATACGGACCCGAAAGCCGGCCCCACGGGGACCTGATGCATGGCGATGAGGAGGGTGCCAGTGGCCACGGTCGCTACGTAGACGAAGAAGAAGCCGAGGACCCCCACCCGGATACGTTCGGGCAGCACCCGGTCGCCCAACACGAGGGGCGTAACGGCCCGCGGGTGGACCAGGCGAAAGATCTCCTGTGCGGCGTTGCGTGAGAGCAGGTAGACCCTTATGGCCTTCATGCCCCCGGCCGTCGAGCCAGCGCAACCGCCTACGGCCATGATCAGGACGAGCAACGCTACTGAGAACGGAGGCCAGGCGCTCCAGTCCGCCGTGCTGAAGGCCGTCCCCGTGGTCAGGCTCGCGCTCTGGAAGAGGGCTTCGCGGGACGCCGTGGCCAACGAGCCGCTGTAATCGGAGATGCGAAGGTCAACGGTTATCAGCACGGTGCTCGCGAGGATCACCCCGAGGTAGGTGACAAGCTCGGCGTTGCCGACGGCGCGCCCCAGTCCGCGCCTGGCCGCCGTGTAGTAGATACCGAAGTTCGTGCCGGCCAGCACCATCCCCGCCGTAATCGCCAGTTCGACGGCCCAGGAGTCGAAGGCTGCCACGGAGTCCGAGTCGGTAGAGAACCCGCCGGTCGAGACCGTGCTGAGCGCGTAGGTGACCGCGTCGAACGTGCCCATCCCGGCCAGGTGCAGGACGACTACGCCCGCCAGCGTCAGGCCGCCGTAGACGAGGGCCAGCACCTTGACCGTGCCCCTGATGCGCGGGGTAACCCGCTCCTGAACCGGCGTCGCCGCCTCGGCCGTGTAGAGCTGGGTGGCGCCGAACCCCGCAAGCGGCGCGATGGCCACAAAGAGCACGATAATGCCTATGCCTCCGATCCACTGACTCATGCTGCGCCAGAGCAGCAAGGCGGGTGAGAGCTCTTCCGGCGTGACCGTCGCCGCCCCTGTAGTCGTGAAACCGGCCATGGAGTTGAAGAACGCGTCGACCGGACCCATAAACTCGGCGAGGAGAAACGGCGCAGCACCGACCAGCCCCACGCTCAACCAGCACACGACCACCATCAGGAATATGCTCTGTCTCGATACGTAACCGCTTCGCCGGCGGGTCCGCGTGAGGGCAAAGAGGGCCACGCCGGGGGTCAGGGCCGCGACCCCTGGCAACCAGAAGGTCCAGGCGTCGTCCGAACCCGTCAGCAGCGAGTAGGCCGCCGGGACGAGCAGCGCGGCGCCCACGGCGGCTACGACCGCCGCCAGTGCATTCACGATTATCTTCGGGTTCAGAACGCTCACGTTGCCCACCCACGCTGGTTAGAAGGTTCCTGTTGCGGCTGTCCCCACTCTACCATCGGGCTTCGCCCCGACGGGCTCGTACGACGCCCGGGTCTTCGTAGTAAGGTGTGGGGAGAACCGTGGGGATCGCAGGCGACATCGCGCTCATCCTGGTGGCCGCCCTCCTTGGTGGGATCGTGGCCAGAAGCCTCAGGCTGCCCCTGATCCTGGGCTACATAGCCGCCGGCGTCCTCGTCGGGCCGAACACCTTGGGCCCCTCGGTCGGGAACGTGCACCAGATAGAGCTTCTGGCGGAGATCGGGGTGGCGCTCCTGCTTTTCACCATAGGGCTACACTTCTCTCTAGCTGAGCTCGCGCCGGTGCGGCGCATCGCCTTGCTAGGCACCCCGGTCCAGATGGCGCTGACTATAGCCTTCGGCTACGCTGTGGGCCGCCTCCTTCTGGATCTGGGCTGGGTCGAGTCGGTGTGGCTAGGTGCCCTGTTCTCCCTCTCGAGCACCGCCGTGGTCCTCAAGACCCTGGGCGAGCAGGGGGTTTTGAGTACCCTCTCTGCCCGGGTAATGATCGGCATGCTCATCGTCCAGGACCTCGCCATCGTAGTGCTCCTGACCGTGCTGCCCGTGCTCGAGAACGTGAGGGAAGGCCTTCCCGAGCTCGGATTCGCCCTCCTCAAGGCGGCGGCGTTCCTCGCGGCGATGCTCTTCCTGGGCTCCAGGGTCTTGCCCCTCATCCTGGCGCGGCTGGCGGCCTGGGGCTCGCGCGAGCTGTTCCTGGTCTGCGTGGTGGCTATAGGACTCGGGATCGGCTACGCGACCTACCTCGTCGGGCTCTCGTTCGCCTTCGGGGCCTTCGTCGCGGGAATGGTCCTCTCCGAATCCGACTACAGCCACCAGGCCCTCGCCGAGATCGAGCCCCTTAGGGACGTCTTCGCCATGATCTTCTTCGTCTCGGTCGGGCTCCTGATCGACCCCGCGTTCCTCTGGAAGAGCGCTGGGACCATCGCGCTGGTCGTGGTGCTGGTCCTCCTCGTGAAGGGCCTGATCTTCGGTGGTCTCGCCAGGGCATTCGGTTACGTCAACATCGCGCCCTTCGCTGTTGGCCTCGGGCTCTTCCAGGTCGGGGAGTTCTCGTTCCTGCTCGCCCGGGAGGGGATAAGCACGGACGCGATCTCCCAGGGGACCTACTCGCTCGTCCTCGCGACCGCGGCCATTACTATGGCCCTCACCCCCCTGATCGCCAGGCTAGCCCCTGCCCTGTACGGGCGCTACCGGAGGAGGTTCCCAAGGGAGCCCCTCAGGACCTTCAACGTGCCCGAGAGCGGGCTGCGAGGCCACGCGATCATCGCCGGGTACGGGCGAGTGGGTTCCTTTGTCGCCCGGTTGCTCGACAGGCTCGAAAAGCCCTTCGTCATCATAGAGGCCAACCCCTCTCGCGCCGAGGACGCCAGGCAGGCGGGCTTTCCGACGGTCTTCGGCGACGCCGCGGCCCAACCCGTCCTCGAGGCCGCCGGCGTCGGCGAGGCGCGCCTGGTAGTCATAAGCGTCCCCGACGCCATCGCCGCCAGGCTCGCCGTCGAGCGGACCAAGGCGCTAGCCCCTGACGCCGAGATCCTGGTGCGGGCGGAGAGCGTCGAGCAGCTAGAAGACCTCGGCCGCCTGGGCGTCTACGAGGCGGTGCAACCCGAATTCGAAGCCGGACTCGAGCTGGCCCGCCAGGCCCTCGCGCGCTTCGGGGTGGGGGCAGAGGAGGCCCAGAACTTCGCCGACGGGGTACGCAGAGAACTGTACGCCTCTATCTCCGCGGAGGATCCCGCATCCGATGAGGGCGGCGACGGGTTCCTAATGAGACTTGCAACGGCCTCGCGGGCGATCGAGGTGGAATGGGTGCGCCTGCCGGGAGACGGCGACCCTGACGAAAGCCTTGTCCTCGGGCGTACCATCGGCGACCTCGGGGTGAGAAGCGAGACCGGGGCGTCCGTGCTGGCGGTAGTGCGGGGCGAGAAGGTGATCCCGAACCCCGGTGCAGACCTGCGACTAGAGTCCGGCGACGCGGTGGGCGTCCTCGGCACACCGGAGCAGCGGGCCGCCTTCCGAGCGCTAGCGCGGGGGCAGATCCAGGACGACGCCGTAACCTGAACCGACACTTACCCGAACGAGCCCTCACAGCGGGTTGCGAAAGGATTGATCCTCCACAACCCGCGCTCTTGGCACTTGTCAGGTGGACTCGCCGGCCGCGGCGCGCCACCGGGCCTCGGTCCACTTTTTTTCGCTCGCCGCGCTCTCCACGACCTTCTCGACGAAGTAGACGCCCCTCGCGCCATCGTGGATGCTTGGGAAGGGCAGCTTCGCGTCGGGTTCGCGCCCTTCCTCCTTTGCCCGCACCGCCTCCGTTACGCCGGCGTAGACGTTGGCGAATGCCTCGATGAAGGCCTCCGGGTGGCCCGGCGGGACCCTCGCGGCCCTCCTGGCCTCCTCCGAGAGGTACTCGTTGCCCCTCTTAAGCACCCTCTCGGGCTCCTCGGCCGGCCTGTGGTAGAGGTAGTTGGGCTCCTCCTGGCGCCACACGAGGCCGCCCTCCGTGCCGTAGACGCGTACGCGCAGGTTGTTCTCCTCTCCGGCGGAGATCTGGGAGGCGATGAGGACACCCTTCGCCCCTCCCTCGTAGCGCAACAAGAGGTTGCCGTCGTCGTCGAGGCGCCGTCCCGGCACGAAGCTGGTGAGGTCAGCGCAGAGAGCCGAGATCTCCAGCCCGGTTATTGTGGAGACGAGGTTCTCGGCATGCGTTCCTATGTCGCCTATGGCCCCGGCCACGCCGGCCTTCTCGGGGTCGGTGCGCCACTCGGCCTGCTTGGCGCCGCTCTCCTCGATCTTGCTCGCGAGCCAGCCCTGCTCGTACTCGACTACGACTTTGCGTATCTCCCCGAGGTCCCCCTTTCGGACCATGTGCGCGGCCTGCCTGACCATCGGGTAGCCGGTGTACTGGTAGGTGACACAGAAGACGACGCCGCTCTCCTCGACGACGCGGACGAGGTCCCCGGCCTGCTCCGAATCGAGGACCATCGGCTTGTCGCACACCACGTTTATGCCTGCAGCGGCGAAGGCGCGCGCCACCGGATAGTGCAGGTGGTTCGGCGTCACCACGCTAACGAAATCCACACGCTCCTCTTCTGGGAGAGCGAGCTCCCGCTCGAGCATCTCCTCCCACGAGCCGTAGTTCCTCTCCTCTGAGAGGCCGAGCGCGCGACCCGAGGCCAACGACTTCTCCCGGGTCGAGGAGAGGGCGCCCGAGACGAACTCGACCTGCCCGTCCATGAGGGCGCCGGCACGGTGTACAGCCCCGATAAAGGCATCAGAACCCCCGCCGACCATGCCCATCTTGAGTTTCCTCACGCTACTCCCTCCCGGCATCCTCCTACTCCGCGGCGAAGGGAGCGAGTTCCCCGATGGGGATATCGACCCACTGGCCGGTGAACAGGGTGACTGGTCGTTAAGACCGTTGTTTGTTCATTCCCACTACGCGCGATTCGTACACCGCGCCGCACGCTCGGCAAGGCGGGCTTCCGGCGCTGGGCGTAACAACTCGAATAGAGCAGGGACCTCCTTGCTGGTGGCACCTTATTGGGACTCAGATCTATACTGGGCGGGAGATGGTGTTCGAGAGACGATCCTCGCAGGCGTCTTGCCCCACCGGCCCCTACCGAACAGGCGGGTTGGCGTAGTGGCAGACGACAAATCGACGCCCAAGAAGTCCCCCACCGAGCTGCTCAAGCGCTGGCTGCTTGCGGAAGTGGTCGAGGACGTGCCTGGACCGCAGGCCAAAGAGGGCCGAAGCGGGCAGCACGCCTGGTGGCAGGTCGTGTGCCTTACGGGGGTTGACTACTTCTCCACGCTCGGTTACATACCCGGCATCGCGGCTCTGGCCGCAGGGGCGCTCTCCCCCATCGCCACCCTCTTCATAGTGCTCTTGACCCTCTTCGGGGCGCTGCCCATGTACTGGCGGGTGGCCCAGGAGAGCCCCAACGGGCAAGGCTCGATCTCGATGCTCGAGAGGTTGCTCTCGTTCTGGAGGGGCAAGGTGCTCGTGCTCTGCCTCCTGGGGTTCGTGGCGACGGGTTGGTTGATAACGATCACCCTCTCGGCCGCGGACGCCGCCATCCACGTGGTCGAGAACCCTCTGGTGCCTTCATTCTTGCACGGCCGGGAGGTCATCATCACGCTGGTGCTCCTGGCGATTCTTGGCGCGATCTTCCTCAAGGGCTTCAAGGAGGCCATCGGCATCGCCGTCTTCATCGTCGGGGCCTACCTGCTCTTGAACCTCCTCGTCGTTGGCGTGGGCTTCTACGAGATCGCGACGCACCCGCAGGAGATAGTACGCTGGCAAGACGCGCTGTTCACGAACTACGGCAACCCACTCTTGATGCTAGGGGCCTCGCTCCTCGTGTTCCCGCGGCTGGCGCTAGGACTCTCGGGGTTCGAGACGGGGGTCGGCATGATGCCGCTCGTTCGGGGCGACGAGAACGACGATCCCGAGCGTCCTGCGGGGCGCATCCGAAACACGCGCAGGATGCTCACCGTCGCGGCCCTGATCATGAGCTTCTACCTGCTCACCACCAGCTTCGTGACGACGCTGCTGATCCCTGCCCGAGAACTGGCGCCGGGCGGCAGCGCCAACGGCCGGGCGCTCGCCTACGTGGCGCACGACCAGCTCGGCGAAGCCCTGGGGACGGTCTATGACGTGAGCACGATCCTTATCCTGGCTTTCGCCGGCGCCTCGGCCATGGCAGGGCTGTTGAACATCGTGCCCCGCTACCTGCCCCGATACGGCATGGCCCCCGAGTGGGCGCGGGCGATACGGCCGCTCGTGCTCGTCTACATCGCCATAGCCGTCGTCGTCACGATCATCTTCTCCGCCGACGTGGACGCCCAGGCCGGGGCCTACGCCACGGGCGTGCTGGCGATGATGTGCTCGGCCGCCTTCGCCGTGACGCTCTCGGCCTGGCGCGGGGGTACGAGGGTACGGGCGATCGCCTTCGGGCTGGTTACGGCTGTTTTCGTCTACGCGCTCCTGGCCAACGAGGTGAAGCGCCCCGACGGCATATTGATCTCCCTGTTCTTCATCGGGGCTATTATCGCGACCTCGCTCGTCTCGCGGGTTTACCGCTCGCTCGAGCTGAGGCAGGAGCGTATAGAACTGGACGAGGTGGCGCTGAGGTTCGTCGAGGAGGCGAGCCACAAGGGCGAGGTTCACATCGTCGCCAACCGGCGCCAGTCGGGCGACGAGGCAGAGTACGACCACAAGGAGGCCGAACAACGCGAGGACAACCACATCCCCAAGGACGTTCCCATCATATTCCTGGAGGTCGACGTGGAGGACGCCTCGGAGTTCGAGGACGTGCTGGAGGTTAGGGGCGTGGAGGTAGGCGACCACAAGGTCATGAGGGCGGTGAGCTCGGTCGTGCCCAACGCCATCGCCGCCCTCTTGCTGCACCTGCGAGACGAGACCGGCAAGACGCCCCACTGCTACTTCGGGTGGACGGAGGGCAACCCCATCGTGTACCTGTTCCGCTTCCTGCTATTCGGGGAAGGAGACACCGCCCCCGTCACCCATGAGGTGTTGCGCGAAGCCGAACCGGACGGTACGAGACGCCCGGCCATCCACGTCGGCGGCAGATGACCCGAACTTCCGACAAGTTTCGCGGGAATGACGCTCATCCTGGGGGCAAAGCGGTGGAAGGAGCACTCTCCCAGGTTGTACTCACCGCGGCACTGTTCATGCGGATTCCGTATGATGCCTGATTCTCTCGGACGTAGTTGCGGATCAACCCTCCGGCCCTGCGCCCGCGGGAGTTCGCCCCCGCCCAGCATGCCGAAACAACAACGCCGATCCGACGAACAGCGCGACGAAGAATCCGTTCAAGATCAAGATCTCTACCGGCGGGCTCCACGGGAGGCCCAACCCGAAGATCAGCGCGATCACGGCGACCAGCGCCTGAGCGAGCGCCGTCGCGAACAACGCGCGTGCCATTCCATGTGGCCGGAAGCGCGCGACGATGGCACCGATGATTCCGACGCCTACCACCCCGAAATACATCGTGTTGGCGGGGTCGCCGTCAGCCCCGATGATGCCAACACCAAGGCTCAACCAGACGAGGAGTAGTGCTGCCGCGAGCGCAACGCCGGCGGCGAATCGGTACGCGTTCCTGTCCGACATATTGCTCCTCTCCTTGAGCGCGGTGTAGAACAACTCAGGCAGGGTGCGGGCCCACAACACTGCCAGACCCAAGCCGCCGCCGTCCTCCAGCTCCTCACGGCACAGTTCCTTGAAACAGCGGGCCATCTCGTCGCCGTACTCGTCCCGAAGCTCTCGCGGGTAGACCCGCAGGAGCGACCGGTAGGCCCGCTCCGAGGTCCCTACAGCGCGTTGGTGCCCCCTCGGAGAGGCCATTACGCCCCCTCCGGGCTCGTCTTTGGCGCGGGGAAGGCGCCCTTCCGGCGCGCGGCGCGCACCAGGCCGTCGAGCCTTTCGATCTCCGCCGCCAGGACCTCGCAGCCGAAGCCGCTGAGGCGGTAGTAGCGGCGCCGCTCGTCCTCCGGGGCTTCGCCGGGGTCTGGCCTCTGCCCAGACTCCTCGATCACGCCTCCCTCCTTCAGGCGCTTGATCGCCCCGTAGAGTGTGCCCGGCCCTAGCCGTACCCTCCCGCCGGTCCTCTCCCTCACCTCCAGCATGATCCCGTAGCCGTGGCGCTCCCCGTCGGCCAGCGCCAGCAGGACGTTCAACGCGACGGACGTCAGGGGCAGTAGGTCTCCCGGATCACCCGAGCGTTCCCCTGGCACGTTCTTACCGCCCATACACCACCTCTCCTCTTCGCTCTGTCTCTCGATGCATCGTGCGACGATGTATTTCTACGGCATAGTACGCCGCTTCGGGACGCTTGTCAAGCCGAGTCGAGCGCCGACGCTGGCAGCGGTAGTCCCGCCGTCTCGATGAACCTCTGGTGCTCCTCGTAGCATGGGCTAGACGGCGCGGTAGCGCTCCACTTCGCCGCTGAGGCGTTCGACACCTCCGTCGTCCACGAGGTGCTCGAGGTGGGCGAGCGTCTCGGCGAGGGCGAAGCGGAGCTGGTGGTCGCTCAGCTCGTCCGGGAAGACCCGGCGGGCGACCTCGAACGCGGTCGCGGGCTCGCCCTCGAGGGCCTCATGCATGACCGAGAGACGCTCTTCGTGGTGGAGGACGAGTTCGTCTATCCGGCCGTCGAGATCGTGGAAGAGCGGGCCGTGACCGGGGAAGATGAGGTCGACGTCCAGGCCACGCAGGCCCCCAATAGAATCGAGGTAGCGTCGCAGGGGACGCGGGGCCGTGTAGGTCCAGAGGCCGATGTTCGGCGTGATCTCGAGCAGTAGATGATCCCCGGCGTAGAGGAGCCGTCTCCGCTCGTCGTGCAGGACGAAGTGGAAGTCCGAGTGGCCGGGGGTGTGGATAACCCTCGCCTCGCTCCCCCCAAGCTCTATCCGATCCTCCGGGCGCAGGGGCCTCAGGCGTTCCGGCAGGCGTATGCCGAGCCTTGTGGTGCCGGCCGTGGCGCCAGCCGTCTCGGCATCCATACCGTGGCGCATCATGTAGCTCACGAAGTCGTCGGAGTTCCTGCCCGGGTCCCAGACGTGCCTGGCGTTCGAGATCTCGTTCTCGAGCATCCACACCGGCGCGCCGCTTCGCCCTTCCAGCCAGCGCGCGAGCCCGATGTGGTCCGGGTGGAGGTGGGTGACTATGAGCCGCGTCACGTCCCGGTCCAGGTCGAGGCCCATCCGCGCCGCCTCCGATTCCCAGGCCTCGCGCGCCGGCGGGTAGTCGAAGCCAGGGTCGATTATCGTCCAGCCGCCCTCGCCTTCGATCAGGTACGAGGCTACGAACTTGAGGGGGAAAGGTACCGGAAGCTTGAGCTGATGAACACCTTCCACCACACGTGACGCTTCCCCGATGGGTTGCGCGGCGAGGGTGGAAGGACGCACGGCCTCGCTCATCTACGCACCAGCGGTCAGGTAGATCAACACGGAGCGCTTGCACATCTCGCGGTATTTCTCGTGCGAGTTCTTCCAGTCCTTTTCCTGGACCCATTGCGTGAAGAGCCCGTCCACGAGCGCGCGGACGACGGTCGCGGCCTCCCAGGCGTCCCTTTTGCGGAAGACGCCCTCCTCCTGCCCCAGCCGCACGACCTCTGCGTAGAGGCTATTGCAGATCTCGTGGAACGTCGCGCCCACGTCGGCGAACCTGTCGCTCCTTGCCGCATAGCCCAGAAAGTCGAAGAAGACCAGGTAGAACCTGCGGTTCGACTCCGGTCCCACGAAGATAGCGTCTATCATCGCCGACACCTTCTCCTCGGCTGTGGCCGCCTGCGCTATCGCCTCGCGGATGCGCTGGGCGACGCGGGCTAGCACCCACCGCATGGTCAGGAGTATCAGATTCTCCTTCGAGTCGAAGTAGTAGGGCAGGATGGCCTTGCTCACCCCGGCCTCATCCGCGACGTCCTGCAAAGATAGGCCGCTTATCCCCTTCTCGCCCATCACCCTGTAGGCACTCCGTATCAGGTGCGCCTGCTTCGGCGCCAGCGCCTCGCCCTTCCGGTCGGAGGCCCGGATCAAACTGTCAGATTGCGTCATGCTCCCGCACCTCCCCTAGACTCCATTCTCTTCGTTGGGAAACGGCTTCGCCATCCTCGCGCGAACCGACGAACGGTTGCCCACCATTTTACGCGACGGGACCAAACTGCTACAAGCTACCTACTAAACTCCGGCTTGCGCTTCTCCATGAACGCGGAGAGTCCCTCTCTGGCGTCCTCGCTCTCGAACAGCGGCTCCACGAGCGCGCGCTCGGTCTCGAGACCCTCATCCAGCGGCCTCTCTATCCCGCCGTTCACAGCGAGCTTTATGGAGCCAATGGCCTCGCCCGCGCCGCCCGCGAGCTTCTCGGCGTACTTACGCGACTCTTCCTCCAGCTCGTCCGCCGGGAACAGTCTGTCGAGGATACCCAGGGCGTGGGCCTCCGAGGGCGAGATCGTCCGCCCCGTCACCATCAGGTCGAGCGCCTTGCTCACCCCGATCAGGCGCGGCAGGCGCTGGGTACCCCCGTTGCCGGGCAGCAGGCCCAACGTTGCCTCAGGCAGGCCGAGCATGTACTCGCCCTCAGCCCCGAAGCGCAGGTCGCAGGCCAGGGCCATCTCGAGCCCGCCCCCGAGGGCCGTCGCCCCGATCTGGGCGATAAACACCTTGGGAGTGCGGGCGATCTCCGAGAGGCCCTCGTGGGCACGCCGGATCATGGCCATGTTCTCCTCGACGGTGTTGGCGTCGAACGCCTTTATGTCGGCCCCAGCAGAGAAGAACCTCTCGCTAGCACTGCGCAGGATCACCGCTCCAGCCCCGTCGTCCTCGGCGGCGGAGCGCACGCACCCGGCGAGCTCCTCCATGAACGACAGGTCGTAGCTGTTCGCCGGCGGCTTGTCCAGCGTGATGTACCCGACGCCGTCTTGCCTAGAATACTCTACTGCCATTAGCTTCGCTCCCTTCGGTCGCTTCGCTCAGCACTTCAGCTAGTCAGCATTTCAGTACGCCGCTTCGCGACTAGTCAGCTATTGTTCGGCGATTCACCGCCTCGCTGTTCGAGGCTCGGTCGGTCCCGTCGCCGCACTCCTTCTCTAGCTGACCGGCTGAAATGCTGACTAGCTGACCAGCTGATCAGCTTAAACCTCCGACTACGACAGATTTCTGCTCCAGGTAGTGCTCGATGGCCTCTTTGCCGTGCTCCCGGCCTATGCCTGACTCCTTGACGCCGCCGAAGGGGAGCTCGTCGTAGCCGAAGTGGAGCTGGTTTACCCAGGTCATGCCCGCCTCTATCTCCTGGGAGGCGCGGTGGATCCAGTTCACGTTGTGCGTGTAGACGGAGGAGCCCAGGCCGTAGGGTGAGTCGTTGGCGAGCTTTATGGCCTCGTCTACGTCGTCGACCCTCCACACGGGCAGGAGCGGGCCGAAGGTCTCTTCCTGGGCTACGCGGCTGTCGTGCGGGGCGTTCTCGATGACGGTCGGCTCGAAGAAGTAGCCGTTACCATTGCCATTGCCACCGCCATTGCCGTTGCCATTGCCGCCGCCGACGGCGATTCTTGCGCCACCGTCTACGGCGTCCTGGAGCTGGTCGGAGATCTGGTCCCGGTGGCCAGCGGCGTTGAGGGGGCCCATCCTGATCTTGGGCTTCTCCGCCTTCTCCATCCCGTCGCCGAGCTCGTAGCGGGCGACCCTCTTGGTGAGGCCCTCCATGAACTCGTCGTAGACCTCGCCGAAGACGTAGACCCGCTTGGCCGCGAGGCACGCCTGGCCCGCGTTGAAGAAGCGACCGATGTTGATGCCCCGAACCGCGGCATCAACGTCCGCGTCGGGAAAGACTATGACGGGGTCTGAGCCGCCGAGCTCGGCGGAGATGCGCTTGAACCGGGGAGCCGCGATCTCCATTAGCCTGCGCCCCACCTGCGTGCTGCCAGTGAAAGCGACCCTGCGGACGTCCGGGTGGGTGGCGAGCGCCTCCCCGACCTCCTTGCCTGGCCCAGTCACGACGTTGACGACGCCGGGCGGGAGCCCCGACTCCTGCATCAGCTCCGCGACCCGCAGCGTGGCTAGGGGCGTCGTGTTGGCCGGCTTGACCACGACAGTGTTGCCCGCGGCCAGCGCCGGGGCGACCTTCGTTCCCATCAGCGTGAGCGGGAAGTTGTAGGGCACGATTGCGGCGCACACGCCGATCGGCTTCTTGATGACCATGCCGTAGGCCTTGCCGAGTGTCGAGGGCAGGTTGGCGTAGACGCCCTCGATCTTGCTGGCAAGGTCCGCGTAGTAGTTCATGCCGTGCAGGAAGTGGTGTAGCTCCCCCATCGACTCCGAGAACGGCTTGCCCTGCTCCCTCGTGAGGAGCTCCGCTATCTCCTTGCCGTTCTCCTCTATCTTCGCTATCGCCGCCCGTATGGCCGCCGCGCGGTCGTCCGGGTCCTTCTTCGACCACTCCTCGAACGCCTCTTTCGCAGCCGCGACCGCCGCGTCGACATCCTCCTGACCCGATTTCGGCACCGTCTCGAACTCTTCCTCCGTCGCGGGGTTGACGACGGGCATCTCCTCGCCCGATCTTGCGGAGGTCTGCTCGCCGTTGATGAGTATCTGCGCCACGCTTATGCGCCTCCCTCTCTATTGTCTGCGGTCTGTCCTACCCCATTGTCTGCCGTCTGTCCTACCTTACCCATATACTTGAGCCTTAGCGACTGGTACTCGCGGGCGGCCATCTCCACCCACTCCGAGGAGGAGCCCCCGAGATCCTTCTTGACCGTCGCAGGCACCCCGGCCGCTAGTACCTCGGGCGGGATCTCCTGGTCCTCCCTCACCACGCTCCCGGCGGCGAGCATCGCCCGCCGGCCGACGCGCGCCCGGTTTAGCACGATGCTACCCATCCCGATCAGGGCCCCGTCCTCGATCTCGCACCCCTCCAGGAGCGAGAGGTGCCCGACCGTGACGTTCTGCCCGATCGCGGTCGGCAACTCCTCGTTGGTATGGATCACGGAGTTGTCCTGTACGCTGGTCCCGGCGCCGACGACTATTTTGTTGAAGTCCCCCCTCAAGACCGCCCCGAACCAGACGCTCGCCCCGTCCTCGACCGTCACGTCCCCTATGAGCACCGCGGTCGGCGCGAGGAACGCGCCGGGATGCACGCTGGGCTCCATGCCCTCGAAAGGAATGATGTGGGCCACTCGCTATCTCCCCCCGAACCGGGGCGCGCGCCGCTCGCGGGCGGACCGCACGCCTTCTTTGTGATCCTCCGTAGCAACGAGCAAGCTCTGCGCCAGGCTCTCCGCGAAGAGACCGCTCTCTAGGTCTACGCTAGCAGACAGGTGAAGGAGCCGCTTGGACAGCCCGTAAGCCTGCGGCGCCCTCTTGAAAATGTGCCTGAGTCGGGCCTTCGCCTCGTCGAGCAGCCCCTCGTGGGGCACCACCTTCGTCACCAGCCCGTGCCTGAACGCTTCTTCGGCGTCAAGGTCCTCGCCACCTAGCAGGATGTCCCGCGCCCGGGCGAGGCCGACGAGCTTGACCAGACGAGCGCAGCCGCCGTGGCTGGGGATAAAGCCGATCATGCCCTCCCTGTACAGAAACCTGGCGTTCTCGGAGGCGACGCGCAGGTCGCACGAGAGGGCGAGCTGGGTTCCCGCCCCGGTCGCGAGACCGTTTATGGCCGCGACGACCGGCTTCTCCAGACGTTCTATTGCGCCTATGAGCCGGGACAACTCGTGGCTCTGCACCCTGAACTCGGCCGGGTTCCAGTCCCTCTCGAAGCGCGAGAGGTCGCCGCCCGCGGAGAAGGCCTCGCCCCTGCCTGTCAGGATGACCCCGCGCACCTCAGGGTTCGTGGCGACTACCTCGAAGACCTCCAGAAGCTCGCCCTGGAGCGTCTCGTCGAGGGCGTTGCGCCTCTCGGGACGGTTCATCTCGACGAGGAGGATGCCGTCGTCAAGGGTCGTTTTGAGGGTCGTCGCCTCGGTCATCGCTTGATGACTTCGAACGGGCTGTTGCACTGGCGGCAGATGAACGAGTACACCATCAGGTGCGGTCCATACTCGGAGACCTTCTCTACGTCAGCGGAGTCGCACCAGGGGCAGGCCGGGCGCCGCTCCTCGTCCACGGGCTCTCCGGCTACTAGCTTTCCAGGCGTCTCTGGAGTTGGTTCCACTGGTTCCACGGCAGCTCTTCGTACTCCCATCCGTCGTCGCTCTCGTTTCGCTTTACGGGGACCTCTATACCGCACCCCTGGAGCAGGGGAACGACGCGGTCCAGGTACCTCTGGCGCATCTCCTCGTTGCCCATACTCGCCAGGCCCTCGGCCCTCAAGGACTCGATGCCGGGCTCCCCGTCGGGGCCGAACCAGCAGAGCATCTCGGGCAGCAGTTCGTCCACGCGCCCCTGGAGGAGCTTGCGGCCCCTTTCCTCGTAGGAGATCTGGCGCACCAGGCTCTCGGCGTAGGCGCTCGTCAGCTTCTCCTCGTCCAGGATGCGGTGCGCCCGCCTGGCGAGCGCCTCGTAGCGTGAATCCTCCACGGACTCAAGCACGACGTTCACGGCGGGCCCGACGAGCGCGAGCGCCGCGACGACGTTCGACCAGCTCGGCAGCGGCTCGTCGAGGAAGCTGACCGAGTACCGCCGCGCCCGGTCCACCTCGCCCTGCAAGCCCGTCGGCGCCTTCGGCCACGGGAGCTCCTCCAGCAGGGGGTATATAGCCCTGGAGTGCCCGAGCTTGTCCTGCGTTATGGCGGCGCACGCCGCCGTCGACTCGAGTAGCGGCCCGGCATCGGCCCACTCGGAGACGCGGCGGCCCAGAAAGTACTCGTTGTCTCCCAGGACCGCGATCAGGTTGACCAGCGCCGCCAGGGCGTCGTCGTCGTCAACGAGGAACTCGCCCTGCGCCCCCCGCCCCGGCGCCACAGCCTCCGTGCCCTCCGGACGTTCGCTCACTCCTTTACCCCCACCTCGGTCTCCTCCTCGCGCTGGGCCCAGTAGACTTCGCCCACCGGCACGAGCGACATCTCCAACCACTCCTCCCCGTACTCCTCCAGCGCGAGCTTCCTGGCCTCCTCGGCGTCCCCGGCATCGACCTCACCTCTGTGCTCCAGGGGATCGTCGTACTCCGTGCGCGCGAAGACGAAATACCTCTCCATGCCTCCCCCTATTCGGGCCGGATGACCCGGACGACGGCCTTGCTCGGCACGACGAACATCTCGCGCCAGCGCCACTCGTCGTACATCAGGTGCGCGTAGACGGCGGCGTCCCGCGGCTCCGAGGCCCTGACGTTGCCGTTGTGCCTCAAGGGATGCTCCCCGCCCACGCGGGCCGTGAACACCTCGTAGTTCTCGACCGGGCGCATCAGACCACCCCCACGTCCTTGAGTTGCCTACGGCCAAGGGGCGTGATGTCCTCTCTCGACCAGGTTGGCCAGACGACTTCGATCTCCACCTCGTCGATGCCGTCCATCTCCAGCAGCCGCTCCCTGACGTCGTCCTGGATCATGTCCATCGCCGGACACCCCATGCACGTGTAGGTGAGCTTGATCTCCACCCGGCTCCCGCTCACCTCGATGCCCCGGATCAAGCCGAGGTCCACGAGGCTGATCGGATACTCCGGATCCAGCACCTCCCGAAGCGCGTCTCTTACTTCTTCTTCCGTCCTGGTCTGCGTCGTCTGCATCTCTAGCTCGTCTCGGTGGCGTAGAGTTCCTTGTAGCCGCGCTGGAGGTGCTCGACGTACTCTTCGTTCATCGGGCCTCGCTCCTTCCAGCGCCTGAGCACGTCGTCCCAGGAGATCCGGCCCCGCTCGAAGTTCCACCGCTTCTCCTCAGCCACAAAGTCCGCCGGGAAGGGGCAGTCTATGACGTAGTTCTGCTGCTCCTCGTCGTAGTGGGCCGGCACTTCGAGACCGAGCGACTCGCAAAGCGGCACCGTGTGGCTCATCCAGGTCTGACGGAGCTGGTCGTTGGTCGAACCTTTGTAGCCGTACTCGATCTGCTCGTTGTGCCGCTTCATGCCGTCCGGCAGCCCGAACCACTCGAGCGTCAATACGAACATCCAATCAACGGCCCGCTGCAGCTCTTCCTTCTTCTCCGGGTCCCTGGAGAAGACCTTCATCCACTTCTCCCCGTGCCTGAGGTGGAAGTTCTCCTCCCTGTCCACCTTTACGAGCGCCCGCTTCCACGGCCCATAAGAGCAGTTCTGGTGAATGTCGGATAGCAGCGTGAACCCGGCCCTATCGTAGAAGCCGTTGGCGACGACGAGCTCCGTGAAGCTCTCCAGCGGCACGTCGAACGCGTAGGGGTACTTGAACTGCCGCGGCGCGCGCCCGTACACGAGCTCCTCCGTGTCCACGCCAAGATCCCTAAGCATCCGGTACGCGATGTGCGCGTGCCCGAGCTCGTCCTGCACGATCCCCATCACCGTGATGTAGTTGTTGACGCTCGGGAGCGTCGAGAAGTCCTTCGTGGCGTTCATGTACGCGGGAGCGCTTATCAGCTCGGTGTCGGCCGAGACGGTCAGCACCCGCTTCAACCCCTCGATGTACCTCTCCGTGGCATGGGAAGAGTCCTCGATGAGCCTGCCGTCCTTGATCCTCTCCAGAAGTAACTCTTCTGTTACCGGCGTCACGCGTCCTCGCTTTCGTCGCTCCACATTCCGTAAATATAACTGTACGGTCAGTCAAACTCAAGTTGTGTGTCCCTTATCACGGGGGTCCGGCGGCATCCAGCTTGTATATTCTCCTGGCGTTCTCGTGGAGGACCTTCGCCAGGGTATCCCTTTCGAGGCCGAGGCCGGCGATGGCTCTGGCGTTGGCATTAGCGCCGGGGACACCGGGCCAATCGGTACCGAAGATCATCCTCCTCGCCAGGCGCTCGAGGTCGAAGTGCTTATAGTAGTCGGGGAGCTTCTTGGGGGGAAGGCCCGAGACCTCGATATGGACGTTGGGGCGCATCAGCGTGATAAAGGCCGCGGCGTCGTACCACCAGCCCCGTCCGCCATGGGCGAGGACTATGGGAAGGTCGGGAAAGTCGCGGGCGACATCCTCGATGAAGGCTGGGTCGGCGTAGCGGTTGGTGGCCCCTGGGAAGACGCTCGTGCCGCAGTGGAAGACGACGGGGAAGTTCTCCCTCTCGCAGAAGGCGTAGGCGGGGTAGATCATCCTGTCGTTCGGGGCGAATGAGCCGTGGACGGGGTGGAGCTTCAGCCCGACGGCGCCCAAAGCGATCTGGCGCTTCAGCTCCTGTACTAGTGGGTAGTGCAGGTGCGGGTTGAGGTTTGCCATCAGGCGGAATCGGTCGGGATTGTATTCGAGTAGGGGGAGCATATCCTCCACGGCCTGGATGCCGGTGGACTTCGGGCTGTACTCGGCGAACAGGATCGCCACGTCCACGCCCTCCTCGGCCATGTACTCGTCGAATCGAGCCGGGACCATGGTACCTTCGTCATCGTAGAGCTTCAGGAGGTTTTCGACGCCCCCCTCGAAGTGCCCGGTCCATTCCTCCAGTGACATCTTCAGCGAAGGCAGCCGCGCCGCGTGGACGTGGGCATCTATCAGGGGGATGCCGTCTAGCACGCCTTTTCCTTCGCCAGGTGGGCGGGGATCACGCGGTCCTGGTCTCTACAGCCTCGCGAGGACTTCTTGCCGGGCCGACGGGGCTTGCCGATGCCTGAACCCTGATGCCTGAAACCTGAAGCCTCCCTAGATGCTTCCCTCAAACCAGCTCGTCCTTCTGCTGCGGCATTTGCACCTCGGGTTCCGGCTGGCGCAGCTTGAAGCGCTGTATCTTGCCCGTGACGGTTCTGGGCAAGTCCTCGACGAACTCCACGAGGTGGGGGTACTGGTAGCGCTTGAGCCGCTCCTTGCACCAGTTCTGAAGCTCCTCGGTGAGGGATTCGGTCCCCTCGTAGCCTTCCCTCAAGATGATGTAAGCCTTCACGCGGGTGAGGTCGTCGACCGGGATGCCGACCGCCGCGGCCTCGATGACTGCGGGGTGGTCAATCAGGGTGCTTTCGACCTCCACGGGCGAGACCCAGAGGCCGCTGACCTTGATCATGTCGTCAGAGCGCCCCTCGTACCAGTAGTAGCCTTCCTCGTCCAACCGGTACCAGTCCCCGGCGAAGAGCCACTCGCCATGCATGGTCGCCTTGGTCTTCTCGTGGTTACGCCAGTAGTAGGCCGCAGCTGAGTCCCCCTTGACCGAGAGGTACCCCGCCTCGCCGTCCTGAACCGGGTAGCCCTCCTCGTCCAGGATCCTGGCGTCGTAGCCGGGTACGGGCTTGCCGCTCGAGCCGGGTTTCAACTCCTCCGGCGTATTGGAGATAAAGATGTGGAGCATCTCCGTCGAGCCGATGCCGTCGAGGATGGTCAGGCCGAAGGTCTCCTTCCAGCGTCGCCACATGCCTGCGGGCAGCGCCTCGGCCGCCGAGGCGCACAGCCGGATGGAGGAGAGATCGTACTCCTTGGCATCCTCGTAGTTCAAGATGGCGTTGTAGAGCGTCGGGACCGTGTAGAACAGGGTCGGCCTGTAGCGCTCTATGGTCTCGAGAACAGCCTGCGGCATCGGTCTTCCGGGGAACAGCACCGTCGAGGCCCCGGCCCAGTAGGGAAAGGAGATGTTGTTGCCTAGTCCGTAGGCGTGGAAGAGCTTGGAGGCCGAGAAGCACACGTCGTCTTCGGAGACCTCCAGCACGTTCCTGGCGTAGGTCTCGCAGGTGTAGATGATGTCGTGGTGCAGGTGGACTGCGCCTTTGGGCTTGCCCGTGCTTCCCGAGCTGTAGAGCCAGAAAGCCGGGTCGTCCTTGTGGGTGGTTACGGGATCCAGCTCGTCCTCCCCGGCCTCGAGCAGACCGTCCATTGAGCGGGCGCCTTCGGCCTCTCCGCCCGCGACGATAACCTCGACCGGCTCCTCGTTATAGTTTTCGAGCGCCTCCCTGATGGTCGCGTGGTGCATCTGGTCGCAGACCACCACGCGGGCGCGGCTGTTCTCCACGAAGAAGCGGTAGTCCTTCGGACCAAGCAGGGTGTTGGCCGGGATCGGGACGGCGCCTATGCGCATCGCGGCGAAGAAGGCCGTCGGGAAGGATGGCGTGTCGTTCAGCATCAAGAGGACCCTGTCCTCCCGGTCCACGCCCATCTCCCGCAAGGCGTGCCCGAACCGGTTGATGCGGCGGGCGAGTTCCCCGTAGGTGACCTCCTCGGCGCCGAAGAAGATTGCCACCCTATCCGCGCGGCCGGCCTCCAGATTCCGGTCTACGAGGACGCTCGCGTTGTACCACTCCGGGGTCTGGATCATGAGGGTTCCGCTCCTCAGGTCGCTCGCCTGACGACAACTGCTTTGGTCTCCGTGTAATAGTCGAGTGCCTCTATGCCGTGCTCCTTGCCGTGTCCAGATTGCTTCCATCCCCCGAACGGCAGCTCGTCGTAGACGACCTGGGGGGAGTTGATCCAGGTGTAGCCGGCCTCGATGCGTTCGGCGGCCTCCGAGGCCCGGTTGAGGTCCGCGGTCCAGATGGAGGACCCGAGCCCGTAGATGGTCCCGTTGGCCCGCTCCAGCGCCTCCTCCATACCCCCCACCCGCCAGACGGGCAGCGCGGGCCCGAAGACCTCCTCAGTCGCCACCCGCGAGTCGTGCGAAGGCTCCAAGAAGCAGCGTCGGCTCGTAGAAGTTGCCCCTTTCGGAGAGCCCGTCGCCCTCTGGTCTCCTCGCGCCGTGAAGCACCTCGGCCCCCGAGTCCACCGCGCTCTGGACCTGCTCCTCGACAAGCTCCCTCCCGCCGGAGGAGTGGAGCGGCCCGAGCATGACCCCCTCCGCGGTGCCAGGCCCCACCCTCAGACGACGGACCTTCGCGGCCAGCTTCTCGACGAACTCGTCGGCCACGCTCCCGAAGACGAAGACCCTCTTCACAGCGAGGCACGCCTGCCCGGCGTTGAAGAACCTGCCCACGCTCGCCGCGCTCGCCGCCCTATCGAGGTTCGCGTCGTCGCAGACGATCATGGGGTCCGAGCCCCCGAGCTCGAGCGTCGTGCGCTTGAGGTCGCCCGCCGCGAGCGCCATGAGCTTCTTGCCCACGGGCGTCGAGCCGGTAAAGGCAATCTTTCGCACCAGGGGATGCTCCGCGAGTGCCTGGCCCGCGCCAGGCCCTGTACCCGTCACGACGTTGAACACACCCGCGGGCAATCCGGCCTCATGCATGATCTCCGCGACCCTCAAGGTCGTGAGCGGAGTGGTGTCCGAAGGCTTCGCCACCACCACGTTCCCCGTGATGAGCGCCGGACCTAGCTTGTTGCCCAGAAGCGTCGTCGGAAAGTTCCAAGGCACGATTGCCCCGACGACGCCCAACGGACGCCTGACTATGAGGCCGTAGGTGTCCTTGTCCAGGTCAGGCACGTACCCGCCCCGGATGTTCTTGGCGAGTCCAACGTAGTGCTCCAGCGTGTGCACGAAGCGCCGTATCTCGAGCCGCGCCTCCCGCAAGGGCTTGCCCTGCTCTGAGGTCAGGAGTGGGGCCAACTCCTCCACGGCGCCGAGCACGGCGTGCGCCGCCCCGCCCAGGATCTCCCCGCGCTTCGCCGCCGGGGTGTCCCGCCACGCCTGATACGCCGCGTAGGCGCTCTGGACCGCCTGATCCACCTCCGCCACCCCGCCCGCTGGTAC
>CAWJAM010000003.1:0-140554 GCA_963840835.1 uncultured Rubrobacteraceae bacterium | reverse complement strand
CGTCGTAGGCCAGGTCGACGCCAAGGGCCTGCGTCAGGCGGCCAGGACCGTTGCACAGGTCGCGCGTTCGGCCACGCCGCCGAGCATCAGATCCTGGCCCTCGACGGGACGGAGGGCCCGGATCAGGACCGCGCTCCCGACGCCCTCGGGCTCGCAGACGACGTTGAGGAGCTTGTGGATACCGTAGGAGAGGTAGACGTAGGCGATTCCTGCTGGACCGAAGATGTTGCGGTTGCGCATCGTCGGACCGTTGTAGGCGTGGCACGCCGGATCCTCGGGGCGGTAGGCCTCGGTCTCCACGATCACGCCAGAGGCGCGGCCTTCCGGAGTGTCGTGGGAGAGTACGCAGCCGAGGAGGTCGACCGCGACCTGCCTGGGGTCCCTGTCATAGAAAGGGGCCTTCAGAACATCTGCGGAGATGCCTGCTCCCCTGTGAGGTCTGTTATGCGGCGGGAGAGCTCGTCGAGATCGAGCCCCGCCTCCGAGCGTATCGAGGACTTGAGCAGGGGACGGACCTGGCCGATCTGGAGCTTCAACTCGCGCAGCAGCTCTGTCGCCCCGCTCTCGGCGCCGACCATGTCCCTGAGGATGGTCCCCTCCGTCCGGCCAGCGACGAGGGGCTCGGGCAGGCCAGCGACGTAGACCAGCGTGCGGCGCCCACTTCCGCGTTCCTCCTCGATCGGGACGAGGGCAACGATGTTGTCGGCCCTTACGTACTTACCGAACCCGAGGGTGACGATACGGTCAGCTATAACCTTCATCTCGCCGAAATCTCCATCCTAGGAACCCTTATAACATCCCCGTCGGTCCGGGGCGACCCTGCCGGCGCTACCGGACGACGCAACTCGAGCCTTCGCCGGAGGCCGGGAACGCGTGCGCCAGCGCGTTGGCGCTCAGGCGGGCGCGGTGCCTGTAGCCCTCCGAGGTGAAGTGGGTACCGTCCTCGGGGAGAAACCAATCGTCATCGGCCACTGAAGCCCAGTCGAATACCCGCATGTTCGGGTACTCTGCGCAGGCGCCTATGACGGTACGATTCCACCGCTCCAAGTTGGTATCAGAGTAGGGTCCGCTGCTCAGCAACGACTTCACGGTGATCCACAACACCGGCTGGTCGCCGATCACGGACATCATCTGGTCGATCCGTGGCTTCAACCCCACGGCCGACCCCACGTAGACGTTCGCCGCGTCGTTGGTGCCGAGCGCGATCATCCAGCACCCGTGATAGCCCTGCGATTTGAACCATCGGGCCAGCTCGTAGCCGGAGGCCTGCTGTTGCGAGAGCGTCTCGATGATCGACCTCGCGCCTGAGATCTCGAAGTACTGTGAGGTGGCGCCGACCCGAGCGTACTGGGCATCGAGGCGTTGGCCGGGTTTGGGCAGGAAGCCAGGCAGGACCATGCCTTCGGACGTCGAGTCGCCGATGTACGCGATCGCGTTGCAGGATGAGGTCTTCGGTGCGGTGGTGGATGTAGCAGCCTTGTGCTGTGTCGAGACTCCAGGATTCCCGGGTGCACGTCCGGAAGTTGCAGATAACCCGCTGCTCTCTGTACGGGGCGTGATCACCCCCGCCAGGCCGGCGCCGTCGATCGCGAGGACGGCCAGCGCCACCACAAGTACGGCACTGATGGCAAGCCTACGCCATCGCGGCGCACGACCTGGTCTTGGGGCGCCTCTCCTGAACATTTCCCCCGACCTGGCTTGCGTCCAGAGCCGACCCAGAGCGCCGCGGCGAATAGGTTCCTCGAAGAATCGCCAGGACATGGCGGCCACGGCGATGGTCGCCGCGACCTGGGCTACCTGCAGGGAGAGGCTGGGCCTCTCCTGCAGGCTCGGTGCCGTAAGCACGATGATCGGCCAGTGCCAGAGGTAGATGCCGTAGGAGCGCACCCCGAGCCAGCGCAGCGGCTTCCAGCCGACGGCCACGCCAAGGTGGCTGGCCGGATGGACGAGGGCAGCCACCGTCGCGGCCGTCGCCACCGAAAGCAGCACGATCCCCCCGTGGTACAGAGACGGCGAGAACTCGTTCGTGCGCCAGATCAGGATCGCTATCACGACGAGCCCGACGGTCCCAACGCCGTCGAGCAAGATGCGCCACCGGCGGGCGAGGTCGGCGCCGAGACGGCGGCTCGGCCACACCATGGCCAGAGCGGCACCGATCAGGAGGCCGAAGGCGCGGGTGTCTGTGCCCTCGTACACCCGCGTCGGGTCTACACCGGGCTGGTAGATCAGCCACATGGCGGCGGCGGAGAGCGCCGCGCCGGCCAGGGTCAGGCCGGTCAGGATCGCACCGGCCACGACCGGGCGACCGCGGGTGAATCGCAGGACGATAAGGAGAAACCAGGGCCAGATCAGGTAGAACTGCTCCTCCACCGCCAACGACCACAGGTGATCCAGAGGCGGCGGCGGCCCGAAGCGGGCGAAGTAGGAGGCCTCGCGGATGATGTTCCACCAGTTGCTGACGTAGAAAGTCGCGGCGAGTACGTCGCCCCTGAGGGCGGGGAGGCGCGACGGATCGAGCAACGTAACCCACGCCACCACCACCGCGATCATCAGGAAGACGGCGGGCAGGAGACGCCTGGCCCGCCTGATCCAGAACTGGCCCAATTCGAGGCTGCCCGTGGCAGCCCTCTGCCCGAGGAGCAGGTCCGTGATCAGATACCCGCTCAGGGTGAAGAACACGCCAACACCGAGTAATCCCCCCGGCGCCCAGTCCGGATTTAGATGGAAGGCGATCACGGCCAAAACCGCGATTGCCCGCAGTCCGTCGAGCCCAGGCATGTATCGTTGCGCACGCCCGACCGGCTTAGGCATGGCACGCACCCCCGGTGCGACCGACGCACCAGACCGTGTCCCATCTCCGGCCAACGAGCGCAAGCCGGCCGGTCTCTAGCGCTGCCTGCGGCATCTCTGCCCAGGGGTTGTCGCAAGGCATGACGTTCAAGAGTAGCCTACTCTGGTGAACGTCGTACGCTTGCGCCACACCGGCGTTCTACCGTCACCCTGCAGGTTAGGACACGAGTATCGCCCGGTGTCCGAGTACGGCGAATTGATTAACCGCGTTCTACCAAATGAGCACGCCACGGTTTCGATCTCCCAATGTGCCACATCAGCCTCTCCCAGCGCCCTTATTCTAACCATGATCCTGGCGAGAACGGCAAACGGGTTCTGAAGATCCATCCTCGAAGGCGCGACGGGACGCGCACCAACGAGGCGGGCGCTTGCGGGGACCCATGGCGCGCCTGTCGCGACCGGGACGCCAGTATAGAGAAGTTCACATGCCACTCCGGGCCAGGAAGCATAGCGTACACCTGGCAAACCCGGTATATTCCTGCACGTGCGACTTGACGGAAGAGTCGGAAAGCTCGAAGGCGAGAAGATCGAGTTGCGGCGCCACGCCCGCACAAACTACGGACTCTACGCCCGGTGGTACGGGGACCTCGAGATCTGGCACCTCACGAGTTGGGCGCCCTCGCCACTCAGTCGCTCGGTGGTCGAGAAATTGTTCGAAGATAGGGAGCTCTCCCCAACCGATGACTCATTCGCCATCCACGTCAGGGGCGACGACGAGCCGATAGGTGTGATCAGCCTCATGAACGTAAGCGAAGCCAACGAGTCCGCTGAGCTCTCCGTTATCGTGGGTCATCCCGACCACCGCCACCAGGGTTACGGGACGGAGGCCATAGATCTGCTCCTCGGCTACGCCTTCGAGACGCTGAAACTCAACCGCATCGGCCTCAGCGCCTTCGATTTCAACCAGGAGGCCATCTCGGCCTACGAGAAACTGGGCTTCGTGGTGGAGGGACGCTACCGCCGGGCCATAAAGCGGCGCTCGGGCTTCCACGACGCGATCCTGATGAGCATCCTGAAGCCCGAGTGGGAAGCCGCTAGCTCCTGACGCGCGCGCCGAAGTCGGCATCGAGCCTGGACACGATGCGCCCGACCTCGGCGTCGACTTCCTCGTCGGTCAGGGTCTTCTCGCCCTGGAACGTGAGGCCAAACGCGACACTTTTCTGTCCCTGCGGGACGGGATCTCCCACGTAGACGTCGAAGACGCGCGCCTCGGTCAGCAAGGAACTCGACAGGTCCTCGACCGCGCGCAGCATCTCGCCTACAGGCAGCCGCTCCTCCACGAGGACGGCAAGATCCCTGGCGACGGCGGGCACGTTGACGAACGGCTCGAAGTGCGGCTCCGGATCGGGTTGGCAGAGGGCGGGATCCAACTCCAGCGCCGCGACCGGCCAGCCGGACAGATCGAACCTCTCCACAACGTCTGGGTGCAACTCTCCGACCCACCCGGCCTCGTCGTCACCGACCAACACTACGGCAGAGCGCCCGGGATGCAAATATGGTCTCTCCGCTGGCACGAAGCGGGATCCCGGCACGAGCCGCTCGACCAGGCCCTTGGCCTCGAAGAACCCGGCCCTGAACCCGGTGAAGTTCCAACCCGCCGGGCTCACCGTGCCGGCGAGCACGACCCCGATCCTGTCCTCCTCCCTTACACCCATCAGTCCGTCGGCGCTATGCTCGCCGACTTCTCCCGTCATGCGAAACCGGCGGGCGGCCACATCGTCCGTCGGAGGATCGGCGAAGAAAACGCTACCCAACTCGAACAGCCCGACACCCCGCGCGCCGAAGGACTTGTTGCGGGCCGCCGCGTCTAAGAGACCTGGAAGCATGCTCGTCCGAAGGTCGCTGCCCTCGACGCTTAGTGGGTTTTGCATTCGGACCGGCTCCCCATCGAGGCCGAGGTCTCTCGCCCAGCGCTCGGGGCCGAACGGGTAGGTGATCGCTTCGGAGAGCCCGAGGTCAGCGAGAACCCGCCTGAGCAGGCGATGTCTTTGCTGGTCCTCCGTGAGTCCTCCGGGCTGGGGAACGGCGGGCAGCGTCTCGGGCACCTTGTCGAGGCCGATCAGGCGGCCCACCTCCTCGATCAGATCTACCTCCCGGCGAAGGTCCCGCCTGAAGGTGGGTACGGTCGCCGAGAGTCGCCCGTCTTCCCCCTCGACCTCGCATCCCAACGCCTTGAGGCGTTCGGCCGCTTCGTGCATTTCCACAGGCATGCCTAGCACGAGTGCCGCCCGGCCCAACCGCAGCGGAACGTGCCACCTATCCACCGGCTCGGGATAGTGGCTGAGGGTGTCTTCGGCGACGTTTCCCCCTGGATTTCGCGAGAGTAAGTCCGTCACCCGGTCCATAGCAAAGTCCACCATGTTGGGGTCGAGACCGCGTTCGAAGCGGCCGGATGCGTCGGTACGCAGTCCGAGCTTCTGGGAGGTCTGGAGGATGTTGCGACCCTCGAAGGTGGCGACCTCGATCAGGGCGTCCGTAGTCTCCTCCCCCACCTCGGCGTCCTCGGCGCCCATCACGCCGGCGATCACGAGTCCCCGCTCCTCGTCGGCGATCACGAGCATCCCCTCGTCGAGCCGGCGGGTGGAGCCGTCGAGGAGCGTGATCTCCTCATCAGGCCTTGCGCGCCTTACGACGATCCCATCCCTTACCCTCGCGGCGTCGAAGGCGTGGATGGGCTGGCCCGTCTCGAGCATGACGTAGTTCGTCGCGTCGACGACGGCGTTTATCGGCCGCATGCCGGCGGCGAAGATCCTACGCCGCATCCAGAGTGGCGCCCTTTGCCCAGGTTCGAGGTCGGAGACCCGCCGCAAATCGTAGCGGGGACAGAGATCCCCGGCCTCGACCCTCAGCCCGAAGTCCGCTGTCGGCTTACCTCCCGCCTCCAGGGAAGGTTCCGTGACTCTGTAGTCGACCTTCAGGATGGCGGCGAGTTCTCTGGCGACCCCGATCATGCCCCACAGATCTGGCCTGTTCGGGGTGACGTCGACGTCGAGCACGGTCTCACCGACGGGGAAGTAGTCCGCGACGGGACGGCCGACCTCGTAGGACTCGTCGAGGAGCAGTATCCCTGCGTGGTCGGCTGAGATGCCTAGCTCCCACTCGCTCATCATCATCCCGAAGGATTCGAGGCCGCGCAGCTTCGCCTTCCTTAGCTTCGTCCCGTCGGCCATCACGCTGCCAGGAAGCACCACGGGCACGCGGGCTCCTGGGAAGGGATTTGGAGCTCCTGCCACTATCTGGACTTCCCTGCCATCGAGGTCCACCTTCGCGACGTGGAGCCGGTCCGCATTCGGGTGGGGCCCGAACTCGAGCACCTCCCCCACGACGACCTCGCCATCGGTCACGCCGAAGCGGTAGACGCCTTCGATCTCCTGGCTGCGGAGGGAGAAGAGGTCGACCAGTTCTTCGGTGGAGAGGTCGAAGTCCAGGTACTCGTGGAGCCAGCTTAAAGGAACGCGCAACGTGACTCCCTTCTAAGGATCAGAACTGACGCAGGAAGCGGAGATCACCCTCGAAGAACAGGCGCAGGTCGGGAACGTCGTACTTGACCATCGCCATCCTGTCTGGCCCCATCCCGAAGGCGTAGCCAGTATATTCCTCGGAGTCGTAGCCTACCTCCTCGAGAACGCCGGGGTCCACCATCCCAGCACCCAGCATCTCGAGCCAGCCCGCGCCCTTGCAGACCTTGCAGCCAGGGTCGGTGCCGCCGCACACAAAGCAGCTCACGTCCATCTCCACGCTCGGCTCTGTGAACTGGAAGTAGCTCGGACGGAGCCGGATCTCGACGCCCTCACCGAAGACGTGGCGGGCCATGGCCGCGAGCGTCCCTTTCAGGTGAGCGAGCGTAAGACCCCTGTCCACGGCGAGGCCTTCGATCTGGTGAAACATCGGCGTGTGCGTAGGGTCGGAGTCGCGCCTGTAAGTACGTCCCGGACACACGACGTAGACGGGCGGGTCCTGGCCAAGCATCGCCCTGATCTGCATCGGCGAAGTCTGCGTCCGCAGCACGAGCCCGTCGTCCACGAAAAACGTGTCCTGCATAGTGCGCGCAGGATGCCCCGGCGGTATCCCCAGAGCCGTGAAGTTATAGTAATCCGTCTCGACCTCTGGTCCCTCGGCGACGCGGTAGCCAAGGCCCACGAAGAAGTCCACCACCTCGTCTATGATCCTGCGAGACGGATGCAGGTGGCCCTTCGGGAATGGGGCTCCGGGCAACGTGACGTCCACCGCCTCCTCGCGCAGACGTTCCTCGCGCTCGCGGGCCGAGACTTCCCCGTTTCTGGAGTCGAGGGCGGCTTCGATCTCCCGGGAGGCCAGGTTCGAAGACCTGCCTACCTCCTTGCGCTCCCCGGGTGAGAGGGTGCCTATGCTCTTCTTGATCTCCGTAAGTTCCGCCGAGCGTCCGAGATACCGCACCCTTACCTTTTCTAGGTCAGCGGTCGAATCGCCAGCGGCGACGGCGGAGAGGGCCTCGGATTTCAGCTGCTCGATACGCTCGCTCACCATCATAGTGGGCGATTATGGTAGCACACGCAAATACGCCTCGTAGAGCAGAATAGATGCAGCCACAGCCGCGTTCAAGGAAGGCGCCAGCGAAGGTATGCCGACCCGCCGCTGACAAGCTCCGACCACCTCGAAGGGGAGACCAGAACCCTCGGTCCCGATGCAAACGACGAGTCTGCCGGCGGGCAGGTGCCGCGGCGTCTCCCCTACCCCAGGCACCGCAGCGACCGAGACGAAACCGGCGTCCCTCGCCGCATCCAGGAACGCGACGGACTCGATCTCTCGCGCAACACAAGCGCGAAAGATGGACCCCATCGTCGCCCTGACCGTCTTCGGGTTGTAAAGATCGGCGGAGCCTTTGGAGAGGGCGACCCCGGCCCCGAAGGCGTGGGCGGAGCGGATAACGGTACCGACGTTCCCAGGGTCCTGGACCCCGTGCAGCAACACCACGCGCTGCGCCAGGGAGAGTAGCTCGGCGACGGTTACGTCCAGAAACGGGAAGACCCCGACTGGCCCGGTCGGGGTCTTGAGCGTCGAGACGCGACGGATTTGCTCCGCCTCGTCGAAAACATGCAAGGGTTCCGTCGGCGCCTCCTCGAGAATAGCGGTTCCCTCGGCCAGGAAGAGGCGTTCGGTCTCGCGGTATTTCTTGGCTCTGAGCTTCGCGGCCCGCCTGGGGGAGATCGCCGGGTTACCCGGCACTTGCAGCTACTTGTCTTCCTCTGCAGCCTCGTCGGCGGTCCCCGCTGTAACGCCCTCCTCCTGGTCCATTTCCTCCGCGGTCGCGACATTCGCCCCGGGTTCCTCCGACTCGAGCTCGGCGGCCTCGGTGGCGTCCGACTCGTCCCCAGCCTGCGCTTCAGCACTCGGCGACTCCGCCTCTGGCGTCTCGGACGCCGCCGCCTCGACGGCTCGTTGTACCTCGACCCGCCGCTCGACAGGTTTTCCGTCCAGGGCGTTCTTCGCCTGGGCTACGATTGCGCCGAAGATCTCGGGCTCGGTGACGGCGAGGTCGGCGAGGATCTTACGGTCCAGGTCTATCTCGGCCAACTTGAGACCGTGGATGAATTTGGAGTAGGAGAGGCCGTGTTCGCGGGCGCCGGCGTTGATGCGTTGGATCCAGAGCGCCCTGAAGTCCCTCTTGCGTTGCTTGCGGCCCTCGTAAGCGTAGACGCCGCTCTTCCATACCTGCTCTTTGGCCCGCTTGTAGGAGGTGTGCTTGGTCCCCCGATATCCCTTAGCTTGTTCGAGGACCTTCCGGCGCTTCTTGCGGGCGTGGACGCTGCGCGATGCGCGTGCCATGCTACCTCTCCCCCAGAAGACGCTTGAGCTTCTTCTCGTCGGAGCGGGTCACGTCGGTCTCCGTATTGAGCCGCCGCTTCTGCTGCGGGGTCTTCTTCTCCAGCATGTGATTGTGGCCGGCGCGCCTGCGCATGACCTTGCCGTTCTTGCGCACCTCGAAGCGCCCGGCAGCGCCCTGGTGGGTCTTCATCTTCGGCATTTTTCCTCCACGTTTCGACGGTATCTACGTTTCCCGGGAGGCTCGCGGCACGGGAGAAGGGCCGTTTCGCCTCAGTCTATCGGGGGCTAGTGTATCAAAGCGTTGCTTATCTGCGAGCGGCCCGTTCCCTGCGGCCGTTGGGCTGGGCGTCTGATTGCTGAGCCTCTGCTTGCTGGGCCTCTCTGGACTCTTTCTTCGGGGCCATGACCATTACCATATTGCGCCCATCCAGGTTCGGCTGGCTCTCGATACGTCCGAGCTCGTCGAGGTCGGTCGCGAGCCTCCTGAGGAGCCTCTCTCCCAGCTCGGGATGCTGGACCTCGCGTCCGCGGAACATGATCGTGACCTTCACCTTGTCGCCGCCGCGCAGAAAGCGCTCGACGTGGCTGCGCTTGGTGTTGAAGTCGTGGTCGCCTATCTTGGGCCTGAGCTTGATCTCCCGCACGTTGACGTTGACCTGCTTCTTGCGGGCGGCCTTGCGGGCCTGCTCTTTCTGGTACTTGAACTTGCCGTAATCCATCATCCGGACCACAGGCGGGTTGGCGTTTGGGGCTACCTCCACGAGGTCGAGATCGACCCTCTCACCATAATCCATCGCCTCGCGGATGTGCTTGATGCCTAGCTGCTCGCCGTCGGCCGAGATCAACCGCACCTCGCGGGCCCGGATCTGACCGTTTATTCGCGGCTCTTCTTCAGTGGCTACTGCGCACCACTCCTCTCGAAATAGACTTCTCGGGGCCGCTCGCCCTCCACAGACGGCAGATTTGCTCGTGCGCCGGACGGACGCGGACCCCAACTACAAACCTCAGTATACCGCGGGCCCGCGCCCCGTGTCTATATTAGCGATCAGCACTTCAGCTTGTCAGCTTCTTGTGGCTGATGGCTGGCCGCTCGATGCGCGCAAGCGCAATACCGCTAAGCATCGCTTCAGGTGCGCGACCGAACTTCTACCAACACGCTTTCGGCAAACGCATCGAGATCCTTCTCCTCCTGCTGCTTCTCGCCGCGCCTGCGTACGTTGACGGTGGCTTCCTCGGCCTCTCTATCTCCGACTATGAGCAGGTAGGGGATCTTCTGGCGCGCGTTGTCCCTGATCTTCTTCTGCATGCTGTTCTGCGAGGCGTCGACCTCAACCCTCAGGTGCTTCGCCGCGAGTTTCTCCTGGACTTCGCGGGCGTAGTCGAGGTGACGGTCGGCGACGGGGATGACGACGGCCTGCACTGGGGAGAGCCAGACGGGGAAAGCCCCGGCGAAGTGTTCGATCACGACGCCCATGAACCTCTCCGTGGAGCCGGTGACGGCCCTGTGCAACAGTACGGGCGTGTGCGCCTTACCGTCCTCGCCGATGTACTCGCAACCGAGGCGGGCTGGCTGGATGAAATCGACCTGGATCGTGGAGAGCTGCCACTCGCGTCCGAGCACATCTTTGGCCATGAAGTCGGCCTTGGGACCGTAGAACGCCGCCTCCCCCGCCTCCTCGTCGTAGGCGATGCCGGCGGTATCGAGAGCCTCGCGCAGTTCCTTCTCGGCCCGCGACCACTTCGCGTCGTCGGCGACGTACTTGGCCGAGTCCTGGTCGCGCAGGGAGAGCTGGACGCGATAGTCGGCGAAACCGTAGGTATCGAGGACCTCACGCACGATCTCCAGGGCCCGCGCGAACTCCTCCTGAATCTGGTCCTCCGTGCAGAAGACGTGGGCATCATCCTGCGTGAGGGCGCGTACCCTGGTCAGCCCGTTGAGCTCCCCGCTCTTCTCGTAGCGGTACAGCGTCGCGAACTCGGCGTACCTGATCGGGAGCTCCCTGTACGAATGCGACCGCGAGTTGTAGAGCGTCATGTGGCTCGGGCAGTTCATGGGCTTGAGGCGGTAGCGCGTCTCACCGTCCACCATCGGCGGGAACATCGAGTCCCTGTAATGCTCCAGGTGCCCAGACTTCGCATATAGTGCTTCGTTGACCAGGTGCCCGGTCCACACGTGCTCGTAGCCGTGGCGCGACTGGACCTCGCGCACGTAGTCCTCCATGAGGTGTCGCATCATCTCGCCCTTAGGCAAAAAGAGCGGGATGCCGGCGCCAGTATCCGGGGAGAAGGTGAAGAGCTCTAGGTCCTTGCCGATCTTGCGGTGGTCCCGCGCCCTCGCCTCTTCGAGCCTCCTGAGGTAGGCCTTGAGCTCCTTCTCCGTCGGCCACGCCGTGCCGTAGACGCGGGTGAGCATCGGGTTCTTCTCATCGCCGCGCCAGTAGGCGCCCGCTATGTTCTGGAGCTTGAAGGCGCCGAGCCTGCCAGTACTCGGGACGTGCGGTCCGCGGCAAAGGTCGAAGAAATCTCCCTGCTTGTAGACCGTAATATCGCCGTCCTCTAACGCCTCGACGATCTCCGTCTTGTACGGGTTATCCTGGTAGAGGGCTTCGGCCTCGGCCTTCGAGACCTCCTCGCGTTCTATCGGGAGGTCCCGCGCGACGATCTCGCGCATCCGCTCCTCGATGCGCGGCAGGTCCTCGTCCGTGAGACGCCCAGCAACCTCGATGTCGTAGAAAAAACCGTTCTCTATCGGGGGGCCGAGGGTGAGCTTGCTGCCTGGATAGAGTTCCACTATTGCCTGTGCCATCGCATGCGCCGTAGAGTGCCGCAGGACCTCGAGGCCCTCGGAGGAGTCTTTCGTAATCACCTCGAAATCTCCCCCACCGTCCAGTGGAGCATCGAGGTCGATCAGTCGCCCATCCAGCTTTGCCACCACGGCGTCGCGGGCGAGGCGTTTACCTATCTTCTCGGCGACTTCGCGGGCCTTATCGGCCGGTCCTATCTCCAGTTGTTTGCCGTCGGGTAGCTTGACGGAGGCCATGTGTACACCTTTCTTGGCAAGAATGGTTAAGGTAAAACGCGGAGGTAGCTAGGTAGTTCGACGCAGCGCGCCGGCGAAATTCGAGCAGCGTAATGGGCGGTAGTGGATTCGAACCACCGACCACCTTCGCCTTGATGCGCTACCATACTCTTCCATAGCTACCACAAGTTTACACGATCCCGCACAAACAGCATAGTGTCGGCCGACATAGGTTTCCGAACCTTTCATTTGGGCCTCTAGCAAGAAGAGAGCCCGTATAGTCATTGCTGACCCTCTAAGGGTACTGCCTATGGGGGGTCGGCCTTCTCATCTCATCTTCGGAGAATTGCCCTACTACGAGTTTGGGTGAATAAAGGCTAGAAGAAGGACCGAGGATGCTGAACTCCGGGCCTTTAACTTCTCTCCGCCACGACCCGCTTCGTCCGGGGAGTAAAGCGTGTCAGCTTGCTGCTCTCGGAGTACCCGGGCGAGGGCGACTCTCCATCAAAGATTGCGCTCGATGGCACGCGCATGAGACCATTAGTACAAGAATCGGCGGGTTTAGGAAGGATTGTCGTGGCGAAGGACAAGGCGAAGAGCAAGAAGTCGGGCAAGGCCGACAGCAAGCCTAACGGCAAAGCCAAGAGCAAGGGCAACGGTCGCGTGGCGCAGGGCATGGGGGAGGCGGATCAGACCGTCGTTAAGCTCAAGAAGAAGGACTACGAGTCGGAACTCGAGAGGCTGCAGTTGGAGCTGGTCAAGCTCCAGGAGTACATCAAGGAAGAAGGGCTGCGGGTCGTGGTCGTGTTCGAGGGCCGCGATGCGGCGGGCAAGGGCGGCACGATCAAGCGCATCAACGATGCTATGAACCCGCGCGTGTGCCGCATCGCTGCGCTGCCGGCCCCGAGCTCCCGCGAGCGTACCCAGTGGTACTTCCAGCGTTACGTGGCCGAGTTGCCGGCTGCCGGCGAGATGGTGTTGTTCGATCGCTCCTGGTACAACCGCGCCGGCGTCGAGCGCGTCATGGGCTTTTGCAACGAAGAGGAGTACCAGGAGTTCTTGCGGGCGACTCCGCTTTTCGAGGAGATGCTGCTGCGCTCGAACATCAAGCTCATCAAGTACTGGTTCTCCGTCTCAGACGAGGAGCAGGAGCGCCGCTTCCAAGACCGTCTGTCCGACCCGAGCAAGCACTGGAAGCTCAGCCCGATGGACCTGGAGGCCCGCAAGCGATGGGTGGACTACTCCCGGGCCAAGGATGTCATGTTCGCGCGCACGGACACGAGGCTATCCCCCTGGTGGGTCGTCGAGGCTGACAACAAGCGGCGGGCGCGGCTGAACACCATCTCCCACCTGCTCTCCAGCATCCCCTACGAGTACGAGCCGAAGCCACCACTCGAGCTGCCTGAGCGCCAGGACGACGCCGACTACGTGCGGCCGCCACGCGAGACCCAACGCTTCGTGCCGGAGGTCTATTAGCGGGCCGATTCCTTGGCCCCCAAGAACAGGTTTTCTGGGGCTCTCCCCCGATCCCTATTCTTGGGGGGTTGTGAACTTCCGAGAATACGACTATTAGGCACTTGGGTGAATAGACCGGGACCCCACCAGCGCAAAAGAAGGACCCTGTCTCATCTCGTCGTGAAAAACCCGACGGAGATAGTCTGGTTACCGCTGTTCTCGAGGGCGAGGATCTCCAGCTCGTACAGTGTCCCCGGCTGCAGGAAACCCTCGGGCACCGCCAGCTCGGTGACCTCCGGCGGGACGTGGACGTCGTATTCAGGGCGGGACAGTCCGTTGGGGTCGTTGAAATTCACTCTCGTGACGATCACTTCGTAGCCGGTGATGTCGACCTGCCTGCCGTCGAGGGTCTGCGTCACGGGCCGCCAGCGGACGGTCAGCCCGCTGGGCGAGACCCTATTCTGGTCGGCTTTCTCCTCGGACACGACGGTCGGGCTGACGATCTCTGGCGGGGCGGGGATGGCGTGGGTGAATATGGCAGTGCCGACCCGTCGGTTCCCCTTGAAGTCGATGCCGCTTATGCGGTATCGGCCTTCGGGGAAGTCCGCCTTGAGCTCCGCGATTGAGTACTTGTCGGCGGGCGGTTCGCGGGACTCGAAGAAGAACTGGTTGATGCCTAGCTTATTGAGCTGGGTCTTGGGGTCGACGAGCAGGATCGGGGTGCCGTCGGGCTTCTTGAGGCAGGCCTCGGTGAGGCCCTCCTGGTCAAACATGCCGTGGACGCCGGTGTCCTGGTCGGTGGCGTTATGCTCGATGTAGAGCCGTGCTTCGCCCTCGAAGCTTTCGCCCCGGTCGAGGCAAACGTCACCGGTGCTATGCCGGTTGCCTTGGCCGGATTGGCCTTCGCTACCCGCCCCGTTGGTGCCCTGGGACGGATCGGCGTTGGTGTTGGCGGTGTTGCTCGCGCTTTCATCCGAGCCGCAGGCGCCAACTAGAAGGATGGCTAGCGCGGCCATGATGCTGATAGGGACGATCACCTGCAGATGTTGTCGCACGCTGGCGGCCTCCTTACTCACCCGGGCCCTTCCGCTAGCTATGGTGGAAGGTTCGACTGCCCTCCAGAGTTCGTTGGCATCCCCACATGACTATTGTACAGAGGCCTCTCGCTTCTAGCTTGGAGGTAGCCAGGGTCGGCGAGATCCTACTTCAAACGTCGGAGAAAACCGTTAGGGCGAAGTTCACCTTCGGACGACACGCCTGATCCGAGCTCCGGTCCATCAGGACTCGCTCGAGCGAATGCCTTAGCAGATTCATCCGTAATTCATCGCCTCGTGTTCTCCTGTTCTCTGCACATGGACCACGAGCGACCCCACGATGCCTCCTTACGAGCGAGCCCACACCAAGGGCAACGACCCCGCCGTATCGTTCCGCGGTTGTCGGCCGAGGGCGCGGTCGTGGTGGGGCTGCTTGGGTCCTTGTGGTGGGGGATGTCGATCCTGGGAGCCCACGCTCTCGCCTCAGAGAGCGCTCCTGCGCCCGTCTACGTGGCCGGATGCCCGTCGGCCGATACGCCCCAGAAGGGCTCGGCGGGCGGGGGCTGTCCAAAGGAGGGAGCATCCCACCCGATCACCTCACGCCAGCCTGGAGCCGGGCTAGGCGAGCACGCTCATGGAGCCGAAAAGTAGTAGGGGGAGGATAAAGCCCCTCCCTAACTTCGGAGAATGAGCAACTCAGGCGCTTCCTAGAACTCCGTTCGGGCGAAATTCGCAGAAATCCCTTCTAAGACTTTGGGTGAATAAGCTTCTAAAGTATTGCCGTGCCGGTTAATGAGGATGTATCTTTGGCCCAGAAAGTAAACCAACATATAGTGAGAGTGAGGCTGGTCTACCTTAGCAACCGCACTCTACGTCATCCTGACGGTCTTCGTGCCCGTGCTCGGGGCGGTCGCGGGGTTGGTACTGGTGCAACGCCTGGTGCCACCCGAACGCCGAGAGGGGCAAAACGACGTCGCAGGCTTCATCTTCGCGGTCTTGGGCGTCGCCTACGCCGTGCTGCTCGCGTTCGTGGTCATCGCCGTGTGGCAGGACTACGAGACGGCCCAGACCGACGTGCAGAACGAGGCGCACGAGCTGGCCGGAGTCTACTTCCTCGCCTCCCGATTGCCCGAGCCCGATCGCACGCGCATTCAGGACCTCATCCGGACGTACGTAAGGGTCGTGGTGGTGGAGGAGTGGCCGATGATGAAGCGGGGCCAGACGAGCCCGCGGGCGGACTCCCTCATTCGCCAGCTCAGGTCGAAGATCCTTACGTTCGATCCCCACACCAAAGGCGGGCAGGTGCTCTACGAACGCGGGCTTACGCAGCTGCACGATGCGGCCGACGCCAGGAGGACACGGCTGCTTGAGGTCAGGGAGGGCATACCCGGTCTGCTGTGGGTGGTCCTCGTGCTCGGCGGGCTGATCACGGTGTCATTCACCTACCTATTCGGGCTTCAGAGCAACCTGGCGCACGCGCTGATGGTCGCGGCGCTGACGCTGGTCATCTGCGGCATACTGTTCACCATCGGCGAGTTCAACAATCCCTTCTCCGGGGTCGTGGAGATCCGTCCGGACGCCTTCGAAGAGGTGCTGCGCAGCTTCGGAGGGACCTAAATGAGGACCGCTCCTATGCACGATCGTGGCTATGAACTTCCGAGGACTCCGTTCGCGCGAAGTTCGTAGAATACGCTTACGCACACTCCACAACCGCCAACGAGAGGAAGGAACGAAGCGATGGACCAGCCAACCGCAGAGGAAGCGCTGAAGCGGCTCGAGCCGCTGGTCGGCGAATGGATCCTCGAGGCCAAGCCGCCAGAGGGGCCGCCATGGCCGGGCGAGGCACGGGCGACGATCGAATGGCATGACTCGGGCGCACACCTGGTGCAGCGCTCGACGGTGGAGATGCCCGAGGCACCCGACTCCATCTCGATCATGGGATGCGACGCAGCCGATGGGACCTACTTCCAGCTCTACTCCGACGAGCGCGGCGTCTGCCGCGTCTACGAGATGAGTATCGCAGAGGGGAGGTGGGAGCTCTGGCGCGAGGGCGAACCTTTTGCGCAGCGCTTCAGCGCGACGATCAGCGATGACGGCGAGACCATCGTGGGCCGCTGGGAGAAGGCGCTGGACGGCCGCACGTGGGAGACCGACTTTGACCTTACCTACCGTAGAGCCAGGTAGGTCAGTGTCTCGCTCCGGAGCTAAAGGCAAGAAGAGAAAGGACCAGTGTATCCTTGTGGGGTGTCCCGGCCCCATCTTTGCCGGGCAAGGAGGTTAGTAGGGTGGAAGACGAAAAGCGCAAGAACTTCACCTTGTGGGAAGCGGCCGAGTATCTCGACCTCACTCCTGGGAAGGTCCAGTATATGGTGGAACGCGGGGTACTAAAGGCCGACAAGTTCGCCGGTGCGATCCATATCCCTCGCGAGGAGGTAGAGCGCATCGAGCGCGAGACCGCCCCGTAAAACACGGACCTCGGCTATGCGAGGAATGTCCCGGCGCCGGGACATTTTCACGCCGGCCCGAACATCTTGGAACTGCGTACATCAGATGTTTACTCTACAGTAGAGAGGGCCGGGGCTGTTACGCCCTGGCCCCCTCGTGGTGGTTCCGTCTACCTCCTTCCGGTTACTTGAGCTTGAATAACGCCGTCTGGGACGAGCCATCGTCGGCGGTTATCGTGACCTTGTAGCAACTGCCTGCGCCGGTAGGCGTCTTCCAGTTGTAGATGAACTGGCCGCCGGTGGTGTCGTAACGGAGGCTCGTGGCGCCCGTCGCCGTCAGCTCGATAACGTCCTCCGTCACGCCGGTCGAGCAGCTGATCATCGTAGCCTGCAGCGGCTGGCTGATGTAGGCCGTATCGGTCAGCTCGGTGGTGCCCTCGAAGAGCTCGAACTTGAACGGCACGGTGGAGCCACCCTTGACGGTGTTGTAGACACCGTTCATATCAACCGGCTGGTAGAAGCCCTCGAAGGTCCACGCCTTCACGGTGTAGGTGATCTCCTTGGTGGCGCTGTTACCGGCCTTGTCGGTGGCCGTCGCCGTCAGCGTGTGCGTACCCACGTCGGTGCTATGGCCGCTGACCACGCAGGACTGCAGACCGGATCCACCGTCAGTGGCCGTGCAGGTCGGCTCGGCCGGAACGTCACCGAAGTAGAAGGAATCGCCGTCGTTGATGTTGCCAACGAACTGGATGCCGGTCGGCCGCGATGGTGTCCTCGACCTTCACGGTGAAGCTGGCCGGTGGTAGCTCGTTGCCCGCAACATCGGTGAGCCGAACAGGTCGACCGTGGTAGTCCTTATCGGGAACGTACTACCGGAAGCCGGCGAGCAGTTTGCGGTACCGTTACCGTCGACCGCGTCGCTGGTCGCCGGAGAGGTGTAGTCGACGTTGGCGCCGTCGGGTCCAGTGGCCTCTTCGGTAACGTCGTCGTGCGGGGCGATAACCGGCGCGGTGGTGTCCTGGACCTTCACATTGAAAGCACCCTCGGCCGGATTTCCAGCGGCATCGGTGGCCAAGCAGTTGACGGTGGTCTGGCCTATCGGGAAAATGCTTCCGGAAGCGGGGGAGCAGGTAACCTCGGGATTCACCGGGTTCTCATCCGTCGCCGTGGCGGTGTAGGTAACCTCTGCGCCGTCCTTGCTCGTGGCTTCCTCGGTGATGTCGGCCGGAAGAGCCAGTCGCGGGGGTGTGGTGTCCTTCGGCGGGACCACACCCTCCTTTTCGAACGCACCTATGTCGTGCGCAGCCTGACCGTCGCCGTCTCCGTCCTGGGGCCGGCTGACGCCGCGCTGATCGACGGCAGGGGCGTTCGTGTTGCCGGCTGCATCGATCGCCGGGCTCCCGTCCAGTAAGGCGCGGGTCTTGGTGGGGCCGCCGTTGTCGGCCAGCTCGCCGAGTCTGGGATCCGTCCCTGTGCGGTCGGTTCCGCCGCCGGCGCAGGTCGGGTCGCTGCTCAGGTTGTTGCCCTGCGAGGTGAAGCTGCCGGTGCAGTTTCTCGGGCTGTTGTGGGCGAAGATGGAGTTCTTCGATGAGAGCGGCCCGTCCGATTGGACACCTCCCCCGCCGGTGTTGCTTGGCAATCGTAACGTTGGTGAGGATCATTCCAAAGCCAAAGCTACGGATACCTCCACCGAAGGCGGCTGCGTTGCCGCTGAAGGTGCTGTTCGTTACCGTAGACTTAACACCTGTGACCTCGTTGAGGTAGAGTCCGCCTCCCGAACCTCCGGCGCGATTGTCGGCGAAGGTCGTGTCGTTTACCTTTGCGTGGCCCTCAAAGAGTGAGCCCGCATCTCCCAAAGGCGGGCCAGCGCCCCGGCCAGCCTTAGAGCCGTCTCGGATTCTCTCTCAAGCGACCACGAAAGTGCAGCCCTCATGTTGTCGTGATCGACCTCAAGCCGCTCCGCCCAATCCTGCTGTTGTGCTCCTGCCAACTGCGGTGCGGCCTCTTCAGCCAGGGCGAGGAAGAACTCAGCGTGCCTGTGCATGACCTCTTCAGCCTCCTCGCTCTCCTCCAGGCGCTCCCTGGCGTACTGCCTGACCGGCTCGAGTAGCCTGTAGCGTGCCCCCCCATCACCCGTTGGCCTCGCAACGACCAACGACTTGTCCATGAGTATCAACAGCGATTCCAGGACGTCGCTCCGCTTGATGCCCACGCCCTCCCCCACCGCCTCCGCCGCTTCGAGCGAGAAGCCGCCAGCGAACGCAGAAAGCCTCCCGAACAGTCTTCGCTCGGGCTCGCCCAAGAACTCATAGCTCCAGCTGAGCGTTGCCCTGAGGGTCTGGTGGCGTGGGTTGGCCGCCCTGCTGCCGCTTCTAAGGAGCCCCAGAGCACGATCAAGCCTCTCGGCGACTTGCTCTGCCTCCAAGACGTCCATCCGCGCGGCCACTAGCTCTATAGCAAGCGGCATCCCTTCTAGCTCTCGGCAGATCTGCGCCACAGCCCCGGCGTTCTCTGGTCCAAGCTCAAACTGGGGCGAGTAGCGCCTAGCCCGCTCCACGAACAGCCGCACCGCGTCGTAGCGTTCCAACTCCCCAGCGGCGGGCGCTCGATGAGCCGTCAGGAACGGAGAGGGGATTCATCCTCCACAGGAGCTCTTCCTCCAGAACCAAGGCTTCGCGACTGGTTGCCACAACCCGCAAGTGCGGGCAAGAGGAAAGGAGTACGTCCACAAGATGGGCCGCCGCCTCTACCAGGTGCTCGCAGTTGTCGAGTACCATGAGCAGCTTCTTCTCGCGCAGGGCATCGACGAGGGTTTCGGTTAGCGATCGTCCAGGCTGCTCGGACACATTCACGGCTCTGGCCACCGCTTGGGGCACCAATACTTCCTCAGTAAGCGGCGCGAGCTCGACAAGCCACACCCCGTCGGGGTATGCTCCAACAAGGTCACTGGCCACCTCCAAGGCGAGACGCGTCTTGCCCAAGCCCCCTGTCCCGGTGAGAGTAAGGAGTTGCGTCATCGCCAATGCCCGCTTGACCTCGAGCATCTCCCGCTCTCTACCGATGAAAGGGGTGCGCTGAGCGGGCAGGTTGTGCGTGCCACCTTCTCTTCCTGCGAATTGCTCCGCTGGGTGGCCGGCGGGCTGGGTAAGGCCAATCTGGAACCCTCCGGCCGCTATCTCCTCTCTGAGGGTGCGGGTGGAGGCGCTCGGCTCAACCCCAAGCCCGCTGGAGAGCGCTTCCGAGAGCCATCCGTACTGCCTCAGAGCCTCTCCCGATCGCCCGGAGGAGGCGTACAGGCGCATGAGGCCAACGTGCGCCTCCTCGTTGGTCGGCTCCTCAGCCAGCACTCTCTGAAGGGCCTGGACGGCCGGCGCCACCCCCTCCTCCCTGCGCTCCTCGTAAAGACCGGCGAGCTCGACCAACAGAGAAAGGAACGTCTGCCTGAGCTCTTGACGGCGGCCCTCCGCCCACTCCTCGTAGCGGTCTTCGGGCAACAGCTCGCCCGAGTACAGCTCGATCGCCGCCCGGTAGGCGGCCGGGTCTTTGGAGCGGCGTGCGGTGTTGACCGCTTCCTCGAAGGCCACTGCGTCTACCCAAACCTGTCCGTGTGGACACAGCACCAGTTGCTCGCCGCCCGCACTCAGGTAACGCGACGCGATCTCCGGGTCGGGATGGAGTGTCCGGCGGGCGACGTGGAGGGTTTGTCGCAAGTTGTTGGAGGCGGCTCGTAGTCCCAGATCGGGCCACAGGAGGTCCATCGCCCGCTCGCGGTGAAGGCGGTGCCCGGGAGCCAGGGCGAGCAACTTCATGAGGGTGGCTGCTTTCCTGAGCCGCCACGCGCCTTCAGCGACCTTGCGGTCCCCCACCGAGACCGAAAAGCCGCCCAGTAACCCGATCCGCACAACCCCGGATTCCTTAACGCGGGCCTCAGCCGGTAGGGTGCTCGCTCCGACTCTCATGCATTCCCTCCTTAGGGGATCCTCCACAACTCTGGACCGACAATGCCCCACGAGGAGGCGGTTGTGCCTCTTCTTCCACTGGGGGTGCCAATGGTGCGACACCACTAACTTCCTACACCCTGGTGCCCACGCGCATGCTGCGTCTTCTTGCGAAGCGAGCAGATGGATGAGACGCTAAGCTCGTGTGGCGGATACTGCTAATACTACTGGCTCGCATCCGTACTCTCCCCTCTAAGGGCGGAGCATTGTAGCTCTGCCACTGTTCGACAGCCCGGCTACCTCTCAGCTGGGAGGCCCTTAGGTTTTGCGCCCCCGCCTCACGACGGGTTTGCCCTTTTCGCAGCGCACGGGTGCGCGTGCATGGCCACATCATTACCAATAGTCGATGAATCCGCAATGAATTTTAGGGGCATTTTGCGGCCTTCCATTCAAGACTTCGAAATCTTCTTGCTAGCGGGGAGCGAACTTCTACGAGAAGGCCCGGCTTGTTGGCCGAAGCAGATAGACGTTTGAGGGGAGATGCTCGTTGAAGCCGACATTCCCCCGGCTGCCAGCAGACGGCATAATGGCGGGCGCAGTAGTAAGGTTCTGCCACAACTTTTCCCGAACCGGAAGGATAGGCAGCATGACGGACCGCCGCAAAGAGAGCGACGAACGGGAGCGAACCGAGGACGAACGCAGGCGAGAAGCCGAAGAGAGGGATCGCCGCTCCGACGAGCTGAGGGAATCCTGGCGCCGCAACCACCCGAGCGAGGAAGAAGAGAAGCGTCCGAAGAGGGGACGCCCGGCGTAACCCTCCAGCGCCTCGTTCTGGACTTCCGCACGGGGGAGCTCGTCGTGCGTTGCCTCTACCGCACGAAGGCTGAGGCCAACCCCGGCACGAAGGCCCGCCGGCGGGAGTGCCCAAACCGCGAGGCGGGCAGGGCGTTGGCCAGCGTACTCACCTACTCCCGCCGCCCCAGATCCCCGATCTGCAGTTTCTGAAGGAGGCGTCCCCGCACAGGCGGTCGAAGGCGTGCCTACGGTGGCTTTAATCGAGTGGGCGATAGTGGATTCGAACCACTGACCTCTTCCGCGTCAAGGAAGCGCTCTCCCCCTGAGCTAATCGCCCGTGCTTTCCGCCGATCCGAGAGGCGGCACCCGGAATCGAACCGGGGTACAGGGTTTTGCAGACCCTCGCCTAACCACTCGGCCATGCCGCCAGCGGCGCCGCTACGCCCCACGGCCAGAGCGGAAGACGGGATTCGAACCCGCGACCCTCACCATGGCAAGGTGATGCTCTACCAGCTGAGCTACTTCCGCGCTGGGAACTAATTTAGCACGAGGCCCCGGCCCTTACAAGCGGTCATTGAACCACCGCTTTCTCGAGAAAACCACGTAGCGCATGATGAAAAAGCTGATTGTCGATGCCACGATTACGGAGATTATCTTGGCGGTGTTTCCGGCGAGATAGGTCGGCACCTCCGTGTATACGATTACGGGCCGGATCAGGGCCCAGAACAGCGCGTTGCTTATCACGATGTTGACGATCACCTGCAGCGTGAAGAGGACGATCTGCCTGACGTCGTGCTCGGCCCTTCCCCTGAAGGTCCACAGCGTGTTCCACAGGTAGCTGTTCGAATTGGCCAGAACGAGCGCGACGCCGTTGTATATAACGAGCATGGTCACATCGCGCGTCGGCTCCAGCCACAGGAACAGGTTGAGCACCCCGATGTCTATGATGGCGTTGGAGAGCCCGACGATGGAGAACTTGGAGAAGCGTTTACCCCCGCTCTTCAGCTTGGCCTTCGCCTCACTCATGCCTTCACCATGGCCTGCTCGTAGTAACCGCGCAGCGTCATGGTCGAGTTCTCCCAGTCGCGTTCCTCGGCAAGCAGGCGTGCTTTGCGCGCGAGGTCCGATCGGAGTCGCTCGTCGGAGAAGAGCTTTCGGACGGCGGCGACGAGTGACGACGGGGAGTTCGGTTCATAGAGCAAGCCGTCCTCCCCATCGCTGACCACCTCAGCGCTCGCCCCCGTGCGGGCCGCGAGCACGGGAAGGCCGGAGGCGAGGGCCTCGAGCATCGAGAGCCCCAGCGTCTCTGTCGTCGAGGGGAACACGAACGCGTCGGCCGAGGCATAGGACGCCGCGAGTTCCTTTCCCCTGCGGACCCCGATAAACACGGTCGGGGTATCGGCGAACTCCCTCTCTAAATCGCGGCGAGCGGGCCCGTCTCCTACTATCGCCAGCCTGAGACCGGGGATCTCCCGCAAGGCCTCCTTGATGCTCCCAATGCCTTTCTCAGGGGCGAGGCGTCCCACGTAGAGCAGCAGCTTGTCCGATGGGTTTCCGCCGGTGAGCCTGGCACGCCAGGCCTTGGAGAACCAGTTCGGATGAAAACGCCTTGAGTCCACCCCCTGGGGCCAGAGATGGACCCGCTCAACGCCCTCGCCAACCAGGTACTCGCGGGTGGCCTCGGAGGTGCAGAGGTTAATTCTCGCCCTGTTGTGCAGGGTCCTCGTCCACCAACGGCCGGCCCTGTCTCCGAAGCCCAGCCCGTAGTAGCGGGCGTAGGTCGCGACGTTCGTGTGGTAGGAGGCAACCAGCGGGACGTCCAGGCGCCGCGCGTAGTAGACGCCGCCAGCACCGAGCACGAACGGGTTAACGGCGTGGATCACATCAGGCCCGAAGCTGCGCAGCGCGCGCCCGACGTTTGGCGTCGAAGGAGCCAGTTTGATCTGCGGATAAGGGGGGAACGGCACGCTGGAGACCCTATGAATCGGGGCTCCTGAGTAGGAGCCGGGGCCTTCTCCGTACTTGGGGGCGATCACTATCATCTCGTCTCCTATGCCGCTCAACACGTCGATAGTAGACCTCAGGCGGGTCACGACGCCGTCCGTGGCGGGAAGGAATGTCTCGGTGAAGTAGGCGATCCGCAAAGGCCGTCTGTTCGTCTCTACCAGCGACCGTGTGAACGGTTTTCCACTACGATGCCGCCGTATCGCGCAGCAGACAGCCGGCTGAACTCGTCGTCACTGACACCCTGGATTGGCACCGTCCTCTGATCCTCGCTCGCTGTGATCCGGCCCAAACCCTACAGGTTCGAGACAATGGCCTGGGTGAACTCGATGGTCCCCGCGCTGCCACCGAGGTCCTTGGTACGGGTCTCGGGGCTCTTCAGGGCAACCTCTATACCTGCTTGCATCCGAGCGGCCTCATCTTCGTGGCCGAGGTGGATCAGCATATTCTTGGCCGAGAGCAGCGTCGCGAGCGGGTTGGCCCTGTTCTGGCCCGCGTACTTCGGAGCAGACCCGTGAACCGGCTCGAAGACCGCTATGTCTTCACCGATGTTGGCCCCAGGGGCGACGCCAAGACCCCCGGTCAGGCCTGCACACAGATCCGACAAGATGTCGCCGTAGAGGTTAGGGCAGACGAGCACGTCGTAGAGGTTCGGCTTCATGACGAGCTGCATGCACATGTTGTCCACGATGCGGTCGTCTATCTCCTCGAAGTCGTTCTCGTATTCTTTGGCGACCTCGAAGAAGACATCGCGGAACAACCCGTCGGTGAACTTCATGATGTTGGCCTTGTGGATCACGGTTATGTGCCTGCGGCCCTGTTCTTTGGACCGCTCGAAGGCCATCCGGCAGATTCGTTCCGTACCTTCGCGGGTGATGATCTTGATCGACTCAGCGGCGTGCTTGCCGACGGTGTGCTCCACACCCGCGTACAAATCTTCGGTGTTCTCGCGGTAGATGATGATGTCGATGTTCTTGTACGGTGTCTCTATGCCTGGCAGGCTCAAGGATGGTCTGATGTTCCCGTAGAGGTCGAGCTCCTTGCGCAGCGCCACGTTCACGGACCGGAACCCCGTCCCGACCGGCGTGGTGAGCGGCCCCTTCAAAGCCACCTTGTTGCGCACGATGGACTCGAGCACGGACTCCGGTAAGGGCGTGCCTTCCCTGTCCATCACCGTCTCGCCGGCTTCGGCTATCTCCCACTCGACTTCGACGTCGAGCGCGCCAATGACCTCCTTTACCGAGTCGGTGAGGTCGGGGCCGATCCCGTCGCCCGGTATGAGAGTGACTGTCTGCGCCACGCGCAAACCCCCTTCGCTGTAGACCGCAGACAGTATAGCGGCCAGCCACGAGGGCGGCTAATCCCGATCACGGTCCGCGCGGGAGGATCACCCATCCAACAAGGTATGGCTACTGTGACTGGCTGAACGCGGCGGCTAATATGGCTATCACAGCGCCGACGATCAAGATCGCCAGTATCCCGACCACGGCCACGGGTATCAGCACCACAGCGGCAGCTCGTCCCGTGGTCGTGGCGTGTATCTCGCGAACACCGATCACGGTCAACACGATGTTGTAGACGCCGATGGCGATCCCAACCAGGATGCCCAGAATCGGTATAAACGCCAGCCAGCTCAGGAGCTGAAGCACCGCCGCGTAGGCCACTACCCTGAAGGTAGCCTCATACCCGGCGTGGGAGGGCCTGATCAGGAGAAGCACGAGCAGGTGGTAGATAGCCGCCCCAATGAATAGACCGATCGCCGTGCCAATCGGGATGAATATTATGTTGGTGACCAGGCCAACAAAAGAACCGCCGAACCCGTTGCCCGTGGCCAGGGAGATGATGAAAGCGAGGACCCCCCCAATCACCGCACTGATGAGGGCGCAAATAATCGCGAAGAGCAAAGGGTTCAGGAAATCGCCCTGGCGGGGGATACTTCTGAAGAAGTTTACCGGATTGAGGATTACCTCACGCGCCGTCTGAATGAAGCTGGGTACCAGCTCCCTGTAATCGAAATCCCCCCCAGTAGCTCCGCCGGATACCCGCGGCGGAGGTGCGCCAGGTCCTCCGGAGGAACCACCAGACGCCCCGCCAGATCCCGTGTTGAAGTCCACGCGAATCTCCTCTCAGATCGCCCTCCGGATAACTAGTGGAAATGTACACGTTGCCAATATCCCGCGCAACAGTGCAAGCGGCCACTTCGGTGAGCCCTGGCGCTTGGGAACCGAAGCGCTTCGTGGACAGATGGGGTGCTGTAGAATGGACGTGAGCCAAGGCGGTACTCGGAAACGGGAAATACCTGATGTCCTCGACTATAGAGACCCTCGAGCGGGAATTGGGCGAGGCCCAAACGGAGCGAGAGACGGAGCAACGGGCCGTTGTCAGGGCGGAGAACGCCCACGAGGCGGCGTGTTCGGCGCGGGACGAGGCCTGGTCCGAAGGCTCGGCGGCCGACCCCGAGTTCGAGGAGCTGACCGCTCTCGTCTACCGCAGGCGGCGGGAGCTCTACGACGCCATCGACCGGCTCAAGGCGGCCGAGGGTAAGGAGCGCAGGATCAAGAGTCGCCTCATGTACGTGCTGCCCGCCGAGAGGCGCAGGTACCTGTCGGGGGCTGTAGACGAGGAGTTCGGGGCCCTGCTCGAGGCCGTCAGGGAGGCTTACCGGGACGCGTTGCCTGGCGTTCGGGTCTCCGTCGTGACGGAGAGACCCGGCGAGATGGACCTTCGCGGGGACGCGACCTGGCGGGCGCTCGAGCGACTGTACTCGGGCACCGTGCGCAGGTGGGTCGAGATTCGTAGCGAGGTCGATCCGACAGAGGCGGGGAGGATGGCGCGACAGATCTCCTACTACGCAGGGGGCCATACCCCACGCACGTTCGTCGGCCGCGAGGAAGTCAGGGTGGGCTCCTTCCGTGGCCAGAGGGAACTCAGACCCATGGCCGGCTACGAGAGCGCTGAGGGGCGGCTTTCACTCGCGCGCATCACCACGCGCCGCTACCTCGACGAGAACTCGGTCGGACGTCTCGGCAAGCGCCCCCAAAGTCTCGTCCAGGTCGCGGACATCGCCCGCCTGTACCAGACCATGAACCTCACCGTGGACGAGATCCGCTGGCGTCTGGAGCAGTTGATCTCACTGCGTTTCGAGGTGCTCGAAGCCGTCTACAGGCTGACCGGCGAGCGCCGCCGTTTCTCCTTCTACGAGATAGCCCGCGCCGCCCGCCTCCTCGACGGCCACTTCCCCGACGCGGGCGTCGCCGCCGAAGTCCTCGCCCGATGCGTGCAACAAGCCCTCACAACTCGCGTCCCCCTGGTCGACGTCGCATATATGAACGTGACGAGCGGGGAAGGCTTTTAGCACTTCAGCACTTCAGCATTTCAGCTTGTCAGCTTTTAGTTCTTGCTGACTTGCTGACCGGCTGAATTGCTGAAATGCTTAGGAGGACCGAAGGTCCGACAAGTCATGCTCGGGCACGGAGAGGTTGTAGGGGCGGGCGGGTCTTTCGGCGAGGACGCGTACTTTGTAGACGAAGTCGGGGACGAACTCGCCCCTCCTTACGTCGAGTATCTCGACGGGCTGTCCTGTGGCCTTCAGGGTCGCGCGCTGCCCCAACTCATAGCGGGCTGGCCGGTTTCGGTCGACCAAGTTCCCTCCTCGTCGTAGCCGACGTATAATTCTGGCACAGTTGGGAGGGCTTCGAGAAGGAGGACGATGGCCGAGAGGTTCGATCTCGTAATCGTGGGGGCGGGACCTGGCGGCTCCTCGACTGCCTACCACGCCGCGAAGGCAGGGCTCGACACGCTGCTCATCGACCGGCAGGAGTTCCCGAGGGACAAGACCTGCGGCGACGGCCTTATGCCGCACGCTGCCTCCGAGGTCGCTTTGATGGGCCTCGCCGACTGGCTGGACGAACCGCACCACGGCAGGTTCACGGGTTTTTCGATCTACACGCATACCGCGTTTTTGCGCCAGAACGTACCCCCCTCCCTGCACGGTCCCAAGGGCTACGTTATCAAGCGCGAGGAGACCGATGCCAGACTGCTGGAGCGCGCGGTCTTTGCCGGCGCCGACCTCCGTAGCGGTGTCAGGGCGACAGACCTCGTGCGCTCCGCGTCTGGCGTGCTGACTGGTATCGAGGCCGTCACCGCCGGCGAACCGCTGCGCTTCGAAGCCCCCCTTGTAGTGGTCGCCGACGGCGTCGGGGGCTTCGCCGGCAACGGGATGAAGGCCCACCAGAACGCCGTCGCCCGCAGGCAATACTTCAGGGATGTCGAGGGCCCGAACAAGCAGGACCTGCACGTCTTCATGACGAAGGACATGAACTCGAATGGGGCTGGCTACGGTTGGGTCTTCTACCTCGGGGACGGCAGGGCCAACGTCGGGGCCGGCGTCTCGACCTCCTCTCTCTCCCGCACGGGCCGCAACCTGAAGGACTTCTTCGACCGCTTTCTGGAGGAGCCGCAGATGGAGCAGTGGCTACGGAATGCCACCCCCGAGGGGCCGCCGAGGAGCTGGTCGCTCAAGATGGGGATGTGGGGCGCGAAGCGTTACGGCCAGGGACTCATGGCGGTCGGGGACGCGGGGAGCATGGTCCACCCGATAAGCGGCGAGGGCGTCGGTTACGCCCTGGAGTCGGGACGTCTGGCCGCCACTTGGGCCCACGAGGCGCACGCCAGGCACGATTTCTCAGCCTCGACCTTCTCCGGCTACGGGCGCCAACTGAGACGCAAGCGGGCACGAGAGCACCTCTCCGGGTACGCGCTCGTCAACCTGGTGCCGAACGTGGCCCTGCTCGAGCCCGTCTTCAAGGCCTGCGAGAGGCACCCCGAAGCCCGCCGGACGCTGGTGGAGGCCTTCACGGGCGACGCGCCAGTCTACAACCTCCTCAAACACCCCCGCACGCTCACCGGGGCGCTGAAGGACGGCATCGCTCAGAGAGTGCGGTCATAAAGCGAATTGCAGAGGTCAAGTCCTCTGCAATTCGCGCAAGTCAGCATTTCAGCTGGTCAGCATTTCAGCAAGAACAAATACCTGACTTGCTGACCGGTTGAACTCACCAAAACCCTTTGCAAGCTAGTCTAGCCGCTGGAACCTCGCGTGCCTGAGCGCAGTGGCGTCCGGCCCGTTATTATTCGGTTTCACTACAACAGGAGGGGCGGACGACTTGGCTAAGGGGACGAGCTTCGAGGTAGGACAGATGCGGGTCCACATCCTGGACGATGGGACCTTCGTTACGGACGCCGGCAATCTCTTCGGCGGTTCCCGGAAGGCCAGCATCAAGGGGGCAATGCATCCCGTTCTGGTCGAGGCCGGCGACGACCTCGTGCTCATCGACGCCGGGTTCGGGCCCGAGCTGCCCGAGCTCCTGGTCGGCCGCTACGAGCTCAACAGAGACGAGAACCTTCTCGACCATCTCGACGATGCAGGCTACGCCGCCGAAGACGTAACCCACGTCATCCTCTCGCACCTCGACGCCGACCACGTCGGCTGGGCGCTCGGGCCGCCGAACTTCCCCAGCGCCACCGTGTACGTGCAAGAGGCAGCGCTGGAGGAGGCGCGGCAGATGCCGGAGAAAGACGGTCGCCGGGCTGCCGTACCAGAGGTCGAGAAAGGTGTGGAAGAAGGCTGGTGCGAGTTGCTAGACGACGACGGAGAGATCTTGCCCGGCGTCAGGGTCGAGGTGCGCTCGGGGCATTCCGCTGGGCATCAGATCGTCTGGATCGGGGACAGCGACGTCGCCGCACTCTACACGGGGGACCTCGCGCCGGCCAAGATCTGGCTCAACCCCGACCTCATAGCCGGCGTTGATACCGACCCGGAAGCGGCCCGCCGCAACCGCATCGAGGTGCTCTCCGAGGCCGAATCGCGCGACGCCCCCGTCATCCTCTACCACGAACCGGAAGACTGCCTCGTCAGGGTCCGCAGTAAAGGGGATAGCTTCGAAGCCGTTCCGATAGGGAATTAGGAATTGTCCCACCTCTCCTCCTAGTGTCGGGCCGAAGTCGGTACGGCTGCCTATAGTTGCAACCGAACGGTTGCTGTCACGTATTTACTGGTAGTCAACGATGCGAGGAGCTGATGTGAAGACGTTGCTTAGACGTGCCCTGATACTTGCCGCGCCCATAGTGTGGCGCAAGATCCGGAACCGGAGACGCGAACGCTAGCCTGGCCCATACGGTTTGTGGGGAGAAGATGCGCTTATCCGAAATCCCATTCCAAATTCCCAACTCCCAATTCCTCATTCTAGGGCCGCTTCGCGGCCCTGATGCCAGACGGTCTTCTCGGCTGCGGGACTGCGTCTGCGGGGCCTCTCGCCCATGTCGGGGTAGCCGAGGTAGAGGTAGGCGACGATGCCGTCGCCGTCTTCGAGGCTGAAGTACCGACGCATGTGTTCGTGGTAGGCGACGGGGCCCGTGCGCCAGATGCTCGCGAGGCCCAGGGAGTGGGCCGTGAGTTGCATGTTCTGGACGGCCGCGGCGCAGGCAGCGTAGTTCTCCAGGGTCTCGACCTCGTCGCGACCCGCGGCGGAGATTACGGTGATTATCACGGGAGCCCTAAAGGCCTTCTTGCGCTCGCGGCTGATCCTGCCCGCGGCCATCTCCTCGTGCTCACCCTCGGCCTCGGCCATGAGACGGGCGGTCTCGGCCCTGGCACGCGCCAACTCGCCGCGTCCCTGACCGGTAAAGACGTGGAAGCGCCACGGCTCGGTGATCCTGTGGTTCGGGGCGTGAACGGCGCTCTCCAGGATGCGCCCGACGAGGTTGTCGGGCACCGGGTCCTGCCGCACGCGGCCCACGCTCTGGCGCGTCTGTATGGCATGGATGACATCCAAAGAAGCTCCTCGAAACTCTTTCCTGCTGGTGTGATTCTATCCGGTTTGGCGCGGCGGGCTCTAAGATATTCACTTATGATAGCCGCAAAGTCACGTCGAACGCAGGAGGAAACGAGATGGCGAAGAGTAAGGTAACGGTCGTTGGCGCGGGCAACGTCGGGGGAACGACGGCCCAGAGGCTCGCCGAACGCAACTATGCCGACGTGGTGCTCGTCGACATCGTGGAGGGGCTACCCCAGGGCAAGGCGCTCGACATCCTGGAGAGTGGCCCGATTCTGGGCTTCGACTCGAACGTAACGGGCTCCAACGACTACGGGGAGACCGCTGGCTCCGACGTGGTCGTCATAACCAGCGGCAGCCCCCGCAAGCCCGGCATGAGCCGTGACGACCTCCTCAAGACCAACCAGAACATCGTCCAGAGCGTCACCGAGGAGGTCGTAAAGCACTCGCCCGACACGATTCTGGTTATGGTCGCCAACCCGCTCGATGCGATGTGCCATGTGGCCATGGAGACCAGCGGGTTCCCTCGCGAACGGGTGGTCGGCATGGCCGGCATCCTCGACACGGCCCGCTACCGCACCTTCATAGCCCACGAACTCGGCGTCTCGGTGCGCGACGTCTTCGCGCTCGTCCTCGGCGGCCACGGGGACACCATGGTGCCGTTGCCGAGCATGGCCACCGTAGGCGGCGTGGCGATCACGGAGCTCCTGCCGGAGGACAGGGTCGAAGCCATAGTGGATCGCGCGCGAAACGGCGGGGCGGAGATCGTCGGCCTCCTCAAGAGCGGAAGCGCCTTCTACGCCCCTTCCGCCGCCGCAGTCGAGATGGTGGACGCCATCCTGCTAGATCAGAAGCGCGTACTCCCCTGCGCCGCCTACCTGCAGGGCGAGTATGGGCTAGACGACCTGTTCGTCGGCGTTCCCGTCAAGCTCGGCGCCTCCGGAGTAGAAGAGATTGTCGACCTCGACCTCCAGGAAGATGAACTCGCCGACCTGAACAACAGCGCCGACGCCGTTAGAGAACTGGTGCAAGTCTTACACGGCTAAACGACCTCCCGCCAAGCAAGAAGCCGGAATCTACAGCCACGCGCACGGAGGGGCCGGTCGATATCGACCGGCCCCTCCGTGCGCTATGATCCGTGCGGCTACCCCTACGAGGAGGCTCTGAGCCTGCTGTCGTACCTTTCGATCAGGGTCTTGCGGTTCTGGTTTTGCTGCTCGTAGTCCTTGAGTTGCTGCACCTGCTCGGGGCTAAGTGAGCTGACCCTCTCGGAGATCTCGTCCACGTTCATCTCGTCGTAGCCGGGGATCGGGAAGGTGGCTGTCTCGGCCGCGGATTGCGTCGCTTCCGCCGTGGTGCCCACCGCAGAGCTGGCCGCCCCCGTCGCGGTGCCTATCAGACCCGTGGTCGTATCGGAGAGGTTGCGCAGGCCCTGCTGGGCGGCCCCGGTGGCCTGCTCGGTGCCTGAGCGGTAGCGGGAGAAGGTGGAGTTCAAGAAATCCGCGTAGGCCTCCACCGACTCGCGGGCGAACGCCTGCCCTGCCTCGCGCTGCCTGCCCGCCTGCTCGCTGAGCTCCTGGGCGGCGGCGCGCCCTCCCTCGGCCTGCTCCTGGAGGTTGCGCTGCACGAGCTCCGAGAACTCCCTGGCGCGGCGTTGCTGGCGCTCACTAGACTCGGCGGCCTGCCCGTAAACGAGCCTGTAGGAATCGGCGAGCGTCTCGGCGAATCGCCTGGCCGCATCCTGCACGTCCCGTTGCTTTCCTTCGTCCACCATGTGCCTTTCTCCTTCCCTATGGGCATTTTCCTGCAGGCTTCGTACCCAGGCAGGGGCAACTTTACACCTGCGGGGTCCATGATAGCGGTGAGATCTGATCCAAGTGAGACTTTACCGGGCCTTCTCGTGACCCGCTCGATCCAACACCAGCCACGCCTTCGCTTATCGGTTGATCTCGACGAGCAATACCCACGACTCGAACAGTGCCACGAGAATCGAGAAGATCGTACCCGCCACTAGCCAGTAGAGACCCCCCAGTCCCCCTGCCAGCACGGCGATACCAGCAATTACCAATGGTATGGTGGCGATCTGCCCAAGCCCCACGCGTAGCACGAAGGGCCCGCGCAGATCGGGGCTCATCGTCCTCCAGTCCTTCAGCCGCAGCAACTGAATGGCCAGGACACACCCCCAGGCAGCGAGGCCCAACGCGAGTACCTCCGCCCCGATCAGCGTCGTGCCTTGCCCCGGCACGAGTAGCAATGTGGACGTTGTGAGCACGGCAACCAACAGGATCAAAGCCTCCGCGGCGCGGCCAGGCAGGCCCGAGTTCGGGTCGGAGACGATCTTCTCCAGGTTGATCGAGACCCCCACGAACACCAGCCCGGTGAGGACCCCGGCGGCTCCCGCCTGGGCCAGGAAGAACTCGTGCCACTCATCCATTCTGCCTCCCTGGTCTTACGATAATGTCTGAGGCAGTGTAGGCACACCGCGCGCCCCGGCGCGAGGAGGAATAGACGAAGGGAGGCCCGGGGCCGCCGATGCGGCCCCGGGCCTCGAAGCGTGCCAGCCACCGCTAGCGGTTCACGCTGCCCGCGTCGTCGTGGATAACGGCTGAGCCAGCCACCTTGGGCACGTTGCCGGCGTCGTCGTGGACGGCGGCATACCCTGTCGCCAGCCCGGTGTGCACGCTGCCCGCGTCGTCGTGAACGATGGCTGAGCCGGCCCTCGCCGCGGGGACCGCCTCTTCCACCCCAACCCCGCTCGTCACAGGGGGAACGACCCAGATCAACAACGCCACCACCGCTATCGCCACGACGGCCGCGACGGCCAGCAGCACGTTCAGCCAACCGCGTCGCGGTATCGTGTTCGCTCCTTGCACAACACCACCCGTTTGCACGACAGTTCCTCCTTCTCGCTGGTCTGCTCCGAGGGCGTCGGGGTTTCGGAATCCCGACCGCCCGGCCTGGCTGCCCAACCCCATCACAGTCCATCTCCTCTCTTCCGGGAACTCATCTGACATCACCATACCCGGCGACCGTCTCCTGATCGTTACGACAAGCGTTACGGAAAAAGAATTTTCAGAATTTCTGTAACGAAACTCAAGAACGTGGCGGTGATGAGCAATCCGGTTGATCGCATCTCGATTGAGACACCGAGCGCTCGTAGCGGTGGATTCCCGCTTTCGCGGGAATGACGCCCATGCTGGGAGCAAAGCGCGGTAGGAGTTGCTTACTTTCCGGGTTGTACGCACGGCGGCACGGTTCATGCGGATTTTGTATGAGTCCTCGCCGGAATGAGCGTGGGGATCGGGTGCATGCTGGGGAGTTTCGGCTTGAGGCCACGCGGACTCATATCAAGTCCGGGTGAATGGCAACGCCACTGCGCGTGGGCGCATGTCTTCTGCTACCCGTAGATTCCCGCTTGCGCGGGAATGACGGATGAGAGAGTAGGACTTGGTGTGCATCTGAGAGCACAAAGCGCGCGTTCAGACGGACTCGGTATCACCAGCAAGCAGAGTTCGTCTCGCGAGATCCCCGGATAGACACGCTCGTGAGCGAAGATAAGGCCCCGACTGATGACGGGGCCTTATCTCTACAGAAGCCTGAAGCCTACAGAACCTTTATCCGCCTGCGGACCCTGGTCGCGGCGAGCGAGGCGGCGATCTCGTCGAAGGCGCGGGCCGGAGCAGAATCGGCGTCGAAGAGTGAGCGTCCGGGCTCGCCTGAGGCGTCGGGCAGGATCGGGATGCGGCCCATGACATGCGAGCCGAGCTCTGCGGCCACCCGGTCGCCGCCGTCGCCGCCGAAGATCTTCAGCTCCTTGCCGCAGTCGGGACACTCGGCGTATCCCATGTTCTCGACGACCCCGGCGACCTTGAGGTGCGCCTGAACGGCCATCTTGCCAGCTTTGACGGCTACGCGGGCGGCGTCGGCCTGCGGGGTGGTGACGACGAGCGCCTCAGCCTTGGGGATCATCTGGGCCACGGTCAGGGCGACGTCGCCCGTGCCAGGCGGCATATCCACGATGATGAAGTCGGGCTCGTCCCAGTAAACGTCGCGCATCAGCTGGGTGAGGGCCTTGTTCACGATCGGGGCGCGCCAGATGATGGCCTGGCCCTCATTCACGAAGTTGCCCATGGAGATGAACTTCAGTCCCTGGGGGGATTCTATCGGGAAGATGACGCCACCGACCACGTTGGGCTTGCCTAGTGAGCCGAGCATGACGGGGATGGAGGAGCCGTGCACGTCGGCGTCGAGTATCTCTACGGAGTGGCCGGCCCGGTCGAGAGCGGCGGCGAGGTTGACGGCGACGGTGCTCTTTCCGACCCCGCCCTTGCCGCTCACGACGGCGATGATGCGGGTCCTTGATTCGTCCCGAAAGGCCGGTGCTAGCTCCGATGGCCCGCCGTGTAGCGAGGTGAGCAGGTTCTGGCGGTCCTCGTCGGTCATCACGCCGAAGTCGACCTCGACGGCCTCGACGCCCTCGATCATCAGGAGCCGGTCCTTGATGTCGGTGGTGATCTTGTGCTTCAGGGGGCAACCCGCAGTCGTGAGCGAGACGCCTACTGTAACGTTGGACCCTTTAATCTCGATGCCCTGGATCATGTTCAACGAGACGAGATCGCGTCCGATCTCCGGATCCCTCACGTCCCGCAACGCCTCCCTTATACCTGCCTCGGTGAAACCGTCAGGAGGCTCTGCCTCGGGTGCATGATCCACGGTCTCCTCGGCCCCAACCCCCGTGGCGCCGTTCGATGGCTCGTTCTTGCCGGTGCGTCTGCGTAACCAGTCAACCACGTTTGCCAACCTCCTCCGGCAGCTAATGTCCGGCGATTCGAACTAGATCGAAATAGCGAGAATGCGCTCTGCTTCAAGCCAATGTTAACACAGGGCCGACGCACCTCCGAAGGTCTCGCCCAACCAAGAGATCCCTGAAGCCTGATGCCTGAAGCCTGATGCCTTCAAGAAGGCCTGTACTCCCCGAATACGCCGCGCAGCGTCTCCGAAACCTCGCCCAGCGTCGCGAGTCCTGCGAGGGCCTCTTTCATCGGGTACAGGAGGTTTTCGGAGCCTTCGGCGGCGCGCTTCAGGCCGGCGAGCGCCTTCTCGACGGCCGCGTTGTCCCTGCTCTCCTTGAGGTCGGCCAGGCGTTCGGCCTGCCGGTCGCGGATAGACTCGTCGACGGTATGAAGCTCCATGTCGGGGTCTTCGGCACCTCCCGAGGCGTAGCGGTTGACGCCGACGATGATCCGTTCCTCTTTCTCCACCTCCCGCTGATAGAGGTAGGCGGAGTCCTCGATCTCACGCTGCATGAAGCGCTCCTCGACGGCCTTTACCGAGCCTCCTATCTCGTCGATACGCCTGATGTAGTCCCACGCCTCTTCCTCGATCGCATCGGTGAGCGACTCGACGTAGTAGGAACCTGCGAGCGGGTCGGCGGTCTCCGTCAGGCCGCCTTCCGAGGCAAGAATCTGCTGTGTGCGGAGGGCGATGCGGGCGCTTCGCTCGGTCGGGAGCGCGAGGGCCTCATCGAAGGCGTTGGTGTGCAGGCTCTGGGTGCCGCCGAGCACGGCCGAGAGCGCCTGGACCGTGGTACGGACGACATTGTTCTCGGCCTGCTGCGCGGTCAGGGAGGAGCCCGCGGTCTGGGTGTGGAACCGGAGCTTCAGGCTCCTCTCGTCGGTGGCGCAGAAGCGTTCGCGCATGATCTTGGCCCACATCCGCCTCGCCGCCCTGTATTTGGCTACCTCTTGAAAGAGATCGTTGTGGGCGTTGAAGAAGAACGAGAGCCTCGGCGCGAACTCGTCCACCTCTAGCCCCGCCCCCACCGCGGCTTCGACGTACGCGATCGCATTGGAGAGGGTGAACGCGAGCTCCTGCACGGCGGTCGAGCCAGCCTCCCTTATGTGGTAACCGGAGATGGAGATGGTGTTCCAGCGCGGCAGCTCGGCCGCGCAGTAGGCGAACATATCCGTGGTTATCCTCATCGATGGTCCGGGCGGGTAGATGTAGGTGCCGCGGGCCAGGTACTCCTTCAGTATGTCGTTCTGGGTCGTGCCGGTGACGTTGGGAGCCCGAACGCCCTGCTCCTCGGCGACGAGTGAGTAGAGAAGAAGGAGGATCGAAGCCGTCGCGTTTATGGTCATCGAGGTGGAGGCCTCGCCAAGGGGGATGCCTTCGAAGAGGTCTCGCATGTCGAGGAGAGAGTCGATGGCGACGCCGACCTTGCCGACCTCTCCAAGGGAGAGCTGATGGTCGGAGTCGCGGCCCATCTGGGTGGGAAGGTCGAATGCGACGGAGAGGCCGGTCTGTCCGTTCTCTATGAGGTACTTGAAGCGGGCGTTGGTCTCACGGGCCGTCCCGAAACCCGCGTACTGGCGCATGGTCCACGGCCTGCCGCGGTACATGCTCGGGTAGGGGCCGCGGGTGTAAGGGTACTCACCCGGGTCTCCCAGGTTCTCCGGGTAGTCGAAGCCTTCGAGGTCCTCGGGTTTGTAGAAAGGTTTGACCTCGATCCCGGACTCCGTGCGGCGCTCGTCGGGGCGTTTCTCGGTGTCCATGGCGCGTCCTCCGTCTCAGGCGTGGGGCAATTCTACTAGCTCCGTGAGCACCCCGAAGGCCCCCTTGGGGTGGACGAAGGCAACTCTCATCCCCCCGGCACCCCTCCTTGGTTCCTCGTCTATGAGGCTCACGCCGTTGAGCTTGAGCTTCGAAAGCGCTTGTTGCAGGTCATCGACCTCGAAGGCGACGTGGTGGAAGCCCTCGCCGCTCCTGGTGAGGAACCTGCCTACTGGGGAGTCGGGACGGGTAGGTTGGACGAGCTCGATGCTCGACTCCCCGACCTTGAACATGGTGGCGACTATGCCTTGATCCTCGACCACTTCGGGCTCTCCGGGCACGGCCCCGAAGTTGCTTTCGTAGAAGCGGGAGGCTGCCTCGATGTCCTCCACAGCGTAACCAAGGTGGTAGATCCTGTTCAGCATACATCTCCCCCTTCTCGTACCCTACAGGAGCCTGGATTGTAGATCATGGAGATCCGCTAGAATCACGGACGACCACAGGGCAGGAGGCGAGGATGGCACAGAGCATTATGCGCAAGATAGAAGAGCTGTCGGAGGAGCGCGAGCGGGTCCTGGCGAGGGAGGGTACGCACCACACAGAGACCGGCGACAGCAGGCGTCTGGCGCAGATTGACCACGACCTGCAGGTCCTGTGGGATCTCAGGCGCAGGGAGCTCGCGGGCGAGAATATAGACCTCGACGACGACTACTACGACCGCTTTACCGTCGACCCTGGCCAGGACGCACCCGGCAGATAGAACAGGGCCAGTAAAGGCATTCTGACGGTACAGGTGCCGACCTTGCTTTAGAACCCAAGGCGCGTATTTATATCGGCCCACTCGGCCTCGGATGACGTCTGATCGAGGATCTTCCTGAGCTCCAGCATGTCGTCTTCAGAGAATGCCGTCCGGCCTGCATCGGGCACGAAGTTCATCTCGCGGCCGTCCGAGTAGTGTACTAGGATTCGGGTCACCCCAACACCCTGTTCCGCTGGCCCGTGGGCCTTCCGGGTTCGCTGTATGCCGTGCATACCTTCCTCCGTTTCGGGTTAGTTCTTCTTACCTTTGCGGATGCTGTGGGCCAGGGAGTCCAGGTATGCCGCCAGCTGCTGAAGCTCGTATGCCCCGAACTCGTCGCGCTGCTTGGGCCGCAAGATGTCCTCATCGTCGTTATCGAACTCGATGACGACCTCCCTTATCCCGTAGGGGTCTATGGCGTTACCCGCCATGTCGAGCGGGCTGCCCCTCCAATGCCTGTCGTTTCCTTCCATCGCCTCTCCTTCTTGTACCGGGCACGTCTGCTTCTATCTGCTGGGTCTGGGATCAATATTAGAGTATCAGCGGCGCTCTTGTAAGTCAGAGCGGCCACAGGGGTGCCGCCGCGACGAGCAGCGGGGCGACGACGAGCGCGGGCAGCATGTTCGCCACGCGCACCTCCTTGAGGTTCAGGAGCACGAGCCCCAGGCCGAGCAGCAGCACACCGCCGGTAGAGGTCATCGCCAGGACCATGGGCTCGTTCATGAAGGAGCCGAAGAGCGCCCCCCCGAGCGTCAGGGCGCCCTGGACCACGAGGACCGAACCGGCCGAGAGAAGCACGCCCCAGCCGAGCACGGACGCGAACGAGAGCGAGGCGACGAAGTCCAGCGCGCTCTTGAGCGCAAGCAGGTGGTAGTCGCCCGAGATCCCATCCTCGAGCGAACCCAGGACGGTGAGCGGCCCCACGCAGAACAGCAGGCTGGTGGTCACGAACGCCCGACTAACCGGGCTCCCGCCCTTCGAGAAGCGACGCTCCAGGGCGTCGCCAAAACGTTTCAGGGCATCGTCTATGCTCAGGAGCTCGCCGATCACGAGGCCCAGGATCACGCTCACCAGCGGCACGAGAGGGTTGTCGAAGCGCAGGAAGCTCTGGATTCCGACGAGGACCGTTACGAGCCCGATGGCGTGCATGGCCGTCTCCCGCATGCCCTCCGAGAGTCTGGCACCGACGACGGTGCCCAGACTCGCCCCGGCCAGCACCGCCGCGACGTTGATCGCTGTACCGACTCCGATCACGCGCCCAAGTGTAGGCTACGATGGCTGTCTACGCTCCGGAAGCACGAGCACGAACTCGGAGCCCACGCCCACCTTGCTGCTTGCCTGTATCGTGCCCCCGTGGGCCTCGGCGATCTGGCGCGCGATGGAGAGGCCGAGGCCAGACCCTTCTTTGGCTCGTGCGTCGTCAGTCCTGTGGAAGCGCTCGAAGACGAGAGGCAACTGGTCCTCGGGGATCCCCACACCGGTATCCGAGACGGCAAGCTCTGCGCGGCCGTCCCTCTCCCCGACCCCGACGGTGACGCTCCCGCCGTCGGGCGTGTACTTTATGGCGTTGTCGAGGAATATCGAGGCGACCTGGAGTATTCGCTCCCGATCGAAGGTGGCCGCGACCTCACCGTTGGGGGGAGCAAATTCGATGGATACTCTACCGTCGGCGTTATCCCTGGCGGTCTCGATCGCCTCCCCTGCGACCGCGCCGAGGTCGTATCGTCCGACCTCCATGGGTGCGCCCTCGTCGCCGTGGGTTAGCGCAAGCAGGGACTCCACGAGGCCACGCATCCTGCCCGCCTCCCTACGGATGGCCACGACGCTTCGTCTCGTCGTCGCTTCGTCCCCTTCGAGGGCCCACTCGTCGAGCATTCTGGCGTGCCCGCTTATGGAGGTGAGGGGGGTTCTGAGCTCGTGGCTGGCGTCGGCGACGAAGCTTTGCTGGCGTGCGAGCGCCTCTTCCCTGCGGACGAAGGCGACCTCGAGACGCGCTAGAAGGGCGTTGATCGTGATTGCCAGGCGCCCGATCTCATCCCTGGCGTTCACCACGGGAAGGCGCCTGGCCAGGTCTCCCTCCCCCATCGTCCGCGCGGTGCTCGTCACCGCCTCCACGGGCCTCATGGCCGCCCGCGCCAGCAGGTAGGCGCCGCCGATGGAGAGGACGAAGGCTACGCCGATGCCCGCGACAAGTACGGTACCGACGGTCTCGACCCCCTCAAACGCCACCTCGTAGGACTTGCCGGCCTCGACCACCCTCGCTCGTCCCCTCGGCGGGTCCACGGGCACCGCGTAGACGTATTCCGGCGGCTCATCGCCGGAGAATTGGACCGTGCCCGTGGCGGGCTTTCCAGAGTCGAGCGCCCTTTTCCAGACGGGGTCCTCCGTGCCAGCGTCAGCCGGGAGGTTGATCGTGTCGCGGAGAATATGCCCCTCTCTGTCTCGCACGATCACGAAGACGCCGTCCAGCTTGAGCTCGTCGATGTCGTCCCCCGTAGGATCCTCCCCCGAACTGATTTTCCTGGCGGCTTTCAAGGCCCGGTCTTGGGTGGTGTTCTCTACGTTCGAGAGCAGGGCGTCCTTGAGCAAGAAGTAGAGCCCCACGCCGAGGACGAGGAGAATCGCCCCTATCACGAGGGCGATAAAGAGCGTCAGGCGCCACCTGATGGGCAACTGCTCAGTCCTCCCTCAAGGCGTAGCCGGCGCCCCGCACGGTGCGGATGAGCCTCTGCTCTCCAGGGGCGTCCACCTTTTTCCTGAGGTAGCCGACGTAGACGTCGACGAGGTTTGTAGTCAGGCCGAGGTCCTCGTCCCAGACGCGAGAGAGGAGGAGATCGCGGGAGAGCACCCGTCGAGGATTCCTGGCCATAAACTCGAGCAGCTCGTACTCGCGGGCGGTTAACTGTATCTCTCTCCCCCCCCGCCGCACCTCGCGAGTGGCAGTGTCTACTTCGAGGTCTGACACGCGCAGGATCTCGTCCCCCTCGGCCCTCCTAAGCAGCGCGCGCAGACGGGCCAGAAGCTCCTCTATGTCGAAGGGCTTGGTCAGGTAATCGTCGGCGCCGGAGTCCAGGCTGTGGACCTTGTCCAGCGTGGTATCGCGGGCGGTCAGCATGATCACCGGCGAGCGGTTGCCCCCCTGGCGCAACCGCCTGAGGACCCCGACCCCATCCAACCCCGGAAGCATGATGTCGAGCACGATCACGGCGGGCGAGAACCTCTGTACCTCTTCGAGACCCGACGGGCCGTCATAGGCGCACCGCACGCTGAAGCCGAGGTGTTCCAGCTCGGGTACGACGAAGCCGGCGATCGAACGGTCGTCCTCCACCAACAGTATCCGGGTACCCCTTCTCATCGGCCCCTTTCTTGCTCGGTAGAGGTATTGTACGTCGGATTGTTCGGGCGAGTGCTATTTCGGCGTCCCTGTGCCAACCTAGGCGCATACCATGAGAGGTAGATGAGAGGCAGGAGGGCCTCGGGGGGCGCCTTCGCGTCCCCCGGGATAAGGGGGCCGGAGTCTGTATAATTCTGGACCGTCATGGCTAGCTTCGCGGGAGTCTTGGATCTTGGATCTCTACGAATATCAGGGGAAAGAGCTGTTGAGGAACTACGGGCTCGAAACACTGCCCGGCGTCGTCGCCGGTACGCCTGAGGAGGCCGGAAGGGCCGCCGATACTCTCGGTGGGACCGTGGCGGTCAAAGCTCAGGTCCTCACCGGCGGGCGGGGCAAAGCCGGCGGCATCAAGGTCGTGAGCAGCCCCAGGGAGGCCGAGGAGGCGGCCGGACAGATCCTTGGCATGGACATCCGCGGGCACACCGTCACGCGCGTCTACGTCGAGGGCGGGGCCGAGATCGACCGCGAGTTCTACCTCTCGATCACGGTGGACCGTACCGCCAAGCGACCCCTGATCCTGTTCTCCAGCGAGGGTGGCGTGGAGATCGAAGAGGTCGCAGAGACGAACCCCGAGGCCATCGTCAGGCTGCGTGTAGACCCCTTGGTCGGACTCCTGCCCTACCAGGTGCGAGAGATCACATTCGCCGCAGGCCTCGAAGGTGACGCTGCCAAAGGCGTTGGTAGGACGCTGACGAACCTGTACAAGGCCTTCGAAGAGCTCGACGCGAGCCTGGTCGAGATCAACCCTCTCGTCGTCACGAACGATGGGCGGGTCCTGACGCTGGACGCGAAGGTGACGGTGGATAACTCAAGCCTATACCGCCACGCGGACATCGCCGGCTTGCACGACGTCGAGGCCGCGGACCCGCAGGAGCAGCGGGCGCAGGAGGTTGGCCTACAGTACGTCAAGCTCGACGGTGACGTGGGCATCCTTGGCAACGGGGCGGGTCTGGTGATGAGCACGCTCGACGTCGTCGCCCAGGCCGGCGGCGAGCCGGCCAACTTCTGCGACGTGGGCGGCGGGGCCGACGCGGAGCAGATCTCCACCGCTCTTGACATCGTCACCTCTAACGAGCAGGTACGGAGCGTGCTCTTCAACATCTTCGGCGGCATAACGCGCGGCGACGAGGTGGCGCGGGGGCTCCTCTCGGCCATAGAGAAGACGGGGATCACGCTCCCCATAGTCGTCCGTCTAGACGGCACGAACGCCGAGGAGGGACGCCGGATCCTCGCCGAGAACACGCCGGAGAACGTGCATACGGAGGAGACGATGCTCGAGGCGGCCCGCAGGGCCGTGGAGCTCGCTAGAGACGGGGGTCGGTAAAGGTGGCGATACTGGTAGACGATGGGACGCGGCTTCTCGTTCAGGGCATAACCGGCAGGGAGGGCGCCTTCCACACGGGAAGGATGCTGGAGAGCGGTACGAGCGTGGTCGCGGGCGTCACGCCCGGTAAGGGCGGGCAGGACTACGAGGGCGTCCCTATCTTCAACACCGTCGCGGGGGCCGTCGAAGCGACGGGGGCGAACGCCAGCGTCATATTCGTGCCCCCGCCCTTCGCCGCCGACGCCATCTTCGAGTCGCTCGACGCTGGACTCTCGACCGTCTGCTGCATTACGGAGGGCATCCCCGTCCACGACATGATGCGGGTCTCGGGCCACCTCGAAGGCAAGGATGCGACGCTCATCGGGCCAAACTGCCCCGGCGTCCTCTCGCCTGACAAGGCTAACGTCTCCATCATGCCAGGCGACATCTTCACGAGGGGCAACGTCGGCGTCGTCAGCCGCAGCGGGACCCTGACGTACCAGATCGTCAACGAGCTCACGCAGCGGGAGATCGGGCAGAGCACCGCCGTAGGGATAGGGGGCGACCCCATTATCGGGACGGACTTTATCGAAATACTGAGCAAGTTCGAGGCCGACCCCGAGACCGATTGCGCCGTGATGATCGGGGAGATCGGGGGCAACGCTGAACAGCTCGCCGCCGAGTACGTGCGCAGCGAGATGAAAACTCCGGTCGTCGCCTACATCGCTGGCTTCACCGCCCCCGAGGGCAAGACGATGGGACACGCCGGCGCCATCGTCTCGGGCGGCGAGAGCACGGCAGAGGCCAAGAGCGAGGCCCTGAGGGAGGCCGGAATAAGGGCGGCGACGAACCCGTCTGAGGTCGCCGAGCTTGTCGCCGAGGCGCTCGGACGGGGCTGACTCCGGCGGAAGACTGTTTCACCATGAGCGGGTCTCGTCCAACCCAGGCAAGCCGCTCCGCCCCAGCACACGGAGCCGGAGCGGTTTCATAGTGGCCGAAGCTACAGCTCTTACCAAATGTTTAGGCCACGCCATCCACGTCGGCGGCCGATGATGCGGCAGTTCGTGGTCGTGGGTCTGGGGCGACTGGGCACCTCCGTGGTCGCCACCCTCGACTCTCTTGGCCACGAGGTGCTCGCCATAGACACGCGGGAGGACGTGATACAGGAGCTCGCCGACGACCTGCCCAACGTCAACCTCGTGGCCGCGGACGCCACCGACGAGGACGCCATGAGGGGCCTGAACGTCGATAGCTTCGACGCAGCCGCCGTGATGATAGGCGAGGACCACATCGAGGCCGGCATCCTCGTGACGGCGACCCTCAAGGAGGTTGGGGTACGAAGGATCGTGGCTCGGGCCACGGGCGGCATCCACGCGAAGGTCCTAACGAGGGTCGGCGCGGATAGGGTAATACAGCCCGAGAGGGAGATAGGAGAGCAGCTCGCGAGGACGATGGCCTCGCCGGTCGTGATGGATTACGTCGACCTCGGGGAGGACGAGGCACTCATCGAAGCCCAGGTCCCCAAAGACTGGCTGGGCAAATCCCTGGAGGAGCTCGCCCTCTCGAGGGAGAGGCGGCTCACCGTCGTGGCACTCAAACCCAAGGGCGGCCCCGGAACCCTGCCCCACGGCGATACCGTCTTGCGCGAGGGGGACGTGCTCGTCGTCGGGGGGTCGAAGGGGGACCTCGACAGGTCCCCGCTCGTCCAGTCTTCCGATTAGAGGGAGGTAGTAGGGTTGCGAACGGTCATCATCGGAGCCGGGGAGGTCGGCCTAAACACGGCCCGCATGCTCTCTCACGAGGGACACGACGTCGTGCTCGTCGAGCAGGATGAACGGCTCGTAGAGAAGGCGTCCGAGGAGCTCGACGCGCTGGTCATCGCCGGCAACGGGGCCAACCCCAAGCTGCTAAACGAAGCGGGCATCAAGAGGTCGGACCTGCTCATAGCGGCGAGCAGCTCGGATGAGGTCAACATCATCGCGTGCCTGGCGGCCAAGTCCCAGGGCGTCTCCAGGACCGTGGCGCGCATCCACAACCCCGATTACTACGAGGCGGGAGAGCCCTTCGCCAGGGAGATGCTCGGCATCGACTTCATAATCCACACGGAGCAGATGGCGGCCGGGGAGATAAAAGAAGCGCTGCTGGTGCCAGGTGCGATCAACGTCGACAGCTTCGCCGAGGACACCATCGAGGTAGCCGAGGTGATCCTGGACGAAGGATCTAGGGCCGTTGGCCGCGCGCTAAAGGACATAGAGCTTCCCGACAACAGCCTGATCGTCGGAGTGGTCAGGGGCGGTGAGGCACTCGTTCCAAGGGGCGATACGGTGCTAGAGCGGCGGGACCACGCGCTCCTGATCAGCGCCCGCAGGCAGATCTCCGAGGCCGTTGGCGTGCTGGCCACGGACACGGCGCCGGTGCGGGAGGTGACGATCTACGGCGGCGGGCGCATCGGGCTGAGGCTGGCGCTCTCGCTGGAGAAGGCGGGCATGTCGGTGAGGGTCATTGAGAGGGATGAAGGCAGGGCGCGCTACGTTGCGTCCCGGCTTAGAAGGGGGTTCGTCCTTCACGACGAGGGGATCTCCCGCGACTTCCTCCTCCAGGAGGGCGTTGACCGCACTGACGCCTTCGTAGCGGTAACGGGAGACGACCGTGCGAACCTCCTCGCCGCGATGTACGCCCGCCAGCTCGGGGCCCGCATGACCATAGCGGGTATCAGCAGGGGCGAGTTCGCCCCGCTCGCCGACGCCCTCGGGGTCGACCTGACGATCTCCCCGAGGATGTTGGCGGCGGAGGCCATCCTCCGCTTCGTCCGCAAGGGCGAGGTGATAGACGTGGCCCTCCTGGCAAGCGGAGCCGAGATGATCGAACTCCGCGTCCCCGAGCACTGCAGGGTCGCCGGACGCCCTCTCTCGGAGGTTGGCTTTCCCGAAGGCGCCATCGTCGGGGCCCTGCTCCGCGACGGGCACGTCGTAATCCCCACGGGCAAAGAGGTCCTCCGTGCCGGTGACGACGCCGTCGTCTTCACCGTCGAGGACGCCGTGGAAGAGGTCGAGAACCTCTTCACCAGCTAGCACTTGAACCCCAGGATCATCGTCAGGGTGAACGCCGGTGTGATCCTGGCCATCGGGCTCTCGCTACTCGTCCCGCTGGCGCTCTCGCTACTCTACCGCGACGGCTCGTGGGCGAGCTTCTTGCTCCCTGCCGTGGCGATGTGCGCCGCCGGCGCCCTGGGGATCCGCCTCGCCAGGCCAAGAAGCCGGGCGCCTGCGTACGTATCGAACAGGGACGTATACCTCTCCGTGACGCTGGCCTGGACGCTCGCGGCCCTGCTCGGCGGCACGCCATTCCTGGTCGAGGGCACCTTCCACAGCCTGCTTGACTCCAGCTTCGAGGCCATGAGCGGGTTTACCACGACGGGTGCCACGCTGCTCTCGGACATCGAGGGCGAGACCCCGTCCATACTGTTCTGGCGGAGCATGACCCACTGGCTCGGGGGCATAGGAATCGTCGTCCTCTTCGTGGCCGTCGCGCCCCTGCTCGGGGTGGGAGCCGCGCGCCTGCTCGGCGCCGAGATGTCCGGGCTAACGCAGCCCCGGCTGACCCCGCGCATCGCGGACACGGCCAAGGCGCTCATCGTGATCTACCTCCTCATCACGATCGTCGAGACCGTCGCGCTCCTCATCGCGGGAATGTCACTCTACGACGCCGTAATCCACACATTCGGCACGGTCGCGACCGGGGGCTTCAGCAACAAGTCGGCGTCTGTCGGCTTCTACGACTCGCTGGCGATAGAGGCGATCATCGCCTTCTTTATGGTCGCCTCCGGCGTCTCGTTCTCGCTCTACTACCTCTTCTACACCCGCCGTCGGTTCGACGTTTTCCTCGACCGGGAGCTGCTGGCTTACCTCGGGATAATCGCGGCGTCCTCGGTCTTCATCTGGGGTATCCTCGTTCTCGAGGGCGACTACGGGACCTCCTGGGGCACGGCGCTCAGGGACTCGACGTTCTCCGTAACCAGCGTCATTACCACCACGGGTTTCATAACGGCCGACTTCGACCAGTGGGACACGGCCGCCGAAGTCGTCCTGATCCTCCTCATGTTCATCGGGGGATGCGCCGGTTCGACCGCGGGCGGGATCAAGGTCATCCGTATCCTTATAGTCTTCCGCACGATCCTCCAGGATGTCTTCAGGATGATCCACCCACGCGCGGTAACGCCGCTCCAGATAGGCGGACGCGTGATTCCCGAGACGGTACGGACCGCTGTTCTCAGCCTCTTCGCGGCCTGGATCGGGGTCTTCGCCATAGCCACGTTCATCGTCGCACTTCAGGCCGAGCTGACGCCACTCTCCGCCATCACGGCAGTGGCGACGACCCTGAACGACGTCGGACCGGGCCTGGCTCAGGTTGGTGCCACAGAGAGCTTCGAAATCGTCAACCCCCTGGGCCGCTTCGTCCTTACCGTCTGCATGCTCCTGGGACGCCTAGAAATCTTCACCGTCGTAGCACTCCTCTCTCCGAGCTTCTGGCGTCGGTAGCGGTTCGCTTCGCATCGCGCGCTAGTCAGCATGTCAGCTTGTTCTTGCTGAAGTGCTGATGTGCTGACCGGCTGAAATGCTAGTCAGGCAAGTCGATAATCCGGCGTCCCATCAGGCTCTCTACTAGTTCGACGGCGAGCGTGGCGGTGCCGTTTTTTACATCCAGGATGGGATTGACCTCGACCATGTCGAGCGAGGAGACTATACCTGCCTCGTTGATGAGTTCCATGAGGAGGTGCGCCTCCCTGTAGGTAAGGCCGCCCCTAATTGGCGTGCCGACGCCGGGGGCCACCTCGGGGTCGAGCACGTCGAGGTCGAAGGAGAGGTGGACTCTGTCTACGTGGGCCAGGTCTCTTATGGCGCCGCGCACCACGCGGGCCGCGCCGTAGGCGTCGATCTCCCTCATCGTGTAGACCTTCACTCCAGCCTCGTACAGCAGGTTCTTCTCCTCTACGTCGACGGAGCGCAGGCCGATGATCACCACGTCCTCAGCCCTGACGCTCGCTCCGGGACCGCCGATCCCGACGAGGTCGGGATGGCCGCGTCCGGTGAGCGTCGCCAGCGGCATACCGTGGATGTTGCCAGAAGGTGAGGTCGCAGTGGTGTTGAAGTCGGCGTGGGCGTCGGCCCAGATCAAGCCCGTCCGCTCCCCCGATGTCGAGCGCGCGACCCCCGAGACGGTCCCGATAGAGATGGAGTGGTCCCCGCCGAGAAAGATCGGGAACAGTCCTTCGGATACGATGGCGGCTGCCCTCTTGGAGACCTCCTCACAGACGCTCTTGACGGCGGCGAGGTGCTTGACCTCCTCCCCCGCGGCGACCACCTCAGGGATGGGCACCCCGGCGTTACCGAGGTCGGTGACCCCGTGGCCCAGGTTCTCCAATGCGGCCTCGATACGCGCGTAACGGATGGCGCTTGGGCCCATGTCGACGCCTCGCCTGTCCTGGCCGAGGTCCATTGGCACGCCGAAGAGGCCGACCGGCTCGCGCTCGATGTCAAGCAAATGCAGTACCTCCCGAACGTCGTGGGTCGGCCGCCGCCTCGAAGCGCCCGCCCGGAGTCAGCCTGACGGCGTTGACCCCGCCGAAGAACATGTTGGCGGTCTCGTAGCCAAGCACGCGCTCGTAGCCGTCGAGGTCGGCCGTGGGGGCGCCGGCCTCGTAGGCGAAGAGATCCCCCTCCGCGTGGAAGCGCGGGGCGAGGACCGCCTCCTCCAGCGACATTACGAAATCGAGTACGTTTACGACGGTCTGGAGTATGGCCGTGGGTATGCGCGAGGCGCCGGGCGACCCGAGCGCGATGAGGCCGCCCTCCTCCGAAGAGACGACTGTCGGGCTCATGTTGGAGACCAAACGTTCCCCAGGCCGAAGCGCGTGGAACCCCCTCGGGTTGAGCTCGGGCTCGCCAAGGGTATTGTTCATCGGGATGCCCGTGCCTGGGACGACGAGCCCAGACCCGTAGCCCATGCTGGCGGTGATGGAGACCGCCAGTCCGTCCGCATCCACGCACGAGAGGTGGGTGGTGTGCGGAGAGCCGAAATCGGAGAAGATCCTGCGCCGCTGTTCAGCCGCGTACTCCTCCCCGGTGAGCCGCTCCGCCACCTGACCGTTCTGGGCGCCGTCGAGGTAGGCCGTCTCGCGGTCCCTGAGCGCGAGCTTCATGGCCCCGGCCATTACCCTCGCGTACTCCGTATCTGGCATGGCCGCCAGGTCGTAGGCGGAGACGACCTTGAGCATCTGGGCCAGCGTGGGGCCTCCGGCGGAAGGCGGGCCGTTGGTGTACATGGCCCCCGCGCCGTAACCTACGCTCATGGGTTCCCTGATGACGGCCTCGTACTCGCCAAGATCTTCCTCGGTTATGATTCCGCCCATCTGGAGCATGTAGGCGGAGATGGTACGCGCCAGTTCCCCCTCGTAGAAGAGCCCCGCCCCTCCTTCCCCGACCGCCTCGAGCGTGTCGGCGAGCTCGGGGAACCTGACCTCTTCACCCTCCAGATAAACCCTCTCCCCTTTGTAGAAGTGCTTGCGGGTCTCGTCGGTGAGTCTCAATACCTCCTCGGCGACCTGAAGCCAGAGGCCCGAGGTCTTGCACAACCTGAACCCCCCGCGCGCGAGCCCGACCGCGGGGGCGAGCGCCTCCCCGAGGGTTAGCTGGCCGTGGCGCTCGAGTAGCTTCTCCCATCCCCTGAAGGAACCGGGGACAGCGGACGACGCCCCCCCGACGATGGATCGCACCCCGGCGCCGTACTTGAGGATGATGGTCTGCGGGCTGCCGCCGGCCCCGAAGGCCGAGGCGGGAAGCCCCTTGCCTGGCATCACGTCGTAGTAGTCGATGAGCTCGGTCCCGCCGGAAGCAGCTCTGACGAGGGCGAACCCGCCGCCACCGATCGAGCTCATTAGCGGCTCGGTGACGGCGACGGCAGCCGCCGCGGCGACCGCGGCGTCGGCGGCGTTGCCCCCGGCGCGGTACGTCTCGGCGGCAGCCTCGGCCGCATACGGCGTTCCCGCCGCGGCGGCGAATGTGGGGGCTGGTCCCGTGGTCTCCATAATTGGCTATGATACGCCAGCAGGGACATCAGCGGAAAGGGTTAGCATCTTGAGCGAGGAGAGAAGCGGCGGCAGGAGGTTCAACTCGGCCACGGATGCGGAGATCCTGAGCGCCGACGTCGCCGACTCCTATTTTCACAGGACGATGCAAATCCTGAGGGCCCGCGGCCTCGAAGATACCCAGGTTCATGCCGAGCTCGCCTACAAGACGTCGGACCCCGACGCCTGGTTCGTGGTCGCGGGGCTTGACGAGGTGGCCTTCCTCCTCGAGGAAGTCGACGTCGACGCGAGGGCCGTGCCAGAGGGTACTATCTGCCGTCCCCACGAGCCGATCCTGACGCTCACGGGCCCCTACGGCGCGTTCGCCGAACACGAGACGGCCTTGCTCGGCCTGCTGTGCCAGGCCTCGGGCGTGGCCACGGGGGCGGCACGCTGCCGCCTCGCCGCTGGCGAGAGGCCCGTGGTGTCGTTCGGCGCACGCCGGATGCACCCAGCGGTGACGCCCATGATCGAACGTGCTGCCTACCTCGGCGGATGCGATATGGTCGCCGTCGACCTGGCCGTGGACCGCCTCGGCATCCCCGCCACGGGGACGACCCCCCACGCCCTCGTCCTCATCCTCGGCTCGACCGCCGAGGCAGCCCGCGCCTTCGACGAGATCATAGACCCAGAGGTGCCTCGCACCATAATTATCGACACCTTCGACGATGAGAAATTCGGCGCGCTCATCGCCGCGAGGGCCATACCAGATTCGATCTACGCGATCCGGATGGATACGCCTGGCAACCGCCGCGGCGACTTTAGCGACCTGATGCGCGAAGTCCGCTGGGAACTCGACCGCAACGGCTTCGGGCGCGTAAAGATCTTCGCCTCGGGCGGCATCGACGTCGAAAACATTCTCCACCTCAACCCCGTCTGCGACGCCTACGGGGTCGGGGGCGCCATCGCAGATGCGCCCATGATCGACTACTCGCTCGACATCGTTGAGGTTGCAGGTGAAGATCGCTCCAAACGCGGCAAGCGCGGCGGCCGCAAGCGCCTGCTGGAACTGCAAGACGGCGGCCGCAGCGTCCTGCCGGCGTCCGCCCCCGTCCCGGACGGCGCCCGCGACGTGCTCGAGCCCTTGCGGGAACTGTACGCCTCCCCGCCCGATATGGAGACTTTGCGCGGGCGCGTGCTGGAACAGCTCGGCGACTTTGAATTGTGAATGATAGGAACTGGGAACTGTTCGTTATGGAGCCCATCCCAAACTCCAGATTCCAAATTCACAATTCCCACCTCCTGGCGTAGACCAAACGGGCTAGTCATAAATCACCCATTTGAACGATGTTTGTCAGTGCCACGTAGTCCATGATAAGGGGTATGAACAGGACGAGAAGAAGGTGGGCAGCATGGACAACTCAGACGGCCGGTCCAGAACCCTGACCTGTCCATTCTGCTCGGAGACAGAGCTCCGCGGCTTTGGGCGCAATTCCCTGAGGTGTGACGAGTGCGGGGGCGTACTCGGCGGGGCGCTTCTCGAGACGCTCAACCGCATAGTCGCGCTCCCGGACGCGACGGGAGCCCACGCCTGCGAGTGCGGCCACCCCGAAATGAGACGCCTCCCCGACGGCGTGTACCGATGTCCGGCCTGCGGCTCCGAGGTCACGCCCGTCTCCGCCCCGGTGTCCTGGAAATCGCCCGACCACACCGAGGCTTACTGGTCAGGCTGGCTCGACGGCCGGTACGGGGATCCGGAATGCTTCACCAACAACCACCGTCTGGCAAAGTGGAGTGGCCCTTCAGACCGCCTCGATTACTACCGGGGACATCGTGACGGCCACGAGGCCAGGCTGAGGAAGGTCAGGTACGCAGAGGCGTCATAGCGCGTCACGTCCCTCGCGAGCTGATCACAAGGTAGTAGCTGCACTCTCCCTCGCCCGCGTTGTCGAATCGGTGCGGTACGTCGGCCTCGAAGTACAGGGCATCACCCTCCTTTAGCAGGTACTCTTTGCCGCCTAGTACAGCTCTTAGAGTGCCCCGCTCCACGACGACGTGCTCCTCGACGCCCCTGCGGTGTGGCGGGAAGTCGTCTGAAGTAGAGCCTTTGGGTATTTTGTTTCTTATGAACTCGACGCCGAGCCCGGCGAAGTTCGGTGAGAGGAGCTGCCGCTCGAATCCCGTCTCGGGATCGCGCATGATCATGCGCCTCTCCCTCGGCACCACCGCAACCTCGCGCCTCTCCTCCATCCCGGCGAGCCGCGAGAGCGTGACACCGAGCCCCTCAGCCAGCTTCGCCGCTACCACGAGCGTCGGGTTCTTCTCCCCCCGTTCTAGCTTGGAGATCATCGCCCGACTCACCCCTGAGAGCTCCGCCAACCTATTCAACGTCAGGCCCCGCCCCCGGCGTAAGTCCCTCACCCGCTCCCCCAACCGCCCCGAGGAGACCGCCGCGACCGTCGCTGATGCCCCGCTTGCAGCCGTATCGTCCATTTGGTAGAAAACATTCTATCATGGTAGATGTCTTCGGGATCATGGTCTCGGCGTTGCCTTTCGCGGTCGCCGCCGTGGGGCTTGTGGCGCTTGGGTGGCCCGCGCCGTGGGCTGGCGCCGCGTCGCTGGCGATGGCGGTGTTGGGGGCTCTGGTGTGGCCGAGTCTGCGGGCCAATGCGGTACCCGGGGCGTTGCTCGGGGGGGTCGGGACTTCGGCCCAGGTGCTCTACGTGTTGTTCGGGGGGTTGTTGTTGTACAACCTGCTCTCGGCGGGCGGGGCTGTAGTGGAAGTGTCGCGGTTTCTGGGAAGGCTCGAGCCGGATCGCGTGGCGCTCGCGGCTGGGGTCGTGGTGGGGGTGGCGCCCTTCTTCGAGTCCGTGACGGGCTTCGGGGTGGCCGTGGTCATAAGCGCACCCATATTACTCGCGGCGGGGTTTACGCCCTTGAGGGCCGCGGTCTTGGCAAGTTGGGGCCAGTGCGCCGTGCCGTGGGGCGCCTTGGGGGTTGGAACGGTCATCGGGGCCAACCTCGCGGGGATGGGCTTCGGGCCGCTCTCCGACGCGAGCGCCCTCCTGAGCCTTCCGCTCTTTCCCGTCTACGGTGTGGCAGCCGTCGTCCTCGCGGGCGGGTGGACGGGCGTCCGGCAGCACGGCGTGGAGGCGATGGCGCTCGGGCTGGTCGCTGGCGCGGGGACGCTTCTCACGAGCCTGTACCTGGTCCCCGAACTCGCCGGTGCCGTCGGAGGTCTCGCCGCTACGGCCGTTTTCCTGGCACGCAGGCGACAGCGACTCACCGGAGTTCCGGTGCGCCCGTTGCTCCCCTACGCGTTTCTGCTCGCGCTACTCGCGGCGGCGAACGGTATCGGGGTGCTTCGCGAGATCCTCGGGAGGCTCGGTCCCATATTCGATGGCCCCGGGCTTCCGCTGCTCGTGTCGGGGGCGTTCGCGGCGATGCTGCTGGGTCTCGGAGGGTGCCAGGTCATCGCGGCGGCGCGGAAGACAGGAGCGCAGTGGTTGCCGACGGCGGGGGCTGTTCTGACGTTCGTTCTGGCGGGGGAGGTTGTGGCGGGGAGTGGTGCGGCCGGGCTACTTGCGGGGGGCGCCGAGGGCCTTGGCGGCCTCTTTCCCGCGGTCTCGCCCGTTCTCGCGGCGTTGGGCGGAGCGCTCACCGGCTCCAACGCCGCCTCCAACGCGTTGTTCATGCCGCTTCAGGTCGAGGCCGCGCGGGGACTCGACCTGTCAGCGGGCCTCACGGCCGCGGTACAGAACGTGGCGGGTAGCCACGCCAGCATGCTCGCCCCGCAGCGCCTGATCCTCGCGGCCACCGCAGTCGGCTTGCTCGGGCGGGAGGGTGAGATCCTGCGGACCGCGCTAGCCCCCGTTGCCGTCTCCATCGGCCTGCTCTCGCTCCTCGGGATGCTTCTCGGTTAGGCTCACGACGTTTCCCGGTCGTGGGCCTCGGGACGACGGTTTTTCAGGGCGGGGTCTCGGGCTCACGCCGTCTGGCTATCTCTGGAGTCGGATGGGCCATAGAGCCTCGTCTCCAGCACCTGGTCCGGCTCCAGCTCCCGCAGCCCCAGGTAGTAACGGGCCGCGTCGAGGATCGCCGCGAGCGGCGCCAGGCCGACGAGCTCGGTCGACTCTACCGAGGCGCCGAACGCGGCCGCGGCCGAGCGGACGGCTTCGAGGGCCACGGGGATCGGGGTCCGTTCGAGGTCGGTCAGGTTCATCGAGACCTGGGCCCTGCCGTCCACGCTCAAGCCGAGAGCCCTGACGGCGGGCAGCCCGCCGCCGCTCTCCCTGACTTGCCTGGCAACAACCTGGGCGACCTCGACGTCGTCGGTGTCCAGGTACGCGTTGAAGGCCACGAGGAAAGGACGGGCGCCGACGGCGACGGCCCCCCTGCGGGGGTCGAGCCTGGGTGGGCCGTAGTCCGGTCTCCACAGAGGGTCTTCGAGGCGCAACGCGACGCCTTCGTAACCGGCCCGCCTGACGTCAGGGAGGTCGCGCCGGTGCGAGGCCGTCGCTGCTGCCCCGTAGAGGAAGACGGGAAATCCCAGGGAGCCAAGGATCTCGGCGGTGCGGCGGGCCAGCCTGACGGCGTCGTTTATGGTGGCGCCTTCGAGCGGGATGAAGGGGAGCACGTCGAGCACGCCCATCCTGGGATGCTCCCCGACCTGGGAGGCCAGGTCTAGCTCGGCCGAGCACGCCTTTGCAAGGGCGACGGCGCCCGAGAGCACGGGGTCTTCCTCGCCGGCGAACGTCAGGACGCTGCGGTTGTGGTCGGGGTCGGAGTGGAGGCCAAGGATACGAACGCCAGGGACGGCGCGGACGGCGTCGGTGATGCGCGAGATCTTCGCCCGGTCTTTCCCCTCGCTGAAGTTGGGGACGGCTTCCAAGAGCGGGGCTGGCACGGCGGGTCAGCGCGCCCCGAGGGCGCGGTCGAGGTGGACGGCGGCGCTGATCAGGGCCAGGTGAGTAAAGGCCTGGGGGAAGTTGCCCAGGGCCTCGCCTGAGTGTCCTATCTCCTCGGCGTAGAGTCCGAGGTGGTTCGAGTAGGAGAACATCTTCTCCAGGGCCAGACGGGCTTCTTCGAGGCGTCCGGCCTGCGTCAGGCACTCAACGAGCCAGAAAGAGCACAGGTTGAAGCTGCCCTCACCCCCGGAAAGGCCGTCAGGGGCGGCGTGATCCGTCAGGTAGCGGTCGACGAGGGTGTCGTAGGTCAGTTCCTGCTGGATGCGGTCCAGCGTGGCGATCCAACGCGGGTCTGTGGGGCCGACGAACTTGACCAGCGGCATCAGCAAGAGCGAGGCGTCGAGGGCGTCGGACCCGTAATACTGGACGAAGCTGTTCTTCTCCGAATTCCAGCCGAATTCCATGATCTCCTCGTAGATGGCGTCGCGCTCCATCGTCCAGCGCCCATCCCCCGCGGGCAGGCCACGCTGGCGGGCGATCCTGCCCGCCCTCTCCAGGGCGACCCAACTGAGGAGCTTGGAGGAGACGAACTGGCGACGCCCCCCGCGCACCTCCCAGATGCCCTCGTCGGGCTCCCGCCAGTTGTCGCTGAGCCAGTTGAGGATCTTGGTGAGGTTCTTCCAGAGGTCGTAGTCCAGGGGGGCGCCGTACTTGTTGTAGAGGTAGGCGGCGTCGAGTACGGCCCCGTAGAGGTCGAGTTGCCGCTGTTTGTAGGCGCCATTGCCGAGCCGCACCGGCGAGGAGTTCATGTACCCTGAGAGGTGCGTGAGCTCGGTTTCGGTTATGTCGGTGCGGCCGTCTATGCCGTAGAGTGGCTGCAGGAGGCCGTCTGAGTCCGCCTGGCAACGGTCCCTGAGCCAACCCATAAAGTTGCGCGCCTCGTCTTCGAAGCCTACGTAGATCAAGGCGTAGAGCGTCAGCGCCGCGTCCCTGAGCCAGGTGTAGCGGTAGTCCCAGTTCCGCTCGCCCCCGATCCCCTCAGGTAGACCCATTGTGGGAGAGGCGATGAGGGCCCCGGTCGGGTCGTAGACCATGAGCTTGAGGACGAGCGCCGAACGGTGGACCATCTCCCGCCACCGTCCATGATAGGTGCTGTTCGCGAGCCAGCGCCGCCAGTACTGCAGCGTGCCGTGCAACAGCTCCTCGAAGCCCACGTCGGAGAGTATCTCCCCAGGTCCCTCGCCCTCGTCGAGATGCGCGAGGACGAACGTCGCCCTTTCGCCCTCTCCCAGCGTAAATCGCGACCCGGCGGCGCCCATCGTCCACTCCTCCAGTCGCACATCGGTGGCCAGCCCGAGGCAGCTCTCCTCTGACGAGAAGACGGCCCCCGACTTCCCCACAGAGACCGAGTGGTCTCGCCGGGCGTAGTCGAAGGCGGGCCGGCACTCGACGCGGAAATCCATCCTCCCCCTTATGACCCGCACGTTGCGGACGAGCCTGTGCCGCTCCCCTGGATGCGTCAAGATCGGCATGAAATCGAGGGTCTCGGCCAGCCCATGAGGCGAGAAAAAGCGGGTAAGGAGCACGTTGGTGTCGGGCAGATAGAGCTGCTGGCTGCGTGTATATTCGACGGGGCGCAGGGCAAACTGTCCACCCTTCTCCTCGTCGAGGATGGAGCAGAACACGCTCGGAGAGTCGAAGGCTGGCAGGCACATCCAATCGATGGTGCCGTCGGTGCCGACGAGCGCCGCTGTGTGAAGGTTCCCGATGATACCGTGGTCCTCGATGGGTAGATAGCTCATATAGGCTACAGGTTACAGGCTTCAGGCTTCAGAGGACACCTCTACGATTGTCCCTGACACCTGATGCCCGTGGCCAGAAGGCGTGGTTTGCAGGTGGCACGCGTTCTAGAAAGTCACCACCAGGGCGCCGCCGGCGACTATGAGTACAACCCCTAGCGCTTTGAGGAGGCTGAAGTCCGCTCCCGCGCCGAAGACCCCGAGGGCGTCGAGCAGGAGGCCAGTTATGAGCTGGGCGGCTATCACGAGGGAGAGGGCGCGGGCTACGCCCCCCTGCCCCGCGGCGACGGCGATAGAGCCCACTATCACGGCCCCGAGTACGCCCGAGGCCACAGCGTATCCTACGGCGCGGCCTGTAAACTCGGGCTTGGCGACGAAGAAGACGACGAGGAGAGCGCAACCTCCCGTCGTCAGGCCGGAGATCGCGACCAGGGCCGCAGGGCCTAAAGTCCGCTGCGCGGCGCCCGTCAGGCTCGTCTGGACCGCCACGCACACGCCCGCCAGCACCGCGAGGATGAGGGTGGATCTCATACGCTCTCCCTGAGGTTCGTGGTCAAGGGTCCCCGTCGGGACGCCCGCAGGATTATACGCGACCGTTTCTCCTGAATGCGGGGTGGGTAAGCATGGGGTTGTTCCTTTATTGCAGAGAAGCCGGCTAACGTACGGAGGACAATCATGGAAGAGATGCTAGGCGGAACCAGGATCACCTACCTCGGTCACTCGACGTTTCGATTCGTGACGGCGGGCGACGAGCAGATAATCATAGACCCGTTCCTGACGAACAACCCTCATACCCCCCAGGAACTGAAGCAAGTCGGTGAACTCGACACCATCCTGATTACCCACGGCCACTTCGACCACTTCGATGACGTGGAGCCACTGGCGGGGCAGACCGGCGCGAGGACCGTCTCCAACTTCGAGATCATGTCTTACCTGCAGCACCAGGGCGTCGAGAACGCCGCACCGATCATGAAGGGCGGCACCGCCCAGGTTGGCGGGATCAAGGTTACCGCCACCCACGCCTTTCACGGCTCGTCGATCGCCCTGGACGACGGGAGCATGATCTACGGCGGCGAACCGCTCGGGTTCGTGGTGGAGTTCGAGAGCGGGTTCAAACTCTACCATGCCGGCGATACGGCCCTTTTCGGCGATATGCGCCTGATCGGCGAACTATACGAGCCGGACATAGCGTTCCTGCCTATAGGCGACCGGCTCACGATGGGTCCGCTGGAGGCGGCCCACGCCGCCCGGCTCCTCGGCGTAGATCACGCGGTGCCGATGCACTACAGCCCCGAGGTCATGCCCATCTTCACCGGCACGCCGGAGAAGTTCAGGGAGCACCTGGCCGAGATCGCGCCCAACGTGAACGTCCACGTGATGGAACCCGGCGACGACCTGGCGTCTTAGAGCGGTTCGCTTCGCGAACCGCGGCTACAGGCTACAGGTTTCAGGTTTGTTTGCATAACAGCTTTCTAGGCCCGGCTCGGATGAGCCGGGCCTAGACCGTTGCTGAAAGCGCCACGAGCACCACGGCGCGGCATGCCTCACCTGTGGCGCCCACAACGTCGCCGCCGATCCCGCCGAAGGCGTTTCTGGCGACGCGCAGGGAAAGCAAGGCGACCAGGGGCACGGCTAGTACGGCGAGCGGTGCGGGGACTCCTATCGGCAGGAGGAATGGCAACGGTGCGAGTAGGGCCAGCGTGATGCCGGTGATACGGCGCGGCCCCGAGAGAGCGCGCACAAACGGGAGGGATGAAGAGCCGGAGTCCGCGGGCTTGCCGAAGGCGAGGTCGAGGAGCATCGCCGAACGGGCCGCGACCTCACCGGCGAGAAGGGCCAGCGCCGCGCGGCCGGGGGAGACGGCGCACAGCGCGGCGAGCGCCGCTACAGCCGGAGCGTAGACGAGGAAGAGCGCGCCTATGCCGCCGATACCGACGCGGGTGTCCTTGAGGACCTCGCGGCGCCTCTCTGGGCTCCCGCGCGCCATCAAGGCGTCGCCCACGTCGAGGACGCCGTCTGAGTGGTGCAGGCCCGCTGCGACGAGCACCACCCCGAGCGCGAGGGTAGCCGCGACGCCGGGGGGCACGAAGTGGGCTGACAGGAGCAGGATCGCGCCAGGCAACCCCGTGACAATGCCGACGAGGGGCAGGAGGTAGGCCTGCCGCGCGGCCCGTTCCAGTGAGACCCCGCGGCCCGGAATCACCGTAAAGAAGGAGAGTAGGGCGTTCAACTACTTGATCCTGAGGCCCACCCCGGCGACGCAGAGGTGGACCTCCTCCGCCTCCGCGGCCGCCCGCTGGTTAACGAGACCCAGCAAGTCCCTGAAGCGCCTCCCCGCCTCGGACTCAGGTACAACACCAAGACCCACCTCGTCACTAACCAGCAATAAAGGCGTGGTTAGCGAGGCCGCGCCAACAAGGAAGCCGTCGAACTCGGCGAGCGCCCTTTCTTCGTCGTGGCTCGACACCCACAGGGTAAGAGAGTCGAGCAGGACTGCATTCCACCGCTCCGCCGCTTGCAGGACCTCCTGAAGGTCCCCGATCTCCAGGGTACCCCACGCATCTGGTCTGCGCTCTCTGTGGAGCCTGACGCGCCGCCTCAGGTCTTCGTCCTCCCCGATAAAGGCCGTGGCCACGTAGAGGACACTCTCCCCCCCGAGCGAGAGGGCCAGACGCTCGGCGAGGGCGCTCTTCCCGCTGCGGGTACCGCCGAGGATGAGGGCGTGGACGGCTACAGCTCCTCCCTTATCGCCGCGAGCAGTCGAGTGTTCTCGGCTTCCCCCCTCACCGCGACCCTAAAGTACTCCGGTCCGAGCCCCATAAACGGTTCGCAACCCCGCACGAGCACGCCCCGACGCGCGAGCCGGCCGGCGAGCCCCTCCGGTCCGCGCACGAGCAGGAAGTTCGCCGCGCCGGGGAAGGGTCTTAGCTCCTCGAGATCATCCAGCGCCCCGAAGAGATTACTGCGAAGACGGGAGACCTCGGCGATCGAGGTTTCGGCGAAGCCGTGGTCCCCCGCGGCGGCGATGCCGGCGGCGGCGGCGACGGCGTTCACGGGCCACGAGGGTTGCAGCGTCTGTACGCGCTCAGCATCGTCGCAGACGAGGCAGCCGAGCCGCAGGCCAGGTATCGCGAAGAACTTGGTGAGAGACCGGGCGACCCAGAGTCCCCCCTCTACCATCGCGGCGACGCTGCTCCCCGGTGCGAAGTCCGCGAAGGCCTCGTCGACGACCAGCACAGCGCCGGCCTCTCTCACGCGGGCAGCCACCTCCAGGACCTCGCGGTGGCCGAGCGAGTCACCCGTCGGGTTGTTCGGGTTGCACAGAAAAACCAGCGAGATCCCGCCGAGATCTTCGATAGCGGCAGGGTCGAATCGGAAGCCTTCTTCGGGCCGCCGGGCCACCCTGCGTGCGACCTCCATGCCGGAGGCGCGCGCCGCGGCCGCGTACTCCGAGAAGGTGGGCTCGAGGACTAGCGCCCTCCCCGTTCCCGCCGCGCCAGCGGCGAGAAAGAGTGCCTCGGCCCCGCCGTTGGTCGGGACTACTCTCCCGGCGGGTACATGGAGATACTTTGCCAGAGCTTCTCTCAGCTCCGTATAGCCCGGTGCGGGGTAACGTCCGGACTCGTCGTAGAGGGCCCGCCGGGCGGCTTCGAGGACATGACGGGGCGCGCCGAAGGGGTTTATGTTCTGGCTAAAGTCGAGTAGCTCGTCGACGGAAACGTCGAGGGACCGGGATACGAGTTCTCCGTGGGCCCCGTGGTGGCGGTCGCCCGGGTGTTCGGCCCAGCCGCTAACCACGACCTGGCCTCCATCTCACGAGGGCCGGGATGCAGAGCAATAAGCAGCAGCGGCGCATGAGCTTCACGGCGCGACGAATATCGTCGGAGACGGGGGCACGTCCTTCGCCCAGTATCGCGCCACTCCTCGAGACCCCGCCGTAGGAGTTGGTGCCGCCGAGCCTCACACCGAGGGCGCCCGCGAACGCGGCCTCGGCCATGCCCGCGTTGGGGCTCACGGTGAGCGGGCCGTAGCGATGAGTCATCCCTAGCGTGCGCAAGGGCCGCCCGGAGCTGGCCGCGACAGCGAGCGTCATGATTCTAGACGGTGCCAGGTTGGCGAGGTCATCCAGCCGGGCCGAGGCCCATCCAAACTCCCTGTAGGGAGGTTCCTGGTGGCCGACCATCGAGTCCAGGGTGTTTACGGCCTTATAGGCGAGCGCGCCGGGCGCGCCGAAAAGGAGACCGTAGAGCATCGGCGCCACGACGCCATCGCTGGTGTTCTCCGCGACCGATTCCACGGCGGCCCTGCAGACTTCGGGCTCCGAGAGTTCGTGCGTGTCCCGGCCGACAAAACGGGCGACCCGGATCCTGGCAGCCCGGAGACTACCGCCGTTCAGCGCGTGCTCGACGCTTCCGGCGGCTTCCGCGAGGCCACGCATCGAGAGCGCGGTGGAGATCAAGGCCGTCTCGATCTTCCACCGGAGCCTGCCAGGCAGGGCGCCAAGGACCTTGCGCGTAAAGAAGAATATCAGCGAGGGCATGGCGAGGGCGAGGAAGATACCGGCGAGGCGTCTGGACCTCGGGCACTGCATCTTCAGCGCCCTCTGCTCGAAGGCCGAGATCGCGCGCCCCATCAGAACGGTGGGATGTACGGCTTCGGGGGGCTCACCGAGCACGGCGTCCAGGAGCAACGCCGCCGCGACCTGTCCCCCGTGCTCCGATCTCATTCCCTGCGGGGGGCCCTGCCGGGCTTCTCGTCTCTCGCCTGGCCGGGGCGTCCGCGGAGCAACCCGACCAGCCCGCCAACCGTTCCGAGGAGGACGGCGCGCAGGATGAAGTTGGCCATCGACCGGCCGAGGTCCCTGAGCGCGGGCGGCTGCAGGGTCGCCTCGACCTCAGAGATCCGCGCGGGCGGCGGAAGGTCCCTGACCTTCTCGGGGGAAGCACCTTCCTCTTCGCGCCTCTCTCGGATCTCCGTGCGGACCCCGTTGACATAAGAGACGATCTTGGGTGCCGCCTCCGCGGCGTAGGCGCGCGCAGGTCCGGCGAGAAGGGTCGCCTGCAGCGCGGTCGTCAGGAAGAGCGTCATTCCGACCATGGCGGCGACCACCGTCGCGGCCAGGGCGCCGTCGCGCAGGAGCAGCGACCGGTACGGCACCCCGGGATCGAGGCGCGTGGGACGAACCCTCAAGGCCGCGAGTATGGCCAGGAACAAGAACAGCGCCAGTGCCAGCCGCGTCCTGTACTGCGCTATCACGGCGAGGATCCAACCCGGAGTGTCGGCGGGATCGAGGAGGAGGAAGTACAGGTCTGAGACCAGCGCCACGAGTACGCCTACGACGCCGTAACGAAAGCCCGCCCCCATCGGCCCCGATCCTGTCCGCCCGTAGCCGTACATAACGAGGAGGATACAGCATCCCCCACGAGTCGCTGTGTGAAAGCGATTAGCAGAGGTCAAGACCTCTGCTAATCGCGCACTTCAGCTAGTCAGCACTTCAGCTAGAACAAGGGCTGAAATGCTGACCGGCTGAAATGGTTCAACCCCATCGCAAGCTGCTGTGAAAGGAACATCCCGCTAGGAAGAGACCGGCTCAGCCACGTGGGGACGGCCCTTGAGCAGGAAATAGAGCCCGCCGAGCACGACGACCCCGCCAATGAGCGTGAGGGTCGTGGGCCTCTCGGAGAGGACCAGCCAGGCCAGGAGCGACGCGACGACCGGCTCGGCCAGGATGGTTCCCGAGATTATTGAGGCCTGCACGTAGCGCAGGGCCCAGTTGAAGACTGTGTGACCCATCAGCTGCGGACCAAGGGTGATCGCCGCGAGCCAGAACCACGTCTCCCCCGAGTAGCCCCACAATGGCACGTTCAGTAAGAGGGCGACGGGGAGCAACGTCGCCGCTGCCGCGGTGTACACGACCACCGAGTAAGGTAGTACGCCGACGCCCCCTGTCCTCGAAGAACGCCCGATCAGGACGTAGACCGCCACCGTGACGGCCCCGATGAGGGCGAGCACGTTCCCGTAGAAGGCCGCCGATCCCACCGTCTTGTCCATGGCGATGACCGCCGTGCCCGCCATGGCCACCACGATGCCGAGGAAAGAGAGCGGGGTCGTGCGTTCCCCGAAGAGAACGTAGGCCAGGACGGCCACGAAGACCGGCTGGGTGGAGACCAGGACGACGCTCGCCGCCACGCTCGTGTAGTCGAGGGAGGAGATCCAGAACCCGAAATGCGCCCCCAGGGCCACCCCGGAGGCTATCCCCACGTATAGGGCTCGGCCCTTCGGAAAAGGGTCTCTCCTGAGGAGCGCCGGCGGCAGGAGGACGGCGGCCCCGAGGGCGCACCTCCAGATGGCTATGGCGATGGCGGGGGCATCGGCCAGCCGGATCAAGATGGCGGACGCCGATACGGCGAGCACCCCGACGGCTACGGCCGGGAGAGCGCCCCTACCCCGTACCTCATCCTGTACCAGAGAAGTGCCCCACTTTCCCTCACGAGCTGCCCCCTACGGGACCACTTCTTGCGCCACATCGGGCTACTATACACCGGCTCGGCCACGGCCAGGAGCCCCGCTCGGTCGAAGGCGGAGACCGTCCTTACGCAGTGCAGAGGATCGCTCACCACCAGCACTTCTTTTGTGCCCCTTTTGCGCGCGATCTCCGCCACCTCGATGGCGGACTCCCAGGTGCTCCGAGCGCTTCCCTCGCACACGATCGCCGCCTCAGGCACGCCCATCTCCCGCAGAATACCGAACATCACTTCTGCCTCGCTGGGGCCATGTTCGCCCACTCCGCCCGTCGGTATCAGGAGATCTATTCGGCCTCCGGCGTACATGTCACCTGCGTGGCGCGTCCTGGCCTCCACGGTCCTGCTCGGCCTCCCGCCGCGCAGTACCTGGGCCCCCAGAATGACCGCGACCCGCGGTCCCTGGCCACCGGAGGCCGAAGGCCGTCCCCGATACACGCGAATCAGGTCACCCAGCTCTCCCAGAACGCCTTTTCCAAGCGGCGCTCTCAACGTCCGGCCTCGCGCCTGGCCCGGTCCAGATCCGCCGGCGAGTTGACGTTCATGAGAAGGAGGTCAGGGTCCCCGAGACGCCGCAACTCCTCCCTGGCGTACTCGACCCCATCGATCCCTTCCAGGAACGCGTGCACGGCCAGTATCCCCCGGTCGAGGGCAGCCCCTACCAGTGGCAACAGTGTGCGGGAGTAGGCGGCGCAGAGCGGGTGGGTTCTGCCCCCGAATCGCGGGACTACCGCCGGACCGCCGGTCGATTCGAGGCGCTCGAGAAGATACCCCACCAGGCTCCGGGTCAGAAAAGGCATGTCACCGGCTGCGACGAAAACGTAGTCGAAGCGCGCGGCGGCGAGTCCGGCTTCGATGCCGGCGAGGGGGCCCAGTCCACCGGGTCGTTCGTCGGCTACGTACGTGGCTCCGTCCAGCCGGATGCCGCCACCCCCGGCGACAAGGACTTCGTCACATCGGCCGGCGAGCGCGTCCCTTACGTGTTCGATCAGGGGCAGTCCATCTACCTCGATGGAGAGCTTCTCGCGCCCCATCCTACGGCTACGGCCACCGGCAAGGATCACGCCCGAGGCCTGGCTGCTCAGGAGACCGCCCTGGCGGTCGCTACCTCTCTCAAGCCGAGGATCTTCTGGCGAAGCATCTTAACGCGGTCCAGGCTGCCCGCGCTCGCGGAGCGGCGGGCCATGCGTTTTGCGAGCGCCAGATCCACGGCGGCGTGGTGCAACCTGCGGGCCACGACCCACGTGCCCAGCCTCCCCGTAATGAGCAGCCTCAGGTAGTAGCCCTTGCGGCGAAAATAGCTGGGGAGTATTACGTACTCCTGCGAGGTTATCGTGCCGGCCGGAACCTCATCGCGCAGCTCTTCGCGGATGGTACGCCGCTCGATGTAGAGCCACACGATGATGATGACGACGTACGCGAGGACCACCAGGAACAGGAACAGGTAGGCGACGGGGCCGAATACGGTGGCCGTAAAGTTGAACGTGGCGTGCAGCAGTATCGCCCCGGAGAGCCCGAGCAAGGGCAGGACGACCTTGAGGGGTCTGCTGTGGACCAAGGGGATCAGGCCTATACCGATACCGGTAAGCGAGGTAAAGGACGCGTGGGCGAAGCCCCCGAAGATCCTGCGCACGATGAACGTCTCGGGTCCGTACTGCAGGCCGTAGAGCAGGTCCTCAGCGATGGCGAATCCGAATCCCACGGCGGAGCCGTAGACGATGCCGTCCATGATGCCGGCGAATTCGACCAGGCCGCTCCTGCGGCGCGCGAGGTAGGCGACGAAGAAGATCAAGAGCAAAGCGAGCCCCTTGGAGCACTCCTCCACGATGGGCGCCTCGAAGACCGCGGTGAAGAAGCTCGCGGTCTTGACGCTGGTGACGGAGCTCAACGTGAACTGAAATAGCGTGTTGAATACGAGCGAGACCGTCGTCGCGACCGCGAACCCCCAAACGAAGACGGGTATCACGTAGCGTAAGGGCTCCCGCTCGTATAGGTCTATGGCCCGGATGAAGAGCAAATAGATGAAGGCCTGCAGTATGCCGAACCCGATGAGGGTACCGCTCAGGTTCACGACGCTAGCCCCAAGAAAACCGACATGGGCCGCAGTATACCCGCTCCTGATAGAATACTCGTGTCCGTAGCGGAAGGAGAGGATTGGACAGGGACCTTCAAGACCGCGACTCTATACCAGCGGCCCTGCGCCACCTTACCCACGGGGTGTACGTGCTCGGAACCCGGCGTGGCCGCCAGTCGAACGCCATGACAGCCTCCTGGGTGATGCAGACCTCGGAACGTCCCCCCTGCGTCGCGGTAGCCGTACGTAGCGACCGCTACACGCACGACATAGTCCTGGAGAGCGAGACCTTCGCCCTGAGCGTCCTGCGCGACGATCAGGTAGACGTCGCGACCCACTTCGCGGACACGAGCGGTGAGTACCACGACAAGCTTTCGGGCATCCCCTATGGCCTGACGCCGGGGGGCTCGCCCTTCCTCCTCGACTGCCTCGCCTACCTCGATTGCAAGGTCATGGACAGAGCCCGCGCGGGCGATCACACCGTGGTCGTCGGTGAGGTCACCGCGAGCGACACCCTTGACGAGAGCTACCCCCTGATCTACAACCCGAGCGAGTACGAAGAGGCCCTCCGGTAGATGGACCCCGTAACCCGCCTTCGCGAGCTGGGCTTCGAACTTCCCGACGTGCCCGCGCCGGCGGGCGCTTACGTCCCCGCCACGACGGCGGGGGACCTGATCTTCACCGCTGGCCAACTCCCATTGGAAGCGGGCGAACTGCGCCTGAAAGGCAAGGTCGGCGAATCCGTGAGCGTGGATGAGGCCCGCGAGGCGGCCCGCCTTTGCGCGCTGAACGCCCTCGCAGCAGTGGCCGTTCAGTCGGGCGGCCTTGCAGGTATCTCCCGTATCGTCAAGGTGACGGGCTTCGTCGCCTCGGCTCCCGGGTTCAACGGCCAGCCCGACGTGCTCAACGGGGCCTCAGAGCTCCTCGGGGAGGTCTTCGGGGACGCGGGCCTGCACGCCCGCTCGGCCGTCGGCGTCGCGGAGCTTCCCATGGACGCGCCCGTCGAGGTCGAGCTCGTGGTTATGACGAACGCCGACGCTCGGGGCGAGTAGGATTCTGCCCCGAAGGGTATATTATATCTGCGATAACAGATGCAATATCAGTGAGGAGGACTGCCATGGTTACGACGTGCGAGAAGACGGCGATAAAGCTCTACACCGGTGACTACTGCCCGTTTTGCAGGCGGGTGAAGAGGGAGTTGGAGCGGCTCGGGCTCGACTATGACGTCGTTGACGCCGACGCCGACGGGCGCGGCGAGGTCATCCAGCTCTCCGGGCAGCGGGCGATCCCGATCCTGACCATCGGCGACGAGGTGTTCGTCGACTCCTCGCACATAATCCGCGAGCTCCGCAGCCGCTACGTCTGAGACTTGCGGGGATCCTCGACGTTGTCCTCCGATTCGCCGCCGAACTGTTGTAGGGCGTATTCGGCGTAGAACGTCAGGGACTCTTCCGGCCCGTTTTCGAGGAAAGCCCTGGCCTTTCCGATGGGGTCGAGGACAAAGCCCCCCATCTCGATGACGGGCCCTTCTGCCCATTCTTCGGGCGAACGCCACGCGCCTGGTGGGCTGACGTTGCGGCGAATCGTCTCCCCCAGAAAGCATCCGAGCCCGGCCACCAGCCCGTCCGATAGCGGCGGGGGGCCGCTACTTTCGTCTGCCTCAAGGACGGCGATGAGCAGTTCCTCGACCAGCGGCAGGTATCCAGGCTCGTAGTCCAGATCAACGTCCCAGTGGCTGCTCCCGACCTCCCTGAAGAGGCCGGCGGCCACCTCGGGCAGATCCGGCGTCAGCCGCGCGAGGTCGAGTTGAAGCAGTGCGGCGGGCGACCTACTGAAAAAGAACTCCACTTCGGGGGGTACGGGGTAGCCGCTGAGGATCTCCAGCCCCGCTTCGGCGTGTTTCGAGCCGCGCACGATGGCGGCCCGATCTAGCGCCTCGTTCGACCTCCGGCCGTTCCACGGTTCGGTTGCGACTTCGACGAAAAAATCCTCGCCGTCCTGGCGGAAGTATATGGGCATGACGACCCGCCCGAGTGGGGATTCGATCTCCTTGAAGAGCTCCAGTATCGTGCCCCCTCGCTCTTCCAGCTCCCCGGCCACGCGGAGGATCGTCGCAGGGCGGGGGGCGTCGCGTTCGATCCGGATGGGCCCGGTGGGCTCATTCCGAACCTGCTCTACGCCCTCTTCTGGCGTCTCTCGCCCACCTCTCCAGAACATCCTGGTAAGCCTCCCCTCAGACCACGAACGACGCTGATTCTAACACCGGCGAAGATTTGCCGGCGGCGCCCCGATACACTACCCTTATTCGATGCCTAAACAACAAGAGCTACTCCTGGTACGTCACGGACAATCCACTGCGAACGCGAGGGGCATCTGGCAGGGTCAGATGGAGTTCCCCCTCTCGGAGAAGGGCCGAAAACAGGCCGCCCTGGCAGGCCATGCCCTCTCGAGCGAGGCTTTCGAAGGCCTGTATTCGAGCCCGCTCTCCCGCGCCTTCGAGACAGCGAGCATAATCCGTGACAGCACACAATTCGCGGGGGGGGTCGTTCCCGTCGGGGGCCTGAGCGAGAGACACGGAGGACTCCTCGAAGGCCACACCTGGGCCGAACAGGAACGGCGAAACCCCGAGCTGGCAAAAAAATTCCTCGCCATCCCCGAGGAGGAACGCTGGACGCTCGTCGGCGCCGAGACCGACGAGGAGGTCATCTCGAGGTTCGGGGAGGCCATCTCGACCATCAGCGCCAACCATCCCGACGGAGGTCGAATAGTCATAGTCTCGCACGGCGGCGTGATGCGGGCTTTCCTCAGAGACCTCTTCGGGCCGGAGGTACTACAAGGCGCACAGCGGGCGGCCAACGCTTCCATCACACGCCTGCAATGGAACGAGGAAGAACCAAGCCTGCTAGAAGTAGCAGCAACGACCCACCTCGCCGAAGCGCCAGGCGCCACGACCGTCGAATGAAGCCATCAGCACGCTACGCCCTTCGGGCTCCGCTTGTCGGCACGCTCAGGCTAACGCCTTCGCTTGTCAGCCCGGCGCCTCCCTCCGGTCGGCGCCTTGTCAGGAAGTCGTCTTGGGGCGCCGCCGCGAGCGTAGACCCCTACTGACTCAGGCAGCGGCTCGTCTCACGCCGCAGAGCGAGGCCTGAACAAAAAAGCCGAAAGCGAGCCCGGAGGGCGAAGCGTTGCTGACAAGCGAGGGCGCTAGCCCGATGCGTGCTGACAAGGCGCGAAGCGCCGTGCTGACAAGCGTAGGCCGCAGGCCAGAGCGTGCTGACTAGCTGAGGTTCTGGACGCGGCGCGCGTTCGGGCCCCGGTCGTTGCGGCCGACCTCGTACTCGACCTCCCCGTTGGGGGAGAGGTCAGAAGGATCGCCCTGCACCTCGGAATGGTGGACGAAGAGATCATCGCCCGAGGGACGTACCAGGAAGCCGTACCCCTTCTCCGCGTCGAACCACTTGACGCGGCCCCGCTCGCGCGACGCCCCTTCTTCCGGCGGCGTCTCATCTGAGCTACCGTCCCGGGCTATCGCGGAGAGCGCGAAGTCGGCCGCGCCGTCTGTGGACCCGGCCTCTCCCCCGTCGGCCTCCAGGACTATGGAGTCTTCGGCCACCTTCACGACCACGGCCTCGACCCTTGCCCAGTGCTCCCTCCAGATCGGGTCCTCGGCGATAGAAGGGTCGAGCCAGAGACCCCACCCGTCGCGTTCGCCGTGGTCGAGGACGCCCTCGAAGACGCTCTCCGGCTCGCGGGGTCCGCGCTCGCGGCGGTAGATGTCGTTGCGCGAGCGGAAAGACTGTACCGAGGAGGCGCTGGTGCCGAGGGCGTCGGCGATCCAATCGTCGGTCTTGCCCGTCTCGACCCACTCCCTGATCCGGTCCATGTGGGGCTTCAACGCTATGCGCTTTCTGGAGTCTGCCATGCTACCGCCTGCTCCCTCTTCGAACCCGTTCTGATAGATGCTGCGCCGAGCGATTGATAGACGAGTTATTGTAGATGCTTACTCCCGTAGTCTATCACCTCATACGGGATCGCGGGCGACCTCGTGGCCAGCATCCCCTTCGGAATCGGCAGAACCGTCAGGGCGTGGCCCTTTGGTCCCGACCCGTCCTGATCTATTCCCTCTCTTCCACGCCTGCGGTGCCGGGGGTGTCCTCGCGCCCGCCCTCCGGCGGGGAGGCTTGCATTTTTTCACCTTCCTCCTCTGCCACACCGGGAGCATCCCTGGCCTGCGGGTCCTGAATCCTGGAAGGCTCGTCTCCCTTGCCGGAGTCCTCGCGGGCGGCGCTGCGGGCCGCCCTGTCCCCGGGGCTGGGCTTCTCCTCCACTTCCCCGGAAGGAACGTTCTGTTCGCCTGTATCATCGGTCGTCTCCACCGGCTCGCGCGGCGGTTCGGGAAACTCCGAGTAGCCTTCCCTGCCGAGGTCCTCGAGCATCTCCCCAACGATGGGGGCGGGAAGCTCGAGGTGCAGGGCGAGGGTCTCCGCGGTGGCGAGGGTCGCGTAAGCGTCTCCCTCGTATCCCAGGGCACCGAGCGCCTTCGAGACGTTCTCGGTGGGCACGAGGGTATTACCCCCAGCCGCCACGCGCAGGTACTGGAAGAGCGTAAGATCCAGGCCCCCAACCACGCCGACCACGGGCTCGGTCTCGTGGATGTGCCGCCTGACGAAGAGGCGCGTGTCGTAACCGTCAGCCCAGCGCCTCAAGACCTCGCGCTCGTCCACGTAGTTGTACTGGGCCACCCTGTGCTGGAACTGTCCGAGCAACCTGCCCGTCAGGACGCGAAGGTTCTCGTCGCCGAAGAACCATGCGTCGCCCTCCACGTTCATGATGCCGCTCGCGTGAGGGATGGTCAGGGGCTCCTCTTCGTCTTCGAACGTCTCGCGGAACTCGCGCACCAATGCGCGAACCTCCTCCTCGCCGCGACCGCTCTTCATAAGGGCCGTCTCATAGACCACCAACGCGGGCTCCGCGCGCTCCCCGGATCGCTCGTCGAAGGAGCGCGCCGCCCTCTCGAGGCGCCGGTCGTAGTCTTTGAGGTTCCTGATCTTCCAGGCCGCTTCAGCGACCTTATCTGCTAATTCGACCATGATACTCTCCTAGGCGTTGTAAAGGATTGTTCCACGCAATATAGCATGTCGGCACGCTGCGCCCTTACGGGCTCCGCTTATCAGAAACGCTTCGGCCTCGCGGTTGGCTTTTCGGCTTGTTTCAGTCCGTAGACGCCAGGCGCGGTCAGTACGAATAGCGTGCCTGGGTTGTCGCGTACGTCTACGGAGAGTCTGGCCCTCATCGTGTTCTGGGGGGTCCTGCCTGCGCTCTTTAGGTACCCCGACTGCAGCGCGATCTCGGTTATGTCCGTGTAGTGGAGAGGATGGCCGACCTCGTCTAGAACCTCCCGCGCGGCGGCCTTGAAGTCCACCCGTCCCTGGCCTTCAGGTGAGTTCGGGGGAGACTTCGGGGTAGGCCCCCACCAGGCCGACGTAGGGGCAGTGCTCCTCCAGCGAGGCCAGGGCGCGTCTTACACCCTTCTCCTCGGGGTGGCCCCGAAAGTCGGCGAAGAATACGTAGGTCCAGGCCCGTTTGCGGCTCGGGCGGCTCTCGATGCGGGTGAGGTTGATCCCCTCATCGGAGAAAGCCGAGAGGGCGTCCTTGAGGACACCTGGCCTGTCCTTGACCGAGAACACGACGCTCGTCTTGTCCTTGCCGGTCCTTGCAGCCCATTCGCGCCCGAGCACGATGAAGCGCGTCGTGTTGGCGCGTGCCTCCTGAATGTTGCGCGCCAGGACCGTCAGGCCGTGGGCGCCCGCGGCCAGCACGCTCCCCACGGCGGCCACGCCGGGCTCGGAGGCGGCCCGACGGGCCGCCTCCGCCGTGGAATCCACCTCCTCAAGGCCCGCTCCGGGGAGCTCACGTCTCAGCCAGCTCCCGGCCTGGGCCAGGGCCATTGGATGCGAGCACACCAGCTCGATCCGCCCGATGGACGGTTCCGAGGAGATCAAATTCTGCGAGACGGGCAGGTAGACCTCACCGCAGATCTTCAACGGGCTGTTCATGAGCTCGTCCAGGGTATGGGTCACGGCCCCCTCCATCGAGTTCTCGACGGGTACGACGCCGTGCTCGACTTCCCCGCGCTCGACCCTGGCGAAGACCTCGGCGACCGTCGTCTGGGACTCGAGCTCGATGCTCGACCCGAACGAGCGCAGCGCCGCCTCGTGGGTAAAGGTCGCCTCCGGCCCGAGGTAAGCGACCTTGAGGCGCCCCTCCAGGGAGATGGACGATGAGATGATCTCCCGAAATACGGCCTGCAGCCCACGCGTGGGGAACTCCCCCTCACTCAGGGCGGCAACACGGTCGAGCACTGCCCTCTCCCTGGCCGGGGCGTAGGCCGCCAGACCGTTTTGGTGCTTGATCTCACCTATCCTCCGCGCCATCCAGGCGCGCCGGTCGAGCAGGCGTACGATCTCCTCGTCAACCGAGTCTATCCCCCGGCGGAGAGTCTCCATCTCAGTACCTGGCGGAACGTCTGCGACGGGATGTTCGTGCCGCCCAGTATCTTCACTATCTGGGACGTGTGGGTGGGTCATAGCGTATTCAGTCTCCTGTAGAAGTCTTGATGGGATGCGGAAAAGGAGGAGCGCGGCCGCGCGTCAGGAACGGGAGCGCCCCTCCCGGATAAATCGCCGCGGTGCCGTAAACTGAACGTGCATAGGCCTGGCAAAGTACCAGAAGTGTGCTGCCCTTGTCAAAAGCCCCCGACACCGAGGAGGAGCAGCACGACGACCACGGCGGCGAGCGCGAAGCGGTAGTAGGCGAACACCCGTAGTGAGTGGTCGGCCAGGTAGCCGAGCAGAAACCTTATCGCGAGGTACCCGACGACCCCGGACGAGACGCTACCGGCCAGAAACAGCAGCGCCCCGTGCGCGTCTACGCCCTTTCCGAATAAGTCGGTCAGGCTCAAGAGCGCGGCCGCGGTCGTGATCGGCACGCTCATGAGAAAAGAGAATCGCGCCGCCTCGTCCCTGCGCAGCCCCAAGAACAGCCCCAGCGTGATAGTCGCCCCGGAGCGCGAGACGCCAGGGAAGAGCGCGGCGGTCTGGGCCAGCCCGATACCCAGCGCCTCCCCGAATCTCAGCTTGTCCGAGTTGCGGTTCCTAAGCCCCACGGACTCCCCGACGATAAATAGGACGCCCACGAGTACCAGGTTGAACGCGACGAGCCATGGCGAGCGCACCTCCTGCTCGAAAAAGCTCGAGAAGAAGAACCCAACGATTCCCGCCGGGATGGTCGCCACAAGGATCAAGTAGGCCATGCGCTGGTTCCGATCCTCGAAATTCGGATCGGGCAGGGAGACCAGGAAAGCCCGCGCCATTCGCAAGAGGTCCCTCCAGAAATAGGTGACCACCGCCAGCACCGTGCCCGTGTGTATCGCCGCGTCGAAGGCGAGACCGAAGCGTTCCTGGTTCATACCCAGAAAGTACTGCGAGAGCAGAAGATGCCCCGAGCTGGAGACCGGCAGGAACTCAGTCAGTCCCTGAACCACCCCGAGAATGATCGCCTGAATAAGCTCGAGCATTTCAGCACGCTGCCTTCGGCAGCTTGTCAGCACGCCGGCTCCGCCGGCTTGTCAGCACGCTCAGCCCTTGCGGGCTTCGCTTGTCGGCACGGCGCCTCCCTTCGGTCGGCGCCTTGTCAGGAAGTCGTCTTGGGGCGTCGCCTTGAGCGTAGAACCCTACCGCCTCAGGCAGCGGTCCGTTGCACGCCGTAGAGCGAGGCCCGAACAGAGAAAGCCGAAAGCGAGGCCGAAGGGCGAAGCGTTGCTGACAAGCGAGGGCCGCCAGGCCCGAGCGTGCCGACAAGCGACCGTAGGGAGCGTGCTGACAAGCTGCCAGAGGCAGCGTGCTGACCGGCCGCTTCAGGGGCGGCTCAATTTTGCGAGGGTGCGCATGTCTTTGAGGGTGATGCGGCCGGAATCTATGTCGATGACGCCGCGGTTGCGCATATCGTTGAGAACCTTGGTTACGGACTCCCTGGTGGAGGCTACCATGGCGGCGAGGTCCTGGTGGGTGAGGCGCAGCTGTATGGTCACAACACCATCGGTGCTCTCGCCGAATTTTTGCGCCAGTAGCGGCAGCAGGTTTGCAAGCCGCACCTCGGTCTCGCGCGGCAGCAGGCACTGGACGAGCTCCTCGTACTGCACCAGTCGCAACTCGAGAAGGGTCATGAGCTTGAAGGCGGCCCGCGGTTCCTGGCGGACGGCGCGTTCGACGAAGACCTTGGGGACCTTCGTCACCCTGCACTCCGTCACGGCCTCGGCGTAGGCGCGCTGCCTGGTCTCACCGGCGAAGGCAAGATGTCCGAAGATATCCCAGGGTTTGAGCAGTCGCAGCGTCGCCTCTTTGCTGCCCGAGTAGGGCCTGAAGAGCTTGAGCACGCCTTGCGTCAGCACGTACAGGGCGTCGCCGTACTCGCCCTCGTTGTAGATAGCGTCCCCCGGCCCGTAGACCCTGTCGGCCGTGGCGATGCCCATCTCGTCCAGAAGCCGCAACAGGTCCCGGCACTCCAGCTCCTGGAGCCTGGTGTACTCGGTCAGGGATATATCAACGGCCACGGGCGTATCCTCCCTGAAGTTCGGCTCCGAGACGGCTCCTGCCACCGTGGCCCTCCCGGCTGAGCGTGCTACACATTGCTACATTGTACATTACGCGGCGGCGAACACGAGACCGCCCCGTGGGACGGGCCTTGCGCATTGGGTTAGAATGGCGCGACGGTTCGTATCAGAGAGAGGAGACGAGGTGCGGGAGCGTCTGGCGTTCGGGATCCTGATCCTGCTGCTGATCTTCCTGTTCGCCTTCACGTTCGCCGTCCTCGGCAAGGGCGAATACGAACCGGCTGGCGGCGAGGCGCCGCGGCGGGTCCCCTCGGCCCTGGCCTGAGGGTCAAGCCTGGCCGGAAGTCTCGGGGGCGCGCTCGACCGCGATGCTGTAGGAGGTCATCTTTGGGTGGCCGGTTAGCAGTCCGCCCGCCCCACCGCGTCCGTGCGCCCGGGAGAATTCTTCGCTATGAATCCAATTCTCGAAGGATTCCCGGTCCCGCCAACGCGTAACGACGAGCACCTCGTCCTCAGCGTCGGACTTCAGAACCTCCATGGAGACGAACCCTGGGAATCCCTGCACGTGTCCGCGGCTCCCGGCAAACCGGTCCACGATCTCATCGGCCGCGCCTTCCTTCACGGGGAGGCTGTTGAAGATGGCGATCACGGTTACCTCCGAATCTCTAGCGGGCGACGACGATGCCGCTGCCGCCGACGCGTTTGGCCATCTTGAGCGCCTTCAGAGTCTCCCCCATCAACTCCCCCACGCCGGTTCCGTGCGCCGGGTACTCGGCCACCCCGACGTCGACTTCGAAATCGGCCCCGCCCTCTGCCAGCCGCCCGAGCACCCGCTCCGCCAGCCGGTAGCCGCCCTCGCCGGTCTCGCCGGGTAGGATAGCGCAGATCTCATCGTCACCGAAGCGGGCGAAGACGGAGCCCTCGGGCGAGGACTCTTGCACGGCCTCTGCGAGCTTGCGCAGCACCTTCCTGGCGCGCTTGACCTTCCCTGCAGCGACGGTCTCGGTAAAGTCGGCGACGTCGAAGACGGCCACGGAGAACCGGTCGTGAGTATCGATCACCTCCGGCAAGAGCAGCCGGTTGAGCAGGTCCCTATCCGGGAGCCCAGTCACCAGGTCCGTGGCGGCGGCCCGCCCGAGGGCCTGCTCCATCTCGCGCCGCACGATGGCGTCGAAGGACTCCAGCCCGGTCTCCGTTAGCCAGTCCGAGGCCTGCATCAACTTGGCGAAGAACCCCGAGACCTCGGCGCCGTGTAGCGCGGAGAGGTCGACACCAACCTCGACCGAGCGCCAGATGCATCGCCTGAGCACGCTGAAGTCCTCGATAACGCCAACCGCGTCCCTTCCGAGTTCGTGCTGGCATCCGGCGATCTTCCCTACGAGAGCCGTGGTCGCGCCACCCCGACTGTAGGTCTCGACGGTCTCCGTACTGCGCAAGAAGCCGACGAAGACCGAGACCAACTCCTCCATGCCGGCGAGCGTCCGGTCATAGGCCCCATCTTCGTCGTCACCGCCCCTGCTCGCCCTCCAGCAGGCCAGGATCCCGGCAACGTCCTCTTCTATGCGGTCGGGGATGCGGGGGGCGCTCTCCATGCCCCCAAGTATAACCGCGCCAGCCCCACAGCACCCAGGGCAATCCCGGGCCGGAGACGTTTCCGCGCCGATGCAACTTTTTCGGCCCGGCATACGTATATGTCTGTGCGGCGACAGAAAGCAACAACAATCGGTGAGGGGGGAGGCCTCAGGAGGTTTAGCGCCTTAAGCTTCGCGGTAAATCAGGAGTAGTTTCCAGAATTGATTTCCGGTAACATTGGCATTTAGTAAGGAGGGTATTTTGAAAGCTAATTTAGAGAAGCGAAGGGAAACCCAGAAGGTCGAGCGGGAATCCGAGACCCCCGAGCTCCTTGCCAAGTACCTCGCGCACATCGGTCAGGGAAATCTCCTCACGCACAAGGAGGAGATCGACCTCAGCCTGAGGGCCAAGGCCGGCGACCGTCGGGCCCGCCAGAGGCTCATCGAGAAGAACCTCAGGCTCGTGGTCAGCGTCGCAAAGAAGTACCGCGGCTACGGGCTGCCGTTCGAGGACCTCATCCAGGAGGGCAACATAGGCCTCATGAAGGCCGTCGAGAAGTTCGACCCCGACCGGGGCTTCAGGTTCTCCACGTATGCCACGTGGTGGATCCGTCAGGCTGTGCAGCGCGCCGTCGCCGACAAGGGTCGCACGATCCGCGTCCCGGTTCACATGACGGAGAAGATCCGGAAGGTCAGCAGGGCCATGAGCGAGCTCGCCCTGGAGATAGAGCGCGATCCCACCGAAGACGAGGTCGCCAGGCGCCTGGATTGGGACCCGGACGAAGTGAGGCTCACGATGCGCGCGATGCCCGACGCGACGAGCCTGGACCAGCCGGTCTCCAGCGAGGAGACCGCCTCGCAACTGGGCGACTTCATCGAGGACGACAAGGTCTCCGACACGCCCGATACCGTGATGCGGGAGATGGAGACGGAACACCTGAAGGAGGCGATCGAACGCCTCCCCGAGAGGGCGCGCTACGTGCTCGTCAGGCGCTACGGTCTCGATGACCGCGAGCCGGCCACCCTCGCCGAGCTCGGCGAAGAACTCGACATCTCGCGTGAGCGGGTCAGGCAGCTACAAAGGGAAGCGGAACGTATCCTGAAGGGCGGCGAATACGGCCGCGTCCTGCGCGACGCCGTAGCCTAGCACTTCAGCTTGTCAGCATTTGGGTTTCCCCGATTCGAAAGCGCCGGGCCATGCAGGGCCCGGCGTTCTCGCTCCGATAACCCTTGAGGGCGTGAAGAGCGACAAACGCCTGATGTTGCTGCTCTCGACGGCGGCTTTTCTCTTTTGCTCCGCGGTGGCGGGGGCCGGCCTGTTCCGTCCCCTGGACATCTGGCTACTGGGCCTGGCGCAAGGGTACACCTCAGGCGTGATGGACGTGGTCGGGATCGTTGCTTCCTTGGTAGGCGGGGTCGAGTTCGTCGCGGTAGCCGCCATCACCCTCGCCGCAGGTTTGTTCTTCCAGGGACGAAGTCGCCTCGCGTTTCGGCTTCTCGCAGCGTTCGTGTTGACCGGCCTGATCGAGGTCGCCTTCAAGACGTTCGTCCCGCAGGCACCGGTGCCGGGAGATGCCACGCGAGGCCCCGACCCTTCGTTGCTGGACATCAGCACACCGTACCCATACCCCAGCGGCCACATGCTGCGCGCAGTCCTCCTTCTCGGAGCAGTCTACGTACTCTGGCCGAACAGGCCAGGCAGGCTCGCGATCATTGCGTTCCTCCTCGCCTCCGCCGTAAGCAGGGTCTACCTGGGAACCCACTGGCCTTCAGACGTGCTCGGCGGCGCCCTCCTCGGCATCGCCGGCCTCGCATGGGTATTCGGGAGCAATCGAACCCTCAGAGAACGTCCGGCAAGAGACAAGCTGAAATGCTAAGTTCGACCGAAGGGAGCGGTCCATCGAGATCACGGTCGTAGGGTCCGGTACGGTAGTCCCGCGCCTCCGGAGACGCCAGAGCTGTGTCGTGGTGCGCGCAGCTGGAGAGACGCTGGTCTTCGACCTCGGCTCCGGGGCGGTCCGCGGGATGCTCGGGTCGGACCTCGATCCTTTCTCGGTGGACCGCATCTTCTTTACGCACTTCCATCCGGATCACACAGTGGACGTCGTCCCGCTCCTCTTCGCCATGGAGCATGGCACCGAGGAGCCCCGCACGCGACCGCTCCACATCGCGGGCCCCGAACCGTTTCTGGAGTTTTGGGAATCCGTCAGGAACGTCTGGGGCCAGTGGATTTTCGCCGACCCCACGCTCGTCTCCGAGCTACCCCGCGACTGCCCATCCCCCATCGAGCTCGCCGGCTGCCGGCTCTCGTGGGCCCAGGCCAAACACCGCCCCGAGAGCGTCTCCTACAGACTCGATGTGGAAGGCGGCGCGTTCGTGTACACCGGCGACACCGAGTACAGCCGGTCCGTCGTCGAACTGGCGCGTGACGCGGACACGCTCCTGATCGAATGTTCCTTCCCCGACGTCGCCCCCATCCCGGGCCACCTGACGCCGTCCGATGTGGCGAGGATCGCGAGCGAGGCCAGTGTAGGCCGCGTCGTCCTCACTCACATCTATCCGGCGGCGGACGAAATAGACCTCGTTTCGGAAGTGGGGACGGGCTACGGAGGCGAGATCCTCGTCGCCGAAGACGGCCTGAAGCTCAGCATCTAAAGCGGTCCGCTTCGCGGACCTGGGCATCAGGCTTCAGCCTGTATACAGACTTTCCTGTCCCGATATCGGGTCCAGGTACCTGGATTCCCGCTCCCCGCATTCGCGGGGACAAGCTTCGCGAGAATGACGTGTAGGGGAGAGATTTCCGACGGCCGAATGCAGAGTATAGTCCTGCAACCTGAAGCCTCAAGCGGAGCAGTTCGCGCAGCGGCCGTGAAGCGTGATCTCATGCCAGTCCGTGACGAAGCCGGTCTCCCGCTCGACTTGCAATGCCAGGTACTCCATAAGCTCCTCGTTGAACTCGATAACAGAGCCGCACTCCTCGCAGCGGGCGTGATGATGTACGCGCTCGGTCGCGAGCTCGTAGCGCGAGTACCCCTCTCCAAAGTCGTCCTTGCGCACGATTCCTAGCTCGGTAAGGAGGTCCAGCGTCCGGTAGACCGTGGAGAGGCCAAGCTCGGGATGCCCGCCCTTGACCCGGTCGTAGATCTCCTCCGCAGAGAGGTGCCGCTCCCCCTCCAACTCACGCACGATGATCCGGCGCTGGTTGGTTAGCCGGTAGCCCCTGTCCTTGAGTATTCGCTCGAACTCGACCACGAAGATAGTCTACCTGACACGAAGATAGGATCAAGAATTGATCCTGCTGAATCGGTACGGGGTCGTCATTTACCCGACCCTAATCGGCGGACGCCTTCGAACCCGCTTCGAAAGTCTTCTTCTTACCGCCGGGCCACCAGTTCCAGTCGCCAAGGATGCGCATGGTGGCAGGGACGAGCAGGATGCGGATGATCGTCGCGTCCACAAACACCGCCACGGCGAGACCCAGGCCGATGGCCTTGGTCAGAACGATGCCCGTGAAGGCGAACGCACCGGTCACGACGATGATGATCGCCGCCGCCGACGTGATGATGCCAGCCGTGGCCACCAGCCCCTTCGAGACGCTCGCCGTGTTGGACTCGCCGTTCTCGTAGGCTTCCTTGATGCGAGAGAGCAGGAACACCTCGTAGTCCATGGAGACCCCGAAGATTGTACAGAACATCAATATGGGGAGCGTCGCGTCCACAAAGCCTAGAGGCGTGAAGTTTAGTAGGCCCGAGAGGTTGCCGTCCTGGAAGACGAAGACCATCGCCCCGAAGCTCGCCGTCAGGCTAAGGACGTTCACTATGACAGCCTTGAGCGGGATGAACACAGAGCGGAACGTTATAAGCAGTATCAAGTAGGTCACCCCGATGACGAAGGCCGCAGCGAGGGGCGCCTTGCCGTAGAGGCTTGAGATGAAGTCCTTCTGGCCAGCTGAGAGCCCGCCAACCAGGAAGCTCGTCCCGGCAGGGGCGTCTACGTCGCGCACGGCGTCCACGGCGGCGTAGGCGTCCTGCGTGTAAGGGTTGGCCTTCGTCACCCCTCGCAGTAGCGTCTTGTCGTTCGCGACGTAGGAGTTCAAGGTATTCTGTAGATCCCTGGTGTCTCTGGCCGCCTCAAGCTTCAGGAAGTTCGCAACGCCCTCTGGCGTGACGTCTCCGTCGGCGGAGATGCCCTCGGGAAGATCTGGCACCTTCTGCTCCACCTCCTCGGCAAGGCGCCGCTCGACCTCCTCCCTGATGCGTCCCTCCGAGGCGCCTACCTCCTGCGCCACCTGCGGCCCGACCTCGGCACGGATCTGCTCCTCGGTCCCTGGAGGGATGACGCCGTAGGTGGCTTCGACCTCCGAGAGTTGCAGGTTCACGGCCTCTTCGGTCTTCTCCTGCGTCTGCTCTTGGATCTGCTGCTCTACCAGCCGGTCCACCTTACCTGCGGCCTCGGATTGCGCCTGCTCCCGGGCGGCCTCCACGCGACCTGCGTAGTCCCTGGCCGCCGCTTTCCCTACCGTGTAGACGCTCTCGACCCCAGAGACGCCATCGGCGCCCGAGATCTCCTCACCGAGTTCCTTAGTGGCTGAGAGTCCGCGGGCGCTAAGGGGGTCCTCGCCCAGGGTCGCCACGATCTCCATCGGGTTTAGCGCGGCGTACTCGAAGTTCTCCTTCAGAATGTCGTCCCCTGCTCGCGACTCGTACTCCGTGGGCAGGACGGTCGCCTCGGGGATACCCACCCTCATGTGGCCAACGGGGTACAGCAGGGTCCCCAGGATCGCGGCCGCAAGCACGATCACGGCGAACGGATGGCGCATCACGACCTCTGCGCTGCGACTCCAGAACGCTGAGGTGCCTGCCCCGTCCCTGCGGCGCCTGATGGCGAGCCTGTTGACCCGAGATCCCAGGACACCGAGGAGCGCGGGCAGGAGCGTCAGCGCGGCGGTGACGGAGACGAAGACGACGACCACCCCTGCCACCCCTATGGAGCGCATGAACATGAAGGGGAAGAACAGCAACCCGGAGAGCCCGATCAGGACAGCAGTCCCCGAGAAGAAGATGGACCTACCGGCGGTCGCCACCGTGCGCGGTATCGCCTCTGCGGTAGAGTAGTGCTCAAGCTCCTCCCTGAAACGGCTGACGAAGAACAGCGCGTAGTCGATGCCGAGTCCGAGGCCAAGCATGGTCGAGAGGGTCAGCGTGAAGACAGACATGTCGTAAAAACCGGCGATGAAGTAGAGCGCGGCGAGCGTCGTCAGTACGCTCGCGCCCCCGATCAGGACAGGGATCCCGGCCGCCACCAACGTACCGAAAGCGAAAATCAGTATGACCACGGCGAACGGGAAGGCGTACTTCTCGGCCTGCTTCACGTCCTCATTGCTCGCGTCCTCGAGGTCCTGGTAGACGGCGGGCGCCCCCGTTACGTAGGTCTCGAGCTCGTCAGAACGGACCTCCCTCCTCACCGCGTCGACCATGTTGCGCGTCTCGTCGACGGAGACTTTGGAGGTGATCACCGCGTAGGACTTCTTCCCGTCCTCCGAGATGAAGCGGGGGTCTCTAGAACCGGCGTAAGAGGCGACCTGGCGAACCTCATTCAGCTGACGCACGCCTGCGAGGGCGCGTTCCTGGGCCCCTTGAAACTCTTCGCTGCCGGCAGGAAGGCCGTCGCCGGTAAAGACCACCGTCAGGGCCGCGGGAGAAGCACCAAACTCCTCCGTCATCAGGTCCTGCACCTTTTCCGCCTCCGAGTTCGAGCCCCCGAACCCGCCGCCCTTCAGCCGCCCCGAGAGATCGGGGGCGAAGAAGACGGATGAGATCAGGAGCCCGCCCCACACCACGAGGATGGCCCACCTGAAACGGTACGCGAAGACACCTATGCTGTGGAACACGCTCACCCTGGCGGGCGACCCTCTCTAAAATGCGCCTTCATTGGCGATATGTTACCCGACCCACGGGCAGGTAATCGTGTTTCGTTGCACGAAAAGGCATCAGGCATCAGGCATCAGCTCTCTTGCTGATGCCTGATGCCTCGTTCCGCGGGGCAGGGTCAGGGCGAGAGTGAACCCCAGAACGGGCAGGGCGGCGATGATCAGCATGGTAAACGAGAGCCCTTTGCTGTCTGCCACGAGGCCGAGCAGCGGCGCCCCTATACCGCCGAGCCCGATAGAGAGACCCATCGTTATGCCGGCCGCGAGACCGATGCGTCCGGGAAGGTACTCCTGTCCCATAACCACCGTGATACCGAACGTTCCGACCGTGGCCGCGCCGACGAGGACGAGCAGCGCCATACCGACGAACGGGCCGGCGAGGGTGAAGCAGAAGATCAGGGGCGGCAACGCCAGCATCGAGAGGCCGAGGACGGTCCGCCTGCCGAAACGGTCGGCGAGCGGGCCCATCATCAGGGTGCCGGCAGCCCCGCCGAACAGCATCAGCGTGAGGGCCGTGTTCCCCACGGCCGGGGAGACGTCGAGCACACGCTCGTAATACGAGGCCACGAAGGCGACTAGCCCGAAGTAGACGAAGGACCTCACGATAACGACCCCGATCATGCGCGCGAAAGGTCCCCAGTGCTCGGGAGCAGCATCCTCTTCTCTCACTTCGCCCTCGACCGTCTCCGGCGTGAACGAGAGCATCCGCGGGAGCTCGTGGAACAGCACGGCGGCCATCGCAACGGCGGGCAGGGCGAGGAACAGGGCCCCTGGCAGCCCGAACAGGAGGACGAGCGGGGTGGTGAGGGCGGGACCGAGGGCGAAGCCGGCGTTGCCACCGACCGAGAAGAAGCTCATCCCGCGGGCACGGCCGGTCCCCGAGACGTAGTTGGCGAACCGCGCGGCCTCAGGGTGGAAGGCAGCCACCCCGATACCACTCGCCACGACGCAGAGCAGGATCAGGGGGTAGGTAGGTGCCACGCCGACGAGCGCCATGCCGCACCCCGCGAGCAACACGCCGAGTGGCATCAGGGCCGGGATGGGCCGCCTGTCCGAGAAGATGCCGAAGAGCGGTTGCACGATCGAGGAGCTCACCGTCGCCGCGAAGACCAGGGCGCCGGCCGCCGCGAGGGAGATTCCGCGCTCCGCGGTGAGGAAGGGCACCAGCGCCGCCACGGCGCCCTGGTTCAGGTCCGTGAAGAGGTGGCCGGCTGACAGCCCGGCCATCGCCCTCCGGTCGACGCCTTTGCTCGAGGTCTCGCTCAAAAGCCCTGTCCTTCTACGTTTACGGCCACAGCCGCAGATGCTATCAGTCTTCCGAGATCTCGTACGGCGCGAGCGCCAGAGCGCCGCCAGCGCGAAGCTCAGAGAGAGCCCGCCACGTCTCCCCTATCGCGTCGAAGGCCGCCCTGGCGGGGTCTCCCGGAGACGGACGCCCGCCGCGGGGCGGGTTGACCTTGACTAGCACCTCGGGTACGTCCCGTTCTACTCCGCCGAGTTCCCTGGCCTTCCGCAGAGCCTCCCTGAAACCCCCGGTCTCGTCGACTAATCCCAGATCCAGGGCCTCGGACCCCGTCCACACCCTTCCGCCGGCGATGCTTTCCAGCTCATTGACGTCTATCTTACGGCCCCGGGCGACACGGTCCTTGAACTCGGCGTAGACGTGCCGAACCTGGCCTTCTATTACTCGCAACTCTTCGGCGTCGGGGCGACGGCTCGGGTCGAGAAGGCCGGCGCGCCCGCCCCTGTCCAGGGCCACGGGGTTGATGCCGAGCCTCTCGTAGAGGCCACGCGCGACGGGGCGGATGCTCAGCACGCCTATGGATCCCGTAACCGTGGCGCGGCGCGCGACCACGTAGTTTGCCGGCGCCGAGACGTAGAAGCCCCCCGAAGCGGCGGCGTTTCCCATAAGGACCACCACCGGTTTTTTCGCGCCGATGCGCTCGATTTCGCGCCAGATCAAATCCGAAGCCAACGCGTCGCCTCCGGGCGAGTCCACGTAGAGAAGTAGGGCCGAGATCCTGCGGTTCTTCTCCGCAATCCGCAGCGCCGCGACGACGGACTCGCTCCCCGCCTGCTCCCCGCCGACGAAGGGCAGCGGCACGGGCAGCCTCCTGCTCCTTCCCCGCACGATGGTCCCGCGCAGGCTGACGAGCGCAACCTTCTTTCTCGTCCGCCCGCGCAGGGGCACGAGCAGAGCCCTCCGCGCCCGTTCCCACTCGGCGAGCCTGGCTCGCCGGTCCGCGGACCCGAGCTTCTCTGGCAACTCGTCTTCGTAGAGGACGCCGTCGAGCAGGCCCTCCGAGAGTGCCGCCCGAGCACCGTACGGGGCCAGGTCTATCCTGGCGCGCACCTCTTCGGGGGAGAGGCTCCTGCCATCGGAGATAGCTCCTACCACCTCCTCGTAGCGGCGGTCGAGGAGACGTTCGGCCTGCTCACGGGACTCACGGGAGAAGTCGTCGCGGACGAACCTCTCGCCCGCGGACTTGTAGGGCGAGACGGCGACGACCTCAGCCTCGAGACCGAGGTTATCGAGGGCGTCCTTGAGGAAATCCACCCTGGCGCGGATGCCGGTAACGACCAGGTCGGCGAGCGGGGTGGCGATGATCTCGTCCGCCGCGCACGCCAGATAGTAGGAGCGCGTGTCCGCGGGACCTGCGAGGTAGGCCACGACCCGGCCGCCGCGAGCCCGGAATGCCAGGATCTCCCGTCGCAACTCTTCGAGGGACGCCCAGCCGGCGTCGAGGTTCTTGATGCGCAGCACGACGCCGAGCGCGCGCGAGTCGGCGGAGATCCTGTCGAGCATACCCCGCAACCTCTCCAGCGTTGGCGGGGCGGGGCCGGAAGACAGGCGCCGCCGCAGGAAGCCGACCGGTGTCTCGAACTCGGCCAGCGGGCCCTCGACCTCGATCCAAACGTACTCGGGAGGCCTCGCGATCAGGCGCGCGCGGGCGTTGCGCAGAGTGCGCCAGAAGTTCACCAGGAGATCAGTAAGCAGCGGCATCTCCAGGTCATGGTACACCCCGGCACGAAAAACGCCGTGTGATAAACTCGAAAATAGGAATGGTTACTGATCCCCAAACACTGCACGAGGATATCTCCGGCGTACCAGAAGTCAGGGAGAGGCTGCGCAGGTCGGGCTACACCCTCACCTCCCAGCGCAGGGCCGTTCTCGAGGCCCTATCCCGGGCCGAGGGCCACCCTTCCGCGGAGGACGTGTACCTTATCGTCAAGCGCGAGAACCCGCGCGTGGCGCTCGGCACCGTCTACCAGGCACTCTCCGTACTGGAGGAAGTGGGCGTCGTAGGCTCCAAGCACTGGGCCGATTCCCCCACGCGCTACGACCTCAACGTCGAACCCCACCTTGACATCAGGTGCACCGGATGCGGCGAGGTCTCCGAGGTCCCCGGCGTCGCCCTCGGCGGTATCGAAGCGCTCATCCGCAAGAACACCCGATATAAGGTCACCCGCGCGACGATGGTCGTCGAGGGCCTTTGCCCTGCCTGCATAGACAGCTAGTCAACTGTCAGCACTTCAGCTTGTCAGCCTTCAGGTTTTCGCTGATCGCCTAGGGCCGGATACATGGTTCGCGGGAGGTCAGCACTTTCGACCGCTAGCGGGGGCTTTACCGCGGCCCCAGTAGGCGTTACCCTTTCCACCAACTTGCTGTCGAGGGCAATACAGGAGAGGCGATCATGACCGAGGACCCCAGGGACCCGGCGGCCGATCTCGCGGAGGGCATGGAGGCGGCCGGCGCCCTGATCGAGAGCCTTGAGCAGGAGGTGGAGAGCCTCAGGAGCGACTTGGAAGGTGCTTCCGCGGCGCTAAAGGCGGCCCAGGAGGAGGTCTCCTCGCGGGCCGACGTGCTGCAGGAGGGGGAGCGGGCCCGCCTGGAGACCGAGCGGGAGGCCGAGGAGTTGAGGGCACACATCTCCACCCTCAAGCAGCAGCACTCAGACGAACAGCTCCGCCTCGGTAACGAGCACATAAACGAGCTCGCCCGGGTGCGTCGCGAGCTAGAAGAACAGCGCAGGGCGGACGTGGACGCGGCCTCCTCCGACACCCGCCTCGACACCATCAAGGAGGAGTTTCGGCGCGAACGCGACGCTATGGAAAGCCCGCTACAGGGAGGAGATCGAAACGCTAAAGAACGCCTCCGAGCACTGGGAGGAGCAACTTCGCACGGGCTACCAGGAGCAGGAGGCGCGGCACGCGGCCGAGATCGAGTCTTCGCGCGCGAAGAGCGAAGAACGCGAGCGCGACCTCGAGCGTTCCTTGAGGGAGGACTTCGAGCGGAGGCTGGCCGAAGATAGGAGCGAAGCGGAGGATCGTCACAGGGCGGCCGTGCAGACGCTCAGGAACGCGGCGGCCACCCGGGAGCTGGAGCTCCAGAGAGATTACCAGACCGTGGTCGAGAGGCAACAGGGGGAGATAGAGTCCCTGCGCGACGAACTGGAGTCATCCCGCCTGAGCCTGGAGGAGTGGCGCAAGGGGGAGCTGCGCGAGATCAAGGCGCTGACGGAGAGACGCGAGCACGACCTCAAAAAGACGCACGCGGCCAAGCTCGCAGAGGTGCAGGAGTCGTCGGACAAGAGGATCGCGTCCATCCAGGCCCAGAGGGAGGCGGACAACAGGGCGCTCAGGGCGCGCCACGCCGAGGAGACCGCTGCCCTACGGAGCGAGGCCGAAGGGCGACTCGCGGCCGAGGACGAGCGCAGGAAGGCCGAGACCTGGGCGCTCGACGAGCGTCTGCAGGAGGCCGATCTCAGGCGCGAGACCGAGCTGCGCGCCTACACGGTCCGCCTGAGGGAACTGGAGGCCGCCAGGCTGGCCCAGAAGTCCTCCGCAACAGAAGACCTCGAGCAGGTCGTAGAGCGTTTCGGGGCGGAGATCTCCGCCTACGAAAGCCGTGTCAGCGAGCTGGAAGAGGCCCTCGAAGAGTCGGAATCCGGCAGGCGGGATCTGGAATCGGCTCTGGCCGGAGTACGCGCCGGCAACGAGGAGCCACCCGGCGCCAGCCCCGACAGCGCGGGAGAACCGCAGGACGAGCCGCAAGGTCGTCTTGATGATGTCGAGTCAGGGAAAATCCTCGCCGAAGAGCGAGTCCAGGACCTCGAGGCCAGACTCGGGGAGGCAAGGGAGGAGGCCAGACGCAACGCCGAAGAGCTGAGGAACGCACTGGAGAGCCTCGACCGTTTCTCGGACCCGGAACGTAGGCTAAGGGAGGGCATAGCACTCTTCAACGAAAGCGAACATGCGAGGACTGTGGCCTCTATCTCGAAGGCCTTCGGCCTCCCTAGGGTCCACGCGGCCCTCGACGGCACGACCCCGGGGAAGCCGACGCTCACGTTCCTCTGGAACGACATGGCCTGGCGCCGATACGTCTCCGACCCGACCGAGGGGGTCGAGGAGCCCAGGGTCTACCTCACGGGCACAGGAGAAGACCCCAACGAGATCGAGGCGTCAAGCCTGCGCCCCAACGCCAGGATGGACTCCCGAGGAAGGCTAATGATCGGCGTTCAGGCACGCTAGCGCGGCGCTTCGGGCTACGCTTGTCAGCAACGCTTCGCCCTCCGGCCTCGCATTCAGCTTTTTGGTTCAGGCCACGCTCTGCGGCGTGAGAAGAATCGCTGTCTTTGGCGGTGGGGTTCGACGCTCATAGCGACGCCCCAAGACGACTTCCTGACAAGGCGCCGACCGGAGGGAGGCGCCGTGCTGACAAGCGAGGGCGTCAGCCCGATGCGTGCTGACAAGCGGAGCGCGAAGCGCGTAGCGTGCTGACAAGGCGCCGTCAGGCGCCGTGCGCACGCGGAGGCGAAGCCGGAGCGTGCGCTAGCGCCGCTTGAGCTTCTGATTGTGGGCGTAGAGGGTCACTCCGCGTCTGGCCCCGATGTAGGAGGCCGCCGCTGAGACGGCGAGGAAGACGAGCAGGAGTAGGATGGTCCCGGCGTCGACGGCGCCTGGCAGGAAACCTCTGCCCAGGGCGAGGTTGATGCCCAGAGAGAGGATGAACGCCGCGGGGACGACGAGTATTCCGTGCAGAAGATGCCTGGAGGGGGCCTTGTAGCTGGCGGCCATCCCCCCGAAGTAGAAAGAGAAGGCCGCGGCGAAGACGAGGAGGACGAGCGGGAGGGCTGCGGGGCCGGTACGCTCGAGGCCGAAGAACCGGGTGAAGACCGGCGCGATGATCCCCTGCACCACAAGCAGGCCGAGCGCCAGCGCCAGCAGCATCCCAATCCCAACGGCCACGATGCTTCTCATGGAGGTAATTCTAGCAGTCGTCGCGCGTGCCCACGTAGAATGGGCGCGGTCCCGCGTCGGGCTTGTAGGGTGTACCTTTGCGTAGTACCCTCTTGCCTTGTGAAGCAGCGCGCGGCCCGCACACTTACCCGCAGAGACTTCCTCAAGCTTACCGGCACGGGGTTTGCAGGCGCGACGCTGCTCGGCGCGGCTGGCTGCGGCCTCACCGAGCGAATACGCAATATCAGGGGCAGCCGTCCCACCCTCAAAGAGGGTACCAACGTCGTTCTGGTTATCATCGACAGCCTGAGGAAGGACCACATCGGGGCCTACGGCAACCCTGCGATCCAAAGCCCCAACCTCGACGCCCTCGCCAAGGACAGCCTGATCTTTACCCGGGCCTACCCCGAGTCCATACCGACCATCTGCGCGCGGAGAGCCATTCACACGGGCTTCAGGACCTGGCCCTTCAGGGGTTGGGTGCCTCCGAAGGACGAGGACATCATCTTGCAGGGATGGGAGCCCATCCCCCTCTACCAGACGACGCTCGCGCAGATGATGCAGACGGCCGGGTACGGGACCTACTTCATCACGGACACCATGCACCAGATGAAGCCCTCCTACGATATGCATCGCGGCTTCGACGTCTTCGATTTCTTCCGCGGCCAGACCACGGACAACTACAAGCCGATCTGGACGGCCCCAGAGGACAAGGTCGCCAAGGCCCTCATGAAGGGCAACGTTCCCGCCATGACGGGCCAGATGCGCCAGTACTTCGCCAACGTGCAAAACAGGGAGACGGAGGCCGACTGGTTCTCCCCGATGGTGTTCACCCAGGCGGCGGAGTACCTCGAGATCCTGAGCAAGGGCGGACCTTTCTTCCTCACCGTGGACAGCTACGACCCGCACGAGCCCTGGGATCCTCCCGAGAAGTACGTGAACATGTACGACGATGAGCCGTACGATCTCAAGGAGCCGTACTCGGTCATCTACGGCCCAAGCGATTACCTTGAGCCAAGGGAGCTCCAGAGGATGAAGGCACGCTACTCCGCAGAGGTGACGATGATGGATCGTTGGCTCGGCCGCTTCCTCGAGAAGATGGAGGAGCTGAACCTGTTCGAGAACACACTCCTCATACTCCTCTCAGACCACGGCGTCGCCCACGGCGAGCACGGCTACACAGGCAAGCCCGACTACGTGCTCTGGCCGGAAATCACCGACATACCGTTCTTTATCAGGCACCCAGAAGGCAAGGGGTCTGGGACGACGAGCGAGTACTATGCCTCCACCCACGACGTCGCCCCGACCATCCTCGGCTTCCTTGGAATCGAGCCGCCGCAGGAACTAGACGGCCAGGACCTCTCCGTCCTGATCGGCGGCGGGGAGCCGGAGGCGAGGCCCCACTTCTCGATCGGGTACAACGACCACGTCTGGGCCCGCGACGACCGCTACGTCATGTTCTGCACCAACCAGGGCGGCGATGCCAAGCTCTACGACGCTCAGGAAGATCCCACAATGCACAACGACCTTGCAGGAAGCCAGCCCGACATCGTCAAGCGGATGTTCGAGGGTTACGTACTAAGGGACGCCGGCGGCCCGCTGCCCACCTACAACTACGACCTCGCCGGCGGATAAAACCTACCCCCGACGAGCTCCCCGCGCGTCTCGTCCTGGGCACCGTATTGCCCCTCGTCCTGCTCCAGTGACCCGTTGGCATCGAACTCGGAGTAGAGCACGGTGAGTATGATCAGGACGAAGCCAACGGGCCCTAGCTAGGCCGGGAGGCGGATTCCGAGGACCCGGTCCAGGGAGTACCTGTCGGGCTCGCGGATCATGAGGGCGTTAGAGACTTGTCCCCTCTTCCCTACCCTTCGGCGAGGGCGGCTATGAGCTCGCGGCAGAAGTCGGGGATGTCGGGGACGACGCGGCCCCAGACGAGGTTTCCTTCCCGAAAAGCCGCCTTGTCCACCCAGGTAGCGCCGGCGTTCTCGAGGTCGTCTTTGATCCCTAGCGAACCCGTCGCGCTTACCCCGCCGACTATGCCGGCCGAGATGGCGACGAGCCCGCCGTGGCAGATTATCCCGACCGTCTTGTTCCTCTCGTGCACGGTCCTGACGAGGTCGATGATCTCCGGGTAGCGCCGCAGCTTATCCGGGGCCCAGCCACCGGGGATCACGACGCCGTCCAACCCCGTGGCGTCGACGGCTCCCGCGGTAGTGTCTGCCTGTGCCCCCAGGGCGTTCTTGCCACTGACCGGCTCGGTGTCGGGGCCGACGGCGATAACCTCGGCCCCCTCTTCCCGCAGCCGCATGACCGTGACCCAGTACTCCAGGTCCTCGAAACCTTCGGCCACAAGCACTGCTATCTTTTGCCCATCTAACCTCATAGGAACCCCTTCCGTTGAAGATTCAAGTGAGCTTGGTCCTGCTCAAGAGCTCGTCCACTTCGCGCCGCGCCTCTTCGCCGCCGAGCTCGAGGGCGCGGCCGAGCTCGGGTACGGCGTCGGCCCCCCGTCCTATTTCAAGGAGCTGTTCCGCGGCCTCCAGGTGTGTCCGAAAGCCGTTCTCCTCGGCGCCTCCGGCATCGGACCTATCCGTCACCTCTTCCCCGTGTATCAGGGCGAGAAGTTCGTCCCCGTAGCGGGCGGCGCGACGCAGGCCGACGCCCTTAATGGCGCCCAGCTCGTGCATGGTGCTTGGTTTGCGGGCGGAGATCTCCTCCAGGTGCGAGTTGTGGAGCACGACGTAGGCGGGCACCTGCTGTTTTTTGGCCTGCTCGCTCCTCCAGCTCCTCAGCCGCTCGAAGAGATCCGGGTCCAATTCTGGACCGTCCGTGTCCGCCGGCGACAGATTGGCGAACGCACTTACGAGGGGTGTCCCTTCGGGTCTGCCGGCTCCTGAGATTGAAACGTCCGCCCTGGCGGATTCTACAATCTCGCCGAGGCAGACGTCACAGCCGGCGCACGGGGCGACCTCTTCCTTGTCGCCGAAGTGCCTGAGGAGGTGCTCGCGGCGGCAGGTCCTAAGGCCGGCGAAGGACTCGACGTCCCGGATCTGGGCGTATGCCGTGTTGGCCCGGTTCTTGAGCCTCCCAGCGATACCCCTGCGGCTCTCGTCGTCGAGGGCCGAGGCCTTGAGCCGCACGTCGACCAGGGAGCCACGGGGGACTACCTCAACCACGCCGTCGACCATCATCCTGTAGATGGCGCCCTGGACTACCGCGGGACGCAGCCCCGTCTTGCGCGCAAGCGCCGGCAACCCGACGGTACCAGCCCCAGGGAGGGCGGCGTGCACGGCGCTCACCTCCTCGCGCAGGCCTCCCGGTTCCTCTTCGATACGGTGCACCTCCATCTCGGCCCAGAGGTCGTAGCCGCGGGAGATCAAACCCGACTCCTCGAGGCTCCCCAGGACGATGCCGGCCGCCTCGGGGTCGACGCCGCCGAGAGCCGAGAGCGAACCCGGAGGGACGTTGACCCTCCCCCCACTCTCCACCCCCGCGAGCGCCGTGAAGAAGGAAGAGACCTCGCGCTCTCCGGACTTGCCGAGCGTAACGAGGCGCTTCCTGCGGCCCAGGTCAGCGCCGCGGTACAACACGACGCACTCGGATCTCTCCCCGTCCCTTCCGGCGCGTCCCGACTCCTGGATGTAGGCTGGAAGGCTCCCAGGAACGCTCGAGTGAATGACGAAGCGCACGTTCGGCTTGTCGACCCCCATCCCGAAGGCGATGGTCGCGACGACCACACCAAGCTCGTCGGTCATGAAACGCTCCTGGACAGAGGCCCTCTGGGACGAGGCCATCCCTGCGTGGTAGGCGGCGGCGTCCACCCCCGAACGGCGCAGGTTCGCGGCGAGCTCCTCGCACTCCTTGCGCGTCGTCGCGTAGACGATCCCCGGCGGCGGAGAGCCGCGGATGACGTCCAGGATGCGGGGGAGCTTGTGCTTCTTTTCCTTTGCCGGGACGACCCTGTAGGTCAGGTTCGGGCGGTTGAAGCTCGTCACCACCACCTCGGGCGAGCGCATCTTCAGGGAGCGCAGGATGTCCTGGCGGACGCGGGGGGTCGCCGTGGCCGTAAGGGCGAGTACGGGAGGGTTCCCGAGGTCCCGCACGGCGCGTGGCAAGAACAGGTAGTCCGGCCTGAAGTTGTGGCCCCACTCCGAGATGCAGTGGGCCTCGTCCACCACGAAAAGACCCACGCCGGCACGCCTGAGAGCCAGCACGAACTCCAGGGACCGCAGACGCTCGGGGGCGACGTAGAGCATCTTCACTTCGCCCGTGCGAACCCTCCGCTCGACCTCCCAGCGCTCCTCGGGCGCCAGCCCGGAGTGGAGCGTAGCCGCGCCCGAGACCGAGCTCTGCAGCAAAGAATCGACCTGGTCTTTCATCAGCGAGATCAGGGGCGACACTATTACCGTCAGGCTCTCCTGCATCAGCGCCGGCACCTGGTAGCACAGGCTCTTGCCACCCCCCGTCGGCATCACGGCGAGGGTGTCCCTGCCCTGCAGGACGGCCCGGATGGCCTCCTCCTGGCCGGGCTTGAACGAGTCGAAGCCGAAGATCTCTTTCAAAACGTTGAGCGGCACGGGATAAATATAAGGCCTGAGGGCGCATTCAGGAAGGGCCAAACTTTCATTTCAGCCGGTCAGCATTTCAGACGGTCAGCATTTCAGCTATTGAGGGCGGGCAAGGCCCCTGCGCGCGGCACCGGGCCCAAAGGGTAACGAGGCAATGACCACGGAAGGGTGATATGAGCGCAAGTCGCGCCCGACAAAGCTGAATTGCTGACCGTCTGACAGCCTTAGGGGCTCTCCTTCTTGCCCTTATTCGGGGCGAACCTGGGGATAGGTTTGAGGCCCTGTATCAGGCCGGGCGGTCGGTCGGACCGGTCCTGGGGCTCCTCTGCCCTTGGCCTGGCCACTTCCACGGCGTCGAGAAGGTCGTCGAGGGCGCGCCTGATCTCCAGGCATGCCCGGCCGTAGGCGAACCTGAACCCGAAGACCGGCGCCGCGAACGCTGGCAGGACGCCGAGAAGGAAGAGCGGGCTCTGCATACCGGCGAGGACGAAGAGGACGGCCAGGGTGGTCCCGAGGATGCCGGCTAGCGAGAGGTACTCCCCCCGCTCGCTGGAGAGGTCCGCCGTCAGGCTCGCCTCGCATCTGGACTCGCCAACGTCCTCGACGCGCAGCTCGACGCTCCCAGCCTTGAGGAGGGTCCTGTTCCCGGAGAAGTCGAGCGTCCTGCGCACGACTCCGAGCTCGTCGCCGGGGTCCCACAGGGAACCGAGCTCCGTCTTGCGCCTGAGCTTGAGGCCCTGTTCGAGGCGCAGCAACCCTTCGAGGTCTTCGCTGACGTCCCCGCCGGGACGATCCACGTCCCGCACGGCACGCAGTCGTGCCGGACCGTAGAACCTGCGGGCGAACGAATGAGGCTCGGCCGACTTCTCCGAGGCCATATCCCACATCGCCCTTCGCACGTCCTGTTCCGGGATACCCGCCGCCGCAGCCACCTGCACGAGGACCTCGGGGGAGACCCAAGGGGTGTCAGCAGAGGCGCGCGTCCACCTACGAGAGTTCAGTTCTGAGGCGCGGCGCAGGATCATCTCGACCTCGGCCGGCCTCAGGCGTTTGTCCTTTCCCTCCATATGGGGCGTGATTTTACAGCTTTTAGAGCCTTTGATCTCGCTTGGAGGTGATCGAGAGTATCCTCGGCGTGTCCTTCAGATAAGACCAGCCGGAGAGTATGGTGAGCACCACAGCGACGAGCATCACCCACCACCCGATCTGGGACACTACCCCTTGCCAGCCATCTGCCCCGGGCTTACCCACGAGCAGTATGAAGACGGCGAGGCTCTGGGCGTTCATCTTCGCCTTGCCCCAGCGGTTCGCGGCGATGACCTCCCCGCCCTCGAGGGCGACCATCCTGAGTCCGGTCACGGCGAATTCCCTGATCACCATGATGGCGGCCATCCACGACGGCATCGAACCCTCCCCCACGAGCGCGAAGAAGAGCGAGACGATGAGGGCCTTGTCGGCTATGGAGTCCATGAGCTTGCCGAAGCCCGTGACCTCGTTGTTGCGGCGGGCGATGATGCCGTCGAGGTAGTCGGTCAGGATCGCGGCCGCGTACAGGACGACCGCCAGCGGCCGCGCCCATTCGAAGGGCAGGTACAGGGCGCCCATCACGGGTACGACGGCGACGAGCCGGAGCAGGGTGAGCTGGTTGGCGAGGCTCATATCAATTCCTATCTCGCTCGCTGTCGCGCCGCATTCTCGTCTCCTTATGTGAGGGCCAACCTAGCACCATTGTAGCCCCGTCTCAAGGGTTCTGGGTCAATCGTCGGCAGAACCTGGGGTCTGGGTCACGGCGGGCCGCAGCAAGAGGCCTAGCAACCAGTCGGCGGCCACGTGCGCTTTGCTCTGGGGGCTGTTCAGGCGCACCAGGTACGTCAGACGCCAGAAGATTGCCGCAAGCGCCCCGCTGAACCTGACGCCCATCACCTCGTTGACGGCGAAGTCGCTCCCGAGCTCAACGAGCTGGCCCAGGGGCTTGTACTCGAACTTATCGAGGTCACCTTCGCCGCCTATCGTCTTCAGGACGTTGCGGGCCACCACGTGACCCTCCTGGATGGCCGCCTGGGCGGTGGGAGGCACGATCCTGCCGTCCTCCTGGCGCACGTCCTGGACGGCCGCGCAATCCCCAATGGCCCAGATGTCCTCGAGACCGTCGACCTTCAAGGTCAGGTCGACAGGGATGCCAGTGCGCTCGTCGAAGGGGAGCCCGAGGTCCTTGATCGCCATATTCGGACGGTTGCCCGCGGTCCAAATCACGTTCTCAGTGGGTATCTCGCGCCCCCCCCTGAGCTTGACGCAATTCGCGGTGATCTCTTCGGCCATCGCGCCCGTCATGACCTCGATGCGCTCGTTGGCGAGCCTCGTTCTGGCCGCCCGCCTGAGGGCCGGGTCGAGCTCGGGGAGGATGTTGGGCAGCCCTTCCAGGAGGTAGACCCTGACCCTGTGCGGGTCGATGTTCGGATAGTCGGGGGCGAGGGCCTCGTGCACGAGGCTGTGGATCTCGGAGGCCACCTCGACCCCGGTCGCACCTCCCCCGATAACGACGAACGTCAGCTTGGAGTCGGGGACGTCATCCCGGATTAAAGACACCTCCTCGAAGCGTTCTATGACCCTGTTGCGAACTCGCTCGGCGTCCTCGACGCCCCTCATAGTGAGGCTGTGCTCCTCCACGCCGGGGATGCCGAAGAAGTTGGGCTGGCCGCCCAGCGAGATGATGAGCTGGTCGTAGGGAAACTCGATGCCCCCAGCGGCCTTGACGACCTTCCTCTCGGAGTCCACGCCGGTGATCTGAGCCCGCCGAAAGCTGGCGCCGGCGAGGATGAGGGCGCGCCGCAAAGGCTGGGCGACGTTGCGTGCATCTATGTCGCTGCTGACGATTCCTGGCACGAGAGGCCAGAAGGTGAAGAAGTTGTCGCGGGCTATGACGAGCACCCCGACGTCGTCGCGGTCTTCGACCAGCTTGCATAGGTCGGTCGCCGCCGTGTAGCCCCCGAAACCACCACCCACCACGAGAACTTTCTTCTCGAACTCGCCGTAGGGAGGCTTCTCCCAGGAGAGGTAGCGGGGCCTCGGGTTGAGCGCCCGCTTGAGCGCGCCGAGCCCCAAGACCAACCCGCCTAAGGCCAGACCGCCCTTGACCAATCCGTTCATACAAGCCTCCCGCAAAGACTAGTTCCGGCCGACCACGACATACGAGCCCGCGACCCCAAGATCCGTGAACCTATCTTACCGGAAGTTGGACCCCAACTAAACACGGCTGCTACGAAACCGCGACCCTGACGGTCCTGCTTCGCGGTCCATCGAACTCGGCTAGGAAGACGCCCTGCCAGCGCCCAAGGTCAGGCTCTCCCCCCGTGACGAGTAGCGTCTGCGATTGGCCGAAGAGGCTCGTAAGGAAGTGGGAGTCGCTGTTGCCCTCGGCGTGCTCGAAGTTAACGTCGAGGGCGCCAAGGAAAGCCCTGCAGGCCGCCGCAAGGTCAGCCGGCACGTCCCTGTCGTAGTCCTCGTTGACCGTTACCGCAGCCGTCGTGTGCGTCGAGAGGATGACGCAGATACCGTCGTCGACGCCCGCATCCCTCACCGCCTCCTTGACCTCGTCCGTGATCGAGACCAGCTCGTAACGTTCGTGTGTCTGGACCGGTATATTGCTTACCTTCATCCCTCTCCTCCCCAGGACTTCACGACCCCGGGCAAGTCCGCGATGCTGTCGAGTACGAGATCCGCCTCGCTCGCATCGGCCTGCCATTTTCCCGTTCTGACCTGTATACCCAGGAGCCCGGCCTTTTTTGCACCCCCTACGTCCGCCTCGGCGTCATCGCCCACCATGCCTACCTGGTTGGCCATGAACCCGAGATCGTCCAGGGCAAGCCGGAAGAAATCCCGCTCGGGCTTGCCTACGACGGAGGCTCGCTTTCCGCTAGCGTACTCCAGGGCGGCGACGAAAGGCCCCGCATCCAGAGACATTCCGCCTTCGGTCCGCCAGAACTTGTTCTTCTGCAGCGCCATCAGATCCGCGCCTTCCATGAGGTGGCGGAATGCCAGGTTCAGACGCTCGTAGGTGAATCCCTCTCCGAGGTCTCCGACCAGGACGTAATCCGGACGCCCGTCGGTGAGGTTCACCCCTTCGAGGTCCTCGAGTAACGACCCGTCCACAAGGGCGAAGCAGCTTCGGGGCCCTATCTTTCCCGCTGCCGCGCGGGCTGGCGTGAAGATTTCGCGCTCCTCCACCTCGAAACCCAGAGAGAGCAGGCGCTCGCACACCAACCTGCGCGGCTCTCTGGTGGTGTTGGTTACGTACCTGATGGCGAGGCCAGAGTCCTTGAGAGAGGCGACGGCCTCCCTGGCGCCCGCGACCGGCTCCCCACCGACGTAGAGCGTCCCGTCCAGGTCGATCAGTAGTCCCGCCAGGCGCATGCGTCTATGATAGACCCCATCCACGCCACGAGCACTACCCGTAGGCGTCGTCGGGCCACCCGCTGCGTCGGTCATCCATGCCGAGCGCCCCTGCGCCATCGACGAGGGCGGCCATTACCGGGTCGCCACAACCGAGCAGGTGCAATCTCCCGGCGTCTACGGGATCGTGTTCTCCGGAATGGCTCCTGTGAGGCTCTGGGATCTAGCGCCCGAAGAAGAGTTTGGCGGCGGGGCTCATCATCTCGGGGCTCCACATCGGGTCGAATGTGAGCTGGGCGTTCACGGTCTCGACGCCCTCGATGGAGAGGGCTTCCGTCTCGACCTGCTCCTGGATCAGGTCCCCAACCGGGCACATGGGGCTCGTCAGGCTGAACGTGACGTCGACGTGGCGGCCCTCGTCGTGGACACCGACGTCGTAGATCAGACCCAGCTCCACGAGGTCCATCCCGATCTCGGGGTCTATGACGTTCCGCAACTGGTCCTGCACGCGCTCCTCGGTTATCACTGTCTCACCTCTTGTAGACGTCCGTAGCACCACGCTGATTGTAATGCCTTAGAGGGTCTTTTCCACTCAGCACGCTCCGGCCTACGGCCTCCGCTTGTCAGCACGCTCCGGCTTCGCCTCCGCTTGTCAGCATGCTCGGGCCTTGCGGCCCTCGCTTGTCAGCAACGCTTCGCCCTTCGGGCTCGCTTTCAGCTTTTTTGGTTCGGGCCTTGCGCTGCGGCGTGCAACGGACCGCTGCCTTTGGCGGTAGGGTACGACGCTCGTAGCGACGCCCCTAGACGACTTAGCTGACAAGGCGCCGACCGGAGGGAGGCGCCGTGCTGACAAGCGGAGGCCGCAAGGGCCGAGAGCGTGCTGACAAGCTGCCGAAGGCAGCGTGCCGGCTTGTTACAGATGGTCCACTTATCCCCCGTTTTGCGCACTTTATCCACAATATATTGTGGATAACTCAGTCGGGGGGCGGGACATGAACGCCTTATCTTGTTATTGGGTGTCGATGTGGGCCGTCGCGGGGGCTCGTCCGGCCTGGGTTTCGACGTAGTCCTGGACCGACTGGTGGGCCCTGGCACGGCCCAGGTTGTAGGTGCGCCAGTCTGGCGGTTTCGTGTCCCAGCGGTAGAGCACGGCCCGTTCGACGGTGTAGCCTTGCCACGCGGGCTTATCTCCGATCTCGGGGAGGGATTCTACGATCACGGGGACGGCGTCGGCGCTCAGGGTCGTCAGGTAGTAGGCGTCAAAGCGCTTGCCTTCTTCCATGCGGTATATGTTGGTGTTTGCTATGAGGGCGTCGGGGTTCATGGCGTTTATGGCGAAGATGGCCGCGAAGCCGACGATGAGGGCTCCAAACGCGAAGCGGTCGCGACGGGCGCGAATGACGGTGAGCAAGAACCAGACGAGGACGGTCGAGATCCAGAGCATAAATATGGTGGTGTACAGGCGCAGCTCGGTCAGGCCGAACTCGCTCTGGTAGAGGTACATGCGTTGCAACGCGGAGGCCACGATAACGAAGAGCAGACCGACCATGACCCCTGCCAGCGACTTGAACACGATCTCGTGCGCACGGTTTTCGGCCCTGAGCAGCCAGTGGGCGACCAGGAGCACTGGGAGCGCTAGGGCCGTCACGGCGACCAGTTCGAAGAACCCGTGGCGGGCGTACTCGGCGTAGGTAAGGCCGGAGGTGGCGGCCAGGTGCCCGGTTCCGCCGAACAGGTAGCGGACCTGTATCACGACGAAGGTCAGAAACAGGAGGTCAAGAAGACCGATCACGACCCCTACCTCCACGATGCCGAGGGAGACCACCCTGGGCCGCGGAATCGTAAGGTCCTCGGGTAGTCTGGCCATCAGCCCGGCCCAGAGCAATCCGGACGTGATCCAGGCCAGAGAGCAGATGAGGAAGAGGTGCGTGAAGACTTCGGCGAGGTCAAAGCCGAAGACGTCGATCACGAGCCGCTCGAAGATGGCGTCCGCCGCCACGAAGAGGGCGCCAAAGAGGACCAGTAGCGGCGCAGCGAGCAGCACGCCGCGCGTGAGGGCAAGCGCCTGCCCTTTCCATCGCCCGCGCAGCGCCTCGCGCCACTCTATGTCGGCCACGCAGACCGGCAAAGGGCCCGCCGACGTGAGGATGCCAGCGACCGCCCCACCCACGATGTAATCCGAGATTCCGGCGCGCCTGAGGCTGCCGCCACGTCCGCGCCACACGGCCAATGAGAGCGAGATCAAGACCGCCATAACGTCGAGGGCGACCACCACGGGAGAATCGCGCACCACGAGACCGGCGGCGAAGACGACGGCGACGAAGACCAACCACCTACCTTCTCCACCCGTGAATACACGTCCCCACCTTGCGAGCAAGACACCGAGGCCGACCAGCGCCGTTACCCAGATGAGGAAGTTGACACCCCACGGCGTGGCGCGAAGCATAACGTCCCCCAGGACGCCGAGCACCAGCGCGACACCGATAACCCCGAGCCCTAGCTTCGTCCTCTCTCCCACAAGAGACTCCTCCCGTGCGTAGCCTGAGGGCCACAGTAGCGGACCAAAGTAACACGCTGGGCAACGGCCGGTTAAGAAGGGCTAACCTTTTCTAAGCTCCTCGTCCCACGGATAACGAGCCGTTACCATGGCGCCCACTGGGCTCCGTGCCGGCTCTGCTCCTTAAGTCCACTTGGCCGGCTCCGACCCCGGATTCGAGAACCGAGGAGATCTCGTCACGGATCTCCGGCGTATCGAGGCCGCGCAGGCCGAGGGTGGTCCTGCGGTGGATCACGTCCCCAGCTGTTACGGCCCATTCCTTCCGGATCGCGTAGTAGACCTGCGCCCAGAGGTCCGGCGCTTCCGGTGTTATCTGTACGAGGGCGTTCGGAACCTCTCTTGCATCCGCGAGGAGCGTATCTGTCTCCGAGCCGTACAGGCGCAGCAGGTGATCGACCGTCGATGCGTCGAGACGGGAATGAAGGTTCTGGGCGGGCGCACGGGATGCGCCGGGAAGGGGAGCGTCGGAGAGGCGCATCCTCCGCGGCCTGATGGTATCGGGAAGGTGTCGCAGGGCATCGAGGGCTATCCGGCGGTGGGTGGTCAACTTGCCCCCGGCCACCGAAACCATGCCGCCGGGCCCGACGCTCAGGAGATGCTCCCGGCTCGCGCGGAGCGCCGCTTCCGCCCCGCGCGGCAGGACACGCAGCCCGGCGAAAGCGGAGAGAACACGCTCGCCACGCAGCATCTCCGGGCGCAGGAATCGGTTGGCCACCTTCAGAAGGTGGGCTACGTCCGCGGGCCGCGCGACCACGCCCGCCGGGTCGCCGTCATATTCTTCGTCTGTGGTGCCTAGTAGTATCGTATCCTCGCAGGGCACGGCGTAGAGGTGGCGTCCGCCCTCCAGGGAGACGGCGACGGCGGCCCGCCACCGTTCGTCTGGCCGAAGGACGACGTGAGCTCCCTTGCTCAGTCGGGCGATCCGCCGACAGCCAGAATCCTCCATCTCTCTGATGCGGTCCACCCAAGGACCCGTCGCGTTCACCACGGCCCTGCATCTGACGGTCACCTCTCCCCCGATTCCCCGCAGCGACACGCGAGAGATCCCATCCGGTTCGAGGTCGAGGCCGACGGCCCGCAAGTAGTTTGCCACCACGGCGCCAGAGCGCGCGGCCGCGCTCACTGTGGCGAGCGTCAGCCGGCTGTCATTGGTCGAGGCTTCGTGGAAGACGGCATGCGAGGCGAGGGCCTCGACGCGGAGAGAAGGTACGAGAAGGGCCACCTGCTCAGGGGTAACGAAGCGGGGGAGCGGCCCCTGGAACCCGCCGATCGCGGCGTAGGCGAGAAGCCCGGCCGCGCACCGCGATCTCTGGCGCCGTCCTCCGGCCACGGAGAGCACGAAAGGCAGCGCCCTGACGAGGTGCGGCGCGATGCGGGAGGCCAGAACGTCCCGCTCCCCCAGGGCGGCGCGCACGAGCCGGGACCCACCCGTGCCGAGGTAGCGAAGCCCACCGTGTACAAGGCGCGCGGAGGCCCCCGAGGTCGCCCCGCCAAAGTCCCCGGCGTCGACCAGCGCCACCCTGAGCCCGGACCGCGCGGCGTCGAATGCAACCCGGCCCCCAATTATTCCGCCCCCGATCACGAGCACGTCGAAGTCGACGTGACCGAGCAGCTCCAACGCGCTTTCCCGAGTCCAGTCCATCACAACGTCACGCTCTCGCGGGCCACAGGGGAGGCACAGGAGTCGACGAGATCGACCATCACGTCTAACGCTTGCGGAGGTAGCTCCGGATATACGGGTAGGAAGACGACGCCTGACATCATGAGCGAGGCTTCGGTGGGCGAAGGGCGCCCGGCGGGCGCCTCGACGACGCGGATGCTGCTCGTGGCCCGGCTCGCGTCCAGGCCTCGGTCCCTGAGATCGGCGATCAGAGTCTCCGGGTCGGCGACGACCACGGGAAAGAGCCAGTGCGTCCTCAGCAACGAACGCCCACCAGGATGGACGGTAGCCATCCGTAGTCTACCGGCGAACCGCTCGCCGGCCGATGCCCGCCTCGCGAGCCGCCCACTGTCGAAGGTCCCAAGCCGGCGGGAGAGCATCGCGAGCAGCGGCCCAGAGGGCCTGTGCCTGAGACATCCGAAGAACCTCGCCTCCGCCACCTGCGGTGGGAACGCGCGGACCGCGCCGTTGACCAGGGAGTCGAGGTCGTACCCTAATCGGGTACAGACCAGCGCCAGCAACGCGTAGGGCCGCGGCCGCGAGACCACGATGAGGCCGAGCGCCCTCAGCAGCTTTCTCGCGTACGAGCCCCTGCGCTGCACGGGATAGGAGGCCTGGATCCCACGCATCCTGCACAGCACCCCACGGTCGCGTACCCGCAGGACCGCGCCGCCCAACGCGGTCGCCGTCTTCAGGGTGCCAAAGCTGTACATCGATACGTCAGCCGCCGTATCCCCCACTGCTTCCGGCCCCTGGAAGGCCTGGGCGCAGTCCTCGACGAGGAGTAGGCCGTGCTCTCTCGCGAACCGGGCAACAGGACCGAGGTCCATGCGCCCACCGAAGAGGTGCGCCACGAGCACGACTCGCGTGCGCGGCGTGAGGGCTGCTTCCAGCGTCCGAAGCCGCGGCGCGAGCGTCTCCGGGTCGATGTCCACGGGAACGGCGCACAACCCGTGCCCCTGTACTATCTTGACCATGTCGGGATGGGTGACGGCAGTGACGATAACCTCATCCCCAGCCAGCAACCCCTGCACCCTGAGCCAGAGGTCCCACCCACTCCGCACGGAGTAGCAAACCAACGCTTCATCCCCCACCGAACAGAGCCCGAGCACCTCAGCCTCCAGCCGATCCCTCCGCCACAGCCAGCCACACGCAAGCCCACCAAACAAGACATCCCGCAGCGAGAGATCCAACCCGTGCCTCGCGTACCTACCCCACCCAACCAACCCCACAACACCTCACCCCTTAAATGCTATCTTACACTGTACACTTACAGTGTAAGATAGCACATCGGCGCGTGAATTGCTGGGGCTGAAAGCGAGAGCCGAAGGCTCGAAGCGTTGCTGACAAGCGGAGGCGACGCCGGAGCGTGCTCTAATACACCGAGCGATGCACGGCGTAGGCGAGGCCGCCGAGGATGACGTAGATCAAACCGGCGACGACCACGATCCCCGAACCGACCTGCAACGCGCCGTCGGCCACCTGGTAGAGCCCGTACAGGAGGTAACCGAGGGCGCACACCAGGGCGCTTCGATGGAAGAGCGTGGGTCTTTTGGCCAGCAGGCCGGCCAGGGCCAGGAGCGCGCCAGAGGCCACGGCCAGAGCCAGGAGCAGGAGCACGCTGCTGCGCACGACCTCGGCCCCCGCGGCGATGCCGAACCTGTTCGCCGCCGGTCCTGGGTCGGCGAGCGTCAGCACCAACCCGTAGATGTCCCCCGCCTCGGCCAGAAACATGAGGCCGAAGAGGCCGATCGCAACGAGTCGCAGCACGCCGCCGCCCTAGTGCCTGTACCCGCGCCAGCCCAAGCGTGCGAGCAGGGCCGCCGTCATCGCCGCCGTCGCGCCCCAGATGTTGCGCGGGACCTGGCCCCCGACGGCGAACACGGGCACCTCGTAGTCGCGGCCGTCGTGACGCCAGAGTACCCTACGCAACGTCTCTCGGTCGCTCAGCGTCTCCAGGGAGACCGTGAAGATCTCCTCCACCTCGTCGGGGGCGAGCACCATCTCGGCCTCGGGCGGCAGGAGCCCCACAAAGGGGCTGACGCAGAAGTTGGACGGCGGTATGTACATCTCCTCCAGCTCCCCGATAACCTCGACCAGGTCGGGGCTGAGGTCGATCTCCTCCTCGGCCTCGCGCAGCGCCGTCTGCATAAGAGACCCGTCGCCCGCCTCGGTGCTGCCGCCTGGGAAGGAGATCTGTCCGGCGTGGTCGGCGAGATCGCCCTTCCTAACCGTGTAGACTACCCGAGCATCCCCGCCCTCGATGAGGATCGGGACGAGCACCGCCGCGCGCCGCGAATCCGCGCCGGGCGGCGGCACCCGCGGACGCCGCTTACCCGTCTCGACGTCTACCGGCGAGAAGCTCTCGTAGATCTCGCGCCACCCAATCAGCGGACGAGAGACAGCCTCGCGCAGCCGATCAGCGGGGTACTCACCGCCTCTCCCCTCTCCTGCCGTTTCCTTTTGAGGTTCCTGCATCAGACGGAATCATAGCGTACCAATGGCCGTTCGGTACTGCTTCAGAAGGACCATGCTAGCACAGCTGACAGGCGGAGGCCGCAGGCCGAAGCGTGCCATCTCAGTCGGCTATGTTCTTGTTCGCGACGATCCTTCGCGGCTTCACCCGCACCAGCAACTCCCCCTCCACCGCATTGCGCCAGCCGTACTCGTCGGCCCTGTCTGCGCCCATGTAGCGACCCCCGAGGCGTGTAGCCCAGTACAGCAGATCGGGTCCTCCCGCGGCGAGATCGGCGAGGCCTTCGATCAGAACGAAATGGAAGGGCGGGTCTTCCTCGTCGATGCAGAGACTGACGCGGGGATCTTTGCGCATGTTGCGCCCCTTGACTGTGCTCTCGCCCGTCGTGAAGACGAGCGTGTCGCCGTCGAGGTCGAACCAGATCGGGGCGGCGTGCGGCCGTCCGTCGGCCCTTACGGTGGCGAGCGTGGCCGTCCTGGCCCGCTCGAGCAGGAACCCCCTGTACTCTTCTTGCGTCATCCGTCGCACCATCCTTGTGCACCCCCACGAGCGTCCGATCTGTCTCCCACAATACGGCCCTTGACTCCGTGGGATCGCATGCAATATTACACTCCGCCGAAGACGTGACGCGGAAGTGTCACGGTCCAGGTTCGGGCGAGTCTGTGAAGTCTCTCCCTACGCGGGCGAATAGAGTAGTCTGCAGGGAGGTTCGACTTCTTCGCAGATGCTCTCAGCTCTCGGCCAAGTGAAGAAGCTGAATGTTGATCGCTGAAGGCCACTTAGATGGGGTCGGGGCTTCGAGAACGCCCCGTCGAAAAGCCGGAAGCGCGTGGCCTACGAAAGTGTCACGTTATGATACAATAAGCATTAAACAGGAGGGCGGGTACTTCGTATCGGAGCCGACCCCGCCATCCGTGGCCTCAAGAGTACGAGCCCCGGGCCGTGCACCATTTTCGGGGCTCGAGAAGTGAGTAGGAAGTTTCTTGTGATAGACGACGGTTTAACAGACAGCGTGCAAAAGGAACCAGGGAATGGCGGGCGCGAGTTAGCCAGGGAGCGAAGCCGGGCAAGGTTCGCCGCCGCCTGGGTAGCGGCCGCCAGACAGAAAGAGCTTGCGCACAAGCGGGAGCAGGCCAGGAAGAGAAAGCAGGAGGAAGAAGTAGCCACCTGGGAGCGCTTCGTGCGGACGGAGCGACGCCAGCTCCAACTGCGCAAGGATGGCCAGCTCGCCAGGTTGCTCGGCGAGCCGCTGCCGGGAGAGCTCCCCGCGCTCCTGAACAAACTAGCCGCCGAGGACCGGAGGCAGGCCGAGCGCGGGCTGGTGGCGCTCATGAGCGGCGGAAAGACATCGTACAAATACATAGCCGACCTCGAACCGGACGACATGCCGGCCCGAATAGCGGCGAACAGACTGCGGACGACCTGGCTCAAGGAACGAAGAGATGAGTGGCTGGACGGAAGGGAGATCCAACCCTGAAGCCGTCAGCCAGTTAGCATACTTCAGCGCACCTTCAGCAAGAACAGAAGGCTGACTTGCTGAAATGTTAGCCGGCGCGGGTTGAGGATGGGTTGCGCGGGTTCAACCCGCTGTCAGTCGGTGGCTTGCTGCCCTGTCCGGCGCTGGCCAAGCTCCCTGTCGAGGAGGAAGAGCGCCTCACTCTTGTCCCCTATCATTTTCAAAGTCTCGACGACATCCTCGGCGTTCTTCTCCTCCTCGACCTGCTCCGTCACGAACCATTGCAGAAAAGTCTGGCTCGCGTAGTCGTTCTCCCTGGCCGCCAGCCCGTAGAGGTCGTTGATCATCGCCGTGACTTTTTTCTCGTGCTCTAGCGCCCGCTCGAAGACCTCAAGGGGAGACCCGAACTCGACCACGGGCCCATCTATACCGTGCAGAACGACGCGGCCGCTCCGGTCCAGGATGAAATCGTAGAACTTTACCGCGTGCTGCGTCTCCTCCAGGGACTGGGCGCGCATCCACTGCGCGAAGCCCGGAAGGTTCTCCGACTCGCAGTACGCGGCCATCGAGAGGTACTGGTAGGCCGAAAAGAGCTCGTTCTTGATCTGCTCGTTCATCGCGTCCTCGACCGCTTTGCCAAGCACGGTGGTCTCCTCCTTCTCGTCCGCCGCCACGTTCCTGCCTCCACTATACCGATTTCCTGCCCGTGAGACGAAGGAGTAAGCACGCTGCGGCTTCGCCTCCGCGTGCAGCACGCCTGCTTCGCAGGCTTGTCAGCACGGCGCCTCCCTCCAGTCGGCGCCTTGTCAGGAAGTCGTCTCAGAGCTTCGCTACGAGCTTACAACCCTACCGCCTCAGGCAGCGGTTCGTTGCACGCCGCAGAGCGAGGCACAAACCAAAAGCTGAAAGCGAGGCCGAAGGCCTTAGCGTTGCTGACAAGCGAGGGCCGCTAGGCCCGACGCGTGCTGACAAGCGAAGGCGAAGCCGAAGCGTGCTGACAAGCGGAGGCGAAGCCGCAGCGTGCTAATCAGCGCCCCCTGTGGCGACCATGTCGAGGGCGACAGCCGCGGTCCAGGATTGCTCTCCCGAGCCGAGCGGCTCGCCGGTGAACGGCTCGAAGTACTCCGCGAAGCCCCCCTCTGAGAGTTCGTGCAGGGTCTCGCGGCGCATGCTCTGGGCCCTCTCGCTCTCCCCCGCCCGCAGCAGCGACCACCACAGGAGCCAGTTGGCTACGGGCCAGACCGGACCACGCCAGTAGCTCCTCGGGTGAAAGCCGGCCTCTTCGGGGCTCGTGGAGGGCGGCAGCGGGTAGTGCAGTTTGGGGTTGCCGGCGAAAGCCCGCGAGTCGAGGGTCGTAAGAAGGTCGCGGAGCCGCTGATGGCCGAGTCCGCCCCCGATAAGGGGCGAGAAGCCGGCTATCGTACGCACCCGCAGGGGCTCATCCGCAAGAACGTCCCGGTCCAGGCAGAGCCCGAGGTCGGAATCCCATTGCTCCTCGAGGCCCGCGCGGCCGCGTTCGATCCAACCGTCTATGAGCGCCCGGTCTTCGTCGGGCGCCTCGACGACCTCGGCGATCTCCAACAAGGCTTCGTTGGCCGCAACCAGAATGGCGGAAAAAAGTACATCCTTGACGAGGAACGGGTGTCTCTCGTAGATGTCGGCCTCGTCGTAGCGGGCACGCTTTAGCAACTCCAGGAGCCACAGAAAGCGGTCGTACTCGCTGTCGGTCGGCCGGTGCGAGGGATCGGAGACATGCTGGAGATCGTAGCGGGTGTAGGAAGGCACCTCCCCGACGGTGATCCTCTCCAGGACGGAGTCCCAGCGCGGGGAGTTGTCCGTGCCGCTCTCCCAGGGATGGTAGATGGTCACGAGTCCCGAACCTTCGGGGTCGCGGGCGGTCGCCAGGTAACGGTGCCAGGAGAACAGGCGCGGGTAGTTACCGCGCAGGAAGGCGCGGGCGCGGTCGACACGTTCATCGTCCTTGCCGCGGGAGGTCTGCCAGATGCGCCTGACGGCTATGGCGTGGACGGGCGGCTGGCACAGGCCGCTGGTGCGCCGTCCCGAGGGCGCGTCCTCAGAGAGCGCGGAGGAGTTCCAGCGCTCCGCGTCAGGGAAGTAACTCTTGGGCGGCGCCTCGGGGTCGAAGACAATGTGCGGCACCTTCCCCGTCGACCACTGGCCGGTAAACAGGCTGTCGAGCTCGTTCGTGGCCCGGCGGTTGTCTACGTGCGCGAGGCCGAGCGCGATAAACGCGGAGTCCCAACTCCACTGGTGCGGATACAGGGAGGGGGCTGGCTTGGTCCAGGCCTTCAGACCGTTGCGGCGCAAGACGTCCGTCGCCCGGGGATTGACGCCGTCCAAACCGCCCGTCCTCGGTCTCCCAGACGAACCCTCTGTAAGCTTTTCCTCTCGCATGAGCCGGTGGCAAGACCCCCTGTCGATTAGCTCCACCCACCCAATGTATACAAGGACAGGTCCGCCTTCAAGCCTCCGAAGACCTGTCGCTCAGTCCTCGCGCTCGTCCGGTTTAGATATCTCTTCCTGATACGTGTCCAGCGAATCCAGAAAGCCGTCGTAGGCGTCAACGGACTCCCTGGAGAGCTCCCTGAAGACCTCGCGCTGCTCCCTCACAAGCTCCTGCAGGCTGCCAAGGGTCCGGCGGTTGAGTTCCGCGTGATCATCGAGCGTCTCCACCCAGTCTTCGAAGAACCTCCGCGAGAGCCTCATCCCGCTCTTCTGCGCTTCGAAGGCCTGATCCACAGCCGTCCTGTACCCCTGGTGGGCAAGCCTGTCCAGCCGCTCAGCGGCCTCCTGGTTGCGCCGCAACTCTCTCTCGTCCATTGCCTACCTCCTTTTCCCGAAGCCTTATTCTAACCGCTCCGTTCGGTACTGTAAGGTCGCGAACACCGCGGGACGCGGTGTTCTCCCCGACACGGCTCCTGAGCTTGATGGAGACGCCTGCCGCTTGCTAGCATAGAGTCGTGGTCGAGATCGCGGTTATCGGGGGTGACGGCATAGGTCCCGAGCTCGTTCACGCCGGCATGAGGACGCTCGAGGCGGCGGCGAAGGAAGATTCTTCACTAGAACTTGGCTTTACGGAGTTTCCGTGGGGCTGCGAATACTACCTGAAGCACTTTCATCTGCACCAACAGTGATCCCATCGACGCCTAGGCTGATCTCTAGCTCGTCCCCCACCTTCACCCTCAATCCCGCCTGGCGATAGAACTCCTGCCTGCGCCTCGCTGCCGTCTCACTGGAGCCGTAGGACAGGCCGTTATCCATCATGTCGTCATCCAGATCAGCTATGGCTTCCGTGAAGCAGTAGTGACCGCTGAGGGGGCTCTCCCTCTCGAACGGTCTTTGCAATATCGACGCAAGGCCTCAAGCTGTTGTCGTAAAGAAAAACCGCTTGAGGCCTGCTCCTCTGTGGATACCCGGCAGTATAGGGCAACCTTCATGCGGACCTCTCCATATACTCGCTCAACTCCCTCCTGACATGGGTCCTCGTCTCTTCGTGGTCGCGGTAGCTCCTGCCGAGTACCTGCGTTATCACGCCGCTTTCGGGATCGCACTCCTCCCAGCTGATACGCATGACCACCAACTCCTTTATCGTGTCTGGCAGCAAGTGCCAGCTACTGCCTCGCGTCCTCACTGCGGATCTTCTCCAGAGCGCCGAGGATGGCATCGGTCACCTCGCTTGTAGTGGCCGAGCCCTTCAGATCTGGGGTCCGGACCTCCGTCTCGCCGAGCACCTGCTCGATGGCCGAGACCACGCCCGCTCCGGCGTCTTCGTGCCCGAGGTGATCTAGCATCATCGCAGCGGACCAGATCTGGCCTATGGGGTTCGCGATCCCCTGTCCGGCTATGTCCGGTGCCGAGCCGTGGACCGGCTCGAACATCGAAGGGTACTCACCCTCCGGATTCAGGTTGGCGGACGGGGCTATCCCGATGCTGCCGGCGACCGCCGCGCCCAGGTCACTCAGGATGTCGCCGAAGAGGTTGGAGGCAACCACCACGTCCAGGCTCGCCGGCTTGAGCACGAACGCCGCCGAGAGGGCGTCTATGTGATACTGCCCGGCCTCGATATCCAGATTCTCGCTGGCCACTTCGTCGAATATCTCGTCCCAGAACGGCATCGTGTGGATGATGCCATTGGACTTCGTCGCCGAGGTCACGCTGCCCTCGCGGCCTTTAGCCAGCGCGAAGGCGAACTCTATGGTCCTGCGCACGCTCCGGCGGGTGAAGACCGACTCCTGAACCGCGATCTCCTGGGGGGTCCCGCGGTACATCCGGCCGCCGATCTCCGAGTATTCCCCCTCGTTATTCTCCCGTACCACGACGAGGTCTATGTCTTGGGGACCTACGTCCGCGAGCGGACTCCTAATGCCATCGAAGAGCTTCACGGGCCTCAGGTTGATGTACTGCTCGAAGGTGCGCCGGATCGGTATGAGCAGTCCCCACAGGGAGACGTCGTCCGGAACGCCCGGATAACCCACCGCTCCGAGGAAGATGGAGTCGTGTTGTCGGAGTCTCTCCAAGCCGTCCTCGGGCATCATGAGTCCAGTCTCAGCGTAGTACTCGCAGCCCCATTCGTACTCGGTCCACTCGCAGGCAAAACCCCAGATCTCCCCTGCCTGCTCCAGAACCCTACGGGCCTCGGCGACGACCTCTTTACCGATCCCGTCACCGGGGATGAGCGCGATGTCGTGAGTCAATCTCTATCTCCTTGTAGCTTCGTCTTGAGGGGTTCCCTCGGTTTCACACCTAGGACCTGCGCGAAATTGCGGATGGTCCCTGAACGGGCATCATGATAGCCGCTTTCCGGGCGCCCAACGGTCCTCTGGGTGAAACCGAAGCGCCCTGCATAACATCCATCCGGGTGCCCGACGATACTCGGGCACCCGAGGTTACGGAGAGGGTACCCTACCTTGGGGAGAGCAGGACATGGATAGGGACGTAACCTGAAGGGGTTAGACCGCGCTACCGTGGAGATCTTGTCGGATGGTAGGCGCTAGAGGGTTTCCTGGTGGGGAACCAAAATTTGGGACGACTAGATGCGCTGCTCGACCACTTCAACATTTTCGACGCCACCGGGTGGTACTGGGGATGGTCACGAGGTTGAGGGGTAAAGGAATACAGGCTCCTCAAAGGATCAAGCAAGATGGCGAGCTCTACCATAGGCAGGAAATGTGGAGTGAGCGGTAACCCAGCCAGGTTATCAAGTCGTCTCCACTTGCACGGGTGGCTACGGGTAGCCTCTTCGGTATCCGATACTTCGGTAACCGCGATAACCTCAGCAGGGGAGCGCCGGAGCAAAAGAAAGAGTGAGAGTAGCCTCATCTTTTGGGGTCGAAGGGATACTCAGGCGGTGACTATCAGCTCGGTTACTGAAGTTATCGAGGTTATCGGTCAGCAGCTTTGGCGGGGAGTGCTCTGACCGTATCTCGCCGGGTGCCTCGGAAAGTACCGCAGCTTCAACCCAGAGAACTGGATCAGGAGGCACATCAGGAGCAGCGGACGCAGGACGAGCAGTACCTTGATAAGGCACAGGATTTCTTCGCACAGTCGATGGGCCGCATCAAGGGCCAGATGTAGAGCGATGCCGCGCAGCTTCAGGACTCCATGCAGCAGCTTCCGCCCGACGCGCAGCACAATTTCAGGAGATGACCGACTCATGCTCGCAGTTCGAGGGCACCATAGACCAGGCCGCGCAGGACGCGGGCGTTGCGGACGCACCGGTAGGAGTCCATCGAGCACGTCCCCCCGGGAGTGGACGCGCGAGGCGTCCCGCTGGTAATATGAGATGATTATGCATGACCGCGTATGCGATCGCGTATGCGGAACGCACGGCGACGTGCTAGGAGGTGTTTCGACGTGAACAGCATGGGGTTCTTCGAGTACCTGGGGTCACGCTGGGACGACCTGCTGGAGCTGTCCATCGAGCACGCGCAGGTCGTGCTGGTCTCGCTGTTCATAGCGACCGTGATCGGTGTCTCGGTCGGGGTCCTCACGTATCGGCGTCCGGCGGCGGCACAGGTAGCGCTGGCCGTCGCCTCGACGACACTGACGATCCCGTCGTTCGCGCTGTTCACGATCGTAGGCGTTTTGTTCCCGTTCCTCGGGCTCGGCTTCCTGCCGACCATGGTGGTGCTCTCGGCGTACGCGGTTCTCTCCATCCTGCGGAACACCATCACGGGCCTGCAATCCGTCGACCCTGCGATCAGGGAGTCCGCGAAGGGGATGGGCCTCAGCGACCGGCAGGTGCTCATGAAGATAGAGATGCCGCTCGCGTGGCCTGTAATCATCGCGGGCATCCGGGTCTCGGCGCTCTTGATCCTTGGCATCGCGGCCATCGCCGCCTACGTTAACGGCCCGGGGCTCGGCGGAGACATCTTCTCTGGCCTCAGCCGCATCGGCGGCGCGAACTCCCTCAACCTGGTGTTGGGCGGGATGCTCGGCATCATCGTCTTGGCGCTGGTGTTCGAGGTGCTGTTCGCGGTGCTCAGCAGGTTCACTACTTCGAAGGGGTTGAATTGATGGACGTAGCGGAAAACGACAGGGCAGGCGGTAGCGGCAGGAAGGCCATGATCCGGCTAGAGAACCTTTCCAAAACGTTCCCGGGGCAGACCGAACCGGCGGTAGACGACCTCTCTATGGACATCTACGAGGGTGAGATAGTCGTCTTCGTGGGGCCGAGCGGTTGCGGCAAGACCACGACGATGAAGATGATCAACCGCATCATCGAGCCTACGGGCGGCCGGATCTTCCTCGACGGCGAGGACGTGACTACGACCAACCCGGACAAGCTCAGACGCCGGATCGGGTACGTGATCCAGCAGATAGGCCTATTTCCCCACATGACCATCGCCAGCAACATCGCCACGGTCCCGCGGATGCTCGGCTGGGACAAGGGACGCACGAACGCCCGCGTGGACGAGCTTCTAGAGACGGTTGGCATGGACCGCTCCTACCGGGACCGCCACCCTAAGGAGCTATCCGGTGGCCAGCGCCAGAGGGTCGGGGTGGCCCGCGCGATGGCCGCGGACCCCCCGATCATGCTAATGGACGAGCCTTTCGGCGCCGTGGACCCCATCACCCGCGAGGGGCTGCAGGACGAGTTCTTGAGGTTGCAGGAGGAGATACACAAGACCATCGTCTTCGTCACCCACGACATAGACGAGGCGATAAAGATGGGCGATAGAATAGCCATCCTGCGCGAGCAGTCCGTCATAGCCCAGTACGACACCCCGGAGCGTATCCTCACCGACCCCGCCGATGAGTACGTCGAGGACTTTATAGGGGCGGGGGCCTCCCTCAAGCGCCTGAGCCTGAGCAAGGTTGGGGACATAAAGACGAGCGAGTGGCCGGTCGCCCAACTCACGGACAGCCCCACCGAGGTGCTGAATACGCTACACCGTTCCGGCAAGGACTACGTGCTCCTGCTCGACGAGCAGCGCAAGCCCAAGCGGTGGGTCGGCGCCAAGGAGCTGGAGTTGAATGGCGTCCCGCTCAAGAACGCCGGGTGGCCAGCGGTCGCCATCGTGGAGGGCAAGTCCAGCCTGTACGAGACGCTCGACACCATGATCACCTCCTACAAAGGCTCCGCCATCGTCGTAGACGAGGACGGCCGCTACGAGAGCATCGTCGACTTCGGGGCGGTCCTTCAGGCCATTGAGGAGATGAGGCCCGAGGAGAACCGCGTAGGCGAGAGCGCGTGAGGAGCACCGAGCGGCAGAGGGATGCTGCCCCTCCCGAGGCCGGCCCGGCCCCGCAGACCCCCGGGCCGTCCGGCAAAACTGGCAAGGGCACGGGAACCGGTAGAACACTGGCGCGTTACCTCGTTATGCCGGTGTTCCTCGTGGCGGTATGCGTCGGGCTTTACCTCTGGCTCGGCACCCTCACCCTCGACAGCATAGAGCGGCGCTCCATCAACCGGGAGGTCATCCTTGGGAGCCTGATCCGGCACCTGGAGATCACCGGCGCCGCCACGCTTATCGTGGTGGTCCTGGCCGTAACGGCGGGGGTAATATTGACCAGGCCCGCGTTCGGTAAGGTCGCGCCCTACATAACCGCCGTGGCGAGCACGGGGCAAGCGATACCGTCCATTGGCGTATTGATCCTGATCGCCATACTCCTGGGCAGGTTCGGTCCTTCGGTGGCGGTCTTCGCACTCGTACTCTACGCTTTCCTGCCGGTCCTGAGCAACACGATCGTGGGGATAAAGCAGGTGGACCGTTCAACGGTAGAGGCCGCCCGCGGGATGGGCATGACCAAATCGGCAGTGCTGTTCAGGATAGAGTTGCCGCTCGCGATCCCCATCATGCTCGCCGGCATCAGGACGGCCCTCATAATCGTGGTCGGTACGGCGACGCTGGCGACGTTCATCAACGCGGGCGGGATGGGCGACATCATCAACACAGGGATCAAGACGGCCCGCGACCCCATCCTGATCGTGGGCTCTATCCTCACCGCCGTGCTGGCCCTGAGCATCGACTACCTGGCCGGTATCGCGGAGGACGTCTTGAAGCCCAGGGGACTGTAGTACTTTTGGAACGTAAGCGAAAAGGGAGGATCGTTTAGTGAGCAAGGCCGTGTTGCGAATGGTCGGCGTTCTGGCAATGGTGGCGATGGTGGCCGCGGGCTGCGGAGGGGGCGGGGGAGTAGCAGTAGCGTGGACCTCTCCGACGCCAGCCTGGTCGTCGGCTCCAAGGACTTCACCGAGCAGTTGATCCTGGGCTACATCACGTTCCAGGCCCTCGAAAACGCCGGGGCAAACGTGGAGGACCAGATCGGGCTGGCCGGTACCGACGCGACCCGGCAGGCCCTTATCAACGGCGACATAGACATGTACTGGGAGTACACCGGGACGATCTGGATCAGCCACCTGGGCAACACCGAGCCGATCCCGGATAGCCAGAAACAGTACGAGGCCGCTGCGAAGGCCGACCTCAAAGAGAACGACCTGAAGCTTCTCGCCCCCGCCCCATTCAACAACACCTACGCCCTCGCGATCCGCGAAGAGGCCTACGAGGACGTGGGCGTCGAGAAGCTCTCCGACCTGAAAGCCCTCGTCCAGGACAACCCCGACGAGGCGACGGTTTGCGTGGAGAGCGAGTTTAATTCGCGCGACGACGGGCTCCCTGGCCTCGAGAAGAAGTACGACTTCCAGTTCCCACAGGACAACGTCGCGCTCTTCGACACCGGCGTAGTCTATGAGCGCACTGACAAGGGCAACCCCTGCAACTTCGGCGAAGTGTTCACCACGGACGGCCGCATCGAAGGTCTCGGCCTGACGCTCATCAAGGACGACAAGAACTTCTTCCCGATCTACAACCCGGCGCTCGAAGTGCGCAAGGAGACCTTCGACCAGTACGGCCCGCAGCTCGAGAAGCTCTTCAACCCCATAGCGAAGGCCCTCTCTACCAAGGAGATGACCCAGATGAACGCCAAGGTCGACGTCGACGGCGAGCTCCCCGAGGACGTGGCCGAGGAGTGGCTCTCCAAGAACGGCTTCGTGGAGTAGACGGGCCCGTCCGCAACAAGGCCCGCGGGCGTTCCTTTGCCCCGGGCCTCTCCCCGTCCCCGAAGCCATCGGACGGCGACGAGAAGCTGGGATTATGGTATCCCGTAAACCGTCAGGAAAAGAGGAGCCGGAGCCGTGTACCTGCCCTGCCCCGCTCGGCCCGCTCGCGGGTCCGCGCACCGCCGCACCCGGTCTTCGGCCTACGCCGTATCGGCGCTACCCACCGTCCTCGACAGGATGCCCTCCACCTGCTCGGCCGTGGGCATGCGTGGCGTGTTGTCGATCACGGGATCGGCCAGGGCGTCCCCGACGATCGTGTCTAGCATCCCGCGGGACGGCACGACGCCTGACAGGACGTCGTCGCCTAGGGCCTCGGCGACGATGCTCTCCACCGCGCCTACGGCCGCCCTCGCGTTGGCCTCGGACGATGCCGAGCCCTCCGCCACGCCGAGCGAGCAGGCGGCCAGGGCGATCTTCTCCGCGCTCACGGGCAGGTTGAATCGCATCACTTCGGCCAGCACGCCCGCGATGGCGACGCCGTGCGGCACGCCGAGCCTCGCACCGAGCGGGTGCGCGATGGCGTGGCAGAGCCCCAGGCCCGTGCCGGTGGCGAACGCCTGCCCCGCGACGTTGGATGCCAGGAGCATCTGGGACCTCGCCTCGATGTTCTCCCCATGACCAACGGCCGTAAGCAGCCAGGCGGCGACCATCCCGATGGCCCGCAGCGCGAGCCCGTCGGCCACCGGGTTGGCGTTGCGCGACATCAGCGCCTCCAGGGCGTGGGTCATGGCGTCTACGCCGGTGGCGGCCGTGATGGCCGGCGGTAACCCCACGGTGAGGGCGGGGTCGAGGACGCACCGTCGCGGCTTGACGCTGTCGTGGCCCACGTAGAACTTCCGCTCCTCGACGGGGTCGGTGATGACGCCAAAGCCGTTGGTCTCCGCTGCGGTGCCGGCGGTTGTGGGGACCGCCACGATGGGCAAACCGGGACGGATCTCCTTCCCCGGATCGGCGAGTTCGCGCGCGGACCCGCCGTTGGTCGCGTACAAGGAGATCGCCTTCGCCGCGTCCATGGCGGAGCCGCCGCCCACCGCGACCACCACCGTCTGCTCGGTCCCGAACTCCTCGAGCGCAACGCCGCCTTTTTCGACGTCGTGCGTGGTCGGGTTGGGCGCGACGCCCTCGAACACGGCGCTGTCCGATCCCTCCTTGACCCTTCGCCGTACCAAGTCGGTCACGCCGGCCTTGCTCACGCCCGGATCGGTCACGACGAAAGCGCGCCTCCCGCCGCACTCTCCGACGAGGTTCCCGATCCCGTCAACCGCCCCGACGCCGAAGCTCAGGCGGCTGCCGAAGTCCAGGTCCAGGCGCCGGGTGCTAAGTAGCATACGTGAGCTCCCCTTCGGGAACCGCGCTCCCGGCGAGCGCGTTCCCGGCGGGCGTCCGCAGGGGCGTGCCCGTGGCGTCTTCGACGAGCCGAACGGCCGAGAGCTGCCCGCCGACGAAGACCTCCTCCACCGCCTCCGCGAGCAGGTCGAAGGTGCTAACCTCGTACCCCGCCCGGACCAGATTTTTGCACATGGGCAACCCCATGTTCCCCAATCCGATAAAGCCTATGCGTTGCAACGTGTCCTCCTCGTGTTCTCCGGGCGTCCTTATCGGTCGCACGCTCGTGGCATACAAAGCTCTTGTCCTCTGTTACGCCGGCGCGCCTCCGGGTTTTGCTCGTCGGTTGGTCAGGTCTATCCAGGTGGTCTTGAGTTGCTCGTACTGCTCCAGGGCGTGGAGGGACTTGTCCCGGCCGTAGCCCGACTCGCCGAAACCCCCGAAAGGCACCGTTACGTCGGCGGCGTCGAAGGAGTTGACCCACACCGTGCCGGCCCGGATAGCCTTCGCCGCGCGGTGGGCGCGGGTCACGTCCGAGGTCCACACGGAGGCCGCGAGGCCGTACTTTGTGGAGTTCGCGAGCGAGACGGCGTCACGCTCTCCGTCGAAGTCCAGCACGCTGAGGACGGGGCCGAAGATCTCCTCGTTGGCTATGCGCATCTCCTGCCCGACGTTCTCGAAGACGGTCGGCTGGACGTAGAAGCCGCCGCTGTGTTCGAGGACCCGCTCGCCTCCCACCCCGAGCGTCGCCCCTTCTTGCTTGCCGACCTCGACGTAGCCGAGGATCCGCTCGAGCTGCTTCTCGTCGACCACCGCGCCCATCTTGGCGGTCGCGTCCAGCGGGTCTTTGGGTTGCATTCCGCCCGCGATCTTCGAGATCTCGTCCAGAAGCTCGTCCTTGACGGCGCGGTCCACTAGCAGACGGGAGCCCGCGTGGCAGGTCTGCCCCGCGTTGAAGAAGATGCCAGAGGCGATACTGGAAGCGGCCTCGCGCAGGTCCGGCACGTCCGCGAATACGACCTGCGGGCTCTTCCCCCCGCACTCCAGAGACACGGACTTCATGTTCGACTCCCCCGCGTAGCGCAGGAAGGCCTTCCCGACCTCCGTCGAGCCTGTGAAGGTCAGCTTGCCCACGTCCCGGTGCCTGCCGAGCGCCGCGCCCGCCGTCGGCCCGTAACCCGGCACGACGTTGAACACGCCGTCGGGCACCCCGGCCTCGGCGGCCAGCCGCGCGAGCATCAGCGCCGTGAGCGGGGACTGCTCGGCTGGCTTGAGCACGACGGAGTTGCCGGTGGCGAGGGCCGGCGCGGCCTTCCAGGCGGTTATGATGAGCGGGTAGTTCCACGGCACCACCGCGGCCACGACGCCGAACGGCTCCCGCGTGATGAGCGCCAGGGAGTTCGCGCCGGTGGGCGCGACCTCGCCGTAGCGCTTGTCTATCGCCTCGGCGAACCACCTGAAGTAGCCTGCCGCCCCCGGCACGTCGACGGAGAGCGCGTCCCCTATAGGCTTGCCCACGTCCAGCGACTCGACGAGCGCCAGCTCCTCGAGGTTCTCCTCAATCAGGCCGGCGAGCCGGAGCAGCACCTCCTTGCGATCGGCCGGGGCCTTGTTGGCCCACCGGCCGTCCTCGAAGGCCTCCCTGGCGGATGCGACCGCGAGGTCCACGTCGGCCGCGTCGCACTCGGCCACCTCGGCGAGCACACTCCCGTCTCTGGGAGAGATGTTCCGGAAGCGCCTGCCGGAGACGGCCTCGCGAAACCCGCCGCCGATCCAGGCCCGGCCATCGGGTTCGAGCGCTTCGGCCCTTCCCGCCCAATCTTGCTTAGAGAGATCCGGTGTGCTGGACGCCATGCTTTTCTCCTTCCCTCGCTTTAACGCTTGAAAATCGCGTGTGGTCCCGGTACTTGCCTGGAGCGCGCAGGCCGCGGCCTTCACCCCACCCGCACCGTCGGGGGGGAGCCGTCGGGGGCCGCGTCGACTTTCGCGATCGCCTCGAGGACGTCCTCGCTCAACTCGATGCCGAGCCCCGGCCGATCCGGCACTTTGAGATACCCTTCGGCGTCGATGTCGAGCGGTTCGGCGAGGAGGAAATCCCGCGCCTCCGCGGCCCAGCCCGGCGGGTCGTACGGGAACTCTATGTATGGTCCTCCTCCGACGCCGGCCGTGACGTGCAAGTTGGCTAGGATCCCGATGCCGCCGTCGGTCCAGGTGTGCGGAGTGAACCACCGGCCGGAGGCCAGCGCCAGCTCGGCGATCGTGCGGCAGCGCATCATCCCGATGGAGAGCACGACGTCCGGCTGGTAGACGTCGAGGGCGTCAGACCGTAGCAAGTGCAGCAACTCCTCCGGCGTCCGAACCATCTCCCCCCCGGCAACCCTCATCGAACCCGAGGCCCCGAGGCTCTTGAGGCCCTCGACGTCCGTCAGTGGTAGCGGCTCTTCGAGCCAGAGCACGTCCAACCCCTCCAGCCGCCGCGCTATCTTGCGCGCGGCGGCCGGGTCTATGCTCGAGGTGGGGTCGCCCGCCATGCGCCAGGCCTGGTTGATGTCCACCATGACGTCCATGGAGTCGCCTACGGCGTCCCTGACGGCCTCGACCGCTTCGACGCCCTCCTCGAACCGCCACGGGTCGACACGCAACTTTATCGCCTTGAAACCGCGGTCCCGGCAGGCCAGCGCCGAGCGCGCCCGGTCGATGGGGTCCATCAGGGCCCCGGTCGAGGCGTACGCCGGCACCCTGTCCGCGGCTCCGCCGAACAGGTTCGAGACGGGTTGGCCGCAGATCTTTCCGACGAGGTCCCACAAGGCTACCTCCATCGGCCAGTAGCGACCCGCGTGGAACGAAAGCGTCTCCAAAACCTTCACGTGGCGGACCATCCTCATGGGGTCTTCGCCGACAAAGAAGTGCGCGTAGCGGGAGAAGTCCGACATGGTGTCCCCCGACCCCACGCCCGTGATCCCCTCGTCCGTATCGACGAAGACCAGGGTCGCCTCCGAGACGCGCCGGGGGCTCGGGTCCCAGGCCGCCCTGAACGGGGGATCCAGCCGGCGCACTACGCTCTCGATCCTGACGTCCGTGATCCTCAACGGCCCCCCCCGAAAAACGGGTAGGCGGGCGAGTCGGCGTACTTGCCGGGCGTTATGGACTCGTTGACGGCCACCATGTCGGGCAGCTTGTTGAGCAGGTGGCATGTCTGGGTGGTCCCGCTTCGCCCCGGACCCGTGATGACGATGTTCCTCTCCGCCGACCAGTCTTCTCCCGCCCCTGGCAGCGCCCGCCTCAGCTTTCCCGCGAACCGCCTCGCGTATCCCATATCGTCCCCTCTTGATCGGTCCTAGCGAAGGTCTGCCGTCCGACGCCGCCAAGCGCGGTTTGCTCTCGCAGAGCCCGAAGGGCGCGAGCGGCGCGGACCCGCCATCGCCCATCCTACCAGCCGAAGTTCGCCGCGGAAATGACACCGTCCCCTACCCCCTGTGGGAGTCGGCGACATGGCAAGAGTGGGTAGCAGCGTTCGAGCGTACCTCGGATCGGCGCCCGACATCGCCGGCGAGGGCGTCGCCAATCCTGCGGGTGCGATCTGGGCCGGCGCCCTTATGCTCGATCATGTGGGATACCCCGATGCCGGCGAGCGGGTCCTCTCCGCCCTCGAAGTGACCCTCGAATCGGGCACGAAGACCCGGGACCTCGGCGGCACCGCCAGTACGGGCGAGATGACCGACGCCGTCGTACAGAGGATCGGAGACGATGCTTGATTCTCCGGCCGCAGCGCCGGGCACGGCACTCCATCAGTCGCAATAAGCAATCCGCCCTCCCGCCGGGAAGCGGTCCGGATATTTGATCTAGCTCACACGGCGGCCAGCGAATCCTTGACCAGGCGTCACAGCCTGCACTATCCTACCTCCCAGTTATTGCAAATGATAATCATTTGTAGAAGGTATTGGCGAACGAGGAGGCGAGATCCCTGTGTTGAGTTCTTTCGTGACCCTATTGAGGGAAGGATTCGAGGTAACGCTCCTGGTCGCAATAGTGCTTGCGTACCTCGTCCAGATCGGCCGTCCCGAGAACAAGAGGCAGGTTTGGTATGGGGTCGGCGCGGCTCTTCTGGTCTCGGTGGTGGTTGGTGGGACGTTATTCGCAACAGTAGGCGGGTTGGAGGGAAGGCCGGAGCAAATATTCGAGGGCGTAGCGATGTGGGTCGCCGTAGGTTTCCTGACTTACATGGTTCTGTGGATGCGGCGCGAATCGCGCACGGTCGCGCAGGGCATCCGAAGGGGGATCGACAGTGCCGTGGAAGGGGGTGGTAGTCTCGCCCTCATCTCGCTGGTCTTCGTGATGGTCGTGCGCGAGGGGATCGAGACCGCGCTCTTCATGTTCGGGATCGCGCGCACCTCCGAGCCGCTGCAGGTGGCTCTTGGCGCGGCGCTTGGCGTCGCGGGTGCCGTGGCGCTAGGTTACGCGGTGTACGCTGGCGGGAGGCGCATAGACCTCGGCACGTTCTTCAAGGTAACGGGGGTGTTCCTGATCCTCGTCGCCGCCGGGCTCCTGGCGCACGGGGTGGCAGAATTCGAGGAGGCCGGGCTACTACCGGCTCTCATGCCACTCTGGGACCTAAGCGGCTCGCCCGTCCTGGGCGAAGGAGCGATAGTGAGCGAGTTACTTCGCACATTCTTCGGCTGGAACCCCGAGGCGAGCCTGCTCGAGCTGCTGGCCTGGGTTACGTACGTCCTGGTAGTCGGATACGCTTTCCTACGCCCGCAGCCAACCGCCGGGGGATCCACTGCTACCAGCCCTGCCCCCCGCAGCAGTTAAAGCGATTAGCAGAGGTCAAGACCTCTGCTAATCGCGCACTTCAGCAAGTCAGCACTTCAGCAAGAACAAGGGCTGACTGCTGACTAGCTGAAATGCTTCCAATGGGCTTCAATGCCATTGCAAGCTGCTGTTGGAGCATTTTGCCAAGGGATTCCCCCTCTTTGCAAGCGCTTTCAGCTTTCGGCTCTCGACTTTCAGCTACTTGTCCTGGCTGATGGCTGAGAGCCGAGACAAATGGCTGTAAAATGACGACCGTTATCCGTTCGGGGAGGATGCATGAACGTGTTCGGGATAGACATAGGAGGGTCAGGGATCAAGGGTGCGCCGGTCGACACCGCCTCCGGCGAACTCCTCGCTGAGAGGGTGAGGATCAAGACCCCGCAACCGGCTACGCCAGAGGCGATCGTGGAGACAGCGGCCGAGGTGATCTCGGAGGCCAACTGGCAGGGGCCCGTGGGATGCGGGTTTCCGGCCGTCGTCAAGGGCGGGGTGATCCAGACGGCTGCAAATGTGGACGAGGCCGCCATCGGCTTCGACCTGAGCGCGGCGCTTGAGGGGGCGCTGGATCTCAGCGTGAGCGTTGTCAACGACGCGGACGCCGCTGGCCTCGCTGAGATGCGCTGGGGCGCTGGGAGAGGCCAGGACGGCGTCGTGCTCATGCTCACATTAGGTACGGGCATCGGCACCTCCCTGTTCGTGGGCGGCCGGCTCATGCCGAATACCGAGCTCGGTCACATCGAGGTCCGTGGAAAGGACGCCGAGCACAGGGCCGCCGAAAGCGCCCGCAAACGCGACGACCTCAACTGGAGAGAGTACGCCGGTCGGCTCGACGAGTACCTCCACAAGATAGAGAACCTCCTCTGGCCCGACCTCATTGTCGTCGGCGGGGGCATAAGCAAGAAGTCGGAGAAGTACTTCCCCCACCTCACGACGCGCACTAAGGTGGTGAGGGCCGAGATGCAGAACAACGCCGGCATCGCCGGCGCCGCCCTCGCCGGCCTCCCCGATCGCGCCACTGTAAAGACGGCGGAATGACACCAGCCTGCCGGTAACTCAGTAGATCTGCTCTAACCCCGCCTCTCCCCGCGCGACATGAGGGCCATGGCCTCGGCCCTTCGTCCTGGCTCCTCGTCGAAGACACCCCTGGCCGCCGATGTGACCGTAAGGGTGCCCGGCTTCTGCGCTCCCCTCATGGTCATACACAGTTGCTCGGCCTCGATGACGACGATTGAGCCGCGGGATCCCAGATCATGGTAGAGCGCGTCGGCGATGAGCGCGGTGAGACGCTCCTGCAGCTGTGGCCTGCGGGCGAAACCCTCGACGAGGTGCACGATCTCCGAGAGCCCAACGACGCGCTCATCGGGCACGTACCCCACGTGTGCCTTGCCGACGAACGGAAGCAGGTGGTGCTCGCATATGCTCGCCAGCGGCACGTCCCGCAGCATGACCGTGTCGTGGCCTTCCGCCGCGAAAGAGACGGCCAGGTTGCTGGTCGGGTCTTCCTTGAGCCCCGAGAACAGGTGGGCATAAGCATCGGCGACGCGTTCGGGGGTCTCAGCCAGCCCGTCCCGCTCCGGGTCCTCGCCTATGGCGACCAGGATCTCCCGCACGGCACGCGCGATGCGTGGCCCGTCTACGCCGCGCACCTCAGCCATCCCACCACCCTTCAACGATCTTCGCACAAAGGACACGCCCAGATATTTTGCGGCCAAACCTCGCCACCAGAAGTACCTCTCCATAGCCGATAGCACCTGAGTATAAACCGGACCCCGGCAAGCGTAAGTGAGCGCTCCCTCAAGACGCCGCAGAAGCGATTCTCCACCCGCAAGAAAGCCCCCACAGCCAACAAAAAGTCCCCCAAAACCCAGAGTCATACCGACAGACCAAAAAGCTGAAAGCGAGCCCGGAGGGCGAAGCGTTGCTGACAAGCGAGGGCCGCTAGGCCCGACGCGTGCTGACAAGCGTAGGCCGCAGGCCGAAGCGTACTCTAAAGCACTTCGGTGTCGAAACCGTGCTCTCGCGAGAGGGCCGCGAGCGCCCGCTCCACGTTCTCGGCTGCGTAGTCGGGAACGTAGAAGTATGCCGTCTGGGGGAAGCGGTCGTCGTCGGGCTCGGAGCGCACGTGCTCGTAGGCGATGTCGAGCCCATCGAGCGCATCCCTTACGTCTTCCATCGCGGCCTCGTCGCTGACGTTCGCAACCCGCAGCATCGTCTCACCGTTCACAGGTTGCCCCCGCCAGGTCGAACTCCAGAAAGCGGCCGTTCTCCTGGATCAACTCCCCGTCAGCGTACAGTTCTCCGCCCTCGCGCAGGTCGCACACGAGGTCGGTGTGTACGCTGGACTCGTTCTCACCGCCGGTCTCGGCGTAGGAGCGCCCGATCGCGAGGTGAACCGTCCCGCCGAGCTTCTCGTCGAAGAGGACGTTCGCGCTGGCGTGGCGGATTCCGTAGTTGGTACCTATCCCCAGTTCGCCGAGGTACCTCGCGCCCGCATCGGTCTCGAGCAGGCTCATCAGGTACTTCTCGCCCCGCTCCGCGCTCGCCCCGACGACCTTCCCATTCTCGAACGTCAGCCTGACCCCGGCGACTTCGCGTCCGCCGATCGCGGCCGGCACGCCGAAGTAGACCGTGCCGTTCGCCGAGTCCTCGATGGGGCCGGTAAACACCTCGCCGCAGGGCATGTTCCGCCTTCCCGCGGAGTTGACGAACGTGCGTCCTTCTACCGAGAGCGTCAGGTCCGTCTCGGGCCCGACGATACGCATCTCGCGCGCCGCCTCGAGCCTCTCTTTGAGCCTCTCCTGCTCCCGAGACTTGTCTTCCCAGTAGCGTACGGGGTCCTCCTCGTTCAACCCCATCGCCGCGAACGCGAACTCCTCGTACTCGGTGAGGCCCATGTTCGCCTCCTGGGCCAGGGCCGCCGTCGGGAAGAGCGTCAGCACCCAGCGGTTCTTCTCGAGCATAACCTCAGAGAGCGGTTTGTTCAGCTCGGCGAGGGCCTGCTGCTTGCGAGGATCTACGCTGGCCAGAGCTCGCGTGTTCGAAGGGGCCTGTATCCCGATCTCGGCGTCCGCTTCCTCGCTCACGAAGCGCCTTATGGATGGTAATTTCCCGTAGTGGATGTCCCGCGCCTTCTCGAAGAAGATCTCCTGGGTTCCGGGCAACCCGACATGCAAGACGGGGAAAGCCCCCACCTCGAGCAACCTCGCGTAGATCGCCGTGATCAGGGGCTGCGCCCCGACATCCCCAATGACGACTACCTGCTCTCCTTCTCGAGCCTCGACGGAGTAGTCCACGAGAACCCTGGCCAGCTTTCCCATCCGCTCGTCTCTCATCGTTCTTGATCCTTTCTGGAGAACTTCCCGCAGAGCTTATCATCCGCTCAGCCCATCGTGACCTTGAAGCTCCCAACCAAGTCACCAAGCTAAATCCTGACAAGCGACCAGAGGGAGCGTGCTCTAACCATCGAGCCCCTCCCGCGCGAACTTGAGTGCCGCGCGCATCCACCCCAGGATAGTCTCGGGGGCGGATGGGCCACCACCACGGGCACCTCTATCCTGGCCGCCAGCCTCGCGACCCGCACCAGCGTCTCCTCCGGTCCGAGACCCCGGGCGCCGAGATGGAGCGGAGCGTGGAGAGCCAGGATCGGGATCCCGTACTGAATATGACCGGGATCACCCTCAGCTGTCTCGGCGCCGCATCTCCAGAAACCGATCTAACGTCGAAGGCGAATGGTTCTGGTAGTGGTTGTTGGCGTAGGCGAAGACTACTCTGCCCTCCACTAGAAAGCGGCCAACGAGGTCAGACCACCACAGAAGGTCGTCTTTGCGCTCCTTCTTCGGGTGCGTATGCCCAGAAGGAAACTCCCGCCGGTCGCCGAGCCAGCGGATGTAGGAGAAGTCCGCGGTCGCCTCCTCCATCCTGGGCATCCTCGGATAGTCGATGAGCGTCAAGGCGGCGCCGCGCTCTCGAAGCATCTCGGGAAGGTCCGAGCCCAGCCAACTCCTGTGGCGCACCTCGACCGCGTACCGAAAGCCGTCGGGCAGGCGCTTCAGGAAGTCTTCGAGGACGCCCATCCCCCCAACGGCGAACGACGGCGGGAGCTGCAGGAGTAGCGGCCCGAGCCTGTCGCCGAGCTCGGCCATCGTACGCACAAAGCTTTCGGCCTCGACTTCGGAGTCGACGAGCTTTCTCTCGTGCGTCACTTCCTGGGGAAATTTTGCAGCGAACAGGAAACCTTCAGGCGAGATCTCACGCCACTTTTGCACCGTCGAGCGGCGGGGGGTGCCGTAGAAGGTCGAGTCTATCTCCACGGTCGCGTACCGCTTGACGTACTCGGCGAGCCTGGAGCCGGACGGCAGCGCCTTCGGGTAGAGGGTCCCCTCCCAGTCTGAATATGACCAGCCCGAGGTTCCCAGGTAGAGGCCCTCCTCCGGCGGGTCGATGCTGCCGGGGGTCTGTGCGAAGAGCCGCTGTTGCGCCGAGTCGTCCATCCGCCTACGAAGCTGCGATGCTACCATACCGGCCCCTCCACATTGTATGAACGCTATTCCTGTCAAGCCCGCCCGCGTGTACTACATTAGCGCCGTGGAAGAGAGACGCCCGCAAAAGTGAAGGTCTTCTACAGCGACCACTTCGTATTGCCCCTGCCGGAGGGTCACCGTTTCCCGATGGTCAAATACTCGATGCTGCGCGAGCGCGTCTCGGAGGACGACATCTGCGGCCCCGGAGAGCTTCGGTCACCGCGCGCGGTGACCGACGAGGAGATCCTGCGCGCCCACGCCCCAAACTACCTGAAGCGCGTGATCTCGGGTGACCTCACAGACAAAGAGGTAAGGCGCATCGGATTTCCCTGGTCGGAGAGGATGGTGGAGCGCTCCCGCCGCGCCTCGGGCGGAACTCTAGGCGCCTGCCTGGCCGCCCTGGAGCAAGGCTTCGCCGCGAACCTCGCCGGAGGTACGCACCACGCGTTCTCCGACAGGGGCGAAGGATACTGCGTCTTCAACGACTCGGCCATCGCCGCCCGGGCCGTCCAGGCCGCGGGACTAGCGGAGAGAGTGGTCGTCATCGACACCGACGTGCACCAGGGAAATGGCACGGCGGAGATCCTCCGCATGGACCCGACCGTCTTCACGTTCTCGATCCACGGCGCGAAGAACTTCCCCTTCCATAAGGAGGAGAGCAACCTCGACGCGCCGCTACCCGACGGCGCGGACGACACCGAGTTCCTGACGACGCTCGAACGAGGCCTAAAGGCATCACTCGACGCCGTCGATGCGGGGCTCGCCATCTACCTCGCCGGCGCCGACCCGTTCGAGGGCGACCGCCTGGGCCGGCTCTGCGTAACCAAGCCGGGCCTCGCCGAGCGCGATAGGGTCGTGCTCGAGACCTGCAAGGCTCGCGGCATCCCCGTTGCCGTAACGATGGCGGGCGGCTACGCGCACCACGTGGAGGACACGGTGGACGTGCACCTCCAGAGCATCAGGCGCGCTGCCGATCTGATGGAAAAAGACGCGGCCGCTGACGGCCAGGGAGGCATCCTGCATGACCGGTAACCAGAGATCCTGCATCGTCGTCGGGGCCGGCATCTCCGGCCTGCTCGCCGCCGAAGCGTTGAAGGGAGAGGGTTGGGACGTGACGGTCCTCGACAAGGGCCGCGGCGTCGGCGGCAGGATGGCGACCCGGAGGGTCGGCGGAGGCACCTTCGACCACGGCGCCCAGTTCTTCACCGTCAGGGATGCTCGCTTCTCGGGCCTCGTCGAGGGCTGGCTCGGCGCGGGCGCCGCGGCGGAGTGGTCTCGCGGCTTCGCGGACGCGGAGGGCAGGCCCAACGAAGATGGCCACCCCCGCTACAGGGGAGCCAGGGGCATGACCTCGATCCCCAAACACGTCGCCAGCGGCCTCGACGTGCGTACCGGCGAGAGGGCCGTGAGGGTGAACGACGCCGACGATGGTTGGGAGGTTACGTGCGAGTCCGGGTTGCGGGTCGAGGGTCGCGCGCTGGTGCTCGCCATGCCCGTCCCCCAGGCTCTAGACCTGGCCTCGTCGGGAAGCTACGGGCTTCCCGACGAGGCCAGGAGCCAACTCGGAGCCGTCTCCTACGACCCGTGCCTCGCGCTCATGGTCTTGCTCGACGGTCAGACCCACGTACCCGGGCCGGGAGGAATGCAGATCAAAGACGAGCCGCTGGATTGGATCGGCGACAACCGGCGCAAGGGCATCTCCGAGGTCCCCGCCATCACGGTCCATGCCGGTCCCCGGTGGAGCCGCGAGCGCTTCGAGGACGACGAGAGGGAGATAACGCGTCAACTGATCTCCTTCGCGGGCGACCGGCTCGGCACCGAACTTGCTCCCGCGATCGTCGCAACCTCTCTCGCCCGGTGGCGCTACAGTTGGGTCACGAACCCCCACCCGGAGCCGTTCTTCGCCGGCTCCGAGGATCCACCACTGCTCTTCTGCGGCGACGCCTTCGGGCAGCCGAAGGTCGAGGGCGCGGCCCTCTCGGGTCTCGCGGTCGCGGATTATCTTCTCGGCTAGATGGTCCTCTTGTTGCTCGCCCACGCTGCGGCGACCCTGTTCATGGTCGGGATCATCTGGTTCGTCCAGGTCGTGCACTATCCTCTCTTCGCCCGCGTCGGGGCGGCGGGCTTCGCCGCCTACTCCGCCACGCACGCCCGACTGACCGGCCTCGTAGTCGGGCCGCCGATGCTCGTCGAGGCAGCGACCGCCATCGCGCTAGTGGTCAGTACCCCGCCCAAGGTTTCCAGCTGGCTTCTCTGGGTCGGGCTCGTGCTCCTCGCCGGGATCTGGCTCTCCACGGCCCTCCTTCAGTCGCCCAGCCACACCGAGTTGGGGCGGGGCTTCGACCTCTCGGCGCACCGCTCCCTCGTGGGCTCCAACTGGGTGCGCACCGTCCTCTGGAGCCTCCGCGGGCTCATCGTGCTCTGGATCTTGTCGGAGGCGATGGGGTGAGGTGGGTTCTCCGACGCCTGCCTGGGGAGCCTGAAGATGCATCTAGCGTCGGGTAACAAAAAGTGGTACATATAACCTAGAAAACAAGACCGGTCCTAAGGAGAAGGGGTCGTTGGGAAACAGAAGGGTGGCTCTAAAGCCGCACGCGGCCAAGATCAGGCGTTGGGTCGAGGAGGGCCGGGGTGACACCTGGATCGCGCAGGAGTTGAACACCACGCCGTCTAGTGTGCAGAGCTTCAGGTCGCGAAACTCGATCTACCGCCGCGACCCCGTCCGCCGCGGCCAGCTCTCTGAGCATCCCGCGGTGCTCGACGAGACCGAAGATGGCATGGTCATAAGGACCAACGCTAGGGACTCCGAAGTCTTCGACCGCGAGTGGCGTGACTACCTGCGCGGCTCGCCCGACGACCTGCAGGTCGTCATCACCCAGGACCGGATCTACCTGGAGAAGATCCGCTAGCGTGCCCGGAGCGCCGGGCGTCGATCTACGGCTCTCCCTGAGCGAAGCGGAAGCCCTGCACGCCCACCTGGAGAGAGTCCTCGAAAGCGGGGACCAACACCTGGAACGCTCTTACCGGCTTCTCGGCTGGCGCATACTCGCGGCCAGGGGCGGTACCGGCCTCACCGGACGCGTGGCAGACCTGGCCCGCGAAGCCAACAGCCTCGAAGATTACGAAGAAGCCCGTGAGAGGGCGCTAGGGCCCATCCTCGACGGCCTGGAGCGCGGCGAAAACAGGGATCCATGAAAAGGTTTCAGGCATCAGGCTACAGGTTTCAGGTTTCAGGTTTTGCGGCGGGAGTGTTGGCCGCGTCGTGGATTCCCGCTTTCGCGGGAATGACGGTGATGGGAAAGCGGCAATGGTGGGTGGCGGATCGCGAGGGTCCGGCTACAGGGTGAAGTCCTGTTGCCTGTAGCCTGTTACCTGATGCCTGTTGCCTGATGCCTGTTACCAAACTGTTACCTCCGGGTAGCGGAGTTGTAACCCAGCCCTAGTATATTTGCTTGGCACTGGGCTCTTTCCCCCTTCCTGGCCCAGGCGAGACTTTTGGGCCGTGGATCACGCACGGCCCGGTTTTTGCGTGTGTTAATCTCTGTGGCTTATGGAGAACCTCCTCAGTTCGCTCGCGTTGACGGTCTTCATCGGCATCCTCGCGGTTCTCGCTCAGTACTCGATGAAGAGCCGGAGGGCAGAGATCTCGCTGCTCGTCGTGCTCGTATTCATCTCGCTGCTGCTCCTCGCCACGGGAGCGTTGCTCGGTGTGGTCTGGATCTCGGGCCGGATGACTTCCGGGGTCTATCCGCGAGAGCTCCTGGCGGTTACGAGCCTTCCTGTGGCACTGGCTGGTTTGATCGGGCTGGCGCTCTGCGTCCCGACGCTGCGCAAGATCGTGGGCGGCCGGTCGAACGGGGAGTTCTGGACGAACCCACCGATATTCTTTGCCCTCTGGCTGTTTGCCACCGTGCTGCTCTCCAACAACCTGGTAGGCATCCTCGGATTCGAGCAGTTGAATCAGGTCGGTGCCTTCTCGCTCGGGATGGGCGGCAGGATCGAGCCGGTCGCCATCCTGGCGAGCCAGTTGCCTTTCGTCGTCCTCGCCATCCTGGGCGTCGGCGCTGGCATCCGCCGCGGTCCGCGCGAGACGCTGGCCCGCCTCGGCTACGGTCCCATCTCTGTCAGGCACGTCGGTCTCGTCGCGCTGTTCATCGTGGCTGCGTTCGCGGTCTCCGTAGCCGCCGACTATTTGTTCTCGCAGTTGCAGCCGGACCTCTACCGCGAGGTCGGGGAGATCTCGGGTACGCTCTTCGATCCGAAGGGGTTGAGTCTGCTGTCGGCGATCCTCTTCGCGTTGCTGATCGGGGTCGGTGCCGGGCTCGGGGAGGAGACGCTCTTTCGGGGCGCCGTTCAGCCCGTCTTGGGGATACCGGCGACGTCCGTCCTCTTCGCCTCGATGCACGTCCAGTACGGTCCTTCGCTGCTGCTTGGCTACATCTTCGTGCTCTCAGTCGGCCTGGGACTGCTCCGCCGCTACCTCAACACCACAGCGAGCTTCCTCGCACACGCCGGCTACAACACTTTAAGCATCATGTTCGCCTACTTCCTGGGCGCTTAGAGCGAATAGCAGAGGTCATGACCTCTGCTATTCGCGCATTTCAGCACTTCAGCTAGTCAGCACTTCAGCAAGAAGAAGGCCTGAAATGCTCGCAATGGAGCTGGACCCCATTGCAAACCGCTCTAGAGAGGGTTATCCCAGCGCCCCGCGCTTCATCAGCAGCCAATCCCCGTCTCGGGTGGTGGGACCGAACGTCTCGACCGGCTCGAAGCCGGCTCTCTCGTAGACGCTTATGGCGCGGCGGTTGAAGATCGCCACGGTCAGTCGGAACGCCGGGGGCGAGTAGGAGTCCTGCGCGAACCGGAGGCCAGCGCTCAAGAACTCCGCTCCGAGTCCCTGTCCCGTGAGGTCAGGCCGCATCCCGAGCCCCACGTCGAGCGCGCTCTCACGCTCGTAGACCCCGAGCCGCCTTCCGGCCGAGACCCGCGCGTCCTCCCCGAAGCAAAAATAGCCAACCAGGTCCCCGGTACCGTAGACGGCGTGGTAGAGAAAGCGCGGTTCCAGGAGCGAGTCGACGGAGGTGGGGTCGACGTTGTAGACCCAGTAGGGGCCTTCGTAACGCCAGCGCGAGATGGCCTGTGCGTCGGCGCGCGTGATCGGCAGCAGGGTGAAGCGCAACGTCGGCTTCCCGGGGCTTTAGGCAGCCAGGGAATTGGTGACGGGGACGACTGGCGCGGGCTCCAGCGCGAAAGCTATCCTGACGAGTAGCTCGCTAACCTCGACGTCCAGCCCGACGGCGATGCTCTCCAGGACCCTGGAAGAAGGATCCTTCTCGCCGCGTTCGATCTCCGCCAGGTACGAGACCGAGACGTGGGCGCCCTCCGCGACCTGCTTTAGCGTGAGCCCCCGCTCGTTGCGTTCCGCCCGCAGGGTCTCGCCGATAGTCGAGAGGAGGTCCCCCTTGTGCCGCTCCGGACTGATCTCCAAAGTCTTCACGCCCTAGATTTTATCTTCCAATCGGCGGTTTGCGCAACCCGCCCGCCAATTTCTTGACCAGAAATACCTCTGCAGCATCCGCTTCCGGCGTCTCGTACGGTGTCTCCATGACCACAGGAACCCCGGACAGGCCATCGAAAATCTCGGGCCAGGCGTCGATGGAGATGCGCCCCTTACCCACCTTGCGATGCCCGTCACGGTGGCTACCCAGCTCGTTCTTCGCGTCGTTGAGGTGCACCAACGCGACCGCATCCCCCGCAGAGGTTACGAGATCCGCGGCAACCGTCCTCGCTCCTTCTGCCGACGAGAGATCGTAGCCTGAAACAAAGGCGTGGGCAGTGTCCACGCAGACCCTCACCCCGGCGCGGCGGGCGACCTCCCCGAGCGCGTCGAACGTCGAGCAGAGCTGGGTGCCAGCGCCGCAGGAGTTCTCGACGACCGGCTCGGCCGCGGAAGCTCCGGCAATCGAAGTGGCCTGCTCCCTCGCGCGGCTCAGGCCGTCAACGAGCCGGTCCGTGCCCTTCTCCTCGCCGTCCCCGCCGTGACTGCCCGCGTGTACGACGACCAGGTCGGCCCCCAGAGCGCCCGCCGCGGACAGCTCGTGGGCCAGCGCCCTTACCGAGAGATCCCGCAGCTCCTCGTTCGTCGAGGCGAGGTTGATGAGGTACTTGGCGTGCGCGACGACCGGCGATACGCCAAGTTCCCGGGTTCCCTCGACGAACGCATCGGCGTCGTCGCGCGTCACGGGGTCGGCCCAGCCCTGCGGATTGGAGACGAAGATCTGGATCGTCTCGCAGCCCAGTTCGCGCGCGGCCTTCAAAGTCTTCCCGAACCCACCCGAGGTCGGAAGGTGCCTTCCGACGCTGTTCGTCCTCCCCGGCATGACGAGGATTCTAGCGGCCAGAGGCGGCGCTCGCTGTGAGAGATATAATCTTCGGGACGCTTATGACTACAGGAAGGAACCGGCGGATGGCGGTGGAAGGCAAGGTAGCGAAGATACTGGGTAACAACGAGATCGTGATAAATCGTGGAAGGGGACAAGGCGTACGTCAGGGGATGATCTTCGAGGTCTTCGCCCCCGAGGGCGAGGAGGTCTGGGACCCCGACACGGGCGAGACGCTTGGCACCGTCGAGGACGTGAAGGCGAAGGCCGAGGTCACCGAGGTGAAGGACAGGCTCGCCGTTGCCCGCCTCCAGAACATGCAGGAGACACCGTTCGGGGCCGTTAACATCGGCGAGATGCAGGAGAACTTGCAGCGCATGTTCGGGCAAATGTTCGGCGACGACGTCCAGGTCCGCGGCTTCGGCACGTCCCAGGGCGACGATCCCGACCTCGAGTCCATGCTGGGCGGTCCCCTGCAAGACCTCTCCAAGGTTCAGGTCGGGGATGCCGTGCGCGAGATCCCCCGCCGATAGAGCGGTTTGGAAATGAAGGTTTCAGGCTACAGGCATCAGGCTTCAGCTCGTGCCGGGAGAAGCCACTTGCTGCGCGTAAGTTCCCGACTCCTCGAAGCTCATACCGGGTCTGTCTGATCGCCGTCTGTTTCTGCGTCCCTGACCGTTATTCCCGCGAAAGCGGGAATCCACGACACGCCACCCTTATCCCTGACTTGTTATCACTCGGCGTCGAGACCGCCTTGGAACCACTGGGTTCGCTTTGAACACGTTCTCCCGGCTGCCGGTAACGTTCGGCCTGATAGGCGCCTGCGTGGCCGTGTACATAGCCGTCGCCGTGGCCGGCCAGAGCTACGGTTACCCGCTGAACGTCAGCCTCGTGACGCAACCACCCGAGGTGCTCGCAAGTGGCGCCCTGGTGCCCGCATCGGTGGCCGGCGGCGATGTGTGGCTTCTGCTCACCAGCATGTTTTTGCACGCCGGGTTCATCCACCTCGCGCTGAACATGCTCTCCCTCTACTTCCTTGGCGCCTTCGTAGAAGTGGCATTCGGGCGGAGCCGCTTTCTCGCGCTCTACCTGACGAGCGGGCTGGCCGGCGGCATCGCCTACCTCTACTTCGGAGCCTTCGACGGTCCGGCGGTCGGGGCCTCGGGCGCGATCTTCGGCCTCCTGGGAGGCGTGCTCGGCTACTCCCTGCGCCGCGGCACCTTCTCCTGGCAGAACCCACTGATTCGCCAGCTCCTCATCCTGACCGCCCTGAACCTCTATTTCGGGTTCTCCGTCGACAACATAAGCAACACCGCCCACATCGGCGGCCTCCTCGGCGGCCTCGCCTTCGGATGGCTCGTGGCACCCACCGTCTACTCCCAGAAACGACTTCGCGCCGCAACACCAACCATAATCGTCCTCGGGACGGAACTCATCCTATTGGCCCTCTGGCTCCTCCTCGCCTGAGACCAGCCGAAGGTCCGCGGGCGGTTCGCGAACCGCCCCCACATTGTCCGTGGGGGGATCGTTATTGATCGGTCGGCGATGATGGTCTGGTCAACCGAGGGCCCGAGGCGTAATGATGTCCGGTGCCGTAATGAACTTGTAGGGGCCGCTTGCGAACGGCCCAACGATCAACCGTGCGGTAGCGCTATCAAGAGGGCCGCGGTGATGACGAGCGTCGCCACGAACATGATCGCGGCGGACCTCTCCGAATGCTCCGCCTGGGCCTCCGGGAGCAGGTGTGCCGCGCCGATGTAGGCGAGTACCCCGCCCGCGACGCCGGTGAGAAGGCCGAGCGCGCCGTCGCCGGGTACAGGAAGGGCCACGGTCAACGCCGCCGCGAAGGGTATCGCCAGCCCGAGAAGGACCGCCGCCCAGACGATCCCGGACCTTCCGACGCGCGCGGCGAGCAAGACGGCGGCCAGCGAGATCCCGACGGGCATCTGGTGCACGAGGACCCCGAGCCCGACGAGCCAGGAGGTTACTGCGGCGGCCTTGGCACCCACACCGAGGACGAAGCCGTCGGCGAGGTTGTGGATCGCCAACCCGAAAACGAACGGCCCGAGCGCGTGTTTGTGCACCTCCTCCTCGGGCAGATGATGCGTGTGGGCCCTCGTGAAGGCCTCGGTAATGAACAGCAGGGCGAACCCCGCAATGAAGCCGGCGACTGCAGTCTCCCCGGCGAGCTCCAGACCCTCGGGAAAGAGGTCCACGAACGCGAGCGCGAGCAGTATCCCGGCGGCGAAGGCGGCGGAGAGGGATCGGCCCCTCGCCCCCATCTCCCCGCCGAGCAGCGCGAGAAGGCTCGCCGCCGAGAACCCCGCCGCGGCCAGCCCGGCCATGAATATCGCGCTCAAACCAGCCCGCCCGCAGTCAGCCCGGCGCCTATCCGTCTTCCCACTACCGGCAAGCCGCGCACGTCCCGTACACCTCCAGGCTGTGGGCTCGGACCTCGAAGTCGCCAAGTTGGGGTAGGCCCTGCAGGTCCACCGGACACCGCTCGAACTCCGTAATCCCTCCGCACCCCTCACAAATGAGGTGGTGGTGATGGTCCTCGGCGAGCTCGTAGCGCGGTCCGCCGCCCAGATCCAACCTCCTCACGAGGCCCAGCTCCGAAAGAAGATCCAAAGCCCTGTACACCGTCACCAACCCAACCCCAGGGCATCGAGACCTTATGCCATCCAGACTCTGGTGCTGCTCAGCCGCCACAGCCGCCAGGACGGCCATTCGCTGCGGCGTGGCCTTGTACCCGCATCCACGGATCTTCCCTACCGCCGCCTCATCCATTATGCTTACTCTTCTCGATTAGTTGAAAATTTTTTTCATTTGCAGGATAGCAGGAGGATATGGGACGGTCAACACTTGCGGGGATCAGGATTAGTTGGGTTACCGTCAATCCCTGACAAATCCTTGTAAACTCTCACGGATCGTGGCTTTCGAAAATCACAAGCGGCTTGCGCCATCGGCCCGCTCCATCTTGAGCGGTCGCGACTGGGTTTACCTGGCCAGTTTGCTGGTCCCGTTGGTGGTCTACAACCTGGCGTTGAAAGGGATCAGGATCTCCTCGCAGGACGACGTCCGTGGGGGACTGGCCGCGTTCGGCTTCATCCGGTCTGACCTGCTGTTCAACTTCGGATTCGTGTTCCTCTGGGTCGGGCTGTTCGCCCTCACGGGGCGGAGCCGGTGGCGCTGGCTGGTCGTGGTTCTATTTCACGCGGCGACGATACTCGTCGTGGCCACGACGACGGCGGCGCACCAGTACTTTCAGGAGACTGGTTCGACGCTCAGCCTCAACGTCATCGTGTACTCGCTCAGGACGTTCGGTGAGATCAAGGACGTCATCGGCAGCGTGACCTCGCCGGGCGTCTGGATCGCCGTCCTGGCCATCCTCGACTACATCGTGCTTGGGCCCTTGCTGATCTCCCGTCTCGCTTTCGGGAGGCGCGGCGGTGGGCGGAGGCCGTTCGGTTCGCCGGCTTCATCCAGGTTCTTCGCCCTCGGGGCATGCGTGGCGTCGCTGGGGCTCATCTTCCTCTCGTTGCCCGTAGAGGCGGGCGGAGAGAGTAGATCCTTCTCCAGGGACGCGGTCGTCAACGTCGTCATGTCCGAGGTGGACCACGCGCGGATCAGGAACCTCACCGCGGACGCCATCCCGCCGGAGGCTCCCCTGGGCACCCGTCTGCAGGAGACGGCCAGGACCGAGAGAAAGAACGTCGTCTTTATCCACCTCGAGTCGACCCGGGCACGCTCCACCACGCCGTACAACCAGGACATCGACACAACGCCCTACCTCGACAGGCTCGCGAAGCAGAGCCTCATGGCCGAGCGCGCGTACACCATCGTGCCGCACACCACGAAAGCCGTAACCGCCGTGAACTGCGGGATCGACCCGCACCTGGTCAGGGATATCACGGAGCCCGACCCAAGAGGCATCCCCGCCAGATGCCTGCCCGAGCTGCTTGGGGAGCGGGGGTACGACTCCGTCTGGTTCTCCTCCGCGACCGAGACCTTCGAGGACCGCGGGGAGCTCGTCGAGAACTTCGGCTACGAGGATTTCCTGCCCGTCGAATCAATGGATAACACGGGCTTCGAGCAGTCCAACTATTTCGGCTACGAGGACAACATCATGCTCCAGCCCAGCGAGGACTGGCTGAAGGCGCATCGGGGCAAACCTTTCGTGGCTACATACCTGGGGGTGACCGGCCACCACGACTACCGTCCGATCGACCGTTATGGCCTCGAGGAGTACTCCGAAGACTCCGCGCTCAACCACTACCAAAACTCGGTGCGCTACCTCGACTACTTCGTAAAGAACGTCATAGACCAGTACAAAGATCTCGGGCTCTACGACGACACCATCTTCGTGATCTACGGCGACCACGGCGAGGGCTTCGGGGAGCACGACCTGAACCAGCATGACAACACCATCTATCAGGAGGGCCTGAAGGTGCCCTTCCTCATCCACGACCCCGGACGTTTCGGGAGCGGCAAGCGCGTAGAGACCCTGACCGACCAGGCTGACACCCTGCCCACTGTGCTAGATCTGCTGGGTTACAAAGTCACGGGCGGGAGTTACCCGGGGAGGTCCCTTCTCGCTCCGCCGGACGGAGACCGCACCCTGTTCTTCAGTTGCTTTGACGACTACAAGTGCCTCGCCAGCATAGAGGGCGACGAGAAGTACATCTACTTCTTCGGCAACCAACCGGAAGAGGTCTACGACCTCTCCAAGGACCCCCACGAACGGCACGACATCGCAAGCCAGCAGAGCAAACAGGAGTTGAGAGATAAACGCTCACGGGTGCTCGCGTGGTACTCGAGGATCAACGCCATGTACGAGAAGCATCAGTCCGGGGAGTAGGGAGTCGCCCGCTGCGCTCCCTACTCCCCGCCCCACGGGCGAGGCGGGGTCATTGCTCGGGTTCGGATCCTGGGCGTTTGCGGCGCGTACCCGAGTGTCTCAGGAGCAGGATCATGGCGAAGCCGAGCGCCAGGACGCTGCTGACGAAGAGGTTTCCGCGGATGGTTCCGCCGATGAGGAAGGCCGGGTCGACGCGGAGGGCCTCCACGAAGAAGCGCCCGAATGAGTACAGGCTGACGTAGAGCACGAACACGTCACCGTTCTTCAGACGGTCGGCGAAGCGGCGGGCCACCCATAGCAGTATCAGGCAGACCAGAACGTCCCAGATCGACTCGTAGAGAAACGTCGGGTGAAAAGACGTGGCCTCGGTATACCCGACGGGCCTGTTCTCGGGCGCGATGCGGATGGCCCAAGGCAGGTTCGAGGGCCGTCCGAACAGTTCCTGGTTGAAGTAGTTGCCCCAGCGTCCTATCGCCTGTGCCAAGACGAGCCCTGGCGCTACCGCGTCGGCGAATGCCCACGGATTGATGTCCCGGACGCGGGCGAAGATCAAGAGCCCTATGAACCCTCCGACGACGCCGCCGTAAATCCCGAGTCCCCCGTTCCAGACCGCGAACACGCCGGGGAAGGGGTCGCCCGCGTAGAGATCATAGTCGGTGGCGACATGGTAGGCCCTCGCGCCGATGAATCCCAGGGGCACGATGAAGAACAGCGAGTCGAGGGCAAGTGTCCCGTCCATGCCCTTCCGCTCGAGTTGCCTCCCCGTAAGCCAGGTCGCGACGACGATGCCGAGCGCGATACACAACCCGTAGTAGCGGAGGGCGAAGGGCCCGACCTCGAACATGACGGGGGAGGGCGGGCTGGGCAGAGAGGCGAGGAGCAGGGTCACGATAATCTTCCTGGCCTACTCCGCCCGGGCGCCGGGCTTCGCTCTCTCCGGCGACTTTCCGGTAGGCTGTGGGACTGTCGGGTGGGGGTCCTTCTTCGATTGCTCGACGCCATAGTAGGCCTCGAGGATGTGGCGGACGGCTGGGCCCGCCGTCATCTCGGAACCCTCCTGGAAGGCGCCACCGCCTTCGATCATGGTCACCACCACCAAAGGTTGTTCCTCCTGGCCCTCCGTCCAACCCACGAACCAGTTGACGAAATCGCCTGTCGGCAGCTCGCCCGTGCCGCTCTTTCCGACGGTCGGCAGCTTCGAGCCCACAAAGATCGGCTCCGCCGTTCCCTTCTTCGCCGTCACGCCCCTGAGGCCCTCGACCACGGTGTTTATCTGGTGCTGGGTGGTGCCCACCTTGCCCGCGGGTTTGGGCGAGATCTCCTCGATCTTCTTCCCGCTCTGGTTCGTGATCTCTTTGCCGATATGTGGGGTCACGAGCGTCCCGCCGTTGTAGAGGGCCGAGTAGGCAGTGGCCATCTGGACCGGCGAGACGAGCAGGTCGCCCTGGCCAATGGCAAGGTTAACCCAGTCTCCCACGCTCCAGTAAGCCCCTTCTGTTGTACCGTGCAGCGCCTTGTACAGATCCCTCTCACCCTGCTCGGTGGGGATGCGACCCGCGGTCTCGCCGCCGATGTCTATGCCTGTGAGCCTCCCGAAGCCCCACCTCTCGTAGTAGTGTGGCAGCCAATCCTTGTTCGCGGACTGGTTCCAGATCCAGTCCGCCACCTGGTAGAAAAAGATGTCGTTGGAGTCGGAGATGGCCTCGGAGAAACTCTGGGGTCCGTGGTTGCCGAGGAACTGATAGTTGGGGCTGTTCTGTCGCCACGACCTGTAGCAAGGACTCACTGAGACGCTTGACGGCGTCCAGCACCCGGTACTATTCATGGCGACGTTGTCGTTGACGATCGTGTAGGCGTCTATGACGCCGGCGGCCATGCCGGCTAGGCCCGTGAAGATTTTGAACGTCGAGGCACCAGGCTGGCCACCGACGATCGCGCGGTCGGTGAACGGGTAATTCGACCTCTCTGACATGAGGTAGTTGTACTCCGCGAGTTCCTCATCACCAGAGATGCCGCCGACAAAGAGCTGCGGATCGAAGTCCGGGCGGCTGGCGAGGGCGAGCATCTCCCCGTTGCGGGGGTCCATCGCCACGACTGCCCCGCCCCTGCCCTCGTAGCCCGCCTCCCTGGTACGCTCCAGGGCAGCGTCGAGCTCTCTCTCGACGACCTTCTGCAGGTCGACGTCGATGGTGAGGGTGAGGTTATTGCCGGGCACTGGCTCGGTGACGTGGTCGGGCAACTCCTGGTTCGGGTTGACGTTTATGGGTTCGCCACTCGCGTCCACGAACCTGCCCATTGAATCCACCCTGCTCCCCTCGGGGACTATGCGCCCCAGGGCGTCCACGTTGTAGGTCCTGCGGCCCGGTTTGCCGCGCAGGGCCTCTTCGTAGGAGAGCTCGACCCCGCTCTTGCCGACGATGGAGTCGGCGTCCAGGCCATCGAAGGTGCTCAGCTTCAGCTCCTCCTGGGTCACGGCACCGGTGTATCCGAGAATGTGGGCGCCGAGCCTGCCTTCCGGGTAGCTGCGGACCCAATCGTCGTTCACGGCGACACCCCTGAACTCCGTAGTGCGTTCGCTCACGTAGGTCACCGCGTCGCGGCCAGCGTTCTCCTTCACCAGGATGGGGCTGTACTGGCTGCCGGTCTCTATCGCCGCGTCGTAGCGGGCGATGACGGACTCGGTGTCGGCTCCGACGGCCACCGCCAGCTCCCTAACCTTCTCCCTCGTGATCTCGTCAGGGATAACGGTCACGTTCAGGCCGGGGACGTTGTTGGCCAGGATCTCGCCGTTTCTGTCGTAGACGACGCCGCGCTGGGCTGGGATCTTGATGTTGGTGTGCTGCGTGGCCCTTGCAGCCAGGGTATAGTCCTGGCCGGTTAGGACCTGTAAATACCAGAGCCTCGCGCCCAAGATGAGGAAGACGGCCGCGATCATGACGGCCAAAGTGACGACCCGGACCTGCATATTGCCCTTGGTCATCGGCGGCGTCTCCACGCGCTTTTTGGCCGGGTTGGCCTGCTTCTTCTTGGGCACCGGTAACCGGAGCACCCTCTACTTTCCCCCATCTTGCGTTACTGGCATTATCCCCTGGCCACTTTCTCGGCCTGGACGATCAGACGCTCCGAGTAATCTGGCAACGTGCACGTCTGGAGTGAGACTATGTTCTTGCCCCTGAGTGGCCTCGTCACCGAAACCTCGTTCGGCCCGACGATGAACTTCTTGAACACCTTGTAGACGTAGCGGTCTCCAGCCGCGTCTTTGATGTAGATCCTATCCCCCTTGCCGAGGACGTTGAGGTCCCAGAACGAGAGCCAACTATCGGTTCCGGGGAAACCGAGCCTGTGGCCTGCTATGTATACGTTCGCCTGCCTGTCCCAGGGGTTGCCCGTCCCACGCAGGTGCACGGCGGCGTGATCGTGGAACGCCTTCTTGTCGTCACTCACGCTGTAGGGTACGGTGTCGTTGCGTATCTGGGACATCTTGGGGACCGTCAACCGCAGCATCTTGTTCTCGGGCCCACGGGGGACGACCCTTTCGACCAACCGACTGCCGACGTCTTCTTTGGTCGGTACCTTCACCGTTGCTTCCCGATTCTGCCTCTCGATGGCCCTGTCAATCTTTCCCGCGGCCACGGGGACGTCGGGCTGATTGCTCACCTTGTCGATGGAGGCCACCTCGGCCTCAGCGCCGTCCGGCGGGCCGCCGACGAAGAACGTGGCGACCACGACGATACCTGCTCCCACGAGGAGCAGGCTCAGCACGTTGAAGACGGTTTCGGTGAAGCGCGCTATAGTTCCCTCCCTACACGATCACGTGCAGACCGCGGTCTCGATCGCAATCCATTGTATCCCAAATGCGGGCGTCTACTAGCCCTGCTAGCCGCCGACCACGAAGTATTTTCTGGCCACCGGGTTGCCGCGTTCCGCGCCATCTGCGGCGGTATAGACTTCCACGGTGTAGTCGCCCTCGGGCAGACGGCTCCCCGACTGCGGACGGACGGCGAACTTTAGCACGCCTGAGACCCCGCCGCCCGACGCCCCGAGCGGCTCCGCGCCCCCTTGCGCGACCAGAAGCCCGTCACCGCCGAGCAGACGCCCGAGGACGGAGGTTCTCGCCCTCCGCTCGACCCTCGCCCCGAAGTCGCCTTCGGAGGCGAAGTCCTCGATTCTGAGGTAGACGAAGAGTACCTCGGGCCTCCCTTCAAAACGCGGCGTGTCCGAGCTCGGGTACGTCGTGTCCTCCCGGCTCACCGCTATATCTTCTGCTCCCGCGGAGATCACCTCCTCACCCGGCGAGAAGTCCCCGGGCCAGAGTGAGACCGCCGCGGCCACGAGCACCAGGCCGCAACACACGGCGGCCAGCACGCGAGTGGAAGGGTGGCGCTCTCCTTTCTTGCCCGTTGTGGTGTCGGGGAAGACGTTCACGGGGTGCCGGCCTTCACGAGGCCCCTGCGAGAGCGTTTCCAGAGCAGGAGCGTCGCGGCGTTGTGCCCGGCGTGGGCGATAACGGGGGCGAGCAGGCCCCCGCTGAGATCGTAGACGGCGCCGAACACGAAGCCGGCCAGGACCGCCCAGACCGTCCATAGGAGGTAACGTCTGTCGGGGCCGATGTGGGCGAGGCCAAACACGAGCGAGGCGACCACGAGGCCGAACTCCTGCTGGACGGCGCCGCGGAAGAACGCCTCCTCACCCACGCCCGAGAAGACGGAGACCAGCACCAGGCTAGCCGAATCGGCACCGTCCACCAGGCGCGGGGCCAGCTCCTCGGAGATGCTGCGCAGCACGGGGAGGAGACGGTAGGCCAGAAGACCCAGAGAGACCGTGAGAGCCGCGGTCAGGGCGCCGAGCAGCACGCCCACGACGGGGCTCTCGCCAAGAGAGCCGCAACTCGAAGCCCCTAAGACCGCACCACACGGCGGCGACGAGCGCCAGAGAACCGTAAAACAGGGCGGCGAACCTGACGAAGCGGGGGCTCAACGCACGCCTGACTCTCGCGGGTCTGCACGACGAACCATAACCCGCTATT
>CAWJAM010000002.1:0-383951 GCA_963840835.1 uncultured Rubrobacteraceae bacterium | reverse complement strand
CCGGTCGATAGCGCGCGAATACGTCCTGAATGAGCCGGGTGACGAAATCCACGCACCGTCGCCGATTGCTCGTCGATGATTTCCTTCACGAGCTGACCCGCAAACGCCGACACTCGCGGACCGTATTCCGTGAACGCCTGCTTGCCGATTTGCTCTGCAAGACCTTCGATCCTCGAGTGACCGCCGCGGTGCTGTCCTGGGAGGGACCTCGTCATGCGGTTTGCAGTGTGAAACGACTTCATTGACGCCATCGGTAAGGACGTCACCACAGCAGTGGCTCTCTCCGAGGATCGAAGGTCTTGCCGATTTGCTCGCAAGACCTTCGATCCTCGGAGCCACTGCTGTGGTGACGTCCTTACCGATGGCGTCGATGAATGCATTCACGTCCGACATGACGAGGTCCCTCCCAGGACGGCACGCTCATTGTCAGCGTGCCCCCAACGTGCGGTCAGTGGATTTGCGGCAACGGAATGATGATGTCCCCGACCTTTACCTGCGCATCGACGGGCGCGTCGAGCCGGAGAATGTCCTTGTTCTTTTTCTGATCGCGAACGGTGGATAGCACGTGCCCTTTGAGTGCGATTCCCCCGTCGACGAGCGAAATGGTAAAGGTGCCGTTCACCCGGATCACGTTTCGCTCGACGAGATGTCAGCTTGAAGATCGTCTTCCCCGACTGCGTCGCCAAGGGGGACTTGAACGATCCCAACCTTCAGCCGGTGCCGAGCACTTCCAACTACAGGGCGGGCGTGTTGAAAAACGAGGTCACTGGGCAGGTGATAGATCCCGAGACCGGGCAGGTGATCGACAGCCCCGAACACGAGGAGCACATGGTCCGCAGCTTGCTGCGAACAACGCACCACGTGGGTGTGTCCCTCGACTCATCCCATCCCCGTACCGACACTGACGGTGAACATCAGCTTCCCGATGCCAACCACCTCGGGTACGGTGGTCCTCGCCTCAGACCAACCGGAGACTTTCCGGGGGCGAGCAATCACGTGGACCTCTGGAACACCTGGAATCAGGACGCACCGCTGAACCTGAACCCGCCCGATGGGCGCAGCTACGGGGGGCTAAAGGCCCTGGTGAAGCACTGCATAAACGAGCTGCCGCCGATCAGGGGCGGCCGCTGGAGTGCCGAGCCCCGAGCGCTACCGGCTAGGATAAGGAAGACGTTGGGCGTTTTTTCGGGAGCGGGGATCCGCACTCCCGGCCTCTTATTCACCGGAGTGCTTAGACGAGTGATGTGTAACTCAAGCCAACGGAGAAGGAGCCCAGACCTTATGCTGCACCAAACTCTCTCCAAAGGATGGTGCCGCCATGGATCTGGACTCCTTCTTGGTCTCATTGTACGTGCTCGTGGACGACTGGTGGAAGCTCGAGCACGCTTCGCGGCCGCCCAAAACCGGTCGGCCTGCCTTGCTCAGCGATCCGGAAGTCCTCACCCTGGCCATCCTCGCCCAATGGCCGCGCTTCCGCAGCGAGAGGGACTTCTGGCGCTTCGCACATGCGCACCTGCGCCCCTACTTCCCCATGTTGTGTTCCCAGGGCCAGCTCAATCGGCGCATCCGAGCCCTGGAGCCCGAGTTGCGCGCCTTGCAGCTCGCCTTCGCCCGAGAGCTCGCCGAGCCTTCGGCCGTCTATCGCGTGATGGACACCACCCTCGTCCCTGCGATGGTGCGGGTGAGGGCTTCTCGCAAGGGACTCTTCTGCGGGCAGGCTACCTTCGGGAGGAGCGCCTCCAAGACCGAGTGGATCTATGGCTTCAAGGTGGCGTTGGTGGTAGACCCGGACGGCGTGATCACAGCTTTCGGTCTGGCCCCGGCGGCCTCCGACGAGAGGCCCATAGGGGAGGCACTGGTGGCCTCCGACCGCTACGGAGCGTACCTGGCCGACAAAGGCTTCACGGGGGTAGAGTGGGAGCGGCGCTGGCTGGAGGACTACGGGGCGCTGGTGGCGGCCACGCCCAAGAACGACTCCCGCAGGGCGTGGTCGAAGGCGGATCGCCGGTGGGCGTCTGGCAAGCGCCAGATCATCGAGGGGGTGATCGGCCAGCTCAAGGATTTCTTCTCCCTGGAGCGCCACCGTGCGAAGACCCTCGGCGGGCTGCTGGCTCGTCTGGCGGCAAAGGTCGCCGCGTACACCTGCGCACAACGCATCAACGTCACCCTCGGCCGACCGCTGCGCCACCTGGCGGACCTGCTGATCTAGCTCATTGCACATCAGTCGTCTTAGTACTACTTCGTTAGTTCCTACGAGGCCGGAAGGTCTTGATCCTCTCGGTTTCAATGAACCATAGCACCAAGTCTTCCAGCAGCCACATCAGTACCTGCCTGTGGATCGCTGGAAGCGTCGTGTGCCTCACCGAGGGGGAAAAAGACCTCCGAAGAAGAGCCTCCTGCGCCTCTAGTAACGCTCGAATGTAGCATCAGGAAGGAGTAGGCTAGCATCGAGAGCGCCAGATGACGGTGCAGACCCTCCCACCTCCTCCCCTGGTAGTCCGAAAGGCCGCACTCGCCCTTTGCATCCTCGTAGAACTGCTCTATGGCCCAGCGGCTTTTGGCCACAGAAGCCAGCCGCTCCAAGGAAACCTCCGCCCCCAGCGTGCTGTAGTAGTACTTGAGCTCCTCCTCGCCTTCCTTCTTCTTGTGCGCTTCTGATGGCTGCCCTTCCGTGAGCGGCCGCTCACCGATCAGCCAGCCTTCCGTCGCTGTGAGCACCAGCTCATGGTCGATGCTGTGTCGAGGCCTTCCCGTCGCCCGGTGCACTCGCAGGGCCACCATTTGCTTGCTCAAAGCCCCCTTAGTCCCCTCCCTCCAGCTCACCGTTTGCCATGCTTCCTCGGGCAGGGAGCCGATCAGGTCCCTGCCCGTGTAAAGAGGAGCAGGCCGCTCCTTGGGAGGCTGCCCTCTGCCTTGGTAGGGCGGCGCTCCGGCCTCCTTGGCGGCTCTCACCTCACAGGGCAGGCGCACCCCGAAGGTGCTCTGCACCCCGCATACGTATGCGACCTCACGCTCTTCTAGGCCCCCAAGGAAGCTGGGATACTTACCATAGCCTGAGTCTGCAACCACCACCTCAGATGGCACACCCCACTCCCTTGAGAGATCCACCAAACAGAGCGCTATGTGGGGTTTGCTCCTGAAGCTAATCTCCTCGGGTACGTGCGAGATCTCCCTACGCTCCCGATCGTTGGCCCACCCTTCGGGCAGATACAGCCTCCCGCTCACAGGCCAGTGCAAAGGGCGTGAGCTCTCGGGCTCGTCTGCCACGTACTGGGCGCTTACCACGACCTGACAGTTGGCTCGCTTGCCCAAGGCCCCGCAATACTGGCGAGCCACCCCCACAGAGGCCTTGCCCTGCTTGGGAAAACTAGTGTCGTCTATGACCAGCACGCCACCTCTTGGACTTCGCGCACCCAAGGATCTGACGCGAGCGCCATCGAGCTTAAGGGAGTCCCAATCGGCATCGGTAAGCAGATGCTGCAAGCGCTCGGTGGAGGTGCCTGCCAGCGCCCCAGCGATGGTGTCGCAGTTCTTGCGATCTAGGTCGGTCAAGAGTCCTGTGATGTAGCGCTCCAGGGAGTGACGGCTCTGGGAGCGACGAAACAAGGGGGCGAAGGGCTCCAGGAAGGTGGAGATCTCGGGCAATGGGTCGCTCGAAGCTTTGGGTACGGCGTAGGGTATGTACGGTTTCTTGTCCATGCCGCCAGCATCCGCAATACTAACCGAGTAGTATTAGAAATGGTAATTCTCAGAACTTCGTCTTAACGGAGTTCTCCGGAAGTTGCGCAAGGTGTTGTAACGTCGCATACTAGGCTACGTTGTTCAACACGGCGGGGACGACGGGTCCCGCCCTTCTTAGGGAAGGTGGGACCACTACTCATGGCTACTAAAACGAGCCACTTTATGAGGCCGCTTGTCGCGTTGGTCGCTCTCGTGGCAGCGATGGCGGCGCTCCTTATCGCCTACAGCGCAAGCCCCGTCCACGCGGCGGGTGTTTGTACCACCACAGCGGGCACCACTACGTGTACCTACAGCCCTACCGGTGCCGAGGACACCTTCGTGGTGCCTGCCGGGGTGGGCACCATCGACGTCGTGGCCACCGGCGCTCCCGGCGCCGTGGGGCTTGAGGGTGGCTCGGCCGGTCGCGGTGCTAAGGTGAGCGGGGACCTGACGGTCACCCCTGGCGATACGCTCTACGTCAACGTCGGCGGCGCCCCGACCAGCGAGCAGGCACCTGCATTACAGGCGTTGCCTGTGTCGGTGGGTTTAACGGTGGCGGGTCAAGCAGTTCGGTGGCGGCGGCGGCGGTGCCTCAGACGTGCGCACCTTATCTAGGGACCAGGACGGAAGCCTGGACTCGCGGCTGATCGTGGCCGGCGGCGGCGGAGGCTCCGGATATGGCGGCTTGCCCGACTTGTGCCCCCCGAATCTCAGGGGGTAGAGGCGGCGATGCAGGATCGGACGGCGGCGACGGTGACGTCGTGCGGTTCTGCTCGCCGGAGGCACAGGCGGGCAGGCGGGCACCCAGAGCGCGGGAGGCGTCGGGGGCGAGCCCCGACGGCCAGAGCGGGTCGCTGGGGCTTGGCGGCGCCGGTGGAGGTAGCGGTGAGCGGTGGCGGTGGCGGTGGCGGCGGCCTCTTCGGCGGCGGGGGCGGCGGCCAATGGGTCGACTTCGATGGCCATTTCTGTCGCGGCAGCGGGGGGGGGAGGCGGCGGCTCCAACCTGGTACCGACCGGCGGCACCGCCAGACCATCTCCAACGGCGGCCCGTCGGTGACCATCAGTTACACCGTCCCGGGGGACAACACGGCGCCTACCGTGACCGATACGTCCCGCTACAACCGAAGAAGTCGGACAACCTCACGGCCACCTTCTCAGAGCCGGTGCAGAACGTGAGCACCCAGACCTTCATACTGGAGCGCAATATCGCCGTGAAGAAGGCTCCCCCGAAGTACGTGCTGGTCGACGCTACGGTAACTCCTAGCGCTGACGGCCTGACCGCCGTACTCAACCCAGTGCAGGATCTGCCCAAGGGCGATTACCGTGCGACCATCACGACGGAGGTGACGGATCAGGCTGACCCTGCCAACGCGCTCGCAGCGTCTGAGGTGTGGACCTTCAAGGTAGCGAAGTGAGGAGCGAGTAGGAAGACATATCGCATAGCCTTTAGTAAGGGGCCGGGGCTGCTACGCTCCGGCCCTCTCTGTTGCCCTTATGCAGCGGAGTGCGTGGAAGGTGAATTCTCGAAAGTTGACATCCACAATCTTGCATAGAACGCTCTCTGAGGGGCTAGAGGATCCCTTCTGGGGCCACCCACCCCACGCGTGAGGAACCTACATGTTGTGGTGCTGCATGGATATCCGTGGAATTGAATGGGTTCCGGTGCTATGAGGTGTCCGGATTTCGCGGGATTGCCCTTCTAGGGGGTTGGGTGAATAGGCTGTGTTATGCAGCTTCTAGCGCTCGGAGTGCACGCCGGAACTCCCGAGAGGTCGCCGTCTCGAAGGCGACCAGCCCGCAGAGTAACAACACCAGAACGGCGAGGGTGAGGAGGGAAGGGACAGACACCGCTAAGGGGATGAGCGCCAAGCAGAGCATCGTCACCACCAGCCCGGGCACGCTTACGCTGCCGATGCCGCGCAGCAGCCTGAAGCCGTTGTGGCCGAGTAGGTAGAGGGTCACGCCGCCGCACAGCGCTACGGCAGGGATCGTCCCGAGCGGATTTCCGACGTGAGAGAGTCTGCTTGACGCCGAGTGCGACGAAGTCGATCCCTGCCACCATCGGCAAGTGCTGGCCAGGGTCGGGGCGCAGACCGTCCTTGAGGGACGACCCCCGGCCCTCATGGAAGCTGGCGCGGAGGGCGATAGGCCGCTTCGCTGTTCGACGCGCGACCCCATGGGGCGGGCCACAGAGCGCCCCAAAGAGAAGCTACCTTGCCACCCACCACACCGCTCCAAGGGGGCGCTCAGAGGCCCTACGCGCAAGCCAGCGGACGGAGTAACGCTTACAAGCGGCCAGCTATCGCTCGCCGCCACATGGGCGCTGCCCGAGAGTCGAAGCACTGTTCTTCTTGATGTTCGTCTTGTACTTCGAGAAGCGAATCAGCTAAGCGCGAAAAGGGGCACGAGTGTAGCACCGGCAGTCGTCCGCGCAAGGGCACCCTGAAACTCGGCCTGGAAGGCCGCCCTCCGGGTTTTGCTTCGCAAAAACTTTCCGGGGCCCACCCTTGCGCTCCCTTTGTGCCGGCGCTCTTTCGCCCCCAGGTCGCGCTCCGCCAGGGAGTGGGGTGCAGGCAAACCCGGCGTTGTAGGAGTCTCCCATGGGGGTGATCTTCGTGGCTGGAATGGTCGGTTTCTGTGGCTCTCGCTCTCTGCCGGCATCGTCAAAGGTCTCGGAGCTGGTCTCAGGCGTTGTTGGCTCCGTCTTAGCCGGGGTTCCCCGCCGGGACGTAGCCGTCGGGTGCGCCATCGGCGGCGATGCCCTCGTCGTCTCCTCGGCGCTCGCCGCCGGAGCGTCCTCCAGGCTGCGTGTCTTTGCCGCTTTCGGCCCAGTCTCTCCCGCCTTGGCCTACCGCCCGCGTTTTTGCTCCAGGCGCCTCGTCCTCCGTCTCTTCGGTCTCGGGCGTGGCCGGAGCCCTCGCCGCCGGCGCCTCCGTCTCCTGGTGGGCCGGGGGTGGTCCCTCAGTCCCCCTGGCAGGCCGCCTCGCCTCCCGCTCCTCAGCACTCGTCTCCGCTGTCTCCTCCTCCGGTCCCGGCGCCGGCCTCGTGGGCTTCGTCTGCGATGCTTGCCCCCCCGCTCTCGTCCCTTCGCCCTCGCCTGCCGTTGCTTTCTCGGGCCATCGCTCCGGCTCATGGAGCTCCCTCGCTCTGGCCGTTGGCCTCGGGCTCCGAATGGTCGTCTTCCCCTTGCCGCCATCCGGATACGGTCCCAGCCCCGACCTTCCCGCCTTCTGGCCTGGCTCGTGGGTTCCGCTCTCCGGCGTGTGGGCTGGTGGCTTTCGCTTCGTCCCCGTCCCGCCTCCGCAGGGCACGCTCTTCTCCTGATGCCCAAGATTTCCCTGCAAAACATGCAAAAAGACGTTGGGAAATCGGCTTCGGGCCAGTATATTTACTGTGCGCGCACAAGTACACAAGACGTGTAAATGGCCTGGCGGCGCTGGAACCGCCCCAGGCCCGGCCCAAGGAGGAAAGCCTTGAGCAAGGGAAGTGTACTTCAGGAGATGGCGGATCGTGCGGCGGTCGAGCTGGTCCGGGTAGCGGCTGCCCGTCCGGCGCTCTCTTCGCGGTGCGAGCGGGCGGCGGGCATCCTGGCGGATCACGCTGTTTCCCCGCGCCGGGGGCTCATCAGGGCGCAGGTTCGCGGCGGCGAATTGGTCGGCTACCTGGTGCGAGGGTCCGGTGGCGCAGTCTATCGGGTCGAAGCGAAGGGCTCGTGGCGCTGCTCGTGCCCGGACCATCACGGGCGGCACCGTCGGTGGAGCGAGGGCTCGCGGGCGTGCAAGCACGGGCTCGCTTGCTGGGCGCTGTGGCGGGCGGCGGTAGGGGCTCCGGTCCCCGCCGTCGTGGCCGTCGAGACAGAGATCCGGCGTAAGCGCGCCGGGCGCGAAAGGGTAGCAGCGTGATGACCGCCGAGGAGAGGGGCGCCGTCCACGTCCACCACGGGGCGGCGCGCTGCCTGCTCTCCCTCTACGACCGGGCGGCCGAGGGTTCGGGTCCGTGGTCGGACTTCGATGCCGAGGCAGAGCGGTGGGGCGTGCACTTCCGCGTCTCGCGCGGGGAGCTTGCGGCGATGGTCGAGGGTTCCGTCCGCGAGATCCCCGCCGCCGATCACCGCCGCCTGCACCAGGACGCCGGCGATTTCGCGCGGTGGGGAAGGCGCGGGGGCCTCCGGAGGCTGGCGCTCTACGGCCGCCCGTACTTCTCGCTTTTGGCCCGCTTCCGCTGGGGCCGCGTCGAGGTCGAGGTGCTGGTTAGCTACAGGGAGGCGCTCCGATGAGGACCGCCACCACCACCACCACCTCCTCCATCGTCGCGGAGCTTCAGGCAGCACGCGACCACAGGCGAGCTGAGTACCTGGCCGCGACCCGGACGCTCTCTCGCGACACCGCCGAACGCGGCCGGCTCTGGCGGGAGTTCCTAGAAGCGAACGCTGCCTACCTTCGAGCGAAAGGACAGACGCGATGAATGACCAAGATCCCGCCGATTTCTCGGGAGAGCCGATCCACGTCTACACCCGCGCCGAGGCTCTGGCCGATGGCGTCCTCGTGGACGTGACGGCGACGGCCCGGGAAGCCGGCTTTCGCGTCCGCGTGGCCCTCACCCAGAGCGTATTGGCGGACGTGAATGACCTCTCCGGTCGGCATGTGTCCGCCGGGCAAAGCGCGTCAGGCCGGCTTTGGGACCTGCTCTTCATGGCAGGCCACGGCGCGAGGAGGCCCGAGAACCGCGACTGCTCGGAGTTCGTCTACTCGCTCATCATGCCCATCGGTACCGGCAACAACTACCGCGCCAGGTGCCACATAGGCCCTGGTGACGAGGGCGAACCTGTCATTACCATCATGCGCCCCAGCGAGGACTGAGAGGGGACCGATGCGCCTGACCAAAGACTACGTCCATGCCTTCCGCGGACCCTCCGGAGTCCGCTCGGCGTGCCGCGTCAGGTTCTACATGCCCGACGAGGAGTGTGAGGCCCTCGGCGACGCTCCGGTGACGATAGTCTCCGAGTTCGCCGACAACCCCGGCACCTCTGTCACCAACGCCACAGAGCAGCTCGCCGCCGAGGTGATGGACATGCACGGCTTTGGGCGCATCCCGGTTTTCATCGAGCACTACCCGTATGAGGCCACAGGAGGGTGCGAGGAGACCTTCGACCTGGTCGTCTTCGCCTACCACGGGGTTCGGGAGGTCTTGCGCGGCGGCGTATGGCGCAAGGAGATCGGCGCACCCACATAGAAGCCTCTCGGCCGCTGCGCCGTCGAGGTCCTCGTCGGCAAATCGTTGTAGGTGTCGTTGACCGGGCAGGGAGTGTGGCGCACAATGGTACTCGAGTGTGCGCGCACAGATCGAGGAGGTCCGTGGACGTAGAGGAACTCATCTCCGGCCTGGAGGGCCTGGACCAGGCGCAACTCGCCCGCGTCGAGGCCGCGCTCAGGCGTCGGCTACAGAGCTTTGGGACGCATGCTCCAGCAGGCGGGCGCAAGGAGCAGCCCGTCTCCGGCGTGGTCGAGTACCGTCCCCACGCCGACGGGACGCTCCAGGCCGAGGTCCGCTACCATGTTCGTAAGGACGGGACGGCGAAGGAGCAGGGGCCTTACTGGTACTTCCGCTACCACGAGGGCGGCAGGCAGAAGAAGCTCTACCTCGGCAAAACCGACGATCCGGAGAGCGTACTGGCAGGCAAGCGAGCGATGGCCTGACTACCGTGGGAGTCGAGATACGGCCTTTATGGAGGAGGTACGTATGAACCTGTGGGAGTTCCGGCCGGGAGATACGATTCGAACAGGTGATGGCGCAGTAGCGGAGGTGTTGTCTGAGACCGAGGACGGCGCCTGGATCAAGGCGCGGTACATCGAAGTAGAAGTCGCCCCCTCCCACTCGGGGGCGTACCGCAGCCTAATCGCAGATCCCGCCTGGTACGAGCGGGCCCACGAAAGTCATAGGGAAATCGTCGAGGCTTGCAAGGCAGGGGACGTCGACAGGGCCATCGCCGCCCAGGACGAGCACAGGCAAAGCGCCTTGGATAACATCATCGCTTTGCTGAACGGCCCAATGCCTTGACCTCATCTATGTGCAGCGCCGTGCATAATGCTCAAGCTTTATGCACGGCGCGCCATCAGCTCTCAGCCGTCAGCTTTCAGCTTCTTGTCCTGGCTGATAGCTGATCGCTGATAGCTGATGGCGCGAAATGCAGAGGTTCAATACCTCTGCATTTCGCTATGACGCGTAAGAGAGCGTACCCTAGCGGGGGTTATGGGCAAAGCTGTGATACTGCCCGGCAGCGAGAGCGCGTCCTCCACCGCACTGCACACGGTCGCTCCGCAGCCCGTGGTCCCTCCCTCGCCGGCACCCTTCACACCCAAGGGGTTATCGGGGGACGGCGCGTCCTCGCAAACGAAGGTCTCTATCCGGGGAATCTCGGCAGCGGTGGGCTCTAGGTAGTCGATAAAGGTCGTGGCTAGAGGTTGGCCGGACTCATCGTAGCTGAACTCCTCGAGCAGGGCACCTCCGAGGCCTTGCGCTGCGCCCCCGACGAGCTGTCCCTCGACGAGTGTGGGGTTGATCGCGCGCCCGACCTCGTAGGCGATGAAGTAGCGCAAAATCTCTACCCCGCCGGTCTCCGGGTCGACCTCCACCTGCGCCAGATGCAAGCCATAGGGATAGGTCATGTGGTCAACGGAGAAGGTGCGACGGGCGCCCAAGCCGGGGGCTTCGCCCCTCCTCGCGCTGCTCTGTGGATCGCAGGCGGCCGCGATCTCGCCCAACGACAGCGACTCGTCAGGGGAGCCCGCGACCACTACTCGAGAAGATTCCAGGCGCAGGTCTGTAACTGAGGCCTCCAGCAGGTCGGCCGCGACCCGCAGCGCCTTCTCGGCGGTGGCCTTCGCCGCGAGCATAACCGCGCTGCCGCCGACGACCGTCGAGCGGCTCGCCCATGAGCCCACCCCATCGGGCAGGAGGTCCGTATCCGTGTGCACCACCTCCATCGCCTCCGGGGGGACGTCCAGCTCCTCCGCCGCGATCTGGGCCATGACCGTCTCGATGCCCTGGCCTAGGGAGGCGCCCCCGATGAGTACCCGAACCGAGCCGGTGGGGTCTACCTCTACGCTGGCCTCCTCGTAGGGCCCAAGCCCGCTCTTCTCGAGGAAGTAGCCTATCCCGGTCCCGACGAGGCGTCCCCGAGAGCGCAGCTCTCGCGCCTCCTCCTGCCACACTTCGAAGCCGGAGCGTGAGAGCGCCTTGTCCAGCAGACCCTCGTAGTCGCCGGCGTCCAGAACAACGTCAGTCCCGAGGGTAGAGAGGTGCCTGACGTGGGGTATCTCCGCGGTGGAGAGCAGGTTCTCTCTTCTCAGCTCCAGCCGATCCACACCGAGCTCCGCGGCCGCCACGTCGAGTAGGTGCTCGCGGGAGAAGGTCCCCTCGTAGCGTCCCGGCCCGCGGAAGGTGCCGCAGGGCGTCTTGTTGGTCAGCGCGACGTGGGCGGTGCCCTCGTAGGCCGGGATCCTGTAGGGTCCTGGCATCATCGCCAGCGTCAGGTCGGGTACGATGACGCCGTGGGTGCGGAGGTAGGCGCCGTTGTCGTGCCACACCTCGGAGCGTAAACCCAACAGCCGGTGCTCCTCGTCGAAGGCCGCCTCGAGCCGGTGGCGCTGCTCGCGGGAGTGGTTGGTAGCCACGAGGTTCTCCTGGCGGTCCTCGGTCCACTTCACGGGGCGTCGCGTCTTGCGGGCCAGGTAGGCCACCAGGAAGTCCTCCGAGTAGAACTCGCCCCGCACGCCAAAGCCACCCCCCGCGTCGGACTTCCTCATGCTGATCCGGCTCAAGGGCATACCCAGCATCTGCGAAAGCACCCGCCGGTTGAAGTGGGGTACCTTGGTCGCCCCCCAGATAACGAGGTGATCGCTCCCCGCATCGTAGTCGGCTACGAGTCCCCGGGTCTCCAAGGGCACCCCGGAGTGGCGCCCGATCTTGACGTCAACCTCGATGACGCGCGCGGCATCGCTGAACGCCGCTTCGACGTCCCCGTAGCCCATTACCAGGGTCGCGGCCTCGTTGTTGCACCCATCTCTGAGTCGCGCGGCGTCCGTCCCGATCGCCTCGCTGGCGTCGAGGGCGACCGGCAGTTCTTCGTACTCCACCTCGATAAGCTCGGCTGCGTCTTCGGCGAGGTAGGCGTCCTCGGCCAGAACCACGGCGACGGGCTCGCCCACGTAGCGCACCCGGTCACGCGCCAGAACGGGCTGCAAGAAGGCGTCGAGATCGAGCTCGGAACGGGTGCGGATCGGTATCGGGCTCGTCTGCTCGAGGTCCTCGCCGGTTAGCACCGTCTCGACCCCGGGGATGGCGAGAGCCGCCTCCGTACGGACGCTCCCCAAGCGCGCGTGTGCGAGCGGGGACCTCAGGACCCTCATCCACAGCTGCCCCGGGCGGTGAACGTCGTCGACGAAGTGGCCCAACCCGCGCAGCAGACGCCGATCCTCGAGGCGGACGACCCGCCTCCCGACGGCGCTCATTGACCGTGGCCCCCCGCGTCGCGCAGGGAGGAGACGCCTCCGACCTCTTCGCCCAACGCGTCCGGCTCTTCGCCAGCGGCCTCCAGGTTCTTGCCCGCGGCGGCGCGCACCGCTTCGATGATGCCCTGGTAACCCGTGCACCGGCAGAGGTTGGAGGACATGGCCTCCCGCGTCTCCTCCTCCGTGGGGTCGTAGTTCTCCCTCAGAAAAGCTGTCGCTAGCATCAAGAACCCAGGGGTGCAAAACCCGCATTGCAGCCCGTGGTGGGCAGAGAACGCCTCCTGCAATGGGTTAAGCCGTCCGTCCGACTCGAGGCCCTCCACCGTCTCTACCTCGCACCCGTCGGCCTGCACGCCGAAAAGGAGGCAGGACCTCGCCGGAAGGCCGTCGAGCAAAACGGTGCAGGCGCCGCAGATCCCGTGCTCGCAGCCCAAGTGCGTCCCCGTGTAGCCGAGGTCGTGGCGCAGCACGTCGGCCAGCGTCCGGCGGGGCTCTACCTCTACCTCCTCGGGACGGCCGTTGACGGTGAATTTCGCGAAGTGGGTCTCCTTCATTGGCCAACTCCTCCGTATGCTCGTGATCGCTTTATCGCCGCTCGCAGATAGTCCGGCGTGATGGGCAGCCGGTCTATCTCGATATCTAGGTGCGACAGGGCGTCGGCCACCGCGTTGGCGATGGCCGCGGGCGCCCCGATGGTGCCGCCCTCTCCCATCCCCTTCGCCCCGGTCTCGCTGAACTCGCAGGGCGTCTGCAGGTGGAAGATCTCGACGGGCGGGATTTCCGTCGAAGACGGGACCAGGTAGTCCATCAAGGTCGAAGTGATGAGCTGCCCCTCGTCGTCGTAGACCAGCTGCTCGTAGAGTGCGGCGGCGATGCCCTGAGCTACGCCGCCGCGCACCTGGCCCTCCACTATCATCGGGTTGATCATCACCCCGCAGTCCTCCACGACCACGTAGCGGTCGATTCGGACCTCGCCCGTCTCCGGGTCGATCTCCACCGCGACACCGTGGGTCGCGTTCGAAAACGTGCCCGGCGGGTCGAAGCCGGCGCTGGCGTCGAGCGTTCCCGCCTCCCCCTCCGGCAGAAGGTGCGGCTCCACGTGAACGGCGCGCGCCACCTTGGCGACCGTGACGTGGCTTTCGGGTGAGCCCTTGACGAAGACCTTGCCGTCCTCGATCTCTAGGTCCTTGGGGGCGGCCTCAAGCAGGTGGCTCGCGACCTCCTTGATGCGCTCGGCGAGGATCGCCGCCGCCTTTTTGGTCGCCCCTCCGCCGATGACCGCGGAGCGGCTGGCGAAGGTGCCCCAGCCGTACGGCGTGGATTCGGTGTCGCCCTGGCGTACCGTTATGGTCTCCGGGCTTATGCCGAGTTGGTCGGCCGCGATCTGTGCGAGCGTGGTCTGGTGGCCCTGGCCGTGACCGCAGGTGCCGACCGAGACGGTCGCGTGCCCCGATGGGTCCATCCTGAGGCGGGCGTTGTCGCCGCCCGGCGTGACTGCCATCTTCCTGAGGGCGAAGACCCGGGTTCCGTAACCCGACCGCTCGGCAAAGCTGCTGAACCCGAGACCGATCAGCTTCCCCTCACCGCGCGCCTTCTCCTGCCTTTCTTCCCAACCGCTCGCGTCCATCACCTCGACGCACTTCTCGAGGGACTCCAGGTAGCTGCCCGGGTCGTAGACGACACCGGTCGGGCTCTCGTACGGGAACTCCTCGGCGGTGATCAGGTTGCGTCGCCGGATCTCTACCGCGCTTATTCCCGCACGCTTGGCGGCCTTTTGCATGAGGCGCTCGAGCACGAAGGTGAATTGGGGCCGCGAGACGCCGCGGTAGGGGGCCATGGGGACCTTGTTGGTGGTCACCGCCCGTGCCCGCGAACGGTAACGCGGCAGGCGGTAGGGGCCGGGCATCTCCGTCGCCGCCATGAGCGGCTCGACCCCGCAGGTGAATGGGTAGCACGAGTACGCGCCGATGTCGCATAGGATGTTCGCTTCGAGGGAGAGCAGGCGTCCTTCTTCGTCGAAGGCGGCGCGGGCATAGTAGCGCTGCTCGTGGCCGTGGAAGGACGCGGTCAGGTTCTCCTGACGGTCTTCGACCCACTTGACCGGTCGACCCACCTTCTGGGCAGCGATGGGCACCATCACCTCCTCGCGGCCAACCACGCACTTCTGCCCGAAGCCCCCGCCCACGTCCGGGGCCACCACGCGCACGCGCTGCTGCGGGATGCCGAGAACGTCGGAGACAGCGGTGCGCACCACGTAAGGCACCTGCGTGGAGGTGTGCAGGATCAGGGTGTCCTCCCGCGCGTCCCACTCGGCCAGGCAGGCCCGCGCCTCAATTGGAACGGCCGCAAGCCGCCCCGAGTCGAACGTGGCCTCGACCACGATGTGGGCCCGCCCAACGACCTCTTCCAGCTCGGGGTCGTTGGTGCCTGATACGTCGAGCAGCACGTTGCCTTCGGTCCCCTCATGCACCGTCCGGGCGCCCTCGGCGAGAGCCTCGTCCATCGATACGATTGGCTCGAGAGGCTCGTACTCGATCTTCACGGCCTCGACGCCGTCCTCCGCGGCGTGGGGAGAGTTCGCCAGGACCATGGCGACCGGCTCGCCAACATGACGGACTGTGTCGCCGGCGAGCAGCGGCATCTCCACCGGAACGAATTCCGGGCGGTTCAGAACGGGCCTGAGCCCCGAGACCTCGCCGAGATCCGAGGCCGTTATCACAGCCTCCACGTCCTTCAGCTCCAGTGCGTCCCCGACGGAAACCCCCTTTATGCGCGCCGCGCCGAAGGGGGACCGTACGAAGCTGGCGTAGAGCATGTTGGACCGCTTCATGTCGTCCACGAAGAGGCCTCGACCCGTGAGGTGCCGCCTGTCCTCGACCCTGCGCACAGACTTCCCGACCCACGTACCCGGTGGGGGGGACGACCCCTCAGTGCGCATCGACCGTCTCCCGCGCCTCGGCCATCGCCTCTCCCAACGCCCTCTTTATCAGGACGGACGCCAGGTCTCGTCTGTACTCCGCCGTCGCTTGGACGTCGGAAGGCGGATCTATCGCCTCGCCCGCCGCCTGGCCCGCCGCCTCGAATGCCTCCGGACCGACTTCTGCCCCAGCGAGCGCGTCCTCCGCCTCCGGGATACGTAACGGGACGTCGGAGATGCCCCCGAGCACCACGCGTGCCGAGCGGCACTCGCCGTCCTCGACGTCCAACGCGACGGCAGCGGCTACGATACCGTAGTCCCCGGCTCGCCTGGCGAACTCCTGGAGCGCGGCGCGCGGGGCCGGCTCGGGGAAGCGCACCTCCACGATCATCTCGTCGGGCTCGAGCGCGGTCATGAAGAATCCTTGGAAGAAGTCGGAGGCCGCTATCACACGCTCGCCCCCGGGCCCGACCGCCACGATCTCGGCGTCCAGAAGCAACGCGAGCATGCACCACTCCGCCGAAGGATCCGCGTGCGCGATGCTGCCCCCGAACGTGCCCAGCGTCCGAATGGGGTAGTGTCCGACCCAGCGGGCCGCTTTCTTTAGCACCGAGAAACCCTCGAGGATGTCAGGGTCCTCCACCGCCTCCACCCAACGATGCGGCGTCAACGCCCCGATCTTCAACCCCTCGCCGTCGGGCTCCACGTATTGCAACTCGGGGATGCGCTTTATGTCGACGAGTGCGGAGGGACGGACCAACCTGAAGTTCATCATGGCTACCAGGCTCTGGCCCCCCGCTAGCAGCTTGGCATCTTCGCCCAGTTGCGTTAATTGCTCGATGGCCTCTTCCACCGTGCTTACCCTTCGATACTCGAATGCAGCCGGTTTCATGTTTGCCCCTCCCCGCGATCCGCCATTGCCCAAACCCTAGCTTAGATCAAGCCCAAGCTTGAAGTAAACTAGCACTTTACTCTGATCGTACTAAATATTATATTGGGCAAGAGGGAGCTACAAGCGTACGTAGGAGGAAATCGGGATGAGTAGGATGCTTGACCTCACGATGCCTTTCTCGGAGAAGACCATACCGGTCCCGGGCCATCCATGTCCGCGGCTTGAGCCGCTCACGACGCTCGAGCGGGATGGGGTGCGCAACACGACGATGACGATAAGCATACACACCGGCACGCACATAGACGCGCCGTCCCACTTTATCGAGGACGGCGCCTCCATCGACCAGATCCCGATCGACAGGTTTCGGCGCCCGGGGCTATGCCTGGACTTGAGATCTATGGCCGAGGAGGGGTCCCCGATAACGCTTGGACACCTGAAGAGCGCCGGGTTCGAGCCTTCTGAGACGGAGGGCACGATCCTCATGCTGGCGACCGGGTGGTCGGATGAGGCGTGGCAGAGCGAGCGGCTCTACGAGGCAAACCCCTTCCTCGCCGAGGACGCCGCCGAGGCGGTCGCCGAGGCGGCGCCGTCGGCGCTCGGGCTGGATTTTGCCGTCGACGACACCAAACCCTGGCCCAACCACACGATCCTGCTGGGGGCGGGCGTACTGCTGATCGAGAACCTGATGCGTCTGCCGGAGCTCCCGGCGGCCGGTTTCGAGGTCACGGCCTTTCCCCTGCGGCTGGTCGGCCAGAACGGGGGCCCCACGCGCGTGGTCGCGGAGCCGGGCGGGTGAACATCAAGCGCCTCAACCACCTGGGCGTCATCGTGGAAGACCTCGACGGCGCGGTGCAGAGCTTCACCGAGAACCTCGGGTTGACGCTCGACCACGTGGAGCCGTACGGGGACGAGCTCGAGATAGCGTTCCTCCCCTGCGGCGAGACCTTGGTCGAGCTGATCAAACCGCTTACCGGCACGGGGTCCAACGCCGACTACCTGAAAGAGCACGGGCCCGGGATACAACACGCGGCCTTCGAGGTGGAGGATCTCGAAGCTGCGCTGGACGAGTTGAAGGAGCGTGGAGTGGATCCTCTGGGTGACGCGCCGCTACCAGGGGCGGGTGGCATGCGCATCGCATTCCTCGATCCACAGGCGTTCGGCGGGATCCTGGTCGAGTTGTGCGAGCCTGTCTCGTGAGCGGATGAGCGGTACGCAGGAGTTGCTGTCCGACAGCCCGGCGAAGGACGTCTTGCGCTTGCGTCTCAACCGCCCGGAGCGGCTGAACGCCGTCAACATGCCCCTGGTATCCGCCTTGATTGAAGCCTTCGACGGTGTCGACGCAGGCGCCGTCGTCCTCTGTTCTTCTACCCCCAGGGCTTTCTGCGCCGGGGCGGATCTCGACCTCGAGGACGGCGAGCGAGCGGGGGTTAGCGATCTGTTGTACGAACTCTACGAGAAGATGGTGACGTTGACGGCCCCGATAGTCGTGGCCCTCGACGGGCACGCCGTCGGGGCAGGATTACAACTCGCCGTCGCCGGGGACCTACGGGTCGCGGGGAGGGGAACGATGATGCGCGTCTCCGGACCCGGGCACGGTCTGGCGGTCGCATCCTGGGGGCTTCCTTCCTTGGTAGGAAGAGGTCGGGCGATGGACCTTTGCCTCACGATGCGCTCCGTCGGGGCGGAGGAAGCGATGGCAATGGGGCTCGTGGACCGTGTCGAAGAGGATCCGGAGGCGATGGCAGTCGAGCTCGCCTCAGACTTTACCGGGTTGAATCGTGGGGCGGTCGGCCGGGTGAAACGCGTGGTGACGGAGGCCTCAGGGTACCTCGACGCGCTGCGCGAGGAGAGGTCGGGCAACCGCGCGTCCTGGACGGGTTCCGTTTCGGCGCTGTCGCGCGGGGAAGGCGTTGGATGACCAAGCTGGCAGATACCGGTCAGGTGGCGCCTGATACGGTTCAGGCTTGGCGACGCCACCTCGGAGAAGAGGTCGACGCCGGTTCGCTGCAGGCGGAGCTTGTCGAGGGATGTTTAACCCGAGCATTTCACGACACCGCAGCGCGTGACCCCGAGCGACCTGCTCTGATCATCGACGGCGAAGGGATCACCCACGGACAGCTCGACCGCCGCGCTGCAGAAGTGGGAGGCTGGCTCAGGGCTCAGGGGATCGAACCGGGAGGACGTGTCCTCCTGTGCGGCAATAATTCGCTCGACTTCGTCACCGCATACCTCGGTATCCTCAGGGCGGAAGCTATAGTGGTTCCGGCCGGTGCCAGCCTCACGGAGCATGAGCTGCGCCACTTCGTGGAAGACAGCGGCGCAATGTGCGCGCTGGCGCAGGGAGATGCGCTCGAGCGGCTGGCATCTCTGGCTCGCGACAGCAAGACCCTCCAATCTGTCGTCGCGCTCGAGGAAGAGGCGCCCGCCGACGTCCCATCGCTGCAGCAGGTGATCTCTGGGGTTGAACCCCTGGAGCCGGCCCAAGCCGACGGCTGCGACGCGGCGTTGCTTGCCTACACCTCCGGCACCACGGGGCAACCCAAGGGAGTGCCGCTCTCCCACGCCAATTTGCTCTCCTCCATCCGCGCGGTGATGCGGGCCTGGCGATGGAGCGCGCGCGACGTGCTTGTGCACGCGCTCCCGTTCTCGCACCAGCACGGGCTCGGTGGCGTTCACGCGACGCTTCTCTCCGGATCACGCGCCGTGATAAATAGCAGGTTCGACGCGGCCGACCTCTGCGCGACGATCGAGTCTGAGAGGGCGACGGTCCTCTTCGCCGTCCCGGCCATGTACGAAAAGCTCGCCGCCTGGGACGGCATCGGGGATGTAGACTTCTCGTCTCTGAGGCTCGCCGTTTGCGGTTCTTCGGCCCTCTCCCCCGCGTTGGCCCGGAGGGTATCGTCGCTACTGGGCCAGGACATCCTGGAGCGTTACGGCAGTACCGAAAGTGGCCTTAGCATCTCCAACCCGTACGACGGTCCACGTAAGTTTGGATCGGTGGGGCTGCCCCTTCCCGGCACCGAACTGGCGATAGTCGACGACGAGGGTGCCCAAGTCCCACCCGGCGAAGACGGCGAGGTGGTGCTGCGCGGTCCGCAGGTGTTCGGGGGCTACTGGCACCTCCCGGAAGCCACGAGGGACAGCTTCTACCCGGGGGATTGGTTTCGTACCGGGGACATAGGACGCGTGGATCTGGACGACGGATACCTGTCCATCACGGGACGCTCCAAGGAGATGATCATCACGGGCGGATTGAACGTGTACCCTAGGGAGGTCGAGCTCCTTCTGGAGGAACACCTGACGGTCCAAACGGCGGCCGTCGTGGGCGTCCCGTCGGACCAGTGGGGAGAAGAAGTAGTCGCCTTCGTCGTCCCCGCTCGGGGGAGTGAGATAGACGACGAAGTGCTCGAAGCCCACGCCCGCGAGCGCCTCAGCGCCTACAAGTGCCCGAAGAGATTCTTCGTGGTCGAGCAGCTGCCCCGCAACGAGATAGGAAAGGTGTTGAAAAATGAGTTGATCGGTACGGTCACTTAACGGTACGGGGCTGCACGGCCAGAGAGCCGTGAAGGTCGATTCAGTCGAATCGAGGGAATCGAGAGGAGAACGGGATGGATGTAGGGCTTGAGGACAAGGTGGTTTTTATCACGGGAGGCAGCAAGGGTATCGGCAAGCGTTGCGCCCGGCTCTTCGCCGAAGAGGGAAGCACCGTGGTCATCACAGCCCGGGGGAAGGAGCTGCTCGAGCAGACGGCCCAGGAGCTGTCCGACGCCACGGGCCAGAAGGTCGTACCCATCGCGGGCGACATGAGTGATCCGGAAGACGTCGAACGCGCGGTCGCCGAGACGGTGGACTCCCTGGGCAAGATCGACATCCTCGTCACCTGCGCCGGAAGCTCGCCCGGGGGCCTCCTCGAGAACCTAACCGAAGACGAGTGGTTCAGCAGCCTCAACCTGAAGTTTATGGGCTACGTGCGGGCTTGCAGGGCCGTGCTTCCGCGCATGAGGGAACAGGGGGAAGGAAGCGTGGTCCTCGTGGTGGGCAACGACGGACTCAAACCGACCCCGTGGGAGACCACCGCAGGGGTAGCCAACGCCGCCGACATCAACTTCGCCTCCGCCATGGCGGATCAGTACGGCCCCTTCGGCATCCGCATCAACACGGTCAATCCCGGTCCGGTTAACACCGACCGATGGGACGGGCTAGAAAAGGCGTTGGCTCGGGACAAAGGCGTTTCTCAAGAGAGGGCCCACGACTTGGCAGTGGGGAGCATCCCGTTTGGTCGAATCTGTGAACCGGAGGAGGTGGCAAACTTGGTCGTCTTCCTCGCCTCCCCGAGAGCAAGCTTCGTGCACGGCGCACACGTACCCATCGATGGCGGGCAGCGCAAGGCCCTGATGGACATACCGGAGGAGAGATGAAGATCCAGAACGAGATCGACGTGGCCGCTCCCCCTGACGAGCTCTTCGACGTGCTCTCCGACGTCGAAAGGGTGGCTCCCTTGCTGCCGGGCGCGACCCTCGAAGGCAAGGAGGACGACGACACGTACACGGGGCTCGTAAAGGTCAAGGTTGGCCCGATCACCGTCTCTTACCGGGGCACCATCTACTTCCAGGAGCTGGACCGAGATGCCCGCCGGGCGGTGATGAGGGCCTCCGGGAGCGAGATCAACGGACACGGCGGCACCGAGGCCACGATAACGGCCACCGTTACGGGTTCGGATTCCGAAAGCGTGTTGACGATGGACACCGACATGGAGGTGCGAGGAAAGGTAGCCCAGTTCGGCAGGGGCGCCATCGGCAACGTCTCGGAACGGATTCTGGACCAGTTCGCCCGCAATCTTGAAGCCCAGGTACTCTCAAGTGATGGCTCCGAGGGAGGGCCCACCGAGAGAGCTCCGCAGCACGAACAGACCACCGCAACCCCCGGCGAAGACGAATCCCTGAACATACTGTCGGTAGTGGGCCTCCCGATGCTGCGCCAGGTCGCGCCTTGGGTTGTCGGACTCCTCGTAGGAGTCGCCATCGGCGTCTTCGCTGCATCCCGTCGCGGGAGTCGCGGTGATCGGGGTCCCACGGGCTACACACCACCGATGGGCTACGGACCGGTCTACCCACCCGCGCAGTGGTACTGGGACTCCCCCGATCAAGGACGAAGAAGATCTGTTTGATCAGCGGGAGTACGGAACCGTCGAGCCGTATGTAGACGAACAAGAGGAGGAGCGGCATGGCGACCTCGATTGGCGCAGCGGAAAGAGAGGAGCACGACAGGCGAGCACAGAGCGCTCTGAAAGGGGCCTTCCTGGGCTTCTACGTTGACCTGTTCGATATCTATCTTCCGATTGTGGTACTGGCCCCTGCCATAGCCTATTTCGTCTCGCCGCAATTGAGTACTAGCGCGATTGCGATCGTCAGCGCCTCTATCTTCGCGGCGACGCTAGTTGGGCGGCCTCTGGGCGCCGCAATATTCGGCCACTTTGCAGACACCATAGGGCGCAAACGTACGGCCATAATCTCCGTTACGGGCTTCGGCGTGGCTACGCTTCTCATAGCCTTGCTGCCCGGCTACGAGCAGTTGGGCATAGTGGCAGTGATACTCCTGATCGCTCTACGGTTTGTTGACGGCATCTTCCTCGGCGGGGAATACACCTCGGCGAACCCGCTGGCGATGGAGTACGCACCACGTGAGAAGCGGGGCCTCTACAGCGGCATAATCGACAGCGCCTTCCCGCTCGCCTACGCCACTATCTCCCTGATCACCTTGCTCTTGCTCTTCTTGATGCCCTCAGAAGGGATCGACTCGGCCTACGTGCAGTGGGGGTGGAGGATCCCGTTCGTGATCGGGGGGCTCCTGGCCTTCGCGTTCGTGATCTACTACTCTCGCACGGTCAGTGAATCGGAGCTTTGGCAGCATTCGGACAAGCCGGAGGCTCCGCTGAAGACACTGTTCAGAGGCGAGAATCTCAAGAGCTTTCTGCAGGTCTTCTTACTTATGAATGGTCTCTGGCTTACGTTGCAAACCGTGGCCGCCATTCTACCCGGGGTGCTCGCCGAGACTGGGCTCTCTAGTACACAGGTTACGATAACGTTGGTCATCGCGTACCTCGTGCTCACCCCCGTTATCGTCGGGGCGGGTGCGCTCAGCCAGGTGACGGGACGTCGTCCCTTCCTTATTGCCGTAGGTGTGACAATGGCGATCCTCGCCACCGCACTTTACTATCTGATCATAAGCGGCGCGGTCAGCGGTCTCTTTTGGGTAATTGTCGTGACAAGCGTTGTCGTGTCGATCGTGGTCTGTCCGTTCGCCCTCACGCCCGCGTATGTAAGCGAGCGCTTTCACGTCGGTGTGCGAGCCTCAGGCTATGGCTTGGCCTACAGCCTCGCTGTCGTTCTTCCGTCTTTCTACGCCTTTTACCAGGCGGGCATGTCGGTGTTTATGCCATTCGAGTACACGGTGCTCGCGCTCCTTGTTATTGGCGCCCTCTTGATCGCCGTCGGGGCTGCGTGGGGCCCGGAGACGAAAGACGTCGAGTTCACGGCAAAGGAGTAAGGCGAAGAGTCGAAGCCACCGGAATCGTGTACCTGCTCCGCACCGCCGCGTACGGAGATTGCCTCGGCCCGCAAGGCACCATGCTGTTCTGGTCTGGGGCTCTGCCTAAAGCGTCCTCACCTCTTCGGGGATTGTACGTGGACGTTGAGCGATCATGAGAGGCTTGCGGTCAGCGGGGCAGCGGAAGAAACGGTAGGCGGCGCAACGACCAAGCTCAACGCAAGGGCTTGCGTTCCCAATTGCACCAAATGCATGTTTCGGTCGGCCCGGCCGACCGAGGTCTTCGCAACGCTGTTGGTTACTAGATTTCACCCGTGTAATTTCAGGACCCTGATCGCGTTCTTCGCGGAAGGGATGGAATAGAACGTTGGACGAATAGCGTTAGAGGCTTGACCAACGGGTAGCTAGCGTAGGCGCCAGGAAGCGCCGGTGAGGACCTCGGTAACGACCACGAATCCTGGCTGGGTTTTTAGTTGGCCAGGTTCGGACACCGCGAAGTGGTGCTGGAGGCAGGCCTATACGGACGGTCTGATGCTGCACCGATATCCCGTCCTGGACACCGAGGGCCTCATCGTTCTATTTTCCAGGGACTGGGCTCATCCTGAGATCCTTCGAACACGATTTCATGCTCGCAGTCTCGCATGCCGATCAACCTACACGCGAGCTGCTGTGAGGGTACCCTGTGGACAGAAATCTGCTTAGCCATGTGGGTTTCCTGCATACCCATGAGCCCCATAAATCATCGAAGATCATGATGCCCTCGAGGTCGGTACGCTACCTCCCCGGTCAGGGAGGCCGTCTAAAGAGATGGCGTTGTCCCATCGGCCGTCTTACGACCGGTACACGATCGTACTGCAACCGTACTGCAACCGGGCCGGTATGGGCTGGTACGCAATGGACTACCCGCCTCCGGTTAGCCCGTGAAATACCTGCAAAACGGCGGAATAACCGGACGTACCAGGACGGGCTAGAACGTACTTCTTGACTTTTGCATGGCGGAGGGCGTGGGTTCGAGTCCCATCGGCTCCACTCAGGAATGTGCGGATTTGCAGGTAAAACGTGAAGACAAAGTGATGGGTCAGGACCTTTCTTGGCCCACCTTACAGCAACCGTACTGCAACCCGCCTGTCTACGCGTCGCCGATTTCGCTGCCCCTACCTGCGACCTCGATGTCCTCCCTGGAGGTATCCTTCGGGCGAGCCAGCGACGGCAGAGCCTATCTCATACACGTCGTTCGTTGTGGCGGTTTCGAGTGGACTTCTCGTTTGCGGCCTTCTCATGGAAGTTCGTCAATGGTTCAACGCCGATCCATCGTCCACTGGTAATAAGGCGGGCATAGAGAGAGCGCATAACACAAGGCAACATAGAGGCATCGTTTGTATGCGGAGGATATTCTCCAAGGGGTATTGCGTGGGGCTAGGATGTACTTTAGGATGCATTCATAGCAAGCGCTCTAGGATTGTGCCTGTAGACAAGGGCATCCGTGTGTGCGCTAGCGAGAAGGGCAAACCCGTCGTAAGGCGGGGGCGCAAAGCCCAAGGGCCTCCTAGAAGCTGGGAGGTAGCCGGGCTGCCGAACAGCGCGGCGGGGCTAGAAAGCTTCGCCCTCTCATAAGGAGGCACACGATGCCAACCGAAGAGCACAACAGCGACCGACCGCACCGAGGCGTCCCACAAGGTGTACTAGCACTTGCACGGATGCATCCGCTTAAGATACTGGCTCCTACTGTGGGGATGGCGTTCCTTGTGTGGGGGCTGCTGTTCGTTTACGTTTCAAGCCCCGCTTGGGCTGCCACCATCACCGTCAACAGCACCGCCGACCCGGGGACCGACGATGTGGAATGCACCCTCAGGGAGGCCATAACCTCGGCCAACACCGACACGGCTTCTGGAGGGTGTGTGACGGGCTCTGGAGACGACGTCATAAACATCGGAGTGACGGGGACGGTGAACCTTACCGCGGCGTTGCCAGACCTTTCGAGTAACATAGAGATAGTTGGACCAGGGGCAGATCAGTTCACGGTCACGCGGCCCGACACCGCGGAGAACTTCAGGATCTTCACCGTCACTGGGGACACTACCGTCGTCACCATCTCGGGGATGACCATCTCCAACGGGAATACCCTCGGGCTCGACGACGACCGCGGCGGCGGCATCTCCAACGTAGACAACGGCACCCTGACGATCACCGACTCCATCATAAGTGGCAACACAGCCGAAGACGACGGCGCCATACGCAACTTGGGCACCCTAGAGGTGAGCAACTCCACTCTCTCGGGCAACACTTCTAACGGAACCGCCGGCGGCATATACAACGACAACGGGGCCACGGCTACGGTGAGCGACTCCACCTTCTCTGGTAATAGCGCTCCTAACGGCGGCGGCATTTTCAACTCAGGGGGCACCCTAGAGGTGAACAACTCCACCTTCTCTGGCAATAGGAGCACCGTGGACTATGGCGGCGCTATTGCGAACGGTAGCTTTAGCACGGCTACGGTGAGCGACTCCACCTTCTCTGGTAATAGCGCTGCCACAGAAGGCGGCGCCATACGCAACGATGGCACCCTAGAGGTGAACAACTCCACCTTCTCAGAAAATAGCGCTCCTAACGGCGGCGGCCTATGGCAAGGAAGCCAAACCTCGCTCACGGTAACCAACTCCACCTTCTCAGAAAATAGCGCCACAGAAGGCGCGGGCATCTTCAACCGCGGTGGTGGCACGGTTACGGTGAACAACTCCACCTTCTCAGAAAATAGCGCAAACCTCCGCGGCGGCGGCATCTTTTCCGACGGCAACCTCTTCGGCGAAACGACCACCATCACCAACTCCACCATAAGCGGCAACACCGCTCAGACCTCAGGCGGCGGCGTCTTCAACAACGATGGCCTCACCGTCATAGAGTTCTCTACCATTACCAAAAACACCGCTCCCAACGACCAGGGGAGCGGCGTGGCCAGCGTCGGGAACGATCGCACCAGCACCGAAGTGCTCTCGACCATCATCTCCGACAACACCAACACCGACGTGGACTTCGTCGAGGGCACCACCAACTCCTTCGTCTCCAACGGCTACAACCTCATCGGGACCGGCAACGCAACCGGTGCCTTCAACCAGACAGGAGATCAGATCGGCGCGGACCCCATGCTCGGAGCCCTCGCGGATAACGGCGGCCCCACCCAGACCCACGCGCTACTGAGCGGCAGCCCCGCCATAGACGCCATCCCGCAAGGGGCCAACGGCTGCGGTACCATCTTCACAAAAGACCAGCGCGGCGTGAGTCGCCCGCAGGGAAGCGCCTGCGACATAGGCTCCTTCGAACTGGAGAAGCTAGACACCCAGGCGCCCAGGGTCGAAAGCACCTTCCCCAGAAACGGGGGGGAAGTCGGCCCCGCGGCCAACATCAGGGCTACCTTCTCTGAGGAGATGAGGAAGGCTAGCGTCATAAACGCCTTCAAGCTATTCAGGAAGGGCTCAACCAACCAGATAGCTGCCCAGGTTACCTACGACGCAGCAACCGATACGGCTACCCTCAACCCCAACAACAACCTGAGGAGGGGAGTAACCTACAAGGCCGTGGTTACCACGGTAGCCAAGGATGAGGCAGGCAATCGGCTCGACCAGAACAGCTCTAAGGCAGGCTTACAGCAGAAGGTATGGTTCTTCGAGATAGACAACTAGAAAGCCACTAGAGGACCAGCGGAGCACTCCAGAGCTCCATTGGGTGCGGAGGACCGGGGTCTTAGTAAGCCCCGGTCCTCCGCCTTCCCTTCCAGCCCTTATTCACCGAAGTGCCTAGTCGGTAGTTTGTTAAACGGAGCGGGTCATACTTCAATGGCGGTGGAGGTGTGACGAAATGACCAAACGCTTGCCGTGCCCACTGGCTCCAGGCCCGCTCGAAGATTATGCCGGAAGCTTTGATGATCTATTCTCCACCCTCGCCCAAAGAAGAGGCTTCCGGGAGTATCTGCAGGGGTTGCTGCTGCCCAGGGACCGCAACAAGGCGCTTACCGCCCTGGCCGGCATGGAGCCTATCGTGGGAGCCCAGGGCGCTCCGGCGCAGAAGCTGCAGTTTTTCCTCTCGGAATCGGCCTGGGAAGCGGAGGATGTGAACGCGCGTCGAGTGCGGATGCTCCGGGAGGACTCCAGCATGGCACCGCACGAGCAGGGTGTGCTTGTCATCGACGAGACCGGAGACCGTAAGGACGGCAAGGCGACCGATCACGTCGGCTACCAGTACCTCGGATCCATAGGCAGAATAGCCAACGGGATCGTCTCGGTGAGCTCGGTGTGGGCCGACGGGAGAATCTACTATTCGCTAGGTGTGGAGCCTTACACCCCGGCCAAGCGACTTGAGAAGGGAAGAAGCGATCCCGCCTTTAGGACCAAGCCCCAGATCGCGGTAGAGTTGGTCGAGAGCGCCAGGGAAGCGCACATTCCTTTCCGCGCCGTAGTAGCCGATTGCCTTTATGGGGAGAACGCGGATTTCGAAGGGGCGATGTGGAAGGCAAAAGTACCCTACGTCCTGAGCCTCAGGCCCCACAAGGGAAGATGGGCCGAAGAAGAGGCGGCGCACACCCCCGAGGAAGCCACTGAGAGAATGGGCTGGAACTCCGAGGAGGATCCGGGAGCGTGGAAGCTCATCGTACGGACCTTCAAGGACGGACACACCGAGAAGTGGTGGGCGGTGGAGGTAAGCACGCTCATTGGCTACGGACCGGAAGATACGGTGCGCCTGGTGGCGGTTAGTACGGACCCGCAAGCTCTGCCGACCAACAGCTCGTGGTATCTGGTGACCAACCTGTCCGCTCCGGATTCCCGCCGGGCGCAACAGTCCCCGCTGGAGGAGGCCGATCTGGCGGAGGTGGTAAGACTCTACGGCCTTCGGCAGTGGGTGGAGCAAAGCTACCGGCAGATCAAGGGAGAGCTGGGCTTCTCGGACTTCCAGGTCAGAAGCGACCGCGCCATCCGAAGGCACTGGGAGATGGTCTTTTGCGCCTTCTCTTTCTGTTGGTGGGCGTATGCCCGAGAGCACCCTACGGTGTTCACAGATCCTCCTCCAGAGACCCAGCCCCCAGCAGCACAGGAGGAGGCGGCGGGGGAAAAAGAAGAGGACTCCGAGAAGGAAGAACAGGAGAAGCCTCCCCCGTCATGGCCGCTAGCTCTGCGGCAGGTGCGAGGATGGTTGGACCCGTGGGTAATGCTCTGGCGCTTTTGGAGGGCGTGGTCGAAGGCGCCCCCTCCACCGCAACTGCGAGCGCTGCTTGACGCTGTCGGAGGACATTCGCTCGACCTGTACGTCCCTACTTAACAAACTACCGTAGTGCATGATCAAGCGACCTCCTGGGGGATGGACAGATGCTCGTAATGCGGACTACCGAATGCCCCGCAGACCCTGTCGGCGAGTTCGTAAGCACCGAGCACTCCGTCGAATTCCACCACCCTGCGCTTGCCGTGTACCCATTTGGGTTCTATGGCGTTCAGCCACGGGCTCTGCTTGGGCAGGCCGCTTTGAAAAGAGCCGCTCGGTAGGGGCGTACCTGGGGCTCGTTCCCGCAACCGACCGGTCGAGAGAGAGGGACCCCCAAAAACGCATCTCCAAGGAGGGCGACGAGATGCTAAGAAGGCTTTTGGTAGGCAGCGCCCACTACGTCCTGGGACCCTTCGGCTCCGATTCGGACCTGAGGCGCCATGGGGAGAAAATAGCCTCCCGGGGCGGCAAGAACTCAAAGAAGCGGGCGGTGGTGGCCGTGGCCAGCAAGCTCTCGGTGCTCTTGCACCGCCTGTGGGTGAGCGGGGAGGTCTACGATCCGCTCTACAACGCGCATCGGCGCCAATCGAAGGAGGCGGCTTGAAGCGAGGCCATGAGTCAGACGAGCAAAGAGGAGGTGAAGATAGCGCTACAGCGGCTAGGCGACCCTAAAGCCTTGGCGGATGGCCATGGCTGATCTTGCCCGAACGCGCTTCGGATCTAGCATAAGGCGACTGCGCCACGCGAACTTGGTCCACCTTTCAAGGAAGACCGCTCGGAAGATTGCAGCGCCTTTAGCTCGAAAAGACGGATCTCATCCTATGCACAGAGTCACCGAAGAGTGAACTCACTGACAGTGCGGATAGAAGCATAGCGCGAAGGGCAGAGCAGTCGCGTTCACCACACAGTGGCCGCCACGTCGGCTGGCTTGACAAACAGTGCCTTCTCATAGAAGTCGCATACCGCTCCTCCGTTTGCTCGGCGCCAGCTAGCATGGGATACTGGCCCTCGCACCATATGTCCCGAGGCGAACACGCAAGAGAGAGCCGGTTCGTGAGGGGAAGGGAGAGCCCATGAGCGAAGCGTCGGGTCGGACGGAGATGGAGCGCAGTATCGTACAGAGGAGCCTTGAGGACGAGAACTTCCGGCAGAGGCTGCTTGATGACCCCAAGGCTGCTCTGGAGGAGGAGCTCGGTACGCGTTTGCCGGAGGGCGTTCAGATAAGGGCGGTTGAGGAGACGGCACAGACCATCTACCTGGTGCTTCCCAGTTCCTCGCCGCTCGGAGAAGGAGAGCTCTCCGAGCGGGATCTCGAGGCAATAGCCGGCGGTGCAGACACCGTCTGGGGTGCCACGTGCTCGTGCGGCTCGCCAGGGTATGTATGCACGGGGTAGTGTTTCACTCTAGAATGATACTCCTTCGCTCCAGGTTGTAGCGGTAGATGAACAGCTTCAGACAACAGTGGTGCTTGTGGTTATGGATAGAGATGCGCGTTCCTGGTTAGGTATACTTCCTGGTTTTCCGGGCCACTCCCGTAGACCGGGGTCTCCCAAGGGTAGCGAATCTCAGGGCTCGCTGAGATCCTCTATATCATCGGGGTGGACTCCGAGCTCCTTGCCAGCAAAGAACCTGCCCAGGAAGGGCGTACCGCTCGCCTTGTCTAGTCTAAGCTGCCGGGACTCTGGCCCTTCTTTTTGCCTTATTCACCCAAGTGCGTAGAAAAGGTGAATTCTCAGAAGTACAGATACAAGGTCGTGCATAGTTCGGGCCCATGGAACCGGGATACCGTCCCTTCCCCAGGCCCCACGCATCCTACTCAACACTACATGTAGTGGTGCTCGATAGATATGCCCGAACCTGGATGCTCGAGAAGCCCATCGGTCCCGGTCCGGAGGTCCGCCCCAGCAATCGCGTCATGCTCCCGGAGGGTATCGTCGGCAGCTAAGGCCGCTCGAGCGGTTCCTAGTCGGCCAGCACCCACGCTCTCCCCTCCCGTTTGGCCTGATACATTGCCGCGTCCGCCTTCGCCAGCATCTCCCGGAGGTCGTCCTCTCCCGCGTACCGGTGCGCCCCCACGCTGATGCTCAGCACCAGCTCCCCTCCCCCGGGCAGGCGCACCGGGCTGCGCCTGAGGTCCGCGTTGATCCGCCCCAGCACGGCTTCGGGCGAGGCGAACACCGACTCGCCCCACAGCGCCAGCACGAACTCGTCCCCGCCCCAGCGGGTCAGCCAGTCGCCCTTCCTCACACTGCGCCCTATCACGTCTGCAACATGGCGGATGCAGATGTCCCCGGCATGGTGGCCGTGGGTGTCGTTTATGGTCTTGAACCCATCGAGATCCACCACCGCTACCGTGAGCTGGCCCCCGCCGCGCCTGGCCCGCGCGATGTCGCCAGCCAACCGCCCCTCGCCCTCGCGGCGGTTAGGTAGGCCACTGAGGTAGTCTGTGCCCGAGAGCCCTTCGAGCGAGCGGATGGAGGAGTCCAGGTGCTTGACGGCGTATCGCACGTCGGCCATGAGCCTGCCTGCCTCGTCGGAGAAGCCTATGGGAAGATCGGGCTCGGTCCGGTCGTCGAGATAGCGCTTAAGGGCCGATGAGGTCAACCTCACTGGGGCGAGCAACGCGCCCAAGGCCAGCAGTGTGACTGCGCTCCCGACGAGGGTGACCGCCACCAGAAGCGCCAGGATACGTAAGGCAGCCTCCAAGCCTACCGAGGAGCCGAGCAGGAGGTACAGAGCCGCGCCAAGCAGCGGCGCGTGGGTGCCCAGGAAGGTCACCAGCATGAGCTTGCCAAGGTAGGTTTTCGGGAACCCCAATTTGGAGATGAGGGTGTAGGTCCCAAGGCCCGCGTTGTGCAATCCTTCGCTCCTCTCCGTAGCACTCCGAAATGCCGCGCGTCCTCACCTCTGGACGGCGAACTCGAGTCTAATACAAAAAGACGGGCCGCTATGTCTATGTGGCGCTCGCGACCGCCTACTTGCGGGCAACAGCAACCCACGAATTTCTGAGAAAGACGATTCCACGGACATCCGAGCGTGTGAAGATGCTGCGTCGGCAGAGCGAAGCACTCCCAGTCTACAGGTACGCTGGAAACGCTGCCTGGGAGTATCTTGGACGCTACCGCGTACAGAGCATCACGGACGGTGGCCCGGAGGCCGCCGAGCGGACAAAGATCTGTGGCAGGCCCATCAGGTACGTCATACGGTTGGACGATGCTAAATAGGACACAGCAAGTATGCGTCGGACGGAGGGTACTCGAATGGATGTACTGCAACCGTACTGCAACCGGGCAAGTACGGACCGGGACGTACCGGACCCAGTAAGTACTGTAAGCCCGCAAAACACCTGCAAATGACCGGAAATACCGGACGCGCTAGGACGGGCCGGAACGTACCACTTGGCTTTTGCACGGCGGAGGTCAGGGGTTCGAATCCCCTCGGCTCCACTCAAAAATGTGGCAGTTTGCAGGTAAAACGCGAGAGATCGGTAAAGACTCTTGAACTGATCTGGGGCGTCGTACTGCAACCCATACTGCAACGCACCTTCCAAGATGGGCTCCTGGCCGAGAGGCAATGGCAGAAGTTTGCCGTGGAGCACTACAGGTCGAAGACATCTGTGATCGATGCCGGCGCCCACGCTCCTCGCTGGTCTCTCATCGATGATATGACGAATAGGGCGGGGAAAGATCGAGATTAGCGCCCGCTGGTTCGGCGCGGGCGGTGGCGCGGCCGGCGTGCGGGGAAAGTTCTGCGAACTTCGCATTGACGGAGTTCTCGGAAATTGTCGAGTCTCGCTCGGCCTTAGGAGAGGAGGGCTTACGGTATCGGTCCTGTACCCCACAGCATCCGCAGCCACGAGTCCTTGAGGTGTGGTTCGCTCCGAGGGTGCCCCTTCGAGCGAGCCTTCCTCAGCCGTCGGGCGAGGCGCCTCTCCTCGGACTCGTGCAGCAATGCGAGGTGACGCTCGCGAAACATCTCGGTCGGGTTGGTCTGGTGCATCGCTCGTGCCTCCTTAGTTGGTGAGCTTTAGTGCGTCCTCAGTAAAGCCGCGGACCGGGGCACGCGCATCGGGCCGAAGTCCACCCTTTCTCTGGGCCCTTAGTCGTATCCGCTGGGCTGCCCGGACTCCGACTGCTCGGAAGGAGCGGAGGGGCACCACGATACAGAGATCGCCGGGTCGAACGGACCTGGGCTATAGCCCTCATGGGTGAACTCCGCTTTGTCGGCGTTCTAAGAAGTTCGCACCTGGCTTTGGGCGGTGGCATTATGTTTGCGAGAGGCTCCGAACGTAGGGGAAGTGGAAGGTGATGGAGATGCTCAGGACACCCCGGCTAGGATCCCCTTCGGGGACGCAGATGGCCTTCGGACGGGTACCGCCGGGCTTCGGATGGTTCGGCCTGGGGGCGCTGGCCGCAGGCGCGACGGCCTGGGCGCTCATGCGATCGGGCCGGTGGCCGTCGAACGGTCAAGGGCAGGACGGCCAGGAGCCGGACGTGGTGCTCGACGTTCCCGAGCTGGAGGTCGACAGGATCACCCTGGAGGTCCGCGACCTAAGGGCCCACGTCTCCATCCTGGCAGAACTGGCCAACCTCGTGAACATCTCGGTCGGCGTGGACGCCAGGCTGGATGAGGTCAAACTGGAGATAGAGGGGGTTGAGGCCGAGGTGCACCTGGTGGCGCACCTTAGGAACGTGCGTGCCATCCTCGTGAAGGCGCTAGAGACCATAGGCGAGCACCCCGAGATCCTGCGAATCCTGGTCCGCTCTATAAGCCGGCTGGTGGGGGAGACTTTGGAGGAGACTTTGGGCACGCTCGATTCGGCTCTCGAGGGCTTAGAGGTGGGCGACACGGTGGACGAGGCGTTCTTGGGCACTCTCGGGGAGGTCAGGGCCGCCCTGGAAGACGTCTTGGAGCGCACCGAGGGGACGGCTCAGGAGGCGCTCGGCGAAGGTCAGGGCGAGGAGACGACGGCGTCTGCGTAGGGGCTGCTCCCTCTCTAAGTTCACCCTCATAGAACGTGCCTAGCGAGCCACTCGGGTGAATAGGGAACCCGAGTGCGTAGAAGGTAGATTCTGCGAACTTCGCCCTAACGGAGTTCTAGGAAATTCGCCCCAGAAGAAGTGTCCACCTGGCATATGTATCACCCCTTACGAGGCTGCTAGAGTGTCCCCGTTGCATGCAGAGAGAGCGGTGGGGCACTTGCCTCCCGCCCCATCCCCCAGGAGAAGGATGAGCCGCCGTAGGATATGTTAGAAGGAGCGGAGATGAGCCAGGAGAAGGTGACCAAGCAGTTTGGCGACCGGAGGAAGAACCCAGCTTACAGGAACGGCTGGGGGGATGGCCGTTTCGGGCCGAGGCGGTTGTTCCTTGAGAACTCGAACCTCGCAGAATGGGCAGGTCATCAGGAGAGACTGGCATACTATCGGGGGCATCGCGAAGGGCGGCGGGTCCGCGAGATGCAGGAGCACGTGGACTCTGCCTGATACAGGGATGCGGTTCTCCTTTCGGCGCTATTCACCGGAGTGCGTGGAAGGTTTATTCTCCGAAGTTCGCCGCAAGAAATGGCCACCTGGCCGATGCGCTGCACCCGGCAAAGCTCGTACCCTACCTCTGTGACCACGTCACACAGGGCGGAACGCGAAAAACCCTTCGTGCTCCGCCCCGACTAAGCGAAGGAGAAGGCACGTGATAGGAACAGAGGGACGTTCTAGAGAGTTGAGGACACAAGGAGCGCAACTCGACGCGGCGGCGCGCGCCGCGCCCGGAAGCAGGCGCCTGGAGGTGGTGCGAGAGGGAACGAGCGCGGCTAAGAAGCCCCTTGGGTTGGTCTGGGTGGTCGCTCCGGCTTACTTGATCGCGGCGGTGGGTCTTAAGGAGGCCCTCGGGGGCAAGACCGACGTGCGCATCGGTGAGGAGTCCTCCGCCTCGAGGAGTCCCTCCTGCATCGTGCTCTACGCTGGCGCCATGGAGGAGGACTGCCTCGAGGGCATGGTGCGCATCCGTGAACTCTATCCGGGCGTGCCACTGTTGGTCCTCGGTTCGCACCTGGATCTTGCACTGGCCTGGGCCACGCTGAAAAACGGCGCAGATGGGTTCGTGCACGCGGGAATGCACCCCGCACAGGTGCTCAGCGCCGTGGAAGTCGTCCAGAAGGGCGAGCTTGCCGCCCCTAGGCAGCTGCTCAGGTGGTACCTGTGCCAGAACGAGACCCCCGAAATTGGGGACATCACGGCCCGTGGACGAGAGACCTTGGAACTGCTCGTGGAGGGCTTGAGCAACGCTCAGATAGCCGAGCGCCTGTACGTGTCGGAGTCTACGATCAAGCAGCGCCTGCGCGCCGTCTACAAGGTGCTGGGGGTGCGTAACAGAACAGAGGCGGCCAAGACGATGCGGGACCACGCTCAAGGCGCCTAAGAGAGCGACGAAGCCGAGCGCACGCAAAGACCGGAGCCCATCCTTTCTTACCCCTATTCACCCGAGTGCGTGGAAGGGGTATTCTCAGAAGTTCGTCTAATAGGGTTTCTACGAAGTTCGCTATCCGCAAGCAACGCCCAAGCCACACCAAAGTTAGCCCATTTGAGTGATACGTCTGCCCCAATGCGGGAGTATGGTACGCATGTTACTGACAAAGGGACGCCGTGAGTTCAGCCTTACTACACTACTCACCCCGCCCCACTTACAAGGAAGGCGGCTCTCCCTATGAGACGCACCATACTGCTACTGGCCACCATAGCCCTAACCCTGTTGGTGGCCAGCGGGGTGGCTTGGGCGGTCACCAAGATCGGCACCGATGGCCCCGACACTTTGAGGGGCACCCCCAAGGTCGACAACCTCTTGGGTAGAGGCAGCAACGACAATCTCTACGCCTTAGCCGGCAACGACAACCTGCTAGGGGGAGCGGGAAAAGATGTAGTTTTCGGTGGTAATGAACGCTTAGATCTCTCCGGAGGCCACAAGTTTCTGGTCGGCGGTTCCGGCAATGATTTCGTTAACGGCGGCAAAGGCTCCGACAACCTCTTGGGCGAAGAAGGTAACGACCTTATGGGAGACGGCGTATTGTGTGACAAAGGAACTTCATGTGAAAAGCCCGAGACTTCGCAAGATACGCTCTCCGGCGGAGACGGCAACGATGTAATCCTTGTCGACAATAAACCGGCAGCCAAGGACGTTGTCGTATGCGGCGGAGGCTCCGACCGGGTGCTCGCCGACAGAGCAGACATAGTCGCACCTGACTGCGAGAAGGTGGTAGTCGTCCGCGGGTCTTTAGAGGATATTCAGCAGCAAGAAGGGAGATTCTTCGATTCCATCCCGCCGAGCTTCTTTGACGGCCTGCCTCAGTTCTAATGGACAGGAGCTAACCCCGCCGTCAACGGTGGAGAGCGTGGGAAGGGGCAAGTCCTATGGGGCATTGACCCGTTCTTCTTGCCCTTATTCACCGGAGTGCGTGGAAGGGGTATTCTCCGAAATTCGCAGGCACGGATTTCTAAGAAGTTCCAACGCTCAGCAACATCTCAAGTCGCACATGGGCATGTGTTTCCCGACCACGTGCCGCCACCGGCCACCGCCTCTAGCTCTTGGTCGGAGAGCTCGCCCCCTTCGTCGGGCGGCAAGCCGGTGCCAGGAAGCACCAGATAGATGGTCTTCGGGCTCTCCTCCACCACCCTTACTTCGACGTCCTCAGGCAGCTGCGTCTCCAGCACCTGCTCCAGGGCCCCCTTTGGGTCATCGAGTAGCTTCTTCCTGAAGTCCTCGTCCTCGATGCTCCTCAGTACGAGCCTGCGCTGCACCTCTGAGCGCAGGCTGCCGCCGCTCGCTTCGGTCATGGTCGAATCCCCTTTCGCTCTCGCTGCATCCCGCTCGTAACGGGAAGTATGTGCTCGTTGGGCCTTCACGGGCAACCCATCTCGCAAAACACGGACCATATTCAGCGGAGTGCGTGGAAGGGTAATTCTCCGAAGTTGGACTTCCGCTTTACTGCGTTCTAGGAAGTTCGCCCCGGTCAAGCACTCCCTGGGCCTCGGGGGCTCGGATCGGTTGGTGAATCTTGTTGACGGCGTTCTAGGAAGTTCGCCAGGAACTCATTCGGGATTCATCGCGGTGAGGTAAGGTGGGGAAAGGGTACTACCCTCGATCCAGAAAGCGGAAAAAGGGAGGAACGGGGCTGTGAAAGTCAGAGCGTTACTGCTGGTAGGGCTCATAGCGACGGCGTTCCCCGTGAGCGCCGGGGCCGCCGCGGCCCAGGTTCAGCCGCGGGCCAACATCGCCTGTAACCCCGGCGGGCCCGCGGCATGCTTCGGTACGCCGCGCCACGACACCATCATCGGCACCAACACCACCGACCAAATCTTCGCCTTGGGCGGCCCCGACCTCGTGGAGGCCAGGGGCGGCCCCGACGTGGTGTTCGGCGGCCGGGGCGAGGACCTTCCCGGCGAGGGTGGTGGCCTGGACGGCGGGGCGGGCAACGACCAAGTGTTCGGCCAAAGGGGAGAGGACACCGTAGTAGACCCGGTCGGTGGCGATGCGGACCTTCTCTTCGGGGGACCAGGCAACGACTTCGTGAACGGCGTGGACGGAGACGACCGCGACATGGTGGATTGCGGGTCGGGGCGCGACTTCTTCGACGCCGATCCCGGCGACTTCGTCAACCTGAGTACCTGCGAGATACCCTTCTAGGAGCTTGACGAAGCGCCTATAGCGTAGGCACCTTCGAAGCGAGGAAGCCACCGCAGCACAAACCCTAAATCGGGCCCGTGGCACGGAAAAACCCCGCCGAAGGGAGCCCCATGGACTCGCTCACCACGTAGCGTTCGTTGCTCGGTCGTGTATGAAGGGGTTGCGACTCGCAACAGCGCAACTACCCGAGAAATCTTGCACCCTCGTGCCGGGGCTCGATCGAACTTCGCCTTAACGGAGTTCTAGAAGTTCGTCTGTCGTCGTTCGATCTACTGCTGTGAATAAAGGTTTGGTGGTTCGGGGAAGGGGCGACCTTTTAGCTGATGGCTCGCCGTGGCGGTCCTACGACCTCTACGTCGTACTTCTTTGAAAGAGACTCGCGGAGGCTCATGGCGGCCTCCGCGTCGTCTCCTGCCTCCGCCAGGCCCTCGGCCAGCTCCTTCAGGTAGCGCCAGAACGCGGGTGGGGACATCGTAATGAGCAGCCTTGCCGGGTGGGGGCCCTGGTTCCAGAACGCGTGCTTGGTCCCCTTGGGTACGAACACGAAAGCCTCCGCCGAGTTCTCGAGGGTCTCTTCGCCCACCTGGAACCCGAAGGTGCCTTCCAGGACGTAGAATGCCTCGTCGGTCATCGTGTGGATGTGGACCGATGTGCCCGGAGCCCCCGGCTCTGCGGCCCATTCGACCATAGAATACGCGCTGTCGGTCTCCGTGTGCACAAACGACACCGTGTTTCCGGGCATGGAGATGGTTTCGCGCTCTCCCGGTAGAAGCACAGTACCCTTGCTGTCGGTCGCCACGATGTGTTTCTCCTTTCTCTGCGTCCTTTATCGTTGAGACCGGATCGGCTAGCAATACCGGCAAGCGATCGGCCATCTCGCGTCCGTGCCGGCGGAAGGGCTCCCTAAACGGGTTGCTTGGCCATCTTCCTGAGCATCGGACGTAGCGCCTCCGCCATCTCTCGTGGTTGGTCGAAGTAGGGGGTGTGTCCGCCGGGAAGGTCTTCCAACTCGGCATTCGTGCGGTCGGCGAGCCACCGCGCCGACTCGGCGAAGAACGGAGCGCTCTCGGTTCCTACCATAACCCGCACCGGCACCTCGACGGCGGCGAGCGCCGCCTCGTCCGGCCGGTAGGGCTCGAATGCCCCCATCTCGGTGCCCAAGAAGGTTTCTCCGTTTACTAGCATCCGCTCGCGAAGGTGCGGGTCCAAATTCTCGTAAGCTTCGTCGCCGGCGACGAAGCGGAAGAAGGTCTCGCATCCTCCTCGTGGGCCTCCCTCTTGCATGCCGCCCTCCACGACCCGTTGGATCTCCCCCATAACTTCCTCTGGGGCGGACATGCCCGCGGTCATCGGCGGCTCATGCAAGATGGCTCCACGGACCAACTCGGGGTGGCGGATCACGAGGTCTAGGCCGATGATCGCCCCTACACTACTGCCGAAGATCGCGATGGGGGCGAGGTCCATATCCTCGATCAACTTTGCGGCGTCCTCAGACTGCTCCTCGGTCGAGGTTTCCTCCCATCCGTCGGGCCGGGGGCTGCGCGAGTTGGCGCGCCGATCGTAGGTGACGACGGTGAACTCGTCGGAGAGGATCTCGGCCGCCCGCTCAAAGTGGCCGCCATCCCCGGTTGCGCCTGCTATGAAGAGCACCGAAGGGCCGCTTCCGCGCACCTCATGGTAGATCTTCGTCCCGTTCGTCTCGAGGAGGTTGCCGGTAGACGCCGTATCCATAGCCATCTTTCCCTTTCACGTCGGTATCGGAAGCTCGGGTGCCCTTCTCGTAGGAATGTACCTAGTGATCCTCCTTTCCTCAATGAATTTACAAAGCGTCCAGCTATTAGGGCCATGGTAGCCTATAATTAGACAGACTGTCAAGGGATAGAGGAGGGTTCCTACTAGATGGCCAGGACCGGCAAGCGTGGGAAGTACAACCTGAAGGCCCGGGCCGAACGCCAACGGCAGACGCGCCAGAGAATCGTAGAGGCGACCTTGGACCTGCATAGGTCCATAGGCCCGGTGCAAACCACCATAACCGACATCGCCAAGAGCGCGGGCGTGAAGCGCCAGACCGTCTACAACCACTTCCCCGACGAGCTCGCTTTGTTCACGGCCTGCTCGGCGCACAACCGGGCCCTCAATCCGCTTCCCGACCCGGACCCCTGGAAGCTGATTTCCGATCCGAAAAAGCGTCTCAGGAGCGCGCTCGCCGAGGTCTACGCTTATTACCGGCGCAACGAGCAGATACTAGCCAACGTCACCCGGGATGCGCAGACGAATCCTAACGTGCGCACGGTACTAGAACCCCGCATAAGGCGCCAGGAGAGGATGCGCGATATCCTTGCCGCGGGTGGGGCGCGAGGTGATCGGCATGACCGTCGTAAGTTGCTCCATGGCGCCTTGTGGATGGCGCTGGAGTTCCAGACGTGGCACACGCTTGCGAGGCGGCAAGGATTCGTAGACGATGAGATAGTCGAGATGATGGCCGGTATGGTGCACTGCCTAATACGCGACTAGCGGCGCTTATTTACCGGAGTGCGTGGAAGGTGAATTCTCAGAAGTTCGGCGTCGAGGAGGGCAACCAGCGGTTCTCTTTGGAACCTCAAAGACCTTGCCACTACACTAACGCACGTTCCGTCTCCGAAGGAGGGATGAATGCCTAAGCTAGAGGTCGAGGGCGTGGGTGTCTTCGAGGTTCCCGAGAACAAGAGATTGGTCTTGGCCATCGAGGAGGATGCCGGGGTCGATATCCTGCACCGCTGTGGTTCTTACGCCAGGTGCACCACCTGCCGGATAGAGTACCTGGAAGGCGAGCCCGAGATGAAAACCAAGGCCGAACTCGAGGTGCTGGAGAAGCGCAACCTCCTCGGTCAGGTCAGGCTCTCGTGCCAGACTCTGGCCGACCGCCACAAGAAGGTGCGGGTATTGATGACCGTTAGCTCCACCGGCCTCGACGGTCCGGGTCCGCATCCCGAGTCCCAGATCACCCCCGAACCCGAGTGGGTGGATAAGCCGGCCTGAGAGCCGTATCCCCGTAGCCTAAGGGCCGGGGCGTAGCAGTCTCGGCCCTTCTCCTTGCCCTTATTCAGTGGAGTGCGTGGAAGAAGCATTCTCCGAAGTTGGACTTCCGCTCAACGGCGTTCTCGGAAGTTCGCATAGCCCCGGTCCTAAAGACCTTTGCGTGCTGAGCTCAACTTTAGCGCGCACCTCGAGTAGGTTCGGCCGTGGCCATCATTGAAGTATCGGGATGACCCGCTCCGCGATGAGGCGCAGCTGAGCACTTGTGTCAGGCAGACCTTCGATGCTCATCCCCGACCAGCTCCTTACCAGGTAGGGATCGGCTATGGCGGTGATGAGGTGATCGAAGCCGCTCGGCAGTACGTCGGTCTCGATCTTCTCTACCCATTCTTCTGGGGTGCCCGCGATGGAGAGCTTCTCTCCGACCTCGGGCGAGGTCAACTCCAGCGCCCTGCCGACGTCCCCGGAGCCGAAGGCCTCCACGATGGGGCGAACGCTCTCGTAGTCGATGCCATGACGCTCGATCAGTCGGCGGGGCATCGAAGGGATGTAGAACGCCACCATTACCCGGGCGGCTTCCTTGGCTGCGTCCGAGTCGGCGCCGATGGCCGTGAGCACGTTCGCGCCCAGATCCAAGCTCGACCAGTCTCTGCCGGCACGTTCCGCCCCCGCTCGGAAGTGCTCCGCCGCGTACCCGAGGGCCTCGGGCGAATACGCGCAGGCGATGTGAAGCCCGTCGGCTATCTCACCCGCAAGCTCAAACGACTTGGGCCCACCCATAGCACCGATCTTGAGCGGCACCCGCTCCTGCACGGGCCTTGCTGCGGTGAAGAGCCCCGTGTAGTTGTAGAACTCCCCCTCGAAGTCGATGGCGCCCTCGTCGAGGAAGGTACGCATCACCCGATGGGCCTCCCGCAGGCGATCCATCGGACGTGTGCCCTTCCACTCGACATGGTACTGCTCAAGCATAGCGATGTTGCCTATGGAAAAAGCCGCCTCGGCCCTGCCGCCCGAGAGCTCGTCCAGCGTAGCGACCTGCTGGGCGATGACCGTGGGGTCCTTGATGATCACGTGGGTGACGTCGGGGGCGAGCCGAACGTTGTTCGTCCTGGTGGCCGCAACGGCGAAGATCTGCCACATATCCTTGTGGTAGGTTTCGTCGGCGCTGTAGCAGGCGTGGAACCCCAGCTTATCTATCAGCTCGACTATCTCGAGCAGCGTGGGGACGGGCTGCTCCGGCAGCATCTCGTAGCTGAACTTCACAATAGCCTCACAAGTGGCGGAGTACGTTCTCATAGACCTTGAGAGTTCTCATAATAACGGTAGCAGATGGCAAGAGTGGCGCATACTCACCGGCCCGAGGCTTTTCGCCTCGACCCTTCCTCTGACCCTTATTCAGCGGAGTGCGTAGAAGGAGTATTCTCGGAAGTCGATATCCAGGATCCTGCATAGGATCGATCATAATGGGCTAGAAACGCCCCTCAGCCCCGGTCCTATGGATGCACGTCACCACTACATGTGTTAGCCCTGCATGGATATCCACCCCGTCGAATGGGACGAGGAACTCCACACGAACGTTATCCGAAAATCATGGGGTCCTCGAGGTGGCACGCTTTCTCCCCGGTCAGTAAGGCCACCGATCGAGAGGCCTTGCCCCGTCGGCCGTCATGCGACCGGAAGTAAATCGTACTGCAACCGTACTGCAACCGGGCCGGTATGGGCTGGTACGCAATGGACTACCCGCCTCCGGTTAGCCCGTGAAATACCTGCAAAACGGCGGAATAACCGGACGTACCGGGACGGGCTAGAACGTACTTCTTGGCTTTTGCACGGCGGAGGTCAGGGGTTCGAATCCCCTCGGCTCCACTCTAAAAAATGCCATTATGCAGGAAAAACGCCAAGAGTCATCGAGGAAGCTCGGATAGACTGAAGCTCTTGTGCAGCAACCCAGCCAGAAAATATGTGAACACAGCAGAAGTAGGATTCACCAAGGCAGGTATGACTGCGCTCAAATATGCGGATCTTCCTACATAGGGTGAATAAGGGAATGAACAAGAGGGTCGGAGCGTAACAGCTCCGACCCTTGCGTGACTCTCTGTTGGGGTGTTGCGTCCTCCGGAGGTAGAGGTTATCAGACTTGTCGGACAGCAAACGTGCCTTCGACCGCTCAGAACATGGAGCCAGTTTTTCCGCTGTGCCAGACACTGCGGTTAGGATCACAGCATATCGACTGCTACTTGTTACTCAGACGTACGATTAGGGGCAAGTCAGATTCTATGACATCTGTCACCTCGAACTTACGACATGCTTCACTACCGAGCGGAACGGATCGCCCATAGACTTGCTCACGAATAGCGAATTCGGCGAAGGAGAGCGCAGAGATGCTACTCGGAGAAGCTAAAGAGGAAGTGCTCTCGGGGCCTATGGACGACACCATGGTCGAGGCCCGGGACCTTGAGAAGACCTACGCGGCTGGTGGTGCGACGGTTCATGCCTTGAGGGGTGTAGACTTGAGTATTACCCGCGGCGAGATGGTCGCCATCATGGGCCAATCCGGCTGCGGCAAGACTACGCTGCTCAACTGCCTCTCTGGTCTCGACGAGTTCGACAGCGGCAAGGTCTTTGTGGGCGGTGAGTCTATCTCAGGAATGTCCGACAGGAGACGCACCCGTTTCAGGGCGGAGCGGATGGGGTTCGTCTTCCAGACCTACAACCTCATCCCAGTCCTCTCGGGAGTCGAGAATGTGGAACTTCCACTCCTGGTTGCGGGCGCAAAGCCCAAGGAGGCGCGCGGGCGGGCGCTTTCTGCTCTAGAGATGGTTGGGCTCGCGGACCAAGCGAACAAACGCCCGAACGAGATGAGCGGTGGCCAGCAGCAGCGGGTCACGGTAGCCCGCTCCCTCGTCAATGAACCCGCCATCGTCTGGTCCGACGAGCCTACCGGAGCGCTCGACTCCGAGACTAGCGCGGAGATTATGGATCTCCTCGTCAAGCTAAACGAGGAGAAAGAACAGACGTTCGTGCTGGTAACGCACGACATCTCCGTGGCCCGCCGCGCCCACCGCATAGTCAGGATGCGCGACGGCTCTATCGAGAACGACGGCAGGGAGAATTACGATGGATGAGCTCTTCGGGATACCTACGGAGCAACTGATGCTTGTCCTCCTGGCGATCTTCACGGCAGGAGCTTTGATCCTCGCCTTCCTGGCCGTGCGCGACCGGGTGGCCCTCAAGATGGCCGTGCGGAATGCCTCACGCCGCCCGACGCAGACTGCCCTAATCGTGATGGGCCTCATGTTGGCCACGCTGCTCTTCTCAGCGGCGTTTACCACCGGTGACACCCTGACCAATTCCCTGCGTGCGGAAGCGCTCGAAAACATCGGACGGGTGGACGTAGTCGTAAAGGCCGAGCAGCCGGAGGCGGGCAGCGGAGCGTCATTCGGTCCCGGTGCCGGAGGACCGGCGGTTCCCGAGGCCCGCGAGAGGTACTTCGACGAGGACGTGACCGGCCAAATCCGGGATCGCCTCTCCGGCACCGAGAGCGTCACGGGCGTCGCACCACTCGCCAAGGAGACCGTGCCGGTCACGTCCTTGAGGACGGATCTATCCGAGCCTACGGTGGATGTGCTCGGTATGGATGCGCACTCCCTGCAGGGCTTCGACAGGCTCATGACACAGGCCGGCAAGACCCTCTCTGTGGGCGACCTTGAGAATAACGAGGTCTACGTGAGCCAGGGGTCCGCTGAAGGACTCGGTGTTGGCACGGACGACAAGGTCGAGGCTTCCCTGGTCAGGCCCACCACTGAGCCCAAGGCTGAGACGTCTTCAGAGCTGCAAAGCGAACGACGACCCGGGAGATCGCAAGGGCCTCCCGGAGTACCGGACGCTGGGAATCCTCGCACAGGGTTCGAAAGCGGCGCACAGCCTCCGGGGGTGACTAACGATGGGCGCCCCACCGATGCGGAGGTAGGGACGCTTCCCGCTGAGTCAAGAGAGCAAAGCCCTCCCGAGCTGAAGGTAGCTGGAATCTACGACAGCGGCGCCAACCCAGCCTCCGATACCTCGATCGTGATGCCGCTCGCGGAGCTGCAGAAACTCACTGGCGAGGGTGGCAAGGTCAACGAAATCCTCATAACGCACGGCGGACCCGCCGTGGAGAGCGGTTCGCACACGAGCAAGACCGTGGACAGGATAAGGTCTGTACTTTCGGCGAACTCTCTGGACGCAGATCCGGTGAAGAAGGATGCCATAGAAGCGGCCGACACGCAGGGAGAGACCTTCTCCACCCTCTTCGTGCTCTTCGGACAGTTCTCGGTGGCAGCGGGTATGCTCTTGATCTTCTTGATCTTCGTGATGCTCGCTGCCGAACGCAAGAAGGAACTCGGCATAGCACGCGCCGTGGGGATGCAGCGCTCCAACCTCGTTCGCACCTTCGCCTTCGAGGGGGCGCTCTACGCCCTCGCGGCTAGCACTATAGGTAGCGTGTCCGGTGTCGGGGTCGGCTGGGTAATGGTCCGCCTGTTAGGGAAGGGCTTCGCCGGTGGGGAAGGAGACTTCAAGATCGCCTTTGCCAGCAGCCCCGAGAACGTCGTGCTCGCCTTCTGCATGGGGATGGTTCTGACCTTCGCGGTCGTCTTGATCTCCTCCTGGCGCGTGAGCCGCCTGAACGTGGTGCGCGCCATCCGCGACCTCCCCGAGCCTGACAGTGGGGGCCGCACCGTTTGGGGCGTGATCGTAGCCGTTCTGACGCCCATCGTGGGTGCAGTGGCGTTCTGGCAGGGGCTCGCGACCGAGACCATGGCCTTCTACCTGGGCGGGATCTCGCTCCTCCTCATCGGCGCGGCGCTCCTGGCTCGCGTCGTGGGCCTGCCCGACCGTGTCGCCTTCACGGCCTCAGGCTTGGTCCTGCTAGCACTGTGGCTGACCCCTGCCCGAATCACCGCGCCCGCAGGGATGGCAAAGGGACCGGAGATGTTCTTCGTCTCGGGCATCGCCATCGTCGTCGCCGGGGTGTGGCTCGTGGTCTTCAACGCCGACGTGCTCCTGTGGATCGTCGTGGCGACGTTCGGGCGGATCAGAGGCCTCCCACCGGTTCTCAAGACCGCGGTGAAGTACCCTACCCAGAGTCTCTTCAGGACCGGGATGACTCTCGCCATGTTCATGCTGGTCGTCTTCACCTTGACGGCCATGAACTTTATACAGGCTGCAATGGGCGCTGCATTCGGGGACATGCAGAAACTCTCCGGGGGCTATGAGGTGCAGGCTAACGCAGGCTACGCTACCCCGATCCCCGACATGAAGGCAGCCCTCGAAGATGCCAAAGGCATACAGAACGGCGAGGTGACGGCCGTGGGCGAGGTCTCCAATCTCCCGGCTGAGGTCAAGCAGAAGGGCACGAACCGAGACCCCGAGCCGCTCTACGTGCAGGGTGTGGACGAGGGCTACTCAGAGAGTGTCGGCTACGGCTTCCAGACGACCACCAAAGGCTACGGCTCTACCCGCGAGGTATGGGAGGCGCTCCAGACCGAGAAGGATACGGCTGTCATCTCCTCGGATCTTGCGCCCTCGAGGAACGTCTCCACGTTCGGTCCTTCGGTGGCGTCGCCCGTCAAGCTCACCGGCTTCTACAAGGAAGACGAGACTCTACCCGAGGACCTCTACCTGCAAGTGAAGGATCCGGACTCCAGGAAGATGAGGGACCTGCGCGTGATCGGGATCCTCGCAAGCTCGGCCTACTTCGCCGGTAACGTCGTGACCTCCCAGGATACACTCGACGCTGTAGGCGACCGCACCGTCCCGCCCCAGACCTACTACTTTGGACTCGGGAGCGGCGTGGAAGCTTCGGCGGCGGCAAAGACATTGGAGAAAGACTTCGCCAATAACGGCCTGCAGACGCAGGTTACGGCCGAGGTGATCCGGGACAATGACGCGACGCGGAGGATCGTCTTCGTACTGTTGCGGGGTTTCATGGGTCTTGGACTCGTGGTCGGCATCTGTGCTTTAGGCGTGATCGCGGCGCGCTCGGTGGTAGAGAGACGCCAGCAGATCGGTATGATGAGGGCTCTGGGCTTCCAGAAGGGGCAGGTGCGGCTCGCGTTCCTGATCGAATCCTCGTTCATAGCCCTGCTCGGCATAGGCTTTGGGGTGGCGCTAGGCCTCGGATTCTCGGGCACGCTCATAGACAACATCCGCCAGAACATCCCCGGCCTAGAGTACACGGTGCCATGGGGGGCGCTGCTGCTCGTAGTGCTAGTCGGCTACGCTGCCTCGCTCCTGACCACCTACCTGCCCGCCCAGCAGGCGTCGAAGCTCTACCCTGCCGAGGCACTGCGCTACGAGTAACACGTCGGGAACGCACGACACCGAAACAGACCAATGCAGAGAGGAGACGAGTTATGGACGACGACATCGAAGAACCGAACAATCTTGTGGAGGGTTGGCCAACCGCCGGGATGCACGCAGACGCCACGTCCTTCGGCCGACCTTCGACGAGGAACAGGCTACCATGTACCCACCCTTCCAGACGGCTCGGTCGCACCGGCCTAACGAATTAGTGGCTATCTACTTCCCATGTACTGCTGGCTCAAGCCGCATAGAAGGGAGCGGACTATGTACTCGACATACCCAGCTGGACAGAGACGTAGAACGATCCAGCGGCTGTACCCAGCGCCATTATTGACTCTAGGGCTGTTGTTCCTCGTGCTTGCGGTGCTGGTCCCGTCGCACGCTGTGTTCCCGTTCTTGCCTCTAGTTCCCTTGGCGCTGTTCTTCGCTACGCGGAGGCTCGGATGTACCGTCGTGTGGCGCGGGAGTGCATCCGCCATTAGGACGCCGGCCGATGACCCGCCGGCCTTGCCAACAGACGGGATCAGCAAAGAGAAGGAGCTCCTGAAGGTGATGGAGCGTCATGGGGAGATCACCGCCACCCGAGCCGCGCTGGAGACGTCCCTGAGCGTGGCCGAGGCCGAGGAGAGGCTCACAGAGTTGGCCAACAACGGTCACGTGCGGGTCAGCGCAAACAGAGGAACGTTAACGTACGCCATGTGGGAGGACGGACGCTAAACCCAGCTAAAGTAACTGCCACAAAGCGGTGGTCTCCTTCGACAGGAGCCCACAAACCAAAAGGAAGAAACGCGTGTCTAGCGGACGCAGCGACCAGACGGACACCATCAAAGAAAGCAGCATCAGGACCTTGATCCCGCCTCGAGATCCTGGGGCATTGAGCGGTACCCTAGCCGGCGTTAGCTTCGTCAGGGGCGTGGCCGGGGCAATGGCTTTGGTCGACGCCCCCGACCCGCGCCCTGGCTCAGAGCCTGCGGAGATCCGCCGCTACTTCAGGGGGAGCTCCGGCGCAGCCAGGCTCAGCGTGGTCGGCCAGCTGATCTCGGCGGCCGCAGGCCTGCTGTCGCCACTCTACTTTGTCTGGGAGCCTGCGGCGTGGTTGATTGCTGCCGGGCGGTTCTCGGGGCTGCTGGTCAGCGGTATCGTCGGAGTCCGGCTCGGTCGCCGCTCCGGTTGATGTGCGCGAAGTGATCGTTGGGACCTCGACTCGGGTCCTAGAATCGTTGGAATAAAGGAGGAAACATGACCCGGATAATCGGCAACGACGAGCTTCCCAACAACGGGAGCGTCTACAAGTTCGAGGGGTACCTCTACGGCGAGGTGGATGTCTCGTTCTTCCTTTCGGACACGACCCCCGGTAAGGGACCGGATCTGCACAAGCACCCCTACGACGAAGTCTTCGTGGTCCAGGAGGGCGAGCTCACCTTCAAGGTGGGCGACGAGATCATCGAGGCCACAGGCGGGCAGATCGTGATCGCTCCGGCCGGTGCGCCGCACAAGTTCGTCAACTCCGGTACCGGACGGGCTAGGCACTTCGACATCCATACTAGTCGGCGCATGATCACTGATTGGCTCGAAGACCAAGGTCCGGAAGATACATCGCAAGGTCGACAGAATCCATCGACCGTGAGGTGATGAGCATGTCACAGAAACCGACACCGGGGGCAAATGAGACCAACGTCGGGCGACCGACAGGACCTGCCAACATGTCCAATATGGCTCCCGACACCTCGCTCCGTAACCTGCTCCCTTTCGCGTGGCCGCTCTTCGCGGTGATGTGGTTGGTGTTCCCCATCGCATCTGTGGTCGACATGCTGGGGAGGGATCTTAGCCCGGTCCGGCTGCTCGCGTTTTTGGCCCTTACTATTACCTACGCCGCGGTCTACCTATGGCTCGTGCTGCGCTACCCTTTCCGTGGCGGCGAGTTGTCGCCCTCAGAGCGCCGGGTCCACCTCGCGCTCCTCGCGACCCTCGCGGCCCTTGCGCTGTCCCTCGAGGTCGCGTTCGGCAGCGGTATCCCTTACCAGTTCATGTTCGTCGTGATCGCCGCTGCGGTTACGCTCCCGACCCTACCTGCGGCGTTGACGGTCGTCGCCATCATGGTCTTAACGAGCGGCATTTATGCACTCCGCTCGGGGTTGGATACTCTTTCGTCGTCTTGGGAGAGCGCTGTTGCCCCTTTTGCGATCGTCGGGTTCAGCATGATCATCGTCAACCGTCTGGTCCTCACAGTTCGCGAGTTGCGAGCAGCACGGGAGGAGATCGCACGCCTTGCCGTGGCTGAAGAGAGGCTGCGTTTCGCGCGGGACCTGCACGACTTGCTGGGCCATAGCCTCTCTTCGATCGCGCTCAAGAGTGAACTCGCCGGGCGCCTGCTACCTGCCGCTCCCGATAAGGCTGCTGCTGAGGTACGGGATATCGAGGGTGTGGCGCGTAACGCGCTGCGCGAGGTACGTGAAGCGGTCGCCGGATACCGGAAGCACACCCTCGACGAGGAACTTGCCGGCGTGCGACAGATACTGGAGTCAGCTGGCATCACCTGCGAGATCGAGCGGAACGTGGGCATGCTGCCCAACGACATAGACGCAGTCTTGGCTTGGACAGTACGCGAAGGGATCACGAACGTGATCCGCCACAGCCGCGCCACGCACTGCGAGATCCGCTTGATGCAGAAGGGCGAGGAGATTCATGCTGAGATAAGCGACGATGGAGTCGGCTTCTCGTCGGGAGGCAACGAGGCCTTTGCCAATGGTAGCGGCCTCTCCGGTCTCGCCGAACGCGTCGCAGCAAGCGGCGGCAAATTCGAGGCGAAATCCTTGTCTGGAGGTGGGTTCAGTCTGTACGTTAGCCTGCCACTTCAGGACGGTACGGACCCGTCCGCCAGACCGTTATCGCGGACAAAAATTGTACGTGAGGATGAGCGGTCATGACCACTGCGTGCTCTTGGCCGAGGATCAGGCGATGGTGCGCGGCGCCCTTTCCGTCAAGTCCAGAACACGCTCTAGCGGTAGTGCAGCAACCGTGCAGCAACCCGAGCAACACTCCTGAAAGGTTAGGAAAAGCATCATAGACCAAATACCTTTATTTGCAGGTACTTTGCAAGTTTGAGAAACTTGTGGAAACCTATCCCGCCGCCTTTGCACGGCGGAGGTCAGGGGTTCGAATCCCCTCGGCTCCACTCAAAAATGTGGCAGTTTGCAGGTAAAACGCGAGAGATCGGTAAAGACTCTTGAACTGATCTGGGGCGTCGTACTGCAACCCATACTGCAACGCACCTTCCAAGATGGGCTCCTGGCCGAGAGGCAATGGCAGAAGTTTGCCGTGGAGCACTACAGGTCGAAGACATCTGTGATCGATGCCGGCGCCCACGCTCCTCGCTGGTCTCTCATCGATGATATGACGAATAGGGCGGGGAAAGATCGAGATTAGCGCCCGCTGGTTCCGCGCGGGCGGTGGCGCGGCCGGCGTGCGGGGAAAGTTCTGCGAACTTCGCATTGACGGAGTTCTCGGAAGTTCGCTACCCGCAAGCAACCCCAAGCAACAGCAAAGATACGACGTTTGGGGGATGTGCCATACCTCACAATCTTGGTACGGTACCTCCCAAGAGCGGGCAGAGGCTTGGAACCGCGTCTCAGCGAAGGTGGGCACCCATGGGGCGTGGGGAGCCAGTGGTGCCACCGGCTGTACCGCACATCGACATCCCCAAGAGAAAGTAGGGGAGCAAGGGGTACGGTCATGAGAAGGCTAAGGGCGCTGTTGGCTGCAGGGGTGTTGGTAGCTCTCGTTGCTCTGGCACTGAGCGCCTGCGGTGGAGGAGCTAGCGGTGGAGGTGAGCACCAACAAGCCAAGATTCGGGGCTGCGTCCCTAAGTGCATAGACGGCGGTTGGGACCCAGGGAGTCTACCTTCCGGTTCGTACACGACGAAATACTTCTTAGATGGATATCTCACCGTCACGTTCCCCGAGCCGTGGGTGAGCCACGAGGATCAACAAGACTCATTCATCGCGTTGCCGCAGGGGACGCCTCCGGGCAGCCGCCACCTGTTTTTCTGGTTGGATCCCTATCCGGTCGAAGGAAAGACCTTCGACCTGAAACACAGGGCCAAGGGAGTGCCCATCACGACGGCTGGGTGGCTGCAGTGGCTGAAGGATAACCCGAACTTTCGGGCCTCAGACCCCCAAGACGCCACGATTGGCAAGGACGACCTGCCGGCGAAGGTGGTCGATATCTCCCTCTCCGACAACGCGGTGAACGATGAGCCCAGCTTTGCCCCCTGTCGTAGGGAAACTTGTAGAGGACTACTCAGCTGGCCAACCTCAGCGGAGTACCAGTATAACCTCATAGGGGAGCAAACGGTTCGCATGTACCTTTCGGACGTCGAGTACGGGGGGAAGACGCACCTCTTGGCGGTAGCGATCGACGCGGAAAGTCAGGACATTCTTGAGGCTTTCGCACCGACCGCCGAGCGGGTGATCGACAGCGCACGAGCTCCTATCAGTCCCGCCTGAGGCCGTCTTCGGGGCAACGCGTAGAGGTCACTGGCCAGACTATTCACCCGAGTGCGTGGAAGGTAAATTCTGCGAACTTCGCACTAACGGAGTTCTACGATGTTCGCACCGAGTACGTACGTCTGGCATTATGCAGGCACGGGGTAAGCGTCTAGGAATGAGGTCACCTTTTATGAGCATCTTCCCCACCAAGATCCTTTTGGCCACCGACGGCTCCAAGGAGGCAGAGCTGGCCGCCACCACTGCCACCGACCTCGCTAAGAGCACAGGTTCTGAGCTACACGTGCTCTACGTCGGGGAGGCCGCCAATCCTTACGTCGATGCGGTGGAGCGGGCGGGGGACGAGCCAGTGAACCTGCGGCTCGACACCGAACTCAAGCGCCAGTTCGAGCGGCAAGCTCGCGAGGTGCTCGACGTGGAGGCAGAAAGGGTGCGGGCGGCCAGCGGGGCGGTGGCGCAAGCTCACCTCAGCATGGGCAAGGCCGATCACGAGATCGTCACCTTGGCCGAAGAGATAGGGGCCGGGCTCATAGTGATGGGCAGCAGAGGTCGGGGTGGGATAAGGCGGGCCTTGATGGGGAGCGTCTCCGACTCGGTTGTGCGGCACAGTCACTGCCCCGTCTTGGTAGTCCGAGAGAGTAGGGACGCCGCCCCCTAGATCCTCCTTATTCACCCGAGTGCGTGGAAGGAAAATTCTCAGAAGTTGGACTTCCGCTTTACGGAGTTCTCCGAACTTCGCAAAGAAAGGTGTAACAAATACTGCATTTGAGTGATGCGCAGCCCCGCCCTTTGTGGTGCCATGGTGGCCGAAGATACATCAAGCACAAGGTAGAGGCTTCGAACCCCGCCCTACGGAAGACGGGCACTCTAGAGGGCTTGGGGAGCCAGTGGTGCGACCGGCTACCTTCTACTCCCCCATATAGGGGAGGAAGGGGGTGTGGTCGGTATGAGTTTTGTACCTCCTACCTGACACGCTCACCTCCGACACTAGAATTCACGTCGCAATAAGGGGAAAGAATGATGATAAGACGAGCTACCTTGCTGGTGGCCGTGTCGGCTGCGCTGGTGATGGCGGCAACGCTGGTGCTCACCATGGGGCTGGGTAGCAGGATAGAGCCGTCCAATGCTGCGGTCCGACAAAGTGGGCCGCCCTACACCTTCTTTTTCACCCATTACCAACTGCTTGGCGATCCGAACGATCCCGATGGGGTGAGGTATCACTCCGACGGCAAACCCTCTGCCAAAGCGCCCGATGGCTCGAAGGTCATCCTCTCGGGTAAGGGCGGATGGAACCCAAAGAAAGACACCGCCAAGGGCGGTGGTCACTACACCATCAAGGGCCCCTCGGGGGCGGTCAAAGCACAAGGTTCATGGCGAGTAACCGGCTTTAGAGCGTTCGAGCACTTCGGTGGTTGGTGGGGGATGGGACCGGATTTCAAGGAGAAAGGGTGGCAGGGACCGCCCGGATCGTCTTCCTTCTCCGGCTTTCTTACGCTCAAGGTGAGGCTTGAGAACCGAGGAGAAGGTACCCTCGTCGCCTGGTGTCTGATGCCCCAGGTCCTCAAGCGCCACCCCCATCTTGCCAATCCGGACGGTCATGTGGGAGATGGCATCTCGCTTACGGGGGGTAAGTTCGATTTCACGAACTTCGAGGACAACGAGATGAGCTTGGAGGGGGTGATGTTCTATTCGACCGACCCAGCGAGCGGCGGTTACGTGTTGACTCCTGAGTGGACTACCGTTCCCAGGCCGCCGCCTGAGGACGAGGATCACGACTAAATCTAAGGCGAGCGCCATCGGCGGTTATTAGGTCGCGCGAGCGCTCGTCTTGGTGACGGCGAGTTTGGCGCGCCACCGAAAGCGCACCGATTAGGGAAAAGGGCCGGGGCGTAGTAGCAGCCTCGGCCCTTTTCCTTGCCTTATTCAGCGGAGTGCGTGGAAGGTAAATTCTCAGAAGTTTGGGGAGGGGCTTTATCCTCCCCCTACTACTTTTCGGTTCCATGAGCGTGCTCGCTTGCTAGCCCGGCTCCAGGCTGGCGCGAGGTGATCGGGTGGGCTACACCCTCCTTTGAACAGCCCCCGCCCGCCGAGCCCTTCTGGGGCATATCACCAACGGGGCATCCGGCAACGTATACGGGTGCAGGAGCGCTGCTCTCTGAAGCGAGCGCGTGGGCTCCCAGGATCGACATCCCCCACCACCCTGAGGCCAGCAGCGCCACCACGACCGAGCCCTCGCCCACCAACCGCACAACGATACGGCGGGGTCGTTGCCCCTCGCGTGGGCTTGCTCGGAAGAGATCGTCGTCGTCGTGGGGGCTCTCATGGTCCATGTGCACAACAGGAGAACACGAGGTGATGAATAACGGGTGAATCTTGTTGATATTCGCTCGGACAGGTCCCGATGCACCCGAGTTTTGGCAGGCGTGGCGTCCGAAGTCGTACTTCCGGATTACGGAGTTCTAAGAAGTTGGCTCGGGGAGACTATATGGGGCTAAGGGGCGCTTCCTGATTAGTGTCGGTGGGTCAGCCAGACGCGGTGCTTCAAACGCGGCGAAAGGGATCGTGTCCCTCGTATCCGGCTCCACCGGAGGGCATCGTCTCCGCCCGTCGCGCTGCCTCTAGGCGATCCCGAAGCTCTCGACGCTCGCGCTCTCGTTGCTCCCGGAGCCTGGCCAACTCGTCTTCGGGATGCTCCAGCCAGGTCTTCATCCTCAACTCTATCTCGTCTCGCACGCTGCGGAACCTCTCCAGCATGGACTCGTAGGGGATGTTCTCCTCGCGGCGGGGGTCCTCGAAGATCCACGAGAGGGTCGTCCCCACCCCGGGGAAGGTCTTGGGGCAGCGCTCCTCGGCCCGGGCGCACACGATGATCAGGTAGTTGAAGCCCATCTTGCCCATGTAGGTTGCAAGGCCCTTCGGGTGCTGTTCGGAGATGTCTATACCGACCTCGCTCATGGCCTCAATGGCGCACGGGTGGATCTCGTCTGTTGGGTCTATGCCCGCACTGTAGACTTCGAAGCGGTCCCCGGCCAGGTGCCTGAGGAACCCCTCGGCCATCTGGCTCCTTGCCGAGTTCTGGGTGCACAGAAACAACACCCTCTGCTTCCGCATATGGCTATCCTCCTCCTCCGTTCACGAGCTCCGCTTGCACACGATCCTTGATACCGTCCCTCACCCTGCGGAATACCGCCAAGCGCTCCTCCTCCGAGCCCGTAGCCTCTGAGGGGTCCTCGAAGGACCAGTGCAGCCTGCTCTGGGCGCCGGGGAAGAACGGGCAGGTCTCGTTGGCGTCGTCGCAGACGGTGATCACGTAGTCGAAGCACTCGTGCAAGTACCGATCCAACGTCTTCGACTCCTGCTCGGAGATGTCCATGCCGATCTCCTGCATCGCCCTGATGGCCAGCGGCCTGACGTGCGTTGCTTCCGTCCCGGCACTCATCGCTTCGAAGCGGTCCCCGGCCAGGGCGTGTAGCAGGCCCTCGGCCATCTGGGAGCGTGCGGAGTTATGGGTACACAAGAACAGGGCCCTGGCCTTCTCCGTCATCAACCGCAGTCTACGTGATGCGCGCCGGGGTTGGGTTAAAGCAGGGTTAAACTCCCCTATTCAGCGGATTGCGTGGAAGGTGGATTCTCCGAAGTGCGCAGGCACGGAGTTCTCCGAAGTGCACATGTACTGCAGCTACGGGAGAGGTTCAGGAGGGCCTCCGTAGGCCCAGGTGGCGTAGGATGTTTGGTAGCTAGACCTTGCGGCGACAGGGAGGGTAAGCGTGCCAGACGATGAGACCGCACAAGACGCCGGTCTGCTGCTGCAGGCGATCAGGGACCTGCACAAGCAGCAGCACCCGATAATGCCCCTGGCTGCGGGAACGCCCGTAGCTCCTGATATCGCCGCCGAACAGAGCCAGCCCGAGATCAACCCGGGTCTCAACTCTCGCCGCTACGAAGCAGCTCTGTCGTGGTTGGTAGCGGAGGAAGCGCTGGCCCCACACCCGGCGGGCTGGAAAGTTGCGGAGACTGTGTATTTCATGACCTGGCGCGGCGTAGAGCTGCTGCGGGGGGATTAGGCTTCCTGCCCCTCTATGTACCAAATAGCGTGGTTGAGGAGTTCTGCGAACTTCGCCTGTACGGAGTTCTCGGAAGTCGCGCCAGGCTGAGGGTGGTGGCATCATAAGCTTGGTGCAAAGGGCCGTGACACCCGCTAGGGTGCTCGGTAGAGGAAAGGAGCAGAGTACATATGCGCGTTATGGTGAAGTTCACCTTGCCGACCCAGGAGTCCAACGCTCTCGTTAGCGACGGAAGCATCGGGCAAACGATGCAGACCCTACTCGGCAACCTCGAGCCCGAGGCGGCGTACTTCTGCCACGTCGACGGCAAGCGGGGCGGCTATCTGGTCATGAATGTGGAGGAAGGATCCGAGATAGTTACCAAGATAGAACCCTTCTTCCTCCAAATGGGTGCGGAGATCGACACCTTCCCGGTCATGAATGCGGATGAGTTGGGAGCAGGTCTGCAAAGCTTAGGGCAAACGGGTTAGAGAAAGGAGATGGGACTAGAGTCCCTGTACAAGGAGAGCCGCTAGCCTTGGGTGGGTGTCAGCGGCTCCCTTCGTTGGTGCTCATAGTAAGCGGCCTGTTAGGACCACTAAACGCTCGGGCCCTCCTTCTTTCCCTAATTCACCGGGGTGCGGGGAAGGGTTATTCTCCGAACTTCGGATGTGCGGCGTTCTGAGAAGTTCGCCTTATGCGCTTTCTCGGAAGTCCGCACAGCCCCGGTCCATCACCTGTGAGGGGCGGCGTCAGTTCCTTGGGGGTTCGAAAAGTTCGATAGGGTTGCCGGAGGGGTCCTCTAGGAGGATCTGCTTGCCGCCTCTGCCGCCGACGATCTCGTTGCGGAAGTGAGCCTCCTTGTCGCGCAACGCCTCGACCTCGCTGGTGAGATCATCGACCTCGAGCTGGATGCGGTTCCAGCCGCCCGGCTCGGGCTTGCGCCCGTCGGGCATGGGTTGGCCTGCTCCGCCCGCGCCGGGCTCGTTCAGCAGGAGGCGCAGGTCGCCTCGCGAGAGGACCGCGAAACCGGGGGGGTTAAACTCGACGCCGAAGCCGAGCCGCTCGGTGTAGAACGCGATCGCCGCTTCGACGTCGTCGACTATGTAACGCACGCTGACCGTAGCCATCGTTAGTCCTCCTTGAATTTCCTCGCTGGTATTCCTTGTACCAAGTTCACGTCCATCCGTTTTCCTTCCTGATCGCTCGTATGTCCCTCATAGGATAGAAGGCAGAAAACCAACGCCCATCGTACGGAAGTGGTGATCTTGGCCTGTACGAAGGTACGGCTCCGTTAACGCCGAGGCGCAGGTACGCGTTCGGTGGGCCGTTTGCGGCGAGGCTTGCACAGGGTCACGCTAATCCTTGTGACTTTCCCTCAGACGCGGTCGGCGTGACAGGACCGATCCATTTGGCCTGGGCGTCCACAAACGGCGGTTGCGTGGGGGACTCACAGCGTTGCTACGGCCAAGCTTCGCAGACGTCATGAGCAGCTCTGTTGCCCTTATTCACTCTAGTGCGTGGAAGGGGTATTCTCCGCACTTCGCCCAAACGGCGTTCTGGGAAGTCAGGGGGCATCGGCCGTTATAGGAGGCGAGGATACGGGTATGGCTTTCTTGCGCCCCGTAAGAGGAGCAGGAGGAGGTCGATACCCATGGCCGAGCAAGGGTCGTTCTGGGAGACGTTGATGGTGGGCACGGGAGAAGTACCCCAAGCGGAGCGCAAGCAGAAGGTCCTGCGCTACGTCATCCACCGACTAAAAGGGGAATCCTCCCTAAGAGAGGTGCTCCAAGAGGAGTACGTGCGCCGCAACTGCGACCAGCTCGAGATAGAGGAGATCCTCCTCGACCCCGAGCTGGTGCACGCCGCCAGGGGACACATGGAGCAGAGCTTCCGGAGCGGGGAGCTCGATCCTATAGGAGATCGCTGAGGTTCGGTTCTTGCTTCGCATGAGAGTGTTATGCGAACTACTTCGCCCAGAAACGGCATTTCCAGAAAGTTCCCTAGCTTAGCGATGGTGCGCATCCCACGCTCTTGGTCGGCACGTTTTTGCCCCGGAGCAGCGGGTAGGGCATGCGTATGGCCACACGCGATGTCGTTGTTTGTAGGCAGGTCCTCTAGGAGAAGGCTACACGAGGAGGCAACGAGAGGGTGAATCGAAGTCAACGCACGAACCGCGGCACGAACCGCGGTCTGGAAGAAGAATCCCGCAGGCTCAGAGAAGAGGGGGCGCATAGGTACCTAAGGCGGGAGGCCCTTACTCGTCGCGATAGACGTAGGGAGAGGGAGATATTAATAGAGCAGCTCAAGAAAGATCAGCCTAGCGACTGACGTTTAGAGGCACCGAATGTTTAGAAGCGACCGGTGCGCGGTAAACATATGTGTTTGGAACTGGACGAGACCACTACCGACGGAGGTGTCGATTAAGTGGCCACGACCATGATGAGCAAGACGTACTTCGAGGATCTGGGCAGGATCGCCCAGAGCAACGCCAAGAGCGCCCAGGAAAGTGCCAGGATAGCGACCGACTACTGGGTAGCCTCCCGCGAGAGGAACAACGAGGTAGCCCAAGGCATAACGCAGACCCTTACGGAGGGCATGAGGCGTCAGACGGATGCCAACGAAGAGCTTAGGAGCAGGATCTTCGAGATCCTCGAGGAGCGAGACGAAGCCCACAAGCGCTTCTTCTCTCAGTGGGCCGAAGCCTTTAGCAGCGTGCCTTTTGAGTATGGTAAGCAGGGCACGCGCGAGGTGCAGATCAAGAGCGCAAGCTCAAAGTAGTCTCCTAGCGGTGTAAGGCCGAAGGAGTAGTAGTCGGAAGGGCTGGGTCCAAGAATCCAGCCCTTCCTTTTGCCTTATTCACCCGACTGCTTAGAAGGGTTATTCTCAGAACTTCGCGTGTACGGCGTTCCAAGAAGTTCGCACCTGCACTGCTCTGATGGCATCATTCACTAGGGCAACGGATTCGCTGGGAAGCGGCTAGCTCAGCGGTGCAGAGGGTTATGGCCCACGCAGAAGAGGAGCGGGCCGAAGGAGGACGACGACGGATGGAGATGACGGGGCACTCCTACAGCTCGGGTGAATGGCTGGTTAGGGAAGGAAGCGAGGAGGAGTTCATCGAGGCGTGGACTAACTTCACCGAGTGGTCGTTGGAAAACGCAGAAGGGGCCGAGTCCTTCATTTTGGTTCGGAGCATGGAAGATCCTAGGAAGTTCCTCTCTTTGGGAGCGTGGGAGAGCCAACAGGCACAGGAAGCGTGGCGAGAGATGCCCCAGATGCAGGTGATGCTTGGCCAGTGCCGGGCGCTGTGCGACGAGTACGACACCCACCGATACACCTTGGCGGCTAGCCCGGGCCGGTAGAGATAAGGGGAGCTTAGGAGGAGCACCCTGCATTTCCAGAACAGGATTAGTGTGAAGCGGTATAGTGAAAGCCATGAAACCTCCCTATCTTCGTCCGTCCCCTTTCGGACACCGAAAAAGAGCAACTGAAAACCGCGCTGCGTTCCTCCGATGCCTTCGTCCTGCGCCGGGCCCAGATCATCCTCGCCAGCGACCGCAAGGAACGCGCCTCCCAGATAGAGCCCGCTCTCTGGGAGGCGGATCGCAGACCGTGCGCGACGTCATCCACGACTTCGACGAGCGTGGGCTCGACGCCCTGCTGAAGGGCTCTTCGCCTCCGGCGGAGGTCCACGCCGCCTTCGAGGAGGAAGGGGCCTGTGCCCTGAAGGAACTTCTGCACCAGAGCCCGAGAAACTTCGGCCTCAAAGAGAGCTTCTGGACGTTGGAACATGCCGCGGAGGTCAGCTTCGAGCAAGGTCTGAGCGAAAGACGGCTCAGCGGCGAGACCATCCGGGCCACCCTGGCTCGGTTGGGGCTACGCTGGCAGCGGGCCAAACGCTGGATCGAGAGCCCCGACCCTGAATACACCCGCAAAAAGGGGATCGCGACCGGCTGATCCGTCTGGCAGAGGCCCATCCGCGGTGGGTTGTGGGCTTGGAGGAGGAGTGCTGGTTTTCCCGCTGCCAGCGGACTTCTGTGCATTCGTGGTCGGGGGATGGAGAGCCGGTGCGCCTCCTGCAGAAGGCTCCGAGCAAGGATGATCCCGAGCCCAAGGCGCTCTCCTGCTACGGGCTGTACTCTGCCGGGGATAGGACAAACCTGGCTGAGGTTCGTGGACGGTCGACCCGTAAGTTCGGTAACCACGCAGTTTCTCGGCTACTGCACCGACAAGCTCGCTGCGGCGGGCAAAGAGGCGGCGCTGCTTTTGATCTGGGAGAACGCCTCCTGGCACAAGAGCAAAGAAGTGCGTAACTGGATAGCCGCCCATAACCGCGAGGTTAAGACCAACGGTAGCGAAGCTGGGGTGCGCATAGTTGCGTGCCTTCTGCCCAAAAAGAGCCCGTGGCTGAACGCGATCGAGCCCAAGTGGATGCACTCCAAACGCAAGGTCACGGAGCCCGAGAGGTTGCTCGGAGCTTACGAGTTGGCAGACAGGGTCTGCGGGGTCTTCGGTTGTCCGCACTACGAGCATCTATCCATTCCCCAGGAGGTCGCCTGATCGTGCACTAGGCGAGGGCGAGCGTCTATACGAGCCGGGTCGAACGGTTTGCCGTTTATGGTCCAGATCAGCCTGCCGTTTCGCTGCTCACCCGGGGTGAACTTGAACCTGCGCCGAACTTCGGCGATGGATTGGTCCAACGCATCGAACTCTCTCGTGACGGAGAGTCGCCCGGGCACGGCGCTCTCTTCCTTTTCCTCGCGAACGACGCGGAATTGCATCACCTCGGCGGTTCGATCGTCGCCGAGCCGGTTTGCCAGCGTGACCGTGGCGCCTACCGGGTATCCGGAGAAGTCGATCACCACGTCGAAGCGCTCGGCTTGGGCAATGGGGATCGTACGGTGGGAGATGGGTGCGCCGAGCAACCCGCCGTCGCTGCCCACCTGGACGAACGAAGCGCCTTCTCGTGGCTCCGGGCCCAGGGCAAGCTCGTATCTGCGGGCATTGGAGACGTTGAGGATGCGGAAGCGGTATTTGGTGTTGGAGACCTCCATGAAGGGCCAGGGGGGCGTCGTTGACCACGATCACGTCGCCCAAGACGCCCAGCATGTAGTCCCTTGTGACGCCGGGCGCTCCCTTGAGGGACGGATCCACGGATGGATAGAGGAAGTGGGCAGGATCAGGTCGGTGGGGTAGCCGTCGCTCTCGGGCGGTGTCTTGCCACCGTGGAGGTGGACAGAGACCGGGACACCTAACGGGAGAATAAGCGCGGCTCCGCTAATGAGCCCCAGCTTCAGGAACTCTCCGCGTGAGATCTTTGTGGTCAAGTGTCATACTTTCGTCTGTTCAGTCGCCGCACGCCAGGGACTCTGGGCAACCTGCCCCGCTGGCGGTCGTGCCCGCCGTGTCGGGAATTCGCCTAAGGCGCATGTCGGAGCCCCGTCCTGACATGTCGTAGCCTCACACCTTCTCGTCGAGGACGTCCCGGGAGACGAGCCTGTGGCGGTAGATCCTCAGGAACCCTACGAAGGCGGAGACTGCGGCCAGCGCGTTGAACCCCAGCCTGGATCTCCAGTGCCACGTCTCGAACTCCCGCGCCACCTGCTTCAGGTACTCGGCTGAATGGACCTCCGAGCCCTCGACGAACATGATCTCGTTGCGCGGCCAGAAGTAGAGCATGGAGGCTACTCCCTCACACACCATCATGGCTAGGCTGAAGGCGATCCACCAGCGGGCGGCCTCCACCCGCCAGCACAGGACTAGGGCCCCGGCGCCCAGGACCCACGAGAGAAACCCCAAGGGCGGGAAGAAGTCATTCGGAGCGCTGGCGCTCATGAAGTCCATCGCGACCTCGAGCGATGCGGGCGGGTCGGCAAAGACGTTGGGGTAGATCATGAACGTCTCCAGGACTATTGCGCCCAGCAGGATCATCATCACCCACAGGTAGGCGATAACCACGGGGAAAGCCAGCCTTTGTATCGTTTTCACGGGATGTTCCTTTTCACGAGATATTCCTTACGCGTGCAGCTTGCGGACGCAGCGCGTCAGGTTCGCGGCGCACGCTCGATCACCCAAGCGATGGTTCCGACGATCGCACGGATCGCCGCCAGCAGGCAGATTACGGGTACGGACAGCCCGAGCTTGCGGCACAAAGCTGTTCCCTGCACAGTGGTCTCAGCGCAGATCATCGCTCCATGCCTCCTTGGCTCATTTGCGGACTTTCAGAGGCGAAGGTAAGGCCGAACCGGTTGCAGTGTCATCGGCCAAAAGGTTGATTCGGGTGGTTTATCGGTGGTTCATTCGCGTTCCGGAGGCGGAAACCGGTGCCTCTCGGAAAAGGATATCGAGGCATTGGGCAGATCCGCCGCGGGTTCACCACGCCGCGCGGGTAGCGGAACGCCGGTTAACGCAGCAGGTTCAGATCTCGCGCTCGGGCGACGGCCTCGGCGCGGTTGGCGGCCCCAAGCTTGCGGTAGATGTTGCCCGTCGTGGGACTTGACCGTGCCCACTGCGACGAAGAGGTCCCTGGAGATCTCGGCATTGGTGCGCCCTGAAGCCAGGAGCGTAAGGACCTCCAGTTCCCGCTCGCTCAACGGGTCGTCGAGTTGCCTGGCGGAAGCCGCATCTGATTCCAATCGCGCCAGGGAGGTTTCGAGGACTGATTTCTTTGCGGGTAAGCGATCGCGTTCCGGCAGCAAGTATGCCATGATCCCGTCGTCCGTTTGGAGCTTCAGATGGCCTTTGCCGGCCAGATCGTCCAGCATCTTCGAGGCTTCGTCCACCGTGAGCGAGGTGCGCATGGCGGCGGTGGTGGGTGTCAGTTCGCCCCGTTCGGCCAGCGCTTCCAGAAGCTCCTGCTCTTTGTTCTTGGCGTCCAATTTCTTTGGTACGGAGCCGGACTTGTTGAGCAGCATGGCGAGCACGAGCGGCGCCGCTACCCCGAGGACCGGCACGATCCACCAGAAGCTCGTCAAGGGGACCAGAAACACGCACAAAATGCCCAGGACCAACGCGTACAGCGCTGACTGCCAGTTTACCCAGGAGGCCAAGCCCTGCTTCGAATCCAGGTTCCGCCTGCCTTCGGTCCGGCTCTCCTCCGAGGCAGGATGGGCGCCATCGTTGCCGGCCTGCGGCTCGCCAGGGTTCACCTCGGGATGACCGGAATCTCGCCTTCGGCCGCCACCCATGACCTGTTGGTCTTCGCTGCCCTTGTGCTCCACCCGAACCACCTCGCCGTTACTGACCGGATCGCCGCCCTGAACCGGAACGGGCCCCTCGCCAGCCCGCGGATCCGTTCCCATCTCAGACGCTGCCTTGCGTCCAATTGTTCCACGAACTAATATGGTCGTCCACCGGTGGAAGCGGGCGCGCACGACGGGCCAGGATCAGCCCACTTCCTCCGCGACCGACTCCGAACGAACCTTCCGCCACTTCTCCATGAGCGTCGGAAGCTCTTCATGAACGAACTCGTAGAACTGGCGCGTCTCCTCCAGCCTCTTACCGACCGGGGTGTTAGCGCCCACCGCCTCGATCCCCTCCAGCAGGTCCTCCTGCCAGCGCATCAGCATCTGGTCCCGCCGGATGGTCACCTCGTACCATGTGTCGCCACCGTGAACCCGATAGTGGTCACGCCGCTCACCAGGCTCCCGCTCCCGCGTCACCAACCCGACCTGCCGCAGGTAGCGCACGGAGTTGGAGACCGCCGCAGGGCTGACCTGCAACGTCTCCGCAAGCTCGGCTGCGGTAAGCCTGCCATCGTCGGAGACGAGGAGCGCGACGAACACCCGGGCTGCCATCCGCGGAACTCCCGCCTCGGAGAATGTGAGGGCGAAGCGCTCGACGAATCGCATCACCGCCTCTTCATCACGCCCTCCATCCGGTCTCACTTCCATCCTCGCCTCTTCAAACTTCTCCCTCATCTACTCCCCTGTGGTCTCCAGACAGAACTACACGATTTTCATAATTGCACACTTTTTATATCTTTACAAATTTGTAAAAACTGTATATTGTGTGAAAGACATAGACGGTGGTCGAGGGCTGGGACGCAGGTCTAGCGGAGCAGGTGGCGCGATTCGAGAGAGGAGGTTCCGATGGCGGGAACCGCAACGGATGTTCGAGGATCCGAGTGGCTTGTCCGGGTGAACCGGCATTGCTGGGAGGGGACGTCCACGACCGACCTGGTTGTTGGCCTGAGGTGTGATGCAGCTATGACGGGGTGAGAGATTAATGAACGACAACAACGCCATCTCGGTTTCGGGGTTGGTCAAGACCTTCGGGCGTACCCGCGCTCTGGACGGGCTCGACCTTTCGGTGCGAACCGGCGAGGTGCACGGCTACCTCGGCCCCAACGGCGCCGGCAAGACCACGACGCTGCGAGTCCTCCTGGGCCTTATACGCAAGGACTCCGGAGAGGTGCGGCTCTTGGGCGGCGACCCGTGGAAAGACGCCGTCGGGCTGCACCGCCGCCTCGCCTACGTGCCTGGCGACGTGACGCTGTGGCCCAACCTCAGTGGTGGCGAGGTCATAGACCTGCTTGAAAGGATGCGGGGTGGGCTCGATCCGAGGCGCCGCACCGACCTCTTGCGGCGCTTCGATCTCGACCCACGGAAGAAGTGCCGCACCTACTCCAAGGGCAACAGGCAGAAGGTAGCCTTGATCGCGGCGCTGGCCTCCGATGCCGAGTTGCTCCTGCTGGATGAGCCCACCTCGGGCCTCGACCCGTTGATGGAGGCCCAGTTCCGCGAGTGTGTCGAGGAGGAGCGCGAGCATGGGCGCACGGTCTTGCTCTCCAGCCATATCCTCTCGGAGGTGGAGGCGCTCTGCGACCGAGTCACGATCATCCGCGACGGCAGGGCTGTGGATAGCGGCACCCTCTCCGAGCTAAGGCACCTCACCCGGACCTCGATCTCGGCCGAGCTGGCGAGAACGCCCTCCGGCCTAGACGCGCTACCCGGTGTCCACGACCTGGATGTCGTGGGCAACCGAGTGCACTGCCAGGTGGATAATCCGGCGCTGGACGCGGTGCTGCGACACCTGACGTCGTTCGGGGTGCGGAGCCTGAGCAGCCAGCCGCCCACGCTGGAGGATCTGTTCTTGCGGCACTACGAGACCGAAAGGCGGGACGCAGAACCGGCAGGGAGGGCCGACCGGGCTGGGGGGCCGCAGTGAAGTCGCTTGCGGGCACCGGGGCACTAGTGCGGCTGATCCTGCGGCGCGACCGGATGGTCTTGCCCCTCTGGGTGGCGGTGCTGGCCGTGACCCCGGTCGCTATCGCAAACACCCTCGCCGATCTCTTCCCTACCGCCGCAGAGCGCCAAGCATACCTCGACATCGTCACCGCCAACCCGGCCCTGACCGCGATCTACGGCCGCGCGTTCGGGTCCAGCCTTGGCGCTTTAACGGCGTGGCGGCTGGGCGGCACGGTCCTCTTGGTCGGGCTGGCGAGCCTGCTTACTGTCGTGAGGCACACCCGCGCCGAGGAGGAGGCCGGGAGGCGCGAGCTCTTGGGCGCAACGATCGTCGGCCGACAGGCACCGCTGCTTGCGACCCTCGTCGTGGCCTTCGGCGCCAACCTGTTGCTCGGCGCCCTCGTCGCGGGAGGGCTGGTAGGCTACGGGCTATCCGCCACAGGGTCGGTGGCGTTCGGACTCTCGTGGGCCATGTTCGGGTGCGCGTTCGCTGCGGTCGCGGCCGTGGCCGCGCAGGTGACCGAGAGCGCGCGGGTCGCGAGGGGTATCTCCATCACCGTCCTTGGCCTGTGCTTCCTACTGCGCGTCGTTAGCGACGTGGGCAAGGAGGACGGGCCATCCTGGATATCCTGGCTCTCGCCTCTCGGCTGGGTGCAGCGCCTGCACCCCTTCGCCGACGAACGCTGGTGGGTCTTCGCGCTCTTCGCAGCCCTCGCCGCCGTGCTGCTTGCCGTCGCCCTCGCACTCTCCTCGCGGCGGGATCTCGGAAGCGGCCTCTTGCCGGCGCGGCTTGGTCGCGCCGCGGCGGCGCCCTGGCTGCGAAGCCCGCTCGCACTCGCCTGGCGGCTGCAACGGGGCTCGCTCCTCGCCTGGGCCGTAGGGTTCGCCGTGGTTGGCGCCGTGTTCGGCGGCGTTACGCACAGCGCCGTGCAAATAATCGACACCAGCCCTCAGATGAGGGCGTTGGTCGAGCGGTTGGGCGGCTCCTCCGGCCTCGCCGACACCTGGTTTGCCGTGCTCATGGGACTCCTCGGGCTGGTTGCCTCAGGGTACGCCATAGGGGCTGCGCTGCGGCTGAGGAGCGAGGAGACGAGCGGGCGTGCTGAGCCCGTGCTAGCCGCCTCGGTCTCCCGCCTGCGGTGGGCCGCGAGTCACCTGACGTTCGCGGTTCTGGGACCAGCGGTTGTTCTGGGGGGGGCCGGCCTGGCCGCGGGACTTGCCTACGGGCAGAGCACAGGGGACGTGGGCCGGGAGCTACCACGCGTGCTGGTCGCCGCCCTTGCGCAACTGCCCGCCGTTTGGGTGCTCACCGGAATAGTGGTAGCGTTCTTCGGCTTGCTCCCCCGCTTCGTAGGGTTCGTGAGCTGGGCTATTCTGGCGGCGTGCGTGCTCCTCGAGGAGTTCGGCCGGCCGCTGCAACTGAGCGAGCGGGTGCTGGACCTCTCGCCTTTCGCCCACGTCCCGAACCTACCTGGCAGCGACGCGTCAGCGACTCCGCTGGTGTGGCTCACTTTGATCGCCGTGGCCCTCGCCGCGATCGGGCTCCTCGGCGTTAGGAGACGTGATGTCTTCTGATTTGGTCGTCTCTACGAGAGGGATGTCACGGTATTGATCGCCGTTTCATCCCATTTACGACGGTCCGCACTGCTATAGAGATGAACTCTGGAGAAGGACGATGCGCAAGGCAGCGGTGGTCGTGCTGGCGACGGCGGGCAACCTCCTGCGCGCGATCTCCTCCACGCCGGACAGGGTATTTCGTCCCTCTCTAAGGTGCCACTGCTGTGATCAAAGCTGTGTGAGCCGTCGGTGTGTCAAGGGGTATCAGGTGGTGACGCTGGACAGAAAACGTCCCATACCCGTACATCGATTACACCAGTAGTACACCAACCCACACAAACAACGGCGAACAAACGTGAATGCCGCCAGGGGCAAAAGCGCGATTTTGCAGGCTTTTCTGAACAGTGGCGAACGCCCGCGATAAAAGTGCCCTGACTTTGCACGGCGGAGGTCAGGGGTTCGAATCCCCTCGGCTCCACTTCCTTTTTACGGCGATTTGCAGATAAAATGCAAACCAAAGATGAGTACCCTGACCGCCAGCTGAATGCTTGTGAAGCAACCGTGCAGCGACCCGAGTAAATCCTCAATCTCGAAGGAGCTCTGTATAGGATGACCGACGGGACCGTGCTCTCTTCGCGTGCCCTCAACCGAGCGGTGCTCGAGCGACAGGCGCTGTTGCGTCGCCAGGAGCTGCCCGCGGAAGAGATGATCGAGCAATTGGTCGGCATGCAAGCCCAGGTACCAGACGCGCCCTACGTCGGCCTGTGGACGCGGCTTGAGGGCTTCTGCACCGACGAGCTATCGACCTTGATCTCGGACCGGCAGGCGGTGCGGGCCTCCATGATACGCGCGACCATCCACCTGGTCACCGCCCGCGACTTCCTAACCTTACGCCCCGTCGTGCAGCCAGTCCTCGAGCGCGACGTGTATGGCAACTCAACCTACGGCAAGGAGCGCCTCGCCAAATTAGATGTCGATACGGTGCTGGCTGCTGGCAGGATGCTGTTAGAGGAACATCCACGGACCGCTGCTGAGCTGCGCCGTTGGCTCGGATTGCAGTGGCCAGACCGGGATCCCGCGGCGCTAGCGTACGCCGTGCGTGGCCTGCTGCCGCTGGTGCACGTGCCGCCCCGCGGTGTCTGGGGTCAAAGCGGTCCGGTTGCCTTGACCACGGCCGAGGCTTGGCTCGGGCGAAGCGTGGTCCCTAAGCGCGACCCTGGCGAAGCAATCCTGCGCTACTTGGCAGCTTTCGGCCCCGCCACCGTCGCCGACGCGCGGACGTGGTCGGGCTTGAGCGGGCTGCGGGAGGTCTTCAAGCGGCTCCGGACGCGTCTTGTCACCTTCCGCGACGATTCGGGCAGGGAACTCTACGATGTGCCCGGTGCCCCCTTGCCAGATCCTGAGACACCGGCGCCACCGCGCTTCCTGCCAGAGTTCGATAACGTCTTGCTCTCGCACTCCGACCGTACCCGCCTCATCTCCGGCGAGCACCGCAGAGCACTCATCAAGGATCCCATGATGAGAGGCGTGTTGCTCGACGGCTTCGTGTGCGGGACGTGGAAGAAGGAGCGAACTCGTGGGAAGGCGACACTCATAATCGAACCGTTTGAGCCCCTGGCCACGCAGGATCGCGACTCCCTAGCTGAAGAAGGGGAGCGGCTCGTCCGATTTGCCGGGAAGGGTGCCGTGGCGTTCGAGGTTCGGTTTGCCGAGCCCTAGGGATTACGCTGGGCTTTGTAGGGGAAGCGGCGCTCTTTGAACGGTACTCCAGCTGGCACGCGTTGGTTCGGGCAGTGGTAGAGGGTAAGGAAGCGCTCGACCGCCTCCAGTTGGATTCCCGGAGTCTTGGCGTATGCTTCACCTTGAGGTGGTAGCGAGCAAGGGCAGGAGCAAATGGGAGGAGTGTGGGGATGGGCATCGAGTTGAGGGCCATCGGCTTCGTCCGTACGGACGCCGAAGAGCTCCCCCGCCACTGGAGCATTTCTGACGTAGAGGGAACGCTGGTTATCGACGAGGAATACTCGCAAGGGCTTCGAGACATCGAAGGGGGCCAGCGCATAGTGGTGATCTTCCACTTCGATCGGAGCCCGGGATTCTCTCCCGAGTTGCTCCGGCAGACGTCGGGGCACACTGGGAGGGAGATGGGCGTGTTTAGCACCTGTTCCCCCATCAGGCCCAACCCGATTGGGATGTCGGTCGTGGAGGTGCTCGGGATAAGAGGCGCGAACATCGATGTTAGGAGGCTGGATATGCTGGACAGCACGCCCATACTCGACATCAAGCCCTGCTTAGAAGACAGTGGCGGATAGGGCCCTTTGTGTCTCAACCCGACTCTATACTGCCGGATGCTGCGAGCAGATGATGCCAAACGCTATTGGAGAGATGATACGAGTGGTATCCGTTCTACTGTGTGAGCTGGCGCAAGAGGTGACTGGCTCGCCTATAACGCTAGCGGCCCCTACGCGGGCCCGAGGGAATGGGTAGAGACTGAGGAGTGGAGCGATCGATGCCGATCGAGGAACTCGATCACCTCGTTCTGACCGTAACCGAAATTGATCGCACGCGCGCATTCTACGAGCGGATGCTCGGCATGGAGACCGTGGTCTTCGGCGAAGGTCGCCACGCCCTAACGTTCGGCACGCAGAAGCTCAACCTCCACGAAGCGGGCCAAGAGTTCGAGCCCAAAGCGGCTGTGCCCACCCCGGGCTCAGCCGACCTCTGCTTCCTCACGAACTCGTCGATGGCCGAGGTCGTTGAACACTTGGAGGCCAACAGCGTCGAGATCATCGAAGGACCCGTGAGGCGCACGGGGGCTACCGGGCCGATAAAGTCTGTGTACTTCAGGGACCCCGATGGCAACCTCCTAGAGATCTCCAGCCGTTTGAGGGGGTGACCAGTTGGCGCGCTACTCATTCGTGGGCTGGTTTCCAAACTTGTGCAGCAACCGTGCAGCAACCCGAGTGAATATCCTGGATTCTTGAGAAAAGCGCCGACGAGCAAATACGGCACTTTGCAGGCATTTTGCAAGCTCCACGAACCTCCAGCAAACTATCATGCCGCCTTTGCACGGCGGAGGGCGTGGGTTCGAGTCCCATCGGCTCCACTCGGAAATATCGCGTTTTGCAGGTAAAACGTGAGAGATCTGTAGATGCTCCGGACCTTGCCCGAGGCTTCGTACTGCAACCGGACTGCTACGCGGCTTCCGAGAAGTACTACACACCGTCCTGTATGGTGTGCTCCTGGCGAGGAGGCGCTGGGAAAAGATACCGAAGAGAAGCTTGCCAAAGCCTTCGTGGTCCCGTGCAAGGGGCGGACCTAATGGCCGCCCCTCACCTCTCTCTCGGACAACCCGTGGCAACGCCGGGAGCTATCCCTGCCGAGCTTCGCCGCTTCCCGCTCCGGAGGACTCGTCCGGAGCGCGTCGATATTCCACTCCGCGCTCCTCGCCCCGGCCTGGTACGCGCTCTCCATGAACTCGAGCAGGGTCTTTTCGGGAAAGGCGCTGTTGCGTACCTCTTCGTACATTAGGAGTGCCGTGCCGCCTTCCGGGAGCCAGTTCGCACCTTCCGGACGCAGCGGATGCTCCGTCAAATCTTCCGGCTCGGGGGCAGTGTAGGAGTAGAAGGCGGGCTCGTGCACATTCGCGTCTCCGGGCCAGAAGCCGAAGGATATGACCTCGTGGGAGTACGCCTCGCGGGTAACGGAGTCTGTGTCCTCCGGCAGCGTCACCTGTTTGCCGGAGAAGCGGGTAACGGCGAGGTCAAAGCTGTGCCAGAAGAGCTGGACGGGGCTCGTCTTGCCATTAAAGCGCCCGGAGAACTCTTTGAAGACCTGATCCACCCACGACAAGATCTGATGGTAGCGTCGCACGTAGTCCCGGTCGCAGACGTAGTGGAACGTGTTTGTCTCCAGCGTTTGCTCGTCGTCGAGATCGAAGGGCTTCGGGTTTATGGCGGCGTCTATGCCAAGCGACTCCAGACCATCGAAGAGCCTGCGGTAAAACTCCGCGACCGGCAAGTCGTCGAGGGAGAAGAAGAACCCGTCTTCGTCGCTAGTTGTGACGGCGAGCTTGTTATCGAACAGGTCGAGGGAGATGTCGAAGGTCGTGTTGCCATGTAATCCGTAGGGTATGGGGCCAGTGGAGAGCCCGCGGGTGGTTACGTGGAAAGTTACGTGCCACCAGTGATTCTGAAATGGCGAGAGCTCCATCCTCACCTTGCCTGCAACCTGGCAGTACCGGTGCAGCGTCTCTTTAGTGGCTTCCCACTCAACCAGCGGTAGCGGCGGCAACACCGGACTCTTGGGGTGTTCACTCGCCATAGCTCTCCTTTCCTAGAATGAAGACCCTGGTTGCTTCAGGAACTCCGCCAGGATACTTGGACTCGCGCATGGACCCAATCAGCTCAGAGCGTCGCTGTGAGGCCCTGAAATTCAGCAAGCCCGTCGCACCTGCAGCCATCAGGCTCTCCTCTCGTGAGTCTGTGTCTGGTGAGCTGTAATCGATTGCTCGAACTGCTGGATCCACTCTGCCAGCGCCGAGAGGAAGCGTCGCAGCCTCTCGCGTGTCTCTTTATCCACGAGGTCGCCCGTCTCCCCGTCGAACTTCTGCCGCGAGAAGGGGATGAGCATCTGAGGTTCGGGCATCACGTAGGCCGGGGCGTGCAAGAGTATCTGCCTCAGGACCATCTGACCCCGAGCAGTCCCACCACCACCCGGGCTCGCCCCCACGATTCCGACCGGCTTGTGACGGAAGGGCGTGGGATCGTAACGCGAACGCAGCGCCCAGTCCAGGGCAGCGGTCAACACGCCCGGGATGGCGTAGTCGTACTCAGGTGTGGCTATGAGCACGGCGTCGTATGCGCGTATCTTCTCTCTAAGCTCGTTCACGGGCTCGGGGTTGGCCTGGTCTTCGAGATCCTGGTTGAAGTACGGTATCCGGGCGAGGTCGAAGCTCTCGCAACTCATCTGCTCCGGTGCCACCTCGTGCGCCGCCCTCAAGATGCCACGGTGGACGGAGGCCCGCCGGAGGCTGCCTGCAAGGCCGAGTATGCGAAAGTCTCTATGGTCCATTGTTTGCCTCCCGGCAGCGTTCTCCGTCTCGACCACCCTTCCGGTTCAGTTTACCTTCCTGGTGCTTCATTCGAACCTTCGGTGACTCGGGCTCCGACTAGCTTCCGACAGAGGTACAGGCTCCTCGGGGGTCGGTGCACCGTCAGCTGGTCGCTGTTTCCCATCGCGCTGCTGAGCCTGATGACCTACGTGATCATGCCGCAGCTGTCGCGTCTGCTAGGCGGCTGGCTCTACCCTCACTAGACCCGCACTGCTACGAAGTAGCCTAGAGCAACGAAGTAGCTGGTGAAGATACTGGCCACTGCTCATGCTCGGAGCGAATGCTGGAAGGTCGCCGATAGACGTTGGATTGGGGCTGAGCGAACTTCGTCTGTTGGGTTCTCGGAAGTTTATCTTGTACGGGTTGACGGACTGCCAGGACTCTCAACGATCCGACCCGGCGACGGGCTAAAATGACCTGCCGATACAATGCAGAGGGGTGGGCGTGGGCGAATATATAACGCGGGCGGAGTGCGTAACCAGGAGGACGGCAAGAGGGCTATCGGTTGGACGCCGGGCTTCCCGGAATACCTGTTCGTAGCCTTCACGACCAGCTCGGCTTTCGGCCCAACCGACACGCCCTTGCTCTCCAGGAGGGTCAAGATCCTGACTGTGATCCAGACCGTGCTCTCGTCGGTGGTCGTCATCGTGCTCGTAGCATGGGCCGTAGGCGCCCTGTAGCCGGGTGTTTTATTCGCGCCGCTACCGTTAGACTGCTGGGGCCTGGCCGCTCGCGACGCTCGGCCGTGGTTCCTCAGGACCACTCCTCATGAGCCTGCGGTTGAGCCAAATGGCCCCGATCACAGCCCCCACAAGGATCAGTATCCCGTAGTCCCCGACCAGGTACTTGTTCACTATTACAGGGTAGGAGGTTACGGTGAACGCTCCAAGGACGCCCCAGGCGGCGTTGTGCACCGCATGCGCCAGCGAGGCAGGCCAAACGCTTCCCGTGTAGAGCCTAAGGTAACCGTAGACGAAGCTTGCGGCCACGACCGTCCCGTAGAACAGGGGCAACGAGATCAGTTTGTTCCCAACCGGGAAAACCGGGGTGAGCAAGATCAAAGGCATGTGCCAGGTGGCCCACACAAGACCACTCAATGCCAGGGCGCGCGTCCTTCCCAAAGACAAGAGCTTGGGGAGCAGGTAGCCCCGAATCCCGATCTCTTCCAAGAGCGCGAACGTCAGCGTGAACAAGATGACCTGTATGAGGAAGCTTAGGAGAGAGTCGATGATGCCGCCCTCGGGCACCACGAATGAGGCAAGCGGGGTGGCACAAACGACTGCAGAGGCTGCAACGGTTATGAGCAGGGTCAGCCCGAATGCTATCCACCAGACGCTCAAGCCCAGACGGTGCAGACCGAGCACCTTCCAGCCCTCCCTAGAGTCGCCCTCACGGGTGACGACGACCAGCATGATTAGCCCGGATCATTCACGAACGCCTCCTAAGGCCAGCGACAGATCGCTCCATAAACTCTGTCCCGGATGTCCGGAGGCCAGGTATAAACGGACCCTCGTGAGCAGTTCCCTGACCCTTCCTCCTATCTTGATGAGGCGCAGCCTAAGGGTGTCAAGCTGCATCCGCTCCACTCCGCTTCGGGTCAATTTCCTCCTCAAGGAGTCCATCAACCAGTAGGCAGCGGCGTGCAAAAGCACTCTGAACTGGTTGGCTATGAGAAGCGGGGGCAGCTCAAGCGGTCGGCTTTCATGTGCAGCTTGAAGTCCTTGATCCAGTTCTCGCTCTCCCCGCGCCGCGCGTAGAATTCGTAGAGAACCTTCGGTTTGTCATCTCTCGTAGTCACCACGAAGCGCCTGTTCGTCCCTTGCTCCATGGCCTCGACCTTGTAGACGACTCTACGAGCGCACTCCCAACTTCCCGCCTGGTAGATATCCTCGCAGAACAGCTTCACCTTCCTTTGCTCCTCCTCGTGGCGCTGCGTTGCCTGCTCTAGCAAGCCCTCCGCAACCTCTTCGAGCCGGTTGTTGGTGATCACTCCGACGGTGGTGTAGGCGATGCCCTCCTCTTCACAGTAGTCGTAGAGGGCGGGAATGGCGAAGCCCGCATCAGCTCTTAGCTCTACCTCCACCGCGGGCCACCTGTGGCGCAAACGGGCGCAGATGCGCTTCAAGAGGGCCACGGCCGAATGGCTTGCATGAGGTGTTGCCCGCCCTCAACAGAGCGCCGTGATATCAGGTGCCCGCTCTCTCCGTCGAAGACGAGCAGGGGATGGTAGATGTGTTGCTCGTAGTAGCCATGGTAGTAGGAGCCTTCCTGATCGCCATGGGTGGGGTCTGCGGTGGAATCGAAGTCAAGGAGGATCTTCTTCGGAGCTGCGCCGTTCTTGGCCCGCTGTGTGAGGTAGAGCTCCAAGAGGACTTGGGCTATCCGGTAGCAAGAGCGTCTTGTGGCGGCGTTCTCAAGCCGGGAGATGGTCGGCTGGCTTGCCAGATCCGCCCCGCTCTCGGGCAAAGAGCCGCACACCAGCTTGAGCAAGGGATCTTCTCCAAGAGAGTCCGAGTCGTTTTGGTCCTCGTAGCCGCAAGCTATCTGAAAGACCCTCTGCCTAACGAGCGAGAGGAGGGAGTGGCGGCCCTTCCTCTTTCTCCACTCTGGCACACACTCGGCGAGAGCTTCGCACAAACCCAGCTAGGAGTCCGTCTTTGAAAGCCAGATGAGTCCGCCATCTTAGGTTATGCGACCGCCGTCGAAGGCGGCTTCCAGAGCAAGCGCTGTATCCGTCTCAAAACGCATCGGTTGTGTGGCGCAATCGCTCATGAGGGAGACTCCTTCTGCAGTGGAGTCTTGAGCAACCCGACAATAGCGGGGAAGGCTCCCTCTCTTCAACTATCTTCGTGAATAATCCGGGCTAGCTGCCTCTCGCTGGTGCACGGTGGCCGGGGCTGATGAACTACTTGCGTCGCGCCGAGCACCACAGCCGCGATGGCCGGTGCGGAGAACGAGTATATCGGCGCCCTGTCAGGTGTACCCGAATACCGGCGGAAAGACGATCACGACGATCGCCGCCCACACGGCATAGACGGGCAAGTAATTCGTCTGCCACCGTTCGAGGCCCGTGAACGATCCGCGCCCTCTCAGAAAGCGGATGTAGAGCACGGCGGACCACGCCAGATTGACCAGAAGAATCACGTTCTCGCCCAGGGCGGCCACGCGGTTCGGGCTGAAGCCGAACTCGGTGATGCGCGCGGCGATGGCCCACAGCGCTACCGCGTCGGCCAAAAGCGCACTGACCACCAGCACGACCTGCACCACATCGAAGGCGCCGGGGGGCGAGTTGGGGTCCCGGGCGGAGACGGAGTAGAGCAGAAGACCAAGGACCACCACCAGGAGCAGGTCGAAGGCGATGAGCGCGCTGCGCTCGATGTCCACCCCGCGCCCGGTCCACAGCATGGCCCCCAGAAACGTGACCAGCACGGCGGCGAAAAGGGGTGTGAAGAGGCGCGTCAACACGGGCGCCATGTTCTCGATCACGCTCTGCTTGGCCTCCACCAGCCAGGAGGCGACCATGACGGCCCCGACCGCTCCGCACGGCAGCAGCCACGGCTCGAAGAAGGGCTCGATGTCGATCCCGATGGACTGGAAGATCATCACCATGAACGCCGTGAGGCCGGCGCCGCCGAGGGCGATCAGCACGTAGTAGATGAACAGCTCGCCCGAGAACCGAATGAAGTCCATGCGACCCCCAACCTGGCCCCACCGGCCGCCCGCGTACGCGATGCCTACTATCAGCCAGAGCGCGATCGGCAGGTGCAGCGCCGTAAGCGCCTCGGTGTAGCCGCCCGGGGCGAATGGATAGACGTTGGCGAACACACCCGCCGCGACGAACGCGACGGCCAGCCAGAGGAGAGTCTTGGTGTCGAGCCGCCGTTTCCAGACGAAATAGCCGGTCAGGAGGGGCAGCACGAACAGACTCAGATTGCGGGCGTAGAAGTAGAAGCCGGGGTCCTGGTCCCATTGAATCCCGAAGAGCGCAGGCACCTTGATGAGCACGGCCGCCGCCACCGCGAGAGAGAAGGCGACGATGGCGTCCGTTCGGGCCTGCGCTCGTGGCTCCCCGGAATCGGAGGGGACGACGACGAGCTGCTTCCAGAGGCGCTCCGAGTGCTCGCGCGCGAACTCCCGTGAGAGGGCGTCGAGGTTGCCCATGCGCTTAACCGCCACTAGGAACGCCTCATCGGTGGCGAGCCCCGCGTCGACCAGGACCGCTACCTGCTCGCGCAGATGGTCTTCCAGCTCCGCTACGTCGACGGAATGGATCGCCTGCCGGCGGCGGAGGTAGCTCCGCCATCGGTCGATCTGCTCCTCGAGTGATGCCGACTTCGGGTCACGCGACATCGCTCAGGCTCCCTGTTGAAGTGGCGCGGCTGACGCCGAGTGGCTGGCCGGGACGGGAAGGTAGAGCGCCCGCCAGATGCCCCGTAACGTAGCGTCCACCGCTTGCCACTGCCTGCGTTCCTCGGCGAGCTGAGCCCGGCCTCCAGGTGTAATACGGTAGTATTTGCGACGGCGGCCGCTCTCCGCAACTTCCCACCGCGCCTCGACGTGGCCGAGCCGCTCGAGCCGATGCAGAACGGGGTAGAGCATCCCATCCGTCCACTCCATGTGCCCTCCGGACAACTGCCGAACCCGCTTGAGGATGGCGTAGCCGTAGCTGTCCTCTTCGGCCAGGATCGCCAGGACGATCGGGGTGGAGGAAGCGGCCATCAGGTCCTTGTTGATGTCCATGATTTCACGCGCCGCGCGGCGCTAACGAACTCGAATCCGAGTGTACATAGCAACACTATACATGGCAGCGTCATGTATCTCAAACGCAACGTCACCTCATTCCTCCGCACCGGTACCTCAGGGACCGGCAAAGTGAGGAACAGCGCGCCGGCGGATGTTTGCTCCCGCACGGGAACGCTTGCCCGCGAGAGCAAGGCGACGGGGCTCTTGCAAACGGCACGGCCGCCTTTCGGGGCGGTCGTCGATCGCGCGACGGTTCTGAGTCCGGTACGCTCCTAGGTGTTGGGCCGGGGCTATGCCGAACCTCCAAGAACTCCGTACCGGCGAAGTTCGGAGAATTTACCTTTCCACGCACTCCGGTGAATAGAGGAGAAGGGCTAGAGTCCCGAAGGTGGGGAACTGGACCTTACCCTGCCCGTTGCTTCTCCGGACGCACGATCAAAACGGGGCAGTGGGCGTGGCGCACAACCGAGTCGGAGACGCTGCCAATCAGTGCCCGTCTCACACCGCCCAAGCCCCGGCTCCCCATCACTATGAGCCCGGCGCCCAGCTCCTCGGCCAAGTGGATGATGGCCTGATCGCGGCGTTCTCCGATCCTGAGCCTGAGGTGGGCTTCTTTGACGCTGCCTCCCGCCTCTCGGACCTTTCGCACCTGCTCGTCGAGCACCTCCTGGGCTTCTGCCTTTATCGCTTCGAGCGCTTGTTGGTAGGTTTCGTAGCGCAGGCTGCCTTCGTGTATGTGGTAAACGGGATCGAGATTCCCGGGCGCTACGCAGAGGAGGTGCAGCTCCGAGTTCGTGGAGTTGGCAAGGTCGGTGGCGGTGCTAGCGGCCAGCTGTGCTTCCCTAGAACCGTCGGTGGCTAGCACGATCTTGGTGGGGAAGATGCTCATGGGTACGACTCCTTTCTAAGCACGGTCCAACGCACCAATGATGCCATGCGCAGCAGCAGGATGCACCCTCGTGCGAGACCCGCGAAAGATCGGCGCGCGAGAACTTCGGAGCACTCCGCCAACGCGAAGTTCGCAAAATACGTCCTCTACGAGGTTCGATGAATAGGGTTGCTAAGGCGAATCGTCCCAGGTTCTGTGCCAGCTCTCGGTCTCCTCTTTGTGACGCCGCAGCCGCTTGTCCAGCAGGCTAGCCTGTTCTTTCATCCCGCGCAGGCGTTCGTACATGTTCCGCAAAGCATGGTTGATCCGCCGAGATCGCTCTGTCCACCGGATCCGCTCGGCACGCAGCTGTGTCTCTCTATCGCGATCGCGGACCGAAATTCGTCCTCCTTCCCGCATCGGTACGGTCCGAGGGGCGTGGGCCCCCTATAAGGGAGCCATAATACGTTCTAGCGGAATTATCGGGCGGGCAAGCTCTTACGGTGGAGGACCGGGGCTTAACGAAGTTCGGAGAATCTGCCTTCCACGCACTAGGGTGAATAAGGGGGTCGCGGTCCCTCGGCCGGGACGGTAGATGTAGGGCATTGAATTGTCGTGTATAGCTACGAATTAATCTCGGGGAGGCGATCCGTTTAAGCACGAGCGTTTTACCGCTTGCCGCATCGCGTATGGTGCGAACAGAGTTTTTCCAACAGCTTCAATTCGTCGCCTTCGACCCAAGCCAGTACGGTTTCTCGGGCGCTTTTCTCGATCTGTGGGACAAATGTACCAGTGCGTTTTCGCACGTATCGGTTAGTCTCTAGATCGGGAAAGGAAAAGTGGTCGGGGCCGGAAGTTTGTTCTGGCCCCTACGGCTACGACAACACGGAGGCGAATTTCTTGGAATCGCATGAGGCGGGTCCCGGCACGTCGGTGCGCGTGCTGGATGGAGCCAGACGGACCGAAAAAGGGCGCGTTGGCACCGTAGAGAGAACCTACGGACATCCAAGCCACTTGGCGATGGACGTGCGATTTGAGGATGGAAGCGTCGAGCTTTACTGGTACCACGAGTTGGGAAGGCCGCAGGTATCTTCCTCAGCTTAGAACGCCTGAGCAATCTCAGTTCGGGTGCGTGCGCTCTCGTGATGGCGGAGGGTCTTCGGGCGGAGGAGGCCAACAGAGCGGGTTGGCCCCGGCCGAGAGAATTCGGAGGTAATCTTTTGGAAGCATACGAAGCGCGTAGGGGAACGCTGGTGAGAATAAGGGATCGGCATTGGAAGACCGAGTTTGCTGGTATGTTGGGCACGATCCAGCATTGTTGGGGGCAGTCCGAACACGCGGCAGTAGAGGTTCTGTTGGAGGATAGGCGCTCAGAGTTGTTCTGGCTTCCCGACCTAGACGTGGCTGACGAGGCCATAGCCGTTTAGTCGGTTGGGCTTATGCTGATGATTAGGGTGTAAATGAAATGACGCAAGAGGCGGAGCATCCAAAACACTACTACCTGGACGACTCCGACATAGTCGCGTTGCAGCAGGATGACGGTACCTTCGTGGCCGCTTTCAGCGCGGGGGAGCCACGAAAGAAGGACTCGTAGAGGCCGCGCAGGAAGATTACTGGGCGCTGATCACACAGCCCGCGTAAGCGCCGAACCCACTGTGTCGTTGGGCTTAGCGCGGGTCCCTTCGTCTCGCCTGCCCCGCCCAACACCTACATCTAGGGCAGCTTCCGAGATGTATCCTACGTCCAGGAACTGGCGAACCTCCCCTGCTCCCAGATTATGGGCGTGTATCATAAGTATATTGTGCCTCCGCTGTTATGAGACGCTGATCCCTATGTGGACGTGCATGCGTGTCACAGATACCCTAACAATGAAACCACGAGAAGAAGGCACGGGGAAGTAGGCGCATTGTGAGTGAAGTGGACGTGATCAAAGTGGCGATCGTCGACGATCAACGTCTGTTCGTCGACGGGCTTGCCAAGATCCTCGGCATCCAGCCTGACATGGTAGTGGTGGGTAGGGCGCACACGGGCGAGGAGGCCGTGGAGCTGTGTCTGAGAGCGGAGCCCGACGTCGTACTGATGGACCTCTCTATGCCGGGGATGGGCGGGATCAGCGCAACGCGAAAGTTACTCGGTCTACTGCCAAGAACCCAGGTCCTGGTCCTGACTGTCCACACCGAAGATGCCAACCTCTTCCAGGCCATCAAGGCCGGCGCGCAGGGATACATCCTGAAGGATTGCACCCCGGAAGACCTCACGAGCGCGATACAGTCCGTCCATGCAGGGGACACCATCACGTCCCCGGATATCGCGAAGAAGCTGATAACAACCTTCGAGGGTATCCGTTCGAACACCGAGCTCACGCCGAGCCTTACCGAGAGAGAGATCGAGGTAATAAAGGCGCTGGCTCAGGGCAAGAGCAATAAAGAGATAGCACGCGATTTAGACATCTCGGAGAAAACCGTAAGGAACCACGCCTCCAACATCTACAAGAAGTTACACATCTTCGACAGAACCCAGGCCGTCATCTACGCCGTCCGCCATGGTCTTGTAGACCTCGAGCAACCGGAACCGCGCTAACGCAACCTCGCCCTCTACTCTGGTCGCTATAAGCGACTCCGTACTCACGCGGCGATCAAAATCTAGGCACCCTGACGCGTACCGACGTTCCCTTGCCGGGCTCGGAGCAGATCACCATATCTCCCCCCAGCAAAGACGTCCGCTCGCGCATACCTACGATCCCCACCCCGCCATTAGCAGATGCCGGGTCGAAGCCCCGCCCGTCGTCGGCTACCTCCATCACGATGTAGTCGGCTTCTTCCGCTTTCAAACTGACGCGGATGTTGCGCGCCATCGAGTGGCACGTGGCGTTGGTCAGGGCTTCCTGCACGATCCTAAGCAGTTCCCTGCCCTTCTTCTCCGGCATTTCGCGCGGGAAGTCGTACTGGACCTCAAGCCTTAACTTGCAATCGGGGTCCCGCTGGAGATTGACCTCCACGAGGGACTCAACGGTCGTGAGAAACGGTGGGGCTTTCTGCGAGCGCAGGTCATAGACTGCTCGGCGCAACTTCGAGGCCGCGTGCCTTAGGGTAGCGATCTCTTGGTAGAGTTCTGCGTCATCTACGCGACCATCAGATTGTGCCTTCTGTTCGATGCGGGCAGCTTCCAACCCTTGCACGACGGCGGCGAGGTCCTGCAACACCCCATCGTGCAGATCGCGGGCTATCCGGCTGCGCTCGGCCTCCCGCACCGTTCGTAGCTCCTCTTCGGCGCGCTTGCGCCCGGTTATGTCCACCAGGACGTTTACCGCCCCGATTAGGTTGCCCGACTCATCGTGGATCGGGTTGGCGTGGGCCAGCGCCGTGAGGCGCCGGCCGTCCGGACGCTCGATGACGATCTCACGCTCGTTGTACCCTTCGTTCGCGTTGAGCGCCAGTGCCATCCAGCACCGGTCGTGGGCTATCGGCGATCCGTCGGGTGCGAAGAGCTTGAACGAGCCGCAGAAGCGGTCCACGGGATCATTCAGCTTCGGTGCGCGCCCCCACAGCTGCACCGCGTGCTGGTTGTAGTAGGTGATCAGCCCCCCAGGGTCGCAGGTGTACGCCCCGGCGGGTAGCTTCTCCAACAAGCGACGGAAGTGTGATTCGCCGTTTTGCAGGGCGACTTCGGCCTGCTTTACATGATGAATCTCTTCTGGTACTGGTTGCCGTATAGCCACCCTGTATTCCTGTCTCGCGCATCGCAGAAGCTTCCACTATGGCAATAGGAGAATACCACCCATTCGACCACTCCGCGGCCGCCACCATTCAAAGATTCAGGATGGATGGTTCTGTTCTACTAAATGCGGGAGCACCCATCCAATGACACCCGGCCTTGGAACCTGTCGAGGGGCAGGTCTGGGAAAAGACATATTCGTCTGGGACATAAGTACCATCGACTACCGCACGTTTCCACTCTAGCCTAGAAGCCCAGGCTCGCCTCGGCTCGCCCGAGGAGGCAAAAGAGCACGCGTTCCGCATCGTAGCGCGTAGCGTCATTCGTAGGAAGAGGTGGTTAGTTAGTGCGCTCCGAGGAGGCACCAAGTGGGCGTTCAGGGAACGTCGGCTGCAGACCGGTCACGGAAGTGCTTGGTAGAGGAGGTCTCCGATCATTGCGAACCCTTAACCCAAATTCAGAAAACTAGCCCATCAGGTCGATACCCCGCCTGGCATACTATTCTCAGGAGGAGAAGATCGTGAGAGCAGAACAGACCGTATCCGAGATGGTAGTAGAGACGCTGGCACGTCGGGCCGAGGCAGTCTCGAAGATTGAAAGCAAAACCTTTGAGGAGGCCTTCGCGGAAGTACTGAAGACCCCCGCAGGCCGCCGACTTGCCGAACTGGAAGACGGCCCCCACCGCCACGAGAAGGCCGCCGAGTGGCAGGCTGGCCTGACAGCAGCACGCGAAGGCCAGAGGCCCGGGCACCTGCGTAGTAGCTCCGAGAACCGGCACGAGATCGGCGAAGTACGCCGCTACTCGCGGCTCGGACGCTACATGGAGCGGGTCTAGGGTGCATGCGGTCGCGGGAAGTAACATGCATTCTCACGTGAGATTTTCGCCTCTTTGGAGAGTTGGACCGCCGGGGCTGCCCTTTGAGGATTCGCGTCCTTCGATTCGCCCCAGTGCGTGGAAGTGCCCAGCCTGATGTGAAAATGAGGCCGCCGCCTGGAGGAGCCTCTTCTATCAAGAGTCTGATGTTCGTGCTCTAAGGCAACAGTTTGGGGTGCCTATGAGGCTCCCGCGTCACACTGGTGTGTACGGGCTTTGGCTGCACCAAGCAAAGCCGACGTCGGACCAAGGCGACGACCTCTCCTTATTTTCATGGCTTCGGGGTGGCCCTGCAACAAGGGCCATGGACCACTGGTGTGAAAATCCGGTCGAGTAACGGCCTCCTATACCCCTACAGCTTCACTTAGCCTCAATGTGCCCGGTGGCCTCGATCTTGGGAGTCTTTCGCCCCGCACATCGAGCATCTCAATGGCCATTTCACTCCTAGATCATGCTCAACGACCTGCTAATCGCTGCTCGGCGCACCAAGTGATGCTGTAGGGCACCTTCCACGCACTCCGGTTAATAGACCTCGGCGAGTGCACCGGAGTCCGCCTACTGGCATCATGTGCTCGTATCGACGGTGCCAACCACCGAAAGGAGGAAGCATATGCGCGTGGAGGCGAAGTTGGAGGGCCTTGGGCTCACGCTGCCCGAAGCGCCCAAACTCCCACCGGGGGTGCAGCTGTCGTTCGCCTGGGTACGGGTGCACCAAGACCGCGCGTACGTTGCGGGACAGGGTCCCCTCAATCCGGACGGCACCATAGCAGAGCCGCTGGGCAAGGTGGGGGTAGACCTCTCAGCTGAGGAGGGTTATCAGGCGGCGCGCTTATCGGCGCTCACCATCCTAAGCAGCCTCAAGCGCGAGCTGGGGGACCTCGACCGCGTAACGGCCTGGCTTATGGTCTACGGCCTGGTCAACGCCGATCCCGACTTCACCCTGACCACTAACGTGATAAACGGCTTCTCGGATCTGATCTTGGAACTCTACGGACCCGAGGCGGGTATGCACGCCCGCATGGCGCCGGGCTTGGCGACGCTACCGCTTGGGGTGCCGGTCACCATCGCGGCGGAGGTAGCGATAAGCAGCTAACACTCGAACCGAATTTCTTAGAACTCCGTAAAGCGGAAGTCCATCTTGGAGAACGCTTCCTTCGCGCACTCGGGTGCATAGACCTTCCTCCGATGCGCTGGACTCGTGTAGGTGGCATCATGCATAGTGGCGGCAAGGAATGCCCCGGCTACCTTGCCGGGAGGAAGAAGGAGTAACGTGGAGCGCTTAGTCTTGCGCAGGCTCGTCTTGCTAGGGACCCCGCTCGCTCTCGCCGTCTTGGAGATATTCCATCCGCAGCCCAGCGGAGTCGGCGACGCCGTAGAGCAAGGGGGATGGTTCATGTGGTTCCACATCGTCCAAGTGCCCCTTATCGGGTTGATGGCTCTGGCTGTCTACCTGCTCACCGAAGGTCTGGAAGGGAGGGCGGTGAGCGTGAGCCGCTGGGCCATAGGCGTCTTCGCCGTCTTCTTCAGCGCCTACGATGCGGCGGCAGGCATCGCCACAGGGTACGCTCTGCGCAACGCGCAAGGACTCCCGCCTGGGGCGCAAGAAGCCGTCCACGAGGCGGTGATAGACATGCCTGGGTTGAGCCTGATCTTCGGCCTTTCCATAGTGGGGACCGGTGCCTGGGTGGTGGCTTTGATAGCGGCGGCGATAGCGCTTCGCCGCGCAGGTGCCCCCCTAGGGCCCTTCATCTTTCTGATACTGGCAGGAGTGTTCCTTTTGGGAGGGCATCCCTTCCCGGCTGGGACGCTGGCCTTCGGGTGCTTCTTCCTGGCCACCGCGTGGCTAGAGCTAGCACCGGGAAGGCTCACTTCAGCTAGCCAACCCTTGCGCGTGAGCTGAACTTCCACGCACTCCGGTGAATAGCGTCGCTTCATCCCCGAGGCGGAGCGACCATCACCACCACGCCCACAACGCAGATCGTCGCACCGAGCATGTCCCAACGGTCCGGCCGGAACCCGTCTACGACCACGCCCCACACGAGCGCCAGCGCGATAAACACACCGGTGTAGGCGGCGTACACCCGCCCGAACTCGGAGATGGGTTGGAGGGCCGCCACCACCCCGTAAGCAGCGAGGACCAGTGCCCCGAGCAGCGCCCAGGAGAGGGGCTTATGCTCGCGCATCCATCCCCACACGAGGTATCCGCCCCCGATCTCGCAGAGACCCGCCAGCACGAACAAACCCCGATGACGAGCAACCGCTCCACCACTTCGCACCTCCCGTTAGACTGCGCAGAGCACCGGGGCAGAGTGTAGCCCCCTGGGTGGAGAGGAGAACGAAACGTGTCGGAGGAGAACAAGGACATGGTAAGGCGTATGGTGGAGGCCATCAACGCGGGCGAGGAGGACGCGGCGGTTGAGGAGCTCTTCGCGCCCAGGGCGGCGCGGCGAGTGAGGCGGCTGTTCGCCGAGTTCCGCTCGGCCTTCCCAGACTGGCGCGAGGAGATCGTGGAATTGGTCGCTGAGGGGGACGCGGTGGCGGGACGCTTCAAGTGCGCTGGCACCCACCGGGGCGAGTTCTTGGGCGAGGCCCCCACGGGCAAACGCATGGAGGTTGAGGAGGTCTTCTTCCTGCAAGTGGAGGACGAGAAGTTCACAAACCTCTGGGCGCTAGAGGACAGCATCGGTCGGATGCGCCAGCTTGGACTCCTGCCCCCGAGGAGCGGCGAGTCGTAGTAAACGACCCCTACCTCGCCCTGCGTCGCCGAAGAGAATGTGGAGAAACCGGGTAGGACGAAACGTACGTATATATAGAAGTGAAGCTGCTTTTCTGCGTGCCCCCGGGCAAGAAAAACTAAGAGGAGGCCTAGCATGTCCGCAACGCACTCGGCCACAGACACAGCCATCCGGGCCGGCGTGGTCGTGCTCACGTTGATCGCTGCCGCCGTTCACCTATCGTTGCTGTTCCCCGATCCGGCGTTCATCCTCAACGGCCTCGGGTACCTTACGCTGCTGGCAGCGCTGTACCTGCCTATCCCCCAGCTAGTGCCCTACCGGCGTGTCGTGCGTGTGACGCTGATGGGGTACGCAACGCTGACGATCTTGCTCTGGGTAGCGATAGGGGAGCGTAGTTTGCTCGGCTTCTCCACCACAGCGGACGAAGTCGCTCTGGTCATCCTACTGCTGCTGGAAGGCAGGCGAATGCGATCCCGTCGCAACGCCCATTGACAACTGTCATTGCGGGGCGTATACGGAGGAGTGACAATAGAATGCCGATGACGCCGAGCCCCCGGGTGGCGCCGGGGGGCGGGGGAACCACCAGGGGCCGCACAGGTCCTCGGGGTGAATCGCCGGCTAGGCTTCCCTGGCTGGTGTAGGGCTTAACTCTTTCGGCCCGAACCCGACAGCTAACCTCGTAGGCGCCGAAGAAGGAGGTTCTGCGGTGTCCGCTGGCCGATCACCTCTGGCTACCCGTCTTGGGTTCCTGCTTCTGCCCGCCCAGGTCACGTGATGGCCACCCGTACGGCTGCCTCCAAAGGCATCCCGGCTCGCCTCAAGCGGTGGCTGCTCGAGAAGCGTATCGAGGAGGTGAGGGGCCCGGAGGCCAGGGAGGGCGAGGAGCAGCACCCGTGGTGGCAGGTAGTGTGCCTCACTGGGGTTGACTACTTCTCTACCTTGGGCTACATACCCGCCATCGCGGCGGTCGCAGCCGGCGCGCTCTCGCCTATCGCCACCCTTCTCATAGTGCTCTTGACCCTCTTCGGGATGCTACCGATGTACCGCGTCGTCTCCCAACAGAGCCCGCACGGGCAAGGCTCGATCTCAATGCTCGAGAAGCTGCTGTCGTTCTGGAAGGGCAAGCTGTTCGTGCTCGGCCTGCTGGGGTTCGTGGCGACGGCTTGGATCGTCACGATAACCCTCTCGGCCGCAGACGCCGCAGTGCACATCGTCGAGAACCCGCTCGTGCCAGGTTTCCTGCACGGTCGGGAGGTAAGCATAACCCTGCTGCTGCTTGGGGTGCTTGGCGCCGTCTTTCTGAAGGGCTTTCGAGAGGCCATTGGCATCGCGGTTTTTATCGTCGGGGCCTATCTGCTGCTTAACCTCGTGGTGGTGGCCTTCGGCTTCTACAGCATCCTCGCCGAGCCGCAATCCCTCGCCGACTGGCGAAGCACACTGTTCGCCGACTACGGCAACCCGCTGGCCATGATCGGGGTGTCGCTGCTCGTGTTCCCGCGGCTGGCCCTGGGGCTCTCTGGCTTCGAGACAGGGGTGAGCATGATGCCGCTCGTGCGCGGCAACCCGGAAGACGACCCGCAGCGTCCGGAGGGGCGCATCCGCAACACCCGCAAGATGCTGACCGTTGCGGCCCTGATCATGAGCTTCTACCTCATCACCACCAGCTTCGTGACGACCCTACTCATCCCGGCCAGGGAGTTCGATCCCGGCGGCAGCGCCAGCGGGCGGGCGCTGGCCTACCTGGCGCACAACCTCCTCGGCGACGCCTTCGGCACGGCTTACGACCTCTCTACGATCGCGATCCTGTGGTTCGCGGGGGCCTCGGCGATGGCCGGGCTGTTGAACATCGTGCCCCGCTACCTGCCGCGCTACGGGATGGCCCCCGAGTGGGGACGGGCGGTAAGGCCTCTGGTGCTCGTCTACACCGCTATCTCCTTCGTCGTCACGATCGCCTTCGGGGCGGGAGTGGACGCGCAGGCCGGAGCATACGCCACGGGGGTGCTGGCGATGATGACCTCGGCCGCCTTCGCCGTGACGCTGGCCACCTGGCGCGGGGGCTCGAGGCGGGGTGGATTCGCCTTCGGAGTGGTCGCCGCGGTGTTCGTCTACGCCCTGGTCGCCAACGCCGTGCAGCGTCCCGACGGCCTCCTGATCGCCTTCTTCTTCGGGGTGGCCATCGTCGTCGTATCGCTGATCTCGCGGGTGCAGCGCTCCACAGAGCTCAGGCAGGAACGCATAGAGGTAGACGAGACGGCGCAGGGGTTCATAGAGGAAGCGGGCGAGCACATCCACCTCGTGGCCCACCGCCGCCGCCAGGGCACCAGGGAGGAGTACGCCCGCAAGGAGAGGGAGCAGCGCGAGGACAACCACATCCCCCCGGACGAGCCGATCATCTTCCTGGAGGTTCAGGTCGAAGACGCCTCGGAGTTTGAGGACGTGCTTGAGGTGAGGGGAGCAAAGATAGGCGGCTACAAGGTCCTGCGCGCCGAGAGCTCGGTGGTCCCCAACGCCATCGCGGCCTTCCTGCTGCACGTACGCGACACGACGGACAAGACGCCACACTGCTACTTCGGGTGGACGGAAGGCAACCCTATCGTGTACCTGTTCCGCTTCCTCCTGTTCGGGGAGGGCGACACCGCCCCGGTCACCCACGAGGTGTTGCGCGAGGCCGAGCCCGACCCGGAGCGACGGCCGGCGGTCCACGTGGGCGGACGATGACTCGAACTTCGTACAACTGCGTTAAGGCGAAACCCGCAGAATTTACCCTCCACGTACCCGGGTGAACAGGGTGCCAGTGCGCGGGTGTGGTGGAAAGAGTTTGTCAAGCCGACGTGGCGGCTCACTCGCGGCCAAGAATCACGGTCAGTACATCAAGGCCGAAAAGCACGCCCGGCGATAGTCGGTACGACTGGGCGCCACAGAAAGGTTAGGCAGACGCACGCCCTTTATGCGAGGCCTCCGCTCTGATGAGGGCGTCGTGGGGAGCCGGCTCATAATGGGCGGCATCCAAGCGAAGGCGGCTTATGAAGGTGATCGGATGCCAGATGCTGAGGTCTCCGCTGTCCGACACGATCTAGGGAGGGCTGTCTACGTCTACCCCATTGCGAGACCCTCGAGCCCATCTGTATGGCCACCGGCCTAGCCTCGTTCGCCAACAAATCATCGGTGCTTCATCGAGAATTCATCGTGAGTTCATCGCCGCTCTTACCGTACCGTTACCGTAGTCGGCCTAACAGATCAATGGCAGAGCTTCGACGCTCTGCCAACGATATGGAGGAACGAGCATGGAGCGACACCACGGGTCTAGGACGCGCGGGCTTTCGGCGGGGATCGCGGCGGCCCCCAGGGGCCTTCGTTCGAAGGCAGGTTCGGGCGGATGTTCCGGAGGCTGCCGGTCTTCGCCGTCAAGGAAGACGACCTGCGCGAACTCGCGGACAGCATGACTCAGAGGAGGCCAACCGACAACCCGAATATCCCGGCTGGGTTCACCTACCTGGGGCAGTTCGTGGACCACGACATTACCCACGACGTAAGCTCCAGCCTCCAGCGGATGAACGACCCCGAGGGGCTCGTAAACTTCCGCACCCCGCGCTTCGATCTCGACTCGCTCTACGGGCGCGGACCCGTGGAGACGCCTTTTCTCTACGACCAGGCCGACCGGGACGGGGCGAAGCTGCTCCTGGGGAGGGTCATCAACAACGAGGGCCAAAGGGAGGAGAACCAGCACGACCTGCCGCGCAACGACTTTCGGGATCCGACCGGTCCGCAGCAGAGGGCGCTCATCGGCGATCCGCGTAACGACGAGAATACCTTCGTCTCCCAGCTGCACCTGCTGTTCGTCAAGTTCCACAACAAGGTGGTCGACCGGGTGCGCCGGAACCGACCGCGTCTGAGGGGCGACGACCTCTTCAAAGAGGCGCAGAGGATAGTTCGCTGGCACTACCAATGGGTGGTGGTCTTCGACTTCTTAGACCTTACCGTCCCCGACGGCATGCTCGAGAAGTTGCTGGTGAAGGACGGAGAAGGACTCCGCAAGGTGGAGCTCAAGGTCCGCTGACACGCGGAACGAGCTCCAACCGGTCAGTCTGCGTGTCTGAATCTCGGCGCTTAGACAAACCTAGCCAAGCACATCCATCTACCAACACGGCGCGGAACCAGCCCTGGAAACGGGGTGCTTCTGGGTTAGCGCGTCGAGGGCGACACCCACCCTACAGGTCGAACGTCGCCATCACGGGCGCGTGGTCCGGGGCCACGTCCTCCTCCCGCTCACCGGGGTTGTCTGTGATGGAGGGAAGACGCTCCCGGAAGTCTACGTGGCTGTCGGCGTCGGGTACCCGCCGCTTGCCGTCCTCCCCGACTGGGAAGAGTTCCGCGGAGGCAAGGATTTGGTCCAGCAACTCGCCGCGTCCATTGTGAACTCGCGAGAACCGCCTCTCCTGCGGGATCAACGGGGCGAGGTTGAAGAGGCGCGCGTCGTCCCCTTTGTCGGGACTGTCGAACCCAAGGGTACCGATCTCGCTGCCCGGCGGTCCGTTGAGGATAAGGGAGGTCTGCGCCTCGGGGACGTCGTTGAGGTCCCCGAGCACGATCAAGGGGGTACCGTCGCTGCCCTCGAGTAGGCCGTTCGCACTTATGCGCAACGTCACCGCCTCGGCCATGCGCTTCATCAGGGCGATGCCCGCGACCTGGGCCCGCTCCCCTTCGTTTCGGGGCGTGAAGCTCGTCCCAAAGGGGCGCGGGAAGGAGAGCAGCTTGGACTTAAGGTGCGCGGAGATCAGGTCCACCGTCAGCCCTTCCTTGGCCACGCGGACGCGCAGGGCGCCGCGGCTCATGCGCTCGACGGGCTCGGTCCCCCCTTCTGCGGTGATGTCGTGGATGTCGAGCGCCGGACCCTCAGGGAACTCGACCACGTCCTCTCGGTCTGCCACGGCGTGCTTGGAGAGGAACGCCACGCGAATGCCGCGCCCGTCGGGGAAGACCGAGACGGCGCGGTGCGGGTAGGTCCCGTCGAGGGCTCCTTGAAGGTCCTCGACGGGCTCCTCGCCGCCAACCTCCTGCAACGCCACCACGTCGGGGGCGAGTCGGCCGATGACCTCGGCTAGCAACCCCAGTTTGCGTTGGTACCGTTCTCGCTCGGCGTCCTCCGCCTCAAGGGTGGGGCGGAACAGGTTCTCTACGTTCCAGGTCATGGCGCCAAACTCGGTCATGTGCTCTCCCGTGGGTCCGTGGGTTGTACGGTCCCGTGCATCCAAGCACCCGGCGATGAAAGGGCGATGAATTTAACCGGACCTTTACGCGAGACGACCCGATGGGAGCGCCTTAGTCCGCCCGGGCATCGCTGACAACCCGGCGATGATCAAGTAAGTACGCGCGAAAAGCAGCAAGTCTGTCCCGGATTCATCGGCAATTCATCGTCCTATGCTCTCATGTCCCGGAGTTCGGGGATAAGCCCTAAGCCGATCGGAAAGCGAGTGGCGATCTGAACACCGCAAGCGAGACCTTGCCCTGGCTTGTACCGGCCTTGCTAGGAGCCTACCACGGCCTCAATCCGGCCATGGGGTGGCTATTGGCGGTGGGCCTGGGCTTGCAGGAGCGGCAGCGAGGCGCCGTCCTGCAAGCCCTCCCACCCATCGCCCTGGGGCACGCCGTCGCCGTCTCTCTGGCGGTGCTGGTCGTCGGGGTGGCCCAGGTCGTAGTCCCGCTCGATGCGTTGCGCTACGCGTGCGCGGGCTTGCTCATCCTCTTCGGCGTTTATAAGCTCATCGTGCGCGGGCACCCGCGCTGGGTCGGCGGGCGGGTCGGCTTCGGGGACCTGACGGCGTGGTCGTTTCTGATGGCGAGCGCCCACGGCGCGGGCCTCATGCTGGTCCCTGTGCTGTTGGGGATCCCGTCCGCGAGCGCCGCCCATGGCACCCACGGCGCCCACGCAGATCACGCGTCCACGAGCGGTTCCGCGACGGTGCTCGCGGACCTTGCGGTGGTCGGGGTTCACACCCTGGCGATGTTCGCGGTGATGGGCCTGGTAGCCCTCGTGGTCTACGAGAAGTTCGGCGTGGCGATACTCAAGCGCTCCTGGTTTGACCTCGACCTAGCATGGGCGGGGGCCCTAGTGGGCGCAGGGCTGATAACCCTGATCGTCTAGAGTGGGCACAAGGGGCCGGGGAGCCTCAATTCACGGAGGTGCACGAGAGTTGCGCCGGTACATTGAGGCCAAGGACAAGCAGCAGCAAGAAGGGTTCGACAAGACGATCGACATCCACACCAAGGGGGTGGGCACCACGGAGTTCCAATTATCGAAGAAACGCAAGAGCGAATTGTACGAATCTGGACGAGACGCCGCAGAGCGGTTTCTCGAACAGAGCGAGTAGAGGCAACGTTGCCTCCCCTGCCTACATCCTGTCGCCGATTTGCCTCCAAGGCGATGCGCGCTTAGGCTACGTCGCAGCTGTCGTATTCAGGGGTATAGGCAAGAAGGGTTTCTGAAGGTGATAGGGCATGGGGCGAAACAACCTGCTGTCCAGGATACAAGCAAGTACCCTGGTCGAGAAGCTGGAGCAAGTTTCTTGTGGAGGTGGCCCACTTCAGGGGTCTTCAGTGCGAAGGGTATGCGCTTTTCAGGGGCGCCCGCTTTCTGAGAAACGAGCCGCTCAGAAACAAGGCGTACGGGTCTCTCCTTGAGAGGCCTCCGGTCGACTTTACGGGTTCGTCGTTCTCGGGAGGTATGGATTTCACCGGGGCGTCCTTCGGCGGTGGCGTCAGCTTCAACCTCGTCGATTGCACCGTTGCCACCTTCAAGACCGCCCGTTTTCTGAGGAAAGACCCGTTCGTAGACGAGACACACGACAATGGTCTCCAAAGGCCCCCGGCCGATTTCACGGTTGCTTCGTTCAAGTCCCTGGAATGTGACGGGGCCAAGTTCCTTGGTGCGGTGAGTTTCAGGGGTATCGAGTGCGCGGCGAGAGCCTCCTTTCAAGAAACCAGGTTCGAGCAGCACGAGTTGTTGAACGACAAGATAGGGACACTCGCCGCAGAGGTCGAGAAAACAGTCCCAGTAGACTTTACGGACGCCTCGTTCGGGTACCTGAACGCACTCGGTGCGACCTTCAAGGGGGCGGCAAGCTTCAACGGCGTGAGATGCACGGGCGATGCCGTCTTCAAGGGTGCTCATTTTCTGTGGCTGGAGAGCGAGGATCTGCCCGCTGAGCAACTCAGCGAGTGCAACATCGGCTTCAAGTACTCGGACTATCGCTCCAGTTTGATCTTTCAGGATGCCCGGTTCATGAGGCACGTGACGCTGAAAGGGACCAGGATCTCCGACACGCTCAACCTGAACGGGGCGACTTTCTGCAAGAACGCCAGCTTCTACGGCGCAAGGACCGGACGACTACGCTTCAGGAATCCGTTGTTCGAGCGACACAGCGTCGATCTGCGTGAATTCAACTTCGAGAGCCACGCGGGTTTCGAGCTCCGAAACTTTCCCGACAACGGCAAGCCATGCGCGGTGCTGGCCGAGATAGTGGATCTCCGGAAGTTCAGCATGGACCCGTACCTGCAACTGGAACAGAACTACATCCGCAGCGGAGACGAAAACAAAGCGAGAGAAGTGTATCGTGAAGGGCGACGTCGCAGTCGGAAGAACGCCCAGAAGGTCTTCCGCCTAAAACGTCGTGCCTCCGGGGAAGCTATCGAGCCGGAGCACCATGAAGATGTGTGGCCTTGGTCACGTTGGCTCTCCGATTCTGCTCTGGATCATTGTACGGGATACGGCTTAAAGATTGGACGACTATTCTTGGCCGCTGCGATCGTTCTCGTGGTCGGTTTCGGCTACTTCTTGCAGCCCAATGCGCTGGAAAAGGTTGAGGGTTCTCGGGTGGTTGGTGGTCCCGCTACTGCTCGCGTCGTTGGCCGGCATATTCAACAAGAGGTAGAGTCGAATCCCAGCATGTCCAGAACTCATCAGAGTGTAAAGCCTTGGCTCCGTCTAGCGGCAACCTGCCGTTGCACGGTCAGGCACCATTAGATGCTTCACGCGAGCATCGGAGGCGCCTGATGATCGAACTGCGAAGATCGCCAGGATGGGTTTGCGAAGGAGGTCTTGGTTAACGCAGGCTACCGCAGCGTCTCCTCAAGGGCGCGGGCCGCACTGTCCTGCATGTTGGGCAGCACGTGCGAGTAGGTGTCCAGGGTGATCGCTATGCTGGCGTGACCAAGCATCTCCGAAACGATCTTGGGGTTGACGGTCTTGGAAAGTCAGGGGTTCGAATCCCCTCGGCTCCACTCGGAAAATGTGGCAGTTTGCAAGTAAAACGGTAACGTAAACGAGAGGGAACCAAAAAAGCTGAAAGCGAAGGCCGAAGCGTTGCTGACAAGCGCAAGCCGAAGGCTAGAGCGTGCTGTCTAGCTCAGATGAACGAGGGTAGTCCGAAGAAGGCCAGGAGTGGCTTTACGGGGGCGAGGAGGATGCTGAAGATGGGGTAGTTGGTTACGAACGAGATCAGGATCAGGCCGAGCAAGATCATGGGTCCGTACTGGTTCATGAACATTACGAAGCCGTCCAGGGCGCGGGGCAGGAAAGGGAAGATCACCTTCGAGCCGTCGAGTGGGGGTATTGGGATCAGGTTGAAGACGAAGAGCAAGGCGTTCGTAAAAGCTACCATCAACACAATAATCTGCAGGTAGCCGCTCTGGAGGGGTGGCAGCAGGTACAGGGCGGCGCAGATGGCCACGATCAGGAGGTTCGAGACTGGGCCGGCGAGCGCGACGGCGACGGGCCCGAAAACCCCACCCCTCAGCTTGGAAGGCACCACCGGTGTGGGCTTGCCCCAACCGAATCCCGCCATTAGTAACATCAGGCTTCCCAGCACATCGAGGTGCGAGATGGGGTTGAGGGTTATCCTCCCATCGCGATAGGCCGTGTCGTCGCCAAGGAGGTAGGCCGAGGCCGCGTGGGACGCCTCGTGCACCGTTATGCCGATGACCAGCCCCAGCAGGAAGGCCACAGCGACGGACGGGTTATCCTGAAAGAAGTACAAGAACATAGGCGTATGATACACGCTGAGCCCCCGGGGGCTCAGCGTGTATCAGCACGCTCCAGCCTTCGGCTTCCGCTTTCAGCACGCTCCGGCCTGCGGCCTCCGCTTGTCAGCACGGCGCCTTCGGCTTCGCCTCTGGCGCCTTGTCAGGAAGTCGTCTTGGGGCGCAGCTTTGAGCGTAGAACCCTACCCACGCCCGCAGCGATTCTTCGTGCGCGGCAGGGCGAGGCCTGAACCCAAAAAGCCAACCGCGAGAGCCGAAGGCTCGAAGCGTTGCTGACAAGCGAGGGCGCTAGGCCCGACGCGTGCCGACAAGCGGAGGCGAAGCCGGAGCGTGCTGACAAGCCTGCGAAGCAGGCGTGCCGAGCTGCCTTCGGCAGCTCGCCTAGGTCTTCGAGATGGAGATGGTGACGTGGTTGCCGGCGTCGGTGGTGTAGGAGGAGAGTTGGGGGTCAAGGACCTCTGCGGAGTCGGCCACGGTGCCGAGTTCGGTCGTACCGGCCGTCACGGAATCGTTGACGCCGGCGTCGCCGTTGCTTTGTACCAGGGAGACGTTGACGCGGACGTTGGGGTCGGCGTCGGGTTTTATCTCGATGACGTTGGCGTCCTCGACCATGGGGTCGGGACGGATTGCCGTCACCGTGCCCGTCACGGGGGCGTAGACGGTTGTTCCCGTCATGGCGCCGACGTCGAGGGCGCCGGTCTGTGGTCCGTCCCTTCCCGCGGCGTCCATGATGTAGTAGTGGATCTCCTCCGGAGTCTCACCCTTGTAGAGGAGGCCTACGACCGCGTTGGCCGAGAGGTTCTTGCCGCGTGGTTCCATCGTTGCGAGGCTCTCGCCCTCTGGATGGTAGCCGATCCCGGTCAGGCTCGCCGGACGGATGGGGGTGGAGATGTCGACCCCGGCGGCCCGCGCGAGGACCGTGTCGGGGCCGGCGTTGTTAGGGTCGATGGGGACCGACCTCTCAGCGGTATCCGAAGCTTTGGTCTGGACGAACACGGCGAAGACCAGCGCGACCGCGCCGAGCACCAGCAGGGCAACGGCCATCAGGCGCCGTCTCCTGTAGACGTCGTCCCGCTTGGCCTTTCTGGCCTCGCGCAGCTCGACGAAGTTGCCCGCCTGGCTTCCTGCGCTGCGGCCGGCCCTGCCGGGTCGCGCGGACGACCGGGTCGTCCGTCGAACGCCCGGCGCTTGCGTCCTACCCCCAACATGTTGGGCCCTCTGTACATTCCCCCCTCTCATCCTGGGCGGGGATTATACAGAGAGGGATGCAAAGTGTAAAACCCGAACACCGCATTCTAGTGGCACCCGCGCGCCGCTTTGTCCGGGGCTGGTATATTTCGCTTCGTATAGATTGGATCGGAGACCGGGTGCCAGCCAGAAAACTGGTAGTCTCGACATACCTGCAGTACATCCTGCTGGCCGCGGGGGTGGTGCTGCTGGTTGCGTTTGTGCGCCAGATCGGCGGCGTGCTGCTCACCTTCCTGGCCGCCGGCGTCCTGGCCTACGCCCTCAACCCCCTCGTGCGTCGCCTCGAAGGGCTGAGGATACCGAGGGTCATAGCCGTTGTCGGGGTGTTCCTGGTCTTGAGCTTCGTCGTCGTCGTCACGCTGCTTCTCATTATCGTCCCCTCGGTCGGACAGGTACAGATCGTGGTCCGCAACCCGCAAGATCTCGTCGACCAGGTCATCGCCCTGGCCAATCGGCTCCAGAACGTGCCCTACGTCGGCAGGTACGTGGCCCAGCTGAACCAGGACCGAATCCTGCAACTCCTGAGGGAGAACGCGCCGTCCGCGGAACAGGTCGCGAACGTTGCGACGGGCGTCATCGGTGGGGTTTTCGGGGTCTTCGGGACTATCTTCAACCTGCTCTTGATGGTGCTCATCTCCATCTACTTGCTGCTTGAGCGGGAGAAGATCACCAACGCTCTGCTCAATACCATTCCCGAGACGGTGCGTGAGCAGAGCCTCGAGCTTTTCTACGCAGTCGAGCGTTCGCTGGTCAGGTACCTGAGGGGGCAGCTGCTGCTGTGCGCGATCATGGGCGTGCTCGGGTGGGCGATTATGTTCTTCACCGTCGGGGAGTACGCCCTCCCCATAGGGGCCTGGGTGGCGACCACGGAGATCATTCCCGTACTGGGGGCCTTCCTCGGGGCGATACCGGCGGTCGCTGTCGCGCTCTTCGTCCCCGGGGGAGGTTTCGTGCAGGCCCTGCTCGTCGCCGGACTGTTCCTCCTCGCCCAGCAGATCGAGGGCAACCTGCTGGTGCCGCGGATACAGGGAGGCTCGGTGGGAGTGCACCCTCTCGTGGTGCTCTTCGCCACGCTGGCCGGAACGGCGCTCTACGGGATACTAGGGGCGATCTTTGCCGTGCCCGTGGTCGCCATCGTGGCCGCGACGGTCCGCTACCTGCGAGGGACGCTGCTCCTCGAGCGCTGGGGGAACCCGCCCGTCAAGCCCGCCGAGGAGCGTGAGGGCGGCACACCAGCCGCGGTGGCCAGGGAGGACGACGGATGACCGTTCCTCGCCTCGAGCCGCACGAATCATCCTCTTTCAGGGAGTCATCGAAGGAGGCGCTGCTCCTCGTTTTGCATCCCCTTGTCCGGTGGCTCTCGGTTATGCGGGTTCGTCCCGACACGCTCACGGTTATAGGGTGGACCCTGGCGCTCGTCGCCGCCGTCCTGTTCGGCCTCGGGTACGCGAGGATCGCCGGTGCCGTGATGCTCCTCGGCGGGCTCTTCGATGCGCTCGACGGCGCCGTCGCCCGCGAGTCGAACAGGATGAGCTCCTTCGGGGCCTTTCTCGACTCGACCCTGGACCGGCTCTCCGAGTCGGCGGTCTTCGTCGGCCTCGTCTTTTTCTACGCCGGCGCGGACCGCCCCTTTGGGGCCCTGCTCGCCGGCGTCGCGATGACGTTCTCGCTCCTCACCTCCTACGCCCGCGCCCGTGCCGAGGGCCTCAACATAGACTGCGAGGTCGGCCTGCTGGAGCGCGCGGGGAGGATCGTGATCCTCTCCGTCCTCTCCATCGCCGGCCTGCCGACACTCGGCCTCGGCCTTCTCGCCGCGGGCGCCCTCATCACCACAGCCCAGCGCATACTCCACGTCCGCCGTGCGACCCGCGGCTAGAGAGTCCCGCCGGCCCGCGGCCGGTGACTACGAGGAGAAGACGGCGTACGAGGTCTCCCGTCTCTCGAAACGCATGAAGCAGGACGGCCATCCCGCCCCACTCGGGGACCCCACCTCCGGGGTCGTGCTCGTGCTCGAGCAGCCCATCGGCCCCCGCGCCCTTACCGCACTGACGCTCAGCCTCAAAGCCGTCGGACTCCCGGATGCCTACGTGACCTACGAGTCAACCGGATTGCTCCCATACGAGATACAAGCCACAGGTCCCCACGCCCTCGTGGCAATAGGCGAAGGCGCCGCCCGCGATATCGACGCCATCGACTACCCACTCGTCCGGCAAGCCTTCTCCGAATCCGAACCCGGCGTGTGGTTCCCCTGGAAGCATGGTACGGCAGGCCTCGTCCTCCCCGCTATCGTCCCCGCGCTGGATGACGACGCAGCCAAACGACGCTTCTGGCGGGTCTTCCTCGCCTTGAGAGACCTCGGATGCAGTAATTGACCCCTGATTCTCCCCCAACCCCTACCCCAACCCGTTCCATGGGTGTGTCCTCCAGCCACAACATGTAGCCCTCCAACCGCAGAATGCAGCTTTCGGCGTCATTACAAGTATTAAGTTTTGTTAACGTTTTATTTCGTCTAGGAAACACGAATTTCGCGCAATTTCCCATACTTAAGCCGCTTTCATAAATAGGCGGGACTACAGCCGACGCTGGGGTACATTGCGCGGCGGATAACCTTCTTCTAGAGTCTCCGGCTTAGGAGGGGGGACTCTCTCTAGCAGGTCCCCTAAAAAAGTTACATAGCCTACTGGAAGGAGCCTGGGCGTATGCCTAGAAGGGCGAGTTTGTTCGTATGTCTTGGTTTCGCTGTTGCGCTCGTGTTCGTAACTGGAATCTCTGCCGGAGCCCAGTCCGGCGGCGGCATCAGGGCCAAAGAGGCTGGCGTCAACGCGGCCCAGGACCGTCTGATGGAGATTCGCAAGGAGGTGAGTGCGGCCGAGGCATCCTACAACAACGCGCTCTACGAGATGAACCAGTTAAACGGGCAGATAATGAGGGCGAAGGATGATCTCGACGATGCCAGGATTCGGGCCTCCTCGGCCAAGGAGAACCTGGAGGAGAGGGCTGCGCAGGTATACAAGAGCGGGAACGTGGCCTTTATGGACGTCCTCGTCGGGGTGGACAACTTCTCCGAGTTTGCCTCCAGGTTGAACCTCTGGATCAGGCTGCTCGAGCAGCAGAGGGCCGACTTCGTGGAGCTCCGCGATGCTAGAAACCAGCTGGTGGAACGCAAGGATAGGCTCGAGGCCGAACGCGAGCAGAGGATCGAGGCGGTCGAGAGGGCCGTGACCCAACGAGAGCGCGCCGACAAGGCTGAGGCGCGGGCCGAGGCCTATCTGGACTCGCTCAACGCCGATCTAAAGGCGGCGATCCAGGCCGCCCAGGACCGGCGGGCCGAGCAGACCCAGGCCGCCATGGCAGCGATGGTGGAGACAGCAACGGAACCCAAGAGCAGACCCGCCCCGAAGCCCGTACCTGCTGTCGAGCCGGCCCCTGAGCCCATACCGGAGATACGGGCTTCTGAGATCAAGCGGGCTCCCGTGCCGCAGCCCGACCTGCAGTCCGAGCAGGCCGCGGCCGACCGTGAGGCTGCCGCGAGGACCGCAGCCGCGAAGGCGCGGCGTCTCGCCGAGCGGCGCGCCGCCGAGCGTAAGGTTGCCAGGAAAGCGGCTGAGCAGGCCGCCGCGGAACAGGCCGCCGCCGAGCGCCAGGCCGCCCAACTGGACGCACAGAGGGAGGCCAGGAGGCAGGCTGAGCTCGCCGCCGAGCGTGCCGCCGCGAGGCGTGCCGCAAGAGAGGAAGCCGAACGTCAGGCCGAGCTCGCAGCGGAGCGCGCCGCGATAGAAGAGGCCGCCGCGGAACAGGCCGCCGCGGATCGCGCCGCCGCAAGACGCGCCGCCGAAAGGCGCGCGGAACGGCGTGCCGAGCAGCGCGCGGAAGCCAGGCAAGAGGCGCGCGCCGCCGAGGCTAGCGCCTCAGCAAGCGCTGCGGCCGCTGAGCGGCGGGCCGAGGCAAAGCGAGAGGCGCGCGCCGCCGAAGCCAGTGCGTCTGCGAGTGCGTCCGCAAGTGCGTCTTCGAGTGCGTCTGCAAGCGCGTCCGCGAGCGCCACCGCAGGCGCATCGGCGTCCAGCTCTGCGGCTCCTGGCGGGGGCGGGACGAGTGCCATGGGCGGCGACGTGCTCGCTGTGGCGCAGCAGCATCTGGGGACCCCCTACGTGCTCTCGCCTCCGGGGCCCTGCGTAGCGTACGAGTCTGAGGACTGTTCCTGCTTCACGTTGCTGGTCTTCCAGGAGTTCGGCATCGCCCTGCCCGATTCTCCCGCCGCCCAGATGGGCTACGGCACCCCGGTCAGCGGGGCTCCGCAGGCAGGAGACCTGCTGTTCTGGAGTGAAGACGGCAGCGGGTACATCACCCATGTGGGTATAGCCATGGGCGACGGGACGACCATCCACGCCTCGACCGACCTTTATGGGGCTGGTGAGGTGACCATCACCGACATAAACTACGTAAGTGGTTACGTCGGGGCGAGGAGGCTCCTCTAGCAGGGTCTCAGTAGCAAGCGGGGAACGGACGGGAGGTCCCTAACGGGCTTCCCTCTCGTTTCCGAGGACACTCTCTCCCTGGTGATAGAATTGGTTTCGATACCGAGCCAACCGGAGAGGAGCATGATCTTATGGGGTTTGCGCTCTTACAGGCGGTCACTATTGGTGTCGGGTTCATCGCCTTCGTGGTCGTCGCCATAGTAGTGGCCTCGGTCCTGATCAGCGCCATCAAGGTCGTCAAAGAGTACGAGCGGGGTGTGATCTTTCGCCTTGGGCGGGTACAGGGGGGGCCGAAGGGTCCGGGGCTTTTCCTGCTCTATCCGCTATTGGACAACATGGTCAAGATAGACCTGAGGACCGTGACCATGGACGTGCCCCCCCAGGACGTCATAACCCGCGACAACGTGCCAGCCAGGGTCAACGCCGTCATCTACTTCCGGGTCGTCGACCCCAACAAGAGCGTCCTGGAGGTCGAGAATCACGTCCTGGCCACGAGCCAGATCTCCCAGACGACCCTCAGAAGCGTACTGGGCCAGAAGGACCTTGATGACCTCCTGACGAACAGGGAGGCCATAAACGACCAGCTCCAGACCATCATAGACGACCAGACCGATCCCTGGGGAGTGAAGGTTAGCGTGGTGGAGGTCAAGGACGTCGAGATCCCGCAACAGATGCAGCGGGCCATGGCTAGGCAGGCCGAGAGTGAGCGCGAGCGCCGCGCCAAGATCATCGCCGCAGAGGGCGAGTACCAGGCCGCCGAACGCCTCAGGCAGGCCGCCGAGCGCCTGGAGAGCCCTACAGCCCTCCAGTTGAGGCTTTTCCAGACGATGGGTGAGATCGCCACCCAGCAGAACTCCACCATAATACTGCCCGTCCCTGTAGACCTCTTCAGGCCCTTTCTGGAGTCCCAGAATGGTTCCTCGGGCCAGATGGCCAGGGCTGCACGGCTCGAGGACGAGGAGGCCAAGCGCCTCTACGAGGAGGCCGTCGGCGAGGTCTCGTCCGACTTGTCATCCGGCGGAGAGGTCTCTGATGAGGGACCGCTCCCCGGCGAGGTGCGGCCAGAGGGAGAGCGCACCTAAAGCGGGTTAAGGAAGGGTTAACCCTTCCTTAACCCGCGCATTTCAGCATTTCAGCCGGTCAGCACTTCAGCAAGAAGTAGCTGACAAGCTGAAGGGCTGACAAGCTGAAATGCTATATCGCGGCGGGTTAGCGTCGTATACATCTGGGTAAGAACTCTCGCGAAGTTGCAAAGTACGGCTCCGGCGAGCTATCTCATCGGTTTGCATGGGGGGAGCCGGATGACCGAGAGGTGCGATGGAGCGTGAGACAGCCAAAGCTATGGAAGGGGAGAGCGGGTTTCAGGACCCGATCTCGCTGACCCTCCCGAGCAGTCCCGAGTACGTGCTGCTCGCCCGGCTGGTTATGGGTCAGGCCGGGCGACTGGCGGGCCTCGAACCGGACGAGGTCTACGACCTGAAGCTGGCGGTTACCGAGGCGGTAACCAACGTTATCCGCCACGCCTCCGTGGAGAGCTACGAGATCGAGTACAGGATGTTGCCTTCTGGCATCGAGGTGAGCGTTACGGATACCGGCGGCGGTTTCAGCGTCGCCGACCTCATCGCAGACCCGAATGAGCACGGCGGGTTCGGCCTGGCCGTGATCCGTAACCTGGTGGACGAGCTGGTGCTCGACTCGACCAGGGACGGGGGAACGCGGCTGAAGATGATCCGGCGGTCGGCGGATAAGCCTGAAGGCTAGAAAAATGATGATCTTGCGGCGTTTCGTGTGTTATTAGGTTGAATCTTCGGCCGGCGTTAATATACAGTTAACCGTGTAAATGAGGTCGCGTCAGTACGTCTATGAGGACTAGAGGATAAATCGTGCAACAGCGTGTCAATCCCGGCAACAAATCTCTCGCCGACTACCGCAGCATAGTACGCCGGGAACTCTACGACGAGGTAGTGACCCTCGGGGAGCGCCTGAGGGGGAAGCGGGTTCTGCACGTCAGCGCTACGAGCTTCGGCGGCGGGGTCGCCGAGATCCTGTACACCCTCGTGCCGCTAATGCGGGATGCCGGCCTGGAGGCCGAGTGGGACATCATGTTCGGCTCGGAGCCCTTCTTCAACGTGACCAAGAGCTTCCACAACGCCTTGCAGGGCGCCGAGTACGAGCTCACCGTCGAGGACCGGGCGATCTTCGAGGAGTACAACCGCATGTCGGCCGAGGCCCTGCAGAAGGCGGGCGATGATTGGGACATCATACTCGTCCACGACCCGCAGCCTGCCCTCCTCAAATACTTCACGGGCGGGCTCTCCCCCGAGACGAAATGGATCTGGCGTTGCCACCCCGACCTCTCGACCCCGAACCGGGAGGTTCTCGACTATCTGGTGCCGCACATAGCGGACTACGACGCGCAGATCTACACCATGCAGGAGTACACCCCACCCGACGTGCACCTGCCCGGTCTCACCCTGATCCCGCCCGCCATAGACCCGCTCTCGCCGAAGAACATGGCCCTCAGCGCTGACGACGCCCGCTACATCGTGAGCCAGTTCGGCGTTGATGTGGAGAGGCCCTTTCTGGTGCAGGTCTCGCGCTTCGACCCCTGGAAGGACCCTCTTGGCGTCATAGACGCCTACAGGATGGTCAAAGATGAGGTCCCCGAGGTACAGCTCGTCCTCATCGGCTCGATGGCCCACGACGACCCCGAGGGCTGGGACTACTGGTACAAGACGGTTAACTACGCTGACGGGGACCGCGACATCTTCCTGTTCTCCAACCTCACCAACGTGGGGGCCATCGAGGTCAACGCCTTCCAGTCCATCGCGGATGTCGTGATCCAGAAGTCCATCCGCGAGGGCTTCGGGCTGGTCGTGACCGAGGCGCTTTGGAAGGCGAGGCCGCTGGTCGCTGCGAGGGTCGGCGGCATCCCCATGCAGGTAGACGGGGGGGGCGGCATCCTGATCGACACCATCCCCGAGGCTGCGTCGGCCTGCGTCAAGGTACTGAAGGACCCCGACTTCGCCCGCCAGATAGGCCGCCTGGGCAAGGAGCACGTCCGCGAGCAATACCTGAGCCCGCGCCAACTGCGCGACAACCTCCTCCTTTTCGCTAAACTGCTCGGCGTCTGACGCAGCCGGTCGCGGCCGACCCCAACTAGCCCTTAGTCGAGGCTTTCCTGATGGACTCGGCCACCCTGGTCCCGCCTCCGGGCGTGGCCGGGCGTGTACTTTTGTCGTCGTGCTGACAATAGCCTCCCCGGCGGACTCGGCCGCGTAGAGAGCCTCGCCGGGTGTAGAATTCCGCAACGGGAAGATACCGGGCGGGCACGGGATCGGGCCGCGATGCTGACGCAGACCAACCCGCGCCATGTCTCCGACGCCAAGAAGCTCTCCGAGGAAGCCCCGGAGATGCTTGAGCGCGTCGAGCGCGGGGAGGCCACGATACCGCAGGCGAAGCGCGAGCTTGGGTGGAGCAAGCCGGAGAAGCCGCTTGCGGGCGAAGACAGGCGCCCGGTGAAGGAGACTCTGGGCGAGGACTTCGAGTTGCCAGCATGGAACCTGCCGCCGGAGCGCAAGGAGTACGCCAACGTCGTCAAGAACCTCGTGCGGCTCTCGAAACTCGACCCCGAGGCCGTCGCCTCTTACTGCAAGGGCGAGTACGAGGCGGACAGGGATTTGGAGCACGTCGCGGCCCTTGCGGACTGGTTGGGCCGCTACGAGGCGGCGTTGAAAGACAGACGGGCGGAGCTTCGGCCCGGCAACTTGAGGGCGGTCAGGGCACAGCCCCGAGAGACCGAGGGCTTTTTCGTGGACGCCGGATCCGCGCGGGTTTTTCCCAGAAAGAGCGAGATCCTGTTCAAAAAGAGCGAGATCCTGTTCGTCACTCTGCCCCGCGCTGCCGGATAATCCTTTCCGATACTGGTTCGGTGAGGTGATCCAGCAGGGGTCGCTACGAGACATAAGGAGAACTGATGAGACGCATCTGGTTGATGATGACTCTGGCGTTGATGTTCGCGGCCGCGATGGCCCTCTCGGGGGTGGCCCAGGCCAAGAAGCCCGTAGGCGGTTCGGCCGACGCCCAGTGCCTGAAGCTGGCGATCCGGACGCTGGGCCCGGGCTTCAACCCCTCCGGCTACACCTTCATCGGAGGCACCGAGGGTAACGACGATTTCGGCCAGGGTACCGCTGGCCCCGACGTGTTCTGCGGCTTCGGTGATAGGGATTCCGTATTAACGCTCGACGCGGGCGACATCTTCCTCGGCGGCGACGGCGCCGACGCGGTCGGCGCCAACAACGGCACCTTCTACGGCGGCGCGGGCGACGATATCGTCTACACCAACGAGGGCACCTTCTACGGTGGCGAGGGCAACGACCGGGTGCTCGGGCCGGGCCGCGGCACCTTCGTGCAGTAGTCGTCGACCCGAAACGGTAACGGGGAGGGGCCGGGGCGTAGCAGCTTCGGCCCACATGATACGGACTATGAAGACTAGCTAACCCAGCAATCCAGAGAATTTACCAGCGCGGCTCCTTCGGGGGCCGCTTTCTCGTGGAAGTAAACAGCCAGGACGAGCGAATGGAGAGTAGCGCCGACGTTCCGGTTGCGGGCCATGTAGATCTGCGAGTGGGAGACGCCGCACCTCTCGGCGAGCCGCTTGCCGGGCAGCCCGATCTCGTCGAAATAGCGGCGCATGAGGGGGTTGTCGCGTTCGGGTTGCGTCAGGGGCATGGTCGCAGGGTAGTGCGCGTCCCGGCCCCGCGCAACGGATCACAAACCCTTCAGCCGGCCCCTCTTCTTGAGCAGATCCCAGTCGGCGTGCTCGCGGGAGAAGGCGAAGCGGCCGTCGGTGAAGCGGAAGAGGTCGTGCTCCTCCTCGTAGACGAAGGCGGGATCTCCCCAGCCCTGCTCCCGGCACTCCACCTCGAAGTCGTAGAGGAGCCGGGCCTGCAACCTCCTCTTCTCCGCCTCGGAGCGTTTCGGCCAGATGCTGTTCCCGTCGCGTTCCACGCCCGGGTTGTCCGCACCGGGGCTCCGGTGGCAACGAAGAGATCTCTACCCCCGCAGTGACGCGAAAGAATGGCCGCCTAGCATATAGTAAGGCGCGACGGCGTCGGCGACAATCCTCGCGGGTGCCGGGGCGGATCGCAATGCACCTTCACACAAGAGCCGCACGAGTGGACGAAGGACGCCGCTGGCGGCGAGGAGGTATGACGCATGGCAGGGGGAACGGTCGAGTGGTTTTCTGAGGAGAAGGGCTATGGCTTCATCGTGCCCGACGAGGGTGGCGAAGACATCTACGTCCACTACACGACGATCGAGGGAGCCGGGTACGGGTCTCTCGACGAGGGCGAGAGGGTAAGCTACGAGCCGGGTGAAAGCAGGAGGGGCGAGATTGCGACCAACGTCCGCAGACTAGACTGAGGCGGCGGGAGGGTTCGAGGACCTAGCTGTCCTCGCCCTCGGGGCGCCGCTTCTTCTCGGCCGCGTCCTCGCCGGCGATCTCGGCCCAGGCGCAAGGCGGAGATAGAACACGCCCGGCGTGAGGCCGCTGACATAGTGAGTATAGACAAGGAACGGGCGAAGAAACGGAAGAAACTGGGCCTGGAGGGTTAGTCGACCCTAAGCCGGCCCTGGCCGTAATCCGCTTCGTCTTGCCGGCGGCGAGAAGCTAGTCCCCGTCGCCCCAGATTCCCGATCTGTAGTTTCTGAAGAAGGCGTCCCCGCACGGGCGGTCGAAGGTGTATTCACGGTGGCTGCACGGGGAGTATCCGGAGCGGTGGTGGTACCAGATATCGCAGTCGCCCCGTATCGTCTGTCCTCTCGTCCACGAGTCCCAACGCCCGTTGGCGGGAAGGCTGTCCAGCATCTCCTTGCCGGAACCTCCTTCGCCGCAAACGGCGGCCATCACGACGCCGGTTTCGACCAGTCCGCCCCTGTCGGGGTTGAGGACGATGGGGTCCTGTTTGTTCATGGCTAGGTACACCCAAACCAAGAGTGCCTGAAGGACGAGTACCCCTATTGCTCCCAGCAAAACCATGTTTGTCAATTGGCGCATGATCCTCTCCCGTCTTTAAGAGACACCAGCGTAGCGGACGTTCCCGGGCCTGGCCACCCCAAGCCCTTGAGGAACGGGCTCTTCACGACGGTAGTAGGGCTGGCGCTAGCTTCGGTGGCCCCGACGGTCTAAGGAGGCACTGGAAGTCCAAGACCTATCCGGGAGGGAGGGTGACGGCCCGCGGCAGCAATGTGTGCTATCCGAGCCACAACTAAAGCATCCGAGTCCCGCCTACTCGGCGGCAGAATCCCAAAGGTTTTCGGGCACCAGCGAGTAGCGGCCGCAGTTCTGGCACATTAAGCGCCGACCGTTCACCTTCCAGTAGAACGGAACCAGCCGGTAGTCCTCGGTGTATAGCCACTCGTCGAAGCCGTCGCCCCAGTGGATGAGGCGCTCGCAGTGGGGACACCGGGCTTGGATGGCCCGGCTCTGGCCGGCCACGACCTCTATGGATGCCTTTCGCATCGCTTCGCACTATAGCACCGCCGTGAGCGGCGCCCTACTCTTCGCCGCCCTCTGTGCGCCCCTCCTCCTCGGTCTTCCCTTTGGCGATCTCCGACCACGGCAACTTCTCGGCGGTCCACTCCGGTTTCGGCACGGGCTCTTCCATCTCTCCTTTGCACTTCGCCCTCTTGACGGCCACCTCGAACTCGGTCCCGTCGACGGCCCGGTAGACGCCCTCCTCGAAGGGGTAGGAGGTTTCGTCCCTCAGGGCCCGGTCTATCTGGGTGCGGAGCTTGAGGAGGGCCTTGGCGCTGCCGGTGATCGCGATGGTCTCGCCCAGCAGGCCCTCCACGGTCCTTACGTGGAGGTGGGGCGTCTTCGCGGGACGGGGTGTCTTCTCGTGGTCCACGGGAGAATTGTCCTCGGTGGCAGGCCGATCACAACGAGGGTCTAGCCTAAGCGGTTAGGCATGGCAACTCAGAGGGACTAGAATCCCAAGTCCTTTCCCTCAAGGACTTGCCGTATACCGCCCATAACCCTGCGCATCTTGTCTTTGCTAAGCGCCCCGATCCACTCCACGAGGCGGGTCTTATCTACAGCAATGATCTGAGACACGTTGACGACGCTTGCCTCTGGCAAATCGGCATCGCATTCATCGAGTTCGACGTTGCCCGGATCATCGGCGCGGTGCGTGGTCGTGGTTCGCAAACCACAACGGTATCTATGGGGCTTGCGTTGAAGACGTTACTCTGAACGACTACAGCGGGGCGAACGTAGCCCGGTTCGGACCCTAACGGCGTGCCGAAATCCACCCAAAATGCATCGCCCTGTCGAATCGTTATTCCTCGTCGCTTAGACGGCGGCCAAACTGGTTCGCGGCGCGGTCCAACAATCCCTTCTCTTCTGGCTCCAAGGCGTCGTCACGGTAAGCGTCGGCTAGACGTTCCGCTAGCGTCTTGCGGCTTTCACCGATGAGGTGCCCTTGCCCGTGATGCTGCCAAAGCACGTTGACCGGCTTTGATGGGACCGTGGAGGTTTCTGCGCCGAGTTTGCCCTTTGGCACGAGCCTATGGCGCTCGGCATCCATTTCGGCGCTAATTACACCCTCGATCATCTGTTCAGTCATTGCTCACCTCCTGCACGTGGTTCGTTTACGTGTAATGGAACGGTTGCCTTTTCGTCGTCTCCAACCAGTATCGAAAAAGCATAGTCGCCGGGCCTCTCAAACGTAACTCCCGCGAGTCCGATTGTTTGGTTGATGTATGCCCGACTTCCGGGGCGGTTCGGTTCTGGAATCGTCATTTGCGCTTCCATAGCTAGAAGCTCTTGGCCGTCACTGTGCAACAAAGGGATGCGAAGGTTTCTTACGGCCCCGATTTCCGCTGGTCCCGCCGAAAACGACACTACTAGGTACATCTGCGGCAGCGGAAATGGCAAGAACGGTGGGTTAATCTCCTGAAAGATGCCCATGATGTTTAGCTTGCCGTCCTGGGAGACGTTTGCGTAGTCCGCCAGAACCGCTACGGTTACGTCCATGGTGAATACTTCTTCCCCAAAGGAATAGGAGTATAACACCGGAGCGTTACGGCCCGCCGTGCGTCTCTTCTCACATCCTCATAAGAACAGATCACGCCACATAACCGCATCCTCCAAACGGACTATATTTGTGCAGGCCAGCCAAAATTTGTGCAGTAGCGAATACTTGTGCAACGCCCCTTTACCTACGTTCCCTGCGGTGTAGCTCAGCAGGCCTCCGACAGGCTCCCCTCGCGAAGCCGCTCCTCCGTTGCGTCTAGCACCTCCAGGAGCTCGACGAGCGGCGGACCGTCTGTCTTCCACCGGTCCCCGTCGAGGCAGACCTCCGCGATTCGCTCCTCGCCGTCTTCGGTGGGGATGTGCACCCAGGCGCCACAGCCGGCGGGATGGGTACCGTTGTGTCGGCTGGAGACGACCACGTGCGGCTCGAAGCGTCCGAGTTCGTGGTCCAGTTCGCCGAGGGAGGCGGAGCGCACGGTAAGGGCGGGACGCAGGTCGCGTATGGCCCTGACGAAGACGTCCCGGTACAGGTAGCGGAGGTCCTCGAAGGCCACCAGAGTACCCTCATGGAGGGAGTGGGTTGGGTGTCGGTAGCGCAGCGCATGTCTGTGACCAAGAGGCACCTTAGAGCTCCGACGCGCCAGGCGCATCTCCCAGGTGGCCATTTTTCTCGAGCCCGAAAGGCCCCGCTCATATGCCAGGCGGCCATTTCCTAGCCCCGTAGCCCCGGTCCGGGCGGCCCACGACGCCGGCACAGACAAGAGAAAAGCCGGACCGCTCTGGGAGGGGGGAGATTCAGAGGGCGTCCGGCTCAACGATTGATCGAATTGTAGTGCCCTGGCGGCCGGGGCGCATCCCCCAAATGGGTGATTTTTTTCTACGGCAGATGGGGGATGTCTTCGCGGGTGTAGTGTGCTTTGATACCGGCTTGGCGAGGGGGAAATGGGGGATCGCTGCGTTGGCTATCCCCCATTGTGCGAAGGTAGGCCCGGTCCACGCGGAGCAGGACCGCCGGGGAGGGTTCACCGCAAACTTACTAGCGGTGCGGCTTCTAGCCCCGTGTGCCCCCGGGTCTCAGACCGGGCCATGCTGCGCTTCCGAGAATACTCCAGCCTGTTGAAAAACCCCTCCGTGCTCCCCTCCAAGATCCATTCGAGGGCTCAACGCTCGGCTTTTGCAGCGTTTGGGCCGCGTTTCGGAAGCGTTCTGATACTATTTCGGTTTATAGACCGGTCAGACAACGACTTTTTCAACAGGCTGACTCCTTCCACGCACTCGGTGAATAAGGGCAAGAAGTGAAGGGCCGGAGCTGCTACGCCCCGTCCCTTCTTCTTGCCCCCGCTTACGGCCCGCCGGGCTAGTCTATGAAGTGGAATGTGATGAACGTCCTTTCTCCGCGCGTCTTCGCGACTGCCTCGCCCCGTGCGCCTTCGTACTTCTTCGTGCCGCCCGTGATGGCATCGATGGCCTTGGGCGGGGGGGCGGGGAGCTTGGGGAAGGCGGTCACGCTTTGGGTGTCGATCTCTCCGCCGCGCAGGGTGTAGGTGAGAAAGCACTCCGCCATGCTTGCCTCCTCCTCGGGCTCGTCGGCGGGGTCGGTCGTGACGCAGTACACGTCGATGCGCCCGACCTTGTGCTTGCCGTCCTCGTCGTAGAGCGGGGCGTTGACCACGCGCGCGTCGCCGTGGCTTAGGCCCCGGTCCCCCACGTCCACGACCGCGGCCTCACGGGACTTGATCACGACGGTCAGGGTACGTTCCTTGCCGTTTTCGTGGTTAACTGCGTCCTTCTTGGGCGAGGCGAAGGCCACGGCACCCACCAAAACGATGCCCAACGCCACAACCGAGGCCAGGAGGATCCACACTCTTCTGCTGCTTAACGCCACTGGCGCACTCCTTTCCGTAAAAGAGGGCGAGGCCCATCGGCCTCGCCACGCTCTGTTCGCGACGAGTAGCAAGCATAAACGGGCGCGAGATCCCGCGCCACCCGCTGCCCCCGAGGAAGCCAGGCACCGTCTCCAGGCGCTACCGCTACTACGCCCCCAAGGTCACGGAGTGGCTGCTCTCGCGCTAGGCTCCTCGCTCTGCCCGAGGAGCCTAGCGCCCGCACCGCCCACGCGCTACCATGCGCACAATGGCGAAGAAGGGGAAGGGACGGCAGAAGGAGAGCAGGAACGCCAACCGTATGGGAGGCACCTCCTCCAGGCCCGACGGGCGCGAGGACGCGTACCTGACGATCGACACGCCGAGCGGCCCGCACCGGATGAGGACTACGAGGCCGAACAAGGCGGCGGCCGAGGCGTGGCTGCTCGAGGCCCGCTACCTGGCCAGCCAGGGTGCCTTCAACGGCTCCGCCTACGATTCCAAGAACCTTACGCTCGGGGAGTTCGTCGGCCGCTGGCTTGAGGACGAGATCGGGCCCACTGTGAGGGCCGTGACCTTTGCCAACTACGAGAAGACGTACCGTCTGAGAATCCAGCCTCCCCCATTCGGCGCGCTCGGGCTCGCCTCTGTCACCGTGGCCAACTGTCAGGCCTGGCGCTCCCGGCTTTCGAAGGAAGGGGTGAGTGCCTCCGAGCAGGGCAAGGCGATACGGCTCCTCAAGTGGGCTCTGGAGCAGGCGCTCGCGTGGGAGATGATCCCGAAGAACCCCGCCTCCCACCTGAAGGCCCCGCGCTACAAGCCGAAGGAGACGCCCTACCTCCGGGCCGAGGACGTTCCTCGCTACCTCGAGGCCGTGCGCGGGGACCCCTTCGAGACGCTCTTCGTCGTGGCGATGCTGGGCGGGCCACGTCCCGCGGAGCTCCTCGCGCTCAGGTGGGAGGACTTCGACGAGGCGGCGGGCACCCTAAGGATCGACGAGTCGGTCTCCCACCTGGGAAGCGGCGAGGTCGATTGGAACGAGCCGAAGTCCGAGATGGGCTTGAGGATCCTGCCGCTCGCCGGCGAGGCGCGCCATGCGCTCGCGGAGCGCCGCAGGCGCGTCCTTAAGGAGCGCGTGGCGTCGGGGACGGCCGGGGGCATGGCGGGCTTCGATGGAAGAGCGCGCAAGGGAGGTGGTGAGCCGCCTCGACGGGTTTCTGGGCTCCGTTTCGGAGTCCAAATGACGGCGAAAGTGTCGTCAGAGGTCAGGCAAGAAGTAGAAATTCCTTATAGATACGCGGTATCGGCTTCGGTGCTTCGGGTATTCGCTAAACTGCTCGGGGTATAGCGGGCCGCGAACGAGAGGGGAGAGGTTGGCGCAAAGCGAAGGCGGGCAGACCATCGTGGTCTCGAACAGGGGACCGGTGACGTTCTCCCGCGGTGAGTCGGACGAACGCGAGCACGCCAGGGGGGCAGGGGGCCTCGTCACCGCCCTGAACGCGGTTCTCCGCCGCGCCGAGAACGCCGTCTGGATCGCCTCTGCCCAGAGCGAAGAGGATGTCGTCGTCTCCAGGGAACCGGCACCCTACGAGGTCGAAGACCTGCGAGTGAGGCTCGTGGAGCACGACCCGGAGTCCTACGACCTGATGTACAACGAGCTCGCCAACCCACTCCTCTGGTTCGTCCAACACGGCCTCTACGACCTGCCTTACTCGCCGAACCTCGGGGACGAGACGAGGAGGGCCTGGGAGGAGGGCTACGTCACCGTCAACCGCAACTTCGCCGACGCCGTCGTCGAGACCGTGGCGGGCGACAGTTCGCCCACCGTCCTTCTCCACGATTACCAACTCTACATGACCCCGCTCTTCATCCGAGAGCGACTTGGGGGGGACGCCTTTCTCTCTTTGTTCGTCCACATCCCCTGGCCAGAGCCCGACCTCTGGCGCGTACTGCCCGACTACATCAGGGAGGGCGTGCTGGAGAGCCTCCTCTCGGCTGACGTCGTGGCCTTCCACACCAACCGCTACGCCCGCGCCTTCGCCGAGACAGCCGCCGACACGCTCGGCGCCGAGGTCGAGGCCGGCGTTATCAGGTACAAGGGACGCGACGTATGGGTGCGGGCTTACCCCATATCCATAGATCCCAAGGAGTTCGAGGACCTCGCGCACAGCGAGGCCGTCCTCGGGCAGGAAGACTTCGTCAAAGGTCTTCCGGGGAAGCTCCTCCTGCGTGTGGATCGCACGGACCTCTCCAAGAACATCGTCCGCGGCTTTGTGGCCTACGGCCGCATGCTGGAGCGCCACCCCGAGATGAAGGGTCAGGTCACCTTCCTCGCCCAGCTCCAGCCCTCCCGCACCGACGTCCCCGAGTACGCCGCCTACATGGAGGCGGTGGGCAGGACGGCCGAGGAGGTCAACCAGAAGCACGGAACTGACTCGTGGAGGCCCATCGAGCTGTTCATGGAGGACAACTTCCCCCGCTCAGTCGCCGCCTACAAGAACTTCGACGTCCTGCTCGTCAACGCGGTCCGCGACGGCATGAACCTCGTCGCCAAGGAGTCGGCCGTCATCAACGAGAAGAGCGGCGTCCTCGTACTCTCCGAGAACGCCGGCGCCCACGAGGAACTCGGTGAGCACGCCCTCACCGTCAACCCCTACGACGTGGACGGTCAGGCCGAGGCCATCCACGCCGCCCTCACCATGCCCCAAGAAGAACGAGAGCGCCGGTCCCGAGCCCTGCGCGAGGAGGTCAGATCCAATACCATAGAGGACTGGGTCGAGGCTCAGATGAGAGACATTGCGGCCTACAGGGAGCAGCATGGGTAAGGGGTAATGCGTATCTTCTTGATGGTCGCGGCCGTCCTGATAGGTCTCGCGAACGCGACCCTGTACAGTTTGATCGGCAACAACACCTTCGACAACCTCTTCGCGTGGCAACGCGACCCCTGGTCCCTCTACCTCCTGTACGCCTCCTGTGCCGTCTTCGTGGGGCTCCTGATCTCCGCCGGCCTACTCAAATTCGGACAGGAGGTAATGAAACAGGGCTTCTTCGCGCGTTACGGCCTGATGGTACTGGCGATCTCCATCGGGGGGGCCGTGCTGGCCGTCTACCTGACCACCGTCACCTTCCTGTTCGACGAAGAGGCCCTGGCGCCAAAGCGAATCTCCGAGGTCTCCTACACGCTCGCCATGGTCACCATCCCTGGAGCGATGCTCGGGGCGATAGAAGGCGTAGTACTCGCCCTACCCCTCTCCTGGCTCCTGGGCCTGTTTGGGAAGCGGCCCCCCGATGGCTAGCCATCGGAGGCCCGCAAAGACGTAGCGTGCTGGGAGGTGCTACGGCAGCTTGTTCACAAGCTGCCGTAGCACCTCGCCAACGCCGTCGACACCGTCGACGACGATGTCGGCCTCGGTCTCTATCTCCGGTGGTCCCTCGTCGCTTGCGACGCCGATGCGCAGGATCTCGCTTAGCTCTCCTTCCTTGCGCAGCTCTTCGAGTTCGCGGAAGGCGTCGAGGTCGGTGGTGTCGTCGCCGATGAACATGGCCCTCTCGGGTCGATACTCCTCGACGAGGGTACGAACGGCGGTGCCCTTGTCGGCCCGGATGGGCGGGCGGGCCTCGACGACGCCGCGGCCGACCGTGACCCTCAGGCCAAGGCGTTTCCCCTCGCGCTCGACGAACTCGACGCATCGCTCTCCGACCTCACGCGGCACGTTGCGGTAGTGGATGGAGGTCGTTATGCCCTTCTCCTCGACGAAGGCGCCAAGGGGGGCGAGCTCCTCCCTGGCCAGGCGCTCCAGCTCCTGGACCTTCTCCAGGTAAGGCAAGGCCTCGGGTATCACCTCGACCTCACCGTCGCGCAGGATCTCGAAGCCGTGGTTGCCGAAATATACGACGTCTTCGAGCCCGATGAGGCCGAAGGCGTCCTCCGTCTTCCGCCCGCTGATACCGGCTACCAGCAGATACCGGGCGCTTAGCCGCCCGAGCAGATCCTTGATCTCGTCGGAGACCTCGGACATGTCCGGCGTCGGCATGATGGGGGCGAGAGTGCCGTCAATGTCCGTGAGGACGGCGACCGAGCGGGGCTCCTCGCCCCAGGACCTCAGACGGTCCGGCGCTTCTCTACCTTCAGGCATGATCGCCCGTGGGATACATTCGGAGACGGCTCATCGGCAAAGCGTCGTGTTCGCGACCGTGCTATCCGACGTTTTGGACGGGTCGGTAGAAGAGGGACTTCACATCTCGTTCTGTCGGCGGCCCTGGGCGCGGGCGCGGATGTCCTCGGTGTCGATCTCCCCGTCGAGGTACTTGCCAATGAAATAACCGATTATGCCGAAGAGCACGACGACGAGGGTCTCCGTGAAGCCGATCAGGTACATCGAGAACAACACAAGGGCCCCGATCACGGCGCCCCACTGTTTGTTGGTCCAGGTGGCCATCTCCTACCTTCCTTTCGCTAAGAAGCGGTTCCTCTTACCGTGACTTCGACGTCCTTTACGGGTACGCCCTGATCCCCGAGGACCCTCGTTATGTTCTCCCTGGCCCTCGCCGCGAGCTCGGTGTAGTTGCCGGAGGATGGAACCTCTATCCCCGTGAACACGACGTAGCGGTCCTTGTCGGAGGCGAGCGAGGCGGAGGGTGACTCGGCGCCGACCTCCCTGGCCGCGCTCTCGGCGAGGGTCTTCACGGCGTTGGCCGTTATGACGGTCTCCCTACCAGGTGTGCCATCCATCACGGTGCTCCTCGAGACCCTGCGCCCGAAGGTGAGCTCCCTGAGGAGCAAGAGCAGCGCGACTAGCGCGACGAGCGCGCCGATGACCGCGATGACGGTTCGCGTTCCCGTCGTCAGGTCGGAGGCCGAGAACCCGCCGAGGGCCTGAACGGCGCCACTGTACCCCGTGTACTGGTTTACTACGTCCGCCGGGATAACCCCGAAGAATATCAGCAGCAAAACTACAGGAACCGCGAACAGCAGCAGGGCCAAGATAAGAAGGACGAGACGATTGAACGCGTTCACTGTACCCTCGTCTTCGTCTGCCTGGGGTCTGCCTCGACGAGCCTGATGTTGAGCTTGCTCACGGGCAGGCCCTTCTCCGAGAGGTATCCCTCTACCGTGCTCTGCACGCCCGACTTGATGCTCCCGAGGTCCTCGCCCCGCCTCACCCTGGCTTCCAGGTCCACCCTGGCACCGGGGCTACGCCTGGCCTTCACGCCTACCGAGGAGCCGAGGACGTCGGGGACTTGCTCGGTGGCCGTCGAGATCTCCCCTTCGACTACGTCGCGGGTGACGTAGGTGCCGCTCCCCATGCGCACGCGCCTGGGGGCAGTAGGCCTGAGCTCGACGATAAACCAGAGCAGACCTATTGCGGCCAGGAGAACCAGAATGGTTACCGTTATGACGGAGAGGCTGCCGTCCTCCACGCCGGCTACGAAGTCCTTGAGGCCCCTGGAGAGATCCGAGATGGGCAGCGAGCCCAACCTGTAGTCGAACAGGTCGAAGGCGTAGACCACCGTGTATACGCCCAGCACGAAGAGGCCCGCGAGGAGCAGTATCATGAATATCCTGTTAAAGACTCTCATCTTCGGCCACCTCGAGATCGTCGACTACCACCGTGGTTGTGCGCCCGCCGGCCTCCGGCGCGATACGCTCCCTGATGCTCTCGGCGATCTGTGGTATAGGCCGGGGCAAGGGGTACCGGGCGACGATGTGGATCTCCAGTTCCTCGGGACCGACCACCACACCCGAGACCTTCTCGCTGCCCTCGTAGGTCGCCGCCTCGACGTAGCGGCCGCGCCCCAGTGAGTTGACTCCTTCGGTGGCGAGGGCCGCCTCTGAGGCGGCCCTCGCGAGTTGGATTCCGTCAGCCAAGATAACCTAGCTCTCGCCCTCTACTGGACCCGCTGCTGTTCCTGGGCCTCCTGCTCGCGCTGCTGCTCGAGCTGGCGCTGCCGCTCCTGCTCGGCCTCCTGCTGCGGGAAGAAGATATTCGATACCGTTATGTTGACCTCGGTCACGCGCAGGCCTACCAGGCTCTCCACCCTGTTGGCAACGTTGCGCCTGACGGCCTCCGCGAGCTGGGGAATCGACTTGCCGTACTCGGCTGTCAGCGTCAGGTCGAGGGCAGCCTCCTCCTGGCCTACCTCCACCGAGACCCCCTGGGTCTGGCTCCCGCTGCTACCGCCCGTGATGCTCCCGATAATGCCGCTCACGGCCTGGGAGCCACCGCTGCCCATCCGCACGCCGTCTACCTCCTGGGAAGCGATCCCGGCGATCTTCGATACCACGCTGTCCGAGATGCTCGTGGAGCCCCGCTCGGTCTGAAGCGGACTGCTCTGCTGTGACCTCTCTTCGCTCATGTCTCTCCTTTCTCCAGAGTGTCCAGTATCCTACCGCTCGCTATACCGCCCGGCGGGTGATCAGCCGGTAGATCGCAAGCAGGATTATCGCGCCGAGGGTCGCTATGAGGATAGACCCGAGGCTTATCTGTGTGATCCCGGGCCCCCCGAAGAGGCTCTGGATCACGAAACCGCCGACGAACGCCCCCGCTATACCGATCAAGATAGTGATAATGATCCCCCCGGGGTCAGGCCCTGGCATGACCCACTTGGCCAGCACGCCGGCTACGAGCCCGATCACTATCAACGCCACGATGCCTATGCGCTTTCACCTCCCCCTTCTTTCACTACTCTTGCTCCCACCCGACGGCACCCGCAAACGCAATATAACAGATGCTGTACTTCACGCTACTACGGCCCGTTTTACCCCCCACCCGCCACGCATAAACCCTCAGGAAAGCAGGCCCCGCAACATCGGCCACACGAAGAGCACGGCGCCTTGTCAGCACGCTTCGGCCTGCGGCCTCCGCTTGTCAGCACGCTCCGGCTTCGCCTCCGCTTGTCAGCATGCATCGGGCTATCGCCCTCGCTTGTCAGCACGGCGCCTTCGGCTTCGCCTTGGGCGCCTTGTCAGGAAGTCGTCTTGGGGCGCCGCCCTGAGCGTCGTACCCTACTGCCTCAGGCAGCGGTTCGTCTCACACCGCAGAGCGAGGCCCGAACGAAAAAGCTGAAAGCGAGCCCGGAGGGCGAAGCGTTGCTGACAAGCGGAGGCGCAAGCCGAAGCGTGCTGACTGGCTACAGACCGAGAAGCGGTTTGTTCCTTTTCCAGGCCAGCCAGGCTATCGAGAGGAGCCAGAGCACGATTATGGCCGAGTATGCGGGGAATATTTTGCGCAGGTACTCGGGCGTCTCGCCGGTGTTGATCACCGGGATGCTCTCGTTGCGGGGGAGGCCGGCGTTCTTGAGGCCTTGCTGGGTGGTGCTGTGGAAGATGACGGTGCCCACGGTCTCCAGCTTACCCCGCCAGACGCGCTCGCCCGGGCTCTGGATGTCACTGGGGACGCCTTGTGTGGTCTGGATAAGGAGGTTGTCGCCGGTCTCGTCGAGGCGGAAGTAGAAGTAGTTCGTGCTGTAGCGGCCGACGACTGCTATCTCGGATTCGGGCACCCCGACCGTCTCGATTTCCTCACCGACGTTGGGCGTGCCGCTGACCTGGACGTAGTCTCCTAGCTCGGTCCCTGCAGGCAGCCTGCCTGAGTTCAACTCTTCGATGCTCAAGACGGTCGGCTTCCCTTCGAGTCCGTAGGAGAAGTTCGCTGCGACGGTGGAAGCCGCGAAGGAAAAAACGATGACGATAAAGAGCCGCGTGAGCAGCCAGGGGTTGCGCCTGATCCAGGGCCCGAGCCCCCGCTCCTCGTAGTGATCGTACTCCCGTCCGCCGGAGAGCGGCCTCTTGTCCCTGGTATCCACGACCCCAGTTTACCCGAGTGCGGGCGGGGGGATGAGTACGGCTTCACACAGGTCGGATTGTGAAAGAGATTCCCGCGGGGTGTGGGGAACGGTCTAGTATGCAAGGACTCGACAATGTATGCTGTAGAGCGGCTGAAAGCGGCGTGTACGGCGGGTTGGATCCCTCTTTTGGAGGTTAGCGATTTGGTCGAAGGGCGGGAGGCACCTGAGCAGGGCTCCTGGTACACCGTGGTGGGGGTAATGGATGATGGGAGCGGTCTCAACCAGGCCGTTACGGAGGTCAGGGAACTCGGCGTAGACAGGGATGACCTGACGGTGGTCCTCAAGCGCGTGGAATCCAGCGAGCCTGAGCCCTTCCCCGACGGCACGCGCTACATCGTGATCCCGGCCGACAGGCGTGGGCTGGAGGTACCCCTGGGTTTCGCCATCTCCTTCATCGTCTTCGGCATCTTCTTCGCCATCACGACGCCGGCTATAGGCATCCCCACGCTGATGGTCTTCGCCTCGCTGGCTATCATACTCCTCGCAGCCTCGCTCACGAGGGTCGGGGTCACCCCGATACTCATGGAGATGGAGGCGCCCCAGGAGGAGGCCGACGCTTGGAACGACGAGTTCGAGTTCGGTAAGGTGCTCGTCTTCGCCTCGACGCGCGAGCGCCGGCTGCTGCGTCCGGTGCGGGAAGCTGTGCAACGCGGCGGAGGGATGTACTACATAGTGGACAGGCGGTTGGAGCCCCGGGCCGTCCACCAGGCCACCCTGCACAGGGCCGGCGGACGCCAGGCGGGGGAATCGGTATTCGAGAGAACCGGGGAAGCCTAGAGAATAGGAGTTATGAGCTTGGGCGTAGCAACCACTTCGAGCCTGCACCTCCTGGCCCAGTTGAACCTGTCGGACGCCTTCTCGGCCGTTGGCGGGGGCCGCTTTATCACGGGCTTCACTATGCTGGTGCACATGTTCTGGGCCGAGATCTTCGTCGGCTTTGCCCTCGCTGCGCCGGTGTTGCAGGCCTGGGGTGCGCGCACGGGTAGCCCGCGGATGGACCGCCTCGCCCACTCCATGGCCCGCTTCAACGTCCTCACGTTTTCGACGGGCGCGACCTTCGCGGTCCTCTTCGTGGTGCTGCTCATCGGCCTCTACCCGCAGGTGACGGCCTCGCTCTTCACCCACTTCTTCTACGCAATAGCCATAGCCATGCTCTCCATGGTCCTCGCTCTCTGGGGGATGTACTCCTACTACTACAAGTGGGACCGCTACAGCGTGCTCAATAAGAAGCGTCACATCGCGCTCGGGTTCACGATGGGCCTGTTTATCTGGGTCTGGATGGTCATCATGACCGGCATAGACACCTACATGGTGACTGGCGGACCAGGCGTCAAGCCTCTCTCCACCTCGACCGTAGAGAGTTTCGGCACGGCGGTGCGGGGCGTCTTCAACCCGATGTTCACTGAGATGGTCTTACACAGAACCTTCGCCAACCTCTCCTGGCCCGCCTTCGCCCTCGCAGCCTGGGCTTCCTTCATGTACGTCCGCTCGAAGACCTCCGAGGACAGGTCCTTCTATGACTGGAGCAGCTCGGTCGGGCTGACCTGGGGCGTCGGGTTCCTTATGCTGCAGCCGCTCGTGGGCTTCACGATAGTCTACGCGCTCAAGCTCTCCCGGCCGGAGAACCCGGCATCCCCCGTCGCCGCCGGCGGCTCTTACGAGCGGCTCACCTCGGGGGCCACCTCGAACCTGCTCCTTATAAACCTCATTCTGGTCGTGGTCTTGATCGTGCTCTCCAACGCGGCCATGTACTTCGGGGCCGAGAGGCATCCCGACCAGGCCGGCCGCGTGCCCATCCGGTTCTTCGGTCTCGTGGCCGCGGTGGCAGGACTGTACGCGATCTCGCCGCTCGCGGAGTTCCCTTTCCTTTACATGCGCTACATAGCGCTTCTGGTCATGGTCCTCGCCACGCTCGGAGCCTTCATTACGTACCTTAGGGGCAGGCTCCGTTTCAGGTACGGCAGCCCGGGGAGGAGCTACCGGATAGTGCTCATGGCGACCGGGGTGGTCGCGGCCGTGATCGCGCTCAATATGGGGTTCATGAAATCCAATTCGAGGGTGCCTTTCACGGTATATAATCAGCCCGGGTACACGGTAGAACCGGGTCCCCCGCCGACCGGGTTCGGCAGGTGAGCATCGGGCTCTAGAAGGGGCGAAGCGTGGCGGAGCTACAAAAAGATCCCATGACCAGAAGCGACTTCATCGGTTTCGGCCTGATGGGAACCATAATGGGGGCAATACTGACGATACCGCCGGTCGCGTTCGTCCTCAGCCCCATAATCAAGACGGACGTGCTCGGCGAATCGGACGTGGGTTCGGGCTGGGTGGAGGTAGCCCCCGTCTCCAAGGTCTCCGTGGAGGAGCCCGCGCACTTCAAGGTTGAGTTCCCCTTGCAGCAGACCTACGGGGAGCGGGCCATTCAGAAGGAGTTTCCCAACTCCCAGAAGTCGAACATGGGCTACACCCTGACGAACGCTATCTGGCTCTCGTGGAAGGCCCCGATCAAGGAGCAGGGTAAGCAGGGGTCTAGCGGCGACATAATCGGGGAGCCTGAGCGTCCCGCCATCCTGGATGAGAAGACCGAGGGTTTTACGGAGTCCGAGCGCAAGGAGATCATGGACAAGCTGAACGTCCTGAGCAACTCCTGCGCGCACCTCGGGTGCCCCGTGCGCTGGTTTCCGGAGCAGCAACTCTACCTCTGCCCCTGCCACGGCGGGCTCTACGACATCAACGGGGGTTGGGTCGGGGGGCCGCCTCCGCGCGCCATGTACCGCTACACAGACGCCGAGGTAAGGGAGGACGGCAAGCTCTACGTCAGGCACAAATACGACATCGAGCCGGGTCTGGACAAGCAAGAGCCCTACGTGGTCTAGAGAGGGAGCACCGAGCATGATCGGCAGGATAAGAACCCAGACAACGGAGGCAAGCCAGTTCGTAGTGGACTGGATGGAGCACCGGACGGGGATAGTCACTTTGACGGAGCATCTCCTCTACGAGCCCGTCCCCAAACGCGGCGCCTGGCTCTACACTTTGGGAAGCGCCGTGCTCTTCACGATAACGCTGCAGTTCCTCACGGGCATACTCCTGCTGTTCTACTACGTCCCGACCACCGACGACGCCTGGAACTCGGTCAGCTACATCATGAACGACGCCTACTTCGGGCAGGTCATCCGCGGCATCCACTACTGGTCGGCGAACTTCCTGATGGCGTTCATAGGGCTGCACATGGGCCAGGTGTTCTTCTCTGGCGGGTACAAGGCCCCGCGGGAGCTGAACTGGGTGGTCGGCGTGATCCTGCTCCTGCTCGTGGTCGGCCTCTCGTTCACCGGGTACCTGCTCAGGTGGGACCAGGACGGTTTCTGGGCCTCCGTTGTGGGGATGAAGATAGGCTCCTACTCGCCGTTCGTGGGGGGGTACGTGATCCACTTCCTGCTCGGGGGCGACGCGGTGGGACCGGCGACGCTTAGTCGCTTTTTCGCCCTCCACGTCTGGTTGCTCCCTGCCGCCATAGCGCCTCTTATCGGGGCGCATCTCTACCTGCTCAGGCGCCACGGCGTGTTCGGCAGCGAGTTCGAGTACACCGACAGGCTCGCGAAGCTGCACGAGCGGCAGCGCCTCGAAGACTACGCCCGCTACGAGACGGGCGAGGATGATGGGGAGCCTTATGTGGGCCGCCGCGACCGCGCGGACAGGGAGGGTTACGAAAGAGACGGTGAGTAACAGCTTTTACCGAGACGATAGATGTGCCGCTGTTAAGATTGGGGCACGGGACATGACAGAGAGAGGTGAAGAACGTGTACGCTCCGGCGACTGGCAAGGCCAAACCGGTTGAAGAAGAGGTAATCACCGAAAAGAACGTGTTCGAGCGCCCCGATGAGACCATGGGGTTCTTCCCCGGGCAGGTGCTCAAGGATGGCTACGTCAGCACCTTCATCCTCATCGCGTGCGTCGTGCTCTCTTACGCCGCCCCCGCGCCGCTCACCGAGCCGGCCAACACGGCGACGGTAGAGTACGTGCCCAGGCCCGAGTGGTTCTTCTTCTTCTACGAGCAGATGCTCATGTTCTTCCCCGGCTACGCGCTGATCTCCTTCGGGGCCGTGGTGGTGCCTACGGTCTTCATCGGGCTACTTTTCGCCGTCCCTTGGCTCGACCGTAGTCCGCAGCACTACAACGCCGTAAGTAGGCCTTTCGCCTCGGTCATAGGCATCCTCGTGGTCGTAGTCGTCCTCCTCAACATGCTTCTGGCCGTAAGCAGGATCATGAACTTCCCGTCGGCCTAGAAGGAGTAGAGGATGCCCATAGGTAACCTCGACGTACCGATAATCGGCAAGAACGTCGTTATCGCCGTTCTCGTTCAATCGCACATCCTCTTTGCAGCCTTTATCATCGGGGCTGTCCTGATCGCCGCCACCAGCGAGTACCTGGGGATGGTGACCAAGCAGTCCAACTACGAGCGCTTCGCGAGGAACCTGGCGCGCTTTGTGGTCTTGCTTTTCGCCTCAGGCGCAGCGCTTGCGATCACGTTCGTGCTCGCCCTGGTTACGCTATTTCCCGTCTTCTTCTCCATCCTGCAGAACATCTTCTTCTGGGTATTTCTGGTCGAGGCCTTCATGTTCCTGGGCCAGATCATCATCGTCTACGCCTGGTACAACGTGTGGGACAAGCTCGCCTACCGCAAGAGTTTGCATGTCGTCTTCGGCTTCGTTGCCGGTTTCTTCGGGCTGATGGCGATGACCATGATCGATTCGGTCGCCTCCTTCATGCTCACGCCAGCCGAGGTCGAGTCCCAGTCGGACCTCGTTGCTTTAAGCTTTCTGAACCAGACGATGGTGCCGCTCAACATGCACCGGTTTATAGGGAACTTCTCCTACGCCGGGTTCCTGATAGCGGGCTGGGCCGGCTGGCGGTACCTCAGGACCACGCGAGAAGACGACAGGGAGTACTACGACTGGATGGGACACTTCGGCCTCCTCTGGGGCTTCGGGTTCTTGATCATGCAGCCGGTCATCGGTTACGGCTACCTGAAAGGCATCCGCGAGAGCGCCCCCGACTCGTTCAACACCATCATGCTCGGCGACAAGTCCTGGGTCTTCAATTTGCTGGTGCTCTGGATAGCCGTGCTCAGCATAGCCTCGACGGCATACTTCGTCCACAAGCTGCGCTTTGCCGTAAAACCCTCGGAGACGTTGCGCAAGCTCTCCGTCGGCGCCCTCGGTTTCACCGCGCTCTTCACGGTGCTCAACATAATTCCCTCCAACGCTAGCCTGATACCCCAGCTAGGGCTCGTCTTCGGGCAGGGTGAGGACACGAGCATACCGCTGGGCAGCATGTACCCCTGGAAGTACATAGGCCTGATCGGGCTGATGCTGGTCGGCTTTTTCGTGGTCGCCCTGTACCTGAAGGCATCGGCGACGGGCTTCCACTGGGGCCGGGCGAGCCGGTGGAGCCAGGTAGCGCTGATGTCGTGCGCCTTCTTCGTGGTGCTGACCATGGTGACGATGGGCTACACGCGGGAGACGGCGCGCCGGGTCGACAACAACCCCGGCTACCTCATCCACTGGTGCGTTACGCTCGACCAGAAGATCGTTGGCGAGAAGTGCCCGACCCACCCCCTGGCCGAAGAGGCGGGACGATGACGGAGCTCGCATTGCTCTTGCAGGCCGGTAGCACCGGCGACCCGACCCCCATCGGCATCTTCAGGTTCTTCGCCAGTTTCTTCCTGATAGTCACGATCTACTCCTCCTTCCTCGGATTCACATACTGGATCAGCAAGGACGAATGAGACCTGCTAGGCGCCGTTAGGCGCCTAGCAGGTCTCAGCACGCCTGCTACGCAGGCTTGTCAGCACGCTACGGCTTCGCCTCCGCTTGTCGGCACGCGTCGGGCCTAGCGGCCCTCGCTTGTCAGCAACGCTTCGCCCTCCGGGCTCGCTTTCAGCTTTTTCGTTCGGGCCTCGCTCTGCGGTGTGAGACGAACCGCTGCCTGAGGCAGTAGGGTACGACGCTCAGGGCGGCGCCCCAAGACGACTTCCTGACAAGGCGCCTAAGGCGAAGCCGAAGGCGCCGTGCTGACAAGCGAGGGCGCTAGCCCGATGCATGCTGACAAGCGGAGGCGAAGCCGGAGCGTGCTGACAAGCGGAGGCCGCAGGCCGTAGCGTGCTGGTAAAATTGCGTCAAAGAGCAAAAGGAGCGTACGCTTGTCCGACATACCCCTTTTCCCGCTGAACGTGGTGCTGATGCCGGGTGCGCCGCTGCCGCTGCACATCTTCGAGGAGCGCTACAAGCAGATGGTGAACGAGTGTCTGGAGCGGGAGGACGAGTTCGGGATGGTCTTCGCCGACGAGTCGGGGACGCGGCAGGTTGGCTGCACGGCCAAGATCGTCGAGCTCGTCGAGCGCTACGAGGACGGTCGGATGTTGATCCTGGTCGAGGGATCGCGGCGCTTCAAGCTGAACAACGTCCTCACGGGCAAACCCTACTATGTGGGGGAGATCGAATACTTCCAGGACGAGCCCGAAGAGGATGTCGGTACGCTGGCCGAGGAGTGTATAGCCCTGCTCGAGCGGGTCGTCGAAGCCGCGACCGAGGGGTCCGTCGGCATAGAGATAGAGCCGCCTTACAGGAACCTCTCGTTCGCGATCGCTGGCCGCGTCGAGTTCGAACCCGAGGTCCGTCAGCAGATCCTGGAGCTCACCTCCGAGCAGGAACGCCTTCAGAAGGTCAAGGAACTCCTGAGCGCGGCCGCTGAGAGGTTGGAACGTGAGCGTCAGACCCGCGAGAAGGCCCAGACCAACGGCCACCTGCGCGGCGACTGGCAACCAGGGAAATAGCCGGTCAGCATTTCAGCCGGTCAGCACTTCAGCTTATCGTAGAAGGGCGCAGCTCCCGTCCGCGAACGAATCTCCGTCGGGGGAACATTGGTTTGCCGTGAGTAGCTCGTGTCCCTGCTCCTGCTGACAAGCTGAAATGCTGAAATGCTGTTACAGCTTTCTATCCGCCTGCGGGGGTAAATTCCGCTCTGCTTCTTGCGGCAGGAGTGACCTGATCCTCTTGAGGTTCGCCTGGTCCACCTTGTAGATCAGGGGTTCTGAGGCCAGGGAGTCCTCGCCGGCCGCGGCCTTTATACGCCCCGTCAGGTTGTCCTCGACGAGCCAGGCCATAGAGGGCAGGACGCCAGCCACGATGCGCATCCTGACGCGTCCGTCGGCCTCGCTCCGCTCGACGAGGCGGGGCGGGCTCAGGTACAGCTCCGAAGCCTCGCCGAGCGCGTTCTCCACCCGCGAGGCAGCCTCCTTGTCAGAGACCTGTACCTCCAAGTTGAACCGTTGCTGGCCCGAGATGTAGTTGACGACGCCCTGCATCGTGCCGTTGGGGATGTAGCTCACCTCGCCGGAGAGGGACCGGATCTTGGTCATCCTCAAGCCCAGTTCTTCAACGACCCCCGAGACGTCCTGCGGCTTGATGAGGACGAAGTCCCCCACGCTGTACTGCCCTTCGAAGACGATGGAGAAACCGGCGATCACGTCGCGCAAGAAGCTCTGCGCCCCGAAGCCGATAACGGCGGCGATTATGGTAGTTCCCGCTACGCCGCTGGCAGCGGATTACGGAAGAAGATGCTTAGTACGACAGAGCACCATGATGACGAAGACGACGTAACGGAGCGCGTTGCGGATAAGGGTTATGGCCGTATCCTGGCGCTTGATGCGGGTACGGCCTCCGCGTCGAAAAGCGATTCCCTCTCCTTCGCCGCCACCGCAGAACCCGCGGCACGCCCCGGGTAAGGACGCGAAAGCAGAGATCCCAAGGATGACGACCGCAACGAAGCGAGGACGTTCCTATGAAGTCAGGCCGAGGAAGTAACCATAGGCCTCCCGCAAGAACTCCCTCAGCCCAGTGAAGATGAAAAGCTGTTGTTCCACGCACCTCTTCCCGGCGGCCCTCTTGGCGTCGCTCGCGGCGCCCGCGAGCCCGGTCGTCTCCTCCTGGAGCAGGGCGAAAGGCATGCGGCCATTAAAGTATTCTCGGCTCCCGACTGCAAGGCGAATGTTGAGGCTAAAGGCATCAGGATTTCGGGCCTACCCTGACGCCTGGCCAGGACGAAGCGTTGGGCCGAAGGAAGCCCGGGCATGCGATACGGTACGTGTTCGCCCAAAGCGGTACATCATCCACCCTGCTGAAGCCTGTTGCCTGAAGCCTGATACCTTAGCCGTGGCGTTCGAGGGCCAGTTGTATGAGGCGGTCGAGGAGCTCCTCGTAGGGGAGGCCGCTGGTGGCCCAGAGCTCCGCGTAGACGCTCGTTGGGGTGAAGCCGGGGATGGTGTTGATCTCGTTGAGCAGCAACCGGTCCGTGCCGCGTTCGAGGAAGAAGTCGACGCGCGCCATGCCCGCCGCGTCTACGGCCTCGAAGGCCATGCGGGCCACGTTCCTTATCTTCTGTGCGGTCTCGCCCGGGACGGGGGCAGGGACGACGAGCTCCATCCCGCCCTCGACGTACTTCGCCTCGTAGTCGTAGAAGCCACTCTTCTTGATAACGATCTCACCCGGGACGGAGATCTCGGGGTCCTCGTTGCCGAGGACGGAGACCTCGATCTCCCTGGCGTCTATGCCCTCCTCCACGATGATGCGCCGGTCGAGGCGCGCCGCCTCGTCGACGGCATCACCCAGCTCCTCTGCGTTCTCTGCCTTGCGGATGCCGACGCTCGAGCCGAGGTTCGCCGGCTTGACGAAGCAAGGGTATCCGAGGGTGTTCTCGACTTCCTCCGTCCAACCCTCCCTGTTCTTCTCCCACTGCCAGCGGGTGAGGGCGACCCAGGCGACCTGCGGGAGGTCGTGGTGGGCGAAGATCTTCTTCATGGTCGGCTTGTCCATGCTGGCGGCGCTACCAAGCACGCCGCTCCCGACGTAGGGGACGCCGGCGAGCTCGAGCATGCCCTGTATGGTGCCGTCCTCGCCGTAGGGGCCGTGTAAGACGGGGAAGACCACGTCGACGGAGCCAAGTCCCACAGGCAGCTTCTCCGCCGTGGAGACCGGTGGGCCCGAGACGTCGAGGTCGGAGCCATCGGGCAGGTAGCCGGCCTCCGACTCCAGCTCGCGCATGGGTTCGCCGGAGGAGATCCAACGCCCTCCCCTGGTTATGCCGACGGGCACGACCTCGTGACGGCCGTTCTTCCCGAGCGCCCGCGTTATGGCGCGCGCGGAGGCCAGGGACACCTCGTGCTCCCCGCTGCGGCCCCCGAAGACCACCATCACCCTGACCAATGCGCCGCTCCTCTCCTCTCGTACCCGTCAATCCTAGCAGAGGCGCGGAGGCGGTTTCTAAGCACCCCGGGGCGCGAGACCGAGCTCGCCCGAGATCTCCCTCAAGGCGCCTGCCACGAACTCTATGTGCTCGTTGAGGTCGACGCCGAGCTCCTCGGCTCCTCTCACGATGTCGTCGCGGTTCACGGCCGCAGCGAAGGACTTCTGCTTCATCTTCTTGCGGACGCTCTTGGCCCTCATGTTCTCCAGTCCCTCGGGGCGCATCAGGGCGCAAGCCACGATGAAACCGGAGAGCTCGTCCACGGCGTAGAGCGTCTTTGACATGAGGGTGTCGCGGGGCACGTCGAGGTAGTCAGCGTGCCCCTTTATGGCGTGAAGGACGTCCTCGGGATAGCCTCGACTCTCCAATTCCCCGACCCCGACCATCGGATGCTCGTCCGGCGTTGGATGTTTCTCGTAGTCCATGTCGTGCAGGAGGCCGGTGACGCCCCACTTCTCCTCGTCCTCGTCAAAGCGGCGAGCATAGGCCCGCATTGCGGCCTCGACGGCGAGCATGTGCTTGCGCAACGAGTCGCTCTCGGTCCACTGGCACATTAAGTCCCAGGCTTCTTCTCGGTTCAAAACGTCTCCCTTCGATCTATAAGGCATCAGGCACAAGTTTCAGGCATCAGGCTACAGGTTTCAGGTTTCAGCTTCCGGCTGACGCCTGGTGTCGGAGAATACGATACGTGGGCCGCATGACGGGGCAAAGGTATGGGCACCAACGAACGTCCCGCAAACGGCGGCAAGCTGATGCCTGTAGCCTGATGCCTGAAACCTATCCTTCATACGAGACTTTGATGACGCCGCCGGGCGTGTTTGTCTGTTGGACGGAGCGGGTGGTTACGCCGGCGACCAGGACGACTTTGAGGTCGCCTTTGCCCCCGTCCCGTTTCTCGATGCGGCACGAGAGTTGCCTTCCTTTCAGATCGAATTCGAAGCGTTCGGGAACCCGGCCGCTGAGCACGTTCTGCTCTCCCCCCACCGAGCAGAGGCCTGAGAACGTGGTCTTGGGATCTCCCTCCAGCCGGATCAGTACCTCAGACTTACCGCCCTTGTCGTCGCCGAGGGTGACCTCGGGGGGCTGCGAGTCGCCGGTGGTCTCCAGCCCGGTACTGGGAAGGGAGGTCGTCTCTTCCGTGGTCTCCGTCTTCCCCTCAGGAGAGCTGTTCTCTTTCGTTTTCTCCGCCTTCTCGGAGCAGGCCCCGACGAAGAGCAGCACGACGAGGAGCAGCGTCACCGCCGGCAGGATCGCACGACCATTTTCGGACTTGAAGGAACACACGGGCGTCCATTTTAACCGACTAGACCGTCGCCTTCCCCACTGCGGGTCAAGGAGGGGTTTGACCCTTCCTTGACCCGCGCATTTCAGCGAGTCAGCTTTGCTGAGAGCTTGCAAAGAGGTTGAAGCTCTTTGCAGTGCGGGAGCCTCGCTGGAGTGAGGCTCCCAGGGGCTCTAGCTACAGAAACGCGCCGGGACGCTCGTGTTGCATTTGTTCGGGGTGAGTCGGTTGCCGGTACCGGAGCCGTCCCAGTAGATATCGGGCTTGTTGCGGCCAAAGTCGTTGGTGAAGACGGAGTTGTTTTTGGGCGCCGTGCCGCCGAACCCGCGTACCACTACCACCCCGCCCGAGAAGATGGTGGGACCGGTAGGTACGTTGCCCGCGATGTGGTTGCCCGTGACCTTTACTCCCTGCGCGCCGTAGAGCGAGATGCCAACCCCGGAGAGCGGGGGCGTTTCCTCGGTCGCCGGGCACGACCGCGTATTGTCCCGCACCCAGTTGCCCCTCACCTCGAAATTGCCGGAGGGACCCGGCGCGTCGGCGAGGAACATCACGCCCAGGCAGTTATTGTGGACCCGGTTTCCGGCGATAGTACCCTTCAGAGCATCGCGGATGAAGATGCCGAGGAAGTTGCCGTAAGTCTCGTTGCCCACGACTTTCGCGTTCGAGTTGGGCGAGCCGCCCACGTAGATCCCCGCCTCATCGGAACCGCGGGCTACGTTCGAGATTATCTTCGTCCCTGTCGAAAAAAGGGCGAAGGCCCCGTACTCATGGTCGTTGATGAGGTGATTGTCCGTGAACCTGGCATCGCGAGCGCCGATGGCGAACAGTCCGCTATCCCTGAAGTTCTTGACCGTCAGGCCGCTGATGCTCACGTTGTTCACGTACTTGTTGACCTTGCCGGTATTGAAGTTCACGTCACCGAGTACGCAGATGCCTGACGGACCGCAGGGCGAGTCTACCCTGGCGGGAGGTTTGATCACGGCGTTGTTGGTGCCGCGCAGCGAGATCCCGTTCTTGCGGATCACAACGTCTTCACGGTGGACGCCGGATACGAGAATGGTGTCGCCCGGATCTGCGGCGTTGACGGCCTTCTGGATCGACTCCCCCGGCCCCACGATCGCCCCCACGGCACCCTGCGCCCCCGCGGAACCGACGCCACCGAATGCCGCCAGAAGGATGGCCAACAGAACAACGGGTAGCACCCGTAACAAACCCTTCAAGACCCCTCTCCTTTCCCGCTTCCCTACAGCAACACCTTTTCCTATCGAAGCAGTAGCATCATATATCCCCGACTCAGTCCGCGCATCCCACAAACGAACAATTTTCCATAGCAACCCGCGCACCGGTGGAAGCGACGCACCCGGAACCTTTGATCTCGTCCCTGATAGCTCCAGCGCCCTCGACAGAACGGCGAGTTCCCCGCCGTTCAGCACGCTGCGCCCTTCGGGCTCCGCTTGTCGGCACGCTTCGGCCTCGGCCTACGCTTGTCGGCACGCTCAGGCTAGCGCCTTCGCTTGTCAGCCCGGCGCCTCCTTCCGGTCGGCACCTTGTCAGGAAGTCGTCTTGGGGCGCCGCTACGAGCGTAGACCCTCACCGCCTCAGGCAGCGGTTCGTTGCACGCCGCAGAGCGAGGCCTGAACCAAAAAAGCTGAAAGCGAGCCCGGAGGCCGCAGCGTTGCTGACAAGCGAGGGCCGCTAGGCCCGAGCGTGCTGACAAGCGAAGCGTGCTGACAAGCCGCCGTCAGGCGGCTTGCTCTCACGCGCCAAAGCGCTTGAGCTTGAGGGCGTGGGCCATTAGGTAGCCCATGATCTCTTCGGCCTGGAGTATGCCGAGTGAGCCGGCCGCGCACGTGCGTTCGCCGAAGGTCTCGGCGGTCGGGAGTGTGTACGGGGAGGCGAGTAGGAACGGTACGCCGTGCCAGGAGTGGCTCTTCATCTTGGCCGGCGTTGCGTGGTCGCCTGTGATGCCGAGGGCGTCGGGGGTGAGGTCGAGAAGCCCTGGTATCTGGGCGTCTACCTCTTCGATGACGGAGGCTTTCCTGTCGAAGTCCCCGTCCTCGCCGGCGGCATCGGTGGGCTTGATGTGGACGAAGAAGAAGTCGTGGTCTTCCCAGTTCGCCTTCAGGGTCTCCAACTCCCCGGCGATGCCCTCGCCTTCTTCTAGGAGTTGCATTCCCGCGAGGCGGGCGAGACCCTTGTACATCGGGTAGCTGGCGATGGCGGCGGCGTCCAGGTCGTAGGTCTCGTCGAAGGAGGGGAGGGCGGGGTGCATCCCGAAGCCGCGCACCAGGACCGTGTTCGCCGGGTGCTGGTCGGCCAGGGTCTCGTTTGCCTGCTCGACGAAAGAGTTGGCGATCTGTGCGCTCTTCCTCGCCTCCTGCGACCCGTCGGTAGGCTCTACTTCTAGCGGCTCGAGGCCGGTGCGCTGGGGGTCTGAGTCGGCGAGGGCGCCGGAGAGGCCCTCGCCCCTGAAGACGGCGACGGCTCTGTACTCTTTCTCGTGCATCACGAAGACCTCGACGCCGTCGATGTTCAGGTTCTCGTTCAGGAGTCCTACGAGCTCCTCGCCCTTCTCGGAGGGGATGCGGCCCGCGCGGCGGTCCGAGATCTTGCCGGACTCGTCCCTGGTCGCGAAGTTGACGCGGGTGGCCAGGTCGCTCTCGCCCAGGGCGAAGCCGACGCCGAGGGCGGAGAGCACGCCGCGGCCGACCTGGAAGCGCAAGGGGTCGTAGCCGAAGAGGCCGAGGTGGCCGGGGCCACTCCCCGGGCTCACCCCCGCGGCGACGGGGCGCGAGAGCCCGAGGTCGGAGCGAGCGGCGAGGGCGTCGAGGTTCGGGGTGTTCGCGGCTTCGAGCTCAGTCGGGCCGGACGGGTCCATCGGCAGGCCTCCCAGGCCGTCCAGGACGAGCAGGACTATCTTCGTGTCCGTCTTGACTGATAGCTCGCGCATGAGGTCGAGATCCAAGGCAGGGTCCTTTCTTTTTGGAGGCGAGCCGGAAGTCTAACAAACGGGGTCTGTATAATCTCCGCCGGGAGCGACCGGAGGGCGGTAGATGAAGATAGAGACCATAGACCTCGATTTCATGGACACGCAGCAGGTTATTGCCTCGTTCTTGCTGATGGGCGATGACGGGGCTTCAGCGGCCCTCGTCGAGACCGGGCCGACGAGTTGCCTCGATAGGCTGAATGCCGGCCTGAAGGAGCACGGCGTCTCCAACGAAGACGTGCGTCAAGTTTTCCTGACGCACGTGCACCTCGACCACGCCGGCGCCTCGGGCCACCTTGCTGGGCTGCTACCCAACGCGACATTCTACGTGCACGAGGTCGGCTACCCGCACCTCGTGGACCCCTCCAAGCTCGTAAAGAGCGCCACCCGTATCTACGGCGAGAGGATGGACGAGCTCTGGGGCGAGGCGCGTCCCGTGCCCGAGGAACGGGTCGTGATCCTGAAAGAGGGAGAAGAGACGGAGGCCGCAGGAGGGATCCTCGTCGCCCACGACACGCCGGGTCATGCCTACCACCATCTCGCCTACCTGGAGCCGGGCTCGGGGGCTCTCTTTACCGGGGACGTGGCCGGCATCCGGCTGCCCGGCCAGTCCTACATCCGCCCGCCGACGCCGCCGCCGGAGATAGACGTAGATGCGTGGGTAAGGAGCATCAACCACGTAAGGCAGATCGGCCCCGCAAGCCTCTGGCCAACGCACTTCGGGAGCTACGAGGACGTAGAGCGGCACCTCGGAGAGCTCGAACAGCGCCTGCAGGACTGGTTGCTCTTCGTCGAGGGGCAGATGGACGATGGCGCCGAACGGGAGGAGATCTCCGAAGGGCTAAAGGCTAAAGGAGACGCCGAGATGCTCGCCGAGGGAGCCTCCACGAGCGAATCGGAGCACTACGACCTGGCCGGTAGCTACAGCATGCTGACCGATGGCCTCATGAGGTACGTGACCCGGCGGCGCGAGAGTCGTTAGCGCCTGGCGCTCTCGTTACAGTAGAGCCGGGATCGTGACGACAACAACGTTTCGGCTACACGGAGAGGGACGAAGTTGACCAGAGCGGTGATCGGGATCGCGGTGATCATACTAATCCTTGGCGGACTGTTCTTCCTGCTGCGCCCCGACACCCCGGCCGGCGCGCCGCGCGAGCGGACAATAGACGCGTCCATAGAGGGTGGCGAGATGAGCCCTGCGGAGATCTCCGTGAACGAGGGCGACAGGGTGACCCTCCGCGTCAGCTCCGAGGAACGAATGGAACTCCACCTGCACGGCTACGACGTGGAACAGGAAGTCGAGCCAGGCCAGGAGGCCGAGCTACGATTCGAGGCAGACCTCACCGGACGTTTCGAGATCGAAGACCACGATTCCGAGAGGGAGCTCGGCGTGCTCCAGGTGCGCCCCCGATAATGGATGTGCTACGGCATGATGCCTTCCGCGGCGTGGAACCTGCCCGAGGGCGACTCCTCCCCTTTCCTCCGAGCATAAGAGCAACCGTCATTCCCGCGAAAGCGGGAATCCACGAGGAGGCAGGACCTCCTTGCCTTTGATCAGAGGCGATCTGCCGGATTGCGTATGAGAACGCGCCGCATCGCAGCAATCGCGCTTTCGCTCACTCTGGTTGGTTCTCGTCCTGCGCTGGCCCACGGCTTCGGGCCGACATACGACATCCCGATCCCGCTCTGGCTCTACCTCTACGGCGCCGCAGCAGCGGTCTTGCTCGCCTTCGTACCCCTGGCCCTCTTCTCCCGCAAGATGCGGACCGCTGACGCCGCCTACCAGTACCCGCGTTTCGATCTATTTCGCGTCCGGTGGCTGAGAAGTTTGTTGACCTCGCGTCTCCTCCTGGGTGGCCTGCGTTTGCTGTCCGTGACGCTCTTCTTCGTCGTGGTGATCGCCGGCCTCGTAGGTTTGCAGAGCGGCTTCAACATCGTCCCCACCTTCGTGTGGGTGACGTGGTGGGTAGGGTTTGGTTTCCTTACCGCGCTCGTGGGCAACCTGTGGCCGCTCGTCAATCCCTGGAGGGTGCTCTTCGACTCGGCAGAGTGGCTGGCACGCCGGTTGGGCTTCAGGGATGGACTCGAGCTCGGCGAGCCTTATCCGGAGGCCCTCGGCATCTGGCCAGCCGTAGGACTCTACCTCGTGTTCGTGTGGATAGAGAACGTCTTTGCCGGTTCGTACGTGCCGCGCAACATCGCCCTCTTCGCCCTCGGTTACACCCTGATCACGCTCTACGGCATGGCCTTCTTCGGCAAGGAGACCTGGCTGCGCCACGGAGAGGCATTCTCCGTGTTCTTCGGCCTGCTAGGTAAATTCGCTCCCACCGAGGTAAGGGTGAAGGCCCAGAAAGTTTGTACAGGATGTGGGGGCTGCGAACCGGGAAGGTGCGTGAACTGCTACGAGTGCTTCCGGCGCGCCGCACCTGACGAGCGCGAGTTGAACCTGCGCCCTCCCGCGGTCGGTCTCGGGCTGCCCGAGAAGGCGTTGCCTGGTGTGGCGGCGTTCGTGATCGTGGTCCTGGCGGGCGTGACCTTCGACGGCCTGCTCGAGACCCCGCTGTGGCTAGAGATCGTACGTCTGACCCCCGTGACGCAGACGCTTGGGGTAATACTGTTGCCCCTGCTGTTCCTCGGCCTCTACCTCGGCTTCGTGGAGCTCAGCCGAATACTCGGTGGGGGAGAGGAGGGAGGCTTCGGGCGGTTCGCTGCCGCTTACGCTCTCTCCCTCGTGCCGATCGCTATCGCCTACCAGATGGCCCACTACTACACGTATCTGCTCATCCAGGGGCAGATGATAGTTTCTCTCGTATCCGACCCTTTAGGATGGGGCTGGAACCTCTTCGGCACCGCCGGCTTCGATCCCCGCTACGGCATCGTCGGGGCAGGCTTCGTCTGGTACTCGCAGGTCGCGCTCATCGTAGCGGGGCACGTGATCGCCGTCTACCTGGCACACTCGACCTCGCTGCGCCTCCTTAGCGACCCCAGACGCGCCCTCAGGAGTCAGTTCCCGATGCTCGTCTTGATGGTCCTCTACACGATTTCGAGCCTCTGGATCCTGGCCCAACCCATCGTCAGGTAGGGCGCTTCGCGAAGCGCCCTACCGAGAACAGCCCTACCCGTTCTTGACAGCTTCGTTGAGGTCCTGCAAGCCCTGCTTGGCGTCGGCGAAGAGCATCATGGTCTTGTCAGTGTCGTAGAAGAGGGGGTTGTCAACGCCCGCGAACCCTGGGCTGAGGGAGCGTTTGATGAAGATTACGTGCTCGGCGTTCTCGACAGTAAGGACGGGCATTCCGCTTATGGGGCTCTCCACCTCGGGGTCGTTGGCGGAGGGGTTTACCACGTCGTTGGCGCCGACGATGATCGCCGCGTCGGCGTCCTCGAACTCGGGGTTTATGTCTTCGAGGTCGTAGAGCTTTTCATAAGGGATGCCCACCTCGGTCAAGAGTACGTTCATGTGGCCGGGCATACGCCCCGCCACGGGGTGGATGCCGAAGAGGACCTCCTTGCCTTCGGACTCCAGGGTCTCCACGAGGTCTCGCATGGCTTGCTGGGCCTGGGCGACGGCGAGGCCGTAGCCGGGTACGATCACGACCTTCTCAGCCTCGTCAGCGAGGTACTCGGCAACCTCCTCGGCACTGGTGTCGTTGACTTCCCGTTCTTCTTGCTGCTCGCTCTGACCGCCTCCCGAGGCGGCGATGCCGGCGAAGATGATCTTGCCCAGAGGACGCCCCAGTGCGCTCGACATCAGACGTGTGAGAATAGTTCCCGAGGCGCCGACGAGGGTGCCGCTGATGATCAGGGCGTAGTTGGAGAGCACGAAGCCCGAGGCCGCCGCGGCGAGCCCGGTGAACGCGTTGAGCAGTGAGATCACGATCGGCATATCCGCCCCGCCGATGGGGATCACGAACAACACGCCGAGCAGCAGGGAAGCGCCAAGGATCAGGTACAAAGAGACGAGCGGCGAGAGCACGAGCCCGCCAGCGAGGATATTCACCGAAAGTAGCAAGATGCCGAGAAAGATGGCGGCGTTCACCACCTGTTGCAGCGGAAACGTCACCGAGCCGGTCAGGGCCAGTTCCTGAAGCTTGGTAAACGCGATGATGCTCCCCGCAAAGCTCACCGTCCCGATAACGACACTGAGGAGCACCGCGATGACGGCGACGCGCGTCTCCTGGCCTTGGCCCAGCGCTTCCACCCTGTAGAACTCGGAGACGGCGATGAGGGCCGCGGCGCCGCCGCCGACCCCGTTGAAAGCCGCGACCATCTGGGGCATGGCCGTCATCTGCACCCGCTGGGCCGCGACCGCCCCGATCACCGACCCGACGAGCACCCCGACGCTTATCTCACCGGCGCTCAACACGTTGTCTATGTCGGCGACGAAGACGGTGGCGATGAGGGCTATGACCATGCCGATCGCGGCGAGCGTATTCCCGGAGCGGGCCGTCTCGGGTGTTCTCAGGCGCCGAATGCCGTAGATGAACAGCGCGGCAGCCACGAGGTAGGCAATGAACGGTCCGACCTGCAAGGGTTATTCCTCTCTCTTCCTGACCCGCTTCTTCGGCGGGCCGAACATGCCGAGCATCCGGTTCGTAACCCAGAAACCGCCGACCACGTTCATCGCCCCGAAGATGACGGCTACCATGCCGACCGTCGTCGTAAAGCCGTCCGAGGCGGAGGCGAGGGCGATGATCGCGCCCACCAGCACGATCCCGTGTATGGCGTTGGTCGCGCTCATGAGCGGCGTATGCAGCAAGTTCGGGACGCGTGAGATCAACTCGAACCCGAGGAAGGCGGAGATGATGAAGATCGCGAGCTGGGCGAGGAGTTGTGAGGTCATCCGGCCTCCTGAAGGGCTTCCTTGGTCGGCTCGTGGCGGATCTCGCCCCCGTGCGCGATGCAGGTCTCGGAGATGATCTCATCCTCGAAGTCCAGGTTTAGGTGCAGGTCTTTCTCGTCCTTATCCTCTGCCTGATCTTCGGTGATGTGTCCGATGAGGTTGTACATGTTGCGCGAGTAGAGCTGGCTTGCGTGTATGGGCATCGTGCTCGGCAGGTTGACGGGACCGACGATCCTGACCCCCTCGTGCTCTACGGTCTCCCCGGCCTCGGTGAGCTCGCAGTTGCCGCCGCTCTCGGCGGCGAGGTCGACGATGACGGACCCGGGTTTCATGCTCTCGACCATGTCCTTGTCCACGAGCTGCGGGGCCTTCACGCCGGGAACGAGCGCGGTCGTGATGACTACGTCCATCTCATGCATGCGCTCCCTGATGAGCTTCTGGTCTTCATCCAGCTTCTCCTGCGACCAACCTTCGTCTTCCTTCGTCTTCTTCTTTGTCCTCTTCTTCGCCCTCGACGATGTACCGGTCCCGCGGTGGCTCGGCGTAGGAGTAGAAGCCTAAAGAGGTCATCAGCTTGCGCCACCCCGTGGGCTGGTACTCCTCGTAGGGGTCTTCCTCTTCGTCTTCCTTCTCGTCTTCGGAGTCTATAAAGGTGGCGCCGAGCGACTCTGCCTGCTCCTTGGTCTCTGGCCTGATGTCGTAGGCGAACACCTCTCCCCCGAGGCGGTTCATGATCGCCATCGCCTGCAGGCCGGCCACGGCCACCCCGAACACCAGGACGTTCGCAGCCTTCGTCGTGCCCGCGGCTGTGGAGAGCATGGGGACGTACTTGCCGATAGTGTCGGCCGCGATCAGCGCGCATTTGTAGCCCGCTATGGAGCCCATCGAAGAGAGGGCGTCCATGGCCTGGGCCGCGCTGGTGCGCGGAACGGCCTCGTTGGAGAAGACCGTCACCCCGGCTTCGGCCAGCTTCTCGACCAGCTCCGGCTCCTGCGGCCCGTTCAGAAAGCAGACCACGACCTGTCCCTCGCGCAGGTGCCCGATCTCATCCTCCGTCGGGCTCTGCACCTTGACCAGTATGTCGGCCTCGGAGTAGACATCCTCCGCTCCGTCCACGACCGTGGCCCCGGCCTCCTCGTAGTCTTCGTCCAGGTTGTAGTCGCGGCCGGCGCCCGTCTCGACGACGACCTCGAAGCCGTCTTTGACAAGCCTGCCGACGGTCTCGGGCACGAGCCCGACCCGGCGCTCGCCCTCAGCTTCCTCCCGCACGATCCCTACCTTCACGCGCCGGATTATAGCGTCGGAAGCGACGCTATGCTTACGGGGCCGAGCGTTCCTCTCCGGGTGGCCGGTCCGCCGCATCGCGAAGCCTCTCGGTCTCGCGCCCGATGGATGCGGAGACCACGGCTGGAGCGTCGGGGGCTGCCAACTCCTCCAGCCTGAAGCCGCACAGGGCAAGGAGCATCCCGGCCCGCTCCTCAGGGCCTCCCGGCAAGAACCCGAGGTCGTCGCTCACGTGCTGGAGGTTCTCGGCTACGTCCTTGACCAGCGCCCTCAAGACCCCGAAAGCGCCATCCGAGAGTGGCGGCTGGCCGCGGTAGTTTTGCAGCCTGCCGCTCTTCCGGTAGGCCGGGAACGACTCCAGTCCCATGAAGCGCAGGAACCAGTCGGACCGGTACTGGCCTGCTGCGGCCGTGATGCCCATGTAATCGGCTATCAGCTCGTCGAGGAGATTGTTGCGCATCGAACCGAAGACCCGCAGCGTAAAATAGTGGGTGCACTCGTGCTCCAGACGGATCTTCGTGGAAATTTTGCGCCAATCCGGATCCGAGAGCCCGATCTCCCCGGCCGCGACGTCGCTGTAGGGACCGGTGCTGAGGATAAAGAACCTGTCCTGATACAGCCCCCTCTTCGGCACGAGGCGCCGGAACTCTTCCCGCCAGGCGGCCCCGGAGCGGTCGCCACCTTCGGACTCCCAGCGATGCCGGTACTCCCGGATGCGGTCCCAGTTGTTGAAGCCCGAGACCATGCATGCCCCCATAGATTCGGGCACGGGTCCTGGTTCGTTTTTCATCGTCAGGGCACGCACCAGGTTCACGAAGTCGGCCCGCTCTTCGGCAGAGATGACCGGTATCGGGCCCGCGGGGCTCGGGTGAACCCCGAACCGCAGACCGTCGGGGCTCGCGAAGTCAAGACCCGAGGCTTCAGCCATCTCCTCCGTGGATGCTCCCCTGAGCGTAGCCGCCCGGTAAGCGTCCGTCTGGCTGACGTCTTCACGGATCGGGAACCGCAGCTGCACCAGCCGTCGGCGCAGCGCGGTGAGTGCGCCGACCTCGGCTGCCTCCGATGCGTAACGCTCCCAGGCCGCCACGTGAGGCTCGGCCGGAAGCGGAAGCGCCGGCGTTTCGTCTACCGATCGGTCGAAGACGTTACGGTTGTAGGCCAGCAGCTCCCCGACCTCCGAGTCCGTGGCCCCGTAGGAGGCGAGCAGGTCCAATGGCCTTCCCGCGGGTCTGGCTACGTTCGGTCGAGCGGCTGGAGCGGCGGCGCGCTACTCATAAGCAGCCTGCGAAGCTCCGGCAGGTACAACTGCCGCAGGCCGGCTCATATCAGCCTCTGCCTGAAGGCGTCGTCCTCCAGGCTCCTCTGAATGATTCTGCGCTCCGCCTCGTTGCGCCCACCACCGGCTGCCGCTTCGCTCATGGTCCCTTTCCCCTCTTGCTTCCGCCCTACCCGGCCCACAACATGTTCGCACCCCGAAAGGCGCAAGGGCAAGTTTCGCACGATCCCCTCCCCCGGGCAAGGTGCACGCCGCGGCCATGCCCATCACGACGGGGTCTCCTCCACCACCCGGGTCTGGACCTCCGCGGGCACCGGTGTGCCCAGCTCTATGGCCCCCTTTGGGTCCTCGAGGGGCCTGCTTACATCTCTATGATGGATAATAGCTAGAACGTAAGCAGGTCCGAGAAACGGCAAAGGAGGCACATCCTATGAGAAGGTTGCGTCGCGACGGGGTGGCCCTCTTCTACGAAGAGGCGGGAGTTGGGGAGCCACCCATGCTCCTGGTGCATGGCTTAGCGTGTGACCATACTCACCTCACGCCCCAGCTCGAGCACTTTAGGGGTGACCATCGGGTAGTGGCGGTGGACCTGCGCGGGCACGGCCAAAGCGACGCGCCGCGGCAGGAGTACACAATCGAGGGTTTCGCCGACGACCTCGCATGGGTATGCGCCCGGCTCGGGCTCGAGAATCCGGTCGTAGTCGGGCACAGTCTGGGTGGAAGGATCTGCCTCGCGCTCGCCGCCTCTTACCCGGACCTGCCCGCCGCCGTCGTGGCCATGGACGCCACGATCGTGCCGCCGCAAGATAGGTTAGAGGTGATGCGTCCTTTCATAGAGAGCTTGCGGACGCCGGCTTACCCCGAGGAGTTGCGCCGGTTTTTCTCGGGATTCTTCCTGCCGACCGACGACCCGGAGCGCAAGGCGCGCATCCTCGCCCAAGCGTCCTCTACCCCGCAACACGTCGTCGCCTCGGCGTGGGAGAACTGCTATTTCGCCTACGACACCGCCGCCGCGGCCGCGGCCTGCAGGGTGCCGGTACTCTACATAGACGCCGGGACCCCAAACACGGACCTCTCCCGCTTCGGCGAGCTGTGCCCGAGGCTCGTGACCGGCAAGACCGTCGGGTCGGGGCATTTCCTCCAGCTCGAAGTCCCTGAGCAGGTCAACGCGATGATCGAACGTTTCCTCGCCGTCGCGCTGCGGGATCGGAACGTTGCCGGTTCGTGAAGCGAAGCCCGATGGGCATGGTGCGGCCTCGCGCCGGGCGAGCGACCCGTACAGTCTTCAGCGCGGGCACGGCAAGCTTGACCTCGTGAAGGCTAATCTAACATGGTCCCCGTCTCCGGGGATGCGCCGTGGCTTTATAACCCCAGTGACCATGGCCCTTGCAGGGCCACCCCGATGAGATGAAAACGGCTGTTTACACATCAGCTGCAAGCATACCCACAAGTTAATGCGCCCCAGGGGCCTCCGCTCGTGTCAGCGCCGCCGGCCACCGACTCGAGGTCTTGATCTGAAAGTTCTACGCCCTCAGCGCCCGCCATCGGGGTGCTGGGAAGTACCAGGTAGATGGTGTCCGCACTCTCCTCCACGGTCACCACCCGCACCTCTTCGGGCAGCCGCGCTCCCAACTCCTGCTCCACGGCGGCCTTCGGGTCCTCTAGCAGCCTCTGCCTGAAGGCGTCGTCCTCGAGGCTCCTCTGGATGATCCTGCGCTCCATCTCGGCGCGTCCGCTACCGGCTGCTGCTTCGGTTATGGTCCCTTCCCCCTTCGCGCTCGCCCGAACCGGCGGGCGCGAAGGCCAACCCTATGAGGCGTGCGAATCGATTTCACAGTGTCTCTCGTTCGGGCACAACGCGCTTGGGAGTGAACGGATCGGCCTGCTGCGCGAGAGGGTGTTACGAGACCTTGGAACCAGCCTGGGGATCTAGCTATCAGCGTATACCGCAAATGCTCGGCTGCGTGGGGACGGGCGTCGGAGCCTCCCAGCCGCCGGCCACCGACTCGAGCTCGCTGTCCGAGAGCTCGCCCTCTTCCCCGCCGGCCTGCGAGGCGGGGGGGATCACCAGGTACACGGTGTCCGGAGCCTCCTCGACCGCCTCGACCCGGATCCCCGGAGGAAGCTGGGTGCCGAGCTCCTGCTCGACGGCGGCTTTCGGGTCCGCGAGCAGGAGCTGCCTGAAGGCGTCGTCCTCCAGGCTCCTCTGGACGATCCTTTGTTCCATCGCCGCACGGTCTCCGCCGGCCATAGCGTCCGTCATCGTACCTTCCCCTTTCCTCTGCCCAGGCCACTTAGCCTAGGAAAACCCCACGATTCTTGCGAGGGGGACTATCTCACAGTCGAAACTCTCGCGCAACAAAATCACGGCCGCCCCTTCTTGCGCAACAGACGGCGACCCGGACTCAAGGCGGCGATGCTCGGCCGCGGCGAAAGAGATACCGACGACGACGCCTTTTGCTATCCTGACGGCGCCGTAGTGCGCGACCGGGGGTGGAACAGGTGGCAGATAATCCGGCGGTTACGGATGCCAGATGGGGTATTTTCGGTGGGGCCGCGGTCGGCGCGGCGTGCTCGGGAAGAATCTGCCTCGTCGAGGAGGGCGAGCAAGGGAGCGCTTTCCGGTGCTAGCTTCACAGATAGTACGGACCTTGCCCGGATCACTGGAGTGGATGGTGCTCTTCGATATGTCCACGCTGCGCCGACTGGTCGCCGACGAGGTCGTCAAGGCCATGTACTTCCTGCCAAGGGGGATGGATCTCGACTGGTACAGCCACGTCGTGCTGACGAGTCAGGGGACGCTGGTGGCTCTTCGGGACGAACCGAAGCTGCTCGATCCAGCCGACGAAACGGTCTACGAGTTGGGCAAGACGGAAACGTCCCTATACCAGAGGTTCTCCGACCGGTTCGACCTGTTCCCCGGCGACGACGCCGATTGCCTCGGCTTCGGGGAGACGCCGCCCTTTCCGCCGGTCTTGCTCCACCTGCAGGCCGAAAACGGCTACGGTAGAGCGAGAGCCCTCTTCGCCGAGGAACCCACCGGGCAACACTACGAGCTCCTCAAAGCCATAGGGGTCGAGTACCTGGGGGGGAGCCGGGAAGGTCCGCATTACGTGGCGCGTTTCCGAAACCATTTGCCTACACATATACATGCCGGGATTCTGGCGCGCTTCAGCCGCACGAACCATTGCAACCTGTTCTTCCTGCGGCACGGCTCGATAGACGAGCAATTGGAGAAAGGTCTGGTAGAAGCTTCCACCAGCAGGGTAACCTGGGCGGCCGGGCAGGCCCGAGAAGCCGTGCTGGGGCTGGCCGACGAGGCAGGAAGCGGGAAGGAACTGGCGCTGACCTGCCAGCCGCCGCCTCCCGCCGAGCCGTTCGTTTGCGGAGACCTGGTTCCCCTGGGCTTCGTGCTGGGCGTCCTGAACTACCATACCTCGGCGGCTTCGATCTTCAGCAATTTCGAGGTCCGCAAGAAGCTTATGGCCAACCTGCAGCGCAAGCGGCAGGGGTCGCTCTGGCCGCACCACACCGGCGGCCCGGTGTCCTCGACAGCCACGGCCCTGGTGCTCCACGGGTTGTACGACCCAGGGGGCATCGAGGCACTGGAAGCGTTCGCCGACGGGCGAGGTGGGTACTGTTCCCATCTCGGTAACGACGAACGTGGTGGCCAGGCCGACTACGCGACCACTTGCCTGGTACGAGCTCTGAGGCAGGGTGCTGGGCTGGACGAGAAGGTGAGCGCGGAGTACCTGCGATCGGGCTTTCAGAGCAGGAGCGGGCGGTCTTTCGCCAACCCTTACCTGGTCGATTGGGCGCTGGCCCTGGCGCTGGAGGGCGACGAGTGCGCGCAGGACCTGCGGGACCGGCTGGCAGGCGAGATACTCGACAGCATGAACGAAGATCATACTTTCGGACTATTCGATGTTCCCATGTCCAGTGCCTTCGCGATCCTCAGCCTTGCCGCGCTGGGCCGACGCGACCGGACCCTCCTTCTCGCTCAACTGCGGCTGATGGATTTCATGGGGCCGGATGGTACGTTCCCTCCGGGGACACCCTTCTACTGTGCGGGGATGGGTGAAGAAGGCGGGCGGCACGAGATCTCGCTCTTCTTCGATAGCTGCAAGGCGATCTCCACATCTGCGGCCGCGCTAGCCCTGCTGGCGAAAAGCTCGTCTGCCACTGACGAAGGGTCCGAACCGGCAGGTAGGCGGGGGAGGAAGGTTCACCCCCGGTACGGGTGCCGGGATCACGTTGAGTACGTGCGGAGGTTTGCCAACCCATCGTACGCCGACGACCGGGCGATGCGGTTGTAGCATCGCGTACCCCACGGGCAGGATCCTGCCCGCGATCCAGCAGCTTGGAAAGGCGGAGTCATTGAAGCAGATCGAACCTATGTCGGAGCAGGACCTGGTGGAGATAGTCGAGCGGGCCAGCACGCTGGAAGAGCGCCTGAGTGGCGACTTCGTGCCCGTAGAGGGTGCGGACGCGGCCCTCGTGGACGAACGGCTCGAGGCGTGGTGCCAGGCCTTGGGGAGGGGGGACTGGGACCGGTTGGAGCGGCGGCTGGCCTGGGACGGCCTGGACCCGGAGACGGTTCGCCCCGCTCTCGGCCATGTGCGTCTGCGCGAGGGCGCCAGTCTACCGGAGTGGTCGGGGCTGCTCGCGGAGGTGCTCCGCCTGTTTCCACCCGAGCGACGGGAGGAGGCAGACGACGTGTGGCCAGCCGAAATGGGCTTCCTGGACGCTGAGGATGCCCTGCCCTTCGAGGAAATCCTGGCACCGTTCGTGCTCGTGGCGCGCGAGAGGCTCGCGGGGCGCACGGCGGCCTTCGGGAAGCTGCTTTCTGCGGAGGCGCGGACCGCCCTGGAACGTTCCCTCCTCAGGAGCCTGTCAATCGCCTCAGGCGAGGTACTCTTCACCGAGTTTGAGGCCATGCGCGCCCGGGAACAGTCGTCCTGGGATCGGCTGTTCGCGTTGGCGCAAGACCCCGAGGGTCGCTCCATGTACCGGCGTTTCGTCCGTCGATCGGGTGAGGGAGGGATGGCCCGGCTGTTACGGCGATACCCGGTGCTTGCGCGCCAACTTGGCACGATCTCCCAGCTCTGGGTCGAGGCGACCGCCGAGTTCCTCGGACGACTGGAAGCCGACACACCAGAGCTACAGCGCCTGTTCGGTGACGAGGGGCTTGGCGACGTAGTCGAGGTCGAACCGTCTTTGTCTGATCCGCACCGCGGCAGGCGCAGCGCCCTGGCGCTGACGTTCGCCTCGGGCCTCAAGCTAGTGTACAAGCCGAAGGACATGGGGACGGAGGCCGCCTACCACCGGCTACTGGCCTTGCTCAACGAGCGTGGCGCGCCGCTGCCTTTCAAGGTGCTTCGCGTACTCGGCCGCTCCACGCACGGCTGGGTCGAGTTCGCGGAGCATCTGCCGTGCCGGGATAGGGACGAGGCCAGGCGCTACTACGAGCGGGCGGGCATGCTGCTCTGCCTGTTCTACGCGCTCGAAGGCACGGACTGTCACTACGAGAACATCATCGCGAGTGGAGAGTACCCCGTGCTTATCGACACGGAGACGCTGATGCACCACCGCGCCCGTGTAGCGGTCCCCGAGAACGAAAACGCGCAGACGGAGGCCTTCGACCGGCTGGGCCGCACCGTGTTGCGCACCGGGCTGTTGCCCCGTTGGGAGTTGAGCGCCGACGAGCATACGGCATTCCACATAAGCGGGCTGGGCGAAGCGGAAGAGCAGGAGTTGCCGGTTCGCGCGCCGCGGTGGGTACGGGTAAACACCGACAGGATGGCCCTGGAGTTCGCTAGCGCGAGGCTTCGAGCAAGGGAGAACGTACCCAGGCTCGACGGCGCCCCGCTGAGCTTGCAGGAACATAGCCCGCAGGTGGTGGTGGGCTTCAGGCGCATGTACCGGTTCCTGCTCGACCACCGCGACGCGCTACTGGGCGCCGAGCCGCTACGCGAGTTGGCCCGGGAGCAGGTCAGGTTCGTGTTTCGCGCGACGAGTGTCTACTGGCTCATCCTGCATAACTTGCGGCACCGGCGCTACCTGCGCGACGGGGCGGACTGGAGCATAGGGTTGGAGCAGCTCGGACGGGCCCAGGTGCCGCCCCGTGAGGCGGTGGATGAGCCGGACGAGAAGCCGCTCTTCTGGCCCGTGTTCAGGGTCGAGCGCCTGGCAATGGAAGAAGGCGACATCCCGTTCTTCACCGCGAGGGCGAGCAGCGACGCCCTGATCCTCTCCCCAGGACGGGAGATCGACGCGTGTTTCCAGGAGCCTAGCTTCGACCTGGTCTTGCGCGTGCTCAGGGAACTCGACGATGAAGACCTCGAGCAACAGGTGGCGATTATCGAGGGCTCTATGTACGCCCACCTGGCCCGCGAGAGCACGACCTCGCGCCCCGTCCCGGAAGAGCCGCGGGAGGACGATTCGGCCGGACCGCCGTCAAGAGAAGCGTTCGTCGCCCCGGCGCTCGAGCTGGCGGAATCGATCCAGTCGCGCGCGATTCGTACCGAGGACGGTAGCGCGGCCTGGATCGCGCCGCAGTTCCTCGTCCAGGCGGAGCGCTTCCAACTGCAGCCCATCGACCACAACCTCTACGGCGGGACGTGCGGCGTCGCGCTGTTTCTCGCGGCTGCCGAGCGGTTCGCCCCTGGGTCCGGGTACGGCGAGCTGGCACTGGCAGCCCTCCGCCCGCTGCAATACATGCTAGACCGCCGTCCGGATCGTCTCGCCGGGGTGATGGGTATAGGTGGAGCGGCGGGCCTCGGCTCGGTCGCGTACTCCCTGGTCCACGTTAGCCGCCTCCTCGACGACCCGGCGCTGCTCGAGGACGCGCGCCGGGTCGCCGACCTCATCACCGAAGATCTAATCGCCTCCGACCGGGTTCTGGACGTTGTAGGCGGGGCCGCTGGCGCACTCCTCAGCCTGCTGGCCCTGCACGAGGCGAGGCCGGACCGACGGATACTGGAGCAGGCCATCGCTTGCGGCGGACGCCTGATAGAGGCTCGGACTCCAACCGAAGCGGGTCTACGCGCGTGGGTGACGGACGAGGGGCAGCGGACCACGGGTTTCTCCCACGGCACCGCGGGTATCGCCTACGCCCTGCTGCGGCTGTACGAGCATACGCGCGACGCGCGGTTCTTCGAGGCGGCGGAAGAGGCCGTTGCGTACGAGGACACCCAGTACTCGCCGGAGAACCGCAACTGGGTCGAATTCAGGGAGCCTGGCGAGCCAGCCTACCAGTGGCAGTGGTGCCACGGCGCGCCTGGCATCGGGCTGGCGCGGCTGGGCGGCCTGAGTGTCCTCGATACCGAGCAGGTACGTGAGGACATCGAGCTGGCCGTGCAAACCACCGTAGAGTTCGGGGTGCGGGGCGTGGATCATCCCTGCTGCGGCAACCTGGGCCGGGCGGAGTTGCTGCTATCCGCGGGGCGGCGTCTCGCGCGTCCCGATCTGGAGGAGGCGGCGAGGGCGAATGCCTGGCGGGTAGTCTCCAGGGCGGAGCGAACGGGCGGGTTCGTCTTGCATTCCATGCTGCCCAAGCAGGTGGACAACCCTGGCTTCTTCCAGGGCAAGGCCGGCATTGGCTACGAGTTGTTACGCATGGCCCGACCCGATCTGCTACCTTCCGTGCTCCTATGGGAATCGGCCCTCAGCACTCCCTCGCCCAACCGTCGTTAGGGTGTGCCTCCTCCGGGCGGGGTAGTGCGCCGCTCGCTACGCACGATCAATACATGCAATTTGGGTCGCAGGATAAATTGCACAGGGAAGCGGTGCTAGTCGATCCAGCGTCGCCTCCCGCTACCGCTTCGAGTGTCTGGTCCGCCAGCTCTCCACCTTCGCCGACCGGCGAGGTACTCGGAAGCACCAGGTAGATGGTGTCGGCCGTCTCCTCCACGGCCACCTACCCGCACATCTTCGGGCAGCTGCGTCCCGATCTCATCGTTCTATGATCGCCCTGGGGTCAGCCAGCAGTCGTCTGCCTGAACGACGTCGTCCTGTAGGCTCCTCTCGATCGAGCCTCCGTTTCATCTCCGCGCGACCCGCCGCTTCACTCATGCACGCTCCCCTTTCGTACTCTCGCCCCACCGGCTTGCACGTTCGCCCTCGCAGGGCGCGAGGGCAAGTATCTCATGCTACCCGCGTCCGGACAAAGGGTTCACCGCAGTTCGCCGGGCGCTTCGCGCAGCTATTTTCCACAGATGGCGATGGCACTCGGAACACCACGGGCCGCGGGAGGAGCGGGATACTAAACGCGTTCGATCACCAGGGAGCCTTCGCGACGGGCGAAGGAGGTGCCCATCTCTGCCGACAAACCCTCCATCCGCTCCAGGATTGTTTCTCGCTCCTCACCCGTGGCGAGCCCGACCCGCGCGTAACGGAGCTTTACCGGGGTAAGCTCCAGCCGCACGAAGCTGCCTCCTTCCACGGAAACCCGGAAGAGAAAAGACCAGTCGTTGCGCAGTTCGGGGTGTATCGCGTAATCGTCGATAAAATCGCCCGTGTCGTAGAGGATGGGCTTGCCGCGGTACACCTCCACCCCCTGGAAGACGTGCGCGCTGTGCCCGTAATAGACGTCTACACCCCTGTCTATGACGGCGCGGGCGAACCGGCGGAAGATCCACTTTGGCCGCAGCACCCAGTTCGGACCCCAGTGGTTCGAGAATATGATCGTGTCCGCTCCCATCACGCGAAGGCTCGAAACGGCCCCCTCCACCTGCCGAAGTACCTCCGGTTCGGAGGAGACGGGCAGGTAGTTCGTGCCGGGCCGGTCGTCTCCCGCCGCGAAAGGCGGCATATTGTCCGTGAAGGCCAGAAGCCCAACCCGCTGCCTACGCTCCCCCGGCACGGAAAGGACGCCAGGTGCGGAGGCTTCTTCGCGATCACGGCCGGCCCCGGCATGCCGGATGCCGGCGGCGTCCAGGTGTTCGATGGTGTCGAGCAAGCCCCGTTCCTCGAAGTCCACGGTGTGGTTGTTGGCCAGCGAACAGGCGTCGATGCGGGCAGCCAGCAAGGTTTCGATGGCGGAGGGTGGGGCCCTGAAATGGGGGCGCTTGGGTGTGCGGGTCCACCGCTGCTCGTAGTCGGTGAGGGGGCACTCCAGGTTGATGATGCGCAGGTCGGCGGAGTCCAGCAGCGGCATCACGTCGCCCCAGAGCTCCTCGGGACGCACCAAGCGACGGTCGACGGCCTCGGAAACGCCGCGCCCGAGCATGACGTCGCCGGTCAGCGCCAGGGTAATCATCTCTTGTGAAAACCTGAAGCAGTGCCCGGGCGAAGGTTGCTCATCCCATCGACGCCCGTCACCGGGCCGGTGGTGGTGGCGCTAACAATCGGGGCCGGTGCACCATTCGGTTTCGACGGAGCCCCAGCCGGCGCCGGCCACGGCCTCCAGCTCCAGGTCCGAGAGCTCGCCGCCTTCACCGAGCGGCGAGGCGCTGGGAAGCACCAGGTAGATGGTGTCCGCCGTCTCCTCTACCGCCTGTACCCGCACATCTTCGGGAAGCTGCGTTCCAAGCTCATCTTCTACGGCCGCCTTGGGGTCCTCCAGCAGCCTCTGGCGGAACGACTCGTCCTGTAGGCTCCTCTCTACGAGCCTCCGTTCCATCTCTGCCCGACCTGTCCCTTCGCTCATGCACGCTCCCCTTTCGATTCTCGTCCCGAGTCGGGCTCAGCACCCTGGGTAACGCTGGTCGCAGGTATTGGCGGTCTCGCTACAGGCCATATCCCAGCTCCCTGCGCCGCCGCTCACCGCCTCTAGCTCCCGGTCGGAGAGCTCGATGCCTTCGTCGGCCGGCGAGGCGCTGGGAAGCACCAAGTAGATGGTGTCCGCAGTCTCCTCCACCGCCCTTACCTGCACATCCTCTGGCAGTCGCGTTCCGAGCTCCTCCTCCACGGCCGCCTTCGGGTCGGCGAGCAGCCTCTGGCGCAGGGACTCGTCCTCCAGGGTCCTCTCGATCAGCCTTCGCTCTATCTCGGCGCGCCCGCCACCGGCTTCTGCTTCGGTCATGGTCCTTTCCCCTTTCGTTTCCGCCCGAACCGCTCCACGTAGTTCTGCCTCGTAAGGCAGGACACTAATGTCTCACAGCGCCCTCGCCCGGGCAAGGGTCTGGCGAACTCGTCGCTACTGCGGAGGATGGGCCTCAGGCCGCCCCAACCCTTTCTGCTCCAGGAGATGAGGTAGCTCCGGCAGCGCGGACACGAGCGGGATCTTGCCCCGGCCGCGGTTGGCGTGTGATCCCACCGCGTTCAAGGCCGACCTCGGCAACCCGGCGAACGCCGCGATGGTATCGAGGCTTGTAGAAAGGCCATCGGTGGCGATCACCAGCGACCTTTCGGGTGGAAGCGCGGCCTCGATTCGAGCCGTCTCGCGCGCATAGAACCCGAGCAGTTCTTCCGCGAGCGGCCGAAGCGCGAATCGGAGATGTTCGGGGGAGGTGAACTGGCCGGGATCGAAGCTGGGAGCCATGAGCCTGCCGAGCTCGACCTGCCATTCTGGCCAGCGGTAACCCCTGTGGTTGGTGCCATGCCGCAACACCATGTTCAGGAAGGAGTCGGCCCAGGAGACGGCGTCCCGGCGAGTGTAAACGAAGCGGGCAGTGGGGTGGAGTTCGACCAGGATGTCCAGGAAATAGTGGTTGAAACTGGCGGAATCCAGCTCCAGCGCGCCGGCTTCGGCCCGTAGGGCTAGCCAGCGGCGCGTACCGTCGCGGTCGAGCTTACCGGCCCTCCAGGCGATGAGACGCTCGACTGTTTCGGCGAAGAGGAACTCGTCGCCCCAGCGGAAGGGCTGGAAGAGGTGCGCCAGCGAGGTCGTGCCGGTCTTCGGCAGGCCAACCCCGACGAGGTGGAATCGCCGGGTGGGCAGGGAGGCAGGGACTCCCCCCTCTCCCCACCAACGTCCGCGGTTGACGCCCTCGCGCCGAATCCGCAGCGAGGCGACGTCGGGTTCATTCATCGGGTATCTCCCTGGTGCCATCGCGGACCACGGCCGCGCCCGACGCCTTTGCTAGCGGTTAACGGAGGTTCGTTGATCTAAGTTAGCAGGGGCTTGCCACAGACTCGCCGAGAAACTTGCGTCCTGGTCAGATGCCTTCAACAGCTCCCTTGCCCGGCCTTCGCAAACGCGTGCTTCGTGCGGGAGTGACACCGCGCGCTACTCGCACTCTGAAGGGTCGAGGCAGGTGAAACCCCAGCATGCGGCGGTGCTGCAAGTGTCTCCACTCGAGGTACCGCCGGGGGCGCCACCAGCCACCGTTTCGAGTTCCTGGTTTGAGAGCTCGCTGGCCTCCTGAGCATCCGTAGAGCGGAAGGGCAGCACAAGGTAGATAGTGTCGGCCGTCTCCTCTACGGTTACTACCCGCACCTGCTCTGGCAGCCGCGTCCCTAGTTCCTCTTCTACGGCAGCCTTGGGGTCCTCCAGCAGCCTCTGGCGGAAGGCGTCGTCCTGTAGGCTCTTCTCGATCAGCCTCCGCTCCATCTCAGCACGGCCAGTCGCATCGCTCATGCGCTCTTACCCTTTCGTTTCCTCTCAAACCGGCCTGCACGTTCGCGGCACCTTTAGCAGCCCGCGGTGCTTTCGGTCGCCATGCATGAGGTGTGCGTATCCCAGCCGCCGGCCACGGCCTCCAACTCCTGGTCGGAGAGCTCGCCGCCCTCGCCTACCGTCGAGGCGCTGGGGAGCACGAGGTAGATGGTGTCTGCGGTCTCCTCTACCGCCCTTACCTCGATGTTGTCAGGGAGCTGCGTCCCGAGCTCTTCCTCCAAGGCACCCTTCGGGTCGGCGATCAGCCTCTGGCGCAAGGAATCGTCCTCAAGGCTTCTCTCGATCAACTTCCGTTCTATCTCTGCGCGCCCGGCTCCTGCTTCGGTCATGGTCCTTTCCTCCTTCTTTCCGCCTGAATCGCCCTACGTGGTCCTGCCTCGAAAGGCACGATACCAATGTCTCACACTGTTCTCCGTTGGGCAAGAACATGCCCGGTGCTCGTCGACAGCCTTATGAGGTGGGCGCCTTTAGCAGCACTCCGGGTGTGCCGCGTCGGTAGGAAACCCCGTCCCGGCGTTACTCCAGCCGCCGGCCACAGCCTCAAGCTCCCTGTCCGAGAGCTCGCCACCCTCGCCTACCGTCGAGGCGCTTGGAAGCACGAGGTAGATGGTGTCTGCGGTCTCTTCCACGGTCCGTACCTGCACCTCGTCGGGCAGCCTGATCCCGAGCTCCTGCTCCAGGGCACCCTTCGGATCGGCGAGCAGCTCCTGGCGGAACGACTCGTCCTCAAGGCTCCTCGCTACTAGCCTCCGCTCTATCTCGTAGCGCCCGCCACCGGCTGCTGCTTCGGCCATGGTCCTTTCCCCTTTCGTCTCCGTCCGAACGGCCCTATGAGGTTGTGCCTCGTTGGACGAGGGATCAATATCTCACACGGCCCTCACGCTGACAAGCAGTGCGCTTCGCTTCGGCAAACGTTTTGCGTGGCTTTGACCCACCTTCCGGCCTCGGAGAGGGCACTACCAGGCATCGCGGCATCGAGTGGACCCTTTCGGACGAGATCGCCTTCGTTTACAATAGGCAGCGCCGGCGCGGAGCATAGGGCGCCGAAAAGGGTGTCGTAAGGGGACCGAGGGGTCATGCAGAAATCCCTGTTTCGCGAAGAGGCGATGGACAAGATGTTGTCCCCGGACGAGCTCGACCGGATGATGCGGGTTACCTCTCCCAGGGGCTGGCTGGCCCTCATAGGGCTGTTGGCTCTCGTCGCGGCGGCCGTCGTCTGGGGCGTTTTCGGCACCATCCCGGTCCAGTTGAGCGGCGACAAGGGCATCCTGCTCGGCGGCGATTCCCGCAGCCAGGCGGTGTCCCAAATCTCGGGGCTCGTAACCGATGTCCGGGTAAAGATCGGGGACGACGTACAGGAGGGGCAGGTTCTCGCGCGGGTAGGTTTTGCCGGGGGCGCCGAAACGGACGTGGTCAGTTTGTTCGACGGACGGGTGGACGAGATCCTGATCGAGAAAGGCGTGCTCTTGGAACGCGGTCAGTCGGTCGCCGTGATCAAGGAAAGGTACGAGCCGCTGCAGGCGTTTGTCTTCGTGCCCGGCGAGCAGGGCAAGCAGCTCAAGAAGGGCATGCAGGTTCACGTACTTCCTTCGACCGTGAAGGCCGAAGAGCATGGGTTTATTCAGGGGGAGGTCACCTCCGTATCGAAGTTCCCGGTGACCGAGGTCGGGATGTACCTGCTTTTGGAGAACCAGAGCCTGGTTGATGAGCTTCGTACGGGGAGCAACCAGTATAGGGTGGACATCAAACTGCTAAAGGACCCGTCGACGCCCAGCGGGTTCAAGTGGTCTTCGTCGCAGGGGCCGCCCTTCTCGATCACTCGCGGGACGCTCTGCACGGCGACCTTCGTGCTGGGTGAGGAGCGTCCGGTGAACCTGGTATTGCCGTAGTCAGCAGGATAGCGACTTTTGAGCGAGTCGACTCGACAACGACAACCGGTCGCGGGAACCCCGTCCGGACCAGAGCGCGAACCTACCGCTCGTCGTGATGCCCGCCGCGTAAAGACGCCGACCGTCCTTCAGATGGAGGCCGTCGAGTGCGGGGCGGCGGCGCTCGCGATCGTCCTCGGCTACCACGGCCGGATCTTGCCGCTGGAAGAGCTGCGCGTCGCCTGCGGCGTATCGCGGGACGGTTCCAAGGCCAGCAACATCCTCAAGGCCGCCCGCAACTACGGCATGATCGCCAAGGGCTTCAAGAAAGAGCCGGACGAGCTCCGGTCGCTGAAGCCGCCGTTCATCGCGTTCTGGGGCTTCGGCCACTTCCTCGTGATCGAAGGTTTCGGCAAGAAAGGGGTCTACGTCAGCGACCCCGGCGGTGGACGCCGCGTCGCGACCTACGAGGAGTTCGACCGGGCCTACACGGGCGTGGTGTTGACCTTCGAGCCCGGACCGGACTTCCACAAGGGCGGAGCAAGGCCGAGCCTGATAGCCGCCATGCGCAAGCGGCTGCGAGGCTCCGAGTGGGCGCTCGCCTTCGTCGTGCTGGCGAGCCTGGCGCTGGTCGTTCCCGGGATCGTTATCCCCATCTTCTCCCAGATCTTCATCGACCAGTACCTCGTGCGGGGCTCGCAGAGCATCATCCAACCTCTCCTGATCGGCATGCTCCTGACGGCTTTCTTGCGGGCCGCCCTGACGTGGCTGCAGCAGCGCTACCTGCTGCGCCTGCAGACCAAGCTCGCGGTGGGTATGTCGAGCACATTATTCTGGCATACCCTGCGCCTGCCCCTCGAGTTCTACAACCAGCGCTACGCGGGCGAGGTTGGCTCGAGGGTGACCGTGAACGACAGGATCGCCCAGCTACTCTCGGGGCAGGTGGCGACCACGGCCCTGAACGTCCTAACCGTCCTCTTCTACGTCGTCATCATGTTCCAGTACGACTTAATCCTCACCCTGATCGGCATCTTCTTCGCCGCGCTCAACTTCGTGACCTTGCGCCTCGTCTCCCGGCAGAGGATCGACACGAACCAGAGGCTGCTGATGGAGCGCGGCAAACTGACGGGCGTGTCCATGGGCGGCCTGCAGTCGATAGAGTCGCTCAAGGCGACGGGCAGCGAATCCGACTTCTTTGTCCGCTGGGCCGGCCTGCAGGCGAAGCTGCTCGAGGCGCAGCAGCAGCTCGGCACCAGCACCCAGCTCGTCTCAGGCATCCCGACCATGCTGACGGCCCTGGCCACAGCGGCCGTCCTCGGCGTCGGGGCGCTGCGGGTCATGTCGGGCGACCTAACTATCGGCATGCTGGTCGCCTTCCAGTCCCTGATGGTGAGCTTCATGACGCCCATCGGCCAGATGGTCACCCTCGGGACCACCCTGCAAGAGAGTCAGGGCGACCTGAACCGCGTGGACGACGTGCTTCGCTACGAGACGGATCCGCAGGTGCCGGCGAAGATCTCCACAAGCGAAATCATACCCCCTGGCATGCCGAACGAGCTGTCGGGGCATCTCCAGCTCAAGAACCTCACCTTCGGCTACAGTCGCCTGGAGCCGCCCCTGATCGAGGGCTTCAGCCTCACCCTCGAGCCTGGCAGCCGCGTGGCCCTGATAGGCGCGAGCGGCAGCGGCAAGTCCACCGTGACCAAGCTCGTAACCGGTCTGTATCCCCCCTGGGAAGGCGAGATACTCTTCGACGGGCGGCCGCGTACGGAGGTACCGCACGGTCTGCTCACCTCTTCGCTGGCGATGGTTGACCAGGACGTCAACCTGCTCGAGGGCACGGTGACGGAGAACCTCACACTCTGGGACACGACCGTGCCGGAGACCAGGATCGTGCGGGCCGCCAGGGACGCCAGCATCCACGACGACATCGCGGCGCGACCGGGCGGCTACGAGAGCAAGGTCGAGGAGGCGGGCGGCAACTTCAGCGGTGGGCAGCGTCAGCGCCTGGAGATAGCCCGGGCGCTCGTCGGCGAACCTGCCATCCTGATCTTCGACGAAGCCACCAGCGCGCTGGACCCCACGACGGAGAGCGTCATAGACGATAACCTGCGGCGGCGCGGCTGCACCTGCCTGATAGTCGCCCACCGGCTGAGCACGATCCGCGACTGCGACGAGATCATCGTGCTCGATCGGGGCAACGTCGTTCAGCGCGGGACGCACGAGGAGATGCGCGACGTCGAAGGCCCCTACGCCCGCCTGATCGAAGCCCAGGCGCACCAGGACGGGCACGCCGGATGATGCCGCCCGACGGGACGGCGCCCCAGGACAACAGGATAAGGAGCCTAACATATTTGCCACGATTCCCTCAATCTACTCCCTTCGTGGTGGCACCGGCATGGCCAACGCTGCTGCCAACCTCGCCGCGATGCTCACCGCCGCGGATCGGCGCGTCGACGTGACACGCCTGATGGTGTAGGGGGGTACTATGTCCTCCGACGAGTTTGGTGAGTTGCTCGACCGCGAGGCGATCCTGGCCGGCGGCGCGCCTGCCAAACGCGCCAACACGGTTCTGTTCCTGATCGAGAGCCGCACCGCCCACCTGACGGCGCAGTCGCGGCAAGCCATTGAGCGCTTCCCCCCGCAAGAAACCGCAGAGGAGGACGAAGGTCTCGCGTTCCTCGAGACCTTCGCGCAGGGCAGCGAACCGCCGCTGCGCTCGACGATCCGGGACCTGGAACGCTACGCCCCGCAGTGGGCGCCTCTGGTGCCCCGCAACCCGAGGGTGCAGGCCGCCGTCGCGCACCGTCTGGCCGAGAAGTACGAGTTCACCCACGAGACGGCGCCGGGCATCTGGGAGGCGTTGGGCCTCGACGAGGCGGCTGTGCAGCAGGCTTACCAGCGCCTGTCGGAAGAGCGGTTCCTGCTCCGCCTGCGCTACGGGGGCGCGCGGCCGATCGAGACCCGCGGAAACAAGCCGATCCCGCTCGACGACCCGGATTCGATCCTGGTGGTTGCTTCCGGCAGGGTGGACATCTTCTCGACGCAGGCTACCGAGGGCCAGACCGCGGGGCCGCGCCGGCACATCTGCCGGGTCGAGGCCGGTCAGGCCATGTTCGGGATGGGTCAAGCCGAGGAGGGGTTGCGGGTCCTGGCCGTGGGCGTTGGCGACGCCACCCTGCTGGAGTTGAGCCGTCCTCAACTGCTCGCGTTGTCCAGGGATCCCGAGCACGCCGATCGGGTGATCGACCTCCTGGAGGGCTGGTTGGTGAACGTCTCCGCCGCCGTAGCCGGGGAGGACTTGCTCCCGCGAGAGTCCGCGGCGCTGCTGGCCCCGGGACAGGAGATCACGGCGGGCGATCGGGAAACGGTGAGCGTCCAGGATGGGACGGTGTGGGTCCGGCACTTGAAGGGGAACTCGCGTTGGCTCGGCCACCCGGACCTGCCGCCGATTGGCGGGGAGGGCTCGTTCCCGGTGGCAGACCCGGCGTGGCTGGAATCGATCGGCGAAACCACGTTGCTCGGCTCGGACACGCGGAGCTACATGGCCCGGGACGGGTCGTGGACCGACCTGGACGCGTTCCACGCGATGGTCTTGTCGGCACTCTCCGGGGAGGCGCGACGGGCGTATTCGGAACGGCAGGAACGGCGGCACGAGAGAACCGAGGCCGACCAACGGATTGCCGAAAACGCCGTGCAGCACCTGGGCGCCGTGCTCGAGACCTCACGGGATGGTGTAGGCCCGGAGGTGGCGGCGGGGGATCCGCTGCTTGCCGCCTGTCAGGTGGTGGGTGGGGCGTTGGGCGTCGAGCTTCGGCGTCCCGAGCAGCCCGGCGGCATGGCCCGCGATCCGCTGGACGAGATCTCGCGGGCCTCGAGGGTCCGCATGCGCCGCGTCGCCCTGACGGGGGAATGGTGGCGTCAGAACGGCGGCCCGTTGCTGGCGTTCAGGGACGCTGACGAGCGTCCGGTGGCGCTGCTGCAGAAGGGTACCGCCGCCTACACGCTCGTTGACCCCGTTGAGGGAACCGGCCAACCGGTCACCCGCGAGACGGCCTCCGGGCTGGCGGCATTCGGCTACACTTTCTACGCCCCTTTCCCGGATAAGAAGCTCGGGACCTGGGATTTGCTGAGGTACAGCGTGCGCGGCTTGCGCAGGGACCTGTTGCGGGTCCTGATCATGGGCGCGGCCGGCGGCATCCTCGGGGCGCTCGTGCCCATCGCCACCAAGCAGATCGTCGACGTGGCCATCCCCCAGGCGGAGAGCAACCTCGCGGTGGCCCTCGCCCTTGGCCTCGTGGTTGCGGCTGTCTCGGCGATGCTGTTCGAGGTGACCCGCCAGTTCGCGGTCTTGCGAGTCGAGACCAAGCTCGACGCCGGGATCCAGGCCGCCGTCTGGGATCGTCTGCTGAGCCTGCCCACTCCCTTCTTCCGCGACTACTCGGCCGGGGACCTGGCCGTGCGGGCGATGGGCATCAACACCATCCGCCAGATGGTCACCGGTGCCACCTTGTCGTCGTTACTGACCGGCGTGTTCTCGGTCTTCAGCTTCGCCGTGATCTTCTACTACAGTGCGCAACTGGGGCTTTTGGCCATGCTGATGGCGGCGATCATCATCGGGGTAACCCTCGCCGGCGGCTACTTCCAGCTGCGCTATCAGCGCAGGGAGACGGAGCTACTGGGCAAGGTGTCAAGCCTCGTGTTGCAGATGCTGACCGGCATCGCCAAGCTTCGCGTGGCGGGGGCGGAGATGCGGGCCTTCTCCGTCTGGGCCGAACAGTACGCGGCCCAGAAGGCCAACGCGGTCAAGGCCCAATCGGCCGCGAACGCCGTCGCCGTGTTCAACTCCGCCTCCGGCGTGCTGACCTCCCTGGTGATCTTCGCCTCCGTGGCCTACTTTATGGGCGGCAGCGTCAGTACGGGCGAGTTCGTCGCGTTCAACACGGCCTTCGCCCAGTTCCTGTTTGCCTCGGCGGGCATCACGACGGCTTTCACGACCATCCTGCAGGCAGCCCCCTTCTACGAGAGGGCGAAGCCGATCCTGCGCACCCTGCCCGAGGTGGACACGAAGATGCCCGATCCGGGCGAACTGAGGGGCAGGGTGGAGGTCAACCACGTCTACTTCCGCTACGATCCCGACGGCCCGCTCGTGCTCGACGACGTGTCGCTGCGGGCCGAGCCCGGCGAATTCGTCGCGATCGTGGGCCCGTCGGGTGCGGGTAAGTCTTCGCTCCTCCGGCAACTGCTGGGCTTCGAGGAGCCGGAGTCCGGCTCCACCTACTTCGACAACCACGACCTCGCCGGGATAAACGTCCAGGCCGTGCGACGCCAGATGGGGGTGGTGCTCCAGAACGGCAGGTTGATGTCGGGCACCATCTACCAGAACATCGCGGGCGTCTCCCAGCTCACGATGGAACGGGCCTGGGAAGCGGTGCGCATGGCCGGGTTGGATAAGGACATCGAGATGATGCCCATGGGCATGTTCACCGTCCTGGGCGAGGGCAGCACTGCAATCTCCGGCGGCCAGCGCCAGAGGTTGATGATCGCGCGGGCGATCGCGTCAAGACCGCGCATACTGCTCTTCGACGAGGCGACCAGCGCCCTGGACAACCGGACGCAAGCGATCGTGAGCGCCAGCCTTCAGAACCTGAAGGCCACCCGCATAGTGATCGCCCACAGGCTTAGCACCATAATGAACGCGGACAGGATCTACGTGCTGGTGGCCGGGCGCATAGTGCAGAGCGGCACTTTCGCGGAGCTGATGCACCAGAAGGGTCCCTTCCGAAACCTGGCCACGCGGCAGATCGCGTAGCGCTTGAGGGAATCAAGGACGGGCTCGTTCCAGGAGTACCTGAGGCCCGTCGCGGCGGACGTGCCGCCGGCCTTGATCTCGCCTTCCGCCTTCTCCAATATAAACTCCTTTGCCCGTGTGCTGCCCGAGACCCTGGCCCTCAACACGTTCGGCTTCGAGTGCCGCCTGGGTGAGAAGAACCCACGAGCAGATTTCCTGGTGCTCGCCACGGCATCCCAAGGGCGCGACAGCCTGGCCGGTCTGCATCCTGCAAGCGTCCTGCCCAACTACCTGATGGACGATCCGATCTGGCAACGCGTGCAAGACTTCGGTGCGCGCTGGGCCGATCCCGCATCTCCGCTGCACGGCGCCGTGGACAACGTCTGGCTGGAGTTCGATGTCGACGGTCCGGCCAGCGCCATCCCCGTGCCGAGCGTGTTCTTCGGATTACCGGCGAACGGTGCGGAAGGGGAGGTCTCCGAACAGGCTCTGGAGGGTGCCCGGAATACGACCGTGAGCGCTTTACGGCTTCTCTCGGGCGCAGAGCTCCCGCCACCCGTGCTCGAGACTTTGACCGGCTGCTTTGGTGCCCTCTCCCCACCCGAGCACGTCTTCCAGGTCGGCCTCATGATGTCCCGCGGTGCGAAGGCCGTGCGCCTCTGCATCCAACTCGGTACCCTGGAGCGCGCGGTCGAATACCTGGCCGGGTTGGGTTGGGTGGGGAGCGGGGCCGACCTTCGAGGCGTCCTCGGGCCCGTGGCCCGGATCGTGGACCGCGTGTGCCTGGACATCGACGCGGGCGAGCTGGTCCATCCAAAGGTCGGGCTGGAGTGTTACTTCGACGGCAACAGGCAACCCAGGACCGAGCCGCGTTGGGGGGTACTGTTGGATCATCTGGTCGCCAATGGCCTCTGCACCCCCGAAAAGCATAAAGCCATGCTGGTGTATCCTGGCTACACCGACGAAAAAACGGCGACCGTACCCTGGCCCGCATCGCCCCGGCGGGCCTCACAGCTGCTCGGCGGGCGGTCGCTCAGCACCTTCGTTCGCTCGCTCCACCACGTCAAAATCACTTACCATCCGGACGAACCACCAGAAGCCAAAGCGTACCTCGCGACAAACCACCACTGGCACACGCCCACCTTCCCGCGTTGAGTACCAGGAGCACGGACGGGCATGGTCGTGTCGTCCTTGTTCGGGCGGGGACGCCATGCTACCTTCCCTAGGGCGGTTTGCAATGGGGTCCAACCCCATTGCAAACATTTCAGCCGGTCAGCATTTCAGGTCTTTTCCTTGCTGAAGTGCTGAAGTGCTGACTAGCTGAAGTGCTGAAGTGCGCGGATTCGTCCTGGTGAAGGTGAGGGATCTTGAACGAAGTGACCGGGGTGGCGAAGACAATACCTTTGAGTCCTGCACCTGGGTGTGCTGAACTCGGACCGAGCCATCGAAGTCTCCGGTAACGAGCGGGCCAGGACGTGTCCCTCTCCGAAGAGCAGCGGCTAGCCCGGGCGAGGGAGCGCGGTCGTGCGGCGGTGGCGTCGCTTGCGAGAGAGGCCTGCCTCTCTCCTATACCCCTGACCTGCCGTCCCCCGCCGCCGGTGGAACCCTTCGCTTACGGGGACCTCGTCCCGCTCGGATTCTTGCTCAGGACGGTCGCCGCCGATCCCGAAGGCACCTCGCCCTTCCGTCAAGGCCTCGAAGCCCTGCTACGTGGCAGGCGGCAGGGGCTTCTGTGGCCGTACCACACCGGCACGCTCGTCACCTGCATCGACTCGGCGCTGGTCTTGCAGGGGTTCGATGAGCCCGCCGGGGTGGAGGCGCTGGAGATCTTCGCCGACGGCCGGGGCGGGTACTTCCCCCAGCTCTGCTCGGAAGAACAGGAACGCGGCAAGATGGTCATCACCCCGCGCAACGGGCACTGGTGTCAGCCCGAGTACGGCACCACCTGCCTGGTGGCCGCCCTGAGGGCGCAGAACGGCCTGAGGCAGAAGACCGCAGTCGAGTACCTTGAGCGGGGTTTCGGGAACAGGGGCGGACTATACTTCGCCAACCCCTATTTGGTGGACTGGGCGCTGGCCTGGGCGCTGCAGGGGACCGCTTCCGCAGCCGGGTTGCGCGGGCGATTGGCGAAGGACGTCCTCGCGAGCATGAACGAGGACGGTTCGTTCGGACGCTACGACGTACCGATGTCCACCGCCCTGGCGATCCTTGCGTTGGTATCGCTCAGCGCTGGAGATGAGGCCGTGCACCGTGCGCGCTTGCGCCTGGCCGACCTCATGATGCCGGACGGCCGTTGGCCACCCGGCATCCCGTTCTACTCTTCCGTGACCGTACCGCGGGAGCGCCTTTCGGGAGGTGTGCGCGCGAGGCTCATGCTGGGGAGACGCGTCGGGCAGCTAGTCTGGCTCCGGGATGCTGTTCACGCCGTCTCCCTTTACGAGGACCGGCACCGCGTGATCAGCACGTCCCTCGCGTTGCTCGCCCTGACGCAACCCTGTCTTCCCGTCGAGGGTGAAACAGTTCCCCCGACGCGGAAGCTGGATGGCTGTCATCCCCGCTACCGCTGCGAAGAACATACGGAGTACGTCGCCAACTTCGCCCTGCCTCCCTATACCGCCGGCTGAGATCCCCAACCGTTACCGACAAAGTCCCGTTTTGTAATCGAATTGTCATCTCTCTGGCTTAGAGTCTTACTATCGACCATTGAAGCTACCCGAGAAAGGGGGTCGAGGACGATGAAGAAGATAACAGCAGTGGACATGAGAAAAACGCTGGCCGCAGTAGTGGCGACCGTGTTCGTGTTCGCCGGACTCGGCCTTGTAGGGTATTCGATTCTTGCCGGGGGCTCTGTGGCTTCGGCAGACAGTCCTGGCCGCATACACGGCAGGATCTCCGAAGAACTCGAAAAGAAGTTCCATAGGAGCATCCCGGAGAGGGTCGTCGCGAAGATAAAGGGCGACGAGACCGAAGGTTCCCTGGCAAAGACGCCGGAGAGCAAGGAGCTCCAGCTCACGGTTCCGAAGATGAAGCGGGTCGAGGGCGTACCAGTCTACGACGCCCCCGAGAGTGGGTACGACGAGGCCCTCCACGACGGCGTGGTCCACGTGAGGGGCACCGGTTTCCCTTGGCAGAAGGCGGCCAACGTGTACATCGCGGGCCACAGGGTCGGTTATCCGGGGACGAAGAGCAACCTGGTGTTCTGGGACCTCAACAGGCTCGAGAAGGGGGACGAGATCCATCTCACCGACTCCGAAGGGACCAGGTTCACCTACAAGGTCTTCGGGAAGCGTGTGATCTCCCCCAACGAGACCAGCATACTGCGGCCCATAGAGGGCAAGAACATCGTCAGCCTGCAGACTTGCACCCTCCCCGACTACTCGCACCGCCTCATCGTGCAGGGCGAACTGGTGGGCAAGGAGTAGTGCCCCTGCAGGGAACAGATTTCATGACTCGACTGCTACTTTTGTAAGCAATACCCAAATGATGGAGAGCCTGAGAGGAGCCGGAGGGACGTGAAGACCTACAGGACGAGAAGGAGCGGCGGGGCGCTACGCTCCCTCGTGGCCACCTTCATGACCACCGTGCTCTTTGTGTTGGGGCTGACGCTGGTAGGATATTCCTTCCTCATAGGTGACCCGTTCGCCGGTTCGGCCGTCTTCGCGGATAACAAGGTTCCGAGCAACCCGAGGATGACCCTGACGGTGCCGGGGATGCGGAGGGTGGATCACGTCCCCGTCTACACGGGCGCCGCGGGCGACAAGGGAGCGCTGCACGACGGGACGCTGCACGTAAGGGGCACGGGTTGGCCGTGGCGAGAGGGGGCCAACGTCTACATCGCGGGTCACCGCATGGGATTCCCCGGTACCAAGAGCTACCTCGTGTTCTGGGACCTGAACGCGCTGAAGGACGGCGACAGGGTCACCCTGACCGACGCTGACGGTACCACCTACACCTACAGCGTGTTCAAGAGCTTCGTCGTCAACCCCGACGCCCTCTACGTCACGAAGCCCGTACCCGGTAAGAGCATAATAACCCTGCAGACCTGCACCCTTCCCGACTACAGCCAGCGTCTCATCGTCCAGGCGGAGCTAACCGACGTTAGCTAGCACGCTCCGGCCTGCGGCCTCCGCGTGCGCACGGCGCTTCGCGCCTTGTCAGCACGCTCCCTACGGTCGCTTGTCGGCACGCTCGGGCTAGCGCCCTCGCTTGTCAGCACGGCGCCTCCCTCCGGTCGGCGCCTTGTCAGGAAGTCGTCTTGGGGCGCGGCCTTGAGCGTCGAACCTTACCGCCTCAGGCAGCGGTTCGTCTCACGCCGCAGAGCGGGGCCTGAACCAAAAAAGCTGAAAGCGGAGGCGAAGCCGAAGCGTTGCTGACAAGCGAGGGCCGAAGCCCGATGCGTGCTGACAAGGCGCCGCAGGCGCCGTGCTGACAAGCGGAGCCCGAAGGGCGCAGCGTGCTGACTCACTTTGCTCTCTTGCGGGGCCTGAATTCGGCGGCGAGGTGTTCGACAGGTTCGCCGTCCTTGAGGTGTTGTCGTACTACCCGGGGCACGTCATCTTCTGTAACGCCGAGGTACCAGGTACCGCCAGGGTAGACGATGACGTTTGGGCCGTGTTTACAGAGGCCCAGGCAGTCCACGGAGTCTACGCGGACGTCCCTGTTCATGTCTTGTGCCCGTAGTTCGTCCTTGATTGCGCCTCGGACGGACTTGGATCCACGCTTCTTGCAGTCGCCGCCCTTGCAGACGAGAACGTGGGCTTCGTAGTCGCGGACCTTCGCGCCTGGCTTCGTGAGCGTCGCCAGGGCGCCTTTCTCTGAGTGCTTCTTCGCCTTCTTTCCCCTCTTCGAGATGGCTTCCTCCGGTTCGAGTGCCGGCTCGCGCCGTGCGGACGCTCTTGAGATTCAAAACCCTTCTTCGGAGACCCGAATATATCACCCGAAGCGGCGGGACGGTATCATGGGAGGTATGAGGTTTCACGACGTTTTGCGGGGGACGATGCTTTGAGCCGGTACTCTGTTGTGGACGTTGGTTCCAATACAATCCATCTCCTGGTCGGCGAGGTAGATGGGGGGGGTGTGTTGCCCGTCACGGGCGAGAAGGTCTCGGCCAGGCTCGGGGCCGGCGTGGAGAAGACGGGACGTCTCGATGAGAGGCGCTTAACGCTGGCCACGGAGGCGATCACGCTGTTTGCGAGTATAGCCGCCATGAACGGGGCGCCGTCGCCGGAGATACTCGCCACGAGCGCGGTGCGCGACGCCGAGAACGGCGAGGAGCTAGTAGGCCGCGTGCGGGAAGCGACAGGCTTGAAGATGCGCCTCATCTCCGGCGAGAAGGAGGCCGCGCTCGGTTTTCGTGGCGCCCTATCGGCCGTGCGCGACGCGGGAAGGATCCTCGTCGTCGACCTCGGGGGCGGCTCGGCGCAACTCATCCTCGGCGACGCTTCCAACGGGCCCGAGGAGCGGGTCTCGCTGCCGCTCGGTACCAATCGCACCACGGAGCGCTTTGCGCGCCAGGACCCTCCCGCTGACGCGGAGCTTGCGGCGTTGCGCGAGCACGCGGGGCGGCTCCTACCCCGCTGGGACATCGGAGGGGCGCGGGTCGTCGCCGTCGGCGGGTCGGCGCGGGCCATACTCAAGATAACGCGCGACAGGCTGACGGTCGCTCGTCTGTGGAGACTCTCAGAGGAGATCAGGGAACACCCGTCCGGGGTGCTCGCGCGGGAGCAGGGGCTCGCGCCGGAGAGGGCACGGGTCTTGCCGGCGGCGATCACCACGCTCGCGACGGTGCTCGAGCACTTTGGGAAAGAAGATCTGACGGTGGCGCGTGGGGGGATCAGGGAAGGCACCCTTCTCGCGCTCGACGAAAGGGAAGGGATATGACGGACGTTGCACGCAGGCCGAGCCTCTCAGACCCGTCGCTGTACATAAACCGCGAGCTCTCGTGGCTCGGGTTCAACAACAGGGTCCTGGAGCAGGCGCGCGACGAGAGGCATCCGCTATTGGAGCGGGTACGGTTCGTCGCCATCTCCGAGACCAACCTCGACGAGTTCTTCATGATCCGGGTCGCCGGATTGCAGCAGCAGGTAGCCTCGGAGCTGCCCAACCCCGTCCCCGACGGGATGACGCCAGAGGAGCAGCTCCTGCGCATCCACGACCACACGGAGGAGTTCTTCGAGGAGCGGCGCAGGATACTAAACAGCGAGCTCATGCCAGCCCTGGAAGATGTGGGCGTACGAATGGTGCCCCACGCCAAGGCCCGCGCCGCCGAGCGAAGGGAGCTCAGGGAGACGTTCATCAGGGACATACTTCCCATACTCACGCCGCTCGCCATAGATCCGGCCCACCCCTTCCCGCACATCTCTAACCTCTCGCTCAATGTGCTCGTCGTGATAGAGGACGGAGGCAGGCGGGTTATGGCCCGCATCAAGGTGCCGACCACGATAGACCGCTTTATGCGGCTGCCCGACGAGGACCGCGGTCCTGACGAGAGGCCCGAGATGCGCTTCGTCAGGGTCGAAGAGGTCATCTCGGCCAACCTGGATGAGCTCTTCCCCGGCAAGGAGGTCGTGGCTAGCTACATCTTCCAGGTCACCCGCAACGCGGATTTCGTGATCGAAGAAGACGAGGCCTCTGATCTCCTTCAGGCGATAGAGGACGAACTGGAGAGCCGCTGGTTCGGCCAGAGCGTGAGGCTCGTGGTCTCTGACGAGATGCCTGACGACCTGCGGGACTGGCTGGCTGGCAACCTAAATCTCGACGAGAACTCCGTCTTCGCGGCACCCCACCCCATAGGACTCGCCGACTTCGAGGAGCTCACGCACCTCGAGCGCTCGGATCTGCTCTACCCTCCGATCACCCCGCGGGTGCCGCAGGAGATCAGGAGCGCGCGCTCCATCACCCAGGCGACCCGCAACGGCGACCTGCTCCTCTACCACCCCTTCGACTCTTTCTCCCCCGTCGTCGATTTCGTCCGGGCGGCGGCCAACGACCCCGGGGTGCTCGCCATAAAGCAGACCCTCTATCGCGTGGGCTCGAACTCCCCGATAGTCGAGAAGCTCTCGGAGGCGCGCGACGAGCAGACGCAGGTCGCCGTTCTGGTGGAGCTGAAGGCCCGCTTCGACGAAGAGCCGAACATCACCTGGGCGCGCCAGCTGGAGGCCAGGGGCGTCCACGTCGCTTACGGCATCGTCGGACTAAAGACGCACGCCAAGATCGCCCTCGTCGTCAGACGCGAAGGCTCGGGCCTCAGACGCTACGTCCACCTCGGTACGGGGAACTACAACCCGGGAACGGCCCGCGTCTACACGGATTTTTCGTACTTCACCGACGACCCCAAGCTCGCCGAGGACGGCTCTGACCTCTTCAACTACCTGACGGGCTACTCGGAGCAGGAGGAGTATCAGGAGCTCCTCGTCGCCCCGCACACCCTGCGCAGCGAGATAACGCGCAGGATCGAGGATCAGACCGAGAAGGCGAAAAGCGGCGAACCCGCGACCATCACCTGTAAGACCAACTCGCTTACGGACCCCCAGATCATCCAGCTTCTCTACGAGGCCTCCCAAGCCGGGGTGAAGATAGACCTCATCGTGCGCAGCATATGCTGCCTCAGGCCAGGCGTGGAGGGCGTGAGCGAGAACATCCGCGTCGTCTCGCTGGTAGGTCGCTTTCTGGAGCACGCCCGCGTCTTCGCCTTCTCCGACGGGGATGACGAGAAGATCTACCTCGGAAGCGCCGACCTCATGCAGCGCAACCTCGACCGGCGCGTCGAGACGGCCTTCCCCTTACGCGAGAAACACCACCGCGAGAAGGTCCGACGCCTGCTCGACCTGCAACTCGCCGACAACGCGAACGGCTGGGAGCTGGGCCCCGACGGCACCTTCGAACGCCTGCACCCGAGAGACGGGGAGGTTCGGATAGACAGCCAGGCGATACTGCTCGAAGAGGGCTTTTAGGAGAGCTTGTCAGCACGCATCGGGCTAACGCCCTCGCTTGTCAGCAACGCTTCGGCCTCGCGGTTGGCTTTTGGCTCGTAGTCGAATGCGCGGTGGGTCTATACCTCCACGGCCGCTCGGGGCACTATACTCCTGTTGCTAGTAGGGCAGGTCCGTGCTAGATTGCGCCTCTGTTCTCCAGGGTAATGGGACGAGAATGGTAAGCAAACAGGTCGACAAAAACAGGGCCGGCTTACCGGGCGAGAGCGTTCGGTAGGCCGGCGTGTACCTCTACCTCGTTCGCCACGCCGTCGCCCACAAGCGCGACCCCGAACGCTGGCCCGATGACGGCGATCGTACGCTCACGCCGGGGGGCGAGGAGGAGTTCATGGGGGCGGCCAGTGGCCTCGGCCGGATCGTACCCGAGGTAGACGTTCTCCTGAGCAGCCCCTACGAGAGAGCTTGGCGAACCGCGGAGATCCTGGCCGAACAGACCGGCTGGCCCGCCCCAGAGAAGTTCCCCGCCCTCGAGCCGGAAGTCCCGCCCGAAAAGGTCGTCATCGCCCTCGAAACCTACGCCGGCAGGCAGTCCATAGCCCTCACCGGACATAGACCTGGCCTGCACGAGTTGGCGGTATATCTGCTCACCGGCCATGCCGGGGGCGCGGACATGAAGATAAAGAAGGGAGGCGTCGTTTGCATCGAGTTCGACGACGCCCCGCAGGCCGGAGCGGGCAAGCTGCGCTGGCTGTTTACGCCGAGGGTCCTCCGGACCCTAGCAGGTCAGCATTTCAGCTAGTCAGCATTTCAGCATAAGCTGGTCAGCACGCCGCCCGGGCTTCGCCAGACGGCTTGCCAGCATGTCGTACCGAGCAAGTTGAGTAGGGAGCACGTTTAGGTTGCGGGCGCACGGAGGCCCGTCACCAATGGCGGACTCCGTCATGCCGTTCGCATCCACCCGAGTCTGGCATCAGGCAGGGCTCGAGCACGCTAAAGCTGAAGTGCTGAGGTGCTGACCAGCTGAATGCTTATAACCCAACGGTATCCGGGCCAGCGTCTTCGGCCTGGGGTAGTCCGAATGGAGGTCGAGCATGGTCATCTCCACGTTGTCTACCGTGATCTCCCCAATCGGCCAGTTCCTGTAGCGCGCTATGGCTGAGACGAGATCCTCCGGAGCATTCGTGCCGTCCGGGGCCTGGAAGTAGGCGAGGGTCAGGTGCGGCGGGCCTGAGGGTTTCTTCAAGCCGCAGCTCACGCTAAGAGCGTCCCGTAGCCTGTCGAGCATCCCTTTGTCGTGCGCCTCGACGAACGCTGCGCCGGGGAAGGCGTTGAGGTTCGCAAGGTTGACGGTGAAGACGGGGAAGTCGGAGAGGGCGGCCCTGGCGCGATCCTCGATCTCCTGCAACCTCTCGCGGGAGATTTCGTTCTCGCTTTCTGGCTCGTCTACGAGGAAGCCGAGGAGGATCAGCGTTATGTGCATAAAGTGGTCGGGGTGGAGCGAGACGAACGGGAAAGGACGCAGCGCCTCCCTGAGCGGATCGAGACGCTCGTGAAACCGCGACGCCTCTCCAGGCAAGATAAGGGAGGCCGACAATCCGTGCCCCTCCTGCCAGGCGGGGTCCATGTGCCCGCCCAACTCCAGCCGGCGCTCACGGACAAAGCGTTCCCAAACAGAGTCGTAGTCCTTCATCAGCGAACTCTAGCAGAGAGTAGGTGCTCAACAAGCTGAAGTGCTGACAAGCTAGCCTAAAATCGCGTGAGGCCTGCCAAGCCTCCGAACTCGTCGCGCAAAACGTCTGTGTTCTTGTTCTCGCCGAGCATGAAGTCGAGGCGGGCGCCGCGGGCGGCGGCGAGGTCGACGAGGACGTCCTTGAGCGGCCGCCCGCGGGTGTTCTGGCCGCAGAACGGGCACTCTTTGGCGGTGACGTCTCGTATGGCGAGCTGGTCGTTGTCGCACCAGTGTATCTCGGCCTCCATCTCCCAGAGGGCGGCCAGATGGTAGATGCGGTTCTCCTCCTGCAGCGCGGCTATGGTCTCGTCGGGACCCCTGACGCCGCGCTCCCGGATCTCGTCGAGCAACGCCTTCTCGCGCTCGTGTTCAGCGCGCTCCCTTATGGCCTCCAGATCGTCGAGTAGCTCGCCCTCGGACTCTCCGATGTCCACATGCTCCTCGGCGACTACCCGCTCCTGCAACTCGTTGGGGAGGTCGCGACGAAACTCGGCCGTCCTCTCTTTGGGACCGGCCAGGATAAGGCGCTGCACTCCTTCCTGGAAGGTGATTTCACGGGTCCGTTCCCCCAGTTCCTTGTAGAGGTCGTGGATGTTGGCCTGGTGTTTGCGGCCGGCCGGGTCGAGGTCGGTCGAACCGCCGCCCCTGGGGTAAGGCTCGCTGGGATGGAGGTCGATCTCCCTGAATCCGTTGGCCTTTACTTCCTCTTCCCCGTGGGCGCTGCTAAGGGGTGAGACCACGAAGTACCTGAAACTCTCGGCGTCGAGGACCGCGGCCCCATACGGCTCGTACTCGTCCAGAATGAGCGTCAAGGGTGCCACGGATGGGTCTCCCCAGCGGAACGACTCGGGAATGTCCACCTGCAGGCGGTAGACCGCGAAGAGGTCATCTTCATCCACGAAAATAGCGAGCGTCCTGGCCGCGGGATGCGCCTCCTCTTCCAGGTAGTTCCTGACCCGCTGCTGCAGGTCTTTCGGGACGCCTTGGTCGTTCATGGCATCGCGCAGGCGAACCAGATACGTCCTTCCCTGGTTCTCCGGAATGTCGGCGTTGACGCTCAAATAAGCTGAGAGGATCGGTCCCTGCCGGTCCGCCACGGAGGTTATCGCTTGCTTGAGATCCTGAGCCTGGGCCATGCCTGAAACACCTCTTGTTTGAATCCGATAGAGTACGGCCCTACTAAAGTCCCCGCCCTCTGACCCGGGTAAACACGCCGCTCGTTTCTGGAGCACACCCTCACGCCGTGGAATGCGGCCGCGGGGGGCTTGGCTAGCAGCCCTGCTCTATATCGTCGCAGGCTCCGAGGTGCTCGACGTTGTCTTGCAGAAGCTCTTCGCCGAGCTCGAGCATCCGCATGACCCGCTCGTCGGCCACGGAGTAATAGGCGTTCCTGCCCTCGCGCCGCACGAGCACGTATCCGCACCAGGCCAGGCAGCGCAGGTGGTCGGAGACCCTCGGCTGCGGCGCGCCTAGCTCGTCCACCAGCTCCCCGACCTTCATCTCGCCCCGCTGCACCAGGAGCAGCAGGATCGAAAGCCTCGTCGAGTTGGCGAAACCGTTGAACAACTTTGCAAGGAGGCACATCTCCTCGCTCTCGCGCCCTACCTCGATACTGGATAAGGGTTCTGACCAGACCACTTCATTTTGCACAGGGATCTCCTTCCACGTCCGTTCCTACTATACACCGCCCGTACCAGAGTGTGTACCCTATTACACTTGGCCATCTGGAAGCGCCCGCCCGCTACGGGACGTACTCAGGATCGATCGCCTGGCCGTGGAGGGTTAGAAATCTCCTCCACCGAAGTCTCCACCGCCCCAATCGCCGCCACCCCAATCACCGCCGCCCCAGTCCCCACCGCCCCATTCTCCGGCGTCGGAGGACGAAGGGTCGCCCATGTAGTCGTTGTCCAGGGCCTCGAAGATCAGGAGAGCGGTGAGCCAGTCCCCGCCGAAGAAACCGTAGCGAGCGTTCTGTAGCTGGTGCTCGTAGTCCCTCAGCCTCTGGCGCTGGTAGGGATTCATGAGGTGCTCGTGTGCCTTCGCCTGCTCCAGGCGGGCTTCGAGTTCCTTGAGCTTCTCCTCACCCTCGCGCTTCTTGCGGTCGGCCTCCGCTGTGGCCGCCTTGAGCCTGCTCGGGGCCAGCATGGCATTCCTGGCCAGGGCGGTGGCTTCCTGCAGCAGGGAGCGGGCTTCGGCGAAGCGGCCGGCTGACGCGGCGAGGTCTGCGCGTTCCACATGCCCTTCGGCCTCGAGCAGGCCCGAAGAGAGCTCTCCAGGGGCGGGAACTTCTTCGAGCGCGGCCTGGCCGAACGCGCCGAGCGCCCTCTCGTGGGCCCCACGATACTCCTCAAGGGCCGTTCGCGCCCTGCCGAGCGCCCCTTGCGCGGAGTGGCGTTCCTCGGGCAGGGAGTCGCGGGCAGAGATCCCGTCCCTGAGCGCCTTCTCGTGCTCGCGGGCCTGCTGTGCGAGTATCTCGATCGCTGCGAGGGTCTGCCCGGGATCGAACTCGTCCCGGTCGGGAGGAGCGACCCGCCGCCTCCCGGGCCAGCCGGTCGTACTCGGTCCGTAGGCCCGTATGTTCGACGGCAACGCCCTCAGCCCGTGCGGTCTTCTCGGCTTGTTCGGCTGCCAGGATCTCTTCGTTCGCCGCGCGCAGCTTGTCGTCCAGGTCGTCGTCGGCGGCCCTGTAATCGTCAATGGTACTCTCGGCCTCGTGGAGATTCTGCATGGCCCCTGCGAGGAGGTTGCGCCCGCGCACCATCTGCTCTCGCGCCCGGACGGGGTCGGAGGTGAGCCGCGATGCGGCCTCGTTGAACTCCCTGGCGAAATCGGCGGTCCTGGCGTCCGAGATCCTCGCCTCCAACCACTCCTCCGTCCTCCGGTCAAGCAGCGGGCGCTGGACCTCCAGGTAACCCGAGACTAGCCGCTCTTTCTCGTCGAACTCGTCCAGGCGGGTGGTGAGACCGGCGAACTCCTCCTCCGCGCTGCGGCGCTCTCCCTCGATGCGCAGCCTTTTGGTCCGACGGTTTCTGAGCAGCAGTAGCCCCCCAACCACCGCCACGAGGAGAAGAATTAGGCCGCCCCCAAGCAGACCGCCCGCGCCGTTGCCCTGCGCTGTTGCGGGCTCGCCCCTTATCTCATCTGCGCCCGCGATGAGGCCGGACGTGAAGTCCCCGTTCCTGAAATCCGGCTTCATCGCGTTCGAGACGGCGTCCTCGGAGACCCCATTCAGGTTCGCGGCCACGTCCCAGCGGTCCTTTGGGGCTACCATGATGACGCCGGCGTCTTGCGGTGCGTCGGCCTCGCGGGCCTCACGCGTCAGGAGGGCTTGCCTGTCTTGCGGGGTGTTTACTCCAGTGTCAGGTACCAGGAAAGTGTAGATGGGCTGCCCGGCTTCCTCCTGCGCCGAGTCGAAGGCCCCCTGAACCTGTTGCTCCTGGGAGTCCGTGAGGACACCGGCGTCGTCGTAGACGGTGTCCGTGCCCTGGGGCAGGGCGACGGAGGAGGTACCCGCCAGAAAGGCCAGCGAGATCAACCACAACGCGATGAACCTCGAACCTGTCATGTGCCCTTACGTGTCGACTGTACAATTATTACGGTACCGAAACCAGAAGGTTTCCCGCGATGGTCGTTTCTTGATCTCCCCTACAGGTTATCGTCTTCAGACGGGTCTACGAAAGCTGTCCTCGCGGCGGCGAGGTCCCAAAGGGCATGGCCCACGCTCTTGAACACGGCCGTCCCCCCAGGATCCCCCGTCGAGCGGAGCGCGTCCTCGAGCGTCGTTGCGTCCTCCCACCGAAAAGCACCGGCTCGCTCGGCCTGGATCAGGTCCCCAGCTTCCTCTCTGGCGCCTTCCATCGTATCCACGAAGACTCGCGAGCTGGAGACCAGGGCCGGGGGCAACTCTGCCGCCTCCGGCTCGAAAGACCCGACCGCGGCCACGAAGATGCCATCAGGGATTTCGTCAGGAAGGACTGGCTCCCTGCTGGTTGTCGCCGTGACCACGAGGTTCACCTCGTCCAGCACTTCTTCGGGACCCTCTACCGCCTCCGCTTCCATGCCGAGGCTTCTGGCATGCCCTGCGAGGGAGATAGCGCTCCTCTGGCTTCTTGAGGAGACGAAGGCCCTGGAGACGCCGAGGCCCGCGCGGAAGGCTTCGAGGTGCGCGCGTCCCTGCGTCCCAGCGCCCACGATCAGGAGAGGACCTTCGGGACGAGGGGCGAGTTTGCGGGCGGCGAGCATCGAGAGGGCTGCGGTGCGCCTGGCGGTTACGATGCCGCCTTCGAGGAGGCCAAGTCGCTCCCCCGTCGTCGCGTCCATCACCACGACCTCGCCTTGAATAGTAGGCAGGCCGTGGCCCGGGTTCTCCGGGTGGACCGTGACGAGCTTGGTGATGGAGATCTCCTCGTCCGAGGCGGGCATGACCAGCAGGACACCACCCTCCTGTAGAGGCAAGACGAGTCGGGGCGGGGCCAGAAGGACACCGGATCTCCTGGCCAGCGCGACCTCGCGGATGGAGTCCGCCAGCTCCGGGTAAGGGAGGCGATCTGCGGTCCTCCTTGCGTCCAGGAGCTCCATGGTTATGTGCCCGCCAGGCGGGCCGGGGAGAAGAGGTCTATGGGATGATCTGTCTTTCCCTGGGTGGCGAGGTCGGCCAGGATCTCCCCGACCACGCCGCAGAACTTGTAACCGTGGCCCGAGAATCCCGCCGCGATGGCGACCTGAGGATACTCGGGGTGCGTGGAGATCACGAAATGCTCGTCTGGGGTGTTGGTGTACATGCAGGTCCTGGCGTAGAGGAACTCGCCGTCGAGGGCGGGGACGTACCTCGCCAGGTAGCCCCTGATGAACTCGACTTCCTCGCCCTTGACCTCGCGGTCTATAGTCTCCGGGTCGGCGGGCGTGCCGTCGGCCCTGAAGAACGCGACCTTGACCCCGCCCCCCGGTCCGTCGTGGGCCGGAATGGAGTAGAACGCGTTGCCGTCCTCGGGCTCCCAGATAAAGATCGGGAACCGGTCCGAGAGGAAGGGTTCGATGCCACCGTTCGGGTCGAACCAGAAAAGGATCTGGCGCGTGACCTCCAAGGGGAGACCGAGGTCGGCGAGCAGCCTCGGCGCCCACGCTCCCGCCGTCACGACCAGCCGCTCCGCCTCGTAGGCACCCGATGCCGTCTCGACCCGCACACCCGATGCCGTCGGCTCCCAGGCTACGATCTCCTCCCCGAATCGGAGGTCCGCTCCGAGGGAGGCCGCCCTGCCCAAGTGGGCCTTCACCGAGGCCTCGGGACGGACGAACCCGGCCTTTTTCTCGAAGAGGGCGACCGTACCGGGGGTGGGTTCGAATACCGGGTAACGGCGCTTCAGTTCGGGGGAGTCGAGGACCTCGTAGGGCAGGTCGTACCTCTCGGCGCTCTCCCTGCTGCCCTCGAAGAACGTGCTGCCCGGCGGGCCGATCATGAGCCCGCCCGTGCGCGTCATCAAATCCTCGCCCGTCTCCCGCTCCAGCCGCTCCCACAGCTCGTATGCCCGAAGGAGCAGCGGCACGTAGTCAGGGCCCTCGGAGTACGCCAGGCGGATGATCCTTGATTGCCCGTGGCTGGACCCTTTGTCGTGCGCCGGAGTGTGCCGCTCCAGCCCGAGCACCCGCCTGCCGCGCCCGGCGAGGTGGTAGGCCGCGGCGCTTCCCATCCCCCCGAGGCCGGCGACGATGGCATCGTACATCAGAGGCCTTATTCTGCCTCCGGCAGGGTGTACTCGAGGTCGGCAGGGAGGTCCGCAAGGTCCATCTGGGCCTTCTGGAGCTTGCCGGCGTAGTCCCAGTTCATCGACTGCCAGCGGGTGAATTGGTCCAGAACCCAGATCCCCGAGAGACGGCTGCCGTTGCCGCTCTTGCCGTTGCCCCCGAAGGGCAGGTGCGCCTCGGCGCCGCTGGTCGAGTTGTTGACGGAGAGCATCCCGGCCCCGTTGCGCTCCCTGAAGCGCAGGGCGTTGGTCGCATCGGTGGTGTAGATGGCGGCCGAGAGCCCGTAGCCGTGGCCGTTGGAGAGGGCCACGGCCTCCTCAAAAGTCGAGAAAGTGGCCACGCCTACCAGGGGGCCGAAGGTCTCCGTGCGGTAGATCTCATCCTCCACACTCACGCCATCCACGATGGTAGGGTGGCAGAAGATGCCGGCCTCTGGGTCCCCGACGAAGCCTTCCCTCGGGTTGTCCTGCGTGATGGTCCCCATCCCGGTAGAGCCGTGGAGGGAGTGGTGGTCCTCTACCATCTCGAGGAACCCGATAAAGCGGTCCCGAAAGCGCTCGCTCAGCATCGGTCCGTACAGCACGTCCTGGGCCGGGTCCCCGATCTTCGCTTCGGTGACGGCACTGGAGAACCTCTCGAGGAACTCGTCGTGCACGGACTCGTGGACGATCACGGTGCCGAGTGAGGTGCAGCGCTGGCCCGCCGTACCGAACCCGGAGAACAGGGCGCCCTCGACGGCGAGATCGAGGTCGGCGTCAGGCATGACGACGAGGGGGTTCTTGCCCCCGAGCTCCAGGCAGGGGGACTGCATGTGCCTGCCGCAGAGCTCTCCTATCTTCTTGCCGACCTCGGAGGAGCCAGTGAACCCGACCTTGTCGACGAGGCCTTCGTCAAGTGCACTGCTCCAGGCCCTCGAAGGCCGCGAATCCTTCGGCCTGCACGACGTTAAGGACGCCGTCGGGGAGGCCACCGGCCACGAACAGTTTCGCCAGGGCGTCGCCGATGGCGGGGGAGTACTCGGCCGGCTTCCAGACCACGGCGTTGCCGCAGGTGAGCGCGGGGATCATGTACCACGAGGGCACGGCCACGGGGAAGTTGCCCGCTGTGATGATGGCGGCGACGCCAACAGGGACTCGGAAGGTGAAGAGTTGCTTGTCGGGCATCTCCGAGGGGACGGTCTGGCCGTAGAGGCGCCTGCCCTCGCCGGTGAAGAAGTCGCAGGTGTCTATGATCTCCTGCACCTCGCCCAATGCCTCGGCGTACGGTTTGCCGATCTCACGCGTCACCAGCCGCGCGAGCGCCTCCTTGTTGTTCTCGACGATGCGCCCGATCTTCTTTATCACCTGCGACCGGACCGGGGCGGGGACCGCGGCCCACTCCCGCTGCGCCTCGCGCGCGGCCCGGCACGCCTCGACGAACGTCCCGGCATCACCCAAAAGCACCTCGGCCACCGTCTCGGACGTGCGCGCCGGGTTCGTCGAGGTCATGCGCCCGCCTGGGGCACCTTCTTGCGGGCTTCCCCCTACTATGGAGGTTACGGTACGGGTCTCTGAAGAGGTTCCTTCGCCGGTGTCGGTGGTATGCATGCTCTTCCTCCAACCTCTCTCGTTTCCCTCTCTCGTCACTATCCTACACCAAAGCCCGGGGCCGCTCCTTGCAGTAAAATCGGGATAGAGCGAACCTGACGAGGGCTGTATTGTGGGGTCGAAAGCATGGGAATAGTGGACAAAGCCATAGCGAACTCGGTGCCCGTCATCCCGCGGCCGATCGTGAAGAGGATCTCCAGTCGCTACATCGCCGGCGACACGCTGGAGGAGGCGGTCTCCACGATCGGGGACCTCAACAAGGAGGGATGCGTCGCCACCATAGACCTCCTCGGGGAGAGCACCGAGAGCAAGGCCGACGCCGCGGCGAAGCTGAAGGACTACGAGAAGGTCATCGACGCGCTCGACGAGCACGACCTGCAAAGCGGCATCTCCGTCAAGCTGACCGGACTCGGGCTGACCCTGAACGAGGAGCTGTGCCGGGCGAACCTCGAGGAGGTGATCGAGTACGCCGCCGACAGGGGACGCTTCGTGCGGGTGGACATGGAGGACTCCCCGCACACCGAGGCGACGCTCCGGATCGTCCACGACATGCACGAGCGGCATGAGAACACGGGCGCCGTGTTGCAGGCCTACATGCGCCGCAGCATTGAGGACGTGCAGAACGTCATCGAGTCCGGCTTCTCCGTGCGCCTCTGCAAGGGCATCTACGACGAGCCGAGGTCCATGGCCTACAAGGACTTCGACACGGTGCGCCAGAACTACATCTTCTTGCTCGATGAGCTCCTGAAGGGCGGCGTCTACGTCGGCATAGCCACGCACGACGAGTTCCTGATCTGGCACGCTTTGAGGCTGATCCACCAGCTCGAGATCCCCGAAGACCGCTACGAGTTCCAGATGCTCCTCGGCGTGGATGAGGAGTTGAGGAGCATCCTCGTTGGTGCCGGGCACAAGCTCAGGGTCTACGTGCCCTTCGGGGAGGACTGGTACGAGTACTCGACCAGGCGCCTCAAGGAGAACCCCAAGATCGCCGGCTACGTCGCGAGAGACGTGATCGGCAGCATGACCGCCAGGGTGAAGGGATAGGAGAGCACATGGGACTGATGCCGTACAAGAACGAAGAGTACCTCGACTGGTCGGACGAGAAGAACGTCGAGGCCATGCGGGCCGCCCTTACCGACGTGGGCTCCCGGCTTGGCCGGAGTTACCCGGCGATCATCGGCGGCAAGCGCGTCGAGACGGACGGCGAGATAGTCTCGGTGAACCCGGCCAACCCCTCGCAGGTGGTGGGCCGCACGGCCAGCGCCACCGAGCGCGAGGCGGACATGGCGCTCGAGACCGCGACCTCCGCCTTCGAGACGTGGAGCCGCACCCCCGCCGAGGCTCGGGCGCGCATACTCCTCAGGGCTTCGGCGATCATGAAGCGCAGGCGGTTCGAGCTCCTCGCTTTCGAGGCCTACGAGGGCGGCAAGCCCTGGGCCGAGGCCGACGCTCAGGTGGCCGAGGCGATAGATTTCCTCGAGTACTACGCCCGCGAGATGCTCCGCCTCAAGGACGGCGTGGAGATCTACTCTATCCCCGGCGAGGAGAGCCGCTACTCCTACCAGGCGATGGGCGTCGGGGTCATCATCGCGCCCTGGAATTTCCCTACGGCCATCCTGACCGGCATGTCGAGCGCGGCCATCGTCGCCGGCAACACCATCGTCATGAAACCCTCCGAGTTCACGCCGGTCATCGGCGCCGTCGTCGCGGAGATCTTCGAAGAAGCCGGTCTGCCCGAGGGTGTCCTCAACTACCTGCCTGGCTACGGCTCCGAGGTCGGGGACTACCTCGTGGAGGACGCGAGGACGCGCTTTATCTCCTTTACCGGCTCGATGAGGACGGGCTTGAGGATAAACGAGCTGGCGGCGAAGCAGATAGAGAGACAGCGCTGGGTCAAGCGGGTCATCGCCGAGATGGGCGGCAAGGACGCGATGGTCATAGACGACTCTGCCGACCTCGACTCGGCGGCGGCCGATATCGTCAAGAGCGCCTACGGCTACTCGGGCCAGAAGTGTAGCGCCGCAAGCCGGGCCATCCTGCACGCTGACATCTACGACGAGGTCTTGAGCAAGGTCGTCCAGAGGGCGGAGGCCCTCCGGATCGGCGTCCCGGCCGAAGGCGGCGCCGACATCAACGTCGGGCCCGTCATAAGCGAGCCGCAGTTCGAGAAAGTCTCTAGTTACGTGGACGCCGGCAAGCAGGAGGGCGAGCGCGTCCTCGGCGTGGACCCCGGCGACCCGCAGAGCGGCTACTTCGTCAGCCCGACCATCTTCGAGGTCGAGCGGGACGCCACGGTCGCCAGGGAGGAGATCTTCGGCCCCGTCCTCTCGGTCATAAAGGCCACCGACTTCGACGAGGCCCTCCGCGTCGCCAACGACAGCCCCTACGGCCTCACAGGAGGCGTCTACTCCAAAAACCGCGACCACCTGGAGCGTGCCCGCCAGGAGTTCAAAGCCGGCAACGTCTACTTCAACCGCAGCATCACAGGCGCCCTCGTCGGCGTCCAGCCCTTCGGGGGTTTCGGCATGAGCGGCACAGACTCCAAAGCCGGCGGCCCCGACTACCTGCCCCTACACATGCTCGCCCGCACTGTGGTCGAGAGGTTCTGAAGGAACCTCTCGACCACTGCACGCTGCCTTCGGCAGCTTGTCGGCACGCCTGCTACGCAGGCTTGTCAGCACGCTCAGGCTAGCGCCTTCGCTTGTCAGCCCGACGCCTCCCTCCGGTCGGCGCCTTGTCAGGAAGTCGTCTTGGGGCGCGGCTACGAGTGTAGAACCCTACCGCCGTGGGCGGCGGTTCTCTCGCGCCACAGAGCCCGGCCTGAACCAAGAAGCTGAAAGCGAGGCCGCAGGCCGAAGCGTTGCTGACAAGCGAGGGCCGAAGGCCCGTAGCGTGCTGACGAGGCGCGAAGCGCCGTGCTGACAAGCTGCCGTAGGCAGCGTGCTACTCGAAGGCTCTGATGCCCTCTCTTGCGTGGTCGAATTTGCCGGAGAGGATGGTCGCTGCCTGTATAACGGGGCTCAGGGCGGGGCCGTAGGGGGGGGAGTAGGCGAGGTCGATGTTGACTAGGTCGGGGTATGAGAGCTTGCCCCAGAGGGCTGTGGCGCAGATGTCGATCAGCTTGTCGGCGGATGAGCCCGCGGCCTCCGCGCCGAGCAGGCGTCCCGTCGCCCTGTCGGCGATGAGCTTGAGGAACACTTTTTGCGCGCCCGGGTAGTAGGCCGCGCGGTCGTACGTAGAGAGGCTCGCGCTCACGGCCTCGAAGCCCGCGTCTGCGGCCTCTTCTTCAGAGAGGCCCGTCTTGCCCACGCCGAGGTCGAAGACCTTGAAGATGCCCGTGCCGAGGGTGCCTGGGAACTCCAGGGCACCTTCTCCAGTGGCGGCGTTGGTGCCGGCCACGCGGCCCATCTGGTTCGCCGTGTCGCCTAGCGGGATCCAGATCGGCCGGCCGCTGGTCAGGTTGGTCGTCTGTACGCAGTCCCCGGCGGCCCAGACATCGGGGACACTGGTCTTCATGTGTTTATCCACCAGGATGGCCCCCGTGCTCCCGATCTCCACCCCTGCTTTCGCGGCCAGCTCGACGTTGGGCCTTATCCCTACGCCGAAGATCACGAGGTCAGTCGGCAGCTCCGTCCCCCCGAACTTCACGCCCCGTACGTGGTCTTCGCCGGTGAACTCGTCGACCTTCTCGCCGGTGTAGACGCCGACTTCGTGGGCTCCCAGCTCGGCCTCCACCTTCTCTGAGACCTCCGGACCGTAAGCGAGGGCGACCCTATCCTGGCCTTCGATCAAGGAGACCTCGATCCCGAGCCGGCACAGGTTCTCCGCGACCTCGAGCCCGATGTATCCCCCGCCAACGATGGCTGCCCTCTTCGGAGAGTACTTTTCTACGTAAGATTTGATCCTGTCGGAGTCGGTGAGAAAGCGGAGTCCGAAGACGCCTTCGAGCTCCGCACCGGGGATGGGAGGGAGGATGGCCTGCGCGCCGGTCGCGACGACGAGCCGGTCGTAGGTGTCGTAGAAAGCCTCGCCCGTCTTCAGGTCGAGTACGGAGAGCGTCTTGCTCGCGGCGTCGATGCTCTCTACCCTGTGGCGAACCAGGACCTCGATGTCTTTCTCGGCGAACTGCTCGGGGGTGCGGGCAATTAGCCTTTCGCGCTCCCCGACGACTCCCGAGAGGAAGTAGGGCAGGCCGCACTCGCTGATCGACGGTTCCGGCTCCTCCTGGTAGACCGTAACCTCCATCTCCGGGTCGAGCCTGCGTGCCCGCGAGGCCGCCTTGGTCCCCGCCGCCACGCCACCAACGATCACAAGCCGCATAAACTGGAATCCTCCCGCTGTGGCTAAAGGCAACAGGTTTCAGGAGAGATCCGTTAGTGGAGCTCGTCCTCGGCTAGACGGGCCACGTAGTAGCCACGCAGCCCGTCCAACCACCTTCTGATGCCTGTAACCTGATGCCTATTGGGCGGCCTGGTAACGTCTTTCGGCCTCGTCCCAGTTGACCACGTCCCACCACGCGTTTATGTACTCGGGGCGGCGGTTCTGGTACTTGAGGTAGTAGGCGTGCTCCCACACGTCCAACCCTATCACCGGCGTCTTGCCCTCCATCAAGGGCGAATCCTGGTTGGGAGTTTTCTCGATCGAGAGCGAGCCATTGGGGGAGGCTATGAGCCACACCCAACCCGAGCCGAACACGCTGCCTGGGGCTCCCGTGGCCGCCCACTGCTCCTTGAACTCGTCGAAGGAGCCGAAGTCGCGCTCGATGGCCCCGGCGAGCTCTCCCGTGGGCTCGCCGCCACCCTGTCCAGACGGACCCATGATCTGCCAGAACATCGAGTGGTTCGAGTGGCCGCCGCCGTTGTTCCTTACGGCGGTCCTTATATCCTCGGGGACGGAGTCTATGTCGGCGAGGAGCTCTTCGAGGGAGCCGGGGTCCGACTGGGGGTGTTTTTCGAGGGCGGAGTTGAGGTTGGTTACGTAGGTGTTGTGGTGCTTCTCATGGTGGAGGTGCATCGTCTGTTCGTCTATGGTGGGTTCCAGGGCGTCGTAGCCGTAGGGCAGTTGCGGCAGCTCGTAAGCCATAGTTTCTACGTACTCCTCTCGTAGTCTACTTTCACGTTCTCCTCGCTGTACATACCCCGAAACAGCGAACCTTTAACGTCGGCAGTCGCGGGAGCATACCCGCGGCCCGTAGAAGCGCGAGCTTGTAGAATACGGATGTTGGAGACGCACTCTTCACGTACCCCATACGGTGGTGACCCGGGGCGGCCCGCTTCGGATGAGATGCGGCGCCTGCTCGATCGGGCCGTCGCGGCCAGTTCCAACGGCATCGTCATCACGGACCCCAAGCGGCCAGATGATCCCATCGTCTACGTCAACCCGGCCTTCGAGAGGATCTCGGGCTACCCGGTGGATGAGGTCCTGGGGCTCAACTGCCGTTTCTTGCAGGGCCAGGACCGCGACCAGCCGGCGCTCGACGAATTGCGGGCAGCCTTGAGGGATGAGCGGGAGTCCAGGGTGGTCTTGAGAAACTACCGCAAGGACGGGACGCCGTTCTGGAACGAGCTTTACGTCTCGCCCATCCACGATGAAGAGGGTACCCTGACCAACTTCGTGGGCGTCCAGAACGACATCACGGAGCGGCGCCGGATCGAGGAGGTCCTGCGCGAAAGCGAGGAGCGCTTCAGGGCCACCTTCGAGCACGCCGCCATCGGGGCCGCGCAGGTCGGGATCGACGGCCGCTGGCTCCGCGTCAACCGGCGATTGGGTGAGATCGTCGGCTACGAGCCCGAGGAGCTTCTGAAGACGACGTTCCAGGAGATCACCCACCCTGACGATCTGGAGGGGGATCTCGAACAGGTGAGACGCCTGCTCGAGGGCGAGCTCCAGACATACACTATGGAGAAGCGGTACCTGAGAAAAGACGGCTCGGCCGTCTGGGTTAACCTGACCGTCTCGCTCGTGCGTCATTCTTCGGGCGAGCCGGCTTACTTTATCGCGGCCGTCGAGGACATCAGCGAGCGCAAGAAGACGCAGGAGGAGCGCGACCTGCTTCTGATCAGAGAGCAACTCGCCCGTGCGGAGGCGGTGGAGGCGAGGCGACGCCTATCCCTGCTCGCCGCCGCCGGTCCCGCGCTCTCGACCTCGCTCGACTACGGGGAGATCTTGCAGAGGATCACACGCCTCCTCGTGCCGGAGCTTGGCGACTGGTGCCTTCTCGACATCGTGGAGGACGACGGGAACGTCAAGCAGCTCGCCGCCGCGCACGCCGATCCGGAGAAAGAAGACCTCCTTATGAGGCTTAGAGATCACAGGCGGTTCGGAGATGGGGACCCGGGGAGCACGGCCGAGGTGCTCAGGACGGGCAAATCCGTATTGCTCCCCGACCTTCCCGATGCCACCTTCTACGAGCGCGCGCTGGGCGCCGGCGAGCACCTGGACGTCCTGCTGCGCCTGGAGCCTCACTCCCTGATGTGCGTGCCGCTACTGGCGCGAGGAAGGACCATAGGCGCCGTGACCCTGGTGACCTCGAATCCCGATCGCCGCTACGGAGAAGAGGATCTCCTGCTGGCCGAGGATCTGGCCTACCGTTGCGCGCTTGCCGCGGACAACGCCCGCCTCTACCGGGACCGCAGCGAGATCGCACGCATCCTGCAGAGGAGCCTCCTCCCGCCGCACCTGCCCGAGATCCCGGGCGTCGAGGTTGGTGCCGAGTACCTGCCCGTGGGTGAGGCCAACGTCGTGGGAGGGGACTTCTACGACCTCATCAATACCGTAGAGGACGGGTGGCTGTGCGCCATCGGGGACGTACGCGGCAAGGGGGTCGAGGCGGCCTCCGTAACGGCCCTCGCCCGCTACACGATCCGGGCCGTCACCCTGAAGGACGACAGGCCCGCCGAGGTCCTCGCCGCTTTGAACGAGGCTATGCTCCGCCAACTACCCGAGGACCGCTTCTGCACCGCCGCCTGCGTCAGGCTGGAGCCTGAGGATGGTCTCGCCGGCGTCGGGGTCGATGTCTCGTGCGCCGGACATCCGGCGCCGCTTCTGGTCCGTCCCGGCGGCCTCGTTAAGGAGGTCGGCAGTTCGGGCAAGGTGCTAGGCGTCTTCGATGACGCGGAGCTCAGGGACACCTCGCTGCGTCTCATGCCAGGAGAGGCGCTCGTCCTCTACACGGACGGCGTCACGGAGGCGCGCTCCCCCGAGGGGGACTTCTTCGGCGAAGACAGGCTGTGCCGTCTGCTCGGCTCCTGCTCCGGCTACGACGCGGCCAGCCTGGCGGGGAGGATCAAGAGACGTCGTCCTTGATTTCCAGGAGGGCTTCCCGCGCGACGACCTCGCCGTCCTCGTCCTACGCGCCACGGCCTGAGTGGCGGAGCAAGGCAAGCGTCTCCAGAGACCCGCCGCCGCGAACACGGCGAGGCCGTCCTCGAACCAACGAGAGCGGGATGCCGGGCACCTTGTGGGAGTAGATCGAACTGAAAGGACCCTTCGGCGAATCGGTATGAGATACTGCACGCTCCTACAGGGGAAGGAAAAGAATCGTGACCCACGACGTAGATCTGCCACGCTCGCTCGCCGCCCTCTCCAGGGAACTCGGGCAGAGGCGTCTCTCCCCGGTCGAGGTCGTGAGCACGTTGCTCGGGCGCATCGAGGCTGACGAGACGAACTCCTTTATCACCGTGACGGCGGAGCGCGCGCTCGAGGAAGCGTCGCTGGCCGAGCGGGAGATCGCGGCCGGACGCCACAAGGGACCGCTGCACGGGGTTCCGGTTGCCCTCAAGGACCTCGTCTACACCAGGGGCGTCCGCACTACGCTGGGCTCCGCCTTCTTCGCCGAGCACGTCCCGGACCACAGCGCGACCGTCGCCCAGAGGTTGGAGGATGCCGGCTCTATCCTGATCGGTAAGACTAATACCCACGAGTTCGCCTACGGCCCGACGGGCGACCGCTCTTACTTCGGCCCGACAGAAAACCCGCACGATGCGCAGAAGATCACCGGCGGCTCCAGCGGTGGCTCTGGGGCGGCTGTGGCGGCAAGCCTCTGCTACGGCGCTTTGGGCTCGGACACCGGTGGCTCCATCCGCATCCCTTCAGCCCTCTGCGGCGTCGTAGGCATGAAGCCGACCTTCGGGCGCGTGAGCAAACACGGCGTCTTCCCCCTCGCCTGGAGCCTCGACCACGTCGGCCCCATCACCCGCACCGTGGAGGACAACGCCATGATGCTGAACGTCCTCGCCGGCCACGACCCGGAGGATCTCTACTCCGTGGATCTCCCGGAGGAAGATTTCACCCGTGACCTTCACCGCGGCGTCAGCGGCGCCACGATCGGGGTCCCGACGCAATTCTACTTCGAGCATGTCGAGGGAGAGGTGGAGGCGCGCCTCAGGGAGGCGATGGAGGTCTTCCGTTCGCTCGGCGCAAGGGTGCGCGAGGTCGAGGTCCCCAATCTGTGGGAGACGCTCCACGCGCAGCGGCTCGTCCTCGCCGCTGAGGCCTACGCCGTCCACGAAGAGCGCCTGAAGAACGATCCCGAGAGGTTCGACGACCAGGGGCTCGAGCGCCTACTCGACGGCGAGAGGCTGAAGGCGTTCAGGTACGCCAACGCCCAACAGAGAAAACTACTCTCCCGCAGAGAGTTCGAGCGCGTCCTGCAAGGGGTGGACGTCATCCTAACGCCGGCCGTACCGATCCAGGCGACGCAGATCGGGCAGCGCGAGACGACGATAGACGGCTACGAGGAGGCCGTCTACTCGGCCCTCACCCGCCTCACGGGGCCGACCAACCTCAACGGCCTCCCAAGCCTCTCGGTGCCCTGCGGTCTCACCCACTCGGGGCTGCCCGTCGGGCTGCAACTCATCGGCCGCTCCTTAGATGAGGCCACCCTGTACCGCTTCGGCCACGCCTACGAAGGGAAACCGGATCCGGCGCGTTGACCGGCGATTTGCAACGGGGTTGAACCCCATTGCAAGCATTTCAGCATTTCAGCTGGTCAGCATTTCAGGTCTTTGTTCTTGCTGAAGTGCTGACTAGCTGACCGGCTGAAATGAGCGAATAGCAGAGGTCTTGACCTCTGCTATTCGCTCAAGCGATGGGGTCATCCCCCAGATGAACGTCGGCCCCGCGGGGTATGACGAGAACGGGCACGGGTGAGCTGCGGACGATCTTGATGGAGTTCGAGCCGAGGAAGATCCTCGCCACGGGCCCGAGACGGCTGGATCCCACGACCAACACCTCGCCCTCCTCCCAGATAAGCGAGTCTAGCGCGTCTTCCCAGTCGCGACCGCCGACGACCCTCGCCTCTACTTCGACGTCGTCGGGTACCTGGGCCAACGCCCTCTCCTGCGATGCCGAAGCCTGCGCGCGCCACTGTTCTTCGACGAGGCGTTCGGCGTCGTAGCCGACCTCGGACGGGTACATCTGACGGTCGCGGACGACGAGGGTGGCGAGACGCAGCGGCACGTGGTGGCGCCTCGCGAGTTGCACCGCGGCGTCGAAGGCGGTCCTGGAGCGCGTGGACCCGGCGAACGCGCAGGTGACGCGCCCGAGCCGCGCCTCGGAGGACGGACGGTGCCCCCGCAGGGCGAGCACCACTGGGAGCGGCGCCGAGTGCAGCATCTCGCTGGTGACGCCGCCGACGGCGAACCTGCCGAGCGGTCCGTGTCGGGCCGAGCCCACGACGACGAGCGACGCGTCCATCTCGGTGGCTGTGGCGATGAGGCCCTCGGTGGCCGAGGGCGCGGCCCTGGTCACGTACTCCGCCCGCACGGACTCCCCGATGACCTCGCGGGCCTCGGAGATCGTCCTCTCGGCGTGGCGCCTCAAGAACTCGGCGTACTCGGCGTCCACACGGGCCAGGGAAGGGTGTCCCCACACCTCCGGAAGGACCATACACACGATGAGGGTGACGTCCCCGGTCTGGGCCAACATTCGACCCAGGGAGAGGGCATCCTCCCCACCCCGGTCGGCGGAGAGCCCGACGAGGTACCTCACTCGACCCTCCCCGTGTCAGCCAGCCGCGAGTGTCCCCTGCTGTAAGAGAAGTAGATCACCGCCGCCACCCCGAGCCACACGGCGAACAGCGCGAAGGTCGAGTACGGCAGTTGGGAGATTATGTAAAGCGCTGACGCCGCGCTGAGAACGGGCGTGACCGGGTAGAAGGGCACCCTGAACCCGCGGGGCAGGTCGGGCTGGGTGCGCCGCAGGATTATTACGCCTATAGACACCACAGTGAAGGCGACGAGCGTCCCCATGCTGGTCAGGTCTATGAGGATGCCTAGTGGCACGAACCCGGCGAGTATCCCCACAAACACCCCGACGATTATCGTGTTGCGTACAGGGGCGAGGGTGGTCGGGTTGACCCGGTGGAACACCTCTGGAAGCATCCCGTCGCGCCCCATGGCGAACAGGATGCGCGTCTGGCCGTAGAGCGTCACGAGCGTCACGCTGAAGATCGAGATGACCGCCCCAGCGGAGAGCAGGACGGGCGCCCAGGTAGACCCGGTGATGTTGCGCAGGATCACCGCGAGGCCCGCCGCCTGGCCCTCGAAGTCCTGGTAGCGTTGCGCACCGATCGCGGCGATCGCCACGAGGATGTAGACGGTGGTCACTATGGCGGTCGCGAGCAGGATGGCCAGGGGGAGGGTCCTGCGGGGGTTGTGCACCTCTTCGCCGGCCGTCGAGACGGCGTCCAGGCCGATGAAGGTGAAGAAGATCGACGACGCGGCCACAGTGACACCGGCGACCCCGAAGGGCGCGAAAGGCGTGAAGTTATCCCCGTCAAACGCCGTGAATGCGATGATGATGAAGAGGATCAAGACCCCTATCTTGATGAGCACCATAATCGTGTTCGCCAACGCGGACTCCCGCGTCCCGCGCATCAGCAACAGGCTGCACAGCGCCACGAGCACGATAGCGGGGAGGTTGAAGATACCGCCCTCCCCAGGCGCCGAGATGATGGTGTCCGGCAACCGGAAGCCGAGCAGGTCGGAGAACAGCTCGTTGAGGTACTGTGCCCACCCGACGGAGACGGCCGCCGACGAAACCCCGTACTCCAGCAGCAAGCAGGCCGCCACGCCGAACGCCGTGATCTCGCCCAGCGTGGCGTAGGTGTAGGAATAAGACGAGCCGGAGACGGGGATGGTCGAGGCGAGCTCCGCATAGCACACGGCCGTGAGGGCGGCCGTGATGCCGGCCAGCACGAACGAAAGGATGACCGCCGGTCCCGCCTCCGGCACCGCCTCGGTCAGCACGATAAAGATGCCGGTGCCTATGGTGGCCCCGACCCCGAACAACGTAAGCTGGAACAGCCCCATCGAGCGCTCGAGCTCCCCGCCCTCCGCGTCGGGCCCCGTCTCCGAGACGAAGGCCTCGACAGGCTTCCTCCGGAACAGTCCCCGTCCACCGCCGGACCCCGCGCTCATGCTTCCCACCTACCGACGAGCACCGATCGACCGTGTATCCCTCTCAAGGCGCACCTCCTGCCCCCGAATCTCTACCACAACACCCTCAAGCAGAGTATTTGCCACGCAAGTCCCCGTCAAGCCATAACCCGCACAAATCTCTCGGAGATACCGGTCCACCGCGAGTCGCATAGCCAGCCAAGAGCGAAACCATCAACCAAAACAAAAAGCCAACCGCAGAGCCCGAAGGGCGAAGCGTTGCTGACAAGCGAAGGCGTCAGCCTGAGCGTGCCGACAAGCGGAGGCGAAGCCGGAGCGTGCTGACATGTTGACACCGCGGTGCTGCGACCCTATTATTAAATCACCGTTCAAAGGAGGAACGCATGGAGACCGTACGGAGTTGGACCGACCGGGACTTGCATAAGCTCGACGGGATCGTCGTCGAGGGTGAACGCCGGTTCAAGGAGCGCCAACCGCGGTCTGGGGCGTTGATCGAGGAGGCGAGGGAGGTCCTTGCGGGCGGGGCGACCTCGAGCTGGCAGATCGCCCGTCCGCAGATGATCTGGGTCAGCCATGGCGAGGGGTCGAAGATCTATGACGCCGACGGTGGGGAGTATGTGGATCTTCACGGTGGCTACGGCGTCGGCGCCGTCGGCCACGGCCACCCCAGGATTGTCGAGGCCGTGGCAAAGCGGGCGCCGCGTGGAACCCACTTCGCCCAGCCGACGGAGGATGCCATCGTCGTCGCGGGTGAGCTAGCGAGGCGTTTCGGGCTCCCGCTGTGGCGTTTCTCCAACTCTGGCACCGAGGCGACGATGGACGCTGTGCACCTCATGCGTGCGATCACGGACCGGGATCTCATCGTGAAGGTCGAAGGTTGCTACCACGGGCACCACGACTCGCTCATGGTCTCCGTGTCGAATGGGGAAGATGAGATCGGACCTGTAGAGAACCCTCATAGCGCTCCCTCGGGGACGGGGATACCCAGGGCTATTACCGACCTGACCCTGATCGTCCCTTACAACGACCTCGATGCCCTGGAGCGGCTCTTCGCCAGGCATCGCGGGAAGATAGCGGGGATGATCCTGGAGCCCATAATGATGAACGCGGGCGTTATCCCACCTGAAGAGGGCTACCTGGAGGGCGTGCGCGAGATAGTCCACGCGCACGGCGCCCTGCTCGCCTTCGACGAGGTCAAGTGCGGCGTCAGTACCGCCTACGGGGGCGCATCCGGGCACCTGGGCGTGCAGCCTGACATGGTATGCCTTGCCAAGGCCATGGGCGGCGGCGTTCCCTGCGGGGCCATCGGAGGGACCGAGGAGGTAATGGGCCGCATCACTGATGGTACTTACGAGCAGGTCGGCACCTTCAACGGCAACCCGCTCACGATGGCCGCCGCCCGGGCGACGCTGACGGAGATCCTCACTCCGGAGGCGTACGAGCACTTCGGCAGTCTCGCCGCGATCATGGTGGATGGCTCCCGGGCCGTCATCGAGGAGTACGATCTCGCGGCCTATCCGCTCTCGTTCGGGGCCAAAGGCTCCATCACCTTCTCCGGTAGCCGGGTGCGCAACTACCGCGACTTCCTGGGGCTGGACGACCGGTTCAGTCAGGCGCACTGGCTCTTCCAGCACAACGGCGGCGTCTTCTTGCCGCCGTGGGGCAAGGCCGAGCAGTGGACGCTCTCGGTGCAGCACTCCGAGGACGATGCCAGGCGCTTCGTCGATAACTTCGAAGCCTTCGCGCGGGCGCTCAGGCGATGAGATCGGAGGGGAGTCCCGCTGGGGGGCACGTACAGCTCGTAGACCTCGCCAAGCGCTACGCTGCCTTCGAGGCGGTGTGCGGCATAGACCTTGACATCCCGCCGGGGGAGTTCTTCTCGTTGCTCGGTCCCTCGGGCTGCGGCAAGACGACGACCCTGCGCATGATCGCCGGCTTCGAACGTCCCAGCGGGGGACGGGTCTTGCTCGACGGCAGGGACGTATCGGACACCCCACCGAACAAGCGCAACGTCAACACGGTCTTCCAGAGCTACGCCCTCTTCTCCCACCTGACGGTCGCCGAGAACGTTGCTTTCGGGCTGCGCTTCGCGAAATCGTCCAGGGACGAGACCCGCACCAGGGTGGCGCAAGCGCTCACTCTCGTGCAGATGGAGGAGTTCCGTGACCGCAGGCCGCACCAACTCTCGGGGGGCCAGCAGCAGCGGGTGGCGCTCGCTCGCGCTCTCATCCTCAACCCTTCGGTGCTGTTGCTGGACGAGCCGCTCGGCGCGCTCGACGCCAAGCTCAGGAAGGCGCTCCAGGTCGAGTTGAAAACACTTCAGGAGCAGGTAGGCGTAACCTTCGTCTACGTCACGCACGACCAGGAAGAGGCCCTAACAATGGCCGACCGCCTCGCCGTGATGAGCGGGGGCCGGATCGAACAGGTCGGCACACCCCGTGAGGTCTATGAGGAGCCGTCCTCCGCCTACGTTGCTGACTTCCTCGGCGTCTCGAACCTGCTCGACGCCGAGGCCGTTGGCGAGACGTCCGACGGCAGGTGCAGGGTCAGGGTCGGGGAGCACGAACTGCTCGCCGCGCGTGGCCACACTTCGGCCAGGGGGCAAGTCAAGGTGGTGGTGCGCCCCGAGCGCGTACGGGTTGAGCCCCCCCGCAAGACCGGCGAGAACCGACTACCGGGGAAGATAGAACGCGTCGTCTATGCTGGCGCCATCTCCCAACTCGTCGTCACCCTCGACCGCGGGGTCCCCATCCAGTGCATGCTCGCCAACGACGGTGTAGAGTCTTCCTTCGCCCGTGGAGCGCCGGTGTCGGTGTGCCTGCCGTGTGAGGCCTTGCGCGTCCTCCGCACCGAAACTACCGGGACAAGCGAACAGGAGCGCGAAGCATCGCCCGCCGTATCCACGCGGGCGACGGCAAGATCCTGAAACCTGCCCGTTCAAGACCCGAATTCACAGCTCCAACCGCGCGAAATCTTCGACGGCGGAGCCTTGCGCGCCCTCCTTCTTGCGGGAGCGGCGCATGACCGAGAGGGCGATCCCTATGGCCAGCATGGAGGCGAAGAGGAGGATGCTCGCGAGGGCGTTCAGGGCGGGGCTTGGGGCTGCCCGCGCGGCGCTGTAGAGCTTGACGGGGATGGTGGCCGAGGACTGGTCGCCCGTCAGGAATGCGGTAATCACGAAGTCGTCTATGGAGATCGCGAAGGCGATCATAAGGCTCGCCCAGATGGCGGGTGCCAGCATCGGCAAGAGCACCATTCTTATGGCCTGCCACTGCGACGCCCCGAGGTCTATGGCCGCCTCTTCGTACTCCCTCCCGACCGCGAAGAGGCGGCCGCGCACGACTATGACGACGTATGAGATGGTGAAGGTCACGTGCCCGAGCAACTGCGCCTGGGTCCCGAGTTGCACGAAGCCGAAGAGGTGCACGAAGACCAGGAACAGCGCCACGCCCATCACAATCTCTGGCGTGACGAGCGGGAAGAGCATCAGGAAGTTCGCTGGCCGCGCTCCCCGCCCACGCCAGCGCGCCAGACCGATGGCGAGCGCGACCCCTAGTGGAGTGGCGATGAGCATGGTCAACCCGGCGAGCTTGAGGCTCTGCACCAACGCGTCTCGCAGCGACGGGTCGTGCAGTACGGAGAAGTCGGGGTCCTGGTAGTACCACCGGAGTGAGAAGCCCTGCCAGGCGCTCCGGGAGCGGCCGTCATTGAACCCGAACATCACGGCCACAGCCACGGGGATGAGCGACCAGAGCACGTAAGCCCAGGCGAAGAGCACCAGGAAGCGCGGTTGGCCCCAGGGGTTCGACCACCACGCGGTAAGGCGCCCGAGGAACGTCCTTCTCGCGATCGTGCTCAAGACCTGGCTTCCTTTGTCGCCCGGGCCACGCTGTAGAGGTAGTAGGTCATCAGGAGGCCTACGAACACCATCAGCACGATGGTCAGGGCTGCGCCCGTGCTGCCCCCGGCGCTGGCGTTTATGTTCTGTTCTATCAGCTTGCTGATCATGTTCGTCTTCGGTGACCCGGACAACAGCGTCGCCGTGTAGTAGTCGCCGAACATGGGGAGCATGATGATCACGCACCCTGCCAGCACCCCCTGCGACGAGAGCGGCAGCGTGATGCGGAAGAAGGCCTGCGCCGGGCTGGCCCCGAGGTCCCTCGCCGCCTCTATGACGCGCGGGTCGATCCTGTCGAGGGCGGCGAAGAGGGGCAGGATCAGGAACGGTACGTAGCCGTAGACTAGGCCGAGCACGACGGTCTCGTGTTTGCCCACCAGCCACTCCCGCGGCGCGTCGAGGACGCCGAAGAACAGCAGAATCTGGTTGACGTAGCCGTCCGTGGAGAGCAGATTCACCCACGCGAGCATGCGCATGAGGTAGTTGATCCAGAACGGGGCGATGATCAACATTAGAAGGAGGACGCGATAGCGTCCGGCATGTCGGGCAACGTAGTAGGCCACGGGGTAACCGATGAGCAAGCTTAAAGCCGTGGCTACCACGACGTAGACGAGCGTGCGCAGGAACACCAACCCGAGTTGTCCGGTGAACAGCTCGTTCAAGACCTCCCCGAAGGTCGCGTAGTCCCACCGGAGCGGATTCCACACGGGCAGCGTATCCCCGAAGATGGGATCTGTCGTGCCCATGGCCATGGCGAATATCACGTAGAGCGGCGTAATGAAGAGGATGATGAGCCACACCACGCCGGGAAGGGCGAAGGAGGGCCACAGCCAGCGCCGCTCGCCGACCACTCCCCGTTCGTCGGCCTGCTTGCTCAAGGTCCTATCCGCCCTGCTGCACCCGAGACCACGCCTCGAGCCACCGCTCGTCCTGCTCGGGCGTTAGCTGCTGCGGTGTCTGGCCCATCTCGAAGTCATCCTGCTCGATGACCGTCGACGCCAGGTTCTCGCGTATCATTCCGTCAGAGACCAAAGTATCCGGCTTCAGGGCATTTATGGGCGGCTGGTAGGCGTTCCAGCCGAAATTCTTTACGGCCACCTTGTCGTCGAGCATGTAGTTGAGGAACATGTGGGCGAGGACCGGATGCTCGGCGCCCTTGAGCACCGCGAGGCTGTCGTTGCTCACGTAGCCCCCCGCCCCTCCCCGCGCCTTCGGGGGCCACACGTAGCGCAGCACCGCGGGGTCTCCGCCTTTGGGCATGTAGTAGGGCGCGTTCACCATGTCGCCCGACCACGCGTGGTGGATGCCGAAGACGCCCTCAGGCAGCTTGGCGTACGCCCCGTCGATGGTGTAGCGGATGTCCACCAGGTCCGTAAGCTCGATGAGGTTGTCCCTGGAGGCAGCGAGGTCGCCCGACTTGTCGTCGTTGATGTCGGTGATGCCGCTCCTGTACATCCCGACCCCTATGGTCTCCCTGTAGTCGTCGTAGAGGCCCGCTATCCCCCTGTACTGGGGGTCCCAGAAGGCCTCCCACGGGTTGTCCATGGCCGCGATGTCCTCGGAGACCATGTCCGTGCGCCAGCCGATGCCGGTAAGGTAGACGGTGTAGGGCACCGTATAGCGCGACCCTCTGTCGTAGTAGGGATCGGCGAGCATCGGCCAGACGTTCTTCTTCAGGTTGGGCAGATAATCCCGGTTGAGAGGCTGAAGCAGCTTCCCCGCCACGAACTTCGGGATGATCTCTGCCGTCGGTACGAACACGTCGAAGTCGACCTTGCCCGTCCTGAGCTTCCTGGTCGCCTCTTCCAGATTGTAGAAGGTCGTCAGCTCGACCTCGACGCCAAACTCATCCTCGAAGTCCTTGAGCACGCGCGTGTAGATATAATCCGCCCAGTTGTACACCTTAAGCGGTCCCTTTTCGGGCTCGAGACCGGACTCGATCATCGGGTTGTCGTCGTACAGTGGCTGCTTGACGGGGTCTTCCCTGGTCCCGACGACCACCTGCGCGGCCGACGAGGAGCTGCTTCCGGAACCGCAACCGGCGAGCAGCCCGCCTGCCGCCGCGGCGCCGGCCATCAGCCTCAGCGCCTCGCGGCGCGACATCCGCGGCCGCCAGAGGGGCCTCTCCCTCGGGTGGAATGCCACTCCTATCAACCTCCTTCCAGAGCGTCCGAGCCGGACGCCCCGTCCCTATCTCTCGGCGGCGAGTTCCTCCTGCCCGACGCTCTTTCCATTGCCACTCAGCCCAGACGCGCCCGGGTCGAAGCCCAACTCTTTAGCCGCCGCGTCCAGGCACATCTCGTTGACCAGGGCGCCGTCCACCGCAGGGTCGCGAAATAACGCCTGCAGCGCGAGGCCGTCCATGAGCGCGGAGAGGTACGTCGCGAAGCGCTCGGGGTCATAAGGCCCGAACTCGCCCGACCTCTGGCCGTCCCTTACGACCTCGGCGATCGTGTTGCGCCAGCGGCGCTCGAGCGCCTCGCGCTTGCGGGCCGCCTCCTCGTTGCGCAACGCCCGTGACCACAACTCGACCCATAACGTCCAGTACTCGTCCGTCTCGCGCCGCACCACCGGCGGACAGGACAGCTCGATCAAGCGCACCATCCGCCCCGACGCGCCCTCGATGCCAGTCAATTCCCGGAAAGCTTCTATGTAGAAGAGATCCTCAGCGTACGCGAGCGCCTCGGTCAGAAGCGCCTCCCTCGACCCGAAGTAGTAAACGACAAGGGCAGGACTCAAGCCTGCCCTCTCCGCCACGTCGGCGATGCGCGTGTCGCAAAGTCCCCGCTCCCCAATAACCTCAGCAGCAGCCTCCAACATCTGCGTGCGGCGCTTCTGCGTCAACTTGGGCCTCGCGCCCATTCTCCTCCTACGGTCTATACAAACATTTGTGAATGACTATTTAAAAGAACGATAGCATAACCTGGCATCCTAGTCCACCAATATCGGGAACACAGACCCCGCAAGAAACGTCTTGCCGCCGCGAACGTGAGATGCTACATTGAATGGTGGTTTAGAAAATTACCGGGCTCCTGAAGGGAGGCGTGATGGGCGGCTTTGATGCCATAGTCATCGGCGGGGGGCACAATGGTCTGGCGGCTGGGGCCTACCTCGCCAGGGACGGGTTGAGGACGGCCGTGCTAGAGGCCCGTCACAAGGTAGGGGGGGCGGCGACCACGGACGCGCCGTGGCCCGAGGCGCCGGAGTTCAACGTCACCACCTACTCGTACGTGATGAGTCTGATGCCGCGGCGCATCATCGACGAGCTGCGTCTGGAGCGTCACGGGTACAAGGTCTATCCGATGGGACCGTCATACTACGCCTTCCCCGACGGGCGGTCCCTGATCCTGACAGGCACGGATGACAAGAAGGATTACGAAACACTGGCGCGCTTCTCACGGAAGGACGCCGAGGCGTACGGGGAGTGGCGCAAATGGCTCGGGGAGTTGGCGGGGATTCTGGAGCCCCTGTTGCTCACGACGCCGCCTAAGGTCGGGTCGCGGCATCCGCTGGACCTCCTGGACCAGCTCAAGCTGGCGTGGCGGATGCGAGGGTTGGACGTGCCGCGCGTCGGCGAGCTCACCCGGCTCATGACGATGAGCGCCTGGGATCTACTCGACGACTGGTTCGAGTCGCCGCAGGTAAAGGGCGCGATGGCGGTCGACGGCATCATCGGGACGTGGGCGGGGCCAGCGACCCCGGGGACGGCCTACGTATTGATGCACCACGAGATCGGGGACGCAGGCCTCGGCCTCAGCTCGTGGGGCTACCCCAGGGGTGGCATGGGCGCCGTCTCGGATGCCCTGAGGAGCTCCGCCGAGGAGTTCGGCGCCGAGGTAAGGACCGGCGCGCCGGTCGAGCGCATCTTGCAGAAGGACGGACGCGTAACCGGCGTGGTTTTGGAGGGCGGTGAGGAGCTGGAGGCCGACATCGTGGTGGCGGCTACGCATCCGAAGACCACATTCCTGGAGCAGCTCGATCGGGAAGAGTTGCCGGACGACTTCGTCGGGAGCATCGAGCGCTGGAACTCGCGTAGTGGTGTGGTCAAGATCAACCTGGCACTCTCGGAGCCTCCGGATTTCACGGCCGACCCCGGTTCTGGGGACCACCTCGGCGGGGCCATAGAGCTCGCCCACTCGATCGACTACATCGAGGAGGCCTTCCAGGACGCGCGGCGGGGCGAGGCGGCGCGCCGGCCCTTCTCCGACGGCGTGATCCCCACGGTGTTCGACCGCACGCTGTGCCCCGACGGGTACCACATCATGTCGCTCTTTACCCAGTGGGTCCCCCACGAGTGGTCGAAGGAGCCGCACAGGGAGGAGCTCGAGGCGTACGCGGACCGCGTGATCGACGGCTACGGCGAGCTCGCGCCCAACTTGAAGAACGCCATCATGCACCGCCAGGTGTTGGGGCCGTACGACATGGAGCAGGACATCGGGCTCGTCGGGGGCAACATCTTCCACGGCGAACTCTCGGCCGAGCAGCTCTTCCACATGCGGCCGGCACCGGGTTACGCGGATTACAGGACCCCCATCAGGGGCCTCTACCAGGCCTCGTCGGCCACCCACGCCGGCGGCGGCGTCTGCGCCATCCCGGCCTACAACTGCGTGCGGGAGATCCGGCGCGATAGGCGCAGGACGCGCCTGAAGGAGCGCCTGACCCCACGCAGCAGGGGGTAGACCGTGGCGCTCGACGGCGCTTTGGGGGCCATGCTCGGGGCACGCTCCGTCGCGGTGGTGGGGGCTAGCCCAAAGTTCGACTCGCCCGGCAACCACATGGTGAGGCAACTCATCGTCGGCGGTTTCTCCGGCGAGGTGGCGCCGGTCAACCCCAACTATGACGAGGTGGAGGGCATCGCCTGCTACCCTTCGCTCGAAGACGTGCCCTTCGTCCCTGACCTCGTGCTGCTCGGGGTGGGCAACCACCGGCTGGAGAAGCAGATGGAAGAGGCTGCCAAATGCGGGGCGAGGGGCGTCGTCGTGTTCGCGAGCGGGATCGAGGACCCGCCGCGCGCCCCCCCGCTCACCGAGCGATTGAGACGCATCGCGGGCGAGGCGGGGATGGCCGTCTGCGGCGCCAACTGCATGGGGTTCGTGGACGTCGAGCGCGGTCTGCGCGCCCTTGCCTTCGAGGAACGGGCGGAGCTGGAGCCAGGGAACGTAGCATGGATCTCCCACTCCGGCTCCGCCTTCTCGGCGCTCCTTCACGCCGAGAGGGGGATATATTTCAACCTCGCGGTCTCCACGGGGCAGGAGCTCTCGGCCACCATGGCCGACTACATGCTCTACGCTCTGGAACGTCCTTCGACGCGTGTGATCTCCCTGTTCCTCGAAACTATCCGTGATCCGGCAAACTTCAAGCGGGCACTACAAACCGCCGCCGACCGCGACGTGCCAGTGGTCGCGCTCAAGGTGGGCCGAACTACCGCCTCCCGCCGGCTCGTCACGGCCCACTCGGGCGCGCTCGCCGGCGACGACGCGGCCTATGAGGCTCTGTTCGACGCCTACGGCGTGGCCCGCGTCGGCACTCTGAATGAGATGGCCGACCTCGTGGAGCTCCTGGGGGCGGAGCGGCGTGCGGCTCCGGGAGGGCTGGCCGCGATCCTCGACTCCGGCGGAGAGCGGGCGCACCTGGTCGACGCGGCGGCCGGCCTTGACGTTCCTCTCGCCAGGCCGTCAGAAGAAACCTTGCGTAGCGTCGCCGCGCGCCTGGAGCCGGGCTTGCCGGCCGTCAACCCGCTGGATGCCTGGGGCACGGACAGTGGGGCTTACACAACCTTCCTGGACTGCTCCCGGTATCTGGCCGGGGACCCCGACACCGGGGCGTTTGCCTACGTGGTCGATCTGCACAGCGAGCGCGCCGAGCGGGGCCACGGATGGGTGGCGGAGCGGGTCTGGACCGCGACGGACAAGCCGGTCGCGGTGGTGTGCGGCGTCACGAGCGCGATCCAGGAGAGCGCGGCGACCCGCCTGCGCCGGGCCGGAATACCGGTACTCGAAGATGTCGCCTCCGGCCTGCGCGCCTTCAGGCACCTCTTCGATCGGCGCGACGCGCGTGCTCTTCAGTCCGCAACGACTCCCGACCCGGTGCCGGAGCACGTCAGGCGCCTCTGGCATGAAACCCTGACCGCCGAGACACATCTAGGGGAAACCGACGCCCTGAGGATGCTCGCAGACTACGGGATACCGGTGGCCAGGACCATTGCGGCGTCCGGCGTCGATGAGGTCCTCGTCGCGGCCGGACGCCTGGGTTATCCCGTCGTCCTCAAGACCGCCGCCGCGTCCCACAAGACGGACGTTCGCGGAGTGAGGTTGGGTATCGGTGACCGGCACGCCCTGACGGCCGCATACACCGAGCTATCTTCGCGCCTCGGTCCCGCCGTTGTCGTGCAGGAGATGGCGAAACCGGGCGTCGAGATGGCGCTCGGAATCGTCCATGATCCCCAGTTCGGCCCGCTGGTGATGGTCGCGGCAGGAGGGGTCCTGATCGAGACGCTCCGCGACCGCCGTCTCGCCCTGCCTCCCCTGGACGAGACGCACGCAAGGCGCCTCATCGACCGGCTCGACGTCCGCCCGTTACTGAACGGCGCCCGTGGATCTCCGCCGGCGGACGTGGACTCGCTCGCCCAGGCCATGTCCCGCCTCTCTGTTCTGGCCTGGGATCTCGGTGACCTCATCGGCGCCCTCGACATAAACCCGCTCATCGTCGGCCCGAACGGATGTGTGGCGGTCGATGCCCTAGTCGAGCCCCGTGGCAAAGATACGCAACTACCCAAATGTCGGCTCCCGGAGACCCCAGAGGGCAAGAGAGTCTGAGGTCCTCCCCCTTTTCCCTACTCCCCACGCCCGCCGAAGGCACGTTCGGGCGCGGTCCAGTCCGGTATCTGCGTGACCCCACCCTCCAGGTAGCCCCTGGCGACCATGCCCACGAACTTGCCCACCGTCGATTCCTCGGGAGAGAGGGGACCCTGACGGTAGCCGCGCGAGGAGGCTCCCCGCTGGACGCCCTCGCACGCGGTCCAGTCTTGCCCGTTGGTGATGTGCCAGAAGTCGCTGGCGTACGAGGGATCGAAGCCCTCAGACTCTACGGCCTCGCGGGAGAACAGCCACTCGCACTCAACGGCGGTCCTGTCAGGGGCAAGAGGACGAAGCCTGTGGGTCATGATGTAGTCGGGATGCAGGCTTATGAGCAGGTTCGGGAAGAGCTGGTAGTAGTAGACCTCTCGTTCCTGCCCCTCCGCCAGGTGCGGCAGCCTCGGGGCGTGGCTCTTACCGTCGAGCGACATGGTCTCGGCGTGGTCTTCGAGGTCCATGGATCCCCCAACCCAGGCGCCTCTCGCCTCGTAATCTTCCCCGCTCTTGGGCGGGCTCACCCTGCAAAGCTCGGGATGTATGGAGGGGCAGTGGTAGCACTCGTGGTAATTCTCGACCAGGATCTTCCAGTTCGCCGCGATTTCGTAGTCTTGCCCGGCGGCCCTCACGAGCTCGCCAGGACTGTGGTTGGCGACCATCTCTCCGAAGTCGCCGACGTGTTCCCCGAACGGCGGGGCGTCTCCGCTGGCGTTGAGGAAGACCCACCCATGCCACTCGGCGAGACGGACAGGCAAGAGCGGGTAGTCGGCCTTGTCGACCCCGGCTACTGCGCCGAACCCAGGCGTTCCTTGCAGGCTCCCATCGAGCCCGTAGGCCCACGCGTGGTAGGGGCAGCGGATGAACTTTCCGCTCGCGGTCTCGCCGACCCCAAGGAGGTCGTGCCCGCGGTGGCGACACACGTTGTAGAAGGCCCGCAAAGCCCCCGCCTCACCTCGTACAAGCAGGGCGCGCTCGTGCCCGAGGGAGACCGCCCGCCGGTCGCCCGGATCGCTCAAGTCCCCCGAGCGCCCGACGCAGACCCAGCTCTCGTCGAAGAAGTGCTCCATCTCCCACGCCAGCACGGCAGCGTCAGTGTAGGCCGCACCAGGCAAGCTCATCTGCCCGTCAGATACCAACGACGAGACCAACAGTTCGCGATCCAGAGGCACCATGGGCGCTCCCCTTTCGAGCCAATCCTTAGCGTCCGAGCAGCCAGCCGCCATACCGGTTTGCTGCAATCTGCCGGATTCAGTATAATCCTTTTTAAATGATGGTTCAAGAACATTCCGTAGCTGAAAGGCCTTCCGTCCGTCGGACTGTCCCTGGACGCCTTACCGCGTTCGGGAAGAACGGGTCTGACAGAAGATATCCTTACAAATACGGGTTTTCGAACCTGTTCGCCGCGTTAGCTCGCGGGTGGTATGGGGGGCGGGTTAGCTTGAGGGAAGCACTAAACCACGGTTCAAGATCGTGTGGATGATGGTGTGATCCGGTAGCGAGGGACACGGGCAGTTACGGAAAAGGAGGAGCCAGGGATGCCGGTATACGACGTGGTGGTTGTTGGTGGTGGTAACCTGGGCCTGTGGACCGCTCTCCGGCTAGGCGGGCGGGGCTTCGGGCGCGTCGCGGTGCTCGAGCGCGGATGGGCTGGGGGTGGGGCGACCAGCCGTTCGGCCGGGGTGGTACGCCAGCAAGGGGGCTCAGAAACGGCGGCGAAGCTCGGCAGGCTCTCGAGGGAGTTGTACCTGCGACTCGGGGAGGATCTCGGGCTCGACTCCGGTTTCAGGGAGACGGGGTATTACATCGTCGCCGAGACCGAGGAGGAGAGGGAGGGCTTTCTGCGGCTCGTCGAGGTGCGGCGGGAGGCCGGGGTCGAGAACGAGTGGGTCGAGCCCGAGGAGGGCAAGAGGCGGTTCCCGGACCTGAATTGGGACCGTTTCGTCGGGGCGACGTACACCGCGGACGACGGCTACGTGCATCCGCCGGTGGCCGCCCGCAACGCCACCTACGCAGCCCTCTCCGAGGACGCGGTCGACCTGTTCGAGATGTGCGAGGTGCTTGGTGTCGAAAGTCGCGGCGGTCGTTTCGCCGTCGAGAGTGTGCGGGGCGTCTTCGAGGCGGAGAGGGTGGTGGACGCGGGCGGACCGCGGGGGGCGCACGCGGTTGGCGCGATGGTCGGGCTGGAGGTGCCCGTAATGGCGGTGCGGCACCAGATCGTCAGCTTCCCGGTCCTGGATGAGGGGGCGATGCACCCGTTTCCGTTGGTGTTCAACGTCGGCAAGGGTTATTACTGGCGGCCCGAGGAGCAGGGCGTACTCCTTGGCATGAGCAACCCCGTTGATGAGGCGGATACGTCGGGGCGGTATCAGATCAGCTTCGATTGGGACTACTACGAGCAGATGCGACCCGATTGGGAGTCGGCCCATCCGGCGCTCGCCGGGTTGCCGGTATCCCGTTCGTGGGCTGCGTCCATAGACTATACGCCGGATCACCTGCCGATCATCGACGAGCCGGTCGAGGGCTTCTACGTGCTCGCGGCCGGGGGGCACGGGATGATGTGGGGTCCCGCGCTCGGGGAGAAGATGGCTGCCCTGATCTCCGAAGGTAGTGTAGGAGACTTGCCGAAGGAGGACGTGGAGTTGGCGCGGTTCTCGCGGGAGAGAGATCCCGGCAAGGTCGAGGATGCGATCGCGCTTCCCTTCCCGAAGAAGTAGACAAGGAGATAGAGCCATGACGACGGCGCAACACATCTTGCCCGAGATCCCCGAAGAGGTGAGGGAGTTGAAGGCGCGCATCGCCGCGTTCGTGAGGGAGGAGCTACACCCTTTCGAGGCGGAGATCGCGGCGCGCGGAGAGATAGAAGAGGGGAAACTGCTGGCGCTGCGCGACAAGGCGCGGGAGGCCGGGTTCAGCAACCTCAACATGCCCAGGGAGTACGGGGGCATGGATCTTTCGATGTTGTCGCTGGTGGCGCTGGAGGAAGAGTCGGGCAAGACGACTAACGGCCTGGGCTATATGGTTGCCGACCGCGGCCCGCGGGAGTTGCTCGAGCTCGCCAGCCCCGAGCAGGTCGAGCGCTACGTCATGCCCGTCATCAGGGGCGAGACGCGGGAGGCGTGGGCGATCACCGAACCCGAGGCAGGATCTGACATAAAGGATATAAAGACCACCGCCGAGAGAGATGAGGACGGGTGGGTGCTGAACGGGGAGAAATGGTTCGTGACCGGCGGGGAGCGGGCCGGCTTCTTTATAGTGCTTGCCTGGGCCGGGGAAGATCAGGCATCTTTCCTCGTGGACCGCGACAATCCAGGATTGGAGATCGTACGCATTCCGACGTTCATGCACGACCCCTACGCCTCCAAGCACGTCGAGCTCAGGCTGAAGGACTGCAAGGTTCCGGAGGGTGCGAAGCTGGGATCTGGTGGGGACGAGGGAACCAAGCGCTGGTTCTCGCTCGAGCGGTTGATGATCGCCGCCCGTTGTTGCGGGGCGGCCGAACGGCTGATAGACCTCGCGCGGTCATGGTCGCTTGAGCGTTCGGCCTCCGGCAGGAAACTCGCTGAGTATCAGGCCATCCAGTTCATGCTGGCCGACTCCGTGACAGAGTTGAACGCCGCGCGGCTCATAACGTACCACGTCGCCAGGGCGTGGGAGGCTGAGGATCCCAAGATCCTGCACGGGAAGACGGCGATGGCCAAGCTGTTCGCCTCCGAGATGGCTGGCCGCATGGCTGACCGGGCCGTTCAGGTCTTCGGGGGGCGCGGGTACATGACCGAGAACCCGGCCGAGCGGTACTACCGCGAGCTCAGGGTCGACCGCATCTGGGAGGGCACGAGCGAGATACAGCGCACGATTATCGCCCGCGGACTGCTGAAGCGCGGCGCAGGAGCTTACAGGATGGACGGATAGACGAACGCGAATCGACGACCATTGGATCTCATAACTCACCATGAGATCAACCCCGAGATCGCGAAGCATCTACACCTGAGTCCCAAGACCGTCCGCAACCACGTTTCGAACATCTTCACCAAGCTGCAGGTCGCAGACCGGTCCATCATCCGCGCCAGAGAGGCCGGGCTGGTGTACGAAGGATCGTAGGGGGCGTGCTAAAGGACGCCGCCAAAGACGACGTGCTGAGTGCGATCCGGACCGTGGGACGCGGAGGCGCAGTCCTCAGCCCCGGCCGTCTCGCGGCGCCACGGGAAGCCTCTCCTAAACTGATCGAGAACGAGAGGGAGATGCTGCACCTCATGTTGTGCCCGGAGCCAACCACGGTGGCGTCGTATCGTCCGTCGTTCATCCCAAGAACTCCTCCCGCCGAAGTTTCATCAAATAGACCGGGCCCTCCGACGTATCCGCGGACTTGAAGTAACGGAAGCCAACTCTTTCGTACGCCCTGATGGCGGCCGTGTTCTCTGGCTCGGGGTCGATGATACAGACCGCGATGCTCTCGTCGGCGAAGACGACTTCCTCGATGAAACGCCGGATAACGAGCGGGCCAAGGCCTCTGTACAGCAGGTATTCTTCCCCAATGAACAGGTCTATCCCCGCGGAGTTCTCGATGCCAGTGAGTCCCTCGTACTCTTCGTCGTCGGAGACCCTGTACGACTGGATGTAGCCGACGGGCCCGTCGTCGTAGAGGATCAGGAACGGTTCTACCGGCTCCTCGCCCTCGATGTAGGCCGTGTACTCCTCCGACACCTCTTCGAAGGTGCCTGTGTCTTCATGCCACCACCGGGCGACGTGCGGGGTATGGAGCCAGCGGTGGATCATGGGCAGGTCGGCGTTACGCAGCCTTCGAAACCCGATCCTGTTCGGCTCCAACGCGACCTCCGCCCTCAGGATGTCCGAAGCGCAAGCATTTCAGCCGGTCAGCACCTCAGCATTTCAGCTTTTTGTTCTTGCTGAAGTGCTGACTTGCTGACCGGCTGAAATGCGCGAACAGCAGAGGTCAAGACCTCTGCTATTCGCTTCAGTACCTGCAACGCTCGACTGCTCGTTGCAGCCTCGCCCTGGCGTCCGAGCGCAAGACGGGACCGTGGCCCATCACGACCGTGGCGAACCGCTCGCCGAGCAGCTTCCGAGCCGAGCGTCTCGCCATCGGCGGGTCCGTGCACAGAGCCTTGATGACGCCGACCCGAATCTTCCGCGGCAGGCTCCCGAAGGCGTCGGCCGTGAACAGCAGGCCGTCGGAATCGCGCAGTAGCGAGGCGTGCCCGAGGCTGTGGCCCGGCGTGGAGACGATGCGGAAGCCCGAGACGAGGTCGCCCTCGCGCAGGATCTTCTCCACGGGGCTGGTCGGCACGCTCATCCCTTGCGCCAGGCGGCGCAAGATCGGGTTCGACGGCAGGGCCGGCGGCAGCTTGCCCGAGATAACATACGCCTCGTACTCCGTGGCGCCTACCTCGGCGTCGGGCGCCCACTCCCTGATGCCCTTCAACCCCCCGGTGTGGTCGTCATGGTGGTGGGAGAGGAAGATGCGCCTGATGTCCTCAGGTCCCGAGCCGAGCGCCGAGAGCGCCTCGCGGATTCGATCCACGCTGCCCTCGACGCCGGTGTCCACGAGCGTCCAGCCGTCGTCGTTCTCGAGGAGCAGTATATTGATGGCGTTTGGGAACCCGATGGCGTCCACCCTGTAGACGCCCGTAGAAATCATCTCCGGTCGGGCGCTCATGCAGACGGACCCTTCGCGAACGACAACAACTGATGCCTGAAGCCTGTGGCCTGAAACCTACCCATATGGATACCACCACTCTTTCTTCTCGACCTTGGGGTCTATGTGGACGTGCTTCGATTCCTGGAAGGCTTCGAGGCCCTCGCGGCCGAGCTCGCGGCCGATGCCGCTCCCCTTCTGGCCCCCGAAGGGCGCTGCGTCGTTGTCGGTGAGGGGGTCGTTGATCCAGACGGTCCCAGCCCTGAGCTCGCGCATACACTTGAGCATCTTCTCGAAGTCCTGCGTGTACACGTTGGCCCCCAGCCCATATGGCACGGAGTTAGCCTGCTCTATGGCCTCATCGAGGCTCCCGACTTCGACGACGGGGACCACGGGCCCGAAGGTCTCGTCGCGCATCACCGTCATGGACGGCGTCACGCCGGTGAGGACGGTGGGCCTGTAGAAGAAGCCCCGCTCGCCGTAGCGCTCTCCGCCGGTGACGAGTGTTGCGCCCTTCTGTAGGGCCTCCCCGACGTGACGCTCGACCTTCTCTCGGCCGGGGCCGTTGATCATGGGCCCTATGTCCGTCGATCGGTCCATCGGGTCGCCGATATTCAAGGTTTCTACGAAGCTCCTCGAAGCCTCGACGAAGTCGTCGGCCACTTTGTCCATCACGTAGAAGCGCTCCGAGGAGGTGCAGACCTGTCCCGCGTTCAGGCAGGCGGCCCACACGGCGCCCTGGGCGGCGATCTCGATGTCCACGTCGTCGCAGATTATGAAGGCGTCCTTGCCACCCAGCTCGAGGTTGGCGGGGATCAGACGTTCCGCCGCGACGTGCGCCACCTTCTGGCCCGTCGCCTGGCTCCCCGTAAACGCCACCATGTCAACGCCAGGATGCCTTACCAGGGCGTCGCCGACGGCTCCTGCTCCGTAGACGCCCTGCAGGACGCCGTCGGGCAGGTCGTCCATGAGCTCGATCATGCGCCTCGTGGCCAGCGGCGTCTCCTCGGAGGGCTTCAGGAGGACGGAGTTCCCCGCGGCCAGCGCCGGGGCGACCTTCCACGCCGCCAAAAGAAGCGGAAAATTCCAGGGTACGATGCAGGCCACGACCCCAACGGGTTCCTTCACGACGAGGGCGAGTTGCTGGGGTTCGATGGGAGCGGGTAGGTAGCCTACGGAGTCGCGCGCGATCTCGCCGTAGTAATCGAAGCAGGCCGCCGTCCACTCGACTTCGTCGTGGTTCTCGATGTAGGGCTTGCCGCCCTCATGGGTCATGATCTCCGCCAACTCATCGGCATGATCCCGCAACCCACGCGCAAGATCGTGGAACAGGCCAGCCCGGTCGAGCCCGGCGAAACCCCGCCACTCCAACAGCCCGGCCCTGGCACGCCCTACGGTCGCATCGATCTCTTCACGTGAGGAGACCTGTACCTCCTCGATGCCCTCCCCCGTAGCCGGATTGATGACCCGCATCGTACCGTCCAACACATTCTCCTTTCGACCACCATGTAGGGGCGCTTCGCGAAGCGCCCCTACACCCCTACTCCCTATAGGTTAATGGCGACGTATTTGGTTTCGAGGTACTCCTCTATGCCTTCGGCGCCGCCCTCGCGACCGAAGCCGGAGTGCTTGATGCCCCCGAAGGGCGCCGACGCGTTCGAGACGATCCCCTGGTTGAGGCCAACCATGCCGGTCTCGAGGCCCTCGCAAACGCGCAGGGCCCGCTTCAGGTCGCTGGTGAAGACGTAGGCCACGAGGCCGAACTCCGTGTCGTTTGCGGCGGCGATGGCGGCCTCTTCCGAGTCGAAGGAGGCGACTGGGGCTACGGGGCCGAAGATCTCCTCCTTCAGGAGAGTCGCGTCCTCGGGTACCCCATCGAGCACGGTGGGGCGGTAGAAGTAGCCCGAGCCCTCGACCTTCTCGGCCCCGACCAGGGCCCTCGCTCCCTTGCCTAAAGCGTCCTCGACCAGGTCTTCGACCTTGCCGCGCTGGTCGTCGTCGATCAGGGGCCCGACCTCGACACCTTCCTCCGTCCCGCGCCCGACCTTCATGGCGTCCATCCTGGCCGCGAGCTTCTCGGCGAACTCGCCGGCAACACTGTCCGCTACGTGGAAGCGGTTGGCGGCGGTGCAGGCCTCGCCGACGTTGCGCATCTTGGCCACGATCGCGCCTTCCACGGCGGCGTCGAGGTCGGCGTCGTCGAAGACCAGGAAGGGGGCATTGCCCCCGAGCTCCATGGAGACGCGCAGGATCTGCTCCGCGGACTGCTCTATCAGCTTGCGCCCGACCTCCGTCGAGCCCGTGAACGAGAGCTTGCGCGCCCGCGGGTCGGCGATGAGCGGTCCCATCGTGCCGCCTGAGGAGGAGCTCGTCACCACGTTGAGGACGCCGCCGGGTAGCCCCGACTCTTCCAGGATAGCGGCGAGCGCGAGCATGGACAGGGGCGTCTGCTGGGCCGGCTTCATCACCATCGTGCATCCGGCGGCGATGGCTGGGCCTATCTTGCGGGTACCCATCGCCATCGGGAAGTTCCATGGCGTTATAAAGAGGCATGGTCCCACGGGCTGCTTCATGGTGAGCATGCGTCCGGTGCCGGCGGGCGGGACAGCGTAGCGGCCCTCGATGCGGACGGCCTCCTCCGAGAACCACCGGAAAAACTCGGCGGCGTAGGTGACCTCCGCCTTCGACTCAGCGAGCGCCTTGCCCATCTCCAGCGTCATCAGGAGGGCGAGCTCATCGGAGCGTTCCACAATAGTTTCGAAGGCGCGACGGAGGATCTCACCCCGTTCGCGCGGCGCCGTCTTGGCCCACTCGCTCTGCATCCCACTGGCCGCGTCCAGGGCCGAGACGGCGTCCTCTGGCGTACCGTCGGCGACGTCGCAGATCGGTTCGCCGGTCGAAGGGTCCTCGACGGCGAGCGTCTCGCCCCCAGAAGCCTCACGCCATTCGCCCCCGATAAAGAGCCGCTTGTTCACGCTATCTACCACGCTTTGCTCAGACGTTGCGATGCTCATCTATGCTCCCTTCTTTGAAGGCTTCAGGCATCAGGTTTCAGGCTGAAGGATACCGCGTTCGGCCCACCGCCAGCCATGACCGAACGTCCCTTCAACCCGTTGCGGTTCTTCGGGCCTCGCCCGATCACCGGATCCGAACGGCCAGCCCGAGATCCGGGCTGGCCGTCCTTGCTGATGCCTGAAGCCTGTAGCCTGAAACCTCCTCTATGCTTCGAGGTTGCTCATGACGTGCTTGATGCGGGTGTAGTCCTCCAGGCCGTACATCGAGAGGTCCTTGCCGTAGCCCGAGTGCTTGAAGCCGCCGTGGGGCATCTCCGCCACGATCGGGATGTGGGTGTTGATCCAGACGCACCCGAAGTCCAGCCTGCGGCTGACCCGCATCGCCCGCCCGTGGTCCTTGGTGAACACGCTGGAGGCGAGACCGTACTTGACGCCGTTCGCCCAGCGGACCGCCTCGTCCTCGTCGGAGAAGTGCTGGACGGTGATAACGGGGCCGAAGATCTCGTTTTGCGACACCTCGTCATCCTGCTCGAGGCCGCTAACCACGGTCGGCTCGTAGAAGTAGCCCCTCTCCCCAAACCGATGCCCACCGGCTTTGACCTCAGCGTGGTCGGGGAGACGTTCGACCATACCCGTGACGTGCTGGAGCTGGTTCTCATTGTTCAGGGGACCGTAGAGGACGTCCTCGTCGTCCGGGTCGCCCGTCTTGGTACCATTCGCGGCCTCGGTGAGCGCGCCCACGAAGTCGTCGTAGGCCCCAGGCGCGGCGAGGACCCTCGTGGCGGCGGTGCAATCCTGCCCGGCGTTGAAGTAGCCGGCGACCGAGATCGCCTCCACCGCCTCCTCGATGTCCGCGTCGTCGAAGACGATAACCGGCGCTTTGCCGCCGAGCTCCAGGTGTACCCGCTTGAGATCGTCGGAGGCCGCCTTCGCCACCTCCATCCCGGCCCGCACGGAGCCCGTGATCGAGACCATCTGGGGCGTGTCGTGCTCGACGAGGGCACGTCCGGTGTCCCTGTCGCCGCACACGACGTTGAAGACGCCTTCGGGCAAGAATTCGGCGGCTATCTCGGCCATCATGATAGTCGAGACCGGGGTGGTGTCGGAGGGTTTGATCACGATGGTGTTGCCGGCCGCGATTGCGGGCGCGAACTTCCAGATCGCCATCATCATCGGATAGTTCCACGGTGTGACCTGCGCGCAGACCCCAACAGGCTCGCGCCTCACGTAGGAGGTCAGGCCGGGCAGGTACTCCCCGGCGGACTTGCCTTCGAGAACGCGGGCCGCCCCGGCGAAGAAGCGTATCTGATCCACCCCCGCCGGTATCTCCTCCTCCATGGTCAGCCCGAACGGCTTCCCGGTGTTCTCCGATTCGGCACGCACCAGCTCCTCGGCCCGCTCCTCTATAGCGTCGGCGATCCTGAACATGGCGAGCTGCCTCTCCGAAGGCGTCGTGTCGCGCCATGACTCGAAGGACCTTGCGGCCGCCCCGAACGCCCGGTCGACGTCCTCCTCGCCGGAGAGCGGCGCCTGGGCGAAGGTCTGGCCTGTGGCCGGGTTGACCAGGTCGTATGTGCGACCGTCGGAGGCGTCTACGTACTCGCCCCCCACGAAGTTCTTCAGCGTCTTGGTCTCCGTCATCTCTCCTCCTTGTCGTTGGCTTTTCCGTCGTCTCGTCTCCGGCGCAGGGCGATGCCGCCGAGGATCTCGCGCACGATCCGGTCCGCCGCGAGCGCGGTTATGTCGGCTGACCCCACGCCGGTTGGGATAACCTCTACCATGTCTGTCCCCACGACGTCTAGCCGCGCAGCCGCCTCCCGCACGGCCCAGAGCAGCTCGGCGGTGGTCATGCCGCCAGGCTCGGGGGTGCCCGTGCCCGGCGCAAAGGCCGGGTCAAGCACGTCGATGTCCACGGTGAGGAAGACCGGACCCTCGCCGACCGCTTCGACAGCCCGGTCCATAACCTCCCTTATGCCGAGGTCCCTCACGTCGTTCATGAAGAGGCTCGTGATGCCGCGTTCTCTCTGCCAGGCGAACTCCCTATCCCCAGGCCAGTAGCCGCGCAGACCGATCTGGACGTAGCGTCGCGGATCGACGCTGCCCTCCTCGACGAGCCTGCGCATTATCGTGCCGTGCGAGAGCCCGACGCCGAAAACTTCTTCGCCGGTGTCGGTGTGGGTGTCGAAGTGAACCAGGCCGACTGGCCCGTGCGCGGAGGCGCAGGCGCGCACGTCCGGCTCGGAGATGGAGTGGTCCCCGCCGAGGACGACCGGGATCGCACCCGCCGCGAGCACCTGACCTACCGTCTCTTCTATCGCGGCGTGGGAGCGGACGGGGTCCGCAGGCAGGACCGGCGCGTCCCCGAAGTCAACGACCCGCAGATCGGCGAAAGCGTCCACCCCGGTCTCCAGGTTGGGACCGGGTGGGCAACTCGCCGCTCGGATCGCGCGTGGCGCGAATCGTGTCCCCGGCCGGTCGGAGACGAGCTCGTCCATCGGGGCGCCCACGATAGCCACGTCCGCGCCCTCCAGGCCTGACTGGTCTTGCGTGTATGGCGAGCCGCCGTAGGACAGCGGTCCCGCGTAATCGGGCTTCTCGCCGAATTCGGCCCAGCGTTTGAGCGGGTCGATCATCGCATCACTCCTCCATCACCCCTCTCGCAGCACGTTGATGGTCCTGAAGTTCGGGTCGCTCGCACCGTGCAGCCGCACGCCTCTGGGGGTGAGGACGCGCAGATAGTATGGCGCGGTAGGCTGTTCGATCATGCCTAACTTTCCGGCGACGGGTGGCAGTGCCCGTTGCTCTCGGGAGGCACGTCCAGCGCGGGGTTGCGGTCGAAAAAGCCTGCCGGTTTGAGCCAGAACGAGACGGTGTCCACAGCCATCACGGGCCACTCCTCGGGGCGTGTGATGTGGTGGATGCCGAACACGTACCAGAGGACTACGTCGGTGTCCTGGATGGGTCGGTTCTGTTGGGTCCATACCGGCAGCCCCGTATCGACCTCGCTCTGGTTCACGAACTCCCCGCAAGGCCAGCGCTCGTCTTCGTGGTAGGGGGTCACCCACAGGGTGTGCCCGATAACCCCGGCCCGCTCGAGGACCGGCGAGGCTGGGTCGAACATGGCAGGGAGGCAGCCAGTTGGTACGAGCTTGTAGGCGGTTGACGTGCCAAGTCCGTTCCGGGCTTTGTCGTTGACGACCTTCCAGGAGCGTTGGGTGCTCCAGTCATAGTCCTGCTTGCCCTCCTCCTCGGTGCGAAGGGGTTGGTTGCGCTGCACGAGCGCGAGGCCGTAGGGGTTCTCGGGCCCGACCGGCGACGCCTCCGTCTCGGACATGACGACGGTGTTCGCCTCGCCGTCCACGTCGAGGTCGAGCCTGGCGACGATGAAGTGCTGGTGGAACGGGGCGTAGGTGCGATCGTCAACCAGAGACCCGTACGGGGGCTGCTCGCCTTCCGGGAAGTGAGAGGTCACCATGATTCCTGTGGCCCGGACCTCGCACTCGATGTTGCCGTCCTGGTAGAAACGCCAGTAGACGAGGTACTCGTAGTTCGCCACGGTCGCGTGGAAGGAGAGGACCAGCCGCCGGCTCCTACGGATCTCTGCCCCGTCGACCTCGTCCACATGCTTCCAGAGGACAGCGTCGTCCTCCTCGTGGATGCAGATGGCGTTCTTGATGGTGTAGGGCTCGCCCTTGGAGTCGTGGAGGACCGCGTCGAGGTAGGAGATCTCACCCAGGCAGTCGCAGCCAAGCTCCAACGAGGTCGTCATGAACCCGAGGCCCCACTCGCCGACGTCGAAGGCCGTGCGCCTGAAGTGTTCGGGGCTAGGGTCGCGGTAAGGTACCACCATCTCCGAGAAAGACATCCGGTGCGCGACGGGTCTGATCTTTCCGCCGTCGTCGTAGCCTACGGTGTGAAGCACGAGCCCCTCGCGGTAGTTGAACCCGATGCGCATGGACCACTTCTGCCACTCTAGCTCGTTGCCGTTCAGGACGAACGAGGCTCCCTCGGGCTGCGTGATCTCGAGCGGTTTCAAGTCGCCACGCGCCCGCAGGCCGGGAACGTGTCTCGGTGCGTACTCGCCCATAATATTCGGCTTTTCGACCGAGAAGGTGTCCTCGATCTCGAGGAGCTCAGCGCGGTTGAGGTCAACTATGAGCTTGAGGCCGTTGACGGGGTTGGCGTAGGGGTTGGAATCCTCGTAGTCCCGATACCAGATGTCCGTCCAGCCGATGCGACGGCCCCTGTACTTGTCGGCGATCAAAGACCCCCCGTAGGCCCAGACGTCGAAGAGGACCTTGTCCATGTCGGTGACGCCACGCGCGGCGAGCGCCTCGACGACTTTGGGATCCTGTCGCAAAGCGACGTCGCACTCGTGGTACTCGTCGACGGTTACGTTCGGCTGCTCGCCCGGACGGTGCTCCCACGAGACGACTCGGTCCTCGTCGAGCGAGACGACGGCCTTGTAGGCCTGCCCGTCGTCGCGATTCCAGCAGATTAGCAGGGCCTCCCGCGGTACCTTACGCCCCGACGCGAGTACACTCTTTGGTGGCTCTTTGAGCTCGATGGCGGCGAAGCGCCACCACTCGTCGAAGCCACGGTCTTCGCGCAGGGTTGCCGCTGCCCGGCGGAACTCCTGGGCGGTCAGAGGATCTAGGGGGTGCCGGACTGCCGCGGACTTTCCCGTACCGTCGATAGATCGTTCCAACTTAGCGTTCCTCCGGGTCTCGATCCTCCAACAGATCCTCTTCGGTGGCGAGCACGGCCGTGTCGTGCGTGAGGGTCTCCCCGCGGAAGAACTCCGGTGCCCGATACTGCCACGCGAACATCAGGAAGACGCCCAGGACGAGCAAGCCCACGCCGATGACGAATACGGTGCCCATCCCGAGTATCGCTCCGCCGCTTCCGTAGGCCGGGTCGAAGGTATCGATGGCCGTTTTAAAGAAGAGGAGCGCGAGCATTATCCCGCCGAGACCAGGAAAGAGTCCTTTGAAAAAGAAGTTGGTCGGGCTCGTGAACAACTCCCCACGGAAGTACCACACGCACGCAAACGCCGTGATCGAGTAGTAGAAAGCAATCATCAGTCCGAGCGCGTAGATGGTGTCGATCAAGACGTCTTCGCTGAGAAATGTCATTACAGAGTAGAAAATCGCTGTGGCCACACCGGAGAACAGAGTCGCATACGACGGGGAGCGAAAGCGCGGATGCACGCGGGAGAAACGCTCGGGTGCCGCTTTGTAGAACGACATCGCAAGCATCGTCCGCGCCGCCGGCAAGAACGTGGTCTGTAGGCTCGATGCCGCGCTCGCCAGCACCGCGAGGAAAAGAAGGATGGCGAGCGCGCCGAGCACGGGCCCAGCTAGCACGGCGAAAACGTTATCCGCCGTGTCGGGGTTGCCCAGCCCAACGCCCTGCTTCCCAATACCGGCGAACATCTGGGCTGAGATCGCAACCAGCAAGTACGTGCTGAGGATCGTGAGGATGGTCAGGAGCGCGGCCCGTCCCGGTGTGCTGGAGCTGCCGGTCGTCTCCTCGTTGACGGTGAGCGTGGTGTCCCAACCCCAGAAGATAAAGATGGAGAGCGACAGGCCGGCCGCGAACGCTGCAAAGGACTCTATCGCGAAGGGGTTGAGCCAACTCCATGAAAAGCCGATTGCGAGTTCAGAAGTCCCGCCGATCGCCCCGCCGAAGGCAAGGACGACGAAGAGGGCGAGCACGACCATCTGCAGTCCCACTAGTACGTACTGAACCCCTTTGGTCGCCGCCATGCCTCGGTAAGAAATCGCCGTGGCGCCCGCCACAAAAATCAGGGTGGTCAACACATTGACGACCGCGTTGTCGCCCAGTGCCCCGATAGCCTCGCTGCCAAAGACGTTCCCGAGCAGCAGGTAGAAGAACGTGACTGCCACGCCCACAAGGTTGGAGAGCACGATGACCGTAGCCAGCACAAAGCCCCACCCGCACATCCACCCGATGTGAGGACCGAAGGCTTTTACGGTCCACGTGAACGAGGTCCCGCAGTCCGGTGCGACCTGGTTGAGTTCCCGATAGGCATAAGCCACGAGCAACATCGGTACGAAGCCCGCCAGGAAGACCGCCGGCATCTGCAGCCCAACCTCGCTGACCGTGGGACCGAGGGTGGCGGTTAGGGCGTAGGCCGGAGCTACACACGAGACGCCCAACACGACGCTGCCCAGGAGCCCCACGGCGTCGTGTTGGAGACCTTTGTCCCTGAGATCCCCACCTTGTTTTTCGACCCCACCTACCTTCGAGGCGTCGCCTCGGTCTGTCGACTCCGCCATACGTCCTCACTCCCTTCCCCCGATTAGTCTAGATGCACATGCGAACGCCGGTCAACCCCGCCGGCGACGGTGCTTGCCTTGCACCGTAAGAACGCGCCTATCGTCGGCCTGCCCACCCCCGAAAATTCCACCGCAACGGTCACACCCCGACCCGCACGCCGTTCTCCAACGATTACAGTACAGGTATAAGATCAGTGTAACAACACCACCGAAACGGCGCAACAGCGCCTGATCCCCTAATCCTCGTCGGGTGGCGCGCCGGCGGTTTCCCGCACCTGTACCCGGCCTTCGGCGATCTCCGGCGGGACGGTCTCCGGGCGGCGTCCGAAAAAGCTCTCGTGTCCGCTGAGGCGCCACAGGATCTCCAGTATGACCCCGAGCAAGAGGAAACCTAGCCCGATGACGAGCGGCACCCCGAAGCCGAGGAAGGACCCGCCGGAGTAAGAAGCGCCGGGGTTGGCCAGGTCGATCATGGACCTGAAGAACAGGTAGGCGAGCATCAGGGCGCCGAGCACGGGGGCCGCGCCGATAAACAGGAAGTTCTTCACGCTCTTGGTAAGTTCGTGGCGGTAGTAGATCGCGCAGGCGAAGCCGGTCAGGGCGTAGTAGAAGGCGATCATCAACGACAGCGCGGAGAGCGTATCGAAGAGGAAGTTCTCCGAGATAAAGTTCAGCGGTACGTACCAGATGGTGGCCAGTGCGCCGACGACGATGGTGGAGACGTGCGGCGTAAGGAAGCGTGGGTGCGTCTCGCCGAGGTAGGCCGGCAGCGCATTCCCCCTTGCCATCGAGAGCACGGTGCGGGAGGCCGGCAGGATGGTGGTCTGGGTCGAGGCCAGAGCCGAGGTCAGGACGGCCAGGACGACCAGCTTGTCCCACGGTGAGCCGAGGACGCCGGTCGCCAGGGTGGAGAGGATTGCGTCGTCGTCGGCGAACTTCTCAGCCGTAGCGACGCCGCCGAACCCGACCACGGCGGCGGCCACCGAGAGATACGTGACGAGCAGGATAACCGTGCTTGCCACCGCGGCGAGGCCAGGGGCGGTCTCGCTGTTGTGCGTCTCTTCCGTCAGGTTCACAGAGCTCTCCCAGCCCCAGTAGATGAACACCCCGATCAGGAGCCCGCCTATCAGTGCGCTGGAGCTGTCGACCGCGAAGGGCGAGAACCAGGAGAGCTTCGGGACGAGTGAGCCCTCGGGGGCCGTGCCTGCGTACACCCGATAAAGGGCCACGACGGCGAACAGCAGGAGGGCGCCGACCTGGGCGACGATCATAACGTCCTGGACGCGGGCCGAGACCTCGGTGCCTATCACGCACAGGGCCGTCATCGCGACGATGATGACGACGGCGAAGGAGGTGATCGCCAGCTTGGAGCTAGCAAGACCGTCCAGGCCGAAAAACAGGTAAGTGTAGCGGGCGGCCACGTCGGCCAGTGAGCCCACGACCAGGATGCCGGTCACGCAGATCGCCCAGCCCCCGATCCAACCGGCCCACGGACCCATAGCCCGCGTCACCCACGAGAACGTCGTGCCGCAGTCCTGGTCGGCGCGGTTCATGTAGTAGAACGCGGTGGCCACGAAAAACATCGGCACGAACGAGACGAGCAAGACAGCCGGAGCCTGGACACCCACGGTAACCACAACGAGCCCGATGACGGCGGCCAGCGAGTAGGCCGGAGCCGTCGAGGCTATGCCGATGATCAGGGCATCCCTGAAACCAATGGCATTTTCCTTTAGGCCGTGCTCCGAAACCTCCGGGCGTACTTCTCTACTACCGTCTGCGCTTTCCACAACTACTCCTTGTCCGGGAACCCAACTTGCCGATCACGCCTATTGCATCGAGACTCTCCACCGGCGACCGTCGGAGACGAGAGCCTACTTATAGAGCTCATCCAGGGCCTCCGAGAAGATGGCGGTATGCTTGTCTACTTGCGCCTCGGTCGTAGTCGGCGCCATCAGGGCCATGTTGTGGAAGGGTGTTATGAGCACCCCCCGGTTGAGCGCGTACAGGTGCAGAAGAGTCTCCAACTCATCATCGTGGGAGGCCGCAGCCTCTCCGCCGTTGCGTGGCGGCTCGGGGGAGAAGCCGTACTCGACCCTGCAGCCGAGCCTGACCACGTTCCAGGGAGCCTTTGAATTTTCTATAGTCTCTCGCACACCCCGTTCGAAGCGCCTGGCCAGGGGCACGGTGCGCCCGAAGGCTTCATCGGTAAGCACCTCCGTCAGGGCGGTGCGCATGGCCGCCACGGAGAGCGCGTTCCCGGCCAGCGTTCCACCGACGCCGCCAACGTCCACGTAGTCGGCGTCTTCCTGTGCCAGCGCCCTGTCCGCGACATCGCGGGTGAGACCGAAAGCCCCAGCCGGGACGCCGCCGCCTATCGCCTTGCCGACGGTCAGGATGTCGGGGTCGAGACTGTGCTCGCGGGTGTAGCCGCCGTATCCGGTAGACATGGTGTGGGTCTCGTCGATGATGAGCAGCGTCCCGTGGCGGTGCGTGAGGTCGCGGAGATCGTCGTGAAAACCCGGTTCGGGGAGCACGATCCCGATGTTGGTCATGGCCGGCTCGGCTAGCACGCACGCGACGTCTTCATGGGCCAGGGCTTCCTCCAGAGCCGCCGCGTCGTTGAACTCGACGACGCGGGTGGTGCGGTCGAGCTCCACGGGCGGGCCCACGTTACCGGGACGGGCGACGACCCGACCTTCGCGCAGGACGGCGAACGTCTCGTCCACGGTGCCGTGGTAGCACCAGTTGAAGATGAGGATTCGGGGGCGGCCGGTGATCTGGCGCGCCATCCGGATCGCGAACCGGTTCGCGTCGGTGGCGGAGAGTGTGACCTGCCACAGCGGCAGCCCGAAACGCTCGGCCAGGGCTTCGCCGACCTCAGGGGCGTCAGGGGAAGGCATCATGGTCGTGATCGCGCGCGCCGCCTGCGCGGCCGCGGTGCTGGCGACCGCCGGCGGCGCGTGTCCCGTCATCGCGCCGGTGTCACCGAGACAGAAATCCGCGTACTCGTTGCCGTCCACGTCAACGACCGTCGAGCCCGCAGCGTGTTCGGCGAACACCGGGAACCCGCCGGCCCACTTCATCATCCAGCTCATCGGTACGCCGCCGAAGAGGGAGGTCCCTGCCCTTTCGTAGAGCTCGCGGGACCTGGGGTGTGAGCGGGCGAACCTCCCCTGCTCGCGTTCCATCAGCGCGAGAATGCGCTCGCGTGGAGGGTTTGCTTTCGGGTGTGAGTTCTCGGCCATGTCGCTAGGACTTCTCCCTCCTCACGAGGAGGCGGCTGCCGCCGAAGATCAGGGCGATCGTGGCCACCAGTACCACAGTCGAGAGCGCGTTGATGACGGGGCTGACGCCGAACTTGATCATAGAGTAGATCTTCAGCGGCAACGTGCTCGACCCCACGCCCGAGACGAAGAACGTTATGACGAAGTCGTCGAAAGAGAGGGTGAAAGCCAGCAGGGCTCCCGCCATGACGCCGGGCAGGATCAGTGGCAACGTTACCCGCACAAAAGTAGTCACCGGGTTGGCCCCGAGGTCCTGGGCGGCTTCTTCCAGGGATTCATCCATCCCAGCCAGGCGCGCCCGCACGACAATCGTAACGAACGAGATGGTAAACGCCACGTGCGCGATAACGATGGTCACGATACCGAGCTCGATGCCTAGCGGGATCAGGGTGGCGACGAAGAAGACGAGGAGGCTTACCCCGACCACGATCTCAGGCATCACCGTAGCCGCGTAGATCGTGGTGTCCGCCGCCAGCTTGCCCCGGAAGTTATGCCGTGTGAGCGCCAGTGCCGTGAGAGTTCCTATGACCGTGGCGATAAGCGTCGCCGTCACCCCTACCTTCATGGAGTTGAAGAAGGCGTCGTGGATGGACTCGTCCCGCAGCAGCGCAACGTACCATTCGGTCGAGAAGCCCGTCCAGGTCTGCGTGCTCCTGCTTGAGTTGAACGAGAAGAACATCAGGACCAGGATCGGAGCGTACAGAAAAGCGTAGATCAGGACGGAGAAGAGGAATAGTGCCCGGTCGGGGAACTTGCTCATGCCTTTGTAGACGGGGCCGCCAGTCTTTGCGCTCACACCCCCTCCAGCTTGTCCGTGCCAACGCGCCGCACGTAGAATAGGATCGCCGCGAGCAGCAACACGGCGAGCATTACGGAGAGGGCGCTCCCGAAGGCCCAGTCGCGGGCCGAGCCGAACTGGTTCTGTATCAGACTGCCCGTCATCACCGTCCTCGAACCACCGAGCAATTGCGGGATGACGAACTCCCCGGCAGAAGGTATGAAGACCAGGATGGAGCCCGCGATCACGCCAGGCATGCTAAGCGGGAACGTGACCCGCCAGAACGTGTGCCACCTACTCGCCCCGAGGTCCTTGGCCGCCTCCTTCAGGCGGGTGTCGAACTTCTCCAGCGAGGCGTAGAGGGGCAGGATCATGAACGGCAGGTACGAGTAAACCATCCCCATCAGGACCGCCTGCGACGTGAAGATCAGCGTAGCGGGTTCGTCGATGATGCCGAGAAACTGCAGGGTCTTGTTGGCAATCCCGTTGCCGCTCAGGATCACGACCCAGGAGTAAGCCCGGATCAGGAGGCTCGTCCAGAACGGGACCATGACGAGCAGGATGAGCACGTTGCGCCACCTGCGCCCCTTGAAGACGATGAAGTACGCCAGCGGATACCCGAGCGCGAAGCAGAGCACGGTCGTGATCGCCGCTATGACGAAGGTGCGGACGATGATCTCCAGGTACAGTGGGTCGAAGACCCTGAAGTAGTTGCCAGGGTTGAAGCCGAGCGTTATGCCACCGTAGATGTTACTGGTCCCGAAGGAGTAAGCCAGGATCAGGAGCAACGGAACGAGGAAGAAGAGCCCGAGCCAGATCGTGACCGGCGTGAGCAACCCCACCAGCCTGAGGGTCCAGCCGCGTCCCTTCCCTCCCACGCTAGGCGCTCCTTACCTCGGTGAAGATACGCTCGTACTCGCGGGTCTTTGCCCCGACGTCCTCGATGACCTCGAGCCTCTCGAAGATCTCCGGCGTCAGGGTGTAGCCAGGAAGGTCCTTGAGCGCCGGGTCTATCTCGGGCAGAGCAGCCTGGTTGGGCGTGTTGTAGTAGGTGTAGTTGGAGAGGGCCGCCCCCACGTCCGCGGCGAGGACGTGGTTTATGAACTTGTGGGCGTTGTCAGGGTGCGGCGCGCCGTTCGGGATGCACATGTTGTCCGTCCAGCGCGTCGCCATCGGCTGGGGGATGATGTAGTCGAGGTCCTCGTTTCCGGCGAGTGCGAGGAACGCGTCGCCGGAGTAGACGTGGCCAAGCAAGATGTCACCGTTCTGGACCAGCGGCCGAACCTCGGTAGAGATGAAGTACCCGCGCAGGAGGGGCTGCTGCTTCTTTAGCTCCGCCTCGGCCTCGGAGAGTTCGGCGTCGTCCTTGGTGTTCACGGAGTAGCCCAGCTTGTACAGGGCGGCCCCGATCGTCTCCCTGCTGTCGGCGAGCATGGCGATCTGGCCCTCGAACTGCGGGTCCCACATCGGGCCCCAGGTGCCGTCGAGTTCCCCGGTTTCCTTCTTGTTGTAAAGGATGCCGGTCGTGCCCCACTGGTAGGGAAGACTGTACTCGTTGTTAGGGTCGAAGGAGAGGCCCATGTAGTCCTCGCCGACGTTCCTGGTGTTCGGGATCCTGGACTTGTCCAGCTTCTGGATTACGTCGGACTTGATCATGACCGTGACCATGTAGTCGCTCGGTACGATCACGTCGTACCCCGTGGCGCCGGCCTGGAGCTTGCCTAGCAGGTCCTCGTTGGAGCCGTAGAAGTCCTGAGTGACCTGTATGCCGGTCTTCTCCTCGAAGCTAGGTATGGTGCTCTTGGCGACGTAGTCCGACCAGTTGTAGAGGGCCAGCTCTTTCTCCTCAGGCCCGCCCCCGCTGCCTCCGCCTCCACCCACCGCGCTCGTATTCGGCTGGCAGGAAAGAATTGAGAGCGTCGAGCCCGCAACCCCTGCGGCGCCCAGGGTCTTCAGGAATTTGCCGCGACTTATCTTGCTTTGCATGGTTACCCTCCTAGAATGAGGCAGTTTGCGGCGTCCCAGGTGACGGAGACCTGCTCACCCTCCCCGGGACCGGCGGTGTCGTAGGCGTTCTGCTGGTAGAGGACGATCCTCTCCCCGTCGGGACGCTGGGCGATGTACTGGGTGCTAACGCCCAGGTAGACGACCTGTTCGATCGTGGCCGAGAGGATATTGTCCCCGTCGCCCCCGAACCTAATCTTCTCGGGCCTGACGACGACGTGAACCTCGGAGTTCGCCTCGACGGCTTCCTGCCCTGTGGCTTCGATCTTCTCCCCCTCCTGGGTCCGAAGCGTTACCCGGTCCCCCTCGACCGACTCGACCCTGCCTGAGAACATGTTGGTCTGGCCGATAAAGCTTGCGACGAAGCGGTCGTGCGGGAACTCGTACAGGGTGGTGGGGTCGGCGACCTGCCGCACGACGCCGGCGTCCATCACCGCGATCCTGTCGCTCATCGTGAGCGCCTCTTCCTGGTCGTGCGTGACGTAGACGAAGGTGATCCCGACCTCGTGTTGCAAGGTCCTGAGCTCGAGCTGCAGCTCCTTCCTGAGCTTGAGATCGAGGGCCCCTAGAGGTTCGTCAAGCAGCAACACCTTCGGCCGATTGACCAGCGCCCTCGCGAGCGCGACCCGTTGTTGCTGCCCGCCCGAGAGCATGTTCGGCTGGCGGCTCTCGAAGCCGGAGAGCTGTACCATCTCGCAGGCTTCGGTGACCCGCTGGCGGAGCTCTTCCTTATGGACCCCGGCCCGCCTGAGGCCGAAGGCCACGTTGTCGAAGACGTTGAGGTGGGGGAAGATCGCGTACGACTGGAAAACGGTGTTGACGGGACGCCGGTAGGGCGGGACCCCCCGCATCTGCTCGCCGGCGACGGAGATACCGCCCTCCGTGGGCTCGTCGAAGCCGGCGATCATGCGCAGCGTCGTGGTCTTGCCGCACCCGCTCGGTCCTAGAAGCGAGAAGAACTCGCCCTCGTAGATGTCGAGCGAGAGGTCGTCCACCGCCGTGAACTCCCCGAAGCGCTTGGTGATGCCGGACAACTCCACGGCGACGTCCCGACCCGTTTCCGGCCGGGCACCGCTTGTCCCCGGCGGGTGTTCCGTTGTTTCTCTGTCTTGCAACTCCTTACCCCCTGTGTGTGTAGCCCCGCGCAAGCTTGCTTTGGGGGAGATCGTCCGCGCCGGGAACGGAAGTCTCCGGGCGACGACCGAGCGTCGAGAGGACCTCCCGCGCCGCCCGCTCGCCGGACTGAACTGCCCCTTCCATGTACCCGCTCCACTCGGAGGCAGTCTCGGCCCCGGCCCAGTAGATGCATCCTACAGGTTCGGTCAGCGCAGGACCGTGATCCAGAAGCATACCCGGCACGGGCACCCCCGCGTATCCGCCGCGCGAGTAGATTTCGGCCCCCCAATCTGTCTCCGCGTAGGCCAGAGGGCCGAGGGCATTCTCCCCAAAGTAGCGGGCGAAGCACTCGAGCACGGCCGTTTCGCGCTCTCCTGGTTCCTTTCGTCCCCACTCGCGGGCGTCGGAGCCTAAAATAAAGCCCGTCAGCACGCCGATCTCATCCCCAGGGGCCGAGTTGTCGCAGGTGATTTTGCACGGTCCCCTGTAGCTCTCGGCGCGCCCGTTCAGTCCCGCATCGCGCCAGAACGGCGCGTCGTAGACGGCGTGGCACTTGATCACGGCCCCCATAGGCATCCTCTGGGAGAGCCCGTCGTGCATCGGCGGGAGCGCGGGCACGTACTCTATACGCCCGCGCAGGACGGGCGGCACCGTGACAACCACGGCCCCCGCGCGAACGGAGGCGCGGTCCGACTCGACGAGCACAGTCTCTCCATCCTGGACGATGCGTCGCACCGGAGAGTCCAGGAGCAAACGCCCTTCCAGCTCTTGTGCCAGCCTGACTGAGACCTCCTCTGCGCCGCCCACGAACCTGTACTCCTCGGCGGAGGCTTCGATCTCGAACAGCCCCTCGTAGCTACCGGAGGAGGCGACGTCGGCCAGCACGCCGAGCAGCGAGACGTCGCGGGGCTCGCAGGCGTACAGGGACTCCACCGCGAGATCGAAGTAGAACCTGGCGCCGCTGCTCTTCGTGTGCCCGAGCTTCCACGTCTCGAGCGTCTGTCCGTCGAGCTCGGCGGCGTTCTTCGCCGTCCAGGGCGCGTCGGCGGGAACGCCCCTCGCGAGCTCGCCCAGGGCACCGAATGCCTCTTCTACCTCCTGAAGCGAGGCGGGGTCTAAGAAGGGGATCTCGCCGTCGTCCTCGTACTCCGCGCGGCGCTCGCCTTCACAGAACACGGTGCGCCCTGGAACGTGCGTCGAGAACGTCTCGACGCCGACCTCGCTGGCGAGATCGATGATGCGGCGCTGGGCCGGTCCGATCCACTGCCCGCCAAGCTCGACGGAGGCGCCGCCAGCGTTGCCTGAGAGCGTCCGGCCACCAACCCTGTTCTGGGCTTCGATCACCATCACCGAAGCGCCGGCGGCGTGGAGCTTTCTGGCCGCCGTCAGCCCGGCCAGCCCGGCGCCTACAACTACCGCGTCGACCGCGATATCCCATGGCGCCGGGCCGCCCATCATTACTTCAATGACTTCCGAGGCGCTCGGCCAGGGTCTTGCCCGTCGGCGGCTCCCCGGTCTGCTCGGCGCGGTCGTCGGCCTTCATCAGGCCGCGCTGCACGTACCTGGCACCCAACCACCGCAGCGGTTCCGGCTCCCAGGGACGCGTCTCGTGGTTGACGGTGGGCAGGCGGGTTACGACGGTGTCCCGGCCGAGGATCAGGTCCGCCAGCGTCTGGCCCGAAAGGTTGGCAGTCGCCACGCCCTGTCCCGTGTAGCCGCGCGCGGTCGCGACGCCCTCTGCCGGGTCGTATGACATGGTCGGCATCCAGTCGCGGGGCATGGCGAGCGGTCCCCCCCAGGCGTGGGTGAACCGCGCGCCTTCGAGGGCCGGGAACCACTCCCTCGCCGTACGGCGCAGCAGCTCATGTGTGGGATCGTGTTTGTCGTACTCGTCCTCTATGCGCGAACCGTAATGGTAGGGCGCCCCGCGGCCCCCGAAGAGTATGCGCCCGTCGGCCGTACGCGAAAGGTAGTCCACGGTGTAGCGGTTCGACGCCACGCACTCGCGGCCCTCCCAGCCGATCTGTGCCCACTGCTCCCCGGAGAGGGGCTCGGTCAGTACGATAAGGGAGTAGATGGGCAGCACTTGCCGGCGAAGCTTGCGCAGCCGCGCCAGGTAAGCCTCCCCCGCGAGCACGATCGCACGCGCCCTAACCTCGCCCGAGTCCGTCACCAACCGCGGGTTGGCGCCAGTCTCGAAGTCGGTGACGGTTGTCCGCTCGAAGATCTTCCCGCCCAGGCGCTCGACGGCCCTGGCAAGCCCGCGCGCGAGCCGCGCGGGGTGGATGGTCGCGCAGTGCGGATTGTACAGGCCCCCTTTGGCGCCCACTATCGTGACGCGCCCGGCTGTCTGCTTCGCGTCGAGCAGCAGGAGGTCTTCCTCGAGACCGAGCGCCCGGGCGGACTCGTAGGCGTCCCGTATGCCCGGCAGCTGGGCCCGCCCGCGCGCGACCCGGAGCTGCCCGCCCCTGAAGTACTGCGCGTCGATCCCCTCGGCCTCCGCGACCCTGCCTATCTCATCGACGGCCCCCCGCATCTCGAGCAGGAGGTCCCTGGTCGCCTCCGCGCCGAAGCGCCGAACGAGCTCGACGGGGCTAACAGGGAAGGCGGAGTTGCACCAGGCGCCATTGCGCCCGGATGCCCCGAAGCCGGCGACCTCCGATTCGAGCACCACCACTCGTAAGGTAGGTTCCTGCCGGAGCAGATAGTAGGCCGTCCACAGGCCCGTGAAGCCCGCGCCAAGTATGGCCACGTCTGCCTCGGTCGGACCCGGCAGCGACGGTCGCGGTGTGAGCTCCTCCCCGGCCGTCTCCAGCCAGAAGCTGTAAGAACGGTAGTCCTTATCTTCGGGGCGGGCGCTCGTGGACGCGCCAGGGGGGCTGGTCAACGTCTCTCCCTCTAGCTCCTGTAACCGAGTTCTTTTTCGAGCGCTGTAAGGGCGCCGTCGGTAATTTCGGCGATGCGGCTCAGGACTTCCCTGTCAGAGACGAGCGCGGGGGAGAACTGTATCACCGGGTCGTCCTTGTCGTCGAAGCGGCAGATCAGGCCACCCTCCAAGAGCTTCCTGGAGACCACGCCCTTGAAGTACTTCTGGTACTCGTCGTCATCCAGCGGCGTGCCGTCGGCCCTCTCCGGGTTGACCTCGACGGCCCAGAAGAAGCCCATCCCCCGCACTTCCTTCACGATGGGATGCTCAGATGCCATCCTCCTCAACTCATCCCCAAAGTGCCCCTCCAACTCGTGCACGTTGCCAAGCAGCCCCTCCCGCTCGATGATGGAGATGTTCTCCAACGCCACTGCAGAAGAGACAGGGTGCCCACCAAACGTGGAGCCGTGCATGAACATCGACGCCTTGTCCTTGAGGGTGGATGAGATCCTATCGTTTACGACGACCCCTCCCATGGGAAGGTAGCCTGATGTTACGCCCTTGGCGAAGCTACTCATGTCTGGAACGACGTCGAAGCGTTCGATACCGAACCACTCACCGAGCCTACCGAAGGCGCAGATAACGGCGTCTGAGACGAGGAGCACGCCGTGTTTGTCGCAGATCTCGCGTACCTTACGCCAGTAGTCGGGCGGGGGCACGAGGCAGCCTCCGGCGTTCTGCACAGGCTCCAGTATGACCGCGGCGACGAGCTCGGGGCCTTCTGCCTCGATCATCTGCTCTATCGCATCAGCTGCCCCCTCCGGATCCTGCTGGGTGTTCCTGACGTGGAAGAAGCCCGAAGGCAACGGCTCGAATGGCGCCTTGAAACCGGGCAGGCCCGTTACCGAAAGGGCACCCATCGTAGTGCCGTGGTAGGCCACGTCCCTGGAGATGATCTTGTATCGTCCTGGCTCGCCGTTGGCCTTGTGGTACTGCCTGGCCAGCTTGATGACGGTCTCCACCGCCTCAGAACCAGAAGAGACGAAGAACGTACTGTTTAGATCCCCCGGCGCTATCTCGGCGATCTTGGCCGCAAGCTCAAGGCTCCTCGGGTGCTGAAAACTCCAGTTGGGGAAGAAGCCGAGCTCCTTCATCTGTTTGTGGGCAGCGTCAGCAAGCTCCGTTCTGCCGTGCCCGACCTGCGTGGTGAAGAGCCCCGCGAGACCATCTATATAGGTGTTGCCCCTGTCGTCGGTGACGTGGCTTCCCTCACCCGAGACGATGACCGGTAGCTTCGACCAATCCTCCGAATACGGCGTGAAGTGGAGCATCAGGTTCTCTACGCCCACGAGCGGCGTGCTGTTCCCATGCTCACCAAGACCTCTCATCACATCCATGTAAAACCTCCTAAAGGCGGAGCCCACAACCTCTCACTTTGCACGAATACTACACAGTTACTGTAAAGTGGTCAAGATCCCGGGCACGAGATGCCTCTCCTATCGCGCACACAAAGATCATTCATTTGTACCATGTGGTGCGGGTCGTACGATGGTACTCGCGAAACCAGGAACACGCGAAGAGGGCCGGGAAGTAATTCCCGGCCCTCTTCGCTCATTTCAGCGCTTCAGCCAGTCAGCACTTCAGCAAGAACAAGGGCTGAAATGCTGAGCGGCTGAAATGCTTGCAATGGGGTTGGACCCCATTGCAAACCGCTTTAGCGTGTTCGTTCTACGAAGCCCTGAGCTTGCTGTCGAAACGCTCGATCAGGCTCTGGCGGTTCTTGTGGGCCTTCTCGTAGTCCCTGAGATGCTGGATCTGCTCGTCGCTCAGACCATCTAGCCGAGCTGAGATCTCATCGACGTTCTTCTCGTCGTAACCGGCGATGGGGAAGGTGACCGTCGCAACGGTTTCCTCCGCGTTCCTGACGAGCCGCATGCCCTGCCTCTGGAAGGGGAACATCGCGTCATTCGCCATGCCCGCGAATGGGAACCTCATGGCGGGGACGTTGCCCCACTGACCGAAGTACGAACGGTAGAGATCGGCCTGCTCCTCTACTTTGCCGAAGAGCTGCTTCGCCATCTCCTGGGAGAGCTCGGTCTGCTTGCGCATACCGTCTATCCAGGTCTCCACAGCGCGCCTGGCAAACTGCGTGTTCAACTCCTGCGCCTTCACAGTGTAGTCAGTAAAGATCCTGGCTGATTCCTGAGTAGTCCTGACCATGGTCTGCGTGGTCTCGCCCATGTTGTCGAAGGTTTCGGTTTCGTGCGTCACTGTAGTTCCTCCATGTCTGAGCTTACTTTGCCTTTCTGCACTTATGTGTACCCAGCACATATCAGGTTTAAACATGTGGGTGGATAGGCATCAGGCATCAGGCCACAGGTCTTCGTGGTGATGCGGAGTTTGTATGGGCGGTACCGCGTTGGGACCGTGGTCCTGGATGCCCCCCCGCTACGTCATTCCCGCGGAGAAGCGGGAATCCACGGTGTTGGCAGAAGGTTCGTGCGCGACGGCGGGCTAAGTCGCACCTTCGGCATCTACGCGGACCTGGTCTGAGGGTGTTTCGGGTCGAGGAGATGCGTCGAAGGCATTGTGGAAGAAGTCGGCCAGGCGTGGGTAGAGAACTTTGAGGTTCTCTGGTCGGGCGATGCCGTGGCCCTCGTCTTCGAAGGTGAGGAGTTCGTAGGGGACGTTCTCCCGATGCAGGGCTTTCGTAGCGGCGTGAACGTTGTCCGGGGTTACGTTGGGGTCTTTCAGGCCCTGGACTATCAGGAGTCTGCCGCGGATGTTGTTTACGAACTCTATCGGGGACCTTTCGCGGTAGACGTCAGGGACTTCCTCTGGGGAGCCGCCCATCATCTCCTCGCTGTAGGGCCTGAGGTCGGGGCGGGTGGCGTAATAATCGACGACGAGGTCGGTCATGCCGCAGATCGGAGCCGCGGCGGCGACCGTCTCTGGCGGGAAGTGTGTGATCGCCCACCACGCCGAGTACCCGCCGTATGAGGTGCCTGTCACGCCGACCTTGCCCCGCTCCGCCATGCCCCTCTCGAAGAGCGCCTCGATGCCGGTGCGGATATCTTCCTGCTCCCTGCCGCCCCAGCCGTCCTCCTTGATCTTCTCCTGAAACTCCAGCCCGAATCCGGTGCTTCCCCGGTAATTGGGAGCCAGCACGTCGAAGCCCCGCGAAACCAGGTAGTGAACCTCCGTGTTGAATCGGTCCTCGGCATGGTACGTCGGGCCGCCGTGCACCAGGACGACCGTCCCGGCCCGCCGCTCCGGCGTCCGGTACAGCCACCCCCGTATCTCAAGTCCGTCCACCGAGGTCCAGCGGAACTCTTCAGCCGGGACCAGATCTTGCAATCCGAGTGGTGTGCGTTCCCAGAACCCGGTAAGGCTAGTGGCGTTGCCGCCCTCCGGGTCGAGCCGGACGAGGTCCGTCGGATGTTGGGCGTCATAGCGGAGGCAGATCCAACACCCGTCCCTGGCTGGGGAGATTGGGATCAAGCTCCCCGGAGCGTCCGGCGGACGGGTTTCAGCCCCTGTGTCCGGATCGAGAAGGGACGCCCGGACCCGCGCATTCTCCGCCCCGATGACGACTATGGGACCGTCGTTAGGGGGCACGAACGCGTACCCAACGTTGCGCTTCGGGTCGTCTATCAGCCATCGGACGGAGTCGTCGTCCATGCTCCAGATGCCGAGCCGGCGGTGGGAGCCCGCCTCGGCGACGACGATAGCCCGGCGTCTGTCGCGCAGCCACGAGGCCCGGACCTTGACCCGGTCGCCGAAGTTCAGAACCTCGCGGTCGTTCCGGCCCTCGACGTCCACGAGCCAGACCTGACTCCCGGCCGGGTGCCGGTCGCGGCGCGTGTAGAGCAGGTGGGTCCCCTGCCGGTTGAGCTCGGAATGTCCAGCGTCCCTCTCGGGACGGACCAGCGCGATGCGTTCGCCAGTCTCCAGGTCGTGCCGGTAGAGGCAGGTGGCCTCGAGCTCCTCTCCCGTCTCCGCGTCGAAGTTCGCGTCGTAGAAGAGCCAGCGGTCGTTCGGGTGCAACTGGCCGCCCCAGAGGAAATGTTGCGGCTCCGGCTCCGTCAGCGGCTCCAGCGTCTCAGGCGTGTCGAGTCGCACACGGAAGAGGCGCACCCGCTCGTCTCCGTCACTGTCCTCCGAGACTATGAGGGCTTTACCGTCCGGTGTCCAGGACATCACCAGCGTGTCACCACCGGACGTCTTCGTCAGGCGAAGCGGGGGAGAAGAGCCGTCCGTCGGGGCCGCGAACACGTCCTCGGCGGATCCGAGCCGCGACCAGCTCCACGCCACCCAGGTCCCATCGGGCGAGACCAGCGGCCCGGAGAGGACCGGGATGGAGAGCAGGGCGTCGAGCCGGTTTTCCAGCTGCGAGGAAATCGGCGCTAGAAAGTTGGCGGGGTGTTGACGTAAACAGCCTCGACGGGTTCCTCTTCGGCCCACCAGCGGTGCGGGGTGGTCGATGAGAAATAGAGCGTATCGCCGGACGCCGCCCGAAACGTGCCCTGGTCTTTGAGCTCGACGAACAGCGGGCCTGAGATCACGAAGATAAACTCCTCCCCGTTGTGGGAGTAGAAACCCTCGCTCCCCGTGCCCGGCGGTACTCTAATGTAGGAAGGGTCCATGACTTTCTCCCCAGAGGCCATCTCCTCGAAGCGCACCCCGTTGTCCCACTGCATGACGGGACGATCCTCGCCCCTCACCAGCGGCGTGCTCTGCTCCAGATCGGCGCCGAAGACCTCGCGCATGTTCACCCCGTAGGCCCCAGCCAGCAAGCGTAGGGAGGCGACAGAAGCGCCCGAGCCGCCGCGCTCCAGCGCCGAGATGAAGGAGATGGAGAGCCCCGTGGCCTCCGAGACCTCCTTCAGCGTCTTGTGCGCCTTGACCCTGAGCCTCCGCAACCGTTCCCCAGGGGACCCGGACGGTTCGCCGTCCGCCGACCCGTTGGGGGTGGCCGATTCGGGAGCGTCGCCCAGTTGCTTGCGTATCGCCGCGAAGTTCAGGCCCTCGACCTTCCTGAGCTGTTTGATCTCGCGCAGCCGTCGCACGTCGGGCTCCGTGAAGACCCTGTAGCCCCGATCCGTCCTGCGAGGTTTGATCAAGCGTTCCCTCTCCCACAGCCTCAGAGTTTGCGGCGCAAGCCCCACAGCTTGTGAGACCTCGCCTATGGAGAACCCCATCGAACCGCTCTTCTTCGCCAATGCATCTCCCGTCGTGCCCGCAATGACCGTCCCTGTGCGCTTGAACCATTATTGTAATGGCTCACCCACAAAAGCAAGGCACACCCTTTAGCAAGAGCTACGAACGAAGGGTGGGTCCTCTCTCGTCATTCCCGCGGAAGCGGAAATCCATCGTCACAAGCGCTCTTACAGCCGGGGCGATCTACCAGTCTCCATGCCAGCAACGTTTCCAGAATATCTTGCTCGTAACGGTTGCCGTAACGATTAGCAGACGCACTTCGGCTATTGTGGTGAGCAAAGTGGCGCTCCGGGCGCCCCGGAAGGAGTGAGAACGATGGTAGGGAGTACGGCCGGCAAGCCGGGCGTCGGGATGGTGCCCGGCTTCGCCAACACGTCGGGGGCCACGGGCGTCCTCGTCGGGCTGCCCGCCTACCTCGGCATCCCGGTCTGGTTCGTGCTCCTGGGCCGGTACCTCGGGGAGTCGGTGGGATGAGCGCGGGCGTCCCTCCACCTCTCCCTAGCTTGCGCGGGCGCCGGCTCTTGTTCGCCCGTGCGGCGTGGGCTATGGTGGCCATAACGGCGCTGGCGATCGTGGTCTTCAGTGTTCCTAGCAGTTTCGAGCACTATCGTAGCGTGTGCACCGCTTCAGAAGAAGTTTGTTCCGAGCGGGCGGTGGATCAGGCCACCCCAGTAGGCGTGCGAGCGTTACAGGACGTCGGCCTGACTTTACGCTCTTATGCCCTTCTGAACGTCATCGTGGAAAAGGTCTTCCAGCTGGTGTGGTTTGCGGTTGGCGCGCTCATCTTCTGGCGGCGCTCCGATGACCGGATGGCGCTGCTGGTCTCGACGTTTCTGGTGTCCTGCGGGCCGGTTACGCTCGACCCCACGGCCGCAATAACTCTGATCTCCTCCCAGCCAGCCTGGTCCTTGCCCGTCCGGAGCGTGGAGATCGTGGGTCAGGTTTGCATCGTGTTGTTCTTCTTGCTGTTCCCCGGCGGACGGTTTGTGCCACGCTGGACACGCTGGCTCGCTGTTGCGATCATCACTTTTGATGTTTCCTACCTCCCTTACCTGGACCTGTACTCTCGCTCGCCCGCCCTGGAGAGTGTTTCATTCTGTGTATTTTTGGGGACCGTGGTGACTCTGGTCTGGTCCCAGATCTATCGTTACCGAAGGGTCTCCTCTCTGGCGCAACGGCAGCAGACCAGGTGGGTAGTCTTCGGCACGGCCCTGGGTGTCGCGGGCACCTTCCCTTTCCAACTGCCTGTGGACCTGGCCCTGGTCGACGGGGACACACCATTGACCCTGCTACTCCTCAGAACGGGCTTCGCATTGTCCTTTCTGCTCGTCCCGCTGTCCATCGGCGTAGCCGTGTTACGTTCGCGCCTGTTCGACGTTGACGTACTCATAAACCGCACCCTGGTCTACGGTTCGCTCACGCTGATGCTCGCGCTGCTCTACTTCGGCGGCGCGACGCTGGCCCAGATCTCCTTCGGCGCCATCACCGGGCAGGAACGGTTGCCGCAAATCACGGTCGTGGTATCCACCCTTGCGATCGCGGCGCTGTTCAATCCGCTGAGACGACGCATACAGGCGTTCATTGATCGCCGCTTCTACCGAAAAAAGTACGATGGAAGGAAGACTCTGGAAGCCTTCTCCGCGAAGCTTCGAGACGAGACGGACCTCGATGCCTTGAACGAAGATCTGGAAGGAGTAGTGAGGGAGACGATGCAGCCCGCCCACATCTCGCTGTGGTTACGCCCTCGCGCCGAGGCCAGGCGAGGCATGAAAGAATGGGCCGGATGAGACAGCGCGCTGCCGCCTGGCTTGCCTGGTCGCTGGTGACGATATCCGTGGCGTTGCTCTTGGGCGGGATCGCGTTGGATCTCGTGACGAGATCCACCGTTCCGGAGCTCCCGTTCGGCGGCGAGACAGAGGATGGCAGCCTGGTCGCTGACCTGGTTACGCTGCTCACCTTCTCGGTCGTGGGCGCGATCATCGCTTCCCGCCACCCCCGCAACACCATAGGTTGGCTCTTCTGCAGCGTAGGCGTGACTATAGGCCTCAACTCCTTCGTGGGGAACTACGCCGAGTTCTGGCTCGCGAGCGGTTTCGGCACAAGTAGCCTCGGCGAGACGGCGGCGTGGTTCAGTTCGTGGTTGTGGACACTCCTGGTTTATGCCCCCGCGAGCTTGCTACTGCTGTTGTTCCCCGATGGCCGGTTACCCTCGCCCCGCTGGCGGCCCGTGGCCTGGGGCGTCGCGCTCGGAACCGCCGGCGGCGTGGTGGGCAACGCGCTGAAGGCTGGCCCGCTCGTAGACTTCCCGCAGATCGCCAACCCCTACGGCGTCGATAGCCCCGTTGTGTGGGTGCTGGGAGTCTCAGGTAGCATCGTGGCTGCGGGCTCCATGGTGGCATCGGTCGTCTCGCTCATCGTTCGGCTCCGGCGCGCTCGGAGCGAGCAACGCGAGCAGATCAAGTGGCTCGCATACGGGGGCGCGGTGGTGGTCAGCGGCGTCTGCGTGGGTGTCTTGCTCATTCCCGAAAGCGTGCCGGCCAGTATCGTGGTCATGTCTGTCTCGTTGCTCGGTTTGCCGGTCTTCACGGGCATAGCGATCGTAAAACACCGCCTCTACGACATAGAAGTGGTCATCAATCTTACCCTGGTCTACGCTATTCTGAGCGCGACGCTCGGGGTAGTCTACTTCGGCGGCATCGTCTTGTTGCAAAGAGTCTTCGCCGGGCTCACCGGCCAGGAGAAGCTGCCACAACTCGCCATCGTCGTCTCCACGCTTGCCATCGCCGCCCTTTTCAATCCGCTCAGGCGCCGGGTGCAGGCGTTCGTGGATCGGCGCTTCTACCGCAGAAAGTACGACGCCGCAAAGATTTTGGAAGCTTTCTCGACCAGGCTCAGGAGCGAGACGGATCTCGACGCGCTGAACTCCGCGCTAGTGGGAGTAGTGAGGGAGACGATGCAGCCCGAGCACGTCTCGTTGTGGCTCCGTCCCGACACGACCCCTGGCGAGCAAACAGACAGGCGGCCGTGATGTATACCCCAGCATGCGAAGAGATTGTGTAGGGTGGTGTCGTAACGGTGGACACAATGCAACAGATAGAGCGATCCCGCAGGCGTTGACTTCTACCTGCCAGGGTAGCCTGGGTTGCGATTGCCGTTGTCACGCTTGGTGCCTTCGCAATGAGTGTCCCTGCCCGCTATGCCACGCTAGCCTATCCCACCGATAACGTAAGCGCCGCCCTCGCGAATCTCGGGCTCTCCGCAGGCGCATACGCCCTCTACAACGTGGCCCTCGACACGGTCTTCGTCTCCGTTTTCGCCGCTGTCGCGATCGTCATCTTCTGGCGCCGCTCCGAAGATCCCGTGGCTTTGCTCGTCGCAACTATGCTGGTGGTGTGGGGGCCGCTAAACGCCCTCTACCTCCCGACCCCAAGCACGATCGAGAAGCCGTATCCCTTCCTGGGGATCACGTTGGGCCTGATCCTGACGTACATCGGCTACATAGCGTGGATGCTCTTTTTCTACCTCTTCCCTAGCGGCCACTTCGTGCCACGCTGGACGCGCTGGCTGGCGCTGATCTACGGCGTTTTCTTCTTCGGTCTTTGGAACTTCACGCCATTCGGCCCGCTTAGCTGGCCGCCACCCCTTTTCATCGCGGCCGTCGTGGCGGTGTGGGGCAGCTTCCTGATGGCCCAGATCTACCGCTACGCCCGCGTCTCGGAACGGACCGAGCGCCAGCAAACCAAGTGGGTCGTCTTCGGGGTGGCCGTTGCTATCGTGGGCACCCTGGCGACTGTATTCACCGTGGAAGCAGCGGTAGACCTACCGCCCCGGGAAGTGGGGCAGCGGATGTTGAGCATGCTGTTGATGGACGCGTCCGGGCTGATGATCCCGCTCTCGATAGGCATAGCGATGCTGCGCTCGCGCCTGTTCGACATAGACGTGGTCATAAACCGCACCCTGGTCTACGGCTCCCTGACGGTGATGCTGGTCGCACTCTATGTGGGCGGCGTGACGCTAGCACAGACGGTCTTACGTGCCCTCGCCGGCCACGAGCAGCCCCAACTCGAGGTCGTCGTCTCCACCCTCGCGATTGCGGCCCTGTTCAACCCCCTGCGCCGTCGCACGCAAACGTTTATAGATCGGCGCTTCTACCGCAGAAAGTACGACGCCGCACAGATACTCGGCGCCTTCTCCGCCCGCTTGCGCGAGGAGACGAACCTCGCCACGCTCAGCAACGAGCTGGTCTCGGTGGTGAACGATACGATGCAGCCACAGCACGTCTCGTTGTGGTTGCGTACAGGCACGGACTCCAACGGCAGGCGGGCAGACTGACACCCCGTGGCCTCTGCCAGCATCATTGCACGTTTATAGTAACCTTGCTATAAGGTACTGAGAGCGTGGGTGCAGCGAGGGAAAGGAACGTTATGGCGACGGTTGTAGGGGTACCCGGGGAGATCAAGGACATGGAGGGCCGCGTCTCCATGCAGCCCGACGGGGTTGCCGAGCTGGTGCACCACGGCCAGGAAGTGGTGGTCCAGGCTGGTGCGGGTGATGGTGCCGGCTTTTCGGACGAGGAGTACGAAGAGGCAGGCGCACGGCTCGTCGATGGGCCCGGCGAGGTCTTTGAGGCCGCGGACCTTATTGTGAAGGTAAAGGAGCCCGTCCCCGAAGAATACGACCGGTTCAGAGAGGGTCAGCAGCTCTTCACTTATTTGCATCTGGCCGCTGACAAGGGGCTCACGGAGTTCTTGATGGAGCGTAAGATCAACTCCATCGCCTACGAGACGGTCGAGACGCCTGACGGTCTTCTGCCGCTCCTCACGCCCATGAGCGAGGTGGCGGGCAGGATGTCCGTTCAGGCAGCAGCGCACCACCTGGAGAGTCCTCAAGGTGGTGCAGGGCTGTTGCTTGGTGGCGTTCCCGGAACCCCTGCGGCGAAGGTCACGATCATCGGGGGTGGTGTCGTCGGCACCGAGGCCGCCAAGATAGCCCTCGGCATGCGGGCGCTGGTGAGCGTGCTCGACATCAGCCCCAAGCGGCTCGCCTACCTCTCTGACATCTTCGAGGGAAGGGCCGACCTGGTTGTTCCGAACCGCGCCAGGACCGCCGCCTACGTCAGGCAGGCCGACGTGGTCATAGGTGCCGTATTGGTACACGGGGCCAAGGCGCCCAAGCTCGTCTCGCGCGAGATGGTTGCGAGCATGCGTCCCGGGAGCGTGGTCGCCGACGTCGCCATCGACCAGGGTGGGTGCATAGAGACGGCGAGGCCGACGACGCACTCCGATCCCACGTACGTCGAGGAGGGCGTCGTTCACTACTGCGTCGCCAACATACCAGGCGCCGTGGCCAGGACCTCGACGCTCGCACTGACCAGCGCGACGTTGCCGTACCTGATCCAGATAGCCGACAAGGGCCTAGAGGGCGCTGCGGCCGAAGACAAGTCTCTGGCCAAAGGACTCAGTACGCTGCGCGGGGACCTCGTCTCCGAGCCGGTAGCCGAGGCCCACGACCTCTCGTACACCGACGCCGGGAAGATCCTCGGGTAGCGCGGTTCGCAAGAGGCTGAGCCTCTTGCGAACCGCGCTGTCAGCTATCAGCCTTCAGCTTCTTGTTTTTCGCTGATAGCTGATGGCTGAAGGCGCGGGTATCGGGAAATTTAACTTCCCGATACCCGCTGAAACGTGTAAGCTGCGCGGGGAGGGCGTAGACGTAGGGGAAGGGGAATTGATGGCTGAAGCGGCGACAGAGAAGAGCGGCGGGTCTGGCCAGGAAGGACACCTGCAACCAGGCCTGAAGAGACGGCACATGACCATGATCTCGCTCGGGGGGATCATCGGGGCAGGCCTCTTCGTGGGGACCGGGCCGATACTAAACCAGGCTGGTCCGGCGACCATACTGACCTACCTGCTGACCGGCACTCTCCTCATCCTGATCATGCGCATGCTCGGGGAGATGGCGGTCGCCCAGCCTTCGGTCGGCTCCTTCTCTGACTACGGCAGGATGGCCCTGGGCAATTGGGCGGGGTTCTCCATCGGGTGGCTCTACTGGTACTTCTGGGCGATCGTTGTCGGATTCGAGGCCACGGTGGCGGCGTCCATCCTGGGGCAATACGTACCAGGCGTACCGCCCTGGCTCATCGCTCTGGTCCTCGTCTTGCTGCTCACCGGCACCAACCTTTACTCCGTCGGCTCCTACGGCGAGTTCGAGTTCTGGTTCGCCGGCATCAAGGTCGTGGCTATCGTTATCTTTATCGTCCTTGGGGCGTTGTTCGTGATCGGGTTGTGGCCAGGCGGAGACTCGCCCGGTCTCTCGAACCTCTACGCCGACGGGGGCTTCTTCCCGAACGGGCCCTTGGCGATGTTCTCGGCGGGTTGCGACCGTGATCTTCGCCTTCGTCGGGGCTGAGATCGTTACCATTGCCGCCGCCGAGTCGAATGAGCCGGGGAGAAACGTCGCAAGGGCTACCAACGCCGTCATCTACAGGGTCCTGCTCTTCTACGTGATCTCGGTCTTCTTCGTCGCGGCGATAGTGCCTTGGAACACTCCTTTCACCGACGACGTGCTCAAGAGCCCGTTTACCCTGGCGTTCGAGAGGATCGGGATACCGGGGTCGGGGACGCTGATGAACTTCGTGGTCCTGACCGCCGTCCTCTCCGTCCTCAACTCCAGCCTGTATACGACCTCCCGCATGCTCTTCGCCCTCACCAGGCACAACGACGCGCCAAAGTTCATGACCAACACTACCCGCCGTGGCGTGCCGATCTGGGCTATCCTCACAGGGACTATCTTCGCATACGTGTCAGTCGCGATCTTCTACTTCTTCCCCGTCGAGGTCTTCACGTGGCTGATCAACGCCTCTGGTGCCATAGCCCTCTTTGTCTACCTCCTGATCGCCATCTCGGAGCTCGTGATGCGCCGCCGCCTGGAGCGAGAGAATCCAGAGCTGCTGCAGATAAAGATGTGGTTCTATCCTTGGTTGACCTACCTCTCGATAGTAGGCATTCTGGCCGTGCTGGTCGCTATGTTCTTCATCGATGACCTGCGTCCCCTGTTGATCGCCAGCCTTATAAGCCTCGGCGTGATGATGGTAGCCTACATGCTGCGCAAGGCGTTCGGACCCCCGCAGAGGGACCCTTCCGAGGTGATCAGAGAATCGGAGACGAGGAGAGAGTCGGAGACGACCTCCTGATAGCCCGAATAGAGGTGTGAAACAGTCGTTCCGCTAAGGGCCGGCCGAGCTCGTTCGAGACGCCCCGCTTCTCGGGCGTCCGCACCTGTACGCGCCTGCCCAACACGCAAAGGGTCAGGAGCGTAAGGCACCTCGCTCGGGGGTATCGCCTGGGAGCGGACGGCGGGTATACTGGAACGGATCAGGCCGACAGGAAGAGGTGGCGAGATGCTTGAGTCGACGAGGATCAAGACCGAGATACCGGGTCCGAAGAGCCGGGAGTTGATGGAGCGACGCTACAAGGCTGTTTCGGCCGGCGTTGGATCGCGACGCCGATGTTCGCCAGAGAGGCGAAAGGCGCCTTGCTAACGGATGTCGACGGCAACACGTTCATAGACTTTGGCGGCGGCATAGGCGTGATGAACGTTGGGCACACGGACTCTCGGGTGGTCGAGGCGGTAAAGGCGCAGGTCGAGAGGCTCACCCACAGCTGCTTCTACGTGACCGAGTATGAGGGCTATCTCAGAGCTAGCCGAGAGGCTGAACGCGATGGCGCCGGGCGACACGGAGAAGCGGTCCTTCTTCGTCAACTCAGGGGCTGAGGCGGTCGAGAACGCGGCCAAGATCGCGCGCTACTACACGGGGCGTCCGGCGGTGATCGCCTTCGAGAACTCCTTCCACGGGCGCACGATGTTTGCGATGACGCTCACCGGCAAGACCGACCCTTACAAGAAGGGCTTCGGGCCGTTCGTCCCCGAAGTCTACAGGGTACCTGCTCCCTACGCGTATCGCTGCCCGGCGGGCAGGGACTGCTCCGGCGGCTGCCAGGGCGACTGCTTTGCGACCATCGAGAAGGCGTTCGTCAGCACGGTGCACCCCAGTAGCGTCGCCGCGATTATCGTCGAGCCGGTGATCGGGGAGGGCGGCTTCATACCGTTCCCGGACTTCTATCTCAGGCAACTGCGCGAGTTGTGTGACAGGCACGGCATCTTGATGATCGCGGACGAGGTCCAGACGGGTTTCGGCAGGACGGGCAAGATGTTCGCCATCGAGCACTCCGGGGTCGAGCCTGACATCATGACAACGGCCAAGAGCATGGGCGGGGGCCTGCCCATAGCAGGCGTCACGGGGAAGGCGGAGATCATGGACTCCGTCCACGTCGGGGGCCTCGGCACCACCTACGGCGGAAACCCGGTAGCCTGCGCCGCCGCCCTCGCCGTACTCGAGGGTTTCGAGGAGGACGACCTACTCGCGCGCGCCAACGCCCTCGGCGGGCGCGTCATGGGCGCGATGCGCGAGATCCAGGACCGTCACCCCGACTTCGTCGGCGACGTGCGCGGCAGGGGCCCGATGATCGCGATGGAGTTCGTCAAGGACGCCGAGAGCAAGACGCCCGACAAGGAGCGGACCCAGAGGGTGATCGAGACGGCCCTCCAACAGGGGCTCCTGCTCTCGAGCGCCGGCCAGTACGGCAACTGCATCCGCACCCTGATGCCCTTCGTCATCACCGACGAGGAACTGGAGGAAGGACTCGCCGTTCTCGGACGCGCTGTAGACTCCGCAGCTTAAAATTCAGGCAACAGAAACAAGGTTCGTTATCCACTCGTCATTCCCGCGAAAGCGGGAATCCACGGACACCAGAGGACGCAGGCCGATGGGCGGGCGGTGTCAGTCGAGCACTTCGTCCACGGCCGGGGTCAGGCCGGGTAGCGCGGTAGATTGCAGCGTCTGCCCGCGACGCGCCTGCTCTACGCGCCGGTAGCCGTCACCGGACGGGTCGGTGTATCGTTCGATGGTTTCGGCGGGGAGGTCTACGATCCAGACCTCCCCTATTCCAGAGCGCGCGTAGAGCTGCAGCTTCACCCCGCGGTCGTAGGCGAGGGTGGTATCCGAAACCTCGATCAGGAGCAGCACGTCTTCGGGCTCGGGTAGCGAGAGCCTGTAGTCGCGCGGGCGTATAACCGTAACGTCGGGCTGGGGCTCGGTGTGCTCGTTCAGCCTCACCGGGTTCTGGACGCTTACGACGGCCTCATCGTCCACGTTCATCACAAGCAAACGATTTAGCCGGTTGACGCACGAGAAGTGCCTGGTGCCTATGGCGGCCATCTCGACCAGCTCGCCCTCGATGAGCTCGACCCGATCGTCTTCGTGCAAGATTCCTGCCTCGCCCATGCGGTGGTAGTCGTGGACGGTGAAGCGCCAGCGGGTAGGTTGTTGCATGCTCGCCTCCAAGGGAAAGACCTCCGGTGGTTCGCTCGTCTCATGCATAAGTATACTCGGACGGTGCGACGACACCTTTATCTGATTCCTCCAGATATTCCGCGGAGCGCTACGCCTGGCCTCAGGTGCGCGAAGGGGCGATGGCTGGGGCTGCGGCGACCGCGACGAGGGCGGCCAGCGCCACCTTTATGAGGTCGAAGATCACGAATGGCAGGACACCCGTCGCTATGGCCTCGGTGGGGGAGAGTCCTGCCACCACGGCTAGCCACGAGGCCCCGAAGATGTAGATGACGGCGAGGCCCGCACATCCCCAGAGGAAGGCCGTCCACAGCGCCCGGCGTCGGGGGGCGCTCGCGACGGTCTGGGCGGCGAGGCCGGCCAGTGCCGCGGCGAGAGGGTAGGAGATCAGGAACCCCCCCGTGGGCCCGAAGATGTGGCCGAGGCCGCCTGTGAAACCGCTGAAGACGGGCACCCCCACGGCGCCCACGAGGACGTAGATCGCCTGCGCAAGCGCCCCATAGCGTGGTCCGAGAAGGAGACCGGAGAGGATAACGGCCAGTACCTGTAAGGTGAAGGGAACCAGGGAGAAGGGCAGGGGTATGGTTATCTGGGCCGCCACCGCGGTGACCGCCGCCATCAGCGCCGCGCGGGTTATGGTCGATGCCTTCAACGCCAGCCTTTCCGGTGAGAGTCGATTGCGCACGATACTCCGTTGCTCCGAACCTCTTTTACCACCGTTCGCCCCAGTTTTCTGGCGCCAGGGATACCCAACCGCGGGCGTTTGCTCTCCGCAGTCTTCGGGTATAATAAAAGTAACGAACGTTTCCCGGAACAGGAGGAACAGGTGGGCTTAGGAGGATCAGGCGGCCGGCAGGACAAAGATGAAGGCGCCATGGACAAGGCCAAGGGCCGTATGAAGGAAGCGGCAGGCTCGCTGACCGGCGATAAAGACACGAAGTCCAAGGGCCGAGCGGATCAGCGCCGCGGAAACATGAAGGAGAAGAAGGGCAACCTGAAAGATTTGTTGAAGTAGGTTTCAGGCTACAGGCTTCAGGTAACAGGAGTCGGTAGATAGCAGAAAGGACCGGGAGTTCTCTCCCGGTCCTTTCTCTTGCCAGCCGCGTCTGTGTAGTTCCAGATTGGCCTGGCTTACTACCTGATGCGATGCCTATGCGGACGCAGCCCTGAGCTTGCGGTCGAACTGCTCGATAAGGGTCTCGCGGTTCTTGTTCCGCTTCTCGTGCTCGCGGACCGTGCGGATCTCCGCCGCTGACAGGCCCTCGAGACGGTCGCCGATCTCCCTGACGTTCATCTCGTCGTAGCCGGCGATCGGGAACGTGACGTTGGCGACTTCGCCCTCGACGAGGCGCAGGCCCTGCCTGTAGTAGGCTAGCGGTGCGTACAGCACGTTCGTGTAGGCGTCGACGGACTCGCCAACTAGCGCCCGGAACGCGTCGCGCTGCTCCTCAACCCTCTCGACGATCTCCCGGGTGAGCTCCCGGTTGCTCTCGGCCTGGTGCCGGATCTCACGCGTCGTGCCGCCGAGCAGATCCCGCATAAACCTTACGTTGCGCTCCTGCTGCGCCACGAAATGGTCTATGACCATCTTGTAGGAGTCGGCACTCGTCTTCGCCAGCCGCTCCGCAGTCCTGTTGGTACGCTCAATAGTGTCCACTCGTTCCTCCTATTAATTGCTACTACCTACATGCAGTGTACACATATATTCAATACCGTCAAGGTCTTTGCGGGGAGTGGTAAGGCGCTGGCTCTGCTTCGCCTGTCCTGACCTTTACACTCGGGGCCACGCACCTTAGTATGATCGTCTGACGGAGCGATCCGGGCGAGGTTTGTAACGGGGTTTTGGTCCAAACGTTACCACCTTGTTATCGTTGATCTGTACACTTTCGGAGTACGATGTCTTGTGTGGATAGCTAGAGGTGATGTGATGCGTTCGAGAAATCTGGTGTTGATACTGACGGTCCTGGCGGTGGTTGTGGCGCTCGTCGGCTGCTCTTCCTCGGGCCAATCCTCGTCGGATAAGGGACAGGCGCCGCAGAAGAAAGCTGCGCAGGAGCAGGCGAACAAGCAGACAGAGAAGCAAGCAGAGAAGCAGGTAGAGAAGCAGGAGCCTCCCAAGAAGATGACAGATGAGGCCAAGAGTAAGCAGGTCGCCCCGATGAAGGGCGTTGAGGCAGGGCCTGGAAAGGTGGCGAACAAGGTCGAGCCCCCCGAAAAAATGAGGCTCAAGCTCACTGTCCCGGCGATGAAGCGCATCGAAGACGACCCCATCCCGACCGGCATGGGCGCCGACGAGAAGCTTTTTCACGACTATGCTGGCGTCCACCTCGCGTCCTCGGGCATGCCCTGGAAGGAGACGGCCAACGTCTACATCGCCGGCCACCGCATCGGGTTCCCGGGGACGAAGAGCAACCTCGCCTTCTACGACCTCGAAGACCTGAAGAATGGTGACAAGGTCTATCTGGAGGATGCCGAAGGCAGGAAGTACACCTACGAGGTCTACGAGAGGCTCGTCGTCGAGCCCGGGAACCTCTCCGTGATTCAGCCGATCGAGGGCAAGAACATCGTGAGCCTGCAGACCTGCACACTCCCCGATTACGCCAAGCGCGTCATCTACCGGGCCGAGCTCAAGGGGATCGAGTCGTAAGTTACGGACGATGGTAGCTTAGGGTCGAGGACCGGGGCAATGTCCCGGTCCTCTGGCTTTAGCGGTCGAAGTTGGGATGTTCCTGTTTGTTGATTTGGTAACACAGATAAACCTACAATAAGGGTATAGCAGAATTGCGCGGCGTTCGGAACATGCGTCGCCTGCGCGCTCTGAGGAACAGAAGATGGGGGGATGATGGGGCTCTCAAGGGATGGCGGTCCGGCTTTCGGGGCCCACGCGTTCATCTGGGCCGGTGAGTGGACTCGCGAGGGTGCCGGGCGCGTCATCGCTGGTGCCGCCGAGGCCGGCCTGGACTTCGTCGAGATACCGCTCCTGGATCCCGGCTCGATGGACGTCGAGCACACCCGCTCGTTGCTGGATCACCACGGATTAGGTTGCTCGTGTTCCCTCGGCCTGCCACCGGAGTTCCACCTGCCCTTCAACCCCGAAGGTGCGGAACGCTTCCTTCGGGGAGCAGTAAAGACGGCTGCGGCCCTGGGCTCGCCCGTGCTCACCGGTTGCCTCTATACGAACCTGGGGACGCTGACGGGTAAGCCCCCCGAGACCGCGGAGTTGGAGGTCGTCGCGCGCGTCCTTGAGGAGGTGGCCCGCGTCGCCGCGGATCAGGGCGTCGCGCTTGGGATCGAGGCCGTCAACCGCTACGAGACGTATCTCGTCAACCTCGCTTCGCAGGCCGGCGAGTTGCTGGATCGCATAGACGAGTCCAACGTCTTCGTCCACCTCGACACGTACCACATGAACATCGAGGAGAAGGGCTTCTACGAGCCGATCGTCTCTCTGGGGTCCCGGCTCGGATACATTCATCTGTCTGAGTCCGACCGCGGTACGCCGGGGACGGCCAACGTCCACTGGGACGAGGTCTTCCGCGGTTTGAGGGCCATCGATTACGGTGGCGCGCTCGCGATGGAATCCTTCGCCGCCGTGAACGAGGATCTCATCGGCGCGACCGCGCTCTGGCGCGATGTGGTCGGGGACCCCGACGCCCTCGTCAGGGACGGCCTCGCCTTCCTGCGCGCGAAGGCAAGAGAGCACGGCGTTCTCTGATGAATGAGCATTATCAGATCCAGGGTCCGGCGTAAGCCCCTATGCTCCTCGGCCTCGACCTCGGCACGAGTTCTGTAAAGGCCCTGCTCATGGGGGAGGACGGCAGCGCCCTCGGCGAGGGTTCGGCACCCTACCCCGTAATGGCGCCACGGCCAGGGTGGGCCGAGTCCTCCCCGGAAGACTGGTGGTCCGCCGTTCTGCAAGCCACTGATGCCGCGGTAGGACGGCGCGGCGCTGGGGTGAAGGCGGTCGGGCTCTCGGGCCAGATGCACGGCGTGGTCCTCACGGACGCGCGGGGTCTCCCCCTGCGGCCCGCCATCCTCTGGGCCGATGCCAGGTCAGGCGCCGAGCTGGCCGCCTACCGGGCGCTCGACGGAGACCTGCGCCTCCGTCTCGCCAACCCGCCGGCCGTGGGCATGGCGGGCCCGAGCCTCCTGTGGTTGCGGGACAACGGACAAGACGAGTACACATCCGCCCGGTGGGCTTTGCAGCCGAAGGACTGGCTCCGTATGCGCCTCACCGGCGAGATCGGTGCGGAACCGTCGGATGCCTCGGCCACCCTGCTCTACGACCTCCCCGCGGACGACTGGTCCTACCCGGCGATCGAAGCCCTAGGCCTTCGCGCCGAACTGCTGGCCCCGCTGATTCCATCCGCCGTCGTTGGGGGCACGCTGGCGGGAGGGGCCGCGGGCGAACTCGGGTTGGGAGAGGGGCTGCCGGTTGCGGCGGGGGCTGCGGACACGGCTGCGGCCATGCTCGGCGCGGGGCTACTGCGGCCCGGGCCCGTGCAGCTCACGGTCGGTACGGGGGGCCAGATCGTGACGCCGAAGGAGAGTCCAGACCCGGACCCGCGCCTCAGGACCCACCTGTACCGGGGTGCCGGACCCGGGCTCTGGTACTCGATGGCGGCTATCCAGAATGCGGGCCTCGCCCTGGAGTGGGTCCGCACGGTGCTAGGCGTCTCCTGGGAGGAGGTCTACGAGGAGGCCTTCGCCGTGCCGCCAGGCGCGGGGGGTGTCGTATTCCTGCCTTACCTGAGCGGGGAGAGGTCCCCACGCTTCGACCCGGGCGCCCGCGGCGCCTGGACCGGCCTTGGCCTCGACAACACCCGTGGCCACCTTCTTCGCGCGGCCCTCGAAGGCGTTGCGTTCGCGCTGCGCGAGGGCCTCGAAGCGCTCGAAGACCTCGGAATCACCGCCCCCGAGCTCCGCCTCGCCGGGGGTGGAGCGAGCGGGGGACCCGGAGGCTCGGGAGATCCCTGGCGGCAGCTACTGGCCGACGTCCTCGGCCGCCCGTTGTGGTTGCTGCGAGATGAGATCTCCTCCGTCGCGTCGGCCCGTGGCGCCGCCCTTCTGGCCGGCCTCGCCTCCGGAGTCTATTCGGCGGCCGAGGACACGCTCCCTCTCACCCCCGAGCCGGAGAGATCCGTACGCCCCGGCGAGGCGGGCGAGGACTACCGGGCTGCCTACGAGCGCTACAAGGAACTCTATCCCAGGCTCTACGGTTGAGTACCGGAGACCTGGGCGCAATTGTGAGCGAAGCCGCTAAACCGCTAGATACTCCTTGCTACACTACGTCTTGAGATGATAAGGCGGAACAGATCTTGCTGAGCAGGGAACACGCGGGTTCTCTGAGAGAGGACGATGCGCTCGGCGCGCTCTGGCTCCTTTCCGACCGGGTGAGCCGCGCGCTCTCGGTGGCAGACGGCGGCGCAGGTTCGCACGAGCGGGTCGTACGCCTCGCCGTGCCGGTGGGCCGTGTAGACCCGTTCAGATGGCTGCACGAGCAGCGGATGTTCCCAAAGCTGTACTGGTCGGGGCGCAGTGAGACAACCGGGGTCGCAACCGTGGGGACCGCGGACGTTTGGGAGGCGGACGCCTCCAGGGATGCGAGATCACTGCCCAGACTGCTCGCGTCACTGCCCGACACAGGGATATCGGGGGCACGCTACTACGGCGGAACGCGCTTCGATGCACTGCATGAGCCCGACGAGGAATGGACCGCGTTCGGGGCCCACCGGTTCGTCTTGCCCCGCTTTGAACTGCATGAGGACGATGCGGAGACGACCCTGGTGTGTAACCTGGTGCTTCCCAGGGACATGCGAAGCGCTTCCGAGATACTGCAGGAGATAGAAGACCTTTCGTTGCCCGAGGGTGCGACGGGCGCTTCGTTGCCAGTACCGATCTCTCGCAAAGACAGCCCCGGAGTGTGGGGTTGGACCAGGAACATCGAGCAGGCCCTCTCAGCGTTCTCTGAGGGACGACTTGGGAAGGTCGTGCTCGCCCGCAGGGCCGAGATCGGCTTCGACGGGGATCTCGATCCCACGCTAGTACTCGAGGGCTTGAAGGCGGCCACACCGGGCTGCTTCCACTTCTACGCCGAGCCAGCAGACGGAGTGGCGTTCCTCGGGGCCTCTCCCGAGCGACTGTTCCGTCGCGATGGGAGCTCCGTAGTGAGCGAGGCCGTGGCGGGAACGAGGCCGCGTGGTGTATCGTCGGCCGACGACGAAGGACTCGGCGAAGACCTGTTGCACAGCGTGAAAGACCGCTCCGAGCACTCCTACGTGCGCAAGGGTATAGGGGAGGCGCTCGCGCCGCTCTGCGAGGAGCTCGACTTGGAAGACGGCGTCTCCGAGATGAAGCTGGCGCGGGGTAGGCACTTGAAGTCCAGGGTCCGCGGGGTGCTCAGGGAAGGCGTTACGGACGCGGACCTGATCGGCGCTCTGCACCCTACGCCCGCCGTGTGCGGTTATCCGCGGCACGAGGCGCTCCAAGAGATAAGGGCCTTAGAACCATTCGACAGGGGCTGGTACGCCGGTCCGGTCGGTTGGATCGGGGCCGAAGCCTCCGAGTTCGCCGTCGGTCTACGATCGGGGCTCGTGCGGGGCCGGACGCTCGCGCTATTTTCGGGGGCCGGGATCGTCGCCGGCTCCGAACCCCACGAGGAGTGGGCCGAGATCGAGCAGAAGATCGGCGACTTTACGGGGATGTTCGGGCTTGAACAGGGAAACGCCGCGAGCTAACCGCCTCTGGGCGTACCTGATCGTCGAAGAGTTGGTCCGCTGCGGCGTAGATTTCTTCTGCGTAGCCCCAGGCTCCCGCTCGACGCCCCTCGTCGCCGCGCTCGCCGCGAGCGAGAGAGCCCGCAGCCTCATCCACTTCGACGAGCGCGGAACGGCCTTCGCGGCCCTCGGCTACGCACGCGCCACGGGGCGCCCTGCGGCCTGGATCACGACCTCAGGCACCGCGGTCGCCAACGGCCTGCCCGCCGTCGTCGAGGCCTCGACGGACGGGGTGCCCATGATCCTGCTCACCGCCGACCGGCCCCCGGAGCTGCGCCAGACCGGCGCCAACCAGACCATAGACCAGCCCGACATCTTCGGCGACTACGTCCGCTGGCGCTTCGACCTCCCCGCCCCCGATCCCGCCATCGACCCGGCGATGGTCCTGACCACCGTGGACCAGGCCGCCTACCGCGCCGCCCGGACGCCGCAAGGCCCCGTCCACCTGAACCTGATGTTCCGCGAGCCATTCCTCCCGGAGGGGGAAGATGCCCTCCCCGCGCCTTCCCCCTGGACCGAGCGCGACGAGCCTTACACCCGCTACGCAGCGACGAAACCGACCGTAGACGAGAGGGAGATCCAGGACCTCTGGCAGGCGCTTAGTCCCGCGAAACGAGGCCTCGTCGTCGCCGGCCGGCTGGCCTCCAGAGAACAGGGAGAGGCGGTGATTCGCCTCTCCGATTCTCTAGGCTGGCCGCTCCTTCCCGACATAGGCTCTCAGGTCCGTCTCGGCGCGGACTCGAAGAACCTCGCAGCCCACTACGACGCGCTTCTGGCTAGTGACTCGTTCTCCAGAGCTCACGTGCCCGAGGCGGTGATACACGTCGGGGGAAGGGCCCTCTCCAAACGCTTGGAGCAGTTCCTCGGTCGGAGCCGACCCGACCCTTACGTCGTCGTGCGCGAGAACCCGTTCCGGCTTGACCCCGCCCACCGCGTTACACACAGCATCGAAGCGGATGTCGTGGACTTCTGCGCCGCGCTGGGCCTGGCCTCCGCGGAAGACCTGCCGGCGAGAGATATCGCCTGGACGGCGGGCTGGCGGGAGGCGTCGGAGGAGGTGGGCCGTCGCATGGACGAGGTCCTCTCCGGAGAACCGAGCGAGCCGTTCGTGGCGCGCAGCGTGTCGCGCAACGTACCCCACGACCACGGGCTCGTGGTTGCGAGCAGCATGCCCGTGCGGGATCTCGACACGTACGCGGCTGCCGGTGCTCCACCCTTACCCGTCGCGGCCAACAGGGGAGCGAGCGGTATCGACGGCACCGTCGCCACCGCGGTGGGCTTCGCGCGCGGTCTCGAAAGGCCGGTTACGCTCCTCATCGGGGATCTCGCGCTGCTGCACGACCTCAACTCGCTCGCCATGCTTCGGGACGTGCGAGTCGTAGTAGTGGTGCTCAACAACGACGGAGGCGGGATCTTCTCCTTCCTCCCCGTGGCGAGTCAGAGACAATTCTTCGAGCCCTACTTCGGTACGCCGCAGGGCGTGGACTTCGGACCCGCGGCAGGGATGTTCGGCCTCCATTATGTGTGTCCCGAGTCCGCGGAGGGATTCGTCGAGTCGTATCGCAAGGCCTGCGCCCGCGCTTCATCGACCCTGATCGAAGTCCGCACCGACCGCGAGGAGAACGTGGCCTTGCACCGCAGGATCCTCCAAGAGGTAGCGGCGCGGGTAGACGAGGCGTGACGGGCCCGATCGCACAATGCGCCTGCCGGATAACCTGACCTACGAGGTCTCGAGCTCTCGCGGGGCTACCGCCGTCCTCTTCCTGCACGGCTTTATGGGATCTTCTGCCGACTGGCGGGACGTAACGGCTGCGCTCGGAGACCGAGCCTTCTGCATCGCCCTCGACCTGCCAGGACACGGAGCCTCGCTGGGACTGCGGCCTGAAGCGTACACCATCGAGGAGTCTGCGCGGGCTGTGATCCACGTCCTCGACGAACTTCGAGTCCAGCGTCCGGTAATGGTCGGTTACTCGATGGGCGGACGGCTGGCGTTGTACATGGCCTTGCGTCGTCCGGAGCGGTGCGCAGGACTCTTCCTCGAATCGGCCTCGCCCGGCCTGGAGAGCGAGGAGGAACGGGCGGCGCGAAGGGCGTCAGACGAGGAGAAGGCGAAGCGCCTGGAAACCGAAGGTATCGAAGCCTTTCTCCTGGACTGGTACCGTCAGCCGCTCTTCGCGTCGCTGGCGCGGGAGGAGGGGCTGCTCCGGCAGACCATCGAGGCGCGGCGGCGCAACTACCCCGAGGAGCTTGCACGGTCATTGCGGGGTATGGGGACGGGGAGCCAGCCCTCGCTGTGGCAAGAGCTGAAGGGCCTCGCCGTGCCCACGCTCGCCGTCGCGGGCGAGCTGGACGAGAAGTACGCCGCCATCTCCTCGCGCATGGCAGAGATCAGCCCGAGGGTCGAGCCAATGACGATCCCTAAGGTGGGGCACAACGTGCACGGTGAGGCTCCTGAGGAGTATGCCGCGTTGCTCAGGCGTTTCGTGAACGGACTATCTCTCGCGCTGGGTGAGGCTGAACCAGTTCCCTGAGTTGTCTTTCACGATGGCCTCGGTACCGTAGAACTCTTCCTTGGGCGGCGACACGAACTCGACGCCTTGCCCGCTCAGGCGTTCGTAGTCTCCCTGAATGTCGTCCGTCTCGAAGACGCCGACGCCGAAGGCGCCCTTCTCGACCAGCGATCTTATCCCTTCCGCCGTCTCGGCGTCGAACATCGGGCCCGGGGTCAATTCGGCAAGGATCAACTCCAGGTCGGGCTGCCCTTTTGGGCTCACCGTCAACCAGCGGGGGCCGGAGTCGCCCATGGGCATGTCGGTATTTACCTCGAAGCCGAGGATGTCGCGGTAGAACCCGAGGGCTTCCTGCTGGTCGAGGACGTAGATCGTCGAGTGACTCTGGCGTTGGATCACGGCTTACCTCCGGGTATCGTTGGTCTGACCCAACGATACAGCCGGCCCCGCGCTTCCCGCTTCTCGAAAATTGCGCTCTTCCGGAATTCCATACAGCATGGTGAAATAGCACGAGGGAACGAACAGCGTCCTGAGGGCGGACGGAACGGAGATCGTCGAACGGGCGTAGCGTCCGTACTCGGAGGGGGACAGGCCAACGCGACCCGCGAACAGGGTACTGAAGCTGCCCAGGCTGGAGAAACCCACCTCGAAGCAGGCCTCTGTCACGTTGTGGGTCCCCCTGGCCAGGAGCGTCTTCGCCCGCTCTATGCGCAGTCTGGTCAGGAACTCGTGCGGCGTCTCCCCGTAGGCCCGCTTGTAGACGCGCTGGAAGTGGTGGGGGGAGAGGTTGGCGTGCGCCGCGATGTCGGGGAGGGAGACCGGACGCCCATAAGCGTGACGCATGAAATCCCTGGCCTCTCTGAGGCCCCTGTGCGTCTGAGGATGCATGTAGAGAGAGTACAGGACCTCGTCAGGGAGCCAACGGCGTTATCGGCAAACCGCTAGCGAGATAAGCAGCAAGTGTCCGATCAGTCAAAGCAGGCTCGCGAGTCCCTATATAATCCGCTGCATGACCAACATACAGTGGGAACCAGCCGGAGAGTTCGAGGACATCAAGTACGAGAAGGCGGAGGGGATCGCGAAGATCACCATCAATCGCCCCGAGGTAAGGAACGCCTTCCGCCCGCTGACGGTTATCGAGATGCAAAAGGCCTTCGAAGACGCGCGCGAGGACCTAGAGACGGGGGTCATCATCCTGACCGGGGAAGGCCCCGACGCGTTCTGTTCGGGTGGGGATCAGAAGGTGCGCGGGGATGCCGGGTACCTGGAAAACCCCGAGGTTCCGCGCCGCACCCCGGGGGGCGCGTCGGTTGGGCGCTTCCACGTTACGGAACTTCACGTCCAGATCCGGCGCTGCCCCAAGCCGGTCGTCGCGATGGTGGCGGGATACGCCGTCGGCGGCGGCCACGTGTTGCACGTGGTCTGCGACCTCACCATCGCCGCCGACAACGCGAAGTTCGGGCAGGTCGGGCCGAGGGTCGGTAGCTTCGACGGCGGTTTCGGCGCCTCCGTCCTCTCGAGCCTCGTGGGGCCGAAGAAGGCGAAGGAGATCTGGTTCCTCTGCAGGATGTACTCGGCCGAGGAGGCTCTCGACATGGGGCTCGTCAACGCGGTCGTCCCGCTCGTAAGGCTCGAGGAAGAGACCGTCGGCTGGTGCAGGGAGATGCTGCAGCGCTCGCCGTTCGCGCTGCGCCTACTCAAGGCGAGCTTTCACGCCCACGAGGACGGCTTCGCCGGCATCCAGCAACTCGCCCACGACGCGAACCTCCTGTTCTACGGCAGCGAGGAGGCGCAGGAGGGCCGCGACGCCTACAGAGGGAAGCGCAAGCCCGACTTCTCGAAGTTCCCCCGTCGCCCGTAGGCCGGCGCAGGAGAGGCGTGGAGCTCGTCCGCTTCGACCTCTACCGCTACAGCGTGCCCCTCTCGCAGACGCTCTCGCTTAAGGGGGTGACGCTCCGCCGTCGCGAGGGGCTCCTGCTGAAGCTAGTCGGCAGCGACGGCTCCGAGGGCTGGGGCGAGAGCGCGCCGCTACCCGGTTTTGGCGAGGAGAGCCTTGAACAGGCCACCGCGCAGCTACGCCGGCTTGCTGGATCCATGATCGGTGGCGAAGTCACCGGTGAATGGATGAACCAGGACGGAGCATTGAGTAGGGAGCTAGACCGTATTGCTCCCGCCCCTTCTGTTCGGTTCGGTTTCGAGCTGGCCGTCTGGAACCTGTACGCAGCCGCTTCGGGCAGGACACTTCCGGAACTGGTCGCGCGGCAACCGAGGGCGACGGTGCCTGTGAATGGACTGCTTTCAGGATCTGCCGTGGAAGTACTGGAAGATGCGCGTCGCATGAGAGACGAGGGCTACAGGACCGTCAAGCTCAAGGTCGGCGTACGGACCGTCGCAGGGGATCTTCGGCTCGTGCGCGAACTTGGCGAGATGCTTGGCGACAGTATCTCCCTGCGCATCGACGCGAACCGGGCGTGGGGTTACGAGGACGCTGCGGAGTTCGTGCGCGCTGCGCCACGCTTCGAGTACGTCGAGGAGCCGCTCTCGGACCCGGCGCGGCTGCCGCACCTGGCCGGGGAGTTCAGCGTACCTGTCGCCCTCGACGAGTCGCTGGTCGGGATGGAGCCTGAGGAGCTAGGGGAACACCGTTACGCGCGGGCCGTCATACTCAAGCCGACGCTGCTCGGCGGCATCTCCCGCACGCTTCGGACGGCCGAGCGGGCACTTCATCTCGGCATGAAGCCCGTGATCAGTTCGGCCTACGAGAGCGGTGTGGGGACGGCGGCCCTCGTAGCGCTGGCCGCGGGTATTGGGGAGCACCCGGTGGCGGCGGGGCTGGACACCTATCGCATCCTGGCGAACGACGTTCTCCAGGCGCCGCTAGGCCTGCCTGCACCGAGCGTAGATGTCGGACAAACGGCGAACGTCTCGCGCAGGGTAGACGTTCGCAGCCTAAAGAGGCTCTAGCAGGTTCGGGGACGACAGGGTATGCTGTCCGGCCTGTAGCGAGCTTCCTTTGCAGTATCTTACCGACTTCCCCGGCGGGATACTGTTCGTATAACATAGGGCCGTGAATGGCGATGCTCTGTCCGTCCCCTGTCCTTTGCGGTCGGCGGCGCTCGCCTTTCCGGACGCTGCGGCACTCGTCGGCGCGCGGGGAACCACCTCCTACGAGGATCTCGACAGGCAGGTCTCGGCCGCGGCGCGTCGCCTCCGGGAGCTTGGGCCGGGGAGCCGGGTGGCGCTCTATCTACCCAAAGACGAGCGTTACGTGGTCTTGCTACTGGCCGTGATCCGTGCCGGACACGTAGCCTCTCCCGTCAGCGACCGCCTCCCGCCGAATGGTGTGGCGCAACTACTGAAGAGAGCTGCCTGCTCGGCCCTGATCTCGGACGACGAAGATCTCCTGCAAACGGTCGGCGCGGACCTTCGCAGGCTGAGGCCCGAAACCCTGCTCGAAGAGGGCTCCCGGGACCCCGACGAACTCATGGAGCCTAAGAACATCCCCCTGGTGCGGCCCGCGACGGTCATCTTCACCTCGGGGAGCACGGGTGTCCCGAAGGCGGTGCTGCACACCTTCGGCAACCACTACCACAACGCGCTCGGCTCCAACGCCAACATCGCGCTCCGGCCCGGCGACAAGTGGCTAAATTCTCTGCCGCTGTATCATGTCGGTGGACTTTCGATCTTGTTCCGGTGCCTGCTCGCGGGCGCGACGGTCGCGCTCCCGCAGCACGGAATCCCGCTCGGCGAGGCCATCGTCGGCCTCGGCGCAACACACGTCTCGCTGGTGTCCACCCAGCTCCTGCGGCTGCTGCGGGAGAACGTCGACTTGCGGGGGCTCAAGGCCGTGCTGCTGGGTGGAGGTCCAGTCCCCGCCTCCCTCGTGGATGAGGCCGTTAGTCGGGGACTGCCCATCCATAACAGCTACGGTCTCACCGAGATGGCCTCGCAGGTCACGACGACGCCACATGGCGCCTCGCGCAAGGAATTGCACACTTCGGGACGGGCCCTGCCCAACCGCGAGGTCATCATCTCCGCGGGAGGGGAAATTCTCGTCCGGGGAGAGACGCTGTTTGCTGGCTATGTCGAGGACAAGGAAATAGACCGCCCCCTGGACACGGATGGCTGGTTCCATACCGGGGATCTCGGCGAGCTGGATGAGAGCGGGTACCTGCGCGTCCTTGGCCGCAAGGACAACCTCTTCATCTCGGGCGGCGAGAACGTCCAACCCGAGGAAATAGAAGAAGCCATTTCAGGCCTTCAGAACGTAGAAGCGGCCGTGGTGGTACCGGTTCCCGACCCCGAGTTTGGCCTCAGGCCAGTGGCCTTCGTGCGCACGAAGGCCACTGGCCTGAGGTTCGAGGATCTGGCGTATGCGCTCGAACCGGTCTTGCCAGGTTTCAAGATTCCGGTTGCCTTTCATGGATGGCCAGAAGAGCGTGCAGGGATGAAGGTGGATCGGGCCTCCTTCCGCGAACACGCCCTCCGTAGGTACCTCGAAGGGCGTGGCCAGGACCCATAGAGCGGTTTGCAATGGGGCCAACCCCATTGCAAGCATTTCAGCCGGTCAGCACCTCAGCATTTCAGTTTTTTCTTGCTGAAGTGCTGAAATGCTGACTGGCTGAAGTGCGCGATTAGCAGAGGTCTTGACCTCTGCTAATCGCTTTATGCTCCACTCCCTACATGCCTCCACAGGGTTAGCGGGACTCAATAGGGCTCCGGACCGAAGTCCTCGGCCATGCCGTCCCTCCCCACGTGCATTTTCATCCTCAAGAAGGGGAGGTTGCAGGTCTACGAAGTAGACCAAAGCGGGCAGGAGATCACCCTATCTGTGATCGAGGATGGCACCATCTTCGGGGAGATGATCCTAACCGGCCAGAACCTGCAAGGAGTGTACGTGAGGTCTCTGGCCCCCTCAACCGTCGCCTCCATAAAGCGGGCAGAACTAGAGGAGTTGATCATGAAAAAGCCCGAGGTGGGCTTGAGGCTTGTGCGCGAGCTCGCAGAGAGGCTGCACGCCTCTGAGGCCCGCTACGCTGATGTGATCGGCAAGGACGTCCCTGCACGGCTTGCGACCCTGATCCTTACTCTGGTTGACTCTGAGGGCCTGGTAACGAACGAGAGCTATCGCATACCCACCCGCTACACCCATGAGCAGTTGGCCTCGATGATAGGCTGCAAGCGGGTGGCTGTCAGCCGTGCATTCTCCAGGCTAAAGGAGATCGGGGCGATCCAGCTCAAGGAGCGCCACATCATTGTTAAGGACCTTGTCGCACTCAAAGGCCTGGCCGAAGCTAGCTAGGACAGCGTTCGCTGTACGGTTCCCTACAATCCTGTCGGTGCCTGATCGAGGTGGGCGACCCCGCTCTCTATGGCCGCCTCTCGCACGGCGCCGGCTACCTGCAGGTGCACGCTGGGGTCTAGGGCGTCGGGGACCAGCTCGGAGCCGGTGGCCAGGGAGGCCAGGACCTCGGCGGCGGCCAGCTTCATCTGGGCGTTGATCCGCCGGGCCCCCGAGAGCAGGGCGCCGCGGAAGATGCCGGGGTAGCCAAGGACATTGTTCACGCTCCGGCCGTCGGCGGCGAAGGCAGCGCCTGCTGCCAGGGCGGCGTCCGACTCTATCTCGGGGTAGGGGTTGGTGAGGGCCAGGATCACCTGCCCCTCTCGCACCATCCCGGGTTCGATCAGGCCAGGCACGCCGGTCGTGGCGACGACCACGTCGGCCTCAGCCATCACGGTCTGCATCTCGGAGATCTCGATGCCCTTCGCGCTGGCACGCTCGTAGGAAAGCGGGTTCGGGTCAGAGCCGAGCACCCGCCGCGCCCCGGCGTCCACCATCAGGGCGGCGATGCCGTAGCCGGCGGCGCCGAGCCCGATCTGGCCTACCACCTCCTCCTCGAGGGTTAGCCCGGCCTCGCGGCAGGCCACGAGCGCGGCGGCGAGGGTGACGACGGCCGTGCCGTGCACGTCGTCGTGCATGACGGGCTGGGGGAGCGCCTCTATCAGGCGGGCCTCTATCTCGAAGCACTCAGGCGCCGAGATGTCCTCCAGGTGGATGCCGCCGAACGTGGGCGAGATGCGCACGACCGTCTCGATGAACTCGTCCACGTCTTTGGTGTCTATAAGTATCGGCATCGCCGAGATGCCGGCGAGCTGCTGGTAGAAGACCGCCTTGCCCTCCATGACGGGCATCGAGGCGACGGGCCCGATATCCCCGAGGCCGAGCACCCTCGTTCCGTTCGTGCAGATGGCGACGCTGCGTCCGATCATGGTCAGCTCCCGCGCCAGGGAGGGTTCTTCGACTATGGCCTGGCACGCCCGCGCCACCCCAGGGGTGTAGACGTCGCGCATGTCCTGCACCGTCCTGACGGGGTGCGCCGACTCGATCACCAGCTTCCCGCCCTCGTGCTTGAGGAGCGCCCTGTCGCGGGCCCACACGACCTCGACGCCCTCCAGCTCGTTCAACATACCGACGATCCGCTCGGCCTGATCCCGATCCTCGACCTCCAGCGTGATCTCACGTATCGAAGTCTCACGGCCTACGTTTATGGTCGTCACGTCCCCGATCAAGCCATCGGCGTCGGATATCGTCCCTGCGACCCTGGCCAACTGCCCCGTGCGGTGCGGCACCTTGATGCGATACGTGTAATCGAGCGGCATGATAAAACCCCCTGACGTCCTCGAGGACCCACCAGTCAACTCCGACGGCGGGCAATCATCTTCGGAGTGATCCGTTCTTCGCTTCGACCATCGTCGTGTGTCTGGTCCGTTGCGGTGTACTCGTGACTACGCTATCACGGCGACGGCTTCGATCTCGATGAGGAGCCTGGGGTCTATGAGGGCGGACACCTCGACCATCGAGGAGGCGGGATATGGTTCCTCGAAGTACCTCCTCCTGACCTCGTGGATCTCATCGTAGAGCCCCATATCCATTATGAAGACGGTAACCTTGACTATGTCGTCCATCCCGCCGCCGGCCTCCTCGACCACGGTCTTGACGAGGTCGAGAACCGTCTCCGTCTGGCGCTTTATGTCTCCCTCCCCGACCACGTTCCCTTCGTTGTCCATCGAGACCTGTCCCGAGACGTAGACCGTACGCCCCGCAGGCGCTTCGACCCCAGCCGAGAACGCGCCCCCGCGCATCGGCGCCGGCAGTCTTGGGTTGGTGATCACTCGCCTAGGCAAACTACCTCCTGTCTCCGTTCCAATCCCGAAACCACATTAACATCGTCCTTCGCCCCCCGCCTGATATAACCTCGCCGGTAAGAGGGTCTCGAAGGTGGGAGGAATCATGCAGCGCACGTTCGACGTGCAGGCCGTCCGCGACCAGTTCCCGGCGCTTGGCAGGGAGTACGACGGCCGCCCTGTCGTCTACTTCGACGGCCCCGGCGGCTCGCAGGCGACGCGGGGGGCCATCGACGCCATCTCCGGCTACATGGAGCGCGGCGGGGCGAACCTGCACGGCGTCTTCCCGACGAGCACCGAGACCGAGGAGATCCTGGCCAATACTCGCACGGCCGCGGCCGACTTCCTCGGGGCCGAGCCCGAGGAGGTCGCCTTCGGGGCCAACATGACCACCCTGACCTTCGCCTTCTCGCGTGCCCTCGCAGAAGCATGGGACGAGGACTCCGAGGTCGTCGTCACCGAGCTCGACCACCGCGCCAATGTCGACCCCTGGCTCATCGCCGCCGCTGAGAAGGGGGCGAAGGTGCGATGGGTGCGCGTGGACCCCGAAACCCTCACGCTGGAATCTGAAGATCTCGAACGGAACATCAACGAAAAGACGAAGCTCGTAGCCGTAGGCCTGGCCTCGAACGCTGTCGGCACCGTAAACGACGTGGCCGCCGTCGCCGAGAGGGCCAACGCCGTGGGCGCCGTGGTTGCCGTCGACGCCGTACACGCGGCGCCGCACATTCCCGTAGACCGCGACGCGATAGGGGCCGACGTCATCACCTGCTCCGCCTACAAGTTCTTCGGACCGCACGTCGGCGTGACGGCGATAAAGCGCGACCTCTTCGAGAGGCTAAACGTCTACAGGCTCGAACCTGCGCCTGAGCACGCCCCCGACAAACTGGAGACCGGCACCCAGAACCACGAGGGCATTGCCGGCGTAAATGGCGCCATCGACTTTATCGCCTCACTGGGTGGAGGCACGTCTTTGCGGGAGAGGCTCGCCAGCGCCATGCGGATTATCGAAGAATATGAAGCAGACCTGGCGAGAATGTTCCGCGCGGGATTGCGGCATCTCCCCGGCGTCAAGCTATACGCAGCCCCTGATGATGTCCGCAAGACCCCGACCATCGCGTTCAGGGTGGAAGGACACTCTACAGATGAGGTCTGCGCGCGGATGCTCGAGCACGGCTTCTTCATAGCGGCAGGCGATTTTTACGCCTCCACGCTCGCCGAGAAGCTCGGTATCAGGGACAGCGGCGGGTTCGTCAGGGTCGGCCTCGCCCCGTACAACACAGAACAGGAGATCGAGAGGTTCGTCGATGCGCTGGAGAGGTTTGTAAAGAGGGGGTAACCTGCTGACGGGTGATAGATGGGGATCTCGCGAAATCCGAAATATCGTTGTAGACAACGCCCGGTGAGATTCTGGTATACTACTGAACGGTAACGTAAGGTGGGTCGACAGTAGACGGAGCGCCACCCAGAGTTAGAGGGTGGCCTTTCTGTTTGTTGGGGGGCCCAGGAATACGAAAGGTGGGCTCCAGTATATGGCCCAAGGAACGGTAAAGTGGTTCAGTGACGAGAAGGGCTACGGCTTCATCTCCCCGGACGACGGGGGTGAGGACCTCTTCGTGCACCACACGGGCATCTCGGGCGAGGGCTTCAAGACCCTCGACGAGGGCGCCAAGGTGACGTACGAGGCGACCCAGGGGCGTAAGGGCATGCAGGCGGAGAACGTTACTCCGTCGTAGCACCCGAGAAGCAACCAAGAAGCGCAAGAGCCGGGGTACAAACCTCGGCTCTTGTCGTGTAGGCAGGATCTATAGAATTAGAAAGAACGCGCTGGGCGAGGCCTGGACCCGTTCGAGGGAGGTCTCGTGCAATATGTAGTAGCCGTACTCGTGGGGTTGGCACTCGCCGAGGTTGCGACCCTTATAACCACGATCTATCTTCATAGGGTCCTATCTCACAAGGCCATCCGGCTCCATCCGGCCCTGACGATGTTTATGCGCCTTGGGACGTGGATGCTCACGAGCATCTCGCCGCGCGAGTGGGTCGCCGTCCACCGCAAGCACCACAATTTCAGCGACGTCGAGGGAGACCCCCACAGCCCCCACATCGAGGGCTACTGGCAAATAATGATCGGCAACGTCTACTACTACCGCCGCGAAGCCAACGACGACAACACTCTGGAAAAGTACGCGGCGGACCTTCCCTTCGACCGCCTGGACAGGATGTTTCTGCGGCGCGGCACTTTAGGCTTCTCGCTGACCGGCGTGGCGCTCGTCGTCCTCTTTGGGGTCTTCGGACCCGGTTGGGGCATCGGGCCCGGCCTCACCGCGCTGGCGACGCTTGCGGTCGTGTACCTGCTTCTGAACGCCGCCATCAACGGCGCCGGCCACACCTTCGGCTACAAGAGCTTCGAGAACGACGCGACCAACCTCAAGCTGCTGGCGCTCATAACCTTCGGAGAGGGCCTGCACAACAACCACCACGCCAGGCCAGCCTCCGCGAAGCTCTCCGCCTTCAGCGGCGAGTTCGACCCCGCGTGGCCCGTGATAAAGCTCCTCGTCGCCCTCCGACTGGCCGAGGTCCTCAGCAAGGTGGATGAGGGCTGGGAAGACCACCGCCGCCGCATCCCCAAGACCATCGTGAGCCCGCTGGGCGCTGCAAGAGATTAGACCGGATGAGGGCCAGATCACCCGAGGTCCCAACGGAGACTCAGTCCGCTTCGAAATCTCCTACATCTGGCCAAAGACATATCCGGGGGTACGAGACTATATTTCGGGCCTTGTTCACCTGCTACCTATGAGGAGGTCCGAAGTGGAGATAGTGACTACGTCCGGCGCGCAGCTTCGTCACCAGGAGTACGACCGTATCCCCATCCCCGAGGACGTGCCCGCGCTCGGGGTCGAGAAGGGCGACGAGGGCATAATCCGCGGGCTACACCTCGATAACGAAACCGTGTTGGCCTTCGTCATGGTCTCCTACTCCACAGGCCAGACGAGGGGATGGGTGATCCTGGAGATCAAACCCGAGAATAAGGTCCGTTCCTATACGACCGTACCGCAATCGTAGGGGCGTTGTAGGGGCGCTTCGCGAAGCGCACTGATCACCATCACACACGATCACCCCATCAGCAGATACAGCAACGCCTTCTGCGCGTGCAGGCGGTTCTCGGCCTGGTCGAAGACCCGGCTCCTCGGTCCGTCTATGACCTCAGCGGTGACCTCCTCGCCCCTGTGCGCAGGTAGACAGTGCAGGAAGATGGCGTCTCGGGCTGCGAGGTCCATCAGACCTTCGTCTACCTGGTAGGGCGCGAACTTCTCCTTTCGGTCCTCCGCTTCGGCCTCCTGACCCATGCTGGCCCAGACGTCGGTGTAGACGGCATTCGCGTCCTGAACGGCCTCGGCAGGGTCCTCGGTCAGGCGAGGGGCCGCGCCTAAAGAGTCGGCGAGCTCTACGATCTCTTCTTCAGGACCGTGGCCTTCGGGGTGGGCGATGGTTAGCTCCGCGCCGGTAAGGGCGCAGGCTATGGCGAGGGAGTGGGCGACGTTGTTGCCGTCGCCCGCGTAGGCTATCTTCGTACCTTCGAGCATGCCGAACTCCTCGCGCACGGTCATGAGGTCTGCGAGGGCCTGGCACGGGTGGTGGGTGTCCGAGAGGCCATTTATTACGGGTACGTCAGCTGCGCCGGCGAGCTCCTCGAGGTCTCCGTGGTCGAAGGTGCGGACCATAATGGCGTCGATATAGCGGGCGAGGACTCGTCCCGTGTCCGACGGCGTCTCGCGCTTGCCAATCTGTATCTCCTCGGGGCTGAGATGGAGCGCGTGACCTCCTAACTGGTACATCCCGACCTCGAAGGAGACGCGGGTGCGGTTGGAAGGCTTCTGGAAGACCATCGCGAGTGTGCGCCCCCGCAACGGCCTGTAAGGGATGCGGCTCTTCTGCAGGGACTTGATCCTCAGGGCCTCGTCCAGGATCAGGGAGACCTCCTCCGGGACGAACTCCCCGAGCGTCAGGCAGTCGCACCCGGAGAGGGAGGAGGGCGGAGGGGCGCCCTGGAGGTCGGAGATGGCGGACCTCACGCTACCGCCGCCTCGGGTACGCTGGCCTCTAGCGATTCGTAAACGCCGCATCGAAAGGTATCGAGCGCTGCTCGTACCTCCGTCCTGCTGACGGTGAGCGGGGGCGCCATGCGAATGGTCGTGCCACCCACCAGGTTGACCAGGACGCCCCGATCCAGGCAGTGCTCGAAGACCTCCCGAGCGAGCCCCGTGTCGCCGAGGTCGAGCCCGAGCAAGAGCCCCTCGCCCCGCACCTCCGCACCGGGCACCTCCTCGGCGAGCTTGACGAGCGCGTTTTTCAGGATCGTCCCCTTGAACCGCACCTCTTCGAGAAAGGCCGGATCGTTGACCACGCCGAGCACGGCCTTGACGGCGGCCATCGCCAGCGGGTTACCCCCGAAGGTGGAGCCGTGGTTGCCCGGACCGAGCGCGGCGTACTCTTCTTTGACCATCATAGCCCCGACGGGGAAGCCGCCCCCAAGGCCCTTGGCGCTCGTGAGCACGTCTGGGACGACGCCCATCCCCTGGTACGCGTAGAGATGTCCCGTGCGCCCAGCGCCGGTCTGGACCTCGTCGAAGATGAGCAATGCGCCATGCTCGTCGCAAAGCTCGCGCAAGCCATCCAGGAAACCCCGTGGCGGCTCGTTTATGCCGCCTTCGCCCTGGATGGGCTCGACGAGTACGGCGGCCGTCTGCGGTCCCACCATCGTTTTCGCCGCTTCCAGGTCCCCGAATGGGGCGTGGACGATGCCTGGCAGCATCGGGCCGAAGCCATCCTTTAGCGCGGGCTGGGAGGTCGCACTCAGGCCGCCGTATGTGCGGCCGTGGAAAGACTTCGAGAACGTGAGGACCTCGTGTTTGTGCGGACCGTGGGTCTCTGTGGCGTACTTGCGGGAGAGTTTTATCGCGGCCTCGACGCTCTCGGTTCCGGAGTTGCAGAAGAAGACCCGGTCGAAGTCGGTGGAGTCGGTCAGCATCCGTGCCACCTCGGCCTGGAGTGGTATCTCATACAGGTTCGAGCAATGGATGAGCTTCCCGGCCTGTTCTTGTATCGCTCCGACGAGATCCGGGTGTCCGTGACCTAGCGAGTTCGTGGCGATCCCCCCGATGAAGTCCAGATAACGGTTGCCTTCTTCGTCGAGGAGCCAGCTCCCTTCGCCCCCCGTCGGCGCTATGCCTAAGCGTTTGTACGTCTCCATCACTGCTTGCATGCCGCGACTCCTTCGGATATGAGGGTTCCAACTCGCTCGCCCGCGACGGCCGCCGCGAGCGTACCTTTCCTGTTGCCGTTGAGGATTCTGGCCTCCACCCCGCCGCGCGCGGCCTCCGCAGCAGCCCGCAGCTTGGGCACCATCCCGCCCGCGGCGAGACCACTGTCGACGTAGCCCTCGCACCGGTCAGGGGTGATCTTCTCCACCGGCTCGCCCTCCTCGAGCAAACCGTCAACGTCGGTGAGCAAGAAGAGGTGCCCGGCACCGAGCCCGACTGCGAGCGCCGCGGCCGCCGAGTCGGCGTTGACGTTGTACGCGCCCTCGGGACCAAGCCCGAGCGGCGCGACGACGGGGACGAACCCGCCGTCCCACAGCGCCTCGACCAGAAGCGTCTCGACGTGCACGACCTTCCCAACCCGCCCCAGATCCGGAACGGCCTCGACCAGGAGCGTCGGCCCGTCGGTCCCCGAGATGCCAGCCGCCGGAACCCCAAGGGCGTTCAGCCCGCGCGCGAGGTTCTTGTTCACGCCGCCGGCGAGCACGACTTCCGCCACCTCCAATGTGCCCTCGTCAGTCACCCTGAGCCCCGCGTGAAACCGCGTGGGAATTCCCAGCGCGTCGAGCATCCTGGTGAGCTGGACGCCTCCCCCGTGCACGACGGCGACCCTGTGCCCCGCCGACAGGAGGCGGGGCACATCTTCGAGGGCCCCGCCGGCCAGGGCTCCACCCCCGACTTTGATCACCACGGGCTTCGCCGCGACGCTCACGTCCTGTAACTCCCGTTGATCCTGACATACTCATAGCTCAAATCGCAGCCCCAGGCAGTAGCCGACGCTTCACCCTCGCTGAGATGGGCCATGATCCTCACCTCGCCGCCGGCGAGCGTCGCGTTGGCCTCGGCCTCCTCATGCGCCACGGGCTCCCCGCCCGAGAAGACTTTGATCGGTCCGAACCACAGGTCTACGCCTTCGGGATCGAAGAGCACCCCGGAGTAGCCCATCGCCGTGATCACGCGCCCCCAGTTTGCGTCTTCGCCGAAGACCGCGGCCTTGACCAGATTGCTCCCCACGATGCTCTTGGCCAGAGCCGCCGCCCCGTCCTCGTCCGCCGCGCCCTCGACGACGACCTCGACGAGCCTCGTCGCGCCCTCGCCATCGCGCGCGATCTCCTTCGCCAGCTTCCGCGCCACGCTCTCTACGGCCCCGGCGAAGGCGGGAAAGTCCGGTGAATCGAGGCCAAGCGGCTCGTTGCCAGCCGCGCCGTTCGCCATGAGGAGGGCCATGTCGCTGGGTGACGTGTCGCCGTCCACGGTGACGCGGTTGAAGGTACGGTCAGTGGCCCGGCGCAGGGTCTCCTCTAGACATTCCTTTTCGACGGCGGCGTCCGTGGCAAGGAAGGCGAGCATCGTACCCATATTAGGGTGGATCATGCCGCTCCCCTTGGCCGTCCCCCCGACCGTGACGGTCCGACCCTCGATCTCGACCCGTGCCACTGCTTCCTTTACGCGGGTGTCCGTAGTCAAGATAGACTCGGCGAAGCCGTCGCCGCCCAGCTCGCCCGCCGCGGCCCTTATGCCGGCGGAGATCCTGTCCATAGGCAACCGTTCCCCGATGACGCCAGTGGAAGCCACAGCCACTTCGTCCGCCTCTATCCCCAGCACCTCAGCCGCGAGCCTCTGCATCGCACACGCGTCCTCGACACCCCGCCCACCCGTAGCCGCGTTGGCGTTGCCGCTGTTAGCCACGACCGCCCGTACTCCGCCAGCCTCCACGGCCTCACGCGTGACGACGAGCGGCGCACCCTTGACGGCGTTGCGGGTAAACACGGCAGCCGCCTCGCAGGGAAGCTCGGAGAACAGGAGACCGAGATCCCTAACCCCAGAACCCCGCACCCCACACGCAACCCCGGCCGCCACAAAACCCTCCGCCGCCGCAGCGCCACCGGAGGGAGACTTTATTCCGATTGTTGAATCTTTATTCATCACGGGGGCGTATTGTCGCACCCGCGCGCGAGGGCGTCAACCAGTTTATGCAGAAACTTGAATAAATATCCGAAACATCTACAATGGGCTGCATGGGATTGAGCATTGGCATCTATGGCGGGAGTGGGTATGCGGGGGCGGAGCTGGTGCGGCTGCTCGCCGGGCACCCTGAGGTGGGGGCTCTACGTGTAGCGTCGCGCGGGTATGTGGGGTTAGGGATCAGCGAAATCTATCCGCAGTTAGCCGTCGATGGGGAGTACGTGTCGCCGGAGGAGATCGAAGCCGGCGGGCTCGATGTGGCCTTCGTCGCCTACGGGCATGGCGAGAGCGCGGAGACGGTAAGGACGTTGCTCGAAGCGGGGGCCCGACTGGTCGTAGACCTCTCTGCGGACTTCAGGTTGAGTGAAGCTGAACTGTACGGTGAGTGGTACGGCGGGCATCCCGCACCCGAGCTATTGGGAGAGGCGCACTACGGGCTGCCCGAGGTCTTTGGGGCTTCGGATGGGAGGCTCATCGCCAATCCCGGATGCTATCCGACGGCCGCTATACTTGCGCTGGCGCCCGTGGTGAGGAGGGTGGGGGGGATACGCTCCGTGACGATCAATGCGCTCTCCGGGGTGAGCGGGGCCGGGGCGAAGCCGAGCGTGAAGACGCACTTCGTGAGCGTGAACGAGAGCGCCAATGCTTATGGGGCGCCGCTGCACCGTCACACGCCGGAGATCGAGACCGCGTTGCGGCGGGTCGGGCATGTGCCCGAGGTTACTTTTGTGCCGCATCTCATCCCCATAACGCGTGGGGAGCTGGAGACCATCGTGGTAGATCTGGAGGACGTGCCCGGGGCTGAAGAGGTCCTCGGCTGGTACGCGGAAGACTACCGGGAGTGGGCTTTCGTGGAGGCGCGGGAGGAGTACCCGCACGTCGCGCACGTGGCGAACACGAATCGTTGCAGGTTGTCTGCGGCGGTAGATAGGCGGGCCGGGAAGCTGCTGCTGTTTTCGGCGGTCGACAACCTGCTCAAGGGAGCATCTGGGGCTGCGGTGCAGAATATGAACCTGGCGCTCGGGTACGAGGAAGACCTCGGGCTCGAGCACCTCAAATAGGAGGACGGTCTTGGGAGCGACTGGCACACACGTGGACAAGGCGACGAGGCAGGATCTCATACTGCGCCTCATCTCCGAGCTCGACCTCGGCACCCAGCAGGACGTCGTCGTGTCGCTCGCCGACGAGGGCGTCGAGGTTGGGCAGGCGACCGTCAGCCGGGACCTCGCCGAGCTCGGGGTCCTCAAGGTCGGGAATCGGTACCTGGCGCTTCCGCACGAGCCTGGTTCTGCTGGCATCGAGGTCCTCCCCAGCTTTGTTCTTGGCATCGTTCCGGTGCAGAACCAGGTCGTAATCCACACCCGCGACGGCACGGCAGGCGCCGTCTCCAGCGTCCTCGACAGGGTCAAGGGGCTGAAAATAGTGGGTACCGTCGCGGGCCAGGACACCGTGCTCGCTGTGGCCCCCGACGCGGTCGCGGCAGGCGAGGTGGCGCATCTCATCGCCGACGTCTGCCGGGCGAAGACGCGGCCGGCCGGCAGCGTCGAGTAGTTGAAGATCGAACCTTCGGAGGGTACTGACGCTCCGATCCACGTACTCACGGTTCTCGAAGGGCGTCTGTCTATCTGCCGGCTGGATGCTGGAATGGATGTCCCCGCGTGGGCGACCGAGGCGTCCTTCTTCTCCGTGACGCGCACGCAGGATGAGCTCTCCATCGTCTGCCCCGAAGAGGTAGTACCCGAGGGCGTCTCCGGGGAGCGTGGCTGGCGCGCCTTGAAGCTGGAGGGGCCTTTGGAATTATCCACGGTCGGTATCCTGGCTTCGGTGGCTGTACCACTCGCGGAGGCGGGCGCGAGCGTCTTCGCCGTCTCCACCTTCGACACCGACTACGTGCTCGTCAGGGGGGAACAACTCGACCTGGCCGTCGATACCCTGCGAGAACACGGGCACAGGGTAAGCGACATTTCGACGGGAAGAAGATGAGCATGCAGATCAGGTTGCCGTAGAGATATCTCAGGAGGAAATATGCTGGAGGGAAAGAAGGTCGTGCTCGCCTACTCGGGCGGATTGGACACCTCGGTCTGCGTCAAGTGGCTCGAGGAGCAGGGGGCTGTGCCATACGCACTGTATCTGGACCTCGGCCAGGGAGAACCCGCCGAGGACGTAAGGGCGAAGGCTCTCGATATAGGCGCCGCGGACGCCTTCGTACGCGACGCGAGGGTGGAGTTCGCCCAGGAATACGTCGCTCCCGCGATCAAGGCGAATGCGCTCTACGGCGGGAAGTACCCGCTCTTTACCGCCCTTGCCCGCCCGCTCATAGCGAAGAAGCTGGTCGAGGCCGCGAGGGAGGTCGGGGCCACCCACATCGCCCACGGCTCGACGGGGAAGGGCAACGATCAGGTCCGCTTCGACGTGACGACAGCCTCTATTGCCCCTGATCTAACGGTCGTAGCCCCCGTCCGCGATTGGAACATGAGCCGCCCTGAGGAGATGGCCTACGCAGAGGAACACGGCATCCCGGTCCCGACTACGAAAGAGTCCCCCTACAGCGTTGACGAGAACCTCTGGGGCCGCTCCATCGAGGCAGGGCCCCTGGAAGACCCCGACCACGAGCCGACCGAGGACGTCTTCGAGCTCACGACCTCACCCGAGAACGCCCCCGACGATCCGCAGTACGTCGAGATCGGCTTCGAAGAGGGCCTCCCCACGACCCTCGACAGGGAAGAGTTGCCGCTGGTAGACCTGATATCCGAGCTTGGTACCGTCGCCGGGGCGAACGGCGTCGGCCGCATCGACATGATCGAGGACCGCCTCGTCGGAATTAAGAGCCGGGAGATCTACGAGTGCCCAGCAGCCCTTGCGATCATCGCCGCCCACCGCGAACTGGAGACCCTGACCCTCACAAGGGACGTCCTCCGCTTCAAGAAGACTATGGAACAACGATACGCCGAACTCGCCTACGAAGGCCTGTGGTTCACCCCCCTGAAATCCGCCCTCGACGCCTTCGTCACAGAGACCCAGAAAACCGTGACAGGAACCGTCCGCCTCAAACTCTACAAAGGCAACGCCACCATCGTCGGCCGCACGGCCCGAAACGCCCTCTACAGCAAAGACCTCGCCACCTACGATCCCAACAGCACCTTCGACGAGGCCGCCGCCTCAGGCTTTATAGCCCTCTGGGGCCTCTCAGCCCGCCAGTGGGCAAGCGTGAACGGCACTGCAGAGTACAGCCCGGTCTCCTCACAACACTGAACCTTTAGTGGATGCTGCAGCGCAGGATACGCCGTTTTGCAGGAAGTTTAGCAAGGGATAACCTGACCCCCACATGTTCTCGGAATAAATGTAAACTTAAGGTTTAGTATGCATCTGCAGTGCAGGTTTGAACGCCTCCGACCTCCTGGTTGCGGAACAAGTTTTCTTGATGTATCAAAGATTTTTGATCCGAACTAGGAGGTCGAGATGGGCGCGAGGGGCGAGGAGCTACGGGAGCGGGTCAAGGAGCGTTACGCTGGGGCGGCCAGGTCCGTCTCGGAGGGGGCCGGGTCGACTTCTTGTTGTGGGTCGGCGGGCGAGCGTGGCCTCGACTCGGAGGCGCTCGGGGTGGACTGGACGGGGGGCGGGTACTCGGCCGAGGAGCTCGAGGGACTGCCTAAGGCCGCGGGTGCTGCGTCGTTGGGGTGCGGCAACCCCACGGCCCTGGCTACGCTATCGCCGGGGGAGGTGGTCTTGGACCTAGGTAGCGGCGGCGGGATAGACGTACTGCTCTCGGCCAGGAGGGTCTCGCCGGGGGGCAAGGCTTACGGGCTGGACATGACGGACGAGATGCTGGAGTTGGCCGAGAAGAACCGGGCTGAGGCGGGGGCGGAGAACGTCGAGTTCTTGAGGGGCGAGATCGAGGACATCCCGCTGCCCGAAGACCACGTGGACGTAGTGATCTCCAACTGCGTCATCAACCTCTCCACGGACAAGGTCGGGGTGATGGGCGAGGCCTTCCGGGTCCTGAAGCCCGGGGGGCGCTTCCGCAAACGAGACCTGCCCGGTCTTCCCAGGGACGAGAGACCGACTGCACTGGTCCTTCCCAGATCCATCGCGCGTCGAGGGGGAAGGGCGCCTGCGGGCCTTTCGAGACGTGCGAGATGAGATCCGGGTCCGCATCGAAGGAGAGCTGATTCAGGCCCAGGGGTGATCCCGACCTCCCACCGTCCCCCGTAGAGACCTCCGACTGCGGACTGCTATCATCGACTACGTGGTCGAGACACCAATGCACGATTTTTCCGAGACCGACCTTGCGATGATGCGCAGCGCCCTGCTCGCCGCTGAGGACGCAGCCGAAAAGGGCGAGGTTCCCGTCGGGGCCGTCGTCGCCAAGGGAGAAGAAGTCCTGTCAGTCGCAGCCAACGAGCGTGAGGCTACAGGCGACCCCACCTCCCACGCCGAACTGATCGCGATCCGTCGCGCGTCCGCCGCCCTTGGCGGCTGGCGCCTGACAGGCTGCACCCTGTACGCTACCCTGGAACCTTGCCCCATGTGCTCAGGCGCAGCCCACGCCGCCCGTCTCTCGCGCCTGGTCTACGCGGCCCCAGACCCTAAAGCCGGATACGCCGGTACCCTCCACAACACCCCCGCCGATGCCCGCCTCAACCATACCTTCCTCGTCGAAGGAGGCCTGCTCGAGGCCGAAGCCGCCCAACTCCTCCGCGACTTCTTCCAGAATCGCCGCCATATGCCCAATAAGCCTCCCCAAATCCCTCCCTCGTAGGACCAGCAACTGACCCACAATTTACCTCTACTTGAGGTAGAACCTTACTGGTATAGTAATCCTAGTCTCAATTGCTACTAAAGGGTCATCCGTAGACCTGAACATAAAGGTGCGCGATTTGCGGGATATTCCCCGTAATCGTCCGAATCTGAAAAATTCTTTGAAAAATTTTGCGGGTGGGGCGTTTGGCACGTATTCCGCTGGCGAAGGGGCATTCGGGAGTTCAGTGTCAATTTAACCTGAAGTTAAGGTGCATTTTGCGGGTATTGCACTCGGAAAATGTAGTGTGCTAGGTTTTTGCAGTACCAGATATGGTGTTGTGAGTGATTGGGGTTTGAGATGCAGTGTCCGTACTGTGATTTCGAGGATACGAAGGTCATAGATTCGCGGCTCTCTGAGACGAAGGACGCTGTCAGGCGGCGGCGGGAGTGTCTATCGCGGTCGTGTGGGAAGAGGTTCACGACGTATGAGAGACGTGAGCCGTTGCGGCTCATGGTCATCAAACGCGACGGCGGCAAGGAGCCGTTCGAGAGGGAGAAATTGCGGTCGGGGTTGGCCAAGGCTTGTGCCAAGCAGCAGGTTACTGACGAGCAGGTCGAGCTCATAGTGGATGAGATCGAGGCCGAGCTGCGGGAGCGCCGAAGGCACGAGGTGACCTCGAGGCGTCTTGGGGACATGGTGCTGATGCGGCTCAGGAGGATGGACATGGTCGCTTACCTGCGGTTCGCCTCCGTGTACAGGCAGTACACGGACGTGGACCAGTTCCGCACCGAGCTCGTGCGCCTCGCCGGCTCTGGGATGGGCAACGGCAGATAAAGTCCGGGGCCCGCTACCTGGGGTAACGCGGGCAAACCTGGTGATGGAATAGAAGCAACAAGCGGTAAAATAGGGAGGATGGGTATGGAAGTAGACCGGAACAGGCTTGCAGACATAGAACTCACCGAGAACGCTTTGGCCGTTCTCAAAAAGCGCTACCTCAAGAAGAATGAGAAGGGCGAGGCCATCGAGGAGCCCATAGAGATGTTCTTGCGGGTCGCTTCGAACATCGCAGAGGGCGAGTTCCGTTTCAAGCAGGGCGAGGAGGCCCAGAGGCTCTACGAGGAGTCGAGGGAGAGGTTCCTCCAGATGATGCTCACGAGAAGGTTCATGCCGAACTCGCCGACCCTCATGAACGCGGGCAGGGAGCTGCAGCAGCTCTCCGCGTGCTTCGTGTTGCCGGTCGAGGACTCCATAGACGGCATCTACGACACCCTCAAGCACCAGGCGATTATTCATAAGAGCGGCGGCGGCACCGGTTTCGGCTTCTCCAGGTTGCGTCCCAAGAACGACCTGGTCAAGAGTACGATGGGGGTATCTAGCGGGCCGGTCTCATTCATGGCCATCTATGACGCTTCGACGGACAAGATCAAGCAGGGTGGGACGCGTCGCGGGGCGAACATGGGCATCCTAAGGGTGGACCACCCTGACGTCGAGGAGTTCATCGACTGCAAGCGGGAGAACGACCAGATCAACAACTTCAACATCTCCGTCGCCATCACCGACGAGTTCATGGAGGCCGTCGAGGCCGACTCGGACTTCGACTTGAGAAACCCGCGCGATGGCGTGGTCATGAAGACGGTAAGGGCGCGTGACCTGTTCCGCCGAGTAGTGGAGGGTGCCTGGCTCAACGGCGAGCCTGGTGTCGTGTTCATAGACAAGATCAACGACGACAACCCGACGCCGCAGTTCGAGATAGAGAGCACAAACCCTTGCAGCGAGGCGCACCTTCCGCCCTACGACTCGTGCAACCTCGGTTCGATCAACCTGGAGCGTTTCTACATCGAGGAGACGGGCGAGGTCGACTGGGACGAGTTGAGGGAGACGGTGCACACCGCGATCCGCTTCCTTGACAACGTTATCGAGCAGAACAGCTACCCCCTTGACGACATCGACCAGATGAGCCGGGGGAACAGGCGTATCGGGCTCGGGGTCATGGGCTTCGCCGACCTCCTTATAAAGCTCGGCATAACCTACGACTCCGAAGAGGGCCTCGCCTTCGCCGAGCGGATGATGAAGTTCGTGGACGACGAGGCCTGGGAGGAGAGCAGGGCCCTCGCGGACGAGCGCGGCGTCATGTCCAACTACGAGGGCTCGCGCCACGAGGCCAGGGGCGACAGGGTCAGGAACGCGACCGTCACCACGATAGCTCCTACGGGCACGATCTCCATGATCGCCGGCTGTTCGGGGGGCATCGAGCCGCTCTTCGCCGTCGCGTTCATGCGCCGTCAGGCCGACATGGAGATGCCCGACGTCAACCCCGAGTTCGTCAAGCTCGCCAGAGAGCGCGGCTTCTACTCAGAAGACCTCATGAGATCTGTCGCCGAGCACGGCTCCGTGCGCGACGTCGAAGAGGTCCCAGACGACGTGCGTAGCGTGTGGGTCACCTCGCACGACATCTCCAGCGAGTGGCACGTCAGGATGCAGGCGGCGTTCCAGAAGTACACTTCGATGGGGATCTCCAAGACCATCAATCTGCCCAATGAGGCGAGCGTCGAGGATGTCGAGGACGCCTATCGCCAGGCCTACGCCCTGAACTGCAAGGGCATAGCGGTCTACCGCGACGGCTCGCGCGACGCTCAGGTTCTCAGCACGGGCAAGACGGGCGGGGAGAAGCCGACCATGACGCCCGCTTCGCCGGAGGCACCGACGGCGCCGTCTGTTACTCCCCCTGCCGTCGAAGGCAAGGGGCAGACCTTCTCCTCGCTCGCCGAGGCGCGCAACGGCAGGCCGCGCACCCTGACGGGTGTGAGCAAGAAGATAAGGACCGGCCACGGCTCCATGTACGTCACGATGAACGACGACGAGTTCGGGCCGAGGGAGTGCTTCGTCATCCTGGGCAAGCCCGGGGGTACGGCGGCCGCGTTCTCGGACGCTCTAGGGCGAATGATCACGATGGCCCTCACCCACGGCGCCGATCCGGCGGAGGTCGTCCACCAGCTCCGCGGCATCCAGGACGGCCACCCGGCGGGCGTCGGGCCCAACGCCGTCCTCTCCGTTCCCGACGGTGTGGCGCGGGCGATGTCCGAGCACTACCTCGTCGAGGACAGCCTGCCGGACACCCGCGAGCTCCCTATAATCGGGGCTTGCCCCGACTGCGGCAGCGGCCTGACCCGCCAGGAGGGCTGCGTCGTCTGCCACTCCTGCGGGTACTCGAAGTGTAGCTAAAGCGGTTCGCTGGCGAACCGTGCGGTCAGCTATCAGCCTTCAGCTTCTTGTTTTGGCCGATTGCCAACCGCTGATCGCTGAAGACGCGGCCTGCGAGAGACGGACCGGCTAGGTCCGTCTCTCTTTCTTAGCGTTCACAGCGGGTTGCAGAAGGATGGATCTCCTGCAACCCGCTGTTAGAGTCCATTAGCTCCCCATCGTATCGGGTGAAACTCTCGACGCGTTGCTACGTATGTAAGGGTGGCCGGGCCGATATTATCCCCCCTCCATATTCGAGCCCGGCCATTCGGCTTGCTTCACCCTACCTTCCTTGTCCACGGCGCGAGGTACCCAGAGTACCTCTACGAGGTGAGCATGTTCGATTACGCGAGGCTCGAAGACGGCAGGATCATGGAGCGCATGCAGCAGTCCGATACCCTCTCCCAATTCAGGCAGATGTACTCGGGGGCCGCCAAGAAAGGGGCCGTTGCCGTGGCCCTCCTTGGAGCGGCAGCCGTCTTCGCTCTCGGACGGCGTAGGGCCCGTGGCTAAGGAGAGTGATCCGTGCGTCCTTCTGCACCGTACAGAATTGAAGTTACGCGAACGCAGGGGGAGGCCATCTTCACGCAAACCAAACGTGTACTCCTTGTTAGCGATCTTACTCTGCGGTACCGCCAGAGATTACTTCGCGATGCTGCAGGAGTGCTCGGGCTGGCCACCCTGTACCGTGCAGCCGGACTAGGGGCGCGAGCGGGGAAGAGCACCTTCTGGACGGCGCGCGGGGGTTTGGTGAAGTACAGCACGTCCTCGAATTCGCGGGACAAGAGGGCGAGCTGGAGCAAATTCGGCATCCCCTTGGCGTTGGTCTTGCCGTCCCTGGCTGACCGAACGGGTTGAGATCGCCCTCGCCGCGCAGCGGGACTACCTCGAACACGACGTGCGCCTCCTCTTTTCCGGCGTTCCACCAGTCGTGAATCGTCCCTGGCGGCACGTGCAACCGTTCCCCGATCTCCGCGATGGACTCCTGTCCGTTTGTACGGAAGCCGACCCTCCCGCCAAGCACGGTGAACCATTCGTTTATCACCGGGTGGACGTGCTCCGCGGCCACCCTTCCGGCGGGGCTCACGTACAGATCGGCCACCAGCAACTCGCCGCCAGATTCCAACGTCCTGACGCGGACCACAGCCCGCTCTCCGGTGCTGGGGTTCCTTCGAATATGTCTCCTGCCTTGCTCATAACTTCTCCTATCAACTGCTAACGGCAGTACCTCGCCTCCAATTTCTTGTCGATCCCCTTACGCCGGGCCCGCTCTGCCAGCAGCCGGAACAAGGGCTCGGCGAGGGCGAAGAGGCCGGGCAACCGCCCCTCGCCCCACTCGAACAGTAGGGCCGTGTGGTAGAGGTTCTTCGGCAGCCCGTTGGAGTTTGACAGACCGTCGCCCGCGAGGCCGTAGGCAACCGTAAGCGCCTTCTCGAACCCGCTGTGGCCCGGCCGCAGCTCAACCAGGAACACTACCGGCTCGTTCGTGGGGTTATGCCAGCGGTGCAGCGTGTTGATCTGTGCGACCGCCTTCTGCCCGACTCGCAGGGTGTGCGTGGTCTTGCCCAACTGCACTTCCAACGCGCCCCGGAGCACCTCGAAGTGCTCGGCGTAGGTCTTGTGGTAGTGAGGGGTCGTCCCGCCACCCGGGGCAGCCTCAATCTCAATGAGGGTGCGCTCGCCGCCGGTCTCTTCGCTCGTTTGCAGGAAAATAGCGGCGTCCTTCTGGACGGGGTTGTAGATCCGCCTCTTTTCGTGCCTTGTCTCCACGTCGCTTACTCTCTTAGCCATGGGTCTCTATCTCCTCTCCGTGCTTCTGGCCGCTGTCCCGCTCATCCGACGGGGTCCAGGGCGTTTGCCTCTTCTGCCTGCGCCAGGATGCCTTCCGCGTCTATGGCCGCGTCCTCTTCTGCGCGACTTGGCCAACCACTACGTCCACCTGGCGTGAGATCTCGCCTTCCCGAACCTCCAATGTCGTCACGACCACGGTACGGGCGCGTCGGGGCAGACGCACGACTCCTCACAGGGATCCGGCCCCCTGCCAGCACCTCGTCCTGATGCCCCCGGTGGAACCAGAACAGCCACAGCGCCCAGGCAAGCCGCGCGGCGGCCTCGGCCCCGCCCTCCTCGAGCAGCCACCGCATGGCCGCCCGCAGAGCCGTGCTCGTGAACGACTTTATCGGCAGGCCGCGAAACTCGCTAGTTGGCACGGCGCCTGACGGCACCTTTTCAGCACGCTCCGGCTTCGCCTCCGCTTGTCAGTAGGCCGGACTATCATCCTCGTCGCCGTCGGGCGAGCCGGGCTCGGAAACAAGAAGACCACGGCGGCCCCTCGGGAGACCTTTATCTTGCTCGTTCCGAAAACTCTATCGCCAGGGGTATGCCATCCAGCCGGTAGCATATCTGCGCCACGTACATCGCGTTTCGCTCCGTGAGCGCGAATTCGGGCTTGACGGCCTTCGCCCGGTCCACGAACAGGTTGGCCGCTTCGTAGTGCGCCACGTCCTCGACGGCCGGAAGGCGGCGGGGATCCGGCAGGGAGAGCGGGGGCACGGCCAGGCGGGTTTCGCCAACGATCCCGAACGCCTCCCGACTGGTGGCGAGGATGCGCAGGTTCGTGCCCGTCCATCGCAATGCCTCGCAGGTCACGCCTGGCCGCCACAGTGCCGTGTTCGTGCTCAAACCTCCTCGATTTGAAGTGTGCCGGGACTCGCTTGTTCCGCGGGCGTACCGGGCCAGGATTCACTTCGACGAATCCTGAAGGCCCGTACTCGGGGTCAGCTCCCTTGTAGCCCAGCAGCCGGGCTAGGGGCGCGAGAACGGCGAAGAGCACCTTCTGGACGGCGCGCGGGGGTTTGGTGAAGTACAGCACGTCCTCGAATTCGCGGGACAAGAGGGCGAGCTGGAGCAAATGTCCAAGGAGGTTCGGGTAGCTGACACCAACGACGGCGGCGAGCGAAACGGACATCACCGTAGGAGAGTAGAGCACCAGCCACTCATCCCAACGCCACCAACCGATCGCAATTATAGTCACATTTTCCCGACGACGCTCTCGAACGAAGGTCGGCGTCGCCCCTGAAAGGAGCGCGGGCCGTCGGGTCGTTCTGTTTGCTCGTGGAGGTGGATTCACAGACCGACTTCTCCCGGGACTTTTCCGGAACCATCCGTTACTCCTTAGTAGGTCCGTATTCGACGGTCGGCTCCATCGTGCCGGTGGCACTTATCCGGACTCGGTATCCAGTCCAACCGCGCTCTACAGCTTGGTCGCTGCCTCCGTCTGAAGGGTGGTGTCCAGGATGGTCTCGACGAGGTTTTCGAAGGTGATGCCGGCGGCCTCGGCGGCGAGGGGGAAGGTGGAGGTCTCGGTGAAGCCTGGGATGGTCTTGACGTCGAGGACCCAGGGGATGCCTTCGGCGAAGATGGTGTCGACCCTGGCGAAGCCGGAGCAGCCCAGGACTTTGTAGGCGGTGAGCGCCGTCGCCTCGACCTGGGAGGCGTCCTTTTGGGGTATCTCGGCGGGGATGGCGAAGTCGGTGGCGCCCGGGGTGTACTTGGCCTCGAAGTTGTAGGCGCCTTCGCGGGGCCTTATCTCGACGAGCCCGAGCGCCCGCGATTCTTCGCCGGCGGGTTCGACGATGGGGATGGAGATCTCCGTCCCCTCGACCCAGCTCTCTAGCAGGATCTTGGCGTCGTAGCCGAGCGCCTCGTAGACCGCATCGAGCAGCCCGTCAGGTTCCTCGACCCGCGAGAGCCCGAAGCTCGAGCCCTCCCTGGCAGGCTTGACGACGAGCGGGTACCCGAGTTCCTCGGCGGCGACGTCGAGAGCGGCGGAGGCGCCCATCTCGTTCATCGCCCTTCTGAGGAAGGTGCGGAAGGGCGGGGTCTGTATGCCTGAGGCGCGGAGCGCGCGTTTGGCGTAGTCCTTGTCCATGCAGCGGATGCTAGAGAGGGGACCGCTCCCTGTATACGGGATGCCCAGGGTCTCGAGAAGCGCCTGTATGGTTCCGTCCTCGCCGCCGGGACCGTGCAGGCAGACGAAGACGGCGTCGGGTGAGATCTCCATCAAGGCATCCGTGGTGGAGTTCTCTATATCGAGGGGATGGACCTCGTGCCCGAGGCGTTCGAGGGCGTGCTGCACGCGCCGCCCCGTGAGGAAGGAGACGTCGCGCTCCATCGAGTGTCCGCCGCGCAGGACAACCAGGCGCGCCACGAGACCCTAACCGTCCGTGCCGACGGTCGAGCGGCTGCCGCGCACGGCACCTCTGTGAGAGCCGCGTTCCAGGTCGCTCCTGAGCTCCATGCGCTCGCGGATCACCTCGGAGAGCAACTCTATGCCGCGCCTTATCCGGTCGGGCTCCACAAACGAGAAGTTCAACCTCATGTTGTTCTTGCCAGTGCCAGGAGCACCCCCGTAGAAACCCTCGCCAGGCACGTAGGCGACGTTCCTCGCTATGGCGCGGGGGAGCATCGCGGTCGCGTCCAGGTACGAAGGGAGCGTCGCCCAAACGAAGAGCCCACCCTCAGGGTGGGTCCAGTGGACCTCCTTCGGCATAAACTCAGCCAGGGCGTCGAGCATCGCGTCGCGTCGCTCCTTGTACATCGAGGTCAGGCGCTCGACGTAAGCCCTCCAGTCTGCGTTCTGGAAGTAGGAGGAGATCATCATCTGCGAGAGGTTCGAGGAGCAGAGGTCGGCGCCCTGCTTGCCGACGTTGATCTTGTGCAAGATTCCGGGCTGCGCGTGGACCCACCCGAGCCTGACGCCTGGGGCGAAGATCTTGGAGAACGTCCCCAGGTAGACGACCCTGTCGAGGTCACCTTCTTCCTGCTCCAACGCCGCCAGCGACGGAAGCGGCTCGCCCTCGAAGCGGAGCATCCCGTAAGGGTTGTCCTCCACGATCACCAGGTCGAACTCGCGCGCCAAATCGAGGAGCTCCCCGCGCCGCTCGGCGACCATGGTCACGCCAGCCGGGTTCTGGAAGTTCGGCACGGTGTAGAGGAACTTCACGTAGAGGCCCTGCGCCCTGGCCCTCTTGAGGGTCTCGCGGGCGGCGACGGGAATGATGCCGGCGCGGTCCATGGGGACGTGGGCTATGCGCGGCCTGTAGGCCGCGAACGCGTTGAGCGCCCCGGCGTAGGTCGGTCCTTCGCACAATACGGCGTCGCCCTCGTCGAGGAAGACCTTGGCGATCAAGTCAAGTCCCTGCTGGGCCCCCGTGGTTACGAAGACGTCCTCCTGCCTCGCCGGAGTGCCTTCGGCGCCCATGACCTCGACGATGACGTCCTTTATGGCTTCGAGACCCGCCGTCGGCCCGTACTGCAGGGCCTGGGCCGCGTCGGAGGCGATGTTCTTCGAGATCTCCCGGAACGCCTCCTCCCCAAAAGCCCTGGTGTCTGGGAAGCCGCCGGCGAGCGAGATGATGCCAGGCCGCGAGAGCGTCGCCATCAGGTCGCGGGTCGCGGCAGACTTCATGCCCTTGACCCTGGTTGCGTAGAGGAAGTCGAATCGGTCGAGGTCTACGAGCGGCAAAGCTTAACTCCCGTTGGCGGTGGTCTGAACGTTTCTCCAACCGAGCCTCCCCGAGAGCACCTGCCAGAGCTCCGGCAACATCTCGAAACGGCTGGTGTGAGGACACATGGAGGCGACTGTATCATAAGGATCGCTCCTGTATTTATAGAACGAACCCGTAAACCCGGCTCCATACGACTACGCCTCCCGCACAAGGATGTGGCAAGGGTGTAGCAAGAGGCCGGAAATGATTGTATCGCAGGGCACGATGTGCGCCGAGATACGTATTCTCGCGTCGTGGAATGGTATCTTGAGCGCGAATTAACCCTAGTCCATTCCCCCTCCTGGGCTAGGGTTTGTTTCATGTATCAGCCGCTGGTTCTAATTTCAGCTAGTCAGCATTTCAGCCGGTCAGCACGTCAGCAAGAACACTAGGCTGACAAGCTGAAATGCTGAGAACTTGCAAAGAGGTGTCAAACCTCATTGCAAGCTGCTCTAATCGGCATCTTCCCAGGCCATCAACTCTACTTCGAAGAGGTCTGCGCCCGAGGCGCTGAAGGTGGCCACGAAAGACCCGTCGGACCTACGTAATATCAGCAGGTCTGTATCGAGGTCCAGGTAATAGCCGAACGGCAACCAGAACTCATGATGCCCGTCTACGCTCTCCTGCTCCACCAGCGAGAGACCAGACGGCTATACGGCGATGTCCTCGTCCACCACAGACAGGTCGGTAAGCCAGAACAACTCGGAACGCCCGTCCTCGAGCAGAACGTCCACGGCAGCGTGTTCCGAATTGCCCCAGCAGTTCTGAACAGTGCCGCGCATTCCGGCGAACTGGCTCTTCCAGTGCCCTTCCCTCACCCGTACTATGGTGCCTCTCCTGGCTTCGTTGGCTTGCACGCGCTCTAGCCTCCTGTTGATCTGCCCAAACGTTTCACGATAAGGGCTGCTCCATCGTCCGCAGTTCGTGGTACCAGTAAAGCTCGACGCTCCCGTCTTCGAACCGCACGTCTACCGCCAGGTAGTTGGGATGGCCGTAGGTCCTCTCTATCGTGCCGACGCGTCCTTTCCCGGTTCGCTTGCTTCCGTCGAGCACTCCCACCGACGTGCCGATACGCGCCTCATGCGATTCCAAAAAGCATGCCCCCTTGCCGTTCACTGGTCGGGACCAGACCCCATTCACCGGGGACAGCCCGGGCCCGATCCCAACCAGGTTCCCTTTCTCCAGCGGTATTTGTAGCAGGGTTCTACACCTCTTTATGTATCCTGGGGCACTTTGTGCCCAGCGGCACCCGGCACGAGAAGCATGGGTTAAATTCTTGTGAAATGCGCCATTCTCGGGGTCTCGTCCATAGTGCCGGCGGTCTCTGGGTGCTCTCTGCCGCGGCGAGCGGGTCCTCTGCGTATGGTCCGACCCGATGGCCCGAAAGGTGCAGTGTGAGCCAGCGTCCACTATAATGATGGTGAAAATCTAGAGCAGGTTTCCGCGGCAAGTTACGAAACAAGGCGGAGGATTTCAGCGTTGTCAGAGGCAAGTACCGAGCGGGTCAGACTTCTCTCCCTGGTGGATATCTTCGAACCGCTCACGGAAGAAGAGATAAAGAGCCTCAACGGCCAGCTTCCCGACCGACGCCTTCAGAGTGGCGAGATCTTCTTCGGACCGCAGGACCGTTCGGAGAGGCTCTTCCTTCTGCAGAGGGGCAGGGTCAGGATATTCAGGAGTACCCCTGATGGACGTGAGTTCACCCTCGCCGTGGTGGAGGCAGGAACCGTTTTCGGGGAGATGGCGCTCACGGGCCAGCGGTTGGAGGGTGCCTACGCCCAGGCGCTGGCCCCCTCCCAGGTCTCCACGATGCTAAGGGCTGACCTGGAGCGTTTGATCCTTGAGAAGCCCGAGGTAGGTTTACGGATAATGGAGCTCTTGAGCGAGCGGCTCAGGCGCCAGGAGACCCGCCTCGAGGACGTCGTCATGAAAGACGTCCGAGCACGCCTTGCCAGCATCATAGCGCTCCTGGTAGAGAGCGAGGGCGTAAGGAGCGGCGCGGGTTACAGGATACCCACCCACTACACCCACGAGCGCCTGGGGACCATGATCGGGGCCAACCGCACAGCCGTCACAAGGGCCTTCGGGCTACTCCAGGACGAGGGCGTGGTGCAGTTGAGGCGGCGTCTGATCTACGTCGCCGACATCGACGCCTTAAAGAGGTCGGCCGGTTACGCCCAATCAGATGAGGCTAAGGAGGAATGGTCGGGGCCGTAGAATCGGAGCCCTACCGTCGCCCGAACCGTCTTCTTCGTGGCTCCCGCCTTCTAGCTCCTCCATCTCTCCTGAAGCATGCCCGAGTCCCGCCAGGGCCCTCGCCCACTCACCCTCGAGCAGACGCACCAGGTCCTCCCTCCCCGTGCTGCGTGCTTCCCCAGACCACAGGTCCACGTGCGCAAGCATCGCCCGCCAGTAGGTCACCCGCTCCTCCAGACGGAGATAGTCGTCGTGCCGGTTGCACAACGTCAAGCCGTCCAGCCTGACCTCTCCATTCTCACGACAATATTCACCCTCGAGGGTACGCTCGAACTCGCAACGGGATAATCTCCTCGAGTCTCGATGTCTGATGTATACGTCGGACATGAGAGGCATCTTCCCTTCGGTAGGATCTGGTACCTCCCCGGTGAAAGGTCGAGCCTGCTTTCCTGGGGCCCGAAGAAGCGGCTGTGCCGCTAGTAAGATATCGGTAGCTTCTTGCTACGTCTCTATTGTAACAAAACCGCGCCCAGACTTTGCACACTCAGGCACAATGTCCCCCACGCTACAATCCAGCGCGCAATGAAGTCCAACCTCCTTGCAAGCACCTCAGCATGCAAAAGAGCTGAAATGCTGACAAGCTGAAATGCTGACAAGCTTGATTGGGGGAGAGCCATGAGAACCATCTTCGTGACGACCAACGAGCACAAGCTCCGCGAGGTACAGGAGATCCTCGGCGTCGCGCTCGAGAGCGTAGATCTCGACCTGCCCGAGATACAGGCCATTGACCCCGCCGAGGTCGCGACAGAGAAGGTCCGCGCGGCCCGCAAGGCCCTCGGAGAACCGGATGTTCCTATCCTGGTCGAGGACTCCGGGCTCATGGTCGATGTGTGGGAAGGGTTCCCGGGGGCGCTCACAAAGTGGCTCATGAGCAGCGTCGGGAACGAGGGGCTGCTCAGGATGCTCGGTCCCGGCGAGGACCGTTCCGCGAGGGCCGTGTGCGTCGTCGCGCTCGCTGAGGCGGACGGGACCGTGCGCACTTTCAGGGGTGAGGTTCCTGGGACCCTGGCGCAAGAGCCGCGGGGGGAGGGCGGGTTTGGCTACGATCCCGTGTTCGTTCCAGGGTGGTCTTCGATGACCTACGCCGAGATGGGAGAAGGAAAAAACACAAACTCCCACAGGGCGCGGGCGTTTGGGGCCGTGCGGGAGTGGTTAGAAAAAGCGTAGGAGCCGGACATGGGGCAAGGGACTGCGTGCCAAACCCGCGGTTTTGGTATTCTGTCTCTGGGTTTGTACCTCTGAGAGGGAAGGGGCCGTCAATGTCGGCAGAGAACGAGCACTCGGACAACGGGGGCGTAGAGACCCGCGAGAACGGTGCAATAGCGACCAGCTCGGAACGTCTCGTAGATCTGTACCGCGAGATGGCCCTGATCCGGGCCTTCGAAGAGGCGTGCCAGAGGGGTTTCAGGCAGGGTAAGATCGGGGGCTACCTCCACGTCTATATCGGGCAAGAAGCCGTCGCAACGGGCTTTTTGCAGGCCTTCGAGGAGGGTGACAGGGTCATCACGGCCTACCGCGACCACGCGCACGCGCTGCTTCTAGGTAGCGACCCCAAAGAGGTCATGGCCGAGCTCTACGGCAAGGGGACGGGCCTCGTAAAAGGCAAGGGCGGCTCCATGCACCTCTTCGACGTCGAGCGGGGCCTCATGGGCGGCTACGGTATCGTCGGAGGGCACATACCTCTTGGGGTTGGCATCGCATACGCCATGCGTTATCAGGAGACCGACCACATTTGCCAGCTCTATCTCGGAGACGGTGCGATGAGCCAGGGCGCCTTCCACGAGTCCGCCAATTTGGCGGGGCTGTGGGGCACGGAGGGCCAGTGCCCCTGCCTGTTCATCGTCGAGAACAACAAATACGGGATGGGCACCTCGGTCGAGCGCACGACGGCGATGACGGATCTCGCCGCCAAGTTCGACGCCTACGGCATCGAGCACGAGAAGGTAGACGGCATGGACGTCGAGGCCGTCGTCGAGGTCGCAGAGAGGACCGCTGAGCAGGTAAGGGAGACGGGCAAGCCCTACGCGGTCGAGGCGCTCACCTACAGGACGGCCCCGCACGGTGCCGCAGACTTCTTCGAGAAATATCGGACGAAAGAAGAGATCTCGGAGTGGAGAGAGCGCGACCCCATAGGGATGGTCGAGCACAAGCTCATAGAGAACGACGTGCTAGACGAGGATAAGATCGAGGAGATCAAGGGCGAGGCCAAGGAGCGGATAAAGGAGGCCGTCGAGTTCGCCGACGAGAGCGAGGAGCCGCCGGAGGAGGAGCTCTACACCGACGTTTACTCCGGCGAGGACGAGTATTTGGGGGAGGCGTAGTCCGTGGCTGAGACGAAGACTTACCGTGAAGCGCTGAGGGAGGCGATGGTCCACGAGCTCGACAACGACGAGAGCGTCATCCTGATGGGCGAGGACATCGGCGTCTACGGCGGTACCCACCTCATCACGGATGGCCTCTACGACGAGTACGGGCCGAAACGGATCATGGACGTGCCCATCTCCGAGAACGGATTCACCGGCGCCGCGGTCGGCATGGCCATGATGGGGATGCGCCCCGTCGTCGAGATGATGACCTGGAACTTCTCGTTCCTGGCCGCCGACCAGATCATCCAAAACGCCGCCAAGGTGCGCTACTTCTCTGGCGGACAGGTCGAGGTGCCGCTCGTAATACGGGGTCCCAACGGCGGCGGCGTCCAGCTCTCGGCCCAGCACACCCACTCTCTGGAGAGCTTCTACGGCCACTTTCCCGGCCTCAAGGTCGTAGCACCCGTGACTCCGAACGACGTCAAGGGCATGATGCTAACCGCGATTCGGGATCCGAACCCGGTGATCTTCCTCGAAGCCGGGGCCCTCTACGGGACGAAGGGCGAGGTGGAAGACGGGGACAACGCTGTACCCTTCGGCAAGGCCCGCATCGCCCGCGAGGGCTCCGACGTCACGCTCATCGCCTACGGCCGGCAGGTCAACCTGTGCCTGAGCGCCGCGGACACGCTCGCCGAAGACGGCTTCGAGGCCGAGGTCATAGACCTCAGATCTCTGAGGCCGTTTGACGAGGACACCATCGTCGAGTCGGTGGAGAAGACGCACAGGGCCGTTGCGGTCCAGGAGCAGTGGCGGTGGTTCGGGGTGGCGAGCGAGGTGGCGGCGATCATCCAGGATCGCGCCTTCGATTCGCTCGATGCCCCCGTCGAAAGGGTCAGCGGCGCCGAGGTTCCGGGGCCTTACGCGCGCAACCTCGAGGTGATGGCCTTCCCCAGCGAGAAGCAGGTTACCAACGCTGCCCGCAGGGTTATGTACGAGGAGGAGAAGTAAGGTGCCTGAAGTCATTATGCCCAAGATGGGCGACGCGATGGAGGAGGGCACTCTCCTCAAGTGGCTCAAGAGTGAGGGCGACGATGTCTCCGAGGGGGACCCGATCGCCGAGATCGAGACCGACAAGGTCACGATGGAGCTCGAGGCCGAGGACGAAGGAACCCTCGCACAACTGATAGCTGACGAGGGACAGGAGGTGCCAGTCGGCGAGGCGATAGCCTTTATCCAGGGCGAGGGAGAAGAGGTCCCGGAACGCAGCGAAGGAGGCGGCGGGGAAGAAGAGGCCGAAGAGGGCGGCGAGGAAGACGGCGGCGGGGCCCAGGCTACGGCCACCGAGACCGAGGCCCCAGAGGAAGAGGAGACCGAAGAGTCAGGGGGACAGGCCGACGGTAGGGCCGACGGGCACTTCAGGGCTTCTCCCATAGTCCGCAGGCTGGCCGAAGAGAACGACCTCGACCTCTCCAAGATCGACGGCTCCGGTCCCGCTGGCCGCATCGTGGAGCGCGACGTGCGGGCCGCGATGGAGAGCGGAACGGCCCAGAGGACGGAAGACGGGGCCCAGGAAGACGACGAGGCTGCCCCTGAGCAGGCGCAGCAGGCCGAGATGCAGGGCTTCCAGCCAGCCCGCCTGCCCGAGCCGACCGAGGAGCCTGGGACGCAACTCGTCGAGCCGACGCGGATGATGCAGGTCATCGGCGAGCGGATGACCGAGTCCAAGCAGCACGTCCCGCACTTCTACGCCACCGTCGAGGTCAGGATGGACGCCGCGATGGCCCTCAGGAAGCAGCTCAACGAGCAGCTTGAAGAAGAGGGCGTCAAGCTCTCCGTCAACGACTTCGTGATGAAGGCGTGCGCGGTTGCCTTGAGGAGCTATCCGAACCTCAACGCCCTGTACACCACCCGTGGGGTCGAGTTGCACGAGAAGGTGGACATGGCCATGGCCGTGGCCCTGGATCAGGGGCTCATAACTCCCGTCATCAGGGACATCGGCAGCAAGGGCCTCGCCGCCATCAGTAGGGAGTCCAAGGACCTGGCCACCAGGGCGCGCGACGGCAAGCTCCAGCCCGACGAGTACCAGGGCGGCACTATAACCGTCTCCAACATGGGCATGTTCGGCATCGAGAGCTTCACAGCCATCATCAACCCGCCGCAGGCCGCCATCGTCGCCGTCTCGAGCATCGCCAGGCGCCCCGCCTACGACGAGGACGGCGAAATCGTCCCCGCGAGCATGATGAAGCTGACCCTCTCGGCCGACCACCGCATCGCCAACGGCCGCGATGGCGCCCTCTACATGGCTGAGGTCAATCGGGTCCTAGAGAACCCCGTGATGTTGATGGTTTAGAGCCGGTCAGCAAGTCAGCACTTCAGCAGGGCGCTCCCGCATCTCAGCGGGGACGCCCTGCTGAATATGGGCGGCGACGTTATATCGGACGAGCGTCAGCACCGAGCAAACAAGACCTGAAATGCTGAAGTGCTGACTTGCTGAAGTGCTAGCAAGGAGGTTCACCTCCTTGCTTTTGGGCGTGCGACCCCGCCTTCGAGGTAGCCGTTGGCCACCATGGTGATGAGCTGGTAGACGGCGTCCTCGCGGGGCGAGAGGGGCCCGCGGCGGTAGCCGCGCGAAGAGGCGCCGCGCTGGACGGACTCGCAGGCGCGCCAGTCCTGGCGGTTGGTGATGTCCCAGAAGTCGCTGGCGTAGGAGGGATCGAAGTGCTCCTGCTCGACCGCTTCGCGGGAGAAGAGCCACTCGCATTCGACGGCGGTGCGGTTCGGGGCTAGGGGCAGGAGGCGGTGGGTCATCACGTAGTCGGGGTGGGGGCTAATCAGGAGGTTCGGGAAGAGCTGGAAATAGTAGACGGTGCGGTCCTGCCCCTCCGCCAGGCTCAGGCAGCATGGGTGCGTGGCTCTTGCCGTCGAGCGACATGGTCTCGACGCCCTCGAAGAGGTCCATGGGGCCCCCGAGCCAGGCCCCCTCGGGCTCCAGGTTGTCGCCGCCGCTGGTCGGCGGGCTGACCTCGCAGAGCTCCGGATGTATAGAGGAGCAGTGGTAGCACTCGTGGTAGTTCTCGGCCAGGATCTTCCAGTTCGCCGCGATCTGATAGTCGTGGCGGGCGGCGACGACGAGATCCTCGCAACCGTGGTTCCCGATCGAGACTCCCCCAGATTTCCCGCGTGCTCCTCGAACGGGAGCGCTTCGCCGCCGGCGTTGGCGAACACCCAGCCTTGCCACTCCGCGAAGCGCCTGGCGTCCTGGTTCGCAAGACCGTTCGGACGGCCGACGCAGACCCAGCTCTCATCGAAGAAGTGCTCCTGTTCCCACCGGAACACCGACCAGTCGGTGTACGCCTCGGCGGGAAGGGTGCTGCTGCGGCCGAACTGGTTTAGCGACGGTGCGAGAAGCTCGCGGGCTATGGGCGTCACGTGGTCCTCCCTCCGTGCGGGCCCGCGGCCCGGGTGTGGACGGCTCTTGCTGCTAGAATGCCGTAATTGTACAGGAAACGGTGTGGAGCCGGGAGGGAGCAGGATGGTCTCAGACGGTTTGCGTTACGACGCCGTGGTGGTCGGCGGGGGGCACAACGGGCTCGTGTGCGCGGCGTACCTCGCGCGCGCCGGCATGAAGACGGTCGTGCTGGAGCGGCGCCACCTTGTCGGGGGGGCCGCGGTGACGGAGGAGGTGTGGCCTGGCTTCCGGGTCTCGACCGCCTCCTACGTGGTCAGTTTGATGTCCGACGTCGTCGTGAGGGACCTGGATCTCCCGAAATACGGCTACCACGTCTATCCGCTAGACCCATCCTATTTCGCCCCCTTCCCCGACGGCTCGGGCTTCTTGCTCTGGGACGACCCTGCGCAGGCTGCGGAGGAGATAGGGAAGATCAGCGCCAGAGATGGCAAGGCGTACCTGGAGTACAACCGCGAGCTCGGCGAGCTCGCGGACCTCGTGCGGCCCCTGCTCTACAAGAGGCCCCCCGACCCGGGCGTCCGGTCGCTTACCGACGTGGTCGAGGCGCTCTCGCTCGGGCGCTACGCCTTCGGGAACCGTAGGAGCATCTCGCGGCTCGTGGACCTGATGACGATGAGCTGCGCCGACTTTCTCGACCGGTACTTCGTGGACGAGCGGATAAAGGGCGCGCTCGCCCCCGGGGGCGTCATCGGCATGTGGGGCGGCCCGATGAGCCCCGGCTCCGCGTACGTGCTCCTGCACCACAGGATGGGCGAGATCGACGGCGTGACCGGCGGCTGGGGCTTCGTGCGCGGCGGGATGGGGGGCGTCTCCGAGGCCATAGCCGCCTCCGCGCGGGCCGCAGGAGCCGAGATCCGTACGGACGCCGAGGTCGCCGCCATAGAAGTCAAAGAAGGCCGGGCGACCGGCATCACCCTGGCCGACGGCACCTCCATAGAGGCGGGCGTGGTCGTCTCGGGCGCCCACCCCCAGACCACGCTCCTCTCGCTTCTCGGTGCTGAGCATTTGCCGGACGATCTCGTAGGTGAGCTCGGGACCTTCAGGAACAGGAGTCCATCGGCCAAGGTCAACCTCGCGCTCTCCGAGCTTCCTGACCTCGTGGCGATGCCTGGCAAGGAGCTCGGGCCGCAGCACCCGGAGATCATGATCAGCCCGTCCCTCGAGTACCTGGAGAGGGCGTGGGACGACGCCAAGTACGGGCGCTTCTCGGAGGGCCCCATGATAGACGCGGTGATCCCCACAACCAAGGACCCGACCATAGCCCCCGAGGGCAAACACATCATGACCTGCTTCGTGCAATACGCCCCCTACGAGCCCAGGGAGGGCAGTTGGGACGACGGCGCAAGGGAGGCCTTGGGGGACAGGGTCGTTGAGACGATCAATGAGTACGCCCCGAACTTCAAGGACTCGGTCATCGAACGCCAGGTCCTCACGCCCTACGACCTCGAGCAGCGCTTCGGGCTCATCGGGGGCAACATCTTCCAGGGGGAGATGTCGCTGGATCAACTCTTCTCTTTCCGCCCTGCCCAGGAGCTCGCGGGTTACAGAACGCCCGTGGACGGACTCTACCTCTGCGGCTCGGGCACCCACCCCGGCGGCGGGGTCATGGGCATCCCCGGGCTCAACGCGTCGAAGGTGGTGATCAAGGACCACAAGAGCGCTGACAGAAAGAAGCGACTCAAGGAGCGCCTGAACTCGTATTCGCGCCGTTAAACCGCTATAGTCGTAGCCCTGTTGAGTTGTGCTATTCTACTCTCGTCCGCGGGCTCTGCGGTAGCCCGCGAAAGGGAGAACGTACACAGAGTGAGCATCATAGAGTTTCGCGGGGCCAACAAGTTCTTCGGGGACTTCCAGGTCCTCAAGGACATAGATTTCACCGTTGATGAGGGCGAGGTCGTGGTCGTAATCGGGCCTTCTGGGTCGGGGAAGAGCACGTTGCTCAGGTGTATCAACGGCCTCGAGGAGATCACCTCCGGTGAGCTCGTTGTGGACGGCATGCAACTCCACAACGGAAGTGCGAGCCTCAACGAGCTGCGCAGCGAGATCGGCATGGTCTTTCAGCAGTTCAACTTGTATCCGCACATGACGGTCGCCGAGAACATCAAACTCGCCCCCATGAAGGTCAAGGACGTCTCGGCGAAGGAGGCCGACGAGCGCTGCGCGCGGCTCCTCGAGCGGGTCGGCATCCCCGAGCAGGCCAACAAATACCCGGAGAGCCTTTCAGGGGGTCAGCAGCAGCGGGTCGCCATAGCCCGTGGGCTGGCGATGGAGCCCAAGATCATGCTTTTTGATGAGCCGACCTCAGCCCTGGACCCGGAGATGATAAACGAGGTCCTTGAAACGATGGTCGACCTCGCTCGCGGCGGCATGACGATGGTTGTCGTGTCCCACGAGATGGGCTTCGCGAGGCGCGTCGCCGACCGGGTCATCTTCATGGACGAGGGGCGCATCGTGGAGGTCGGTACCCCCGAGCACTTCTTCGAGAACCCCCAGAACGAGCGCACCAAGCGCTTCCTGAATCAGATCCTGCATATGTAAGCTGGTTGGGCTCCTCGGTGTTGAGTCTGCTCACGGCTACGCCTCCCATACGGGGTGTATACGCCGGTAAGGCGGGACAGTACCAGGGTCCCCGGCGCGCGGGAACGCGCTGCCGCTTGATCGAATAACAGCGGATAACTAGTATTGGCGGGCTAAAGGGCGGTCCACGACCCTGCTCCTTGCTACACTTAGAGGGTCCGCTGGACTCGGCCACTTGATGAATAATTCGGGAGAGGAAGGTTCATGAGAATCAGATGGTTCTGGAGCATCTCGGTAGCGCTCGTCCTCGCGATCGCACTCGTCCTGACGGGCTGCGGCGGTGGAGGAGGTGGCCAGGGCGGCGGGGGTGGTGGCGGAGACGAGCAGATCACGGTCGCCTCGGACATCGCATACCCGCCCTTCGAGTTCGAGAAGAATGGAAAGCCGGTGGGCTTCGACATAGACCTGATGCGCGAGATCGGCAAGCGGGCAGGCTTTACGCCCGAGTTCCAGAACGTCACCTTCGACGGGATCATCCCCGGCCTTGGCAACAACCTCTACGACGCGGGTGCCTCGGCGTTCACCATAACCGAGGCACGCGAGAAGAAGGTCGACTTCTCCGACCCTTACTTCAACGCCGACCAGTCGCTCATGGTCCAGAGCGGCTCCCCCATCAAGTCGGTAGACGACATCGGCGACGGTACCGTCGGGGTGCAACTCGGCACCACCGGGGAACTGAAGGCGAAAGAGTTCGAGCAGCAGGGGAAGATAACCGGCGAAGTCAGGACCTTCGACACCATCACGGAGGCCTTCTCGGCGCTCGAGAACGGCCAGATAGAAGCCGTCATAAACGATTTCCCGGTCTCCGCCTACTTTGCCAAGACCGGTGGCGGATCGCTCGAAGTCGTGCAGACCATCCCGACCGGCGAGCAGTACGGTATAGCCTTCCCCCAGGACAGCGATCTCCTCGAGCCCACCAACAAGGCGCTCGAGGAGATAAAGAAGGACGGCACCTACGCCGAGATATACGAGAAGTGGCTCGGCGAGAAGCCCAAGGAGATACCGTAGGCTAGAGGAGACTCAGTGATGCCGGTCGAGTTCGACCCGAGCAGCTTCAACCTCGAGAGACTCAAGACCAACTACCTAGACTTCGAGGTAGTCTTCAACAATCTCGACGCTATCTTGCAGGGCGTGCTCATAACGATCGCGCTCGCCCTCCTAGCGGAGGTTCTCGGGATAGTCCTGGGCCTCGTGTTCGCCCTGCTCAAGATCAGCCGCTCGCGGATACTGAGCTGGCCCGCCCAGGCCTACATAGACGTGTTCCGGGGGACGCCGCTTCTTGTGCAGATAACCATCATCTACTTCACGACCGCCTCGGTCGGCATCCGCTTCGAGAGCCTGTTCTTCGCCGGGCTGGTGGCGCTCAGCCTGAACAGCGCGGCCTACGTCGCAGAGATCTTCCGCGCCGGCATCCAGAGCATCGACAAGGGGCAGATGGAGGCCGGACGCGCCTCCGGCCTCTCCCACGCCCAGACGATGCGCTACATTATCGTGCCCCAGGCCTTCCGGCGGACGATACCGCCCCTGACCAACGAGTTCGTAACACTGGTGAAGGACACCTCCCTCGTCTCGGTAATAGGGCTCGCCGAGCTCCTGCGGGCTGCGCGGGTCCTGCAGTCCGAGACCTTCAACGGGACGCCCTTGATCGCGGCGGCGCTCATCTACCTGGCGATCTGCCTGCCCCTGATCTACCTGGCCAACCGCCTCGAACGCCGCCTGAACCGCCGCACGGCGTAGGTCCTTTAGCGTCTCCAGGTCGGCCCTGACCTGGCGCTCGAGTGCCCGCTCGATGAGTGGATCAGCCACCTTGAAGAAGCCACCCGGCGCGCCTTTATAGGTGAGTCCGGGCCTGCGCGGAGGACCTCTCTGCGATAAGCTACATGCCCGCCCGCGGGGACGGGCGAGAGGGGTGTACCTCACGAAAGGAGGAATCCGTGGCTGTAGAGACGGAGACCATCAGGAACGTGTGCCTGATCGGGCACCGCGGAAGCGGCAAGACGTCGATCGCCGAGGGTATGATCGGGCTGGCTTCCGGGCGCGAAGGCCCATCGAGCGGCGTCCTCGACTACACGGAAGAGGAGACCGAGCGGGGCATGACGCTAGGCATGAGCGTGGCCAATCTCGGGTGGAAGGGGCGCCAGGTCAATGTTCTCGACACCCCCGGGGACGGGGGCTTCGTCGGTGACGCTTTCATCGCCCAGAGGGTGGCCGACTGCGCCATTCTCGTGGTCCACGCCCAGGACCCGATCCAGGTCGTCACCGAGCGCGTGTGGCGCCGCGGCGAGAAGGAGGGCATCCCCCACGTCATCGTCGTGAACCACCTGGATAGGGAGCGCACGAACTTCGGGAACGTGCTCGAGCAACTCAGGAGCCGCTTTGGGCAGGCCGTCGTCCCGCTCAATCTGCCCATCGGAGAGGAGAACGAACTCAAAGGGATCTACGGGCTCCTCACCGGGACCTCTTTCGTGGACGGGGAGCAGAAGGCGGAGGTTCCCGCGGGCATGGAAGATGAGGTAGACGCGGCCAAGACGCAGCTCTTCGAGGCGATCGCCGAGAGCGACGACACGCTGCTGGAGAAGTACCTCGAAGGGGAGGAGATCACGACCGAGGAGGCCTTCGACGGTATCCGCAAAGGGATAGCCGACGGCGTCATTATCCCCGTCCTCGCGGCGAGCGCTGAGCGCATGATCGGGATAGACCGCCTTTTGGACGTGATCGCCGGCAGCGCCCCGAGCCCCACGGACCTCTCGCGTTGGATCACGGAAGACGGCGACGAAATCCCTTGCGACCCTGACGGTCCCTTCGCGGCCTACGCGTTCAAGACCTACGTTGACCCCTACGCAGGACGCCTGAGCGTCCTGCGCATCGTTAGCGGCCGATGCCGCTCGGACGAGGGGCTAACCAACCCGCGCACCGGTTCCTCGGAGAGGCTGGGCGGGATCTCTCACCTCATCGGCAAGGAGCGCGAGACCGTCGACGAGGCCGTAGCGGGGGACATCATCGCCGTCGCCAAGCTCCGCGATACGGCGACCTTCGATACCCTGTGCAAGCCCGAGAAGCCGATGCTTTTCGAGCCGATCGAGCTTCCTGAGCCGACCTCGGCTTTCGCGGTGGGGGCGAAGGCGCGCGGCGAGGAGGAGAAGGTCTTCGAAGCGATCAGGCGCATCGTCGACGAAGACCCCTCGCTCAACCTGGAGCGCTCGGAGGCGACGGGGGAGGACATCCTCGCCGGCCTCGCCCAGATGCACGTCGAACTCGCCCTGGAGCGCATCGAGCACCGCTACGGGGTCGAGGTCGAGGCGAGGCCGCCGAAGGTGCCTTTTATGGAGACGATCACGGGCTCTGCCCAGGCCCAGGGCCGCTACAAGAAACAAACCGGCGGCCGCGGCCAGTTCGGCGACGCCAGGATAGAGCTCTCCCCACTGCCCCGCGGCTCGGGCTTCGAGTTCGAGAACGCCATCGTCGGCGGCTCCATCCCGCGCCAGTTCATCCCCGCCGTGGAGAAGGGAATCATCGAAGCCATGGCCGGCGGCAACATCGCCGGCTACCCCGTCGTCGACGTGAAGGTGCGCCTCCACGACGGCGCCTTCCATACCGTCGACTCCTCCGAGATGGCCTTCAAGGTAGCAGGATCGATGGCCTTCAAGAGCGCCATCGAGAAGGCTCGCCCCGTACTCCTTGAACCTTACGTCAAGGTCGAGGTGCTCGCCCCTTCTGAGTTGGTCGGCGACATCATGGGCGACCTTTCGAGTCGGCGCGGAAGGCCGATGGGCGTCGAGCAGCGCGGCGAGCGCCAGGTCATCCAGGCCGAGGTGCCCCAGATCGAGATGCTCACCTACGCCCGCGACCTCCGCTCCATAACCGGCGGACGCGCCAACTTCCACGTCGAAACGGGCCACTACGAAGAGGTCCCCCCGAACCTGGTAGAGAAAGTCCTCGCCGCCAACGAGAGGGACGAAGAGAAAGCATCCTAGCACGCTGCGGCCGAAGGCCGCAGCGTGCGCACGGCGCTTCGCGCCTTGTCAGCACGCTACGCGCTTCGCGCTCCGCTTGTCGGCACGCTCAGGCTAACGCCTTCGCTCGTCAGCAACGCATCGGCCTGCGGCCTCGCTTTCAGCTTTCTTCTGTTCGTGTCACGCTCTGCGGCGTGCAACGAACCGCTGTCTTTGGCGGTAGGGTACGACGCTCGTAGCGGCGCCCCGAGACGACTTCCTGACAAGGCGCCGACCGGAGGGAGGCGCCGGGCTGACAAGCGAGGGCGATAGCCCGAGCGTGCTGACAAGTGGAAGCCGAAGGCTGGAACGTGCTGACAAGCGTAGGCCGAAGGCCGCAGCGTGCTACAATCTGCGGGCCGCGCTAAGCGGGGAGCTGGCGATGCCCTGTACCTGCGATCGCCTAGCAGGGCCTAGATCCCCGCCCGAGGCGCGAACCGGGTTAGGTTGAAACCGGTGCGGCCGGCGTTGATGGCCAGGTCCCGGGCAATGGGGCCCCGTGAACCGTGTCAGGACCGGAAGGTAGCAGCACTAAGCGGGTAACCTCATGTGCAACGGGGTAGCCGGGCCGGAGTCGGCGGCCGGAAGTTCGCCGGATGCGGTTTCGTCGAAGGCGGGGTGCGCGGCAATTTAGCTAGTCAGCACTTCAGCATTTCAGCCGTCAGCTACTCTCGCTGTGGCGAGGCTCTGCGCGTGTCACCCTCTCCTTGGCGTTCTTCCGCCGCCCTCCGAGCTTGTCCTTATGGGAAGAGCCGCATGCCGGTACAAGTAGCTGAAATGCTGAAGTGCTGAAATGCTGACATGCTTACCCGATGGTTCGAGCCGGGGACTTGGGTATACTAGATGCGTGAGTCATTCGAGCCGACGTTACGCCTCATGAAACACACGACGCTTTATCGCAAGTGGCGTCCGCGCGCTTTTAGTGGGATCGTGGGGCAGGAGCCCGTTGTGCGGACGCTCAGGCGCGCCATCGAGACGGACCGGGTCTCGCATGCCTACCTGTTCAGTGGTCCTCGTGGGACGGGGAAGACTAGTACGGCAAAGGTTTTGGCGATGGGGTTGAACTGTGAGAAGGGGCCTACGCCGGAGCCGGATGGGACGTGCGAGAGCTGTCGGGCCATCGTGGGGAACTCGTCGATGGATGTGCTCGAGATGGACGCGGCCTCCAATCGGGGGATCGATGAGATCCGGGACCTCAGGGACAAGGTTAACCTTGCGCCCGTCGCGGGGCGGATGAAGGTCTATATCATTGACGAGGTCCACATGCTGACCACGGAGGCCTTCAACGCCCTCCTCAAGATGCTCGAAGAGCCGCCAGAGCATGTCATTTTCGTGCTCGCCACTACCGAGAAGCACAAAGTCTTGCCCACCATCATAAGCCGCTGCCAGAGCTTCGACTTCAGGCGCCCGAGCATCGAGACGTTGACAGATAAGCTGAGGGGGATCTCCGACGCCGAGGGCATCGAGGTCGAACCTGAGGCCCTGACCGTGATCGCGCGCGAGGGGAGAGGTTCCTTCCGGGACGCGGAGGGGCTTCTGGATCAGCTCTCGTCTTTCGCGGAGGGCGAGGTTACGGCTCCAATGGTGCGCGAGTTGCTCGGCGGCGTCGGGCCTGAGGCCCTGATAGAAACCACCTACGCCCTCCACGAACGCAGGGCTGCCGACGCCCTGCGCATGGTGGACCGTCTCTCCAACGAGGGCAAAGACCTGGGCCAGTTCGTCGGGGAACTGCTCGCGCACCTGCGCAACCTGATGCTCCTCCCGCACGCCCCCGAGGTCGCGCTCGCCGGGGTAGGGGCAGAAGAGCGGGCCCCACTGGAAGAGCAGGCGAACGCCGTCCCAACGGCCGAGGTCGTGCGGCTAGTCGAAGCACTCGGCGACTCCCTGAACCGCGTACGACGCGGCGGAGACCCGAAGCTGGAGCTCGAGCTCGTCTTCCTCAAGCTGACTCGTGATTACACGGAACCGGATCTGGAAGCCCTCCTCGGCCGCCTGGAGACGCTGGAGAAGGCTGTGGAGAACGGAGGCGCCCCTGGCCCCCCACGGTTCCCGGTGGCGAACACTATGCAGGATGCGCCTGAGGAGCCGCGGCCCGTGGAGCGAGAGCCCGCACAGGGAGGTGCCGAATCCGATGCGCCCTCCACAGCAGCCTCCATTCAGGAGGAATCCGAAGACGGGCGGGAGACCGGGGTTGACCTTGCCTCCGGGTGGCAGGGGATCATGGGCGAGCTCAAGCGCCGCCGGCAGGCGCTCACGGCCGCGGTATACGGCGAGGCGCGGGTCGAAGGCTTCGACGGCAAGGTCCTGCGGCTCGTTTACCCCGAGGAGCAGAGCTTCCACGTAGGGATGGCGAAGGAACAGGCACACATCGAGAAGCTGGGCGCGGTCCTCGAGGAGCGCCTGGGGTCGAAGCCGCGCCTCGAAGTCAGGGCCGCGGGGGGAGAAGCACCTGCCACGACCCCAGAAGAGCCGCACCCGGCGGCCCCGATCGAACGTCGGCCGCCGCAGCCGCAACAGGCGTCCGAAGAGGGGCAGCCCGAGATGGGGAATCCGAACGGAGCGGGAGGGGCCCTCGCCGAGGACGGTGGTCCCGAGCAGGGAGAGATGGGTGAGGATGTAATTCGCACCCAGAGTGAGGTCTTCGACATGGCACGCGAGTTCGGCCTGTTCGGAGAGAAAGAGCGCGGGTAACGTAGGCTTCAGGCAACAGGTTACAGGCTTCAGGATTCCAGCCCCGGATAGCGTCGAACGGTATACTCTATGCTCGGACTTCGTGTAGACGCGTTACCGGACAAGAGCCCTGGGATACGCGGCGCGTTTGGAGAGGAGAATTTGGTTTGTCACCGCGACAGAACGTCAACAAGATGATGCAGCAGGTTCAGCAGATGCAGCAGCAGATGCAGCAGGCCCAGGAGGAGCTCGCGAACGAGACCGTGACGGCGAGCGCCGGCGGCGGGGCAGTGAGGGCCACGATGACCGGCGGGATGGAGCTCGTTTCGATCGAGATAGACCCCGAGGTCGTTGACCCAGAGGACGTCGAGATGCTGCAGGACATGGTGCTCGCGGCCGTCAACGAGGCGATGGCCAGCTCCCAGGAGCTCGCCAGCAAGAAGCTGGGTGGGATCACCGGCGGCCTCGGGGACCTCGGCCTGAACATACCCGGTCTCTAGGGGTTCTTTGGCGACCTACGCAAGGCCGGTAGAGAGGCTCATAACGGAGCTCTCCAAGCTGCCCTCCATCGGACCGAGGAGCGCGCAGCGCATCGCCTTCCACGTGATCAGGGGCAAGAAAGCGGACGCCGTAGGTCTCGCCGAGGCGCTGCAAGAGGTCAAAGAGAAGATCAAACCTTGCAAGCGCTGCTTCAACCTGACCGAGGCTGAGGAGTGCGAGATCTGCCGCGACGCCCGCAGGGACAGGTCCGTGATCTGCGTTGTCGAAGATCCCTACGACATTGGCCCCATAGAACGCACCAACGAGTACCGCGGCCTCTACCACGTCCTCGGTGGCTCGCTCTCTCCGCTGGATGGCATCGAACCCGAAGACCTGCGGATAGCCGAGCTCATAGAGCGTGTCCGCAGCGATGGCACGACCGAGCTAGTCATCGCGACCAACCCGAACACGACGGGCGAGGCGACGGCGCTGTTTATCGCGCAGGAGGTGAAAGACCTGCCTGTCAGGGTCACGGCGCTGGCGAGCGGACTCCCCGTTGGCGGGGACCTGGAGTACGCCGACGAGGTAACCCTGGGAAGGGCCTTCGCCGGAAGACGCGAGCTTTAGCGGTTTGCTTTGCAAACCTAGGCTACAGGTTTCAGGCTTCAGGTTTTTTGGTTTGGGCCGATAGTCTTGCGGAAGGCCTATGGCTAAGATACAAGTCGAGAGTTCGCTGGCAGGGATGAGTCGTCGGGCTGTGGAGTCGCTCGGGGATACCGTTGCCAGTTTGCCGCCCCGGGAGGCGACGCTCGTGAAGTTGCCCGAGCTTCGGCCCGAGCTCTTGGAGGCGCTGCGCAAGATGGGCGCTTCGAGGTTGTATTCGCATCAGTTGGAGGCCTACGAGCGGGTACGGGCTGGTGAGAACGTTGTGGTGGCCACGGCGACGGCTAGCGGGAAGTCTTTGTGCTACAAGGTCCCCGCTTTTCAGAACGCTCTGGACAATACGAGTCGGCGCGCGGTCTTCCTTTATCCGACGAAGGCTCTGGCCCAGGATCAGCTCGGCAAGATCGAAGCCCTCGGGCTGAGCGGCGTCCATCCGGCGACCTATGATGGGGACACGCCCCACGCTCTTCGCGCCGGCATCAGGCGCAGGGCGAACATCCTGCTCACCAACCCCGACATGCTGAACATCGGTATCCTGCCCAACCACGAGGCCTGGGCCGACTTCCTTCGCAATCTAAAGATAATTGCCGTCGACGAGGCGCACGTGCTGCGCGGCGTCTTCGGCTCGCACGTCGCAGCGGTGCTCAGGCGGCTCAGGCGTGTTGCGAGGCTGCACGGTGGCGACCCTAGGTTCGTCCTCACTAGCGCCACGATAGCCAACCCCCAGGAACTTGCCGAGAGCCTGACGGGCCTCCCTTTCAGCCTCGTGGACAACGATGGTGCATCTACAGGCGAGCGGCGAGTCGTCTTCCGCAACCCTCCGCTGCTGGACAAGGAGAAGGGGGAGCGGCGGAGCCTCTTGACCGAGGGGGCCCTCGTCTTCGCCAACCTCGTCTCGCAGGGTGTGAGGACCATTGCTTTCGCCAAGTCTAGGAAGTCTGCCGAGTTGATCTACCGTTACGCGGCGGACAGGCTCGGCGTCGATGGTGCGCGCAGGATCTCCCCTTACCGCGCTGGCTATACTCCCAGGGAACGGCGGGAGATCGAAGGCCGCCTCTTCCGCGGCGACCTGCTCGGCGTCGTCTCGACCAACGCGCTGGAGCTGGGGGTGGACGTGGGAGCCCTGGACGCCGTCGTCTGCTGCGGTTACCCTGGAAGCGTCGCCTCCATCTGGCAGCAGTGGGGACGCGCGGGACGTGGCAAGGACCCAGCCCTCGCCGTGTACATCGCCGGCCGCGACTCGCTCGACCAGTTCCTCATCGAGAACCCGCCGAGGGTCCTGGGCAGAAGGGTCGAGGCGGCAAGGGTAACCATGGAGAACCCTTACATCCTCGGGCCGCACCTCCTCGCGGCGGCCCACGAGGCGCCGCTCGACGCGGACGACGAGGAGTACTTCGGGCCCGCCTACAGGAGCGTGGCGAAGACGATGATGGAGGCCAGACTACTCGCGTCGAGCGGAGGCCGGCTGGTTTACGTTGGAGGGGACAACCCGGCGCGCAACATCTCGCTGCGCTCGGCCTCGTCCGAGACGGTCCTAATAGCCGATGCCGAAGGGGAGTTGATCGGCACCGCAGAAGCTACCCGTGCTCCGGGCGAGCTGCATCCCGGCGCGACCTATCTTCACCGTGGGAACAACTACGAGGTGGAGAGCCTGGACCTTCGTTCCCACCGGGCCGTCGCCCGCCGCGTCCCCAACCGCTACTACACCAGGCCTCGCGTCGAGACAGACGTGGAGATCGTGGATGAGATCGAGAATCGCGACCTCGCGAACGGTTCGGCGCTCCACTGGGGCAGGGTGAGGACGACGGACTCCGTGACCTACTTCAAGAAAGTTCGGGTGGCCGACGACAAAGAGGTCGGAGTCTATCCCCTAGATCTCCCTGACGTTACGCTCGAGACGCAGGCCCTGTGGGTCACGCTTCCGCCGCTCCCGAGGGAAGCGAGGCCAAGCTTCGAGAGCTTCGGGGGCGCGTTGCACGCCGGGGAGCACGGCATAATCGGGCTCCTTCCACTCTTCGCCATGTGCGACCGCGCCGATATAGGTGGCCTCTCCACCCCCGTACACCGCCAGAGTCGCCTCCCCACGGTCTTCGTCTACGACGGCTATCCCGGCGGCGTCGGTATCTCCAGGCGCGGCTACGACGCCTTCGAGTCCCTGGCCCGCGACACGTTGGGCGTCATAACACGTTGCCCCTGCGAGAAGGGATGCCCGGCGTGCATACAATCCCCCAAGTGCGGTAACTGGAACGAGCCCCTGAGCAAGGACGGGGCCGTCAGCTTCCTCAGGTACCTGCTCGGGCAGACGAGCCGCTACCCGACCCTGTGACCGGCAGAGTGTACGTGGCCGTCGTTGGATCTGGCGTAGCCACAGATGAACTCTACGAGAAGGCGCGTACGGTAGGCAGACTCGTCGCCGAGCGGGGAGGCACCGTCGTCTGCGGCGGCCTCTCCGGTGTGATGGAGGCCGCGGGCCGCGGGGCCACCGAGGCCGGCGGCGTCGCTATCGGCGTCCTGCCTGACGAGGACCGGAGTAGGCAGAACGGGTACCTTGCGTACTCGGTGGCAACGGGCGTGGGCCAGGCGAGGAACCTGGCGGTGGTGTGTTCAGGGGACGTTGTCATTGCCGTCGGCGGGGAGTACGGTACGCTCTCGGAGATAGGGCTTGCCAGAAAAGTCGGGCGGCCCGTGGTGGTCCTCGAGAGTTGGAACCTCGGGGAACACGTGGTCGTGGCGTCCTCGCCGCATGAAGCGGTAGATGTCGCGTTCGGGCTTCTCGGTGGGTAGGAGTTCTAGTATCGTTGAGAATGGACCTGAAAAATGGGAGGTTGCGTGATGGAGAACGGGCGGGTCGCGCTGGTAAGCGGGGGAAACCGGGGCATAGGGTTGGAGGTCTGTCGCCAGCTCTCCGAACGGGGAGTCGCTGTGGTCATGGGTTCCCGCGACGACGAGCAGGGCCGGGCCGCCGCCGCGGGACTCCCCGATGGCGTGGTCGTCCGCCAACTGGACGTGGCTGACCCCGAGAGCGTCGAGCGGCTCTCGGCCTCTGTCGAAGACGAGTTCGGGCGGCTCGACATCCTGGTGAACAACGCCGCCATCTCCAACGACGAAGGCCAGCGCGGCGTGGACGCCGACCTCGACCGGGTGAAGGAGGCGCTGGAGGCCAACCTTTTCGGGGCCTGGCGCCTGTGCGAGCTGGCCATCCCCCTGATGCGGCGCAACGGCTACGGGCGCATCGTCAACGTCTCGACGGGGCTCGCCGCCCTTGAGGACATGGGCGGCGGCTCCCCGGGCTACCGAGTCTCGAAGACCGCCCTCAACGTCCTCACGCGCATTCTGGCCTCCGAGCTTCGCGGGAGCGGCATCCTCGTCAACGCCGTCAACCCGGGATGGGTGCAGACCGAGATGGGCGGATCCGGCGCCACGCGCCCCGTCGAAGACGGCGCAGAAGCCCTAGTGTGGGCGGCGACATTGCCAAACAGCGGTCCCACCGGCGGCTTCTTCCGCGACCGGCAGCCGGTTCCCTGGTAGGCGAGGAAGGTGAGGTGTTCCTAGCGTCTCTTTCCGACGTGCTCCTCGAATGCTTCTACTGCCCTGGTGACCCCGTCTTCGGCCGATATCTTCTCTCCAAGCTCCTTGCACCGTCTGCGCATATCCGTGTCGCTTGCAGCCTTTAGGATGGCCGAAGCGAGGCGTTCGGCGGTGAGGCGTTTTGGTGGGATCGGGTCAGGTCCAGCACCCAGGGCGGCTACCCTCCAGCCCCAGAATGCCTGATCCGGGACCACAGGGATGACCACGGACGGGACACCGGCCCTCAGGGCCTCTGCCGTGGTACCCGCGCCGCCGTGGTGCACGGCCACCTCGACCCGTCGGAAGAGCCAGCCGTACGGCACTTCTCCGGCTATCTGTATAACGTTGTCCGGTAGCCTGACTTCGCCCCCACCGCTACTACCTAGCAAGACTCCCCGCCTTCCGGCAAGCCTCAGCGCCCTTGCCGTCAAGGTGAAGATCCGGCCCCTGCGAACGGACTCGATGTCGCCCATGCTGCCCAGGCAGAGCGACACTGGAGGCTCGCCGGCTTCCAGGAACGACTGCAACTCCTCGGGCGGTCGCCAGTCTCTCTCCGGGTCCAGGAACCAGTAGCCGGTGGTGCGCATCCAGGCCTCCCGGTCCGCGCTCTCCGGCAGAACGTGGCTGCTCCATCCCAACAGCAATGGACTGTGCTCCCTGTGCATACGCCAGAAGGGGCCGAGCAGCGGCGGCATCGGGGTGAGTCCCACTTCCTCGCGTAGGTCGGCAACCAGGGGCTGCACGGTTCGCCAGTAGAGCTGCTCGACCGTGAGATGTGTAAGGTGATTGTATAGTTCGCCCAGCTTCGGCGTCCCGGCCAGGATCGAGCCGCCAGGAGGCCGTCCTAGCACGGAGCTGGGATATCGGCCCGTGCGCACGAAGAGCGGCTGTACCACGCTCCCGACCGCCTGAAGCCGAAGGCGCTCGGCCACCATGTAGCCGGCGAACCCGAGCGGCGTGTAGATGATGGCATCGGCCTCCCTGCAGGCGGCGAGGCAGTCGTGGAAGCCCCTGACGACGTGAGGACGCAGGAGCCCGCGAAATCGTCTGGCGTACTCGAACGGATTGCCCCCGGCTTCGACCAGGGCCTCCACGAGCCGGTTCGGGTCAGGCCCGGCGACCGGATGAAATAGGAGCCCTCTACCCTCGACGAACTCCCGAAACGGCGCCCAGGTCGCTACCGTCACCAGGTGGCCGGCTTTCTCTAGGCCCAGCCCCAGGGCGACGCAAGGTTGCACGTCACCCCTCGAACCGGCCGTCGTTATGACGATCCTGATGCAAACTCCTTCCCGATGTGCGCCCCACCGCTCCTCAAACACTCCCCTTTCATTCTACTCACAGCATCTCTAGCCCGGAGTTGCCCAACGAACGTTCTTCCCACTCATGCCGAAAAGCTGAAAGCGAGGGCCGAAGGCCCGAAGCGTTGCTGACAAGCGAAGGCCGTAAGGCCTGAGCATGCCGACAAGCGACCGTAGGGAGCGTGCTGACAACTAGCCGTTCTTCCGGGCGAAGACTAGCCGGACGGGTGATGCCCGTTTCGGGGGTCGAGGATAGAGTAGTCGTATCAGGCAATAGATCAGGAGAGGATCATGGATCAAAAGGATACTTTGGGCGCTCTGTCCGACGGTATGGCGGATGCGGTAGAGAGCGTCGCCGCCTCGGTGGTGCGCGTGAACGGGCGGAGGCGCCGCTCGGGGAGCGGTGTGGTCTTCGCGCAGGATATGGTGCTGACGGCGAGCCACGTGCTCGAGCGTGAGGAGGACCTCTCGGTGGTGACTGCCGACGGGAGAACCCTGCCTGCGCGGTTCGCGGGGAGGGATCACTCGACGGACCTCGCGCTGCTCCGCGTGGATGGCCTCGATGTCGAACCCGCCACGGCCGCAGAGGGCGACGCACGGGTAGGCCAGATCTCCCTCGCCGTGGGGAGCCACTCGCATGGGGAGGGACCGAGGGCCACGCTCGGCGTCGTGAGCTCCGTCGGAGGCCCGGTGCGCAGCCGTCGGGGACCGAGGCTGGAGCGCTACATACAGACCGACGCGACGCCTTACCCCGGTCTCTCGGGAGGACCGCTCATCGACGCGCGGGGCAGGGTACTTGGCATCATGGTCTCTGGCTGGGGACGCGGTGCGGCCTTCGCCATACCGGCCGACGTCGCGTGGCGCACCGCGAATACCCTCTCGGAGCGGGGCTCCCTCAAGCGCGGATACCTCGGCATCCTGAGCCAGCCGGTCCGCCTCCCCGACACAGAGCGTCTCGGGCTGACGCAGAAGGGCGGACTGCTGGTCGTCGGCGTCGAGGATGGTAGTCCTGCGGGACGTGGCGGTCTTATCGTGGGCGATATCCTCGCGACGCTGGACGGCCAGCCCGTCGAGGACACCGACGACCTGCTCGTTCTGCTAGCCGGTGAGAGGGTCGGGCGCCCCGTGTCCGTCAGGCTAGTGCGCGGCGGTGAGCTTGCGGAGGTCGAGATCACCGTGGGCGAGCGCGGTTAGGAGCCTGAAGATGGTCGAGTTATCGGGAGACTCCTCCGCCGTCCTGGCCGGCGCGCGGATGATCGAAGACGCGCAGAGGAGCGTCGTGCAGGTACGCAGCGGCGGGCGGGGCATCGGGGCCGGTGTAATCTGGCATCCTGAAGGCCTCGTCTTGACCAACCATCACGTGGTCGCAGGAGGACGCCGTAAAGTCACGGTGGCCCTCTACGACGCCAGGACGTTCGACGCGGAGGTAGTGAAGAGCAGCCGCAGCCTGGACCTCGCGCTGCTCAGGCTTGACGGCAACACTCCGAATCTCCCCGCGGCCCCGGTCGGGGACTCGGACGCGCTGCGCGTGGGGGAGCTGGTCTACGCTATCGGCCACCCCTGGGGCCGGGTCGGGGCTGTGAGCGCCGGCATCATAGGCGGGGTTGGTGAGTCACGAGGGCCAGGCCTGGGCTCATCTGCGCGCTACGTGAGATCTGACGTCGCCCTCGCGCCAGGGAACTCGGGCGGACCGCTCCTGAACGCCAGGGGTGAGATCGTCGCCATCAACGCGATGATTTTCGGCAGCATGGCGCTCTCTATCCCGAGCAACGCGGCGGATGCCTGGGTGGCAGGAGAACGCCGCCCGAGACTAGGGGTCGGGGTCTTGCCCGTCGAGTTGCCGGTATCTATGCACCACGAAGCCGGGACTTCCGGGCTCGTGATCGCCGAGGTCGAGGCGGGTGGTGCCGGAGACCGGGCCGGCCTACTGGTAGGCGACGTCCTGCTCGCCATAGCGGGCGAACCGCTCGATAGGGCGGGTACCCTATTGGAAGCGCTCGCAAGGACCGGTGATGCTCTCGACCTGCGGCTAATGCGCGGCGGTAAAATCATAGTCATGAAAGTGAACCTGGCGGAGTCGGGACGCGCCGCGTGACGCCTACGCGGGTGTTCGTCGTGGCCCCAACGCCCACCATGCGGGCGGGGCTGCGATCGATGCTCGCGTCCGTCGAGACCACCGACTTGCTAGTTGTCGGCGAGGCTGGTCTATCCGCAGGACCCGTTCCCCCGCTCTCCGGAGCCGATGTGGTGCTCGTCGCCGACGAGGAGTTGCTCGAAGAGACCGCACTCTCCGTCTCAGAACACGGTACGCAATCGCTATTGTTACTCTCGGAGGACGAGGGTGAGGCGTCAAGGTTGCGCGCCCTGTCTCCAAGGGGTTGGGGCGTAGTTTCGCCCGACGCCCTGTCGGAGGAGCTGGGGGCTGCCGTCGCCGCGGTGGCCCATGGCCTGACCGTACTCCCGAAAACCCTGGCCGAGCGGCTCTTCGACGAGCCTGCTGCGGTCGTCGAAGAGCTCTCGGAGCCGTTGACCGCCCGCGAGAGTGAGGTGCTCGGCCTGCTCGGGGGCGGGCTGTCCAACAAGATGATCGCGCGCGAGCTCCACATCAGCGAGCATACGGTCAAATTCCATATATCATCGCTCTACTCCAAGCTCGGCGTTAGCAACCGCGCCGAGGCCGTCGGCCAGGGCGCAAGACACGGTCTGATCTCTTTGTAGCACGCTACGCCCTTGCGGGCTTCGCTTGTCAGCACGGCGCTTCGCGCCTTGTCAGCGCGCTCAGGCTTCGCCTTCGCTTGTCAGGTGTTTTTGATTCTCTGCGGATTGCCTTGGGTGGTGCTTCGCTGGCGCGTGTGTCTTGCTGCGGGTATAGAATGGGGAGACTGCGGGTGGTGGCGGAAGGCGGGGCGATCTCGGACTTCTCTATGAAGGTGGCGGCTCTACCCATTCTGGCCCTCCTGTTGCTTGTGATCGGGTGTGGGGAAGACCAGGGTTCCGGGGGGTCGCGTTCCGTGAGGGAGGACGGATATCGTGAACCCGTAACCTACCAGCAGCCAACGCGGGTGATCGTCACCAGCGACGACGCCTCACTCCCTGACGGCTGTCAGCCGAGGCAGGTGGCCGAACTGGTGATCTCCTTCGTCGAGGCTTTCAACAGCGGGGATCAGGCGGTCCTCTCGCGCATCTTCTTCCTGTCGGAAGGCCCGAGTCCCCCAGATTTTGCGGACGGACCCTATGACCCCTGGTCCTGGTATACCGTCGGTGAGATCGAGCCCAGCGGCAAGATAGTGAACGGTTTCGTCACCTACGACCAGGGCGAGCTGCTCGACTACTTCGCCGAGAGGCACGAACAAGGGGAGCAACTACGGCTGCTTAAACTGAGCCTGTCGCAGACTGGTTTGCTCGGCAAAGAGGATAACGTCGGCTTCGTGTACGTCCTCAACCGGAGCGCCAGAGACCTCCAACCTGGCCTCGGCGGACCCGCGCACATAGCCTCGGGCCAGGGAGCGCTGAACTGCAAGAACCGCCGCATCTTTACCTGGCGCATGGATATGAGAACCGGGGATAAACGTACGAGCCGCGAGGCCGTCAACTGGCTCTGTACCGACCCACCCGGCTGGAAACCGGGCGAGGCCGTCGTAGCGTGTACATGAATCGAATGGCAGAGGTCAAGACCTCTGCCATTCGCGCATTTCAGCATTTCAGCCGGTCAGCACTTCAGCAAGAAAAAAGCTGAAATGCTGAAGTGCTGAAGTGCTGAAAGCTACAAGATTAGATGCAGGTCCCCGAACTCGTGCCAGAGGTAGCCTCTGTCCAGGGCCTCCGAGTAAGCGACCTCCAGGTGTTCCCGGCCCCTGCTCGAGAGAGGGCGCACCGATGCTTGTCCTACGAGAGCTTCCAGCATCGACAGGTGGGTCGAGCGGGGTTCGTGCAGCCCTGTCAGCATGGCGTTCACGGACCGTATGCCGCGCTCCGGGGTGATATAGAGATCGGTCCAGCCCTCGCCAGGATGGGTCACGCCGTCCCCGTCTGTTACAGCTCTCCAACGCCCGCACGACGGTCGTCCCGACGGCTACGACCCTGCGTCCCGCGTTGCGCGCCGCGTTGATCGCGCCGGCGGTCTCGGGGGGTACGCGGTAGAACTCCTCGTACGGCGGCTCGTCGTCTTCGAGGCTGGCGACGCCCGTGTGCAGCACGAGCGGTACGATCTTTACTCCCTCTGCGACGAGGCGCGTGATGAGCTCTGGGGTGAAGGCTCTGCCCGCCGAAGGCATCTCTGCGCTACCCACCTCCGTGGCGTAGACCGACTGGTAGTAGCTCGCCGGCCAGCTCTCCCTGACGTAGCGGTACCTGATGGGAGATCCGTATCGCTCCAGGTACTCCTCAAGGTTCAGGGGCAGGTTCAAGGTGGAGATCCAGAGCCGGTTGGGTTCCACGGGCTGCTTCCGATTCTCCGGTAGATAAGGCGTCTGCAGGACGATGCTCGCTCCTTCCGGGAGCGCCAGAATCTCTCCAGACTCACCGTCGAGCACAGGTTCATCTCCGGAGGAGGACCTCAGCTCGACGACCCACAGGTCCGCTGGTAGGTGGGTCGAGAGGTGCACGGTGAGGGGTATTCCGTTTTCTCTTACCGCGGGTAGCGCGGCGTTCATCGTACCGCTGGTGTTTATGACGAGCGTGTCGCCGGCCTCGAGGAACTCTGGCAGGTCGGCGAAGCTGGAATGGACGACTTGGTCGTCTTCGAGGTAGGAGACCATCAGGCGGACTTCGTCGCGGCGCAGACCTCGCGCCTCCGGCGGCTCGCCGGCCTCCAGTTCCCGGGGCAACTCGAAGTCCAGTGGGTCGAAGCTTCTCTTCTCGTCGAAGACGAGTGCATGTACGGTCATAGGCTAACTTTCTCTCGCGGTGGTCAGGGCGCGGGCCTCGTAGCGCCCGTTCGGCAGGTCGCCGGTCAGGAGTGAGATCAGGCCAGGCACGCTCTCCTCCGGCAACGGACGGTCGCTGATGTCCTCGCCGGGGAACGCTTCCTGGTGCATTCTGGTCCGCATATCGCCTGGGTCGACGGCGTAGACGCGCAACTCAGGGTTCTCCGCGCCGAGGATGTTGGAGAGCTGCGCCAGGGCGGCCTTGCTCGAGCCGTATCCGCCCCAGCCTTCGTACGGCTCGACGGCGGCGTCACTCGTCACGTTGACGATGGCCGCTCCTGGCTTCAACTCATCCCGGACGGCCTGCGCGAGCGCGAGCGGAGCAAGTACGTTGATGCGGTAGACCCTCTCCAGCTCACCGGGCGGATAGTCCAGCAAGTATGGTTGAGGGCTCGGACCGAGGACGCTCGCGTTGTTCACCAGCGCGTCCAGGCCGCCCGCTTCGTGCGCGGCGGTCGCAAGCGTCCGGCGGTGTTCCTCGTCCGCTACGTCGCCGGGGATGGCTACGATCTCGGTGAGGTCCGCCAGTTCGCCGTGGACGGCTGCCTCCAGGTCTTCTCCGTTGCGGGCGTCCAGGATCAGGGTCCAGCCGTCTTCGGCCAATCTCCGGGCCAGCGCGAGGCCGAGGCCGCGGGAGGCGCCGGTAATGAGCGCCGTGCGTCGTGATGATTGTTCGTTCATTTCGAATTCCTCCCGATCTTGGTTGAATACAATGTATCGCCCAGACCGGGGCCGGGAAACGTCAGGAGGGACGGTTTTCGACCTGTACCAAAGTACAGGCCCCGGAGTTTGGCGTTGCCTTAGACGATCGGCGCGGTTGTCACGGAGAAAGCCTCCCTGGCTGTGCTCAGGAACGCCCTGAGGGCGGGAGACTGCCATCGTTGTTCGTGCCAGACCATCTGGGTGAAGACTTCGAAGGGTTCCTCCCACGGCAGCGTGGTGACCTTGCCGTCCAAGGGGTGCGTGTCAACCGCCACGCTTATCAAAGCGGAGACGCCCATTCCAGCGGCCACGCACTGCTTTACGGCCTCTATGCTCTGGAACTCCATCCTCTCTGGCGGCACGACTCCTGCCGCCGCTAGCTGGCGCTCGAACTGCCCCCGGTAAGCACAGCCCCCTGGCTCCGGCGTCTCAGGCAAGAGGACCGTCTCGCCCCAGAGGTCCTTCGGGGCCACCGAAGCCGCAGAGGCCAGGTCATGATCCCCTGGCGCAATGACGCTCACACCCTCCTCGAGCAGCAACTCGACGCGGAGGCCAGGTACCTCAACAGGTCCGTCCAGGATAAAGGCCACGTCCATGACTCCTTCCTCGACCCCCCGGCGCATGCTTCCCATGAGCCTCCCTACCTCACTCGGCCTCACCAACAACCTCACCTTCGGGTGCCGCTCGTGGAAGAGGGCCAGAAGCCTCGGCAATCGGTACGTGAGAAGCGTCTCAGGGGCGCTCACCGTGAGCTTTCCCGTGACCTCGCCCGAACCCGCCCCCGCGTCCGCGACCGCCTCCCTGGTCTCCTCGGCAAGGCTCAACAGCCTGCCCGAGTAGCGGAACATGACCCTGCCAGCGTCGGTTAGCGAGATCCTTCTTCCCAACCGGTCGAACAGGGGAGCCCCGAGCTGCCGCTCCAACGAAGCTACCTGGGCGCTTACGCTCGACTGCACGTAGCCCAACCTGGAGGCAGCCCGCGAGAAGGAGAGCTCCTCAGCCACAGCCAGAAACGTCTCTACCTGCCTCAACTCCATCTCATCCTCCATCTTTCATATCGCTCTAGCCGATACGATACATCTCCAGTTTTCGTTGGAAACGATATTAGCACAGCGTTACGATCGGGACAGGCGATAGGTGGCGACGAACGAGGGAGACGAAGGGGTGTCCGAGAACGGTGTTGGGGAGATCGCGGTCGAGGGATTGCGGCGGGGGGTGAGGGTGACTGCGGTGGTGTCGTTGCTGCTCGGGACGTTGGGGATCTCGACGGCGTACGGGATGGTGTTGCTGCTGCCCCTCTACGTGAAGGAATTGGGGGGCAACGAGGCGGCCTTCGGGGTGATCCTTTCCTCGGCCCTGGTCCCGGCTGTGCTGTGCATAGGGCTCTTGATCCGCTATCCGGAAGTCCTGAGGCCGCACGTGGTGGTTGCGCTCGCCGTAGCGGTGTACGCGCTCGGGGCGGTCGGGACTGCGCTTGTCAAAGGGGCGTGGACGCCGCTCATAGGGATCGGTGTCTTGCTCGGCACCGCCTGGGCGGTTGTCTACACCGCGACGCCGATGGTAATGAGTGAGATGGTCACCGACTCGGGGAGGGCTACCTACTTCGGATACCTTACAGGCACCCAGCAGATCGGGATCGGGGCCGGTCCGGTTCTGGCAAGATTCATGGTCGAGACGGACCTCGGCTACGGGGGGACATTCGCCGTCGCTGGCGTGGTGTGTCTCTTCGCCGTGGCGTTCACGGTCGCTGTGGGCTTCTTGACCCCCGGTGGTCGCGGCTCCGAGCGGGCCACCGGAGAGGAGGCGGATGTGGCCTTCGGGGATGCCGTCTGGCGCATCCTGCGTTCGGAGGCCGTCTTCTCGCTGGTGATGATCCTGCTCTTCGCCTGCCTGTTCACCTCCCTCACCCAGTTCCAGACCACGTTCGCCTCGGCCCGAGGGCTAGATTACTCGGTCTTCTACGTCGCCTACACGGTGGCGGTCATAGCCTCCCGCTTCGGGTTGGCTCCCCTGGCTTCCCGATTCGAGACGAGGTTGGTGATTTCCGCTTCGGTAAGCGTGATGGCGCTCTCCGTGGCCGCCTTCTTGATCGTCGGCTCGAACCCGCTGCTCTACGGGATGGCTTCGGCCTTCGTTGGCCTGGGTTATGGGCTGGCGCTCCCGAGCGTGCAGGCGCACGCGGTCAACGTCTCCGATGAGGCCGCGCGGCCGCGAGTGCTGCCGCTCGCCGGGCTCCTGTTCCAGGCCGCGATCCTGGGTTTTCCACTGATAGCAGGTTGGATCATAGCTAGCGTAGGATACCCAGCCTTGTTCGCGGTCCTGGTAACCTTGGCGCTCGTCCAGGCGGCGATCGGCTGGTGGCGCCTTTCGGTGGCGAGGAAAGCGGGCGCGGAGTGAGCGCCGCAACCATGAGTCTTGCAAACCTCAGAGCTGACCGCACCAGTTCCTATCTGATGACCGAGATCTGGAGTCGGCGGGTGTCCTTGGTCCCCGCTTCAGCGGGTTGCCGAGCGATCCCTGTAACCGGCGCCCTAGAAGCTTAGTGGCTGCAGACCACCAAGCTCCTGCTCGGCAGTTAAACAAGTCGGAATTTCGCAGGGAAGGTTGAACCATATGATCCCCCGTTGCGTACAAATCGGTGTAGATGTAGTGTGGAGAGGATCCCCAACCAAAGGAGGTAGAGAGATCGATGAGGAGACCGACCCTACTGGCAGCGCTCGTCCTAGTGATCGTGCTGCTCGCGGCCGTCCCCGTGGTGGCTGCCCAGCGCGCCACCCTTGAAGCATCCTTGACGGGCGAAAAAGAGGTGCCGGGCCCGGGCGACCCCAACGGTCGGGGTGAGGCCGAGGTCAAGGTGTACAAAGCGAAGGTGTGCTACACGCTGGAGGTCCGGCGCATAGCGCCCGCCGCGGCGGCCCACATCCACCTCGGTTTGCGCGGGGAGGCCGGCCCCATAGTTGCGGAGCTCAAGCCGCCTACGGATGGCTCCTCCAGCGGGTGCGTGGCGGTGCCTCGAGCGCTGAGCCTGGAGCTAAAGGAGCACCCCGGACGGTACTACGTTAACGTCCACAATGAGCCGTATCCCGACGGGGCCGTAAGGGGCCAACTCGAGAGGGAGTAGGGCCGAGAGGACGCCCTCGGCCACGTCGGAGCAGTGCTCCTTTACGGGGCGTAAGGGCCGGTGCTCCTTAGCACCGGCCCTTATCCTCCTCGCATCCTTATTCATCCGTATCCGCCTCCGGGGGTCAATGCGCCCAATATTACATGTTGTGGCGCCGGATAAAGATGCGAAACCGTGCATCAGGGCCGACGAGGTCCCACTCTAGAGAGAACCCGACTACAAGCAAATCTCTGCCGAGCAAGTTTGCTTGAGACCGCGGGTCAGGGAGCTTCCACGAGCCCGCGGCGAACGGCGATCCTGGCCGCCTCGGTGCGGTTCTGGGCTTCGAGTTTCGCCAAAATAGAGCCGACGTGAAACTTGACCGTCCGTTCTGAGATGAAGAGCCGGGCCGCGATCTCGGCGTTCTTGAGTCCTCGGGCGAGGAGCGCGAGCACCTCGAGTTCCCTTGGTGTGAGGCGCCGGTTCTGCGGGACGTTTTCCTCACTGTCTATGCGCTCGAGCAGCCTGTCAGCGACTGCCGGCTCGAGCAATGAGCCTCCGGTCTGGACGGTGCGGATGGCTCCGAAGATCTCCTGCCGCGACGCGCCTTTGAGTAAATAACCGCGGGCACCAGCTCGCAGGGAGCCAAGTATTCGAGCGTCCGTATCATACGCTGTGAAGACGACGGAGCGCGCCCGTGAACCCGCGTCGCGTAACCTTTCTAGCGCCTCGACGCCGTCGGTTCCGGGCATCTCCAGGTCAAGCAGTATCACGTCGGGGTCAAGGTTTCTTGCGAGCCTGACGACTTCTTCTCCGTCGGCCGCCTCGCCTACAACCTCGAAGTCTGGCTGCGTGCCTAGCACGGCGACGAGGCCCTCGCGCAGCATCGGGTGGTCGTCGGCGACGAGGAGCCTGATCTTATCCACCTTGAAGTCCTCCGAGCGGTATCGTAACCTCGACGCGCGTGCCCCCGTCAGGGACGCCCCCGACCTTCAGTGTACCGCCGATCATCCCTACCCTCTCCCTCATGCCGACGAGGCCGTGCCGGTCGTCCGCAACACATGATGGGTCGAAGCCGCGACCGTCGTCCTGAACGACGAGTCGCACATCCTCGGGCGTGGCCACGAGCCGGACCGTAACGCGGCTTGCGTCGGCATGACGGGCGACGTTCGTCAGGGCTTCCTGGCAGACGCGGTAGAGGGCGACCTCGACCCTCGGCGGGAGCGGGCGGCTGCCGTTCACGGCCTTGAACCTCGTCGCCACGTCCGTCTCCGCCTCCCAGCGGTCGACGAGGGTCTTTAGCGCTTCAGGCAACGAGCGGCCTTCTAGCGGGGCGGCACGGAGGTCGAGGACCGAGCGGCGGGCCTCGTCGAGGTTGGACCGGGTGAGCGAGAGGGCGCGGCGCAGAGGTTCGCGGGCGCGCTCCGCGCCAGCCTCGTCGTCGAGGAAGGCCTCTGCGGACTCGAGTTGGAGTCCGGTTGCGGTGAGCCCCTGGGCGAGGGTGTCGTGGATCTCACGCGCCAGCCGGTTGCGTTCCTCGACGGCCCCAAGCCTGGCGCTGCGGTCGAAGAGGCGTGCCCGCTCGACGGCGATGGCAAGCAGATCGCCTATTGTGGAGAGAAGTTGAAGGTCCTCGTGGGCGAGACCCCGCCACTGCGGGCTCGCGACGTTCATGACGCCGAGCTTCTTCTCCCCGGCATACAGGGGGATGCTGGCGTGATAGCGCAGGCCGCCTGTGCCGTCCACCAGGCCGTCGAGGCGGGTGCAGGTCAGGACGTTGACGTTGGCCGCGCCTTCGAGGTCGCCCTTCTTGTAGGTGTCCAGGCAATAGCAGTAGCGCGAGCCGTCCATGTGGCGCGGATCATCAGCGAGGGCGGGGGGGAGGTTGCGGGCCGCTGCCAGGTAAGGCTCCGGGGAGGAGTCGTCCAGAAGCCAGATCCAGGCCGTTCGTAGACCCAACAGCTCGGCTACCTGCGAGAGCGTGAACCCGAGCGCCTCGCCGAGCTCCACGGAGCGGTTGAGTTCGCGCGCGATCTCGTTTAGCACAGAGAGCTCGTGGTTGCGCCGCTCCAGATCCTCTTTTCCCCAGGTGTTCGGTTCAGACAACTTCGCCTCTCTCAAGCCGTGCACGAGTTTACCAGCGTGAGTCTCGGGAGACGGCCGCCGTTCCGGCTTCCCCAGCCGCGGCTCTTCGCGTTGGACTCGGGGTCCTCACCATCCCGGGTGATTGCAGCAGGTGCTGTGCGCCTACTACGAGGTCTGGGGGTAGCGTCTCGGTCTACCAATGACGCGGACTTCTGCTCGATGGTGGCACAACGATTTATCAGACAGTTTCAGAAGAAGGATTCTCGGACGTTCGCTTTGAGGGGGTTCTAAGAAACTTCTCGCGTGACGCCGCCTGCCCATCCCTTCGAGGTGTCCTCTAACTCGTGGTGCCAGAACAGCTGCGAGCGTCCGTCCTCCAGGCGCACGTCGAGGGCAAGGTACTCGGGGTGGCCCCACCTCCCGATGATCCTGCCCGTCATCCCCCGCCACTCGGGGAGCAGCCCGGACTCTCCCACCTTAACCCACACGCCGATCCTCGCTTGTTCGGGACTCACGTTCTTCGCCCCCTTTGGCCGTTATCCGCCGACCGGTTGCCCGAGAGGCAGGTGGACCTCCAGCACCGACTACTACCTCAAGCCTTCGTAGTAGAGTTCGTCGAGAAGTTCCGTTATCTCGGTTTGGTTGTACAACCCGCTTAGCAGTCCGCCGAACTGTAAGTCCAAAAAGCCTAAGTACAAAACCGTCAAGAGGGCCTCCTTTGCTTATGGATGTACGAATCGGCCTGCTCCTGTGCTCTACCGCGCAAAGCACCCCCTAGGGACCACCCTGCAATGCTTCGGCGTTTAGCGCCAGACCGCCCTACCTACTAGTACTACCAATCGTCGTCACGACTCTCTGGCTTACTGGTGTACGATGACGCGGAGATCCCTCCTTCATTTGTCTCGGGTTTATAACTTTGTCTATTAGTTTAGTGAATATTATCGTACTGTAGATCAAGTAGCATTCGGCGTCAAGGGTTTCGCGAAGACTTTTTGAGGATTGGGAGCTACCGAGAACGCGGTAGCCGGTTACGATTCGCTTTGGGCGAAGGGAGGTGAGAGGGCCTTGAGCAGTCGTAGGGTTCGGGTCGAAGACGCATGAAATCTCGGGTGACAGCTCAGCTTAGTTCATCTTCGGGCAGTAGCTCGAAGATGAACTAAGCCCACACGCGCGTCGAGACGGTCGTGGAAGTGGCCGGGGTGGGGAGAAAATGATTTTCTCCTCATCTCCAACGCTTCCTCGATGCTCTCAGCTTGCGCCGCCACCTTGAACCTAGTGGAGCCGCGCTTAACCTCTACTCTATCGAGATCTTTATCATTCGCTTCTGTGTGGTCATACCCCTTCATTGGCCCACTCCCTGGCCCACGACTTCAGCACCTCTTCGGGGGCGGGCTTTCGTGGGCGCTCGGCGAGCTCCACGCTCCAGCCCAGGGTCTTCTTAACCCAATCTGCCCCCTTGTCCTCCCCGCGCTAGCCCGCGTCTAGCCACAGATGCCGTAGGCGGGGAAATAAAAAACGGTGCAACTGAGTGATACGCCAGCCCCCCTTACAGGAGTATGATACACCCGTTACGTGGCAAGAGGACCCCACGTGAAGGGCAGGACAGCTACCTGACCTCCTGCTAGTACCTGGGACCGCTACCCTCCTAGCTGCTTAGGTGCACAACCAAAGAGAGGAGTCTTAAGGTAAAAGCGCTACGAAAACGATCCCTTAGTGCACGAAACACCTAAGGGGGGGAAAGGAAGATCATGAGAAAGACACTACTACTGTTCACCACGATGGCTCTGGCGCTACTTTTGGCCGCAGGGACGGCTTGGGCGGCTCTCCCCGCTCCGACAGTTCGGAGTACGGATACAGTTCCGTCAACCACACCCCCCCTAACTGGCGTGGTCACGACCGCCAACATCACGGCGGAGTTCTCAGAGGCGATGAGCACGAAGAGCCTCCAGATCTGCAACCACTGCACCTTCACTTCCTCGTCCAAAACCTTCTACCTCCTGCCAGGCAACTTCACCGCCCCGAGTGAGATCAAGAACCCACCGAGGTCCTGCAATACCATTGGGAGGCGATGCCCGGATCCCATACCCGCCACGGTGAGTTACAACGCCGGTACCCTTACAGCCACACTGAACCCGACTCCCACGCTGGTGGCCGGTACCACGTACACGGTGGTGGTAGAGGGCACAGCAGACGGGGACTTCGTGGCCCTCAAGGATACGGGCGGCACCCCGATGGCCACCGACTACATCTTCCACTTCACCACCGCCCCGTAAACCTGCGCTGGTCGGCATACAGTATCTTGGATGGATCAACGCCCGAGTGGCCAACCATCCCCTTTGCTCCGCACTAGCCGATTACTGTTCCCTGATGTTCAGACCTGTAAGGATCATGCCAACTACGGCCTCGGGCCAGTCGTCGGGGAAGGAACCGCCCGCGAGATACTGGGCGTAATAGGACCCGACGAGCATGTTGACGGCGGCCTCCGCATCCGCCTCTTCTCTCAGCTCATCACGCTCCCGAGCGTGCTCTAGCACTTCACCGAGTTCGCGGCGCCGCGGTTCGACTACGCGCTCGCGGAAGAGCATGAGAAGTTCCGGCGTAGCATGCTCCTCAGCGAGGACGCTGCCGATCATGGCCATCCCGAAAGGCCGCTCGACACCCCGCCTGAAATGCCTCAAACGGGCGACGAGGTCAGCGTGCGTGTCTCCCGTCTCCTGAGGCCTCCCCCGATCCCGGTATGATGCGAGCGCCGCCGTCGCGAGCTCGGCCTTGCCAGGATAACGGAGATAGATGGTCGGCCTGCTTACCCCAGCCTCCGCGGCGACCTCCTCGATGGACATGCCCGCGTACCCGCTCCGCGCCATGACCTTCATGACGGCGCCCAGGATGTTCCTGTCTACCTCCGGCGAACGAGGCCGCCCCCGCCCCTTCTTTCGGTTCATCCACCCACGAAACCCAAAGCTCCAACTCGAACACCTGAATTCCGAGTTTACACCACTGAGCCCAGGTTAATTTACTTGACATAACTGTATAGTATTAGAATTGAGGACCGGTTGACAGGCACGGTCGGGTGGGAAACTGGAGGCAACGTCAGGTTACGAGGAGGGATCTTGGTGAGGATAGGGATCATCGGCTCTGGTAGGATCGGCGGCAACGCTGGCAAGCTGTTCGCGAAGGCGGGCCACGAGGTAATGTTCAGCTTCTCTCGCGACGAGCAGAAGTTGCGGGCCCTCGCGGCCGAGGCCGGCAATGGCGCCCGCGCGGGCACTCCGCGCGAGGCGGCGGAGTTTGGTGAGGTGGTAGTGCTCTCTGTGCCGTGGGCCCTGGTGGACGAGGCGCTATCTGCGGCTGGCCCCCTGGACGGCAAGGTCCTCATCGACACCACAAACCAGTTCGGGAGAGACGAGTCCGGGAACTTCGGCGTCCTGGATCTCCCCGATGGCCTGAGCGCCGCCGCGTACAACGCCCGTCGGGCAGAGGGCGCCAGGCTCGTCAAGGCGTACAACACCATGACGTCCGGCTTCCAGGCCGAAGCCGCCGGAAGGACGGGACCTGATCGCGTCGCAATGTTCTATTCGGGCGACGACGAAGAAGCGAACAATGTGGCCGCCGGTCTTATTCAAGACTCGGGCTTCGATCCTGTTTACGTGGGCTCCCTGACCGGCGACGTCGTCTGGATGGAACCTCCTCGCCGCGAGGGCGCGTTGTACGGGGAAGAGTTCCATCTGCAAGAAGCACGCGAGATCGTCGCCAGGCTCACGGGCCGCTGAGAACCGTGTCATTAACCGTAAACGAGAACGTTAGCTTTCTGGAGGTAGCCAATGGCAGGCGTCGGGAGCGTGACCTGGGGCAACATCGCACCGTCCGCCGTCACAGGATACGGGGCGCCATAAAGGCATCCGAGGTACCTGCGGCAGGGTTGGCTTCCGTCGAAAGACTAGACGTTTGGGTGATGCGCCGGTCCCGCGTCGGATGTAGGGTGGATCGAACGTCGTCAGCGGGAAGTCTAGTGCCCAGGAGCAGCAGTGTCGGTGCCCACAGTCGCGTTGTCGGCCCGGAGGTCAAGGATGCCGGGCCTTTGTGGCCGGTTTTCTCCGTTTCGCGGGGGCGCCATGAGCGAGGTCTCTAAACCGGGCGGGGAGCAAGGGCCAGGCGAGGCTCCCGGCACGGACGAAGGGCTCCCTCTGCGCTTCATCCGTCCGCAGGCGCCACGCAACCTGACGCTAGACAAGCGGGCCGAGGAGCGCACCTCGACCTGGCTCGAGCTCTTCTTCGACCTGTGCTTCGTCGTGGCGGTAGCGGCGCTGGCGCGTGGGTTGCACGACGAGCCGAACCTGGGTGGTGCGCTGCGTTTTCTGGGGCTGTTCGTGCCCGTGTGGTGGTCGTGGATGATCTTCACCTGGTACGCGACCGGCTTCGACAACGACGATGTACCATACCGCGTGACGCTGCTCGTCGCGATGCTCTCCATACTCGGCCTGGCCGCTTCCGTCGAGGGGATAGGTACTGAAGCGGTCGCCGTGGTTAGCTTCGTGCTGGCCTACGCGCTGATGCGGTTCCTCGTGGCCGGCCTCTTCCTGAGGGCAGGGCAGCATGTACCTTCCACCCTCAGCAAGTTCGTAGCCTGGTACGCCGCGGGGAACGGGCTCGGGGCCGTCATCTGGCTCTCGTCGTTGCTCGTGCCGGCGCCGGCCCGGTACGGAGTGTGGGCCCTCGGGCTCTTGGTGGAGCTCCTGGGCCCGATCCTCGCTGTGAGGACCCTCGAGAACCCGAGGATTAGCTTTCACCCGCGCCACATCACCGAGCGCTACGGTCTGTTTACCATCATAGTCCTGGGCGAGTCGGTTCTGGCCGTAGCCGCTGGCACGGCCGGCACGGACTGGGCACCGGCGGCGGTGCTGACCGCGGCCGTAGGCTTCTTCGCGGCGGCGTGCATCTGGTGGCTGTACTTCGATCACGTCGGGTCATCGGGGATCGAGCTGGGTCCACGCCCCGCGTTCTACTGGGGCTACGGCCACTTCGCCGTCTACGCCGGAATAGCCGCCTTCGGCGTTGGCATCCAGCTCGCCATAGAGGCCACCGCCACTCCTGAAGGTGCATTTGCGCTGGCCGCAGGGGCGGCTCACGGCGGGGGCTACGACTTTGCGGCCAGGATGGTGCTCGCCGGTGGCGTCGCCCTCTACCTGGCAGGCATCGCCTTCGTCGACCGGGTGAACGAGGGCACCACCAACGATCGCGTGCTGCTCGCAAGGGTCGGGTCTGTGGCGCTCCTCGTCGCCCTCGCCGCACTCGGCTCCCCTCTGTCCCCCCTGGCGTTCACCGCGACGGTCTCGCTGGTCCTGCTCGCCCTGACGACCTTCGAGACTCTCCTAGAGGACCAGCCGACATGAAGGCATCAGGCTACAGGCAGCAGGTTTCAGCAGAGGCTTCGGGGTGCGATTGATAGACCGGAAACACGCCGCGTCGGGTGTGGGCTCTTTGGCCCCAACCTACCTCGGGTTGTTCTTCTGGTGTCGTCTGAGGAGGTAGGCGAGTAGGACCAGGACCACAAGGCCTATTACGCCGTAGCCGACGGACCTCGCGATGGCGAGCAGCTCGTCCCAGTACTGGCCGAAGGCGTAGCCGACCAGCGAGTAGGCCACGGCCCACACGACCCCCGCCGCCAGGTTGTAGGGGAGGAACCTGTAGTATTTCATCCTGCTGACCCCGGCGAAGAGTGGGGTCATACTGCGCAGGCCCGGTCCGAAACGCCCGACGAAGACCGTTTTGCCGCCGTGCGTCTCGAAGTAGCGTTCCGCCCTGTCGAGGCTCTTCTCGTTTACCAGGAAGTGGAGAAAAGGCATCTTCAGGATGCGGTAGATCATGGGCCGCCCGCCGATGCGCCCGATCCAGTAGACGGAGTTGTCGGAGATGGAGGCCCCAACGAAGCCGCTTAGCATCACTAGCGGTAGCGCGAGCTGCCCACCGTTCGCGAAGAGCCCGCCGGCAAAGAGAACGATGTCCCCCGAAGCGGGGAGGCCGAAGTTGTCCAGGGCCGCCCCGAAGATTATGACGAGGTAGCCGTGTGCCACGAGCAAACTCGCCACGAAATCCAGCACACCCTGGGGGGATTTCGGGATGGATCCGATGAAGTCCAGAAGGCTTTGCATGATCCGCACGGGTTATACCATGCGGGATGGAGAAGGGTATACCAAGCACTTCAGCAAGTCAGCATCCTGTTTGCTGAAATGCTGACTGGCTGAAATGCTGAAGTGCTGACCGGCGCGACGCGCCGGTTGACGTGTGCCGACGGCCCGGCTATGCTGCCCGAAGGCAAACATGGGGCGGAGGGATCCAGGAAGCCGGTGCGAGTCCGGCACGGTCCCGCCACTGTAACCGGGGAGCGAGCCCGCAGACGCCACCGCAGAGGGGCGCGGGAAGGCCGGGTGAGCACAGAGCCGGGAGTCAGGAGACTGGCCTTTCGCCCGTGACCCCAAACCGGGGCGAGGACCCCGAGAAGGAGGCATCATGGAGAAGACCTTCGGACGGAGTCATCCCTCCACCCTGCCGCTGTGGAGCATTCTCACCCTAGTGTTGTTGCTCCTCGCTCTGTTCGTTCTGCTTTCGGCGAGCGGAGAACTGCTCGTGCCGCTCCTCGGGCGTGCGGCCGGCCCCTTCGACTACCTGCACGAGTTCGCCCACGACGGGCGGCACCTGCTCGGCGTTCCCTGCCACTAGATCAGCGCGTGGTCTCGGCCTACCTGCGCCGCGGCCTGGCCGCCGGGCTCCTTGCCGGACTCCTTGCCGGGCTCTTCGCGTTCCTCGTCGGGGAGCCAGCCCTCGACAGGGCGATAGCCCTGGAAGAGGCCTCCGCGGATGCCCACCACGAGGAAGTCTTCTCCCGCACGACCCAGAAGGTGGGCCTCTTCTTCGCCACGGGCCTCTTCGGGACGACCGTGGGCGGGGTGTTCGGTATCGTCTACGCGTTCTTCCGGGAACGGCTCGCTGCCGTAAGCGATCTCTGGCGCAGCATCTCCCTCTCTGGTGCCATCTTCCTTGGCGCGTTCATGATCCCCTTCCTCAAATACCCGGCACAGCCGCCGTCGGTAGGCGATCCCTCGACCATAAGGGAGCGCACGGTGGCCTACTTCACGCTTGTCGCCCTCTCGCTCCTGGCGATAGTGGCCGCCTGGCTCGCCGCAAGAACATTAAAGAGGCGTGGGATCGACGCCCCGAGACGCCGCCTCTTCGTCGGGGTCGGGCTGGTCCTGGCAATGGCTGTGCTTTTCCTGGCTCTGCCAGCGGGGCCTTCAGCTGGAGAGTTCCCGGCCGGGGTGATGTGGGCTTTCAGGCTGTCGTCGGTGGGTACCCAGATCGTGTTCTGGGCCGCGCTCGGGCTGCTCTTCGGGTGGCTGTGCGAGCGGGCCCGTCGGAAGGGGATGGCTTGAGAGGATCTCTACTCGTCGCGGGGACCCACTCCGACGCGGGCAAGAGCGTGGTCGTGGCCGGCATCTGCCGCTGGCTCGCGCGCGAGGGCGTGCGGGTCGCGCCGTTCAAGGCCCAGAACATGGCGCTCAACTCGTACGTCACGCGGGAGGGTGCGGAGATCGGGCGGGCCCAGGCCTCCCAGGCCGCGGCCGCGATGATCGAACCCGAGGCGGCGATGAACCCGATCCTTCTGAAACCTTCGGCCGAAAAGAGCACGCAGGTCGTCGTGCGCGGTAAGGCGTGGACCACGGTGAGCGCCACTAGCTACGGGGAAATGAAGAAGGGTCTGATGCCGGTTGTGCTCGAGTCGCTCGAAGATATGCGCCGCCGGTTCGACGTCGTCGTCTGCGAGGGAGCAGGAAGCCCAGCGGAGATCAACCTTCGGGAGAACGACCTCGCCAACATGGGCCTCGCCCGCGCCGCCGGTCTCCCCGTCCTGCTAGTCGGAGACATCGACCGCGGTGGCCTCTTCGCTAGCCTCTACGGGACGCTCGCGCTCCTCTCGCCGGAGGACCAATTACTCATCGCCGGTTTCCTCGTCAACAAGTTCAGGGGAGACCCCGCGGTTCTGGCCCCCGGCCTGGAACAGATGACCGCTCTGACGGGCCGCCCATTCTTCGGCACACTACCCTGGATTTCCGGCCTCGGCCTCGACGGGGAGGACTCGCTGGCCCTCGACGCGCCGCGGCCCGTGAAGCCCCCGCCCGGCCGCGACACTCTCTGCGTAGCCGTCGCGCGCCTCGGCCGCATCAGCAACTTCACGGACTTCGACGCCCTGGCCCACGAGCCTGGCGTCTCCGTTCGCTTCACCTTGTCTGCGGAAGAGATACTGGACGCCGACCTGGCCGTCATCCCAGGCACGAAAGCCACCGTCGAAGACCTGCGGCTGCTCCGCTCCCGCGGCCTCGACTCTGCCTTCGCAGAAAGGGCCAGGCGCGGCCTTCCGACGCTCGGCATCTGCGGCGGCTACCAGATGTTGGGTGGGCGCATCGAGGACGGCGTGGAGAGCGGCGAGGCAAGCGCCGTCGGGCTCGGGCTCTTGCCTTTAGAGACCTGCTTCGAGAGAGACAAGATCCTGGGTCGTCCTGAGGGCTGGGCCACGAGTTTCGGGGGGGCCGAGGTCTCGGGGTATGAGATCCACCACGGAAGAGTCAGTCAACGCGGTGGCGAACCTCTCTTCACGGCCGGCGACGGGGTCGAGGGGTGCCGCATCGGGTCGACGCTCGGCACATCCTGGCACGGCATCCTGGAGTCTGACGGCTTCAGGCGCTCCTTGCTGGCGTGGGTGGCCGCAGAACGCGACCTCGACTGGACGCCCGGCGATGGGCCCTTCGCCGCCGCCCGCGAGGCGCAACTGGAGAAGCTCGGGGATCTCGTAGCAGATAACGTGGACCGTGAGGCGCTGCTCAGGCTGATAGACGAAGGGCAGCCCCAAGGGCTGCCCTTCGTCAGGCTACAGGCTACAGGCTACAGGCATCAGCAAGGAGGCTCGAACGGTGCATACGTGGCAGGGACGTCGCGGCCCGCAGGCGCAGAGCTTTCGTTGACCGGGGTGGCAGAACCTAAGGGTTCGCCTGCGGAAGCACAAAACCTGACACCTGAAACCTGTAACCTGAAGCCTTACCCGATGCCTGATGCCTGATGCCTTCGAAACAACGAAGCTGCTTTTCGTCACTACTGCCGACACTGAGATCCTGGCCGCCGCCAAAGCATCTGAGCGCCTGCCCGAAGGCTTCCCCGACATCAGGTGCGCCAATCCGGTTGCGCTGGGGGACCCTGCACCGTTCTTCGATAGGGAGCTCGACGGGGCACGGGCTGTGCTGGTGCGGCTGCTCGGTGGACGGAGGGCGTGGCCCGAGGGCCTGGAGGAGCTGCGGCGGCGTTGCGCGCGGCTCGGGATTCCGCTGCTGGCTTTCGGCGGGGAGGCCGAACCGGACGCGGAGCTGGCGGCGCTCTCCACCGTCCCCTCGGGGACCGTGCTCGAGGCTTTCGAGTACCTGCGTCACGGCGGCGTCGGCAACACGGAGAACTTGCTCCGCTTCGTCGCCGACACCGTACTTATGGAGGGCTACGGCTTCGAGCCGGCCTCGCCACTGCCCGAGGTGGGCGTCTACCACCCGCTCTCTCAGGAAGACGCCCCGGTCGACGAGCTGCTCGCGCGGCACGACCCCGGGCGGCCTACCGTCGGTGTGATCTTCTACCGCGCGCACTGGATGAGCGGGAACACCGCCTTCGTCGACGACCTCGTAGGAGCGCTGGAAGAGGCCGGGACCAACGCCCTGCCGGTCTACTGCTACTCGCTGCGGGCCGGCGCTGACGGCAGGGTGACTGCTCTGGAATTGCTGAAGGACAGGGTGGATTGCCTCATCACCACCGTCCTCGCTGGTGGGGGATCCAACGCCGCAGACGCCCACCGTTCCGGCTCGCCCGAGGAGTGGCTGGAGTGGGAGGTTCCGGCGCTCGAAGAGCTGGGAATCCCGGTTATACAGGGCATCTGCACGACCTCGACGCGCGAGGCCTGGCTCTCCTCCGACGCTGGGCTTTCGCCGCTCGACGCGGCGTGGCAGGTCGCCATCCCCGAGTTCGACGGTCGCATCGTCGGGGTACCTTTCTCCTTCAAGGAGCGCCTCGGCGACGGCTCACCGGTCGGCGCTCCGCTCACCCTCTACAGGGCCGACCCCGAACGCACCGCACGCCTCGCCGGGCTCGCTGCGCGCTTCGCCGCCCTCGGGGGTCTCCCTAACCAGGAGAAGAAGGTCGCCATCTTGCTCTCCAACTACCCGACTAAACATTCGCGGGTGGGTAACGCCGTGGGGCTAGATACCCCGGTGAGCGCCATCGAGCTGCTCGGCGCCCTGCGCGAAGCCGGCTACTCGGTTGGCGATACGCCCGGTAGTGGCGACGATCTCATCCACTCGCTCATCGCCGCCGGCGGCCACGACCTGGAGTTCCTGACTACGGACCAGCTCGGGGGCGCCGCGGGACGTTTGAGCACGGAGATCTACGCGGCGTGGTTCGCCCGGCTGCCGGAGGGGTTGCGGAATGAGGTCGAGGAGCATTGGGGGCCGCCGCCGGGGGAGCTATACGTTCACGGTAGAGACTTCGTGGTGGCCGGACTGCAGTTCGGTAACGTCTTCGTGGGTATCCAGCCCCCAAGGGGTTTCGGGGAGAACCCGATCGCGATCTACCACGATCCTGACCTCCCGCCGACCCACCACTACCTCGCGGCCTACTGGTGGATGATCGAAGAGTTCGGCGCCGACGCCGTAGTCCACCTCGGCAAACACGGCACCCTGGAGTGGCTGCCGGGCAAATCTCTCGGTCTCTCGCCCTCTTGCGCTCCCGATGCCGCCCTCCGCGACGTGCCGCTCTTCTATCCCTTTGTGGTCAACGATCCAGGCGAGGGGACTCAAGCCAAGAGGAGGGCGCACGCCACCGTTGTCGACCACCTGATCCCCCCGATGACCCGCGCCGAAACCTACGACGACCTGGCGAAGCTTGAGCAACTCCTGGATGAGTACTACCAGGTGGAGACGCTAGACCCCTCGAAGCTGCCCGCGATCCGGGTCCGTATCTGGGAGACCCTGCGCGACGCCGAGCTCCACAGCGACCTCGGCGTCGAAGAACAGCCCGAGGAGTTCTCGGACTTCCTCACCCACGTCGATGGATACCTCTGCGAGATCAAAGACCTCCCCATCCGCGGCGGTCTCCACGTCCTCGGCCAGACCCCACAGGGTGAGCCCCTGCGCCACCTGGTGGCCCAGATCCTGCGCCTCGGCGCAGGCGAGGTCCCAGGCCTGCGCGAGGCTGTCGGCTACGCCTTCGACCTCGACGAGAGGTCCATGGCCGAGAGCGGCGGCGCGAGGGTCGAGGCCCCGCCCGCGCTCGCGGAACGCTTCCCCGGAACGGTGGCCACGGCCTCTGACCTGCTCGATCTTCTGGAAGAGGCGCAGCAGGCCCTGCTCCTCGCGCTGGAAGCGCGCAACTGGGACGCGGAGGCCGCGGGCACGGTCTGCGAGGAAGTAATCGGCGTCGACGACGCCGGGGTCATCAGAGCCCTGCGGTTCGCCGCCGACGAGGTCGTACCACGCCTGATGCGTACGCCCGAGGAGATGGGGAACCTCATCTCCGGCCTCGGGGGCGGCTACGTGCCTGCCGGGCCTTCAGGCTCTCCCACCCGCGGGCTGGTTAACGTGCTGCCGACCGGACGTAACTTCTACTCCGTCGACCCCAAAGCCCTGCCCTCACGGCTCTCGTGGGAGGTGGGGCAGGGTCTCGCGGACGACCTGCTCCGGCGCTACCTAGAAGAAGAGGGGCGGTATCCCGAGAGCGTCGGCATCGTGGTCTGGGGCACGGCCGCCATGCGGACGCAGGGCGACGATGTAGCCGAGATACTCGCCCTCCTCGGCGTGAGACCCGTCTGGAACGAGGAGTCGCGTCGGGTAACGGGGCTCGAGGTGGTTCCCCTACGAGAGCTCGGGCGGCCGAGGATCGACGTCACCGTCAGGATCAGCGGATTCTTCAGGGACGCTTTTCCGAACCTGATCTCCCTCCTGGACGATGCCTTTACCACGGTCGCCAACCTCGACGAGCCCGACGATCGGAACTTTATCAGGAAGCACGCCGGCGAAGAGAGGCGCGAGGGAGCCGGCGAACGCCGCTCGACCACGCGCATCTTCGGATCCAAGCCCGGCGCATACGGGGCCGGCCTCCTCCCCCTGATGGACGCCCGAAACTGGCGCACCGACGAGGACCTCGCCGAGGTCTACGCCGTCTGGGGAGGCTACGCGTACGGTAGAGGGTTAGACGGTGTTGAGGCGCGGGAGGCCATGGAGTCTAACTTGCGCAGGACGGAGATCGCGGTAAAGAACATAGACAACCGCGAGCACGACCTCTTCGACTCCGACGACTACTTTCAGTACCACGGCGGTATGATCGCCGCCGTCCGCGCCTTGACGGGCCGCGACCCGAAGGCGTACATCGGGGACTCAGCAGACCCATCCAGGGTAATGACGAGGGACCTCTCCGAAGAGACCCGCCGCGTGTTTAGGAGTCGCGTGGCCAACCCGAAGTGGATAGGGGCCATGCAGCGCCACGGCTACAAGGGCGCCTTCGAGCTCTCCGCCACCGTGGACTACCTCTTCGGCTACGACGCCACGGCGGGCGTCGTTGAGGACTGGATGTACCGCGACGTAACCAGAAAGTACGTCCTCGACGAGGAGGTAAGGGAGTTCATGCGGGAGTCGAACCCCTGGGCCCTGCGCGCCATCTCGGAGCGCCTGCTCGAGGCGGCCCAACGTGGCCTCTGGTCAGAGCCGGACGAAAGAGACCTTGAAGCTCTGAAACAGGTCTACATAGAGAACGAGGGAATGCTGGAGGATAAGGCGTGATCTACCCCTTCTCCGCCATCGTCGGCCAGGACGACCTGAAAACGGCCCTGCTCGTGAACGCCGTCTCGCCCGAGGTAGGGGGCGTGCTGGTGCGTGGCGAGAAGGGGACGGCCAAGTCCACGGCGGTACGCGCGCTGGCGAGGCTGCTTCCCCGGATCGAGGTCCTCTCAAGTTGCCCCTACTCCTGCGACCCGAAGGCCCCGAACCCCCGGTGTCCGGCGGGGCCGCACCCGGCGGACTCGCCAATGGAGATTAGGCCGGTGCGGCTCGTGGAGCTGCCCGTCGGGGCGAGCACGGACCGGCTGGCGGGAACGCTGGACATCGAGAAGGCACTCTCTGAGGGAAGGAAGGCCTTCGAGCCTGGCCTTCTCGCGGCGGCGCACAGGGGCATCTTGTACGTGGACGAGGTCAATTTGCTCTCAGACCACCTCGTGGATCTTCTCCTCGACGTGGCCGCGATGGGCGTGAACCACGTCGAGCGCGAGGGCGTAAGCGTTCGGCACCCCTCACGATTCATCCTGGTCGGCACGATGAACCCCGAGGAGGGCGAGCTACGCCCACAGCTACTCGACCGCTTCGGCGTCACCGTCGAGGTCTCGGGGAGTCCAGACCCCGCGGACAGGGTCGAGGTCGTCAGGCGCAGGCTCCGCTACGAGGCGGCCCCAGAGGAGTTCTCCAGAGAATGGTCGAACGAGGACTCGAAGCTCGCCGCGTCAGTCGAATCGGCCCGACGGCGCCTTCCCGGCGTCGGCCTGGACGAGGACATGCTGTTCAGGATCTCGACGCTCTGCGCCGAGCTGGGCGTCGACGGCCTCCGTGGCGACCTGGTCACAGCCAAGACCGCCCGCGCGCTGGCTGCCTGGGATGCCAGGGACGAGGTGGTGCTAGACGACGTGAAGCGGGCCGCCCTGCTTGCCCTCGCACACCGCCGCAGGCGCGGGCCCTTCGAACAACCCAGCATAGACCCGGAAGAACTAGAGAACGCCCTCTCAGGAGACGACCCCGACCCGCCCGACGACCCGGACGGCGGGGCTCCACCCTCATCAGGCGAGAGCCAGGACGGTGGCGAACGTTCCCCAGGCGAGCGGAATACCGACCCTTCTGAGGCGCGGACCGGGGCTGGTGAGCGGAGCCACTCGGCGTCGGAGCCGTTCGAGCCCGTGCGCCTCGAAGCTCCCGAGAGGGGGAGGGGCGGACCCCTCGGGCGGAGGAGCCGTGTCACGGGCGAGGCCGGACTCCCAGTCGGAGATAGGGAGAACGGGGCGAACACCGGGGATGTGGCGCTGGCCGCGACGGTGAGGGCGGCGGCGCCGCACCAGAGGGCGCGGGGCCGGGAGGGGCCAGGGATCGAGATCAGGCCTGGTGACCTGCGCCAGAACGTCAGGGAGGGGAGGGAGGGGAACCTGATCCTCTTCCTCGTCGACGCGAGCGGCTCGATGGCGGCCCGCAGACGCATGTCCGCCGTCAAAGGAGCCGTTCTCTCCCTGTTGAACGACGCCTACCAGCGCCGCGACAAGGTGGCCATAATCTCCTTCCGTGGCGAAGACTCAAAGATACTCTTGTCCCCAACGTCGAGCGTCGAGCTGGCCGCGTCCCGCCTGGAAGATCTTCCGACCGGTGGCCGCACGCCCCTCGCGGCCGGAATCGAGAGGGCCGCCGAGGTGCTGAAACGAGAGAGCCTGCGCGACAGGGAACGCAGGCCTCTGCTCGTCCTCCTGACCGATGGACGCGCGACTGCGGGGCCAGACCCCAAAGCGGCGGCCGCGCATCTGCGTTCCCTCGGGGCGGCGTCGTTCGTGGTCGACACGGAGGAAGGATTTGTTCGGCTCGGGATGGCGGGCGAGGTGGCTGGGGCGATGGGAGCCCGGTGCCTGCGCGTGGAGGACCTGCGCGCCGATGATCTCGTAGATCTCGTCGAGAGGAGAAGGGTGGCATGAGCGAAACGCGGGAACCCAGGGAGAGGCGGCTCAGAAAGAGATCCAACAGAGAGCGTCCCCTGCTGATAGTGAACACGGGCCACGGCAAGGGCAAGTCAACGGCCTCCTTCGGGGTCATGCTCAGGGGCTGGGCTCGCGGCTACAAGATAGGCGTCTACCAGTTCGTGAAGAGCGGCAAGTGGAACGTCGGAGAACAGAAGGCCGCAGAAGCCCTTGGCAACATCGACTGGTTTAAACAGGGCGACGGCTGGACATGGACCGTTAAGGATCTGGAGCACTCGGCGGACCTCGCCCGCGAGGGGTGGGAGGAGGTCAAGCGCCGCCTCGCGGACGAGACCTACGATATGCTGCTCCTCGATGAGTTCACCTACCCGATGAAGTTCGGCTGGGTCGACACGGACGAGGTCGTAGAGGTTCTAAGTGACCGTCCCGGTTTCCAGCACGTCATCATCACCGGCCGCGACGCCCCGCCAGAGCTGGTGGAGATCTCCGACCTCGTTAGCGAGGTAAATAAGGTGAAACACCCCTTCGACGAGGGCTACAGGGGCCAGAAGGGCATCGAGTGGTAGACACCCCCCGCATAGTCGTCGCGGGCACCCACTCGGGCGTCGGAAAGACCACCGTCGCCTCGGGCCTGATGGCGGCGCTCTCCGGTAGGGGCTACAGGGTCGCCCCCTTCAAGGTCGGGCCGGACTTTATAGACCCCTCGTATCACACCCTCGCGGCGGGCCGCCCCGGACGCAACCTCGACGCCTTCATCTCTGGAGAGGAGATGATCGGACCCCTCTTCGCCCACGGTGCCCACGACGCCGACATAGCCGTCGTGGAAGGCGTGATGGGTCTCTTCGACGGCAAGAGCGGCGGCGACCTCGCCTCGACAGCCCACGTTGCCAAACTACTCGACGCGCCCGTCGTGCTCGTCGTCGACGCCAGGGCGATGGCCCGCTCCGCCGCCGCCATGGTCCACGGTTACACCACCTTCGACCCCAAGTTGAAGGTGTCTGCTGTCGTGCTCAACCGCGTCGGCTCTAACGTCCATGAAAAGGTGCTCCGCGACGCCCTGAAACCCCTGGGTATTCCCGTTCTCGGCACCCTACGCCGCGACGACGATATACAGACGCCGGATAGACACCTCGGCCTCGTTCCCGTCGCCGAGCGCCGCGCCGAAGCTAGACGTTCGCTCGACGCTCTGGGAACCGTGATCTCCAACTCCCTGAACCTCGATAGAGTGTTGAGGCTCGCGCGCTCTGCCGATCCTCTGGAGGTCAAGCACTGGAGCCCTGGATCTGTGGGCCTGGATCCCGCCTCCAGCGTTAGAGTAGCCGTCGCCAAGGGGCCGTCGTTCAGCTTCCTCTACAGGGAGAACCTGGAACTGTTGGAGGCAGCAGGGGCCGAGGTCGTGACCTTCGACCCCATCTCCGACGAGACTCTGCCTGAGGGAACGGACGCCCTCTACCTCGGCGGCGGGTTTCCGGAGACCTACGCCGAAGATCTCTCCTCCAACGTCGGGATGCGCGCGAGCGTTCGGGGCTTCGCGGAGAGCGGGCGTCCGACCGTAGCCGAATGCGGCGGGCTGTTGTACCTGGTGCGCGAGCTCGACGGGCATCCGATGAGCGGCGTGCTCGACGCCACGGCCGGGATGACGGGGAGGCTTACCCTAGGCTACAGGGAGGCCCGCGCCCTGACGGATTCACCACTCGCAGAGTCGGGCGCCGAGGTGCGGGGGCATGAGTTCCATTACTCGACCGTCGAGCCGGGAACCGGTGAGAGGCCGGCCTGGGACCTGGCGGGCCGTGGTCCGGAAGGCTTTGTGGCCGGTAGCGTGCACGCGAGCTACCTGCACACGCACTGGGCAGCGACGCCAGAGTTGCCGCGCAGGCTCGTGAGGGCGGCGCGAACTGCCGTGGGGGAGGGGGTATGAGCGGGCGCCTCGTCGGGGTGGGGGTGGGACCCGGAGACCCCGAGCTGGTGACGGTCAAGGGGCTGAGGGTACTGCGGGAGGCGGACGAGGTCTTCGTGCCCGTGGCGGATACGGGCGAAGTCGGGCGGGCCGAGGCAACGGTGCGCGAGTACCTCGAAGAAGGACGGATCACACGCCTCCTCTTCGCCCTCTCAGACGATACGAAGGCCCGGGAGCGTAACTGGACCAACGCGGCCACGGAGGTCACAAAGCACCTGCGAAGCGGCAAGACGTGCGCCTTCGCCACCATCGGGGACCCGAACGTCTATTCGACCTTCACCTACCTGGCGCGTACTGTCAGCGAGATAGAACCTCGAGTAGAGGTAGAGACAGTGCCCGGGATCACGGCGATGCAGGACCTGGCCTCGCGGAGTAAGACAGTGCTCCTCGAAGGCGACGGACGGCTCGCGCTGTTGCCTTTCACGGCTGGGGAGGAGTCTCTCAGGGAGGCGCTCTCGGGGTTCGAGACGGTGGTGTGCTACAAGGGTGGCAGCCGGCTTGGGGAGGTGCTCCGGGTCGCTGAGGAGGCGGGGAGGGTGGAGAGCTCCGTGTACGGTGCGAGGCTTGGGATCGAGGGCGAGGAGGTCGTGCCCGCGCGGGAGATGGTTGGGCGGGAGGGGACATATCTGTCAACCGTCGTCTTTACCGGAAGGGACTCTGGACTTGGGTAAGGTGTGGTTTATAGGAGCTGGGCCGGGGGCCCCGGATCTGCTGACGCTCAGGGGAAGCAGGCTCATCGGCGAGGCGGACGTGGTGATCTGGGCCAGGAGCCTGGTCCATGAAGGCATTCTGGAATATGCCGGCGCGGGGGCTGAGATCGTCGAGTCGACGACCATACCGCTCGAAGGCGTGCGCGAACTCTACGAACGGGCTGTAGATGAAGACCTCGAAGTTGCCCGCGTACATTCCGGGGACCCAAGTCTCTACGGGGCCGTGATGGAGCAGATCGAGGTCTGCGAGGAGATAGGCCTCGACTGGGAGATAGTTCCAGGGGTCTCCTCTCTCGGTGCCGCCGCGGCGGCCCTCGGCCGCGAATTGACGGTGCCCGAGGTGTCGCAGTCGGTGATCCTGACGCGCCGCGCGAGCCGGACCCCGATGCCAGAGGGCGAGGAGATAAAGGGTTTCGCCCGGCATGGTACGACCATGGCGATCTTCCTCTCAGCGGCGAAGCCGCGCGCCCTGCAGGAAGAGCTCCTCTCCGGCGGCTACGCGCCCGAGACCCCTTGCGCCGTAATCTACAGGGCGAGCTGGCCCGACGAAGAAGTCATCGAGTGCCGTCTCCAAGACCTCGCTGACAGGGTCAGGGAGGCCGGCTTCACTAGGCAGGCGCTTATACTGGTCGGCCAAGGGCTCGCGGCAGGTGGGACGCGCTCGCACCTCTACAGCCCCGAGTTCTCGCACATGTTCCGTGGGGCGAAGCCTGCGGAGAAGGGGGTCGATGCCGCCACGTAAGCTCCGCGAGCCGTCCATGCCCCCGAGCATGGAGAGGGTCAAGGGCGAGAGGCTCAGGACCGGCTGGACCACGGGTACCTGCGCGGCCGCCGCCGCCAAGGCCGCCGCGAAGGCGCTCGTGAGCGGCGAACCGCAGGCCCGCGTCGACGTAAAGCTGCCCGGGAAAGGCCCGGAGCGGCGCGTCGAGTTCGAGGTCGAGCGATGCGAGTCAGGCAGGTCGTGGGCCGAGGCTGTCGTCGTCAAAGACGCTGGCGACGACCCTGACGTCACCGACGGGGCGCACCTCACAGCCCGAGTCTCGTGGCGGGAGGAGCCGGGACTCGAGCTGGACAGGGGTGAGGGCGTTGGCCTCGTCACCAAACCGGGGCTCGGGCTCCCGGTCGGAGGGCCGGCCATAAACGACACTCCGCGGCGGATGATCTCCTACTCCGTAGAAGAAGTCCTCGATCCGGACGTACGTGGCATCCGGGTCGTCATCAGCGTCCCTGGGGGCGAGAAGATGGCAGAGAAGACGACCAACGCCCGCCTCGGCATCGTCGGCGGCGTCTCCATCCTCGGCACCACCGGCATCGTGCGTCCGTTCTCGACGGCCGCGTGGGCCGCGAGCGTCGTGCAGGCCGTCAACGTGATGGGCGCCCAGGGCCACGAGACTTTCGTCCTCTCCACCGGGGGCCTCACCGAGAAGGCAGCGATGCGCCTGTTGCCGGACCTCGAAGAGGTGAACTTCGTCGAGGTCGGGGACTTTACCGGGCAGGCCATAAAGAGGGCGGTCGAGAACGGGCTGGAGCGATGCTTCTTCGTCGGGATGGTGGGTAAGATCTCCAAGCTCGCCGCCGGCGTCATGATGACCCACTGGACCCGCTCGAAGGTGGACAACGACCTGCTGGCGGAGATTACTGAGAAAGCAGGCGGCTCGACCGCCTTGATCGAAGAGGTCGAGAACGCCAATACGGCCCGTCACGCCTACGAGCTCTGGCGATCGGCGGACCTGGGAGGCGCCGCCGACCTCCTCTGCCAGCAGGCCGCGGAGAACCTCACGGAGTACGCTGAAGGTAAGCTCGAGGTTTATGTCATCCTGGTCGACTTCGACACCCTCGAACCGGCAGGGGCAAGCCCCGGCGCCCTGGAGCTGACGGCTCGGAGACCGGCGTGAGCGGGGGCCGCATAACGGTCGTCGGCCTGGATGGAAGGCCGCTCGACGAGGAGATCGAAGACCTCTTGGGGGGAGCGGCACTCGTTGCGGGGGGCGAGCGTCACCTTGAGATGGTCGGCGTGGGGGGCGGGCGCGCCGTGGTCTTGAAGGGGGATCTCTCACAGGCGCTGGCGAGGATCGAAGAGGTGAAGGGACCCGTGGTCGTGCTCGCGTCGGGGGACCCCGGTTTCTTCGGCATCGTGCGTCTTCTCGCCCGGCGGTTCGGCGGGGAGAACCTGCGCGTCTTGCCCGGACTCTCTTCGGTCGCGCTGGCTTTCGCGGGGGCCGGGCTCTCGTGGGACGATGCGGTCACGGTAAGCGCCCACGGCCGCGACCCGCGCCGCGCCATCAACGTGTGCCGAGCCTATCCGAAGGTCGCTGTGCTCACCTCCCCCGACTTCGGACCGGCCGAGCTTGCGAATACGCTCGACGGTCTGGGCCGCGGCTTCGTGGTCGCAGAGAAGCTCGGGGAACCAACTGGGCGGATCTTCCACGGCGACGCCTCCGCTGTCGGGGGAATGGAATGGGAAGATCCGAACGTGGTGCTCGTGCTCGACGAGGGACGTACATCCGGAACGAAGGGTTGGATCTCCTCAGGCATCAGGAGTGTGGGGCGGTGGGCGCTGCCCGAAGACGCGTTCGAGCACAGATCCGGCATGATCACCAAGTCTGCGACCCGCGCCTTCGTACTCTCGCACCTCGGTCCAGGACCGGGGGACCTGATCTGGGACGTCGGCGCCGGCAGCGGATCGGTAGCCATCGAGTGCGCCCGTCACGGGGCCGCCGCCATCGCCGTCGAACGCGACCCCGAGGGCTGCGCACGCATCCGCCGCAATGCCGAACGCCACGACGCCCACGTACAACTAGTCGAGGGTGAAGCCCCCGAAGCCCTGCGCGACCTTCCCGACCCAGACGCCGTCTTCATCGGCGGCACGGGCGGCGGCTTCGACGAGATCGTGAAGCTCTGCGCCGTCAGGACGCGCCGGGTCGCCGTGTTGGCCCTGGTTACCCTCGAACGGGTCGTCCCGGCCGCGCAGATACTCCAGGAGTGCGGCCTCGAGGTCGAGACTACGTACTTGCAAACCTCCAGGATGAAAGGCGTCGGCGAGTTGCATCGCCTCGCAGCCGAGAGCAGCGCTTTCGTTGTCTCGGGGAGCAAGCCGTGATCGGCCTGATAGCAGCCACCGCGAACGGCCGGCGCAATGCCGCCCACGTCGCCCGGATCTGGCCCGACGCGCACCTCTACGAAGGCAAGGTCAAGCAAGCCCTCTATCAAGCCTGGAACGAGTGCGACGGCATCGTACTCTTCCTCGCCACCGGCGCCGCCGTCCGCCTCATCTCTCCTTTGCTCGAAGGCAAACATCGTGACCCCGGCGTCGTTACCGTCGACGACGCCGCGGGCTTCGCCGTCGCCCTCATCGGCGGGCACGGCGGAGGGGCGAACGCCCTCGCCGCGCGGGTCGCGGATACCCTGGGCGCGGCACCGGTTATCACCACCGCGAGCGACTCCCTTGGGGTCGCCGCCCTCGACTCACTCGGAGAGAACCTCGGCTTTCGGCTGGAAGAAGGTTCAGACCTCGCGGCGGTGGGGGCCGCGCTCGTCTCGGGAAAGAAGGTCGGCCTCGTCTCCGAGCGGCGCTGGCCGCTCGGGCCGCTGCCCGAGAACGTCGTCCGGACGGATGAGCGGGAGTCGCCCTTGATCCTGGTCTCCGACCTGCGCGTGGAGGTACCACGTCCATCGGTCGTCTACCGTCCGCCCTCGCTCGTCGCCGGCGTCGGTTGCAGCCGTGGCGCGGCTGCGGACGAGATACTCGACCTTCTAGTGACTTCTTTGGAGGAGGCCGGTCTATCCAGAATGAGCATCGCCGCCCTCGCCAGCATCGACGTCAAGCGCGACGAGGTGGGACTGCTCGAGGCGGCGGAAATCCTGGGTGTGCCGCTACGTTTTCTCTCTGCTGAAGATCTCTCCGCGGTGGATGTGCCCAACCCGTCGGAGCTTGTTCGAGGCGCCGTCGGGACGCCGAGCGTCGCCGAGGCGGCCGTGGTCTTCTCCGGCGCGGAGCTGGTGGTAAAGAAGCGCAAGTCTGCGAACGCGACGGTCGCCGTGGGGCGGCTGCCGGTGAGAGGAAGGTTGGCGCTGGTGAGCCTGGGGCCGGGTGAGGACGGCTTGATCCCACCCCTCGCCCGCGATGCGCTCGCTGTTTCGCAGCTCGTCGTCGGGCTGGACCAGTACGTTGACCGCGTCAGGCACCTGCTTCGACCTGGGACGCGGATACTCACACTGCCGCTCGGCAGCGAGGTGGAGCGTGCCGAGCTTGCGCTCTCGGAGGCCCGGGCTGGTGGCAGCGTCGCGCTGGTATCGAGCGGTGACGTCGGCGTGTACGCGATGGCCTCTCCCGCGCTCGAGCTCGCCGGCGACGACGTCGATATCGTGGTCGTGCCAGGCGTCACCGCGGCGCAGGCGGCGGCCTCGTTGCTCGGGTCTCCGCTCGGGCACGATCACTGCTCGGTCAGTCTCTCAGACCTGCTCACGCCGTGGGAGGTTATACAGGCCAGAGTCAAAGCCGCCGCCGAGGGGGACTTCGTGATCTCGCTCTACAACCCGCGCTCGCGGGGCCGCGACTGGCAGCTCGGGAAGGTGAAGGAGATCCTTCTAAAGCACCGTCCTCCCGACACGCCGGTCGGCATCGTGAAGGACGCCTACCGTCAGACGCAGAGGGTCACCCTCACGGACCTCGTCTCCCTGCGCCCTGAGGATGTAGACATGCTCACCACCGTAATCGTCGGAAGCTCCCAGACGAGGGTCGTTGCAGGTCGCATGGTCACCCGGAGGGGATATCTCCCTTGAGGTCCGTCTTCGCGGTCACCGACGCATGCGCCGGTTGCGGCGCCTGCATAAAGACCTGCCCGGAGAGGGCCATACGCCCTGCTCCCGGAGATTACGAGGTACCCCTTCTGGTCCTCGAAGACCGCTGCTCGGGATGCGCCGAGTGCGCCGAGGTCTGCCCGGTCTCGGCCTGCGTCGAAGTCTTGCTGGAGGCCGAGTGAGACGCGTCCATCCTATAGAGACCGAGAGCTACCGTATCTTGCGCGGGTTGGTGGACCTCTCGCGTCTCGGACCGCTCTCGCGCGCCGTAGCGGAACGGGTGATCCACGCCTCCGCCGACCTGGAGTACGCAGAGAGTTTGGTTCTGGACGAGGCATCTCTCGAATGTGGAATGAGTGCCCTGCGAAGAGACGCGCCCATCGTCACGGATGTGGGGATGGTGGCGGCCGGGATCACGGGTCGCCCGACGCGATGCTTGGTCTCGGACCTCCGCGCCCGTGAATTATCCGAAGAACTCGGTATCACGCGCTCCGCCGCGGGTTTCAGGCTCGCCGCCGGGGAAGTTGGCACGGGAGCCATCTGGGTCGTGGGGAACGCGCCGACGGCGCTCTTCGAGCTGCTCGAGCTAGGCGTAGCTCCCGATCTCGTGGTTGGGCTCCCCGTCGGGTTCGTCGGGGCCGCCGAGTCCAAGGACGCGCTCTTGCAGAGCGGATTATCGGCCGTCGCGAACCGGGGACCCAAAGGTGGTTCCGCGGTCGCGGTCGCGGCGCTGAACGCCCTGATCTACTACGAGGAGGAATAAGGTGAGGCACACGGTCGATGCGAGTAAGAACAGATCTCTTGTACAGAAAACCGATCCCGCGCTCCTCATAGTAGGCCACGGCAGCCGCGACCCGCGCGGAGCGAGGGAGTTCCACGACCTCGTCGGCCTCGTGCGCCGGCGAAACCCGTCCCTGACGGTGGAAGGAGGCTTTATCGAGCTCTCCCGCCCGCCGATCTCCGAGTGCGTCGACCGCCTCGCCCAGAGCGGGGCCACAAACGTCGCCGCCGTGCCCCTGATGCTCCTCGCCGCCGGCCACGCCAAGGACGATATCCCCGCGACCCTGGTGCGCGAGAAGATGGCCCACCCGGGTACGAACTTCTCCTACGGCCGCGCCCTCGGCATAAGGCCCGAGATCCTGGAGCTGATGGACGAACGCATCTCGGCCGTCGTCAGTGAGGAGGAAAGGGTAGAGACGGCAGTCCTCCTGGTCGGGCGCGGCTCCTCGGACCCCGACGCGAACTCGGACCTCTCCAAGATAGCCCGCTTGTTCTACGAGGGCCGCCCCTACCCGCTCGTCGAGAGCGCCTACGTGAGCATGACCCCGCCGGGCGTCGCGGAAGGGCTGGAACGCTGCCGCAAACTGGGCGCGAAGCGCATCGCCGTCTTCTCCTACTTCCTGTTCACCGGCATCCTCGAAGAACGTATACAAGGGCAGAGCAGGTCGTTCGCTGCGACCAATCCTGATGTCGAGCTGCACTACGCCGGATACTTCGGACCGGACTCGCGCGTGGCTGACCTTGTGGTCGAGCGTTATACCGAAGCTATTGGAGGAGACATCCGCATGAACTGCGACGTTTGCGTTCACCGCGTGGCGCTGCCCGGGTTCGAGGAGAAGGTGGGTGCAGCCGCGACGCCCCACTACCATCCGGACGAGCACGGCCACCATCACTAGTCGTGGCCATCGAAGATCGGGTACTGGATCTCGTGGCGGAGATACCTCCTGTCGACGAGGTCGCCGTCCGGGAGGCCCGAGGGCTGCACCTCGGGCTGGCCAAGCCCCCTGGTAGTCTGGGGCGGTTGGAGGAGCTCGGCGCGCGGCTCGCCGGGATATCGGAAGTGTGTCCTCCGCCCGTTCCGGAGAACCCTGCGGTAGTGGTCTGTGCCGGGGACCATGGCGTGCTGGGGCGTGGCGTCTCGCCCTGGCCACAGGCGGTAACGGCGGCGATGGTGGAGAACTTTTGTGATGGGGGGGCTGCGGTCAACGCCATCGCGAGGACGGTGGGGGCGAGGGTGAGCGTGCTCGACGTCGGGGTCGTAGACGAACAGGAGGGTCACCCCCTGTTGCGGACCGCGAAGGTCAGGCGCGGGACGGAAGATATGAGTCGCGGTCCGGCCATGAGCCGCGAAGAGGCCGCGCGGGCGGTCATGGCCGGTGCGGGGGTGGTGGAGGAGCTCGTCGTGAGCGGAGCGGTGGATCTGCTGGTTGCGGGCGACATGGGCATCGGCAACACCACGCCGGCGGCTTGCCTTATCTCCGCTTTCACCGGGAGACCTCCGGAGGAGACCACGGGTCGGGGCACGGGCATCGACGATGAGACCTTCAAGCTCAAGGTTAATGTGGTAGGGGAGGCATTGGAGTTGCACGCTCCGAATCCGGAAGACCCGCTCGGGGTCCTGGCGCAGGTTGGCGGTCTCGAGCACGCTGCCCTGGTAGGCATGATCCTGGCCGGAGCCGCATACGGCGATCCCGTAGTACTGGACGGTGTGGTCTCGAACTCCGCCGCGCTTGTGGCGGGCGCGCTCGCCCCGCACTCCGTGGCATACCTCATCGCCGGCCACCGTTCCGCCGAACCGGGGGCCAGGATCACCCTGGAACATCTGGAACTGGAACCATTACTCGACCTCGATCTACGACTCGGCGAAGGCACAGGGGGACTGCTCGCCGTGCCGCTCGTGCAGGCCGCGGCCCGGACGCTCTCGGAGATGGTGAAGCTGGAGGAGTTGGGGTTCTTCGGGTGAACGGGCTGTCTCGGGAAGTTATCGAAGGACTGCACAGCCCGCTCGCGCGCGTGGTCGAGGTACACGAGGCGTTGGCCTCGACCCAAGATCGCGCCCGCGAGTTGGCGCGTGCCGGAACGCCGGATGGAACGCTCGTTGTGGCCGGGGTCCAGACGGGAGGGCGGGGAAGGCTCGGCCGCCACTGGGGATCTCCCGCGGGCGGGCTCTGGATGTCCCTCGTATTGCGGCCGGAGTTCGGAGCAAGCCTCGCCCCTCGTATCACGCAGACCGCGGCCGTGGGGGTCGCGAAGGCGTTGTGGGAAGTAGGCGTCGAAACCCGCATCAAGTGGCCCAACGACCTGCTCGCAAACGGGAAGAAGATCTGCGGCATCCTCGCCGAATCGAGCGCCCGACACGCCGGGGGTCCGGCAAACAACAGACGTCTCGACTACGCTATCCTGGGCGTGGGCATGAACGCCAACCTCGATCCGGCGGACCTGGGTGTCCGGGATCGCGAGATCACCACGATCCGCTCGGAACTGGGACACGATCTAGATTTACTGGACCTGCTCCGCGCTTTGCTCACGAATCTCGCGGTCGAGATGGGCAGGATCGGGGACTTCGGGGCCGTCCTCGACGAGTGGCGAAACCTGAACTGCACGCTCGGGGAGAACGTGCGCGTCCGGCGTTTCGGCGAGACCGTCGAAGGCCGGGCCGTGGACCTGACCAGTGAGGGCGCCCTGCTGCTTGCGGCGCCGCAGGGAACCATAGAGGTGTTCGAGGGTGAGATCGAACACCTCGCGCAAGGAAGAGACGCAGAGAGCGCTCCCTGAAAGGTCCTAGAGACGTGACAGAACGTCCCTGGCGAAGACTTCTGCGCTTTCGATATCGTCTAGGTCGAACCACTCAAGCATCAGTTCTTCTACGCCGGCTTGCTCGTAGGCCTGGATCTGCTCGATAACGTCTTCTGGTGAACCGGCGATCGCGCCCCATTCGGTTCGTAACGTTTCGAGAGCCTCTTCGAGCGAGAGGGGCGCCAGCTCCTCATCCAATTCGCGCGCTCGCCGTACCCGCCGCGCAAGCGCCTCCTCAGTGTGGCCGAAAAAGCAGAGCGCCGCCACGGTGCGTTTCACCTCGTGAGGCTGACGCCTGTGGTTCGAGAGAACGACGTCAAGAGCCGCCGAGCGTTCGCGAAAAGTGTCAGGGTCCATGAAGATGCCGTTCCAGACGTCCGCGTAGCGGGCCGCGAGTTCCGGTGTACGCCTTGTACCGCTCCCGCCGATGAGGATTCGCGGACCACCTTCGCGTTCGGGGCGTGGCAGCAGTGTGGCTTCTCGCAACGTATAGAATTGCCCCTCATACGAGACGGGTTCATCGCTTCTGAGCAGGCGTGTGATCACCTCCAGGCCCTCCTCCAGACGGGCAAAACGCGTCTGTAGATCTTCGAGTTCGTACCCGAAGAGCGCGTGTTCGCGCTCGATCCAACCGGTCCCGACGCCAAGGACCATTCGTCCGTCGCCAAGGTCGTCCAGCGCCGCCGCCTGGCGGGCCAGCATTACCGGATCTCGAAACGAGAGCGGGGCGACCAGAGGGCCAAAGAGTACGCGGCTGGAATGATCCGCCAGATACGCGAGCGAAACCATACACTCCAGCGAGTCTTCGTCGGGCGGGTCAGGCATGGTGAAATGGTCCGAGCGATACAGTCCGGAAAACCCCATTGCTTCGGCCATCGTCACCCAGCGCTTCCAGAGAGGCCATGTCAGCCCGGTCTGGCCTTCCACGGAGATCGACACCTCGATCATTACAGACCCTTCCCGTTCAGACTCCCCAGACGCTTGGGAGAATGATAGCAAAAGGCCCCGGCAGGCTCCTGCATCTCCCCCATCCAACAGGGCCGCGCCGAGCGATGCACCGACCATAGAAGGAGGACCGGGGCCGCGGTCCTTTCATCGCGTGGTGGAGCGAAAAACGGTCAGGTGGTTGCGATCTCCTCGTCTTCCTCATCCTCTTCCAGCACCGCAACCGAGGTGACCCTGAAGACCAGGATCTTGCCCCGCTCGGGGAAGTCCACTATCTCCACGTCCCCGGTCACGGCGATCTGGTCCCCCACGAGCTCGTCGGCATCCTGTATCGCCGACAGGTCTATCTCGGTCTCCAGGACATAGCCGGTATGTTCCTCTCCGGCTTCCGTGGTCGCGCGCTTGAGCTGTCCTTCGAAGTACGCCATCGTCGATCCCCTCTCTAAGTGTCAGGTAGGGACATAGTACCCGTCTTCGCGGACGCTGGCCGGGCTACCGTTGAGATACGCCACTGAACGGCGCGTATGGATAAGACCTGTACCTTCGATCCAGGTTCAGGTATGCGCCCAGGCGCATACCTGAACCTGGCTGCGGGCGAGAACTCGACAAACTAGACGCTAGAGGGATGGCGGTTGTTATCCTACCGCCCGTGCGATTTAATACCTTGCAGGTGCCTCGGACCGGGATAAGGCGTTGAGAGGGAGACGAGAGGGATGAGCGCGACGTTGATGTATGTTGGCATCGGTTCCCTGTTGGTTCTAGGTGTGGCGACCCTCACGATCGCCGTCCTCTTCCTGCAGACGGCACGCCGCTACGTCGACCTGACCGAGAGACGCCTGGAGCTACTGCGCGAGGGGGAGGCGTTCCTCCTGAAGATCGTGCAGCGACAGGGCCGCGCCCTGGAGGAGAGCCGCGAACGGGAGGCGGAGCAACGCGAGAAGGTTCCCGAAATGGTCGGATACGTTATAGGGAGGCAGCAGGACGAAGGACTCCCCGGCCCCCGGCAGCCGAAAGTCCCGAATCGGCGCCCGCGAGAGGCGCACCGTAAGGGCGCCTCATCCGCGAAGAACGAGGAGCCGGGCGAAGCGGCGTCCCGGCGGGGAGACGACGCGCCGCTCCTTGGGGTGCAGGTACCGCACCCGGACGACGACGTACCAGGAAGTGGCTGGAACCGTTCCCCGGCCAGGTTCTTCCAGAAGTGCTACGACAGGTACCTCGAGCACTACGAAGGCTACGTAAGGCTCGCCGAGCGGCTCCACGGTATGCGCGACGAGGCGAGTCCCGAGACACTCGGCGATCGGGAGTGGGAAGACAAGCTGCGTCGGGCCCACGACGCCATTGAGAGGACCACCCAGAGGCTGGACATGCTCGAGGAGCACTACCCCGAGCTTGCGACCGACAGCGACCGCATCTCCTCCCGCATCGGCACCGCCCGCCTCCACGCCGGACTCACCGAACGCTTCGGCCGTCCGCACTAAACGTAACCGCCCAAGCACGCCAACGGCCCGGATCTAGACGCCGAGGAGATTCGTGGTAGTGCGATACCTCCGCTACAGCTGCTTGCAATGGGATTTCAGCATTTCAGCCGGTCAGCATTTCAGCATTTCAGCCCTTGTTCTTGCTGAATTGCTGACTAGCTGACGTGCGCGAATAGCAGAGGTCTTGACCTCTGCTATTCGCTTTAAGCTTTACCCTCGACGTCTACGAGCGTATACCGCCAGACACGGGAGACGCCGCCGGCGCGATGGGCGCTGCACTCGGATAGCTGCGTTGCAAACCTCGCCACAACCTCCGCGTAGGTAAAAGGATCTAGCCCGGCAGAGACCTGCTCGGCTGCTAGAGCCCCCGACCCTCTCACCCTGGTTTATGGATGCTGCTGAGAAGGGGGGAGGCTCAAGGAGGTTACTGGGGAAGAGCAGACGACTGAGGGGGCACAGACGACTGGGGAGGAGCCGACGGCTCAGGAGGCGTGGACGGTTCAGGAGGTGGCTCAGGAGGCGTGGATGGCTCAGGAGGCGGCTGGGGAGGGGCGGATGGCTCAGGAGGCGTGGACGGCTCAGGAGGCGTGGATGGCTCAGGAGGTGGCTGGGAGGGCGCTGACGGCTGGGGAGGCGCGGACGGCTCAGGAGGTGACTGGGGAGGCGCGGATGATTGAAGAGGCGGAGACTCAGGAGGTGAAGTCGGCTGAGGAGGCGAGCCAGGAGATGGGTCTGGAGATGAGTTTGGAGATGAGTTTGGAGATGCGGCTGGAGATGAGTCGGTTGTCGACCTGAGAGATCCCTCGGACTGAGGCTCACTACTTGTCCCGGGCTGAGACTCGCTGCTTGCCTCGGACTGAGACTCGCTATTTGCCCCGGACCGAGACTCGCTACCTGCCTCAGGATCAGACCTACCAATGGATTCGGGGAGGGCGTTACCGATAGCCTCGAGAGGGGAGGTGCCAATAGTGGATACGTGCTCGATCAGCGGCGTCATCCTGGGCAGAAAGACGCCGAAGTACAACAGAACGTTGAGGGCAACGGCGACCATCCCTGCGACGAGCACGACCCTCGGGTTGTTAAGCGTCTTCTCTAACCTACTCACTTGATCGGGCACCACCCTCCCTGGGTCCCTTGAGTGCACAGTATAACGCACACAGCGAAGCCTCGTCCGAGAAGCGTCGTTGCTGAGCATGAGCTTGGGAGAACTTTCAGTCTAGAAACTGTCCCCTCCTCCTTATCGCTCGAGTTGCCTCGAAGCTCGTTTTGGTGCCTAAATTGTAACGAGCTTGGCAGCGCTTGACGGCTGTGGGGGTGCGCTTCGCTGCCGTTATCATTTATCCTTAGCCCACGTCCCAGGCGCTAAAACCGGATACAAAGAGAAGGTATGAGGTTCAAGAGACTGTTCAAGAGGACGGATCCGGCCGACCCCTTCGCCGTCTTCGCACAAACCTACGGCATCAGAATCCCGCAAGACGCCCCGCCGCCGAAAGCCGAGCCGGACCAACCCCAACCCGTCGAACTGGGCCCCACGCGGGCTCACCAGGTTCTGGGCGTGCCCCTCGGCGCATCTTGGCAAGAGGTCAGCCAGGCATACAGGAAACTTGCTCTCGAGCATCACCCGGACAGGGTAGCCGGCATGAGTCTCGAGGACAGGGAGTATTCGGAGGAGAGGATGAAAGAGATAAACGCGGCTTACGACGAGCTAAGGCGGCTCGGGGCGTGACGTGTCGGGGGAATGCGGCAACCCCGTCGGGCTGGTAGGTGGCCGGAGAGGACGACAAGCTCAGCGTGGGTAGCAGGCCCCGTCCCGCTTTGTGGGGAACTCCCGTGGGCAGCCACCCTCGGGCATGAGCGGTACGGGACCGGAAGTGGGCCCGCCAGCGTCTAAGAGGTTGCCATACCGATCTAGGAGCTGGCTGCCACCATCGACTGAAGGTTGTGGCGAAGCACTACCAGCGCTTGCCGATTGGCTACCACTGGCACTCCGCAACTCGTCGCATGCTATGCCGTTACCGTCTGGGTCGAGTCGGGAAGCTCCTGGCACGCCCTCGTCCAGGAGACGCTGCACGTACGTCTGCAAGAAGGCGCGCACGAACCGCCGCTCCTCGGGGGAGGCCTGCTGAGTTCGCGGATCCGACTCGAATTCGCTAAGGAGCTGCTCGCATGTAGGTATTTGGTCGGCTGGTGCAGCCTGAGCGCCAACGCTTTGGGCGAGATCGAACCGTATCTTCTCCGAGCGTTGCGGGTTGCCGTCTAGCACCCACACGATGAGAAACAAGAGCGCGGCTATCTCCATCAACAGAATGCCTCTGACTCCAAAAAGGGTGCTTCTATACCAATAATCCCGGATGTGCGTTCCCCTCGCTCGGCGGTTTCAGCAAGCCCACTTCACGCTACCATTCGACAAATCGTGGCGCTATGGTCTCAGATCGGGTTGCAATGGGGTAACAACCCCATTGCAAGCAATTCAGCGGTCAGCACTTCAGCATTTCAGCTTCTTGTTCTTGCTGAAGTGCTGACTAGCTGACCGGCTGAAGTGCGCGATTAGCAGAGGTCTCGACCTCTGCTAATCGCTTTCAGCACGAACCTGTTGACGAATGCGCTCGGCGGCACACATCAGGCACTGGCGGGGCGACCGAGCCCGGGTCGCCCTTGTACGCGCCAATCTTGGAATCGGGGGCGCTCCCATCAGCCACAAACGCCTTGTAGTGATCGGGCCCGTCGCAATCCTTCTCAAGGAAGTCATAGTTCCAGCAACTCGTGATGGGCGCGTCGATGAAAGCATCATCCTCGACCGGGTGCTCGTTGTTGGTGTGCTCGTGTCCAAAGAAAGATAGTCCGAGGTGCCCAAGGGCGGGTTCCACAAGCATAGGATGCCAATGTCTAATAACGTGGGTGTCTTTGGCTGCGTAACCGGTGGACGCGAGAAGGCTAAAAAGGAGCGTTACCGTTACCAGTATTACCATCAATCCTTTCACCGCATGCTCCTCTCCGCCGTTCGTTGCATGATACGCGCCCGTGCGTGCCCAAGGGGCCTGAAGCCTCCGCGGCGCGGGACGGAGGAGATAAGGCCCCTTCCTTTGATGCCCGACGTACGAGGGGTTCGACCGCCGGACGCCAGGTAGTCGCGTTTGGTACTATTCTAGTAAGATGTGTGCGTGGCACAGGACACCGTAGAGTTCATCGTCGGCCCGTTTTTTCATGCTGCTGGCTGTCGGCTTCCTCTACTTCAAGAGTATCCGTTTGGCGGAGGATTTACAGAGATGGCCCCGAAGCCGCCGACCAGAGCGTCTTTGGGCCCTGATCAGAGGGAGTAGACTCTATATGGCAACAGGTAGTGTGAAGCGGATGTGGCCGGCGGTCCTCATGGCGGTCCTCGTTGTGGCGTTGGCGTTCTTCGCCATGGGGGCGAGCCGCACCGTAATCGTGGGCTGCGGGGAGGACCTGGACGCGGTAGTGAACGCGGACCCGGCGGCCACCGCCACGAGGTTCCAGCTCTCGGGTTGCACCTACCACGTCGACAACACTGTCCAGCCCGAGGACGGCGACGAGATTGCGGGACCCGTGGGCACCTTCATAATGCGCGGGCCGGCCTACGACCCCGAGCCGCTTGCGACCATCCAGGGCTCCGCGACGCTGGGTCAAGTGATGAAGCCGCGTGGCACGTTCCACGGCGACTGGCTCCAGATCTTCGGCGGTGACTTCGACGGAACTGCGGGAAGCGGCGTCGGCCTGGCCGGCGGCGACATGGACAGCGACTCCGTGATCTACGCCACCCAGGTAGCCAACAACGAGGGCGCGGGGGTCTCCAACTTCCACGGCCTCTTCTGGCGCAGCGAGCTCACCAACAACACGACCAACCCGGACGCCCTCGGCTTCATAGGATCGGGCCTGAAAGCGGTAGACGAGGTTTGGGTGGGCGAGTCCTACGTCCACGACACGCAGGGCAACGGCATCTGGTGCGACGAGGAGTGCAACGACCAGCCCCTCTCGAACGGCAAGTTCACCGTTTGGTACAGCCTTATCGCGAACAACGGTAGGGATGGCGTCAGGTGGGAGAAGGTCGGGGACGAGGCCACGCACGGCGAGGCCCTGGTCTACCTGAACGAGATACACGGCAACGGCGTCTATGAGCGCCGCGCCGGCGTCGGCGTGAGGGACGCCCAGGACATCACGATCCGAGACAACAACTTCGGGTCTGCGACCATCGCGGACGTGTACTACGGTCTCAACGGCTACGCCTGGAGCGCCACCGACTCGGGCCGCACCGACAGGCCCAACCTCTACAACGTCGACGTCTTCTACAACGCCAACAACGGCGACGCCGAGAAGGGGTGCCAGGAGCCCGCCAGTATCGTCGTCTGCAATTGATGCAGGCCTGCTCGACAGCGCTCGATCCACCAACGCGAGCGGGGTCCATTCCGCCGTGTGATTCGCTACCCTGTGTGGCGTGCCGGACGCCCCAGGAGTGAATGCGAGACATTGCCCGAAAACAACCTCATTAACGAGTGGCAGAGCGAAGGCCGCGCCGGATGCGATGGGAGGAAGCGGCGCGGCCAGTATGGGGAGGGTGGGCACGCCCATTGAGAGAAGACTCGCCCTGCCAACCCAGAGGACACCGTACCCGACGCCGGTGCCCGGGGCATCGTCCATCGCCCCGAAGCGCACGAAGCCTAGCCTAACGTATTGCTCTACCCCCTCCGAAGGTGGCGTCCAGGGCCGCCCCGAAGGGTAGCCCCAGCCCTGTCTCGCACTCCACCTCGGAGTGTTTCTCGAACCATCCCATTGCGTTGACGCTCCCATCCGCTAAAGCGGCGGGATGGAGGCAACGTTAGGATAGTCCCGGTTGCAGTCAATAGAGCCCCGGCGGAATGCCGGGACTCTTCTCATTTCCGCTATTTGCAGCACTTTCGGGAGCGCGCCTGGAAGGATTCGAACCTCCGACTCGCGGTTTAGGAAACCGCTTCGCTTATCTACTCGGACCCATACGGACTCATTTTGACCCATATACACTGCAAATAATGGCGGTACTAAGGGCGATCTCTCGGAGTTTGGCGCAGCTGATTTAAGTCCGGGTGCTGGTGAAATGACTGGTGGGAATCCATCCTGAAGAACCGCTAACGGCGCGTGAGCCAGGCATCGAGCTCGGAGCGAGAGTAGCGGGGGAGCCTATCCGAGAGGTAGTGCTTTGGGATCCCTTCCTTGGCGACCACGCGCTCGAAGGCGCCGGCCGATGGGAACCCGAGGTAACGGGCAGCCTGATCAGGGGTCATCCACTCCTCAGGACGCATCTCCTCGAGGCGCTCCAGGGTCTCTAGGAGGCTGCGTGCCGCTCCTGCGAGAGCTTCAGCCATTCCTGCCAAGACCGTAACCTCGAAGCCGCGCAGGACATCCCTGGCCTCCTCCAGGGTTCGCGTTACCTCGACGAGGGAAGAAGTCTCTCGCGCCTTGGTCTGTTTCCTTTTCGTCTCCTGCAGCATGAAGCCGACCTACTTTGGCCAGAGACTGGTAGCGCCGAGGAGAGAAAGGACCTTCCGGGACCATCCGAGAAGAAACCGCGCATGAATGAATCGTGGTTTCCTATGCGCTTGTCGAGATAGGATCCCAACGCGGCGGCCGCATCCCCTTTCCATACTCACTGTTACCTACGGTTCCTACCGAGGAGACAGAAGATCTGCTTGGCGTTTCGCACCACCACGAGGCCGCCGACGGTCCACACTATGTTGAGTCGGCTCGTAACCAGCGCCCATCCTAAAGTCATAGGCGACTACTCCTTTCCCACTCCCTGACCATGACCGACACCATGAAGCAACCATTGATCTTTTCGAGCATCTCCACCTCGCGTTCGGCTGGCGCTGCTCTTCGAGCGACCTATCGAGCTCCTCGCGGCTCACCCTGACACTGCGCCAGATCCTCACCGATGGGATCTCGCCAGAGCCCACTAGCTCGTAAGCCCGGCTGCGCGCTATCCTCAGTACCCGCGCCACTTCCGGGACCTTCAGCCACTCGTGCTCCGTGTCCACCTCTGCCTCCCCTCATCGCTTGCCGTTGCGGACATGCTACGGCGACCATCGGCTTCTGAGTACCGGAAACGGGCACCCCCTCCCGATTCCGGGTACACGAGGACTCTAACCTCTGCGCATCGGCTCGGTCGGCGAGTATCGAGCCAAGGGAGGAAACAGGTGGGCCTGCTACTGCCTGGGGTCCGGGAGGAGCGGAACTTCATGCGAAAGGAGCCCACAGCGGGCTCGGCGCCCAAGCGCATACTGGGGCAACTCGTAGAGAAGCTTGGCGACGAGGAGATCGGTGGGCACCTGAGAATATGCGCTGCGGCGCATAAACATCCAGCACCACAACATGTAGGGAGGCATACCACCCTTGAGCAGGTGGTGATGGACCCTCGACCCCTCCCTTGGAAGGGAGCTATACAGGATCGTGCATCCGAACTGCCGAGAATTAGCCTTCTAAGCACTAGGGTGAATAGGAACCTCTCAGGGCCTGCGCAACTGCTCTGCTACTTCGTCCACCAACCCGAGCAAGATGTCCATAGAGATGTTTTCTTCCCTCGCGAGATACTCCCCGGAGTAGATCCACGCGTCCATGCTATCGGAGTAGAGCACCTCCACCCAGGAGGGAACACTCTCCACGGCTGCCCGGTCGAGGCCGTCGGTGTCGTTGTGCACGAGCAGGTGCGGCGCGAAGGATCTTAGCTGCTTCTCCGCCGCCTCGGGTGCCGCGATCCTCACCTCCAAGTGGGGGCGGTTTTGGCGCAGGGAGTGCGCTATGGCCTCCCTGTACATCAGCGGCGTGAGGACGACCAGGACCCTCATGCCAGACTAGTGCCCATCCTCCGAGACCCCGGGCCGGGAGCCGTCGAGGGCGGCTTGGGTGATCTCCGATATCCCGATCCACATCTCCTGGAGGGCCAGCCTCGTCGCTTCGCTCCTGGAACCCACCCCCACCTTCTGGTAGATGTTGGCCAGGTGGCGCTTGACGGTACTCTCAGCGAGGTGCATCTCGGTGGCTATATCGTAGTTGGAGAGGCCACGGGCTACGTTCACCAACACCTCTGTCTCCCTCTCGGAGAGCGTCCCCATAGGCCCATCGCCCATCCGCTCCAAGGAGCCACGGGGCATAGAGACCACCGTATTCTCACCTCTTGGCTCTCGCATTAGTGCCTCTATGGTAGCAACGAATTCACGTGTTGAGGAAGTCTTGTGGATGTAGGCGTCGATGCCTAGCTTGGAGAGAGCCTGTACGTAGCGGAGGTTGTCGAAGATGGTGAGAACCACGATCCTGGAGTCGGGAGAGGCCTCTCGCATCCCCCTTAGCACCTCCTTGGCCGTATGCAGATCCACGTCTATCTGCGTGATGACCACGTCTGGGCTTTCCTCCCGTAGTAGGGTGAAGGCTTTCTCACCCGTGGAGCAGTGCCCGACTACCTCTATGTCCGATCCACCGGAGGCGAGAATGCTAATGAGACCCTCCCTGAACATGATGTGGTCGTCGATAAGGATCGCTCGCACCGGCATGGGCTTCCTTCCTCATGAACAAGATCCATGCCGGAAGGCGCACACAGAGATCGCTCAACGTACACTAGTGTAACTAGAACAGTTAACCACGAATGGGCCTACTTATTGTAGCCAGTGGCCCGAAAGGTGAAGTCACGGCAAGGGAACTTCTTAGAACTCCGTCAAGACGAGAATAGGGAGCGCTTCTAGCGGGGATGTCGGGTTCGGGAGGACGCAACGCTCCGCCGAGGCCGGGAGACGCGCTCGTGGGGCACCTGTGCCTGCCCGACGAGGCCCGCGTCGCACTCGGGGCAGACTCTGACTTGTTCGGCGTAGGTGCTGCTGTCCTCGTCGTCGTCGAAGTAGACGACGAAGTTGAGCGCCCCGAAGTGGCGCACCTCAGACCAGAGAGCGTGTGAGCACTCTGAGCAAGGAGTCAACATGCGAGCAGCGTAGCTTGAGTGACCCTGGCTGTCATGGTCCAAAGGATGCAAGATAGGATCGGGGCTATGCGGAGCTTCCTAGAACTCCGTAAAGCGGAAGTCCGACTTCTGAGAATTTACCTTCTACGCACTCCGCTGAATAAGGGAAAAGGAGAGCGCTGGGGTCGTCCTCTTGGGACCCCAGCCCAAAGGTGGCTTGCGCCCTCCTAAGCCCTCGCTGCTATTGGCTCCTATGAAGCATTTCTACGCAGCATGAACCTCATCACCGCCAAGCTGGAGACAAGCAACGCTAGGCCAGCCGCCAGGGTAACTGCCCGCACAATCGGGGGCCCGCCAGTGTCCCCCAGAGTGGTGCCACCTACGACGACGGTGTCTACGACCTCTCGAATCGAGTCGATCACGAGCTGAGGGTGCTCTTGGTGTACGTAGTGACCGCTGTGGGTGTTCGTGATGTGCCTGGCGCCTGGCACCTGACTCACAAGATCGGCCCTGGCATCCACAAAAGCCTGGAAGAGAAGCTTGCCGAACGCCTCCGCTTCTTCGGCCGTCAGTGGCAGGCTGCCGTCTTCGACGTAGGGCGTAAGGTCTAAAGGCTCGTCCGCGGAGAGCACGATAAGGGGCATCGGCTTCAGCGGAGCGGCGGCCAGTGCCTGTTGGAGGTTTAGCTGAGCGTTGAACCACTCCAGGTCAGGGTATAAGGCGAGCTCCTCTTCCGAGGGCGAACCCAGGAGCGGCTTCCATAATGCCCACTGCTCATCGGTCATTGATTTACGCGCGTCATAGGGAGTGTAATCGATGAGGACGAGCCCTGACACATCTTGAGGATATTCGCTGGCGTAGAGCCTGGCCATCGCGCCTCCCATCGAATGCCCCACCACGACGTAGGGGCCCCGTTCTCCTGACGCTTTCAACAGGGCGTGCAGATCCGCGACTCCGTCCTGGAGCGTGGTAGGTTGGGGTACCGGGTCGCTGCGGCTAGGCTCGAAGTCCTCTGTAGCATCACCAGTCACGAGAAAAGTCCCTGGACGGTCGTAGGCGCATACTCGGTTGGTCTGGGCGATCGCGGGCAACACCGCCTGCTCGGATGGGTCGAGCGTCTTGCTCCACGTTTCGGTGCGGTCTCCGGCCCCCGAGACGAACACGACCGTGGGATACCCTGTGCCGCGACACTCCATGTACATCTTGCGGCCACCGCCGATATCGACCAGACCCGCGAAATCCTCGTTCTTGGCGGAGTCGCCCTTGGCGGAGTGGTCGCTGGCGCTCGGGCTAGCGGCTAGCGCCGTGGCTGCAGCACCCAGCACCACGGCCACTGCCGATGCCAGCAGCAACGTCATCTTCTTCGACACGCTATCTCCTCGTTATCGTGGCCGTCTTATACAACGCCAGCACCGTAGCAACTCTCGTTACCAGGCTCATCCCCCAAATGAGTGATATTTGCAACTTTCTTGGCGAACTTCGGAGAATCGGCCTTCTAGCTCGACTTTAGCCATTCCCGCCGCGTAGCAAACCGCATCGGTTAGTCGTTCCACAAATTCCCGTGGGACTTCTACCGTGTCGGTCGCTGAAGGCGACCCGCAAAAAGTCTGCTCCTGATCCCACAACTCCTTTCGCACCAACGCCAAAGCATCGGCGAAGGTCGGGCGGGATTTGCGATACCACGCCGCCTTGCGGACGGCTTGCATGTTTCGCCTCATCCGCTGGTGGGCGAACAGGGTAACGATCGAGAACAACCCTAAGAGCGCCGGTGTGGTGCGCAGTATCGCCATATCCGACCACTGCCTCTGCGTCTCCAATCCAAGATGTCTGCGCATCTCCTGGAAGGTCACCTCCAGCTGCCAGCGCATCACGAACCAACTGAGGATCTCCTCCGGACCAGCGTCGAGGTCCGTGCACAGCAGGGCCTGGGTTCTAAACTCTCCCTCGGGATCACGGATGAGGACCCAGCGCACGGGCACGGCGAACACTCCAGTGGAGTACGACACGGCCGTCTGAGAAGCGATCTCCACCATGCGCTCTGCGCCGCTCCCGTACCAGTTAGCGATCTTGGTGCTCTTCCAAACGGTGTTCGTCTCTTGGGCCACCTCGGAAAGGTTGGGCAGCCGCTCGCCTTTAAGGCGCGGCCTCCCTATCTGATGGGGGCGTCGTGGCGGAGCCGGTTCGTAGAGGGCTGCATCCAAGCGCAAGCGGGTTTTGAAGGTGATCGGATTGGAGAGCTTGCGGCAACGGTCGAGCAGTTTGAGCGATGCGTAAGCGCGATCGGCCACGGCCACGATCTCCCGCTGTGGGTACCACTGCCTGACTTGCAAGAGCAGCTGCCAAGCCCATTCGGTTATCTTCTTATGCTGTCTACGCCGCTTGGCAGCGTAACGCTCGGAGGGAGCCAGAACCGAGAGGAACGGCAAGGCCCATACTCTCGAAGCCCAAGGGACCTCCACCAACACCATCATGCAAACCCATCTGAGGCCGCTGCTCTTGACGAAGGTTTCGTGGGTGGAACGGACCGGGTCGCGGTAGAGGCCCTTTGCGGCGATCCTCTTACCCCAGCGTCGCTCCAGTGTCTCGTCGATGCCAACTACCAGGGGACTCCCTTCGGGCACGAACGCCTCAACCAACAATCCCAACAGCACTCGGCCGACCTCAAGACTCGACCAGCGAGCACGGCTGAGAACTCGGTGGTAACGGTGGAAGCGCTTGTATTGGTCCAAGCCCATAGCCCGCAAGGCCGAGCTGACCGTTCGCCGACCCGGAGCGAGGATCGCGCCGATTAAGAGCAGCTGGGCGTGTTCCCAGATTCGCTTGGAGAAGAGTGGCGCGAAGGGGGCCAGAGCGCTTGTACCATCTTGGGCGGTAGGGTACGCATATTTCGATCACCTCTTTTAGCGGAGACTGGTGACCAACGTACCCTACCCCTTTCGAACCCAAATGGCTTCCATGAGAAGGCTAGCTTTGTCAAGCCGACGGGGCAGCTATGACCGTCCTCGAAGAACCTTGACGACTCTTGCGCCCTTGATGCTTGCTTCCATTCGCACTCTCAGGGGTCGGTTTCTTGACGACCCGGTGCATGATGAGTTTCGTCCGGACGCGGGTGCTGCAATCTAAAGTACGGTCTCTCCTTCGGACCAAGGCCATTTGCGCAGTCACCTCAAAACCGGGCACTTCGGGCGCTATTCGGTGGATTCCGTTTGGTCGGTTGTCTCTCACTGCTCTGCGTCGAATCTCTGTCGGCTCAAGTCCGTGATCTCTGCGATCCGCAGCTTAGCGTACTTCGGACTCTTCTTTTCGGTCTCTCAAGCTACCTCCTCTCCTTGAACCCCCAGACGCCGGGCATTGTGCAGCGGTTCGTAGACCTCCCCTGAGACCCAGAGGCGATGAAGCAGCACGGAGAGTTTCCTGGCCACCGCCACCACTGCTCGCTTCTTGGCATTCTTGCCACCACGTTCTGCGATCTTCTCTCCGTGGCGTCTGAGGTCGGAGTCCGGGGCGAACGGGCCCAGGATGTAGTGGGCACTGCTTACCAACAATCTTCTGAGCATCTCGTCGCCCTCGCCGGAGATCCGCTTTTGAGGATCTTGCTCGCCGGACTGGTCGATGCCAGGCGCCAGTCCCAGGTAGGCTCCTACCGAGCGGCTTTCGGCGAACCTCTGGGGATCCTCCAGGGTCAGCACAAACGTAAGAGCCGTCAAAGACCCCACTCCCGACACTTGCCGCAAAAGTCTCGTCTCCGGATAACGTTCTGCAGCCAGCTCCTCTATGTGCCGGTCATAGTCCTTGATCTTCTCGGTGAGCGAGCCAACGGTCTCTACTATGGGCCTCAGGATCTCGGCGAGCTCGGAGGGTAGATGGCCTGGGACCTTCTTGTGGAAGCTCGGCGTCGAGCACTTGGGCAAGCGGTATCCGAAAGATTTCACCGTCCCGCGGACGTGGTTGATCATCTGGGTGCGGCTACGGACCAGCGCCTCGCGCGAATGGATTACCGCCAAGTGAGCCTGGGAGTCACAGCCCCGGTGCTCCACCGGGTATAGAAGTTCCGGATCGGCCCGAGCGAGGCGGGCTAACTTCTCGGCATCGAGCTTGTCGGTCTTACGCCTTTCGCCATAGATCAGCCGAGTCTTACGAGGATTAGCGATCAGTACCTTGTGGCCACACTCGGTAAGCAGACGGCTTACCCAGGGCGAGTGGGTTCCGACTTCGATGGCGACATGCAGCGGCCGTTCCGAATCGAACCGGCGTCGCATCGCCTCTGGGGTGGTGCGCAGCCGGCTCCCCTCGATGAGTTGGCCGCTTTCGGTGTCGATGAGACAGAGGTAGCTGTAGTTGTCTCCCAGATCCATACCCGCCGTCATTTTCATTTGCTCGGTGCTACCATTACTCATGGGCCGATCCTCCTCTCTCTGGGCCACAAGAGCCCGTCGATTATTTGCAGACCCTCCGACAGGGTACTGCGCGGAGGATCGGCCTTCTCATCTCATCTAAAGTCGAGCGTGGAGAGACTGTCTAAAAAGTCCGATCAGCGCCAAGACGAAGACCTCAGAAGCCCCCGAAACGGGGCAAACGGGGCCTATTTCGCCGCTTCATGCCAGCGATTCCTACGCTTGAGACACTACCGCGCGACTTTTTAGACAGTTTCGGAAGGTAAATTCTGCGAAATCGTACTTCCGTTCTACGGAGTTCTAATAAATTCGCCATCCGATGCAAAGATAGCTCATTTGGGGGATGCGGCCTTCCGCTGCGGCTTAGTACAGTCCTCGCATGCGCGCGCCCTGCTGCCGCTACAAAGGCAAACCCGCCGCGAGGCGGGGGCGCAAAGCCCATGGGCCTCTCCCTAGGAGAGAGGCGGCCGGGCTGCCGGATCGATCGACTGAGAGGGATCGCGTTTGTTCGTCCAGAATATGCACCTATCGATGTGGAAGGTGGCGCTTCTCGTAATCGGGTTGGTGCTCCTGCTGGGGAGCGGATGCGGCGGGGGTGACGGCAGCAAAGGGGATTCCGCTGCAGGCACCACTTCCAACGGGGGTAGCGAACAAGTAACGAAGGCCGATCTGGACGCGGCGCTTAAGAAGTCTTTCAAAGAGAGCGATGCGCCGGGGGTGGTGGCCGCCGTGCAGACCCCGGATTACACGTGGGTGCAGGCCATGGGGGTGGCCGACCGCGCTAGCGGGGAGCCGATGACGCCGGAGGTGCACCACAGGATAGGCAGCGTCACCAAGACCTTCACCGCCACCCTCCTGCTCAAGGCCGCGGACGAGGGGCTTCTTTCGCTCGATGACACGATCGACCAGTACGTCAAGGGCGTCCCCAACGGGGATAAGATCACATTGCACCAGATGTCCGACATGACAAGCGGGATCGCCAGCTACACGGAGTCAGACCAGTGGGTGAAGGAATGGTTGTCCGACCCGACCAAGGTCTGGAAGCCAGAAGAGCTGGCGCGGTTCGGCATCAAAGAGCCCCCCCTGTTCGACCCCGGTACCGGATGGTTCTACTCAAACACGAACTACGTGCTGCTCGGTCTGGTCCTCCAGCAGGTGACGGGCAAGCCCATCGAGCAGTTGTACGAGGAAGAGATCATAGGGCCGCTACACCTCACCGAGACATCCTTCCCGGGCACGAGTTCCGCGATACCGGAGCCTTACGACCACGGTTACACCCTCCAAGGAAAGTCCTCCGGCTCGAAGCCCATCGACTCCACCCACTGGAGCCCCTCCTCGGCGTGGACGGCCGGCGAGATGATCTCGACGGCAGAGGACCTGCTGGTCTACGGGCGGGCTTTGGGCACCGGAAAGGGCCTGCTCTCGCCCCAGGCGCAGAAGGAGCGGCTCGACTCGTTCGTTGACGACGTGCCGCCTCTGAACCAGCCTCCGCTCAAGGGCGACCTGGCCTACGGCATCGGGCTGGGCAAGGACCACGGGTGGGTCGGGCACAACGGCGAGATACCCGGCTACAACACCTACCTCTTCTACCACCCGGACATAGACGCCGTGGTGGTTGTGCTGGTCAACAGCGACGTCTCTTCCGGCAAATGTCCCAAAGGCGTGCCGATCATGAAGGAGTGGCCGCGGACCATCCCCTGCGAGTTGCCGGCAGACACGATCTTCGAAGCGCTAGCCGAGGCGCTGGGCAAGCCCTCGCCATCGCCGCCGGAGCAGTAGTGAACTCGAAAACTAAACGGCTGCGCAAGTAGGGCGGGGCAACGTCGCGTCCACCCTTAGGTTCGCTGCTAGAGCAAGCGGCGGGCCGACAGGTACATCCACGTCGCCAACGTCTTGTCCAGCCAGTGTTTCCTTATGCACCCTAGTGCGTGGAAGTAGAGTTCTGCGAACTTCGTCTTGACGGAGTTCTGAGAAGTCCGCGTTGGAGAAGCCCCGCCAAGGCCAGGCGGGAGCTCGGCTGGGAGCTGCGCTACCCCTCATAGCGCAAGGGCTTTCTCATGCCACGCCGCTCCTACGACTCCGTCTCCGAACTGAAGGAGGCCGTGTCGGTCGCGCTATGGTCCGCACGGAAAAGCACATGTCAAGGGCTCGCCGGTAGCATCCGCAAGGCCCCCCGGCCACCTCCCCAAGCTCCCGGTCGGAGAGCTCTTCGCCTTCGCCGAGCGGCGAGGCGCTGGGAAGCACCAGGTAGATGGTCTGTGCGCTCTCCTCCACCACCCTTACCTCGACGTCCTCGGGCAGCCGGCCCCCCAGCTCCTGCTCCACGGTCCCCTTGGGGTCATCAAGCAGCCTCCGCTTGAAGGAGTCGTCCTCGAGGCTCCTCTGTACAAGAGCGCGCTCAAACTCGGCGCGTTGTTGGCCGCCGCCACCGCCCGCTTCGGTCATTATCCTCTCCCCTTTCGCTCTGTCCGCGACCACCCAAGAGCGTTGGCGTCGCTGACGCCTGCTCCCATCACGGATCGGTATCACAGCTAGCATAGTCCTCTGCTGCGCACAAGGGCGGTGGAGGAGAGGAATGCCCATATGGTCGGCCATTATGCGCCAGAGCAGCGCCTAGCAGCAGCATGAAGAGGTCCGAGGCCTAACAGCTTCGGACCTTCTTCTTGCCCGTATTCACCTAAGTACGTGGAAGTGTGATTCTCGGCAGTTCGTAGCCCGTTTAACGAAAAGTTTACGCGAAGTAGTCCATCTGGGGATGCGCTGCCTTCGAAGCGCGGTGTAAGCTATCCCCTTGCACAACGGGTCGAGGCGAAGGAACCTCGCTCCCGCCCCTCGACCCAGGAGGAAGCTGTGAGCGCTGACCCGCAGGAACAGTCGCAGGCCACCGTAGTCCTCGTGCACGGCGCGTTCGCCGAGTCCGCCAGCTGGAACGATGTGATCCGCCGCCTGCGAGACCGGGGCTACACGGCGATCGCTGCGGCGAATCCGCTCCGCAGCGTCGCGGGTGATGCGGAGTTCGTGGCCAGCATCCTCGGATCGCTCTCGAGCCCCATCGTCCTGGTCGGCCACTCCTACGGCGGCGGCGTCGTCATCACCAATGCGGCCCGCGACAACTAGAACGTCAAGGCGCTAGTTTACGTAGCGGGCTTCGCCCCGGACGAGGGCGAGAACAACTTGCACCGCGAGTGGTTCGACCGGCCCGAGAACGCCTACATGTTCCGCCCGGCGTTCCGGGAGTACATTGCCAAGAACTTCCCCAAGCCAGATGCCGCCCCGGTCGCGGCGGCATCATAGCCGTGGAGACGGATTCGTGGTAGCGGCTGTGCGTCAACTGACCGACCGCGGCTTCGATACGGTGGACCGCATCCAGCGCTCGGCGTACAGTCCTGACTTCCTCGAAGACCTTGCTGTGTTCGCCGACAAGTTCGCCGGCTACCCGGACGGATGTTGGGTCGCTGAGGTCGATGGGCAGGTTGTCGGGTATTTGTTCTCCCACCCCGGGCACTTCTCGGCCCCCCCCGGCCTGAACAAGCTGCTGGAAGATCAGGCGGGTCCGCCTGACTGCTACTTCATCCACGATGTCGCGGTGCATCCCGCGCACCGCGACATCGGCGTGGCAAAGCTCCTTGTCGCGGCGGCGTTCGCCCATGCGGCGGCGCGTGGCTTCCCTAGCATCGCGTTGGTAGCCGTCCAGAACTCGCGTGGGTTTTGGGAGCGTAGGGGGTTCCGCCTCGTATCGGAGGCCATGCCGGCCGTGGGGGCAGTTCGCCGGTCGTATGGGTCGCAGGCCCACTACATGATTCGCGGTAGCGCCGAACCAGGCGCTGCACCTGACCCGGTCCGCATGTAGGCTTCTGGGACTTCATAGCTCACCGAGCGGGCCGGGCAGGTGAGCTGGGTCGTTCGGCATCAGAGCACGCAATCCACCATAAGCGAAGAACTTCTAGACCAGTGGGAGCAAGATTTTCGGGCTGCGGCGCGGGCCGGGGCTCTAGCTACCGCTACAGCGTTCGCTGGGGTCCCGGCCCTTATCGTGCTTGGCCCTCCCCCGATCCGGTCTCGCAAGAATGGCCCGAAGTGTGTATAGACGGGGTGGCGGACTCTCTGAGACAATGCGCGACCGAGACGGGCGGGCGGACCTAGGAGGGGGCGCCGGCCCGTTTTGGCTCCCGCGTTCGACCCGGTCGCCTTTGCGTAACCTCCGCCGCGCCCCACGACGCGGGTGTCGGTCTTGCGAACTTCGCCTCTACGAAGTTCTGGTAAGTTCGGCGCGTAGGGTCGACGTCCGAGGGTCCCGACCGTGCACCCTTCGGGCCATTCTTCCCCGAAAAGCGCCACATCCGTGTTCGGGGCTGCTACGCTGACTACATGATACGAGTGCTGGTGACCGTGGAGCCCAAGATGTACCGCGAGGCCATAGCCTTAAGCGTCCAACGCCTGCGCCCCGACTCGGAGGTGATGCTCGTCCCCGAGAACGTCCTGGACGGGCAGTTGGAGGGCTTCAACCCCCACGTGCTCGTGCGCAACGACTCGGATGGGGCCATACCCGAGGGGCTTTGGGGATTATGGTGTGCCACGTGGAAGTGCTCTACACAGACAGCATGGACGCACGTATCAGCATGGATGGAAGGTCCTACACGATAGAGAATGCGAGAGATCGCGGCGAGACCCTCCCGGAACATGGTGTGATCGTCAGCTAGCAGGACCTTGATCGGCGTGTGCACGCTCGTGTCCCTGTTCCCACCTCGAGCCATCCGCTCCTTTCCGTCGGCGCGTTCAGGAGGTAGGTGTACCGTCGTCTATACCATTCGGGCCACAAGCCTCCGCTCGTTCGGTGTCGATGGGACACGCCCTGAAGCAACATCGGCAGGCACGAGGACTATTCACCGGAGTGTGTTCTAGGAAGTTCGCAAAGCAAGTTTCAAAGATAGCTCATTTGAGTGATGCGCCCACCCCCGATAGAGGAATATGCTGCAATTGCTACGTGCGTAGAGGCTCAGGTCCGCTACCTGCCCTCCTTCTAGACCGGGGCTAGCCACCCAAACTTACTCTCTACCTGCCACAAACGACTCGCGTTGATAAGCTTGGCTGAAAAGCGTGCGCGAAAAGCAGAGAGGATTGGCAAAGATGAGCCAGGAGCACCCCACAATGCGCGAAGAGGAAGAGGTAGAGCTACTTTCCAGGGTGAACCTCTTCGACTCGCTCTCTAAGGAGGAGATAAGGGTCCTCGTCCGTCAAAACTCTGATGTCAGTCTTGGGGAAGGTGAAACCTTCTACGCTCCCTGGGAACACGACGGCAAGCTCTTCATCCTCAAGAAGGGCCAGATGCGCCTCTACAGAACAGAAGGGACGCGTGAGTTCACCCTCGAAGTAGTAGACGCTGGGACGGTCTTCGGGGAGATGGCCTTCACTCCTTACCGCCTGAGGGAGTCCTACGCCAGGGCCACAGAGCCCTCCGTCATATTCGTGATAGAGCGCGCCGCGGTGGAGCGCCTGATACAGGAGAAGCCTCAGGTAGGCATCAGGATGATAAGCCTCCTCTCAGAGCGCCTTCACTACTACGAGACGAGGATGGAAGATATAACGCTAAAGGAGGTGCCAGCAAGGCTAGCTAGCCTCATCCTCTTTCTCATCGAGAGCGAGGGGGTGCAGGTCCCCGGGGAGATTCGAATACCCACCCGCTACACGCACGAGCACCTAGGCACCATGATCGGGGCCAATAGGGAGGCTGTGACCAGGGCTTTCGGTCGGCTGCAGGATGAGGGGGCACTCCAGATCAGACGACGCCTCATCTACGTCGAAGACGTCGAAGCCCTCGAGCGAGCGGCCGGGCGCCTCCTGGAGGAAGGAGGAGAAGAGAGCCCCTAGTAGGCGGCTCTCTTCTGCGTTCCCAGGGCGTCTCGCTCCTCCTGAGCACATCCAGATCCTCATAGGCTCTGTGCCTGGCAGACGTTGCCTCCACACGCTGAACCTCAAGGAGCTCTACGACATCTTCCCTCTCTCGACGGACTGCCTCTCTGGACCACAGATCTATGTGAAAGAGCATCTCTCCCCAGCAGGAGATCTGCCCTTCCAGCTTGGCCTCAAGGGCGTGCCTCTCGCAAAGAAGGAGACCATCGACGTTCTCCTTGGCGGCTTCTACGCAAGACGCTCCATCGAACAAGTGGTTGATCTCGCATTGGGAACCCTGGGGCCCCTTTTCTAAGCTGTGTCCTTGTGCTTTGTTCTCTCTCATGAGAAGCGCCTCCTCTGTTTGCCCACTGCACTCGGTATCCCCCGTTTTGCGGGGCCGAGCCCGAAAAGAGGCGACTCGAGTAAGCGTCCACACACTCGCGCACTACGCTAACAGATATCAAGCGATCATAAGCGATCGCTGTTTGTCCTAGCTTCAAGTATTAAGTGTATCAAGTGCCGCCGAGGGGTGTCAGTGTCGGGGGACACCTTGTGTCTGAGGACACTCCCACACATCCTTGATGAGGAGGAGATGCGAGAGTGGGATATCAGACGCCGGGCCAGAGGAAAAGGGAGGGGAACTCGATCCGACTGGCTCGGTATGATGAGAGCACCATGCACCCCACGAGCCGCACGAGCCGTGCTCTCGGGCACTTAGTATACTCACAGCGTGGAAGGTAAATTCTCCGAAGTTGACTACCTAACGGAGAACCAGCTGAACCTCAGGTTGCCTCAAGCGAAACTCGTGGCCTACCAAGACCAGCGCTTGCTCGATCGGTGAGCCCGAGCGGCGGAGCTCGCAGTACTCCTTTATGAACTCGGCGGAGTTCCGGGTGCCCGAAAGCATCCGTATGGCTTGCTCGTCTGTGGAGGGTGCCTCAACTCTCTCCGGCAGCCCGCCCGCGCAACTCGAACAGCCGATTGTCCAGCGTCTCCGGCCGGACGCCCATGCGCCCCAGCATGCTAACAGCCGCTCCGTCCTCGTTGCGCAAGACCCCCAGCAGGACGTGCTCGGCTCCGAGGTGACCGTCCCCCAGCCTCCGCATCTCTTCGCGCGCCCCGACCAGCGCGTTCTTGGAGCGGGGCGAGAACGGGATCTTGCGGTTGCCTGGCAGGCGCATCTCGAAGGTATCGCCCGCTTCCCTGCGTATCTCTTCGAGGGAGATCCCGACCGAAGCGAGCGCCCCGGAGGTCATGCTTTCGGATTCCTCTCGCGCGCCTTCTAGGGTTACGCCCAACGAAGATAGCGCCTCGGCGGCGATCCCGTCGTCGGCGCTGAGGATCCCGAGCAGGAGGTCCTCGTCGCCTAGCGAGTCGTGACCCAGCGCCCTGGCTTCCTCGAAGGCGGCTTCCACGGACCTACGGGATCTGTCGGTGAAACGTGTGAACATCATAGACCCTTTCTCCTCTGCGGTACCCCGGGGTACCTGGCCTTGATCCGTTTGACGTGCTTCTTGTGGACGGCCTGCCTGCTCACCCCCAAGACCTCGGCTATCTTGGCCCAAGACCATCCCGCGACGAAGGCGTTCTCGACCTGGGCCGACTCCAAGGCCTCAAGCGTCCGCCTCAACGCGACGACCACCTCGAGGCCTTCTCGCGGGCCTTGCGGCCCTCCGACCCTTGTCCTCGTCCCGTCTTTCATGCGTCAATCATAGTTGACGCATCCGGCCTTGTCAACCACGGTTGACGCTATTTCGAGGGTTCTTGTTAGAGGGAGCCATGTCGGGCTTGCGAACCCAGTGGCGGGGGATCTTCCGCAGCTAGGACTATTCGCCCTAGTGCGTGGAAGGTAAATTCTGCGAAGTCGGACTTCCGTTTTACGGAGTTCTAGGAAGTTGCGCCAGATGGTCGCGGAAATGAGTAACCCGATGTGCCGAGCCGCATATGTTGCTTTTGTGGTCGCGTTGTACGACTCTAGGCGGGGCTCGTCAGCCCCGCCCCCTCTCGAAACGAGAATGAGATGGGCACGCAAGCCAGTGCCAGGTGGCATAGTGGGAAGAAGACGAAGGCGGTGATGGCGTTTTTGGTGGCTGCCATCCTGGGGACTCTCTCGCTTGCGGTGCTGGTTGCGCCGGCTTCTGAGGCCCAATCAACCCCTCCGGCTAACTGCCTGCCCTCCGGCAGCCAGGTTGTGTGTACCTTCGGGTACACCGGGGCGGCCCAGAGCTGGACGGTTCCCGAGGGGGTGAGCCAGGCTACCTTCGACGTCTTCGGCGCCCCGGGCGGTCGAGTCAACGGTTTCGGTGGCTTTGGAGGGCGGGTGAGGGCGACCCTGACCGTGACGCCCGGCGCCACCTATCAGATCCTGGTCGGCGGCGAGCGCGGTTTCAACGGCGGCGGCGCTCCCGGCGATACGGACCCAGCGGCGGGTGCTGGCGGCGCCGCCGGTGGTGGCGCGTCGGACGTGCGTACGGGCGCCTACGGATTGGCCGACCGGCTGCTCGTGGCCGGCGGCGGCGGTGGCGCGGGCACCTTGGTCGAAAACCCCGGCGGTGACGGCGGCCACCCGAACGGCGGCGCCGGCGTCGCGCCACCGAACCTTCGAGGCGGAGGCGGAACCCAGACGGCCGGCGGCGCGGGTGCCATCGGCGCCGGCAACGGCAGCCTGGGCCAAGGCGGCGATGGTGCCGACAGTCTAGATCGAGGCGGCGGCGGCGGTGCGTGCGGGACCAACGACCGCTCAGGCACCATCAACCTCACCGTGAGCGACCCGGACGGCCAGGCGCAGCCGGATAGCCTGAAGCTTGGCGCCACCTCCTCGAACATGGCGCTCGTGCCCAACGCCAACCTCACCTTCGGCGGGTCAGGAGCGAGCCGCACCCTCACGGCCACGGCTGTCTCGGGCAAGACCGGCACGGCGACCATCACCGTCACGGTCTCGGATGGTACGGCCACGGGCACGCCACTAGCGCTCACGCTCAAGGCTGGGGGCAACTCCAACGACACTTTAGCCGACACCAGCGGCACGAATACCACGGACATCTTGCTCGGTCAGAACGGCGACGACACCCTCCGTGGTGTAGGGGGCAGGGACTTGCTGTGTGGCGGGCGGGGCAACGACAGGCTAAGCGGCGGAGCTGATGCGGACCGCTTCGAGGGAGGGTCTGGCACCGACACGGCTACCGACTTCAACGCTTCCCAGGGAGACAGCAGGGTCGGCATCCCATAAGGCGCGAGGGAGGACAAGGAGGCAAACAGAGAGGGCCGGGGTTATGCTCCTGGCCGTCTTTTTGCCCTTATTGACCCTGGAGGACCCGCAGCGGTTCAGCCGGATCCGAGCAGTGGGAGCATACCTGGGCCTCGTTCCCGGCAGAGACCAATCGGGAGAGAAAGACACGCAAAAAGGGATCTCAAGGGATCTCCGGGGAAGGCGACAAGATGCTCAGGGGCATGTTGGTGAACAGCGCCCACTACATCCTGGGCCCTTTCTCCCAGGACTCGGACCTCAAGCGCCACGGCCAGAAGATCGCCGAACGCGGCGGCAAGAATGCCAAGAAGCGGGCCGTAGTGGCGGTGGCCAGGAAGCTCTCCGTACTACTTCACCATCTCTGGATTTCTGGCCAAGTCTACGAACCATTACCCAATGCGCGGTTGTTAGTAGATCAAGGAGAGGAGGTTGCTTGAAGGAGGTGGAACTCAAAGGCCTTTGAACATCAGTAACCCCTGCTGAGAGTAGGAAGCGAGGATCTCTGTGAAGGAGCCGGTGACGAAGAGTGCCCGAAACGCCCGGTCCTGTGGCGACTGCGCGAGCTCCAATGGCCCACTATTAGCGAGGCCGACTCATAGATTGCAGCGCCCGTGTCCGGAGGGATCTAATCATGCACCGGGTCGACAAGAAGCCGACCCCGAGCCGAGTGCGGGTAGAAGCGTAGCGGAAGGGCACGATCGTCGATGGTCTTCAAAGACAGTCAGAGTCGAAAGTTCAGCTTGACAACTTTGGCCTTCTTATAGAAGGAGCTCGCCTGTAGCGTGACCCCTCACAGTATCGTCCGTTCTCTCCTGCTGCTCGGGCGGAAAGGTACAGCGAGATCGAAAGGAGCTTGGAACGTGACGACGATCGGCGCCGAGAGACCGGAGACGGAGGTTGCGGTGATCCTGGGCGTGGACACCAACCTCGACTTCCACGTGGTCGTGGCCGTGGACCAACTGGGCAGAGAAGCCTGGGCCAGTCCAGTGTGCCTACGACCGCGAACGGTTACGAGGGACTCCTTATCTGGGCGGAGGGCTTCGGCCCCGTCAGCTGCGCCGGGGTAGAAGGCACCAGAGCTCCTACGGGGCCGAACTTGCCCGCCATTTGAGGGCCAGAGGGATCGAGGTGCTTGAGGTGGAGCGCCCCAAGCATCGACGGCGAAGCTCGCGCCGTAACCTCAAGAAGTCCGACCCCTCAGACGCCTACAGCGCCGCACGAGCGGTTTTGGCCGGAGAAGCCTCGGGCGTGCCCAAGAGCGAAGACGGCCAGGTGGAGATGATCAGGACCTTGCGCGCTGCCCGTCGCTCCGCTATTAAGGCGAGGACGCAAGCCGCGAACCAGCTCCAGGCCTTGCGCGTGACGGCACCGGAGGAGCTACGCCGCCGTTTGCGCGGGCTCTCCACGAAGGAGCTCGTCTCGGTGGCCGCACGCTTCCGCCTCGGAGATGATCCTCGCTCGTGAGGCACCGTCTGAACCGCGGTGGGAACCGGGAGGCCAACCGCGCGCTGTACATGATCTGCCTGGCCCTGATGCGCCGCGATCAGCGCACGCAAGAGTACGTCGCGAGGCGCACACAGGAGGGCAAGAGCAAGCGAGAGATCATCCGCTGTCTCAAGCGCTACGTCGCCAGGGAGGTCTACCGCGTGCTGATCTCCTGCGACGCCCATTCCTCACCGATCGCGCCGAAAGAGGAGGCCCAGATCGGCGCCGGGAGCAACGCCGCTTGACCATAGGCCCCTCTGTGTCAAGAGACCGTTTGCAAAGCGAGCTGCGAATCTGCAATGAGTGCTTTGAAAACCGTGTCCGAGATGCGCCGCTTGAGGCATCGCATCGCCTCTCTGCGCGATTTGCCCTCCGCCAGCTTCTTACGGTGGTAAGCCCCGCCGCGGGGATCGCTGCGAGCCTGGCAGACCGCGATCATGTGCATGACCTGATTGAGTCTGCGGTTCCCAGCGAGCGAGAGCCGGTGCCTGAGCACCTCACCGCTTGAGGCCTCGATCGGCGCCACGCCAGCGTAGGAGGCGAAGTGCGCCTTGCTCGGGAAGCGGGCGACGTTGCCAACGACAGCGATGATCTTTGCCGCCAAAATGGATCCTACCCCGAAGACTTCGGTGAGTGTGGTGCCAGAGGCCTCCACCTCCTGCCGGATGCGCTCGTCCAGATCGGCTATCCGCCGGTCGAGGGCGCGAACGTCACGCACTACCTCGGCAGCCAATTGCTTTCGGGTTCTCGCTGGTTCGTCCCGTGGTCTGACTCGCCGCAGCAGCTTGGAGGCGGCGTCAGCGGAGAGCTGCTTGCTGACGGTGTCGGAGAGAAGGTCCCGCAGGAGCACGTGCAAACGGTTCAGGGCGCGGGTGCGCTCGGCCACCAGATCTTCACGTCTCTCCGTGAGCAGTCTGAGAACCTCGACGTAAGCATCGTCGCCGTCCTCGGGCTGTACTGGGGCCAGCTGCTCGTTGTGCAGGGCGGCCTGAGCGGTGAATGTTGCGTCCAGACGGTCGTTCTTGCGGGCGTTTCCCGTAGAGAGAAGCCTGGCTTTCGAGGAGAGTTTGGGAGGGACATCCACTACCTTCTCGCCCGCCCTTGCGAGCGGCTGAGCCACGGGACGGCCGATACCGGCGGCTCCTTCCACCGCCCAGCGACGCTCGGGGAAGCGCTTTGCCCACCGCTCCAGTGCTCGTAAGCCTTTCTGGTTAGCGGGGAAGGTCTCGTGGCCGGCGAGCTCTCCCTGCTCGTCGATGGCCGCAGCAGCGTTCACGCTCTTGTGTGGGTCGATGCCGATGAGCACTCCCATGCTCTGACCTCCTCTGTACGCGGTCATTACGATAGTGGCGTGCAGAGGACAATCCGACTTTGAGTCTGTAGGTTCCATCCCTCTGTTGAGTCACCCCGCTCGCCGGGCGTCGGCGGGTCACAGGCCTATAGCAAGCCAACCCTTTCGAGTGGCAGGAGCGTCACGAGCGATCCCGACCGACACCCTAGAAGCCTAGCGGCTGCAGACCGCCTGGCTCCTGGCTAGAGTTAAACAAGTCGGAGCGTCACTCGGGTGAATAGAGGGCAAGTGGGGGCCCTCGGACCGCGCTCGGTGTTTATCTGGAGTTGCCGAGGTCGCTCGCCTCCAACCTCTCTAGAACGAGCTCGAAGGCTTCCGGGCCGACCCGGGTTCCGCCCGAGAAGGGGTGCTCCAGGCTGTCGACGGTGAAGAGCACCAGGGCGATCAGCCCCGCCACCGCCGCCACCATGAGCCTGTGCGACCACGTGTTTTCCAGGCCGAACAGGTAGGTGAATCCCACGGTGATGATGCCCCCGAACACCAGGACCGCCCATAGGACTGCGGGTATACCCTCCTCGGCCTCCACCATGCGCTCTCTCCTGGCGTCCGCCAGTGCGTCGATGCGCTCGAGCCCTCGTTCGAAGAGCACCTGCTCGGAGCGGGTGTCGACCTCCACGTTTTGCATAATGAGGCGCATCTCGTCCATCAGGGTCCACGCCTCGGGACTGGAGCCGTCTCCTCGGGCCATCCGGGGCCACTCTTCCTCTGCCACCACGCTCGCGTAGGAGAGGGCGAGCTCTTGGAGGCGGGGGCCTTCGGGCTCGGGGAGGCGGTGGGCGAGCCAGAAGATGTCCGCAAGCTCGTTGGCCTCCTCGCGCACGGTGGCCTTGGCCGCCTCGTGCTCCTCCCACACGGCTATCACCATCAGCGCCAGCAGCACGGCGTAGATGACCCCGACGACGGCGTAGATAAAGCCTGCCACGTCGTTGTGCTCCTGGCGCCGCGCCGCGGGCACGAGGCGCTGTACCGTCACTAGGCCGGCGACCGCGACAAGCGCAACAACGCAGACGGTCAGGACGCCGTAGACGGGGGTTGCCACCATAAGCCTTCTCCTTTCGCGTACGTTCGCAAGGTGCTTGAAAGATACACCGGGGACGGCTTGCCGGCCAAACAGGCATTCTTCACGGTAGCGGACCTGGGCTGCGCTGAACTTCTGAGAACTCCGCGAGTGCGAAGTTCGGAGAAAATCTATACCATGCACTAGGGTCAAGAGATGAGACGAGCCCCCCTCACGTAATGGCACTCTCTAGGGGTTGCGCTTGGTCCGTATCCGCGTTAGCGTTCACCACGTCGGTAAGAACAACCGGGGCAGAGGTTGTGCCCTCGACTGTGCTCCAAGGACACGAGAGAGGAGCGGCGCATGCGCAAGCTGATGATGGTGTTGAGCCTGGTGGTGGTGCTGGTGCCCCTGTTCGCAGCCGCCGCTGCGCTAGCGGCCCAGGGCCAGCTGATCCAGTGCAGGAGCAGCGTGCCCTGCTACGGGGGGGGTGGCGACGACAAGATCTTAGAGCGGATCGGCAACCGTAAGGACGACGTGATCGTAGCGAGGGGCGGAAACGACCGGGTTTTGGCCAACAAGTACACCAACGACACTGACGTGGTGAGGCGCGGCGGGGGCTCCGACAGGATCAACGTGGCGGACGGGGACACCCTGGACACGGCAAACGGGGGCAAGGGTCGGGACCTCTGCATCGTTGACTCAAGGAAGGAAGTGGGCACCAGCTGCTTCCGCATTGAGGTCCGCCGCTAGGAGACGTTCTAGTAGACTTTCTCCTCGGCGGTGTTAGGCTGGGGGCTCGCAAGGCCTCCGGCTCCGCTCCATGGTACATCCTCGGAGGCGAACCTCTCAGAACTCCGTCAAGACGAATTCCAAGAATTCACCTTCCACGCACTCGGGCGGATAAGGCCATTAAGAAGGACCGCTCAGATCCAACGCCTCACTTGAGCTTTGTAGCTCAGGTACTCTTCACCGAACTTGCGCTCCAAGTACCGCTCCTCACGCTCGATCACACCACGCTGGATTACCAGAAGCGCTGCCGGCAGAAGGAGGATGGCCCACAGCGCGTTCGCGCGGCTGGCGATGCCCGCGTAGATCAGCGTCATGGCGAGGTAAGCGGGATTGCGGGTGTAACGGAACGGCCCTTCCGTGGCTATGCGCTCGACCGGCTTGTAGGGATTTGCAGGCGTGTCGGCTTGGCGCATGGCCAGCTCGAACCAGCCTGCGAGTAGCACCCCTCCGCCGAGCAGCGGCCATCCGAGGCCGCGCGCCATCACGTGCGGCAGGAAGCGCATCGGGAACCTCCTGCCCAACAGCAGACCGAAGATGAGGGCTCCCAGGTAGATCAGGGGTGGAGGCGCGAGGACCCCCGCCTTGTCTTGCTCGTCGTCGGGCATAGGCATCGTCCTCCTCGCTCTGGGCAAGATCGGGTCGGCAACTTAAAGCATGATGCCACCCGCCGGAGCCAGGCGCGAACGTCCATGAGCTACCGAACTTCTTAGAACTCCGTCACGCGAAATTCACGATGGCGTGAAAGCCCGCTCCGAGCCGGTCCGCGATAGGGCCAGGACCGCCGGCGAGAGGATGCCCATATCATCGGGTATGGTCGGTTTCTTATGTAGGAAACAGGACCTGGTGCCGAACTCTATACACAAGAAATCGGACCGTGGCGAAGGCCGCGCCAGGAGGATGGGAAAAGAGCGCGGCCACGGGCAGTATAAAGGCCGGGAGCCCGCAAGAGCCCCGGCCCGATAAACCGCGAGCGATGGGCAGGATAGAGCACACGCTCTTGGATGAGGGGAGGAAGTCCTCCCCAACCGACCTAAGACCTTCACTCGCAACCCCACCATACCACAGAAAGTGCCAAATGTTTCTATATAGAAAAAGGGGCCGAGACACCCCCAAGGATGCCCGGCCCGGTCGCTAAGGCTGCTACTCCTCTAGCAGGAAAGTAACCTCCACGTTGACCTTGTAGCCCGTGATGTTGCCATCCTCGATCAGGACGTTCTGGTCCTTTACCCACGCGCCTTCGACGCCCCTTAGCGTCTTGGTAGCACGGGCGACTGCCTGGTTTATGGCGTCCTCGAAGCCTGTCTCTGAGGTAGCGCTCAACTCTGTTACTCGGGCAACACTCATACGTATCTGTGCCTCCTTGCGGCCTAGCTTGCTTTCCATCCTACTTATGGCCCAACAGAGCAAATATCAAACACGAAGGCCGGAATCCAAAGACCTCATAAGGGAAGGCCTGCGAGCTGGGCGTTTGTCCCAACCATAGCCAGGGTATTTATCCTAGAAATGGGGAATTGTCCTGCTTGGGTAGGAAGGAGAAGACGAATATGGCCGAGTGCGACGTTTGTGGAAATGAGTATGACAAGGCATTTCAGATAAGCATGCCTGGCGAGAGAACACGCACCTTCGACAGCTTCGAGTGTGCGATTCACGCCCTCGCGCCATCCTGCGAGTACTGCGGCGTCAGGGTGATTGGACACGGTGTCGAGGCAGACGGTCACTTCTACTGCTGCGCCCACTGCGCGAGTATGGAAGGGATGGAAGGTGTCTCGGACCGCTCTTGAGAGCGTGGTGCACCAATAGGAACGTAGTTAATCTCTCCTGCTCATAATCGTAGGCCGGGGCACCCCAAAGGATACCCCGTATGCCTCGGCGCTCTCCCATGCTCCGACTTCCGAGAAAGCCGTGGAGGCGAAGTTCGCGAAGCCCTTAAACGCTTGGTGTGAGTTACTAGAGGAGAATTTGAGCGGAAGGCGTCCACACTCTAGAGTCGGTCTGCTACCCGATCCCGAAGGGAAAGGAACCGACCCCTCATGCTCGACGTGGACACCTTCCTCACCACACTTTACGTTACGGTTGACGACTTCTGCCACTCCCAGCCGCCAAAAACGCGCCCCGGCCCGAAGGCCTCCCTCTCCGAAAGCGAGGTCATCACCCTCTCTATCTTCGCCCGCTGGTCGAGGTTTTCCAGCGAGCGGGACTTCTACCGTTACGCTCAGACCAACCTGCTCGATGCCTTCCCCACTCTGCCAAGCCGCCCCCAGTTCAATCGCCTGATGCGCTCCTGTACGAAACTCATCGAGGCTTTCTTCTTGCACCTGGTAGCTCTTCTGGAGGTACGAAAGTGTCCCTATGAGGCGCTGGACAGCTCGGCGATGCCCATCCGGGATTGCAAGCGTCGGGGGCATGGATGGCTGGCAGGACAGGCCGACATCGGTTGGTCCAACAGCATCGGATGGTACGAAGGCTTCAGCCTGCTCACCGCGGTCGATCCTACCGGAGTCGTCACTGGCTTCTGTTTCGGGAGCGCCTCTACCGCCGACCAGCGACTGGCGGAGACCTTCTTCGCCGTAAGGGCCGCCCCGGACGGAAGGCTCATCAGCGCGGGAGCGCTGTGCCAAGGACCATACGTCGCCGACAAGGGTTTCGAGGGCAAAGAGAACCATAGACGTTGGCTCAAAGACTACGGAGCGCGCCTCATCCACCCACCCCAACGCAACTCCCGAAAGAGGATCTGGCCCAAACGCTTGAGGCGGTGGGTCGCCGCAATCCGCCAGGTCGTAGAAACCGTCTATGAGAAGCTGTTTAACACCTTCGGCCTCTGGCGGGAGAGGCCCCATGAGCTCGAGGGTTTGCGGGCGCGTCTTGCGGCGAGGGTGGCGCTGCACAACTTCTGTATCTGGCTCAGCGATAGGCTCAGTCGCCCCCGGCTGGCCTTCTCTGATTTGTTGGGATGGTGACCTCACGATTCACACCAAGCGTTTAAGAATCACAAGCCTGGCAAAACGGTATTGTTGTGTTGCGGCGAGGAGGACGCCTTGAGCGTACGCCAGGCGGGTTACACGAGCGTGTCTCAGCCCGGAGCGGGATTGTTTGAACCGGTTTACGCGCGGGCGTTCGAAGGCCTCGAGGTCGTGGTCTTCTACGACGCCGGAGAAGAGCACGAGGCACGCTTGGACGCCACGAAGCTGCTTGAGGCCGGGGCCAAAAGCGCAAGCGTCGTCGCATGGCCGATGGACGCGCCGCACGGGTCCGACATTAACGGAAAGCTCGTGGATGATCCCGAAGGTTTCGAGGAGTGGCTTGCGGACATGATCGCGGCCGCCAAGCCCCCAGACCGAGTGCCGGCAGACGACACGGCTCGCGACGGCAGCCCCGACGCCTACCTCCCGCCCGTGCCCGAGCCGACGGCTTGGCCCGTGCTGGCCGAGGAGGCGCTCTTGGGGCTGCCCGGCAACATCGTCAGGGCCATCGAGCCCCACACCGAAGCCGACGCGGTAGCGATCCTCGCCAGCCTTCTCGCGGCCTTCGGCAGCGCCATCGGACGCGGGGCATTCTTCAGGGTGGGGACCGACCGTCATCACCTGAAGCTCAACGTCGCCCTCGTGGGCGACACCTCGAAGGGCAGGAAGGGCATGTCCTGGACATGCGTTCGGGATCTGATGGGCGCCGCGGACGGGGTGTGGACCGAGGAGCGGGTTCTCCACGGGCTCTCGAGCGGCGAGGGCCTCATCTACGCCGTCAGGAACCGCCTCGAGGGCGAGAACAAGAAGGGCGAAACCGTGGTCCTGGACGAGGGCGTCGAGGACAAGCGGCTCCTGGTCCTGGAGGCGGAGCTCGCCGGGGTCCTCAAGGTCATGAGCCGGGAGGGGAACACCCTTTCGCCCGTCATCCGCCAGGCATGGGACGACGGCACCTTGCAGACCCTCACCAAGAACAGCCCCATGAAGGCCATCGAGGCCCACGTCTCCATAATCGGCCACATCAGCAAGCCGGAGCTCTTGCGGTTCTTAACCGAGACCGAGGCGGCCAACGGCTTCGCCAACCGCTTCATTTGGCTCATGGTGAAACGGTCTAAGGAGCTCCCGTTCGGCGGCGAGTGGTCCAAGGTCGACGCCGCCCCGCTCGTCAGGCGCCTCACCTCGGCTCTGGAGTTCGACTCCGCGCCGGTAGAGGGTGCTACCTGTGCGATACGCGGCACCTCTATCGGCTCAAGCAGGAGGTTTGTCAGTGACGAATGGAGGTCCCACAACACAATCTGGAAAGGCGGTCGTGCGCTGGAACGCCACCCGCCACGGCATAAGCTCCCCCGCCCCCGTGATTCCCGGCCTCGAGAGGGCCGAGGACTGGGAAGAACACCGCGATGGCGTGCTTGAGAGCCTGCGACCGGAGGGCCACCTCGAGACAGTGCTCGCGGAGCGCGTGGCGCTGCTCTCCTGGAGGCTGCACCGCGTGACCCGCTACGAATCGGGGGCCATAGCGACATCCAAGAGCAGGTAGAGGAGGACGTCCGCCTCGCTCTGAGAACCCTCTTCTCGCTTCAGGGAAGCCTCCACGCCGCCAGCCACCCCGAAGACATACGCTTCGAAGCCGAAGACTACCGGAGGACGTACAACACACTCAAGCTCTTTCCCTCCCTCAAGCCTGGCAGAACCATGAAGGGAGAGGACGCAAGAGCGGTCGTCTGGTCCGTGCTCATGGCCGCGCAGAGGGCAAGGGGAGAAAGGATTGCCGCGGAGGGCCTTGACCTGCCCGGCGTGCCGGAAGGCGCCTGGATCGGAGAGCTGCCCGCCATGAAGGCGAGGGACGTGAGGGGGTGCGTCGAGAGCATAGCCCGGGTCGCGGGCGAAGCCCCCGAGGACCTCCTGGAGGCCACGACCGAGACGGCCCGTATGGTCTCGGTACACTCCGAGATCAAGGCGGAGCAGACGGAGTTGGCGATAGGCGTCATGCGCCGGGAGCGCATCCTTCCTGACGAGAAGACCCTGGAGAAGATCGCCCGCTACGAAGCGCACCTATCCAGGCAGCTCTACCACTGCCTGCACGAGTTCGAAAATCTGCAGAGGCGGAGGAATACGGGAGAGGGGACGCCATTGGCGCGTCTGGACGTACAGGGCATCCCCGAGACCTAAAACTGCAAAACAAACACGTCCTTCCGGAGTATCCTCGGCTCGTCGGTATGAGGCTCGAGACGCGCGTGGAACCGAGGGTGACCTTGCTGCTGCCAGCAAACCCCCTTGTGGGGTCTGCGGGGCCTTTGCGCGACGCGGAACACGGTGAGAATGGACGAGAACTTCAGGGCCCAGAGGAAAGGATATGGGGGAAGGGACAGCGCGCTCCGGCAACGAAGGTTATGTCTACATACTGGTGAACCCCACCTTCACCGGGTACGCGAAGATCGGCAAGACGACCAAAGACCCCGCAATCAGGACCAAAGAACTTTCGTCTTCCACCGGCGTACCGGCGCCCTACGCCGACGCCTAGGACGAGTACGTTAGTGACTGTCACCACGTGGAAAGGCTCGTCCACCGGAGGCTCATCGATGCCAGCGCAAGGTACGACAGGGAGTTCTTCGCCATCCCGTTGAGGGAAGCCGTCTCGGTGCTCGCCGAGGTCGCCACACCGTACCTGCTGGAACGGGAACCGCTTCGACGGACCGCTCCGGCAGCGGTAGCGCAGGATCACCCGCTCGGGCCTCGAGCGAAGATGGCCCTCCACGCTTCCTCCGATAGAGCCGGTCTCATGCTCACCCCGCGACCAGCGCAGCGAGAACCATCCTCCCGCCTTCAGCAGCCCGTTACGGTGGAGATAGCGCACGTCCAAGCTATGACACTCGCCGGTCGTGGCCTTTTTGTCGAACCTGTACCAGTTGCCGCTTCCCACGCCGCCCATATTTCCCCCCCGGTCTTTTTGCCGAAATCATAAGGCAACTTGCACAACTCTGGTGCGATACTCCTCTGAGCCCGTACTACTCCACACGCACGCTTGCGCAGGTACGGAAGCTGGGGTCGGCGGTGCAGATCAACATAGCCAAAAAGCAGATCAACGCGGCACGCTGAGTAACCCTTGACTCCGAGGTTGCACGTGAACCGTGGAGAAGGTGTGTTCTCCGAATTCCGCATTCAAGATCCTGCATAGCCCCGGTCCAGAGCGTTTGGACCGGGCTATGCAGGTGACTGACTTAGCCATGAATAGGGTCTTGATTTCTCTGATCAACACAAAGAGTAGCGCCGTCACGACTCGCTGAACCAATATTAAGAGATCGCAATATTGCGAGACAATTCGTAGGACAATCTTCCTATGTAACGCATGTTGCCTGGGTGTAGAATGCCCACCTTAGGATACTAGGGTGGAGGCATGGGCCACCCTCCGCCCACTACCAAGGTGGAAGGAGATGGTGGCCTCAGAGAGACGTACACATATTTGTTTAATGGATGATGAGCCCTAGGGCAACCCAGAATCGACAGGAGGACAGCGAATATGGCGCAAGAATCAACGCCCGAATCAGCCGGTTCGGCGCGGCCGTTCAGGTACAACGGCAACCAAGGCGAGTTCACGCTGTTGGCTCCACTAAAGCCCGGTGGGGCCGAGAGGGCGCGGGAGATCCAGCGGGTAGCCTTAGAGGAAGAGACATTCACTGCGGTCAGCGGCGCGCTTCGCGGCGTTGGCACGCTTCATGAGGTTCGGATTGCCCTCGTCGACAACGACACTCGCCTGTTGTTCGCCGCCATCTACGACGGGTCCTGGGACCAGTACATCGACGACTTTGCCACCGCCGCTGCCACCGGGAATTTACGCTTCTTAGATGAGCTTTGGCAGAATTTGGAGGGCTACCCGGGCCTGGATAGCCCCGACGTGAAGGACTACTTAGTCAAGTACCAGATCCCGGTGGGTTTCTTGTGGACCGCTCAGCCTGACTCAACCGCCAAACGAAACCTGAGAGCAGAGCGAGTGCTCGGAGGCGTCGAGCAGGTGCTGGACGCCGCTGGCTGATCCTTGCAGTCCACAAGGGCGGAGGCTTATGTGAAGGATGATCAGTCCTAGGCAACCCGAGAATCGACAGGAGGAAAGCGAATATGGCGCAAGGATCAACGCCCGAATCACCCGGTTCGGCGCGGCCGTTCAAGTACTCAGGCAAGCAAGGCGAGTTCACGCTGATAGCTCCATTTAAACCTGGTGGGGCCGACAGGGCGCGAGCGCTTGTAGATCGGGGGGGGCTCGGCCCGCTTATTGGCACGCTTCACAACATTCGGATAGGCGCACTCGACAACGACACTCGCATGTTGTTCGCTACGGTCTACGACAACACCTGGGACCAGTACATCGACGACTTTGTGGCCAACCCCCAGTTACACGCGGTATTAGATGAGATGTGGGGGAATTTGGAGGGCTTCCCGGGCATGGATAGCCCTGACGTTAAGGACTACTTAGTCAAGTATCAGGTTCCGATAGATTACTGGTGGACCGCGTACCCTGACTCAACCGTCAACCGAATCAAGAGGGCAGAGCGTGTGCTTGCAGGCGTCGAGCAGGTGCTGGACGCCGCTGGCTGATCCTTGCACTCCACTGGAGGTGGAGGTTTCCTTGCAGCCGGCTGCGGGTGAGGCTCCCTCAGCAGTGCGAGTAACCTGGGTAGCGTACGACACGGCTCTCGCGGGTCTGCTCGCGGGAGCCGGGATCGAGATCATCATGGGTGTTAGGAGGAGATCGCAGTGAACAACGAGTATTGGCGCTCGGAGCAGTTGGTGGACGTGCTCCACGAGATTTTTGGCTTCCATCCCGGCTGGCGGGCGGTACACGGGCTGGGCCGTATGTACGCGGGCACTTTCACGGCTACGCCGGAAGCCAAGCACTACACACGTGCGGTCCACATGCAGGGAGATCCCATACCGGTGACGGCTCGCTTCTCCTACTCGTTTCCCGATAGGCCGAACATGCCCGCGCCGGCCCAGAGCGCGATGGCCACCAAGTTCTACCTGCCCAACGGCCAGGTGACGGACCTTATCGCGCTCAGCAAGACGCTCTTCCCGTTCCGTACGCCCGAAGAGGTGTTGGACCTCATAAACTACTCGCTTGATCCCGCCACCGGCGAGCAGGACCCCGCCAAAGTCCAGGCCTGGTTCGCCGATCATCCCGCGAGCGCCCGAGCACAACAAATTATCGCGAGCGAGCCACCCCCGGCAAGCTTCGCCCAGGCGGAGTTCCACCCCATCCACGTCTTTCGGTTCGTTAACGCCGCCGAAGAGGGACGCTACGCGCGCTACCACTGGATACCAGAGGCCGGGAGCGCGAGCACGACGATCGACGAGCTGCGGCAGCGCGGGGAGGCCTACATGTTTGAAGAGTTGGAAGAGAGGCTGCGAAGGGGGCCTGTAGCGTATAGCCTCGTGCTCCAGCTCGCCGAGGAAGGCGACCCACTTAACGAAACGTCGGCTCCCTGGCCGGAGGACCGGGAGGTCGTAACGATCGGACGCATAGAGTTGACCCGGCCCATCACCAATGAGGAGATAGGCGATCCGGTCATGGTCCACGACCCCACGCGTGTGACCGACGGGATCGAGACCTCCGACGATCCTATCCTCCACGCGCGCCGTGGCATCTATGAGACGTCGGTCGCCCACCGCACCGGGGGCTGGAAGGGACGCGAAGCGGCCCTAGATCGCGAGGCGGCCCTGGAGCGCGAAGCGGCCCAGAGGCGCGCAGCTTCCGATCAGGCGAGTCCTTCCCCAGAGGAAAGTTGAGAAGCTAGGAAGTAGATCATGACTGAAAAGCAGAGCTCCGCCGTCCTGGAGTTTGACGACATCCAGGCCCCTGTGTTGCGGCGGCGGCCTTTCCCCTACCATGGGGCCTATTTCGTAGTTCGCATCGACGACCCTGCGCACGGCCGGGAGATGCTAGGGCGCCTCGTCCCCAAGGTAGCTTCGGCCGCCGACCAGCACGGTTCTGCCGATACAGCCTGGGTCAACGTGGGGCTCACCTTCCAGGGGCTGAAGGCCCTCGGCGTGCCACAGGCCTCCCTAGATAGCTTCTCCCCGGAGTTCCAACAGGGAATGGCCGCACGCGCGGCATTGCTCGGCGACGTCGGCGAGAGCGCCCCCGCCAACTGGGAGAAGCCTTTTGGCACCCCCGATGTGCACGTGGTGGTGGCCGTCGTCTGCGGCGAGGACGTCGCCCTTGAGCCCCGGATCGACTTCATTCGTACTAGCCAGGACGACCTTCCCGGCGTGTCGATCATCTGGCAGCTTAAGGTCAGCATGCTACCAACCGCGCGCACGCACCTGGGCTACAGGGACGGCATCAGCAGCCCCCTGATCGAAGGCAGCGGCTCACCCGGCCAGGGACCGGCTATCAAGGCCGGAGAGTTCATCCTCGGCTACCCCGATGAGACGGGCAACCTGCCTCCGATGCCGCAGCCTGAGGCGCTGGGCCGTAACGGCACCTACCTTGCCGTCCGCAAGCTCTACTCGGATGTGGCGAAGTTCCGCAGGTACCTAAGAGCCAACGCCGAGACCCCCGAAGAAGAAGGGCTGTTGCAGGCGAAGATGATGGGCCGCTGGCCGAGCGGCGCTCCGCTAGTGCTCGCCCCCGAGCGGGACGATCCCGAGCTTGCGGCCGATCCGCAACGAAACAACGACTTCGGCTACTACGAGGAGGACCCCAAGGGTCGCAAGTGTCCAATCGGTTCCCACATCCGCCGCAATAACCCGCGGGATGCTCTCAAGGACACCATCACGGCTGTGAACATCCATCGAGTGGTGCGGCGCGGCTTCGTCTACGGTCCCATGCTGCCCGAGGGCGCGATGGAAGACGACGGCGCGGAGCGGGGGAGCGTGTTCGCCTTCCTTAACGCGAACCTCTCCCGCCAGTTCGAGTTCATCAAGTCGGCGTGGCAGAACGAAGGCAACTTCGTGGGTCTCGACGAGGAGAAGGACCCGATCGCAGGGCCGAACGACGGCACCGGCACGTTCACCATCCCCCGGCGACCGGTACGCAGGCGCTTGCAAGGCATACCCCGGTTCGTGACTACAAAGGGGGGTGAGTATTGCTTCTTGCCGAGCATCCGGGCGCTGCACTGGCTGGCTGAGCTCGATACATGAGGTGAAAGCCAGCGCCACAACGACACAAAGTGAGGTGCCAGGGAATGGGAAAGGGCGTGCTCTGAGGTATGGGCACTCGGCGACATACTGGAGACTCACCCCACAGCGTCGAAGGCATTCGAGCTCATGAGGTTCGCCGCCTGTTCAGCAATCTTAGCCTTTCCCCGGAACAAAGAGAGGCCGTTGAGAACCTCAGCTGCTCACTCGTCGAGGAGCTCGTCCATGGCCCGATATCTGAGGTGTTAGCTCTCGTCCAAGAGCCGAGTGAATTAGGGATACAAGCAGCCGAGGCGCAGCAGCTCCGGTCCTCATAAGGGAAGGAAACATGGCGAGCACGCTACAGAACCTATTCACCTTGACCTTCGTGGTAACCAGCATGCTGAGCATGGGCTTGAGCCTCACCGTCTCTCAGATCCTCCAACCGCTTCGAAACACCCGATTGGTGGTCATGGCACTTGCCGCGAACTTCGTCATCGTGCCGGTAGTGGCCTTCGCCCTCTCCAGGATCATCCCGCTGGACCAGAGCGTCCAGATCGGACTGCTCTTGCTGGGCACCGCGGCCGGTGCTCCATTCCTGCCCAAGCTAGCTCAGATGGCAAAGGCGAACGCGGCGTTCGCCGTGGGGTTGATGACGATGCTGATGGTTGTAACGATAGTCTACTTACCTCTTGTGCTGCCGCTTCTGCTGCCAGGGGTCGAGGTCGATGCGGGACAGATCGCGCTATCGCTGATCGTGACGATGCTCGTTCCGCTGCTAATCGGTCTGTTCATCAAGGCTCGCTACGAAGGTGTGGCAGAGACACTCCAACCGGTGATGTCGCAGATCTCGAACGTCAGCCTGGCGCTCCTTCTGGTGTTGATGCTAGGACTCAACATAAGAAATGTGATTGACCTGTTTGGCACCGGAGCCATCCTCGCGACCCTGCTGTTTATAGCGATCTCGCTCTTGGTAGGGTACTTGCTAGGTGGTCCCGGTACGGGCACCAAGCAGGTCCTGGCGCTAGGTAGCGGCCAGCGCAACTTGGCGGCAGCCTTCGTCATCGCGACGGCCAACTTCGCCGACCAGCCGAACGTACTGGTCTACCTGGCGGCGGCTGGGCTTGTGGGAATGGTCGTCACGTTGCCGACGGCTGCGGAGTTCGGCAAGCGGAGTACAAGCACCTCCGTATCGGACGAGCCGTCTCTACGCAGCCATGATATCGGCGGGCAAACCTAGAAGGGGTGTAAACGTTGGGTGTAAAAGCGAAAGGAGACGGTACATTGATCCAAAATCGAGTCGTCCAAAGGGAAATTCTGCCGATCCCAGACCGGCCTCACACCGGCCCCATCACCTACGACGCCAAAGACCCCGACACCTCGTTTCCTTCGATCGAACCCCTCAGGCCACCTGCGGGGGCGCCGAACGTGCTCGTGATCCTGCTCGACGACGTAGGCTTCGGCGCATCGAGCGCTTTCGGCGGGCCGTGCTCGACGCCTACCGCCGAGCGGCTCGCACGGCGCGGCCTCAAGTACAACCGCTTCCACACCACGGCGTTGTGCGCCCCCACCCGGCAAGCGTTGCTCACGGGCAGGAACCACCACGCGGTAGGGATGGGCGGGATAACCGAGATGGCCACCTCCATACCTGGCTACAACTCGATACGCCCCAACACCGCGGCCCCTCTGGCGGAAACGCTCAAGCTGAACGGCTACTCCACGGCCCAGTTCGGCAAGTGCCACGAGGTGCCGCCCTGGGAGACAAGCCCGATGGGGCCGTTTCGCCAGTGGCCGACGGGCAGCGGCTTCGAGTACTTCTACGGCTTCGTTGGCGGCGAGACGAACCAGTATTACCCCGGCCTCTACGAGGGCACAAAGCCGGTCGAGCCGGACAGAACCCCCGAAGAGGGCTACCACTTCACCGAAGACATGACCGACAAGGCGGTCGATTGGGTCCGCCAGCAGAAGGCGCTGATGCCCGACAAGCCGTTCTTCGTCTACTACGCCCCCGGCGCGACGCACGCGCCGCACCACGTGCCGAAGGAGTGGGCGGACAAGTACGAGGGGGCCTTCGGTGGGGGCTGGGACGCCCTGCGCGAGAAGACGTTCGAGCGGCAGAAGGCGCTCGGGGTGATCCCGCCCGACGCTGAGCTTACAAGGCGCCCGGAGGAGATCCCCGCGTGGGACGACGTGCCCGACGAACTCAAGCCCGTCCTCGCCCGCCAGATGGAGGTATACGCCGGTTTCCTTGAGCACACCGACCACCACATCGGTCGGCTGATCGACGCCCTGGAGGATCTCGGGGTCCTCGAACGACACGCTCGTCTACTACATCATCGGGGACAACGGCGCTTCGGGTGAGGGCACCCTCTACGGCACCTTCAACGAGGGGCTCTCGCTCAACGGTCTGACCGACGTCGAGACGCCCGAGTTCATGGCCTCCCGCATCGACGAGTTCGGCGGGCCGAGCGCTAACAACCACTACGCCGTGGGGTGGGCGCACGCGCTGGACACCCCCTACCAGTGGACCAAGCAGGTGGCTTCGCACTGGGGCGGTACGCGCAACCCCGCGATCGTACACTGGCCGAAGGGGATCGAGAGAAGCGGGGAGGTACGCTCGCAGTTTCACCATGTGATCGATCTCGCCCCGACGGTATTGGAGGCCGCGGGACTACCCGAGCCCGTGAGCGTCGACGGCGTCCAGCAGATGCCGCTCCACGGCGTAAGCATGACCTACTCCTTCGACGATCCCGACGCGAGCGATCGGCACGAGACCCAGTACTTCGAAGTGTTCGCCAACCGCGGCATCTACCACCGCGGCTGGAGTGCGGTCACGAAGCACAGCATCCCCTGGATCACGACGGTGCAGTTGCCTGCCTTCGACGACGATGTCTGGGAACTCTACGGGCCGGATGACTGGAGCCAGGCCCACGACCTGTCCGGGGAGTTGCCCGAGAAGCTGCGCGAGCTCAAGCGCCTCTTCCTGATCGAAGCGGCCAGGTACAACGTCTTGCCGCTCGACGACCGGCGGGTGGAGCGTTTCAACGCGGACATCGCGGGGCGGCCCCAGCTCATACGCGGTAGCTCGCAGCTGCTCTTCGGTGGGATGGGGCGGCTCTCCGAGGACTCGGTGCTGAATATCAAGAACAAGTCCCACTCGGTCACGGCACAGTTTGTCTTGCCCGACGGAGGTGCTTCGGGTGTGATCGTCGCCCAGGGCGGCGACTTCGGCGGCTGGAGCCTCTACGCCAAGGACGGCAAGCCCAAGTATTGCTACAACTTCGCCGGGCTCCGGCGATTTTACGTGGAGGGCGATACGGCGATCCCGGCGGGCGAGCACCAGGTCCGCATGGAGTTCGCCTACGACGGCGGCGGGCTCGGCAAGGGCGGAACGGTCAGCCTTTACCTCGACGGCAACGAGGTCGGCGAAGGGCGCGTCGAGGAGACAGCCCCCCTAGGTTTCTTGACCGAGACCTGCGACGTGGGCAGCGAAGGCGGCACCCTGGTGAGCGAGGACTACGACGCCCGCGCCAACGAGTTCTCCGGTCGCATTCGCTGGGTGCAGATCGACCTGGGCGAGGACGCCGAGGATGCCGACCACCTGATATCCCCGCAGGAGCGCCTGCGCATCGCGATGGCGAAGCAATAGCCCATTGTATTCTTTTGGGGTGGCCGAACGGGGCGGATACTATATCCGCCCCGTTCACTCGAGCCAGTAGATTGGCCGTTAGGCCATAAGCTCGTCGACGTCGTGGTCGTAGCGGTCGTCCAGGCTGTGGATGTCGCCCAGCTTCCCGTTCCTGCGCGCCCACTCGCGATAACCTATGCGGCCCTCCGCAAAGCGCGCCACCTTAACACCGTCGGCGAAAAGATCGTAGCCGAAGTCGAAATCTTCAACCTCTACCCGATGCTTACCGGCCGCTACGCCAGCACAGATGTCCCGGTGCTCGCTTATGGGGGTGAGGGACGAATCATCCTCGATCCCGCACAGCACGTACGTTACACTTCTGGTGTCCATAGGGCCTCTCCCTGTGGTCCGGGCCTCGGGGTGCTACCAACACCGCCGGGGCCATCACTTTATCCGACATCCCTATTTTACCACATTATCACCATTAATGTCTAGTATTTCACCATAATTGCGCTACAATTTACCCATGTGTAGGCTGACCCCATGGAGGTCGATATGGCGAGGCTAAAGGAGCTCAGGCACCGGAGGGTGCTGACGCTCGAGGAATTGGCGGAGAAGGCCGGTGTGGGCCGCAACACGGTATGGCGGCTGGAGCACGGCGTGATGGGCGCGCAGCCGCGCACGATCCGCAAGCTTGCCAAGGCTTTGGGCGTCGAGCCCGAAGAGCTCGTAAAGACGGAGGGCTAGGTATGGGCAAGCGCGGCAACGGTGAGGGCAGCATCTTCCGGCGCAAGGGTGGCGGCTGGTGTGGCCAGTACACTGTGTATACGTCTGAGGGACGCAAGCGCAGGACGCTCTACGGAAAGACCCGCCAAGAGGTCGCTGCGAAGCTTTCGAAGGCCCTCGCCGACCGGGAGGGGGGCCTGACGTTCGACGCCGGGACCACGACTGTAGGGGAGTATTTGGCCCGCTGGCTGTCTCACTCCGTTCGAGATACCGTGAGCCAGAAGACCTACGAGAGATACGAGAGCATCGTCCGGGTGCATTTGAGCCCGGCGCTGAGCGCGATCAGGCTCAAGGCCCTCACGCCCGGTCACGTGCGCGGCCTCTACCGGGAAAAGCTGGATGCCGGGCTCGCCCCCCGAACCGTGCTGCACATCCACCGCACGCTCAGCAAGGCCCTCAAACAGGCCACAGACGACGGTCTGATCCCGCGGAACGCCGCCGCGTCCGTGAAGCCGCCTCGACCCCGCAGCGAGGAGATGCAGCCCCTCTCGAGGGACCAGGTACAAACGTTCCTCGATACGGTAAGGGGCGACCGTATGGAAGCCCTCTACGTATTGGCCGTCACCGCCGGCCTGCGGCAGGGCGAGCTGTTGGCCCTCAAGTGGGAAGACGTGGACCTCGAAGGCGCCAATCCCACGTTACAGGTTCGACGTAGCCTGTCGGAGACACGCGGCCGCCGCAGCTTCGTGACCCCAAAAAGCGGGCGCGGACGGCATCTCAGGCTCTCCAAGCGGGCCGTGAGCGCCCTCAGAGCGCACCGCAAGTGTCAGCTAGAGGAGCGCGTGCGGAAGGCAGGGCTATGGGAAGACCAGGGCCTCGTATTCCCCTCCGAGGTCGGGACCCCCATGAGCGGGCGCAACCTCTACAGGGCTTTCAAGATACGCGTCAAACGCGCCTCTCTGCCGCAGGCGCTCCGCTTCCACGACCTGCGGCACACGTGTGCCACTCTATTGCTGGAGCAAGGCGTGAACGCCAAGTTCGTCCAGGAGCTCTTGGGCCACGCCGACATAAGCCTCACCCTGAACACCTACTCCCACGTCTTGCCCGACATGGGAGATGCTGCGTCTGGCGGGATGGATGCCGCGCTAGGATAGCCTCGGTTGCAGTACGGTTGCAGTAAATAGAGTCCCGGCACCACGCCGGGGCTTCTCTGGGTGTGACAAATTCCGCATACCTATAAAGAATTCGGAAGCGCGCCTGGAAGGATTTGAACCTCCGACCCGCGGTTTAGGAAACCGCTGCTCTATCCCCTGAGCTACAGGCGCATTAGGCTTAGGTATGAGGAGCATTCAGGCCCGCATACCTTTGTGTCAGCAGTACGTAAGCAGTAGCTCACAGAGATCATCCATGATGCCATTATCGTCGCCCATTCCGGGGATTACGTGGCTATAGATGTCCATGGTCATCGCTATGCTCGCATGGCCCAAAAGCTCTTGCACGCGCTTAGGATGCTGACCCTTCATGAACCGAATGGTAGCACACGTGTGCCTGAGATCGTGGAACCTTGATTTGGGGTAGCTCGGCCCGCTTGAGGATCGGTTTGAAGCTGCGGTACATCAGGTTACTGGAGTTCGTCGGCGTGCCGGTCGTAGAGGGGAAAATGTACTCTGAGTCCTTATTTCTGCTGATCCTGTGGCTCCTGAGCGAATCTAGGGCCTTCTCAGAAAGTTCTATGCGTCGTCCCTTGCCGTTCTTTGGTTCCTCTTCGATCCTCCCCACACGGGCCTCTGACATCGTGCGTCGTACCTGCAAGTGTCTTCTTGTAAATCTGACCACTTGAGCCCGAGAAGCTCGCCCCGTCGTAAGCCATAATAAATCGCCAGCACGTACAGAGCCTCATATCTATCCCCACGTGCGGCCTCTAGAAATACCTTCGCTTGATCCGGGGTCAGCGGGTGGATTTCCTTTTTCCGCATCTTCGGCAACTTGATGTTGGTAGCCACGTTTCGCGGTATCAGATTGTCCGCCACGGCTTCGTCGAGCGCTTTGTGTATAGCGGCGTGAAGGTGCCTTATCGTGGTGGGGGAAAGCTCGGTTTTGAGGCATAGAGAGTCTTTAGGTGTGCGCGGGTTATGTTCCCGAGTTTATCCCTCCGAATGCTGGCACTAAATGAACCCGCACAAACTGCTCGTACCTTTCCCATGTGCGCTGTCTTACCGTACCCTTGATGCCAAATAGCCAGTTATTAAGGTACTGCCCGACGGTGATCGTGCCAGCATCGAATACGAGGCCCTTATCCGCATCCGCCATTGCTCCCTTAGCTTTCTCCACACTCAGTCTTGCTCTTAGCGGATACAGTACGCCGCTTCCCATCAGGGCCGTGGTAGCACCCAATTAGCCGGTAATCTTTCCGTCCTTGTTCCTTCGCGGGTAGACCGAGCCCTGGCCGTTGCCTTTGGATTTCTTGCGCGTCATCTATCCCCCTTCATTAGCTCGTGTGGCTTGACTTTCAACGCTCGTGCCAGCTTCTTTACCGTGCTCCGATATGCGCCCCTTTTACCGGCTTCGAGATCCGCTATGGATGCTCGTCCTACGTCGCTGATCTTCGCTAACTCGATTTGCGTCAACCCACGACGCTGTCGATGCTCTCTTAGTCTTCCCAAATGAGACATTCTATTCACGTTGAAGCTCCCAAATTTCTTCTGAATTATAATACAAAAAGCTTGACAAGTCCAGAGCGAAATGAGACAATACGTTTGTTAGATAAAATTGGCCCCGGCGGTGTTGGTCGCACCCCGAGGCCCGGCCCATAAGGGAGCCTTATGGACACCGCCAGTGTAGCGTACGTGCTGTGCAGGATCGAGGACGATTCGTCCCTCACCCCCGTGAGCCGGCACAAAGACATGCTTACGGGCATAGCCGCCGCCGGCCACGCGGTCGAGGTTGAGGACTTCGATTTCGCGTACGCTCTCTACGCCGGCGATCCCTCGAACGGGTCGTCAACGCGCGTGGCCTCCTTCCGCGAGGGCAGGATCGGATACCGCCTGTGGGCCACGAGGACCGGCCGCATCAGCCCGAGTGTCGAGGACCGCTACGACCACGACGTAGACGAATTGATGGCGTGATCGTGGCCACCACGACAGCGGTCATACGAGGAGCGTCCTGCCTGCGATGCTTCGAGGGGCGCGTTTTCGACGTGCAGCGGGATGCGTGGGTGGCTTGCGAGCGGTGCTCAGGTATCGCGCGGGTGGTGGTCTACATCTATCCCAAGCCTAAGCGCCGCCCACGGTAAAGCGGCGAGTAACTCACTTAGAGCCGGGGCCCCGCCGTCGGGGCTCCGGTTCCTTGTGTTGCGGGGTGGGGGTGGGTCGCGGAAGTTAGCGGTCGCGTTGCTGGGTGCGCACACCGCCTCGAAAAATCCGGCATCTGTTTTGCGATGCGAGCTTGCACCAGAGGTAACTCAGGGAGATCAGGCGAGACAACGTCTGGCAAACACTTCCGTGTTTGGCAAGGCCCCAACTGACTGTAGGACAGAATTTCATACAGAGCGCCCGAAACCTCAAGGTGCGGTAGCGACGTTTATCTAACCTCTCCAGACATGTATCCAGGTACCAGGAGCAATATCGTATTTGCTACGTGCCAGTTGTTTCCGGAGCGCATGCTCCTTGTTGTTCTTATCGCGGTGCTGTGCTTTCTCTGCGCGAAGACTCTTAATCTCTGCTTTGATCTCTGCCACCTTAGTGGATACGGCTTTTAGTCCTGCCGGTTGTTCTGCTCACGCAGGCAGGGAGTCGTCATTCGGAGCATCCAATCTCGTCCCCTGTTGCGCTCTACTGATCCTGCGATGAAGACTGTCGCGTTCCGGACGAGTCGGTCAAGCTCCTCAGCTTCAGCCTCTGTAGCGCAGGCATGTTTTTCCGAACTCGGAACCTAGCTCTCTTGTTGGCGTCCTACTCATCGCCTAAGATTCCTCCTTATACATGCGATCGTACCAGGCGAATACGCTTCTTGCGAAGCCTTCCCTGCATGGAACAACCTGAGTACGAGTTCTATGCCGCTGTGGCGCATGCCGGCTTTATAGCACCTTGGGTATGGCCTGCGCCTCTGCCAGGTGGCCATTTCCTGACCCTCAATCAACTGACGCCGCCTCCAACTCGCAGCACGAGAATACATCGCTTATCGCCGTTCAGCGCTTGACCCACGTCTCCACGAGGGCATTCTGCCAGCTCCCAAATAACTCCTTCACGCGCTCAAGGGTCGGTTTGCGTTTCAACAGTGGAACTAGCTTGACTCTCTCTTCGGGCCGCCCAAACTTGCGCAAGTATGAAGGGAAGTTGTTGTACACAAGCGTTTGCGAAGGAGGCCGCCCAAGCATATTTGCCAGTTCCTTGACGTAGGCTAAACACTCCGAATTCGAGGCGTGGGGGTTGCCGGGTTCGAAGAGCGCTTCTTCAAGGCACGGCGAACAGTACAACTACTGTTGTTGACCCCAAAGATACGAGCCATCGGCACCCAGGAATTCTAACGAATCGTCAGTGGCAGAAGAGACAATCCTTCCACTCAGGCGTTCGTATTGCGTCGGTCAACTTCAAATTCTCTGCTGGCGACCTGGCAAACTGCATTTAGTACGTTGTACCAAGCATATGTACCTCGTTGTGCATCATAATCTCCTGCTACGGGGTCTTCGGATCATACCACCCCATTATGGTGTGCTCGGGGGTCATGGATGCAACTTCTTCTGCCACTGACCAGACCCAGTGTCCACCGATCTCTCGCGATGAGTAGAGTTAGTAGGCGGTCATGCTCCTCAGTCCCACCAGTTGAGAATGTGAGGGTTGCGGCCATACTCCGGGTTGGTAGGTCCATCTCGGTAAACAGAGTGATCACGTACTTTATACACGCTACTCATGGCAATAACGTACTTGGCTCACCAAAGCCATTGAACACCCAAGGAAAGAGCCGGAGGTTCTTTCCCGGCTCTTTCGATGTAAGGGACTGTAAGAAATTCAGACGGGAGCTGCGGAGCGGCTGTCCCTCTCTATCCACTCCAGTAGTCGCCGCCGCGAAAATCTCCACTCGCCGCCGATCTTGCGGCCCGGTATTTCGCCATCTCTGGCTTTTTCTCGGATGGTGTAGGGGGCAAACCCCAGGAACTCGGCAGTTTCCTCGACGTTCAAAACGTCCTTTTCTTGGACCGCGCTCATCACTTCTCCTCTCCTCTTGCCCCTCGACTGGGTGCTAACTGTACTACGGGTTGAACCGTATCGCCAGTGTTTAGCAACGCGTAGCCATCAACAACAACAATTTCCTGGTATACTACCACCCCGAGAGGTGGCGACTGCGCGAATCGTTGGGGAAAGGAGGTGGTCGGTGTGGCGAAGGCTCGCAAGTATCATCAGGTCAAGAGTTACCAGCGGCGGCAAGCGCATAAAACCGCACGTCCGCTCGATGCACGAACTGTAAAGTCGGGCGACGGGCACTCTCTCGGTGTCTGGTACCCGCTCCAACGTAACCGAGAGCCGTGCCCGGCCCGAACCTCAAATGTAGTAAACCACAACCGCATAGGCGCAGCCGTGAAGGGGGCCACTAATGGCCCCCTCCTCACTTCAATGTGTCTTGTTCTTGCGGCGCTTTCCATTCTGCCGCTTTCGCGTCTGCTTCTTCATTGGGTACGGAGAGTAGGCGCTTGGTCAAGTCCTATAAGCGTTGAAACGGTGCGACAGTTTCGGTACGCTTCGCCTCAGAATCCTTCAATGAACTCGTCCTCGCTTTCTGCCCTGATCGCCGCTAGCGAGACACTCTGTGTTCGTCTAAGATTTCGATAAGAACTCTAACACTACCCGATTCCCCAACTGTCGGTTTTGCCTAATCGAAATCGTCCAATTTTACCCCCCCAACTCTGGGAAAGCTCTCCGCGTTCTGGGCTATCTGGTCGGTAAGTCCCAGGAGGGCACGGTCCATATCGTATGCATCGGCTATGGCCTCGCATTGGGCAACGTACATCTCGCTTTCTACGGCGTGCGGCTGATTGCTCGAACCGCTCGTATTCCGCGATCATGTCTTCTGCTATGGAGATGTCGTGGTCTGTCAGCGGCTCGTCGGACACGAAGGCCGCCTCGTAAGGTATCGCCTCTCCCCTCTGCTGCGTTCTTGCCGGCCCTGTCGTGCGACAGCTCGCTGACCTCTTGGGCGCTGCGATTCCAGAACATTTGTATCACGTCGTCTACCAACGCAATGTCTCGTGCTCCAGTTGCTGGCTGAAATCAGGCAGCCTCGAGGGATGAGCCCGGTGTTGCACGCGGCCATGATAACTCTTCTTCCTTATGATGATTTCGCCGCCCTCTTCCATCTCGGATCGCACACGCTTGAAGATAGTTGGTACAGGGCCTGTTTCAAACTTCCTGTACTTACCCCGGTGATCGGTTCTCCGTACTCGGCAAAGGAAATGAAGTCCGCGTAAAAGAGAATCTTGTTAAGCTTGACCGCGCCGAAGGTTCGATCCTCTTCGCACTTATCCGCGATGTAGAGAACCAATTCCCGCAATTTCTCGGTAGAGCGCGTTCCATCCGAGCCAAACGTCAAGTCGTTCCCGTTACCCTTTCGCGCGGTGCCCATCCGACACCTCCCTTCGCCTCATTCTCTCCTAAAATGGTCGCCAGTTTCATAAAAAGCCCCCGTTGTCAAGGGCTTTTTCTAACAAAAGTTTACTAAAGTAGTGGAGCTTTGGGTACCCTAAAAGGGTCGGATTTGCAAATTATCCAGCGAATTCGCTAGATAATTTCAGCGATTAACAGTAACCGAAGGTGATTGGCAGCAACTAACGATGGTGATCCGATTCACCGTCGTTAGTCATGTTCTTACCCCGTCCTTGCCTTCATTCGGATGCTGTTTCGCCAATTAGCTCGGAGTAAGTCAAACGCCTTCCCGATACCGAACCAAGTGCCTTAGCGAACCTGTCAGGCATCCTTGCCATCACGCTGGTTGAACCTGAACGCTTGCTCGTACGGTACCGGAACAAATGGACCGGCTCAACGGACACGTACGTGCCGCTGATGCCGCGCTTCAACAGGGCTCAGATGTTGCGCCAAACCCGTTCGTGTGAACGTGGCCCCTGACGTATGTTTCGGCATGGTCAATGACGTTATGCACGTACTTGGGGTCCAAGCCTCTATAAGACGCTTAAAGCGTCCGTGTCGACTTCTGAACCCGGCTCTACGTTTTCTCTAACCTCTACCTGCAAAGTGCGGCTCTTGGTGTCGGGTACTACCTTTGTCCTCACTTCACCTGTGCCGTTTCGAAGCAATAGACCCATGACCGCAACCTTGCCCCCGAAGTACCCCGGCCCTGGATCTTCTTCGCTCCCCCGCTTGCTCTTGATTTGTTGCATGTTGCGGGCCTTACCGCCCGATGTAGGTTTCGTCGGCCTCGACTTGAGCACCTAGGTTAGCTCCCCAAACGTCCCGGTCCTGCATTAGCAAGCCTTATGCGATGCAGCATAAACCACGCCGCTCTTTTTCCTGAATCCCGAGATCCTTCGCCCAACTACGTAAGAGCCACATGCCGTTCTTTGCAGTTTGCGATGAGCCACACGGCGGGGAGCCACTTGTCTAACCCTAGCGGGCTATCCTCGAAGATGGTCCCGACCTTGACGCTAAACTGCCTCTTGCAAGAGCGGCATTTCCACACACGACGGGTCTTGAGGTAGTAGTACTTGGGTTAGCCAATCCGCACTTCGGGCAGGCCGGACCATCGGGCCAGCGGAGCGAGGCGACGAACTCGGTTGCTCAGTAGGTCGGAGAAATACCGCACCGCTTCGAGTAGTGTTTTTGGCTGTTTTGCGGGGCTTTCATGCCCCTACAGTAACCCCATTTTGGTGAGTCAAGTACGTTATTGCCCTACTCATGGTAGCCACCTCCAGTAGCTCACTTGCCTACTCGCACATCCTCGCAAAGACCTGCGGCCAATTCGGTGGTTTTATGCCTCACTTTAATGGGTACTAAGACGTTCTCCGTTGAGGGCAAGCAGGATATTGAAGCACCTCTTCGTCTGTGAGATCAGCGGCCAGTCGTATGCTGCGAAGACCGCAGCGTTGAGCCAGGCGTGCGCGTTCTCGACCCAGGTGGGACAAGCATTGTAGAGGTTGGTGAGCGTGCGCTTCTTTAGCTCCCGCCTACTGATGCTCCCTCGGGATTGACCAGTTACGCCTGAGTTCGTCGAGGCGGCGGGCGGCTTCCGCTATACCTTCGATTCGCGAATCGCCCTCTGGTTCTTCTCCCGGTGGCCACGGCAGAGGGAATGTCTCGAAGCACGTCCTAGGCGTGTAGCGGAATCCGCTCTCAGCCTCTCGAAGCTGCGTACCGGTTCTTCGAGCCCACACCTCATGCAGCCGTGAGTGAAGCACCCCGAACGTGTAGTCATCGTCGCGGGCAAAGGCCACTACCGCATCAGTAACGACTGTCTGGGAAGGTAGCCAACAAAAAGGCGGTGCTTGGCGACCCTGGGTGTGACGATTTGTCGTGACATATCAGCTAAGGCGGCACGCAGTTGGGTGCCAGCCCTGCCGTGTCGCCACCAATACTCTCGCCTTTGGCGATCGCGGTTGGTGTCTCGGAGCGGCTTGACGTTCTCCTTAACGTACTCGAATGGTGCTTCGTACAAGGAAGCCTCTTCCAAAGTTCGCAGCCCGAAGTCGATAATCCACCACCCACGTCTACGCTTGGTTAGGTCTGCTCGGCGTGACGACTGGGAGAATTACGTCGGAGTTTGGCCGACCGTGATTAGGGCTTTGCAGCATGTTTTCCGCGATCTCTGGTGGTATATCGAACGGACCGACTACCACAGGTCCTTGAAATGCTATGCCTTTGTTCTGTGGCAGTTGCTTAGCTTCGGTGAGATCGAGGGAGCGGCGTCTTGCGTTTGGTACTCTCCGGCACGCCATCGAGGATCTTGTCCATTTCGGACGGTTCTCCAAGCCGACCATCGAGACGTGCACGACTAGCCCCCTCCAGAATCCAGGGTCGGTCGCTTTCCGCAAAGAATACATCCCCGGTCTGCTTGATCCGCTGCAAGACGCGACGGTTTGCGCCGCCTCGTATCCCTTGTGTTGCCAGTAGTCCCGCCCGC
>CAWJAM010000001.1:0-277216 GCA_963840835.1 uncultured Rubrobacteraceae bacterium | reverse complement strand
TCTAGGCGGCTTTCTCTGCTACGGGTTGCTGAGTGTTGCACCGTATTGCGTTCCCGGTGGTATCAGAGTGGTATCAAAAATTCCCAATGATCAGGATCAAGTTGGTTCGGAAGTCCGTAGATTATGTGTGGGGTTTCCGTTCAAGGTACATCTGCAGGCTCCAGTCTGGAGCCTCGCGTATATAGCCTACACGAACAACTCAGGGTAAAAGTTGTCGAAGAACAGGCGCTTGATGAGGGCGCGACGACCTCGTACTCCCACCTTATCGAAGGCGTTCGAGAGGTGATCCTGGACGGTGTACTCGGAGATGTAGAGCACCCTGGAAATTTCCTTGGTGGACGCACCCTGAACAACCAGGTCCACGACCGCCCGCTCGCGTTCGCTCAAGCCGTATGCGGACACCCGCAGCCACGCCAGTTCCTGGGGTCTCGACGGTTCGACTATGACCATCGTCTCGCCGGTGTGGCCGGGGCGTGGCTCGGTCTGTGCGCCGTGAAAGGTGAGCCAGCGGCCCGAACGTGCCTGGACACGCACAGATGGTACGCTCCTACAGGTCCCGATCGTTTTCGGGCACGAGAGCCCTGCGCAGGGCTCCTACCACCATCCACACTGGGGCAGGCAATCCATCGCCTTCCAGCCAACCGTCTCCTAGATCGGAGACATCCCTCAGCCACCGTTCGGCGGCATCCGTGTGCTGCAATACCCGGCCCCGACGGTCGAAGACCAGCACCCCGGGAACGCTCTCTGCTTCGGGTTCGGCAGAAGCCTCCTTGGCCAGTACCGTTGCTTTGAGACCCCTACTCAAGTGCGGGATGATCCGGTGCAGTAGCGCTACCTCGCGGGCGTCGAAGTCTGGGCGCCCCCTTTCTCGGATCAGGCAGATCCCGCCCCGCTGCTCCTGGCCCTCGCTACAGACACCGAGCAGCTCGTAACCCAGCCCGCTCGGACTGGTTATCTCCCGGCATCGCAGGGCGCGTTCGAGCTTCCCACCGGTAACCTCGGAGAGCAGCGCCACTGAGGATCGGTTTCGCACCATGCTGCGCTGCGCCTCCAGGTCTTCCTCGAAATAGATGTGCTCGAGGTAGGTGCGGAAGTGCTCTTCATCGTCGATCGCCCCTTCGCCAGCTATGTGCGTCAGAAGCCCGCTGAGAGGATCGTTGGAGGTGACGCAGTAGGCCTCGAAAGGCACCACCTGCCCCAAGCGCCCGGTCACCTCGCGCAGAAGCGTCGGCGTGTCCAGCCCGGCGTAGCAGAGCCTCTTCACCTCCTTGAAGCCGCGTTCCCTGAAAGCGCTGTTGACTACCACATCTCCACGCTTCCCGTGAGCCTTGACCTCTCCTAAGCTCACTTCGATGGTCCTGCTAGGATATTTTCACACAGACGACCATCTTGCATCAACACTAACAAAACTGCGTTGCTGTGAGGTTCGAAAATCCCAGGTTTCTGGGATGTGCGCCTAGCTTTCAGAAGATCATACTCGAAGTCGCAATACGAAAAGGTCCAGAAGGAGGATGAGGCATGTCGGAAGAAAACAAAGTCGTCGTGCGCCGTTACTTCGAGGAGATCCTAGATGGCGGAAACCTGGACTTGGTGGACGAGATCTTCGACCCTCAGTATGTCCTCCATGATCCCAGTTCCCCTCAAGAGGTGCGAGGACTTGAGGGTTCGAAGCAGTTCGTCGGTATGTTTCGTACTGCTTTCCCCAACATCGCTCACACCATCGAGGACCACATCGCCGAAGGGGACAAGGTGGTGACCCGCCTTAGGGCTCACGCAACCCATGAGGGTGAGCTGATGGGCATCACTCCTACCGGCAAAGGGGTCACCATCGAGGGGATCAGCATCTGGCGCATCGCCGACGGCAAGATCAAGGAGTGCTGGTTCAACTACGACGCCCTTGGCTTGATGCAGCAGCTCGGTGCCTTCCGCGAGCCGGAGGGGCGGCCCTCCTAAGGCACCGCGAGCACCCTCGGCGGACCGTCGCACGGACGCTGTACCAGCAAAGCACAGTATTGTGCACTGAAAGGAGGAAGGTGATATGTCGTCCACAGAAGACCAAGCCAGAGAAGAAGTTGGCGCAACCCGAACTTTCGCGCAAGAGCCGGGCGAAGGCGAGGCGTGGTGGTGGTTGGGAGTGCTGGCCACCATCAAGGTCACCAAGGAGCAGACCGGCGGGCAATACACTTTGGTAGAGATACTCGCTCCTGAAGGCTACCCGGGTGTGCTGCACGTCCACCACCAAGAGGACGAAGGCTTCTACATCCTCGAGGGCGAGTTGACCTTTCACGTAGGAGATCAGACGATAAAAGCGTATCCCGGCTCGTTCCTCTTCGGCCCCAAGGACGTTCCCCACGCCTTCACCGTTGACTCGGGGCCGGCGAGGTTGCTGTTCGTGCTCTCGCCCGCAGGCATGGAGGGCCTCATCAGGGAGATGGGACAGCCGGCAAGGGAGCTGACCATCCTGCCCCAGTCGGAGGCACCGCCCGACGAGGCGGAGATGGAACGGATGGCTGCCATCGGCCTCCGGTATGGAGCGGAGATCGTCGGTCCGCCGCCAGGACAGTAAGGACGCTTCGAACAGTGGAAAGGGCCGGGCTCTCGTAGCCCCGGCTCTTGGACTGACTCTCCCTCATACAGCAAAGTGCCTGCAGTTCGATTCAATAAACTGCCCAGGGTGACGGTAGCCATGGGGCTCAAAATAGCCGAGCGCATCGATAGGTCAGAACCCTCTTAGATCGCGGCTGCAGTTGCGCATCAGTCCGTGAATTCGGCTCATATGAGCCGAATCGAGAGAGCAGACGAGCGGACTCGAACCGCTGATCTGCTCGTTACGAGTGCGGCGGTGTGGTAAAGGTGCACTGAGCACCCTGTGTTTCAGTAGGCACGGGCCAGTTCCAACAACTGAGTCCTATCCCGTGCCAACGACGCACGGAAGAGGAGTTCCCGGTTTTTGTACATTTGAACCGATGCCAGCGCAGCCAACACTATCAGTCCAGCCGCCAAAAACAGCACGCCGGGGGCGACTTTGGGGATCCAGATGAGGATCGACAACCTCCTCCCAGCAACGAAACCGTTTCACGGGGCCTTCAATATGCTGGCAGCACCGTTTCTACCATGGGAGGTTTGGAAGCACACCTAGTACTCTTCCAGCCTCATGTGCCCACTACTGGCCGTTCTTGGAGCTATTTCGTCTAGGCTGGTTTGCGCCTTCTCCAACGCGCGAATGCCGCGATGAGGACCACCCCGGCGAGGGCCGCGAGCGCGACCTTACCCGCCATTGAGGAAGCAGCCGGCTCGGACGCGACTTCAGCCGGACGTCCCTCGTCGTCGCGACCCATCCCGTCCAGGAGCGTGACGGTCCCCGCATCCCCGTCAACGCGGATGTTCTGTTCGCTACGGATGCGGCGGGTCGCAACCCCGGTCCCGAGCACGGCCGGGATACCATACTCTCGCGCCACGATGGAGCTGTGGCTCAAGGGTCCGCCCACGTCGGTGACTACCGCGGAGGCCATGGCGAAGAGCGACGTCCATGCCGGGGTGGTGATGGTCGCAACCAGCACTTCCCCTGGTCGCATCTGGCTGAAGTCCCCTGGGCCGCCGAGCACGCGGGCGGCGGCCGTAACCTGACCTCCGCTAGCGGCTACGCCCTTGATGGTGTCACCCGTCTGGTCCTCGGATGCCGCCGGCATAAGACGCTCGAAGACCTTGAACCAGGTTCCCCTGGGGAGTAGCTGCGGGGGCGTGACCCGTCTCTGTCCCCGCCAGAGCATCTTGCGCTGCTTCACGGACTCAGCTAGGCTTGCAAGTTGCTTCTCGCCCGCGTCCAATGACCCGGCCTTGTCCTCTAGCTCGTCCCAGCGCAGCCAGAACACGTCTGCGGGTATTTCCACGGCGCCGGCCTCTACCAGGCGGCGGCCCAGCTCGAGGAGCATCCTGCGCATCACGGGCCAAGCCAGACCCGTATCGGCGAGGGCGTCCTCGCGCACTGGAGCCGCGTCCTGCGCCCACCTGAGTAGCCTACTGATGAGCCTTCCTCGCGCAGGGTCCAGCCGCTCCAGCACAACCCTCGTGGCTTCCTCGCGGCGCCTGACCATCCTTCGCTGGCGCTCGTAGGGGTTCTGTCCCTGGCCCCGGAGGTAGAATTTGAGTGTGTCGAAGAGGGGCGCGGGGTCGTCGGCCGGCACGGGGTTCACGAAGTCCAGGTTGTAAACGGCGTGCCCGAAGCGGTTCAGGTGAATCTGGAATCGCAACCGCCAATCGTCCCACTCCTTTTCGTCCATACCGGCGGGTGGATCTCCCATGCGCAGCAGTTCCAGCGCCCTCTGCGACGGTGTATCCACGAGCGCCGCGGCGAGTTCGGGATGCTCACCGCACCACATCGCCAGGTCGTAGAGTGATTTCTCGGCCCGGATAGGCGTGCTTTCGAAACCCAGAAGGAAGATCTGTCCCGGAGGATCCCCCTCTCGCCTGATGAGCCGATCGTACAAACCGGTGAACAACATCTCGCTTGTGGCCGCGATCGGGATGATGGTCTGGACCGAGGTATAGTACTCCGTCCCTGCGTCCAGTAGCTCCCGCGCGCTCGCGAGGAGTCCGACCGTCGGCAGGTCTTCTGGGGGCTTGGCTTCCCACTCTTTTACAATCGTTGCGTAGCGGGGGTGAGAGTACTCGCGCCAGCGTTTTACGCCGCTTGCCTTTCCACTTCCGTACAGGGACGGAAGGACCGCGAGAGCTTTGACGCTGATCCTCAGGATGGCCGCCATCTTGTAGTAATAGTAGGCGTAGCCATTGACCGTGGGGAATGCGAGGTCGCCCTCTCTTAGAGTGCCGGAACCGAGGAGCTCGTTCATGAGCTTGTCGAGGGAGCGGGTGACCGATCCGTCCGCCAGGTCGGCGAACAGCGGCGAGAGCGGGTCCGGCATCTGCTCGACGATGCTGGCGCGAACGTAGAAGCCCTTCGGGTCCGGCACGCTCCAGTCAGTCGGCGGATCGGCCATCGGTTCTGGTAGGGCGGTTATGGGACGGGACTGCACGATAAAGAACTCGCCGCCCGCGAGCGCCCACTCGATGTCCTGCGGTGTTCCGTAGTGCTCCTCGATCGTTGTCCCGTAGCCGGCCAGCTCCGCCGCGGTCCCATCATCGAGTACCAGCTGGCGGCGCCGCCCTTCCGGCACAGCTCTCTCCTCGGTCCCGCTTTCAGAGTAGATGGTCATGACTTGTTTGTCGGAGGTCTCGCGAGAGAGCACGCACCCGCTTACCTTCTCCACGACGATAGAATCCGGCGTCACCGATCCGATTACCACTGATTCCCCCAGGCCCCACGCGGCGCTTATCGTCGCCTGATCCCGGCGACCATTCGAGGGGTTGGCGGTGAACATCACGCCCGCGGCCTCCGACTCGACCATTCTCTGGACCACCACCGCGAGGCTTACCGTTGCCGGATCTATGCCCTGGCGTGCCCGGTAAGCCATCGCTCGCGCCGTCCACAGAGAAGCCCAGCAGTTCTTGACCGCCTCGAGCAGCGCATCAGCTCCGCGAACGTTCAGGTAGGTGTCCTGCTGGCCAGCGAAGCTCGCTCCCGCTAGGTCCTCGGCAGTGGCCGAGGAACGGACGGCGACTGGCGTCTCTCCGTCTTCGCCCAACTCTTTGTAGGCGGCGCGTATCTCATCCGCCATCGCCTCGGGGAGCTTGCCACCCGAGAAAAGCGCGCGGATCGCCTCCGCGACCTCCTCGAACCCGGCCGGGTCCTCCGCACGGGTCACCATGGCGCGCCCGACGATCGCGTCTTGGATACCGTTTGCCTCGACGAAGGCGTCGTAGGCTGTGGTGGTTACGACGAAGCCAGGTGGTACGGGAAGCCCCGCGTGGCTCAATTCGCCCAGGTTGGCACCCTTACCACCTGCTAGCGCGATGTCGTCTTTGCCTATCTCATCGAACAAGGCTGTGTAGGTCATGTCCCAAACCCCTTACTGTTCGTCGAGGAATTCGTTGATGACGGAAAGGTACTCTTCCTTGTGGCTCATCCATGGTGTGTGTCCGGCACTATGGAAGGTGTGCACACTGGCCTGCGGGTAGCGCCACCTGAGCTCGGCGCGCTGCTCGGGCGTCACGATGTCCTCGTCCGACTCGAGGATCAGAACCCGTCCGGCCCAGGAGGCGAGTTCGTCCGGCGCGAACCGGTAGCTCTCCACGAGGTCGATCCCAAGTCGGCCCATGTTGCGAAGATCCTCTTTCGAGAGGCGCGACACGAGTCCGTGCTGGTAGTCGCGCCAGAATGTCTGGTCCTCCGGTGGCACGCCGCGCACACCAGAGAATGCCCGCGCGAGCGTGCGCTCTCTTAGCGCACGCACCCATCCGACCGGGACAAGAGGCAGCAGCGTCAGAAATATCCTCGCCGGCCACAGCAACCGTTGCGGCGGCACCAGCGTATTCGTCAGTATCAGTGATCGTACCCACTCGGGATGGCGTCGCACGAAGCACTGCGCTACGAGCCCGCCGTAAGAAGGCCCCAGCACGTGCGTGACCCGCATCTCCTCGGCGCCCAGAACGCCCGCCAGTCCGTCGAGGAGAAGCGCCGCTGTAGATACGTAAGGATAGTCCGGCGCGATGACCCGATAGCGATCCTCGAAGGCCGGGATGCGCGTGAAGCCAGCCTCCCCGACCATCGCCCCACCGGGCAAGAGCAGGAGCCCCTCGCCACCCTCACCGCCGGCGATATAGTCCCAGCTCACCCCTTTGACGGTGACGTGCTTTGGTTGGTGTGTGACCCGGAACTTTCGTAGCTCTTCCCAACGCTCGGCTGCGATGCCCCTAGTGGAATCGTCGGCTCCCATCACCAGGATCCTACTCCATGCCCCAGCCGCATAGCCATCTTGACTACCTACTATCTCGAGAACTACTAAACTGCTACGGCTATTAATATATCTCGGGCCGAGGTTGCGTTCACGAAAAACCCAAAGTAGCGCCTCGCGCTCGGCGAGTATGAACCGCTCCCACGCCCTCTCGAACTCCCCCGAACCTCGCCATCGACGTGACCATCGTGTACCGGGCCGCCTTCCGACCCTTTCCCGAGGCGGGAGCGGCGTCTTGGACGCCGTCCCCGTCCTAGACGTTACGAAATGCGTTACGGGAACCTAGAACACTTCCCTGTTACGGTAATTGGCTCCCATTCCAGCAGAGAGCGTGAATTGGTCAAGTCCTGAGGTTACTGTAGTTTCCTCCAAGCTCATCCTTACCTCATCGTTGCGTGGGCGATCACCCCTTCTGCTTCTCGCTCCTCTTCGGGGCAGCGTCCTTCGAGCTCCCCCATGTCCAGGTAGCGTCGCCCCGTGATCCACTCCTCGCTCTGCTCCACCACCAGCGCCGTCACTAAGCGCAAGCAAGACCTCTCGTTGGGGAAGATCCTCACCACACGGCTGCGACGCTTTATCTCCTGGTTGAGCCTCTCGAGCCCGTTGGTGGTGCGGATGCGCCTTCTATGGCTCTCGGGGAAAGCGAGGCAGCTGAGGCACTCCTCTATGTGCTCTTCTATGTGCTCGGCTACCTTCTCATTGCCCTTCTTGCGCCATTTCTCGGCCGCCGAAGCGGCGATGGCGAGGGCTTGTTTTTGCTCGGGAGCGGCGAAGATCGCCCTGAGATCTGTCCCGAGCTCCTTGCGCCTGGCGTGGCCCACCATGCCGAGGAGGTTCCTGGCGTAATGGACCTGGCACCTCTGGTGGGAGGCTCCCTGAAAGTGGCGAGCGATGGCGCTCTTTAGGCCCTCGTGGTCGTCGGAGACCACCAGTCGCACACCCGAAAGTCCTCTCCGCTTCAAGGACCGGAAGAGCTCCTGGTAGGTGGCTTCGCTCTCGGTGTCCGCAACCCCTACGCCCACGATCTCCCTGAAGCCGTCGTCTCTCACCGCCGAGACTATGAGGACTCCCTGGCTCACGATCCGATGCCCTACCCGCACCTTCTCGTAGCGGGCATCTACGAAGAGGTAGGGGTAAGCCGTTCCCTCCAGTCGGCGCTCCCTCCAGACCTCGAGCTCCGAGTCGAGGGAGCCGGCCAAAGAGGAGACCAGGCTCTTGGAGAACGACGTTCCGCAAAGGGCCTCGGTTCTGTCCTTCGAGGCGTTGTACGTCCTCTCCCTCACGACGGGGCTGCGCATGGGGGAATCGTTGGGTTTACGCTGGTCGGACGTGGACCTCGACGCGGGAACCCTAGGGGTAAGCCGTCAGGTGCAGCGCATGAGGGAGGGCGGCGGGCTCGTGTTCTCCGAGCCGAAGAACGCCAGCAGAAGGACCCTGGAGCTTCCCCAGAGGGCCGTTGAAGCCCTCAGGAGCCACCGGAAGAAGCAGGCCGAAGAGAAGCTGAGGACGACAGATTACGGGGACGCAGGGCTCGTGTTCGCCACGGGTAAGGGCACCCCCATCGACGCCCAGAACATCATCAACAGGTACTTCAGGCCCCTGCTCAAGCGAACACAATTGCCCGACATAAGGTGGCATGATCTCAGGCACACCTATGCAACCCTGCTCTTGGCTCGCGGCACCCACCCCACTTACGTTCAGAAGTCTTTGGGACACGCGTCCGTGCAGCTAACCTTGGACACATATTCCCACTGGATGCCGAGCATGGGACGGAGCACCGCCGAAGGGATAGACGCAGCTCTAATGTAAGGCGACGGCTTACTTCGCCATGTTGCCGTAGCGGTTGGTAGGTGAAGTCTTTAGGATTCGGGTATGACGGAATCCACTATGGTATCCGTAGTCTACCGCGATCTGATGGATTCATACGCAGAGCTATCTTCGGGGAACACGTCACCGAAAGCAGTTAGGCGGAGCTTCGCCAGCTTCGTAGATCTCTCACAGAAACTCACGTCACACATGAGAAGAGAGTACAGCGAGAAGACGAGGAAGAAGTGGGTGCCGTCTAGTTTCGATGGTTGGAACGCTAACACCGAACTTTTTGAACAGCTCAGGAATGATGACCAGCACGATCGTCCGATATCCATCCTTGTAAACGAGACGCGATACTTCCGTGTCTTTGAAGACGATCCTACGCTCACAGCCTTGTCGGGAACTTGGTCCTTCTCCTTGGACGATCAACTCTCCGATAGTCCTCGCAATGACCTAGTCATCGGTTATGTGGACCTGAATACAGGACGGCCATCAGGAGAGCTGATTTCGCCGGTGCGGAAGGAGTACGAATTTCATCTACACCCCTCATCAAACAAGGTCAAAGCTCTCCTCGAAGAGATCGGCGACACTAACGTGCGGACACTGAGCGATAAGTGCTTTGAGACACTTACAGCCTACTACGATTACTACAGGCGCAGCTTGATGCAGCCTGAAGGTCTGGAATCGCAAGAACGATGACCTCGACCATGATTTTCAAGTATTTGAGTGCCTATGAGGTGCAAGGTGTGTCTACAAAGTCTACTGCGACGCGTGTACTCATCCATTGTCCATGGGTGGCAACACTTCGTATAGAAACGTTACATCGTCATCCCAAGTGCCTCTAGCATGGTATGGGCGTGGACTGCGCATGTAGACGATCACCTTGAAATCCCTGCGCACATCTTCAGCAGTTATGTCTAAGCGAAGGACGTTGTTTTCCTGCCACTGGATAGGGTCGCTTCCGTACACCCTTCGGATTCTGTACGACAGTGTTTCTTCCAGCGGATCTGTTGCAGAAACAACTAACTTTAAAGTATCACCGACGCGCAGGCGATCTCCTGTAATATTCGCGGAGTTACCCGGTACCCAAACATTACCGAAGTTGTCACGCACGGATTCCAGACGCGGGTAGTAATCTTCGCTGGTTTCCATCTTGCTCCTATATCGGATAAGGCGATTCCTTATTTCTCCTGACAGACCCAATATCAGGTGCTTCTGGTGAGGCAACAGCTCACGTTGGTGAGCGTGAGGATCACGAAGCTTTTCTAACTCATCTAGAAAGGTCTCTACAGTTTTCCACTTGCCAAGTGCATCCGAAAATCCGACAACTCTATCAGACCAATGCTGCTTAAGTAGGGTACTTAGATCGTAGAAATCGGCGTAATAAAGCAACCGCTGTTCTACCGTCCCTGTCGACTGCCGCTTTACCTCTGCGGCCTTGCGCTCCTGCCACTTAGCAATCCTTTGGGGCGACGCACCGCATTTTTCTATCCAGTTGGTTCCGTAACGCTTTCGCAGAGTGTAAGCGATAAAGTCTCGGAGTGAATTTTCCACCTCTTTGAGAGCTTGGTGGACATCGTCAGTTTCCATTCCGCAATTCTACAGAGTTGCTCAGCCACTTTACCTATGATTCCCTGCCACCTACTCTTCTACTCTGCTCCCTTGCCGCTTCAGCCACAACAGCACTCTACAGCACTACCGTCTCCCAAACGTTACGAGCCATCAACTTCTGGACAGATTTTGTCCACGCCTGGGTGATGTACGGGTGATGTAGAGAAGCCCCTGGTAGATCACAGAGACTTCTCCCTTTCCGAGTATCAGGCGTATCTATCGAGATTAGAGAGAGCCGACGAGCGGACTCGAACCGCTTTCCTGCTCATTACGAGTTTGCTTGCGTACGTTCTATCCCGTCCTTGTGCGTCCGGAAATTGCGCTTATCAATGGGGTTTTCGGCACTTCCGGTAAGGCTGTGTGTCCGCTGCGTACTAGCCTGTACTAGCCCGGTTGCAGTACGGGTTGCAGTACATAGGTGGTCGGCAGCATTGACTGCCACTCCGCCAAAGGCATGGACCTGAGCTACTGTGGGCTAGGGGGTCAATGTCTCTCTCACCGGTAAGTGCAAACCCACGAAGGAGAAATGCTTGCTCCGAACCCACAGTCTCTAGCGTCGCAGTTGAGCATTTACGATTGCCGCAAATCGATCCAGCACCACAAGATGTAGGATCCCTAACCGGAGGCGGATGCGCCGAGGAGCGAACCTTGTGGCTTTGAGCCGACGTTCTATGCAGTATCCTGAAAATATAGTTCCGAGAATTTACCTTCCAAGCACTTCGGTGAATAAGAGCATAAAGTAGGGTCGGGGCGTTGTCTCCGTGGTGCCAGGATGGACGCACCCACGCATCCCCACGTTCGCGCATTTCCATCCAGCACTACAATATGTAGCTGCGCGTGATGAACGAGGGCGTTGGCCCAAGAGGAGGTTGCGATGATCGACCACACCGGCATCGGCGTCGCGGACGTCGGGCGTTCCGCCGTCTTTTACGACGCCGTGTTGGGTGCTTTCGACCTCCGGCGAGTCATGCAGCTTCCCGAGAACGAAGGGACTGACGGAATCGGCTATGGAGTGGATTACCCCATCTTCTGGATCGATCGTTTCCACCCGCCTTCGGTCAGTCAGCATGTCGCCTTCGCGGCCAAGAGCCGGGCCGAGGTCGAGTCCTTCCACGCCGCCGCCTTGCGGGCGGGGGGCACCGACAACGGGGCGCCGGGCCTGCGCGAGGGGGGCTACCCACCCGGGTACTACGCAGCCTTCGTGCTGGATCCGGACGGCCACAACATAGAAGCGGTCTTCCGTGAAGCTTGATGCCTCGTTGACTTGGAGGTATAGGACCGGGGCTTTGCAGGATCGTGGATGCGGACTTCTGGGTAGACCCCTCCTACGAGGTTGGGTGAATATGCAGGCTCCCAAGCCCCAGGCGGCTTGAACTGACCGTCATTGGCTCGCGGCTTCAGGTCTTGTTGGTGAGGTCTTCCGCGAAGGTGATCTCGTTGCCTTCGGGGTCGCTCACCGTAGCGGCCTTCACGAACCCCGGCGTCCCCTGGATCGCTCCGACAGGTATTCCCTGTGCCTCCAGCGCGGCGAGCTGCTCCTCAAGGCTGCTCACCATGAGGGTCACGTTGGACGATCCCGCACGCTCCGCATACTCGCTTACTTGGATCCCCCCACCCTCGGCGAGATGCCACTCGGCCAACCCGTCCATCGGTTCAGCATCGGCAGGACGGCCGAGAAGTCGCTCGTACCAGGTGAGTGCCGAGGCGAAATCGTAGACTGCGACATCAGCGAGAACTTTATCGATAGCCATGTCTCTGGGCCTTCCCCTTGTACCGCTTCCATCTCTGCCCATTCTGCCATGGCGAGGCGAACTTCGGAGAATAGCCCTTCCACGCACTTGGGGTGAATAAGGGTGGCTTCAGCAGCGTATAGCAAAAGAGGACTGGGGCGCGCCAAGCAGCTCAGCCCTCCGGTCCTTGAGCAACTGGCACTACTTGCCTTCTCTGACAGCTCATGCCCCACATGGTGAGGATGGTGAGGTGCGTAGGCTCAGAGCACGCCTGAGAGCTACCGAGGTGGAGTCTCCGGTGGGCTTTCTGGTGAAACGTCTCCCTGCAGCCCTGCCCCTTGCGTGCTCTCGCTCACCTCTATGTCGGTTGCGCCCTGCTGGCCAGCAGGAGGGACCTCTATCTGGATGCTCCTGGGCTCCCTAGCTGCCGCGGCACCCCCGAGGGTCACCTCCAAGATGCCGTCCTGGTAGCGAGCGTGGATATTCTCCTCATCTACACCTTCGGGCAAGAGCATGCTCCGCCGGAATGAGCCGTGGCGCAGCTCCCTGACGTAGTAGCCAGCGCGCTCCTCCTCTTGGTCGACCTTGCGCTCGCCGGAGATGGTCAGCACCCCATTGTGGACGGCGACTTCTACGTCCTCGGGCTTCACACCGGGCATCTCCGCCCTGACTACCAGGTCCCCGTCCTTTGGAAGCACGTCCACTGAGGGTGCCCACTCCGTCGTAGCCTGCGCCATCCGGCCAGCCGGTCGACGGCTAAGACCACCGAACATCTCGTCGAGCAGACGGTTGACCTCGCTGTGGGCATCGTAGAATCCGCCGCGACGCCCGAATGGGCTCAAACTCATCTTTGTTATCTCCTTCCCGACCCGCTTCCAGGCAGGTCATCCCTTTCCACCGCACGCATGATACCATTGTTGCATGGGATAACGCAACTTCGGAGTACTTCCCTTCCAGGCACTCGGGTGAATAAAGAGGCGAGGGCTCTGTTGCGTGCATTAGGCCTCTTGCGGTGTCGCTCTATAGAACAAGACCCCAAGCAGCGCGGCCACGACGAGGAACACCCCCACGTAGCCGACTATGCCGATGTTTCGTAGCTGCATATCGCCAGCCACGACCCCGCTCAAGCCGGCGAGCGAGAGCACCCCGCTGGCTATCATCAGCACGCGGATCCATACGGCCAAGCGACTGCCGTGAAAAACTGGGGCGGCGAACAACATCGAGAGCGGAAAGAAGACGTCCCAGGCAAGGATGTCCAAGGCGTATGCGACCGAGGGCCACTTGAACGACAGGACCAGCGGTAGCCACGACTGCGCGGTGAATTCGGGCTGGCGGCTCAAGGTTAAGATGACGAAGTGTAAGCTGCATGTCACCCCGGCGAGCAGACCCATGAAGACGACGGAGGTCATACTGAGTGTCTTAGCGTGCATCGGTGCCCAAGCGTGCACCGCCACTATGAGCGCGATCATCGCCGGCATCATTATGATGATCAGGACCTCAAGGATCGTGAACATAGGGTCGCCGATCGGCTGCTGCGGAGACTCGAGAGACGCTAACCCCACGGCAAGCGTTACCGCGTAGGCGACCACTAGGATGACGGTTGCCGCGGCCGAGAAAATCCCGAGACTACGCGCAGTTGTGGTGAACTTCATGCCACCTCTCTACGATCGGACGGGTAGGCCCCACTAGCCTACAGGAGTTGGACCGTGGCCTTGCAGACTTCCGAGAGCCCTGCGTAGGCGAACTTCCATGAGAAGGCACATTTTGTCAAGCCGACGTGGCGGCCCTGTATGGCGGATCACAACAGTCTTCTCTACCCTTCGCGCTATGCTTCCATCCGCACTCCTGGTGAGTCAGCTCTCTTTGATGACTCGGTGCATTATGAGATCCTTCTTCTCGGGCTACCGAGGTGCTGCAATCTTCTTAGCGGTCTCTCCTCTCGGAAAGACCAAGTTCGCAATGGCGCAGTCACCTTCCTAGATCCGAAGCGCGTTCGGACAGAAGAAGCCGTTCTCTCCGTCCCTTTAGGGTCCCCGCTCTAGATCATCACCCCCTCTTTAGCCTCTAGTGTGCTCCATCGTTTTCCCCTTCAAGCCGCTACATCTTTGCGCCTGTGCGCATTGTGGAGCGGATCGTAGAGTTCTCCGCTCACCCACAAACTGTGCAAAAGCACCGCAAGCTTTCTCGCCACGGCCACCGCCGCCCGTTTCTTGGCGTTCTTGCCTCCGCGGGAGGCTATCTTCTCTCCGTGACGCCTGAGGTCCGAGTCCGAGCCAAAGGGGCCAAGTATGTAGTGGGCGCTGCCTACCAGAAGCTTCCTCAGCATCTCATCTCCCTCTTTGGAGATGCGTTTCTGAGGGTCTCTATCTCCCGACGGATCCCTGGCGGGCACAAGCCCCAGGTATGCTCCTACCGAGCGACTCTTCTCGAAGCGGTAGGGATCCTCCACGGTAAGCACGAAGGTAAGCGCCGTAAGCGGTCCGATCCCCTCGACCTGGCGCAAGAGCTCGGTTTCCGGGTAGCTATCCTTGGAGATCTCCTCCAGTTTTCGGTCGTAATCCCGGATGCGCTGCGTCAGGGAGCCGATCTGCTCCAGGATGGGCCCGAGAGCCGGCCACAGGGCCTCCGGTATATGCTCGGTCGCATTCTTGTGGAAGCTTCTGGCCGGGCACTTGGGCAAGCGAGCTCCGAAGGATTTGACCGCTCCACGGACATGGTTGACCAGCTGCGTGCGGGTACTCACCAGTGCCTCACGCGAGCGGATGATGGCCATATGAGCCTGGGAGTCTTCGCCCCGGTGCTTGAGGGGGTACAAGAGCTTCGGGTCCACCCTGGCCAGGCGGGCCAGGTTCTTAAGGCGTCGACCTCATCGGTTTTCCGCTTGTTGGCGTAGATGAGCCTCAGCTTGCGAGCGTTGGCCACGAGGACCTCGTGGCCGCACCGCTCCAGCACCCTGCTCGCCCACGGAGAGTGGGTACCGGCTTCGATCGCTATGCGCATGGGAGGCCGCTCGGAGGCGAAGCGCCGTCTGAAGGCCTCGGGGGTGGTACGAAGCCTACCCTCCTCGATCACCTCTCCGCTGTGTTGGTCGATGAGGCACACGTAGGAGTACTTGTCGCCGAGATCCAATCCGGCCGTCGTTTTCGGTTCGTCCCTGCTACCATCCATGGTGGGCCGATCCTCCTTTCCATTGGGCGTCGAAGCCCGTATAGCCTTTGCAGACCCTAAGGGTACTGCGTGAAGGGGGTCGGCCTTCTCATCTCATTTTCTTAGAACTCCGTTAGGGCGAAGTTCCGGAGCGTGTCATGGGCGAACTTCAGACGCTGTGGAGTTGCACTCTCCGGTCGCCATCCTCGGTCAGCAAGGCACGAAAGCGTAGCCCGGACGACTGGGTGTTTTGGGACTCATGTATCGGTCCACCCGCCTCCCAAACATTCACATTCGCGCATCTCTATCCACCACCACCGCAAAATGTAGAATCCCAACAACCTGATCTAGGGGCAGTCAGATAGCCTACTCTCGACGTCGAGCGAGAAGCTATGCAGATTCCTGGATACCGACTTCGGAGAACACTCTTTCCACGCACTCCGCTGAATAGCAACTGTCTTGGATGTCAAGTGGGATCGAGCGCTTTTGCCAACTCTTTCGCTCCTTTGGAGAGCTCCTCCGGCGCGCTCGAGTGCTCCTAGGTCGCTACCAACTGCGGCTGCCAAGGGATCCGGTTCCTCAAGATCGCGCCCAGGATGCTAAGCAGCTTCCTCATGCAGGCCGTGAGCGCCACCTTTTTCGGCTTGCCGGAGGCCACCAGGCGCCTGTAGAACTCCCGGATCGCGGGGTTGTGGCGCGTGGCGCACAGGGTCGCCATGTAGAGGGTCGTCCTCACCCCCGAGCGGCCACCCCACACCGTGCGTATCCCGCGCAAGGTGCCGGAGTCCCGGTTGAGAGGCGCAACCCCCACCAGCGCGGCGATCCGCCTGCGGTCGAGGTACTCCAGCTCGGGCAACTCCGCAAGCAGGGTCGCCGAGAGCGTGGGACCGACTCCGGGAACGCTCATGAGGAGGTCCGCCCTCTCCTTCCACACCAGGCTCTCATTCACGACCCGCTCCAGCTCGCCGTCGAGCTGCGCCAGTTCCTTCCTCAGCCAGCGCAGATGCGCCTCGATCCTCTTCTTCACGACCTTCGGGGCCGTGCGCGCCCTGTTGGCCTCGGCGGTCGTCATGGCGAGGATCTGGCGCCTCCTGAGCACCACGGCCGAGAGTTCGCGGGCATGTTCGTCGGCCAAGGCGCGCGGCTCCGGCTTCACCGCCTCGGCGAAGTGGGCAAGTACCGCGGCGTCGATCCGGTCGGTCTTGGCGAGCTTGCCCGTGGCCTTGGCGAAGTCCCTGACCTGCCTGGGGTTGACGATCGCCACCGGTACCCCAGCCAGAGCGAGGGCTGCGGCGGCGGGCTGTTCGAGTCCCCCGGTGGCTTCGAGTACCGCCAGAGCCACGTCCTCCTTACGCAAACGGCGCACCACCGAGCGGATGCCCCGCTCGTCGTTGGTGGCCTCCACGTATTCCCCGCTCGGGCGGAGCACCACGTCCAAGCGGTCCTTGGCCACGTCGATGCCCGCGTAGTAGGTGGGCGTTTCGTTCATCTGGGCGCTCCCCTCCACTCCTGGCCCTGCCTTGCCGATGCGGGCTCGCCAGCGAAGTTCTGGCGTCCCGGGCAACTGTTCGGGCTCTCCGTCGGTAAGAGGGCGCGACGACCCTCGCTATTCAACGGTCTCTGAGTCGAGCTCGGACCATGGGGCAGTCGGTCTGTCGCGCCCTTACAGCCGATTCTACGGCCACGCGCAACATACAAGGGCATAAGGAAGGGCTGGGAGGATCGGTTCGGAAAGCCCATGGGTGTCGGACGGGGGCTACGGGACATCTTGGCGCGAGGCTTAGCTTGCGGGGTCCTCGAAACCGCACCGCCTGGCCTCCACGAGTGAGAGCGAGACGGTGTCCGTCGTACCGCAGTTGGCACATCTCAGGGCGACGTCTAGCGTGGGCGACTCCAGCGTGGAGAACCGCGCGTCCCTGATGATGAAGGACGCAGAGCCGCAGGTATGGCAAGCGAAGCGCTTCTGCAGTATCACTTGGCGCAGGCACTGCGCCCGTTCTCCCGAAGGATACATCCCTGCAGACTACATGCTTCTTCACTCCGGTGGTAGAGAAAGATGTGGGGCGAAGTTCGCAGAACGCTTCTTCCACGCACTCGTCGTGTTCGCGTACTATAGAATTGCTGGTTGGGATGATCGTGGTGCATCACGCCACAAACCGCCTTTACTATAGAAGGAGTTTACCTATGGACAACCTGCGGCTGAGGGATCCCCACGAAGTACCGCTTTACGTCTTCAGCGTGCTGGTCAACCTGTTGATCGTCGTCCTTATTGTGGTTGGCGCACTGCTTCTGGGATTCCTCAACGCCCTTGCAGGGGACCCTCTCTCCGGCCCGACGGTAGACGCGATCAGGGTGGCCTTCGTGGCGCTGCTTTTCCTCGTGCCTGGCCTGGTCGTGTATCGCCAACTCACCCGCGCGGGCATACGGGGATCGGCGGTGAGGCTCTCTACCCAGCAATTCCCCGACATCTACGCCGTCAAGGGTGACTTCGCGCGCAGGCTGGGCCTGAAAAGGGAACCAGAGATCTACTTGATGTCCGGCAACGGCACCCTCAACGCCTTCGCCGCATCTACGTTCGGCTACGACTTCGTGGTAATCCACAGCGAGCTCTTCAGCAACACCTACGAGAAGAACAGGGATGCACTGGCGTTCATCATCGGGCACGAGCTAGGGCACCTGAGGCTCGGGCACACGAGGCTGTGGTACCAGCTTTCGACCGCCTACGTCGATAGTGTTCCCTTGCTCGGGAAATTTCTCTCGCGAGCAAGGGAGTTCTCCTGCGACCGGCACGGCGCGTACCTGGCGCCGCGGGGCGAGGAAGGATTGGTTTTGCTCGCCGCCGGACGGTACGTCTACAAGGGAGTGGACGTCGATGAGCTCCTGGAGCAGGCGCGGGGGTTCAGGGGGTTCTGGCCAGCCGTAGCCCAGCTTCCTCAGTCGCATCCTTTCACGGTGCGGCGCTTGAGGACCTTGTACGATGCCAGGTTTTTCGGAGCGGCTGAATAGCACCTGGCCTTGGAGGGCTCAAGCCCCGCTCAGCGATCCCGTCCATCCCCAGATCGCTCGTACTCGTCGCCGGAGCGTTCCCCCGATCGTCCGTACCAGCTCACGGTGCGGACCGTAAGGACCGCTACCACACCGCAGATCACTCCGATCAGGACGCTTCTGGTGCCATCACCGGTCCACCACAGCACGCCCAGGCTCACGAACAGCGTCACCACGATGAGTACCACGATAGACAAGAGCACGGTGGCTGCGAACTTCGAGAGCATCCCTAACCCCTTGGCTGCTTACACGCCTCCCTTACGCGTCCAACCCGCTTCGCTGCGGGGCGGCTATCGGATCGACCGCCCCGCAGCGATCTCGTTTTCTACTACTCTTCGTGCGCGAAGGCCTCGCGCAATTTCTGCTCCTGCTCCTCTGGCAGGTTGGTGGAGATGATCTCGAAGTCGTAGGCCTTCAGCTCGTCGACCACCTTGTCTACAGCCGTCGCCCCGCTGGTGAGGGCGAACAGCGCCGAGGTGCCTGGCGTCACCTTATCGCGCACCTGCTTTATGAAATCGTCGTCTATCCCGACGTCGGCCAACGAGCCGCTTATCGCCCCCGTACCGGCGCCTATGGCGGCACCCAGGAAGGGCATGAAAAAGATCAGACCGAACAGGAAACCCCAGAAAGCGCCCCAGGTGGCGCCGGCTCCCGCGGTGCCGTGCAGCTGGTGGGTCTTTGGCTTCTTGCTGCCCAGGAGCCAGCTCACGACCGCCGCGTCCTCAAGGGTGATCATCTGCCGCTCCTGCAGGCCCTGCAGGGCCATGAGCACCCTGTCCGCCCCGTTGGGGTCTTCGAACTTCAGTACCGATAGCGTCGCCACTCGCGCCGCTCCTTTCTGGTCGCCTCTATTGAGAATGCCATGCGTGCCTCGGGGCCGATTCGCAACGGAGGGGACCTCCCTCCGATGTTGACCTTGGAGCTTACCGGGCTCATCTGAGTCCGCTCTGCTGGCGCTGGACGTACTCGGCCACGTCGGCGAGTGCCCGCAATCCTTGCCCCAGCGCGATCGGCCAGCTGGCGAACAGGACAGCCAGAGGACCACCGATCAAGAGGAAACCCACGCCCTGCCAGAAGGTAGGCGCTGCGAAGACGGCGAAGATCGTCCCGATCACGACGAAAATGACACCTAAGATCCCGACGAACATCAGCACCGTCGACCATAGCCTGAGTGTCCCGTAGCCCTCGCCCATCTCGCTCTCCTCCCATTGCCGGTGCTTTGCGGTGTTCACCTAGCCTAAGGCACGGTAGGGTATTCCATCTTCGCCTAGCAGCAGATTTCCCCTAGGGGATTTCGCACCAGAACTCCTTGAACTTCTGAGAACTCCGTCAACGCGAAGTTCTAAGAATTCACCTTCCACGTACTCCGGTGCATACGGATGTGCGATACCTTGGCGAGGCCGCTAGACTACAGGGCTAAAGCACCAAGGAGCTAACCGACTATGGGTGAGATCTACGAAAAGAGCGGACCGATCAGGGTCTTGCTCGCCGACGACCACACCATGTTCAGGGAGGGTCTCGCAAGCATACTCGCCTCCTACGGCGGCTTGGAGGTCGTGGCCGAGGTCCCAAACGACGCGGAGGCCATAAGGCTCGTGGGCGAGCTCTCTCCCGACGTGGTCATTGTGCAGGTGCAGCTGCCCTTCCAGAGGGCCAAGCAGACGTTGGAGGCGATGCGCGCCTTCCCCGACCCACCCAAGGTAGTGATCGTCACCAGGTTCGAGAGCCCGCGATACGTTCGGGGGCTCACCGGGGTGGGGGCGAGCGCCTACCTGCTCAAGACCTCCTCCTCAGAGCACCTGGTGGCGGCCATAAGGGCGGCGGTGCTTGACCCTTTGAGCGAGAACGCCGTTGTGGGGATGCCTGGGCAGATGCTTGAGGGCACCGAGGAGGGTGTCGAGAGCGTCCTCACGGCCAGGGAGCTTGAGATCCTTCTCTTGGCCGCCCGGGGCCTCTCCAACCACCAGATAGCCTCCTCGCTGCGGCTCTCCGAGGCGACCGTCAAGCGTCACCTTGCCAACATCTACCCGAAGATGGGCGTCGCATCCAGGGGCGAGGCAGCAAGGGAGGCGCTCATGAGAGAGTGGATCACCATAGAGGAGCTCACCGAGCGCGCCCCCTGAGAAGGCGGCTAGCCCTGGGGCAGGTCTTCGACCTCCTCCAAGAGCGAGCGGAAGTTACGCAAAGGCGACCGGGTCGAACGCAGGCGCCGAAACGGGCCGGCGCCCCCTCCTAGTTCCGCCGGCCCGCCTCAGTGGCGCATTGTCTCAGGGGCTCTGGGCCCCGTCCATGCAACTTTCGGGCCATTTCGCGACCCGCGCGGGGCCGAAGGGGCGCACGAAAAAGCCCGGCGGCCCAGGAGGGGGAGGTACGGGCCGCCGGGCCCGACGGTATTCTACTACCCGGTTCAGAGGGGGGACGCTCGCCGCCTCCCCCAAAGAACTTCCGAGAACGCCGTCAACGCGAAGTTAGTGGAGGGCCGTCCCCTGGCACGGCCCGACGCCGGGCGGCGGAGGGGGGGTGCCGCCCGGCGTCGGTGCCTGCGTCGGGCCTCCCGCGAGGGGGCCCGCGGGGGCCGGGAAAACGGTGCCCATCCACTCGCGCCCGGCCTCCCTTCTGCCCGAAGCAAGGCGCAACCGACCGCCTCGTTTATCGGTAGCCGGTTGCGCCACTGGCTCTGCCCGCTTCTCTAGCGCCCAATTAGACCGAGGCGGGCCTCTATGCCTCTACACGCTTCGGGTTTTCCTTTCCCAAGTACGTATGGTAGCAAGGTCGCGGGATCTGTCAAGACCCGTTCCGTCCACACCGAAGTTCTTAGCCCTCCGTTAGGGCGAAGTGCGTAGAAGTTCCCAGCTTGTTGAAAAACTCCTTCGCGCTCACTTCCGCCCCCGGTTCAGCGGCCGAATATGGCGTTATCGTAGTGTTTTGGCCTTGTTTTCGGGCTCTTTTGGACCGCTGACCGGGCCAACATCTACTTTTTCAACAGGCTGTTCCCTTCCACGCACTCCGGTGAATAGGAGCAAAACGAAGGACCTGACGCCGTAAGGTTTACATCGGATATATGTGTGGTAAGAACATAGTAGCAAACAGTTGCTATCTACCACGGAGGTAATGAAGTGGCTACCACCGCAACCAACATCGACAAGACGGCCCGCACGGTCTACGAGATGGCAGAGGCCCAGCGCAACTCCTTCGAGGCCTTGGCCGAGAACTTCGCCGCCGCCCGGCGCAGGAGCATGGGGCTCGCCGAAGGTGGGCTGGAGTTCGTCAAGCTCCAGGAGGACAATGCTAGGGCGACCCAGGAGTTCTTCGCCAACGGCGTCAGGCTCCTCAAGCTCCAGCAGAAGAACGCCGAGTTCGTCCAGTCCTGGACGGGAGACGCCGTCGGGGTGCTGCGCGAGCAGACCGAGCAAAACGTGAAAACCGCAGAGGCCTTCGGGCGTGCCATAGGCAGGCAGCAGGAGAGCTTCCGGACGCTCACCCAGAGTTGGGTCGGGGCCTACACTGAGTTCTTCAGTCCCTTCGCCTACGCTAGGCAGGGCATGAGGGCTTTCCAGCGGGCCACCCAGCAGAGCCTGGAGGCCACTGAGCAGGTGGCAAGGCAGGGCCTGAGGGTCGCCGAGGAGAGCACCAAGCAGGGCTTGAGGGTCGCTGAGGATACCGCCGAGCGGACCGAGAAGGTCCTTAGGCAGACCGAGAAGGCCACCCACGAGGCCGAGCTAAGGAGCGCCGTCTTTAGCGCCCTTGGGAGCACCGACTACGATGGTTTGAGCGTGGATGAGGTCTCAAGGAGGATCGAGGGCCTTCCCGCAGAGCAGCTCGAGAAGGTGCGCGAGTACGAGAAGGACCACAAGAACCGCGAGACCCTCATCGCGCAGATCGACCGCAAGAAAAGGGCCAACTCCTAAGGCGAACCCTTTAGAACGAGACGTCGAGGGCTGGGACTAACCTCCCAGCCCTTTTCTTGTGCGGCGTAGCGCCGTTCCTCGTACCTGCGAACTTCGGCGAATAACCCTTATAGGACTTTAGCCGAATAATCGTTGCCACAATACGGTCAGCAAGACCCGGTCAAGCACGTAGGCCAGCATCAATGCCGTGGCCAGACGGGTGCTCCCGGCCACGTACAGCGCGGCGGTGGCCGACGCGAATACGCCCACCTCTACGAGGAGGCGCACAGCTCCAGGCACCTTCACCAGCGCCTTGGGGGCCACGAACGTGCCCCACGCCACCGCCGCAACTAGCGGGACACCGAGGCCCAACCCCACTTTCGCGAGCGCTGCCCCACCGGTCATGAAGCCCCAGTAACCCAACGCCCCAAGGGCGCACAGCTCGAGGAGGAAGCGTAAGGCCAGGGCGGTCCCCTTGATCAACTCCAACATACAGACGATCTCCTAACGTACGCTTCCGGTTAGCTGAACTACCGGATCGTCTGATCTTACCCGTCAAGCCTCTCGGAGGTGCGGAGGTTAGTTAGTGTCCGTGGGAGGCGCCTCGGCCCGCTCTTTGAGGGCGCGGTTCATCTCCTCGAACCCACGCCGAGTGCTGTTATCCAGGCTGCGTGCGAATAGGGGGACGAGCACTCCCCTGAAGGTTTCTTCCTGGACGAAGCGCACGCGGTCCTCTCCCAGCCGGTGGATGCTCAAGGAGTGCTCGCCATCGAACAGACCGCTAACCAACAGGTGGCCCAGCCACCGCAGTTCACGCTCGGGGTCGGCATTGAGCACAGTAGGCTTCAGGGTTATGCCCCGGCTACCTGGGGGCTCGAGGCGAACCTCCAGGCGCTCCCCGACCTTGGGCTCCCCGCTGATCTTACGGATGAAGGGGTTCCATTCGGGGTAGGAAGCGAAGTCGGTGAGGATGCCCCAGACGAGCTCCGCGCTGGCGTTGATCTCGATCTCGGAATGCAGCTCTTTCATCAGCACGACCTCCTATGTGGTGGGGATCACGATGAGGGCCCGCACTACCGCCAACCCGAACACCATCGCTGCGATCCTCCCCACCCACGCGACCTTCGCCACTGTAGTATCCAACGCAGTCCCACTGCCTCCTCTTGGGACTCTAGCAACAAAGGCAGCATATGGCACCAAGGCGAGCGGCGCATCCCCTGCGGCTGCATGGTCGTTGCTAAAGGCTGCGAACTTCTGAGAACTCCGTCAACGCGAAGTTCACGCCGGCGTGAAAGTCCGCGCCGGGCCAGTCCAGACGGCCCAGGTCCGCCGGCGAGGCGATGACCATATCGTCGGGTATTATCAGGTTCTTATGTACGTTACTAGCATTAGTTCGGAGTTTCCTACATAAGAAATGCAGCGGCATGGGACCAGGACGCGGGCAACAGAAAAGCCGGGTCGTCGTTCCTCGGAGGGGGATGAGGGGCGCCCGGCTCAACAATGAACTGATTGTATTATCGAGTAGGGCTGCAGCGCATACCCCAAATGAGTGATCTTTGCGAACTGCCGAGAATTAACCTTCCACGCACTCGGCTGAATAAGGGTACAAGGATGGACTCATTTGCGGTGTTCCGTTACAGCAGTCGCCATGTCTTCCGACCCTACAGGCGCCCCGCCCGTAGCGCCTTGACCTCGCTGCGTTGGAAAGGAGGGGCGTCGGCCTGCACGCTTCTTGGTCTCACGCGCGCAGCGTGTGGATGAGGTACTGCTCGATGGCTGCGTTCACGCGCTCGGGGTGCGTGATCGGTCCCATGTGGCCCATACCGTCGAGTTCCACCAGTTCTACCCTGGGCAGGACCGGCGCAAGCAGCGCCGCGATCTCTCTTGTCGGGGCGGGAGATAGAGAGCCGGTCAGGTAGAGCGTCGGGGTGTCGAGCGACGCAAACCCTGCCAGCGGTGTCGGCTCGTTGGAGGCGGCGTGCCACTCTGCGGCGACCTTGCGCATGGACTGCATCATTGGCATACGGCGCGCTTCGGGTAGTGCTGCCCACGTTCCCAGTCCCAGCCAGTAGTCGACGAATCGCTCGGCGGCCGTGGCAAGATCGCCCTGCTCGACTGCGCGGATCGTCTCGTCCCTAAGCGTCGTGATCTCGATGGCGGCCGGGTGATCCGGCGCCTGGGTTATGAGCACGCTGACCAGGACCGGTTCGTATACGATCAGGCACCGCAGCCGCTCGCGATACCGAAGCGCCGCTTTGAGCGCGACCGCGCCCCCGTAGGAGTGGCCGATTAGTGAGAATCGCTGGCCCGCGGCGTCGAACACCGGAGCTAAGGAGTCAACCTCGTCGTTCAGCCTGAGATCTGGTCCGCCCTGCCAAGCCGGGCTTCGGCCGTAGCCGACCAGGTCGGGTGCGAGCGATTGGTGGCGCTTGCCGAGTAGTTCCATGAGCGCTCGCCACTGCCCAGAGGAGCTGGCACTGGCGTGGAGGCAAACAACCGCTTCCCCCACGCCCGACTCGCGGAAGAACGGCGTCGCTGCCGACATGACATCTCCTTTTGCTTCAGTAACCCTAAGACCCCGCTCGTGGCCTCGCTCCTCGGGAACGGTCGAGACCATCGTACGGTGGCGGTAACGCGTTCGCCAGGTCCATTACGGATCTCGGCACTCGGGATCGGGGGAAGCCAACTTCTTAGAATCCGTTTTCCACGCGCCCTCGGCGGTGTGCGCGTACTCCAGGAGGCGGTCGAGGGTCCAGGGCCGCCCGTCGAGAGCCATCAGGGGTAGGTGTGCTCCGTAGTCCACTTAGGGTGCATCCTCCATACAGGCCATTATCGTGCTAGCCGCGGTGGATTTCCGAGAACCCCCTAAAGGCGAAGTTCGCAGAATTCGCCTTCCACGCACTTAGGTGAATAGGGGCATGAAGAAGGGCAAGATAAAGGGCCGGGGAATAACGCCTCGGCCCTTCGCTACAGATGCCTACCACTACTACTCCTGTACGCTAACTTAGCGTACCGTGAAGAACCAACTGTACTGCTGTGCGAGGGGGTTGTCCGCCACATCCTTGGCCCCCGTGGTCACCACCGCTTTGTAGGTGACCCCACTGCGTAGGGAGTTGGTCGGGTCGAGTTTCGCCGTAAAGGGGGGGCTGTTGAGGTCGCGGTAGACTACCGAGGCGCCTATCTTGGTGGTGGAGCCCTTCTTGAAGAGCTTGAAGGTAGTGCCGTTTATGGAGGAGGCCATCATCTCCTCTGAGAAGGTGGCCGTCACGTTGGTTGTGCGGTCAACTCCTGTGGCGTCTGCTGTGGGGATGACGCTACTATCGACCACCTTGGGAGCACTCTTGTCCACCGTAACGGTCACGGAGTTGGAAGCAGAAGAGGTGTTGCCTGATGCATCCGTGGCCTTGGCGGTGTAGGTGTGGGCGCCTTCAGAGAGCCCGCTAAGAGCTATGCTCCAGGCTCCAGAGGAGGAATCAGCCTTGGTAGTACCCCTGGAAGCTGTGCCCTCGAAGAGTTCCACGGTGCTAGAGGCTTCGGCGCTGCCGGAAACGCTGAAGGAGCCGTCTGTGTCGTAGGAGTTGTTTTGGGGGGTTGTGATGGTGGGCGGGGAGGGGGCTTGGGTGTCGTCAGCAGGTGGTGGAATGTCGCTTGTTGGACTAAGGAGTAACGCATGCTGGCCTACTCCTTCTTTGTAACCGGTGGCAGCTATCTGGCCGTTGTTGTTTATAGCCCTGGCTTCATGAATGGTCCAGCCAGAGTCGGCAGGGATCAAGCTGTTGAGGTCCTTCATCCCGTTGGTGCTATCGTAGATGAACCCATAAGCGGGACCGCTTCCTGACACCCAATGATGAAAACCGTCGCCGATACCTGACAACCCGACCACCTTGTCGGAGTCGTTTATGCCATATGCCTCGCTACCAATAGTTCCGTAAGTATCGCCGGTCCCGAGAGTGCCCAGCACCTGCATCTGTTTGGTAGCACTATCGTAGATGAAGGCACGATGGCAATCATTGTTTGTACAGTCCATGTCGTATTCGTCAAAATACCACGTATACCCGACCACCTTGCCGGAGGCGTTTATGCCATTTGCCTCGATACCGGCCAGGTCCTGCATCTTTGGGTTAGCATTCTCATCGTAGAGGAAGGGCCGTTCCCCACAGCCGCTAAGGGACGAACGCCCAACCACCTTGCCGGAGTCGTTTATGCCTGTTGCATAGCTGTAATCGCCTCCGAGAGTGCCCAACTCCTGCACCTCATAAGTGGCTGTAGTACCTGCTGTAGTAGCAGGTCTAAGGACTAACGCAGTGTGAAAATCCCACGTTTCCGCATATGGAGAGCAAGGGTCCCGCCAACTGGGCGGCCATCCGGTGGCAGCAATCTGGCCGTCGGTGTTGATAGCCGTGGCTTCATCAATACTCCAGCCAGAGTCGGCAGGAATCAAGTCGTTGAGGTCCTTCATCCCGTTGGTGCTATCGTAGATGAAGGCACGCCTCTCCCCGCTGCTGTTATCCGACCACCCGACGACCTGGCCAGATTTATTTATGCCCTTGGCTACGCTGGAAGTGCCCCCGAGGGTAAGAAGGTCTGTCATCTCACCGTCCTTGTAGAGGAAGGCATGATTGTTCTGATCGCCAGCGAGATATGAAGAGCCGACTACCTGTCCTGAGTCATTTATGGCACTGGCCCAGCTACGGCTGCCGCCAAGGGTACCGAGGTCTTCTACCTTATAGTAGGAAGGAGCAGTAGTCTGCGTTTCGGCTGTCCTTAGGTCCACTCCGAAAAGCGCTACAAGCACCACCAGCACCCCTAGTATTCTGAAGAGGTTCGCTTTCGCCATCATCGTCCTCGATTCTCTACTTTTTAGTCGGGGTTGCGCCGACCTCTAAAGCAACTATAGGCACCAAGCAAACCCCAGCGGATCACGCAAATGAGTGATTTTTGGTGTTGCTTAGGCATTACTTGTTGCTACGAACTTCCGACTTGTTTAACTCTGCTCAGGAGCTTGGCGGTCTGCAGCCGCTAAGCTTCTAGGGCGCCGGTTAAAAGGGATCGCTCGCGAACTTCCTGCCGCCCGTAAGACGGGTTGGCTTGTTCTCGGCTTGCGTCCCGCCGTAGAGAACGGCGTGCGGAGTGACTCAAAAGAGGTATGTGTGCGGCACGAAGTAGTAGGAATGTCCTTCGCGCGCGACGATGGTGGCGGAGGTCCGAGCGAAACGGAGGTACGCACGCATGAAGGTGCTCATCGGGGTAGATCCCCACAAGGCGTCGGTCGCCGTCGCTGCGGTCGACGAAGCCAAAGGCGAGCTCATCGAGCGTGCTAGCTTCCCGCAGAGCCGCGCCGGCTTGAGAGCCCTCGAGCGCTGGGCGAAACGATTCCCAGAACGTCGTTGGGCCGTAGAGAACGCCGGCGGCCTCGGTCGGTACCTGGCGGGGAGGTTGGCGGCGGCAGGCGAGTCGGTGGTGGACGTGCCGCCCAAACTCTCGGCAAAGGTTCGGGTGCTCTCGACCGGCAACTCCCGCAAGAACGACGGCCTCGATGCCCTGGCCACCGCCTTGGCCGCCTCGCGCAACGAGCGCCTGGCAGCGGTCGATCCCGAGGCCGCATCCGAGGTGCTGCGCCTACTTTCCGAGAGGCGCGAGGACCTGGTGGCCGAACGTACAAGGGGGCTCAACCGCCTGCACGGGCTTCTACGAGATCTCGTCCCCGGCGGGATAGCCGGAACGGTCTCGGCCGACCGGGCAGCGCGCATCCTGCGCGGCATACGACCGCAGGGCTCCTCCTCGCGCGTCCGCCGCCGACTGGCTTCGGAGGTCCTGCGCGACATCCGGACGCTGGATCGAAAGATCGCGGGCCTAAACAAGCGCATCGAAGCCGAGGTAGAGGCTTGCGGCACCACCCTTACCGAAATCTTCGGCATAGGTCCAATATTGGGCGCCAGGATCATAGGCACGGTAGGTGACGTGGCGCGCTTCCCGACAAAGGCCCACTTCGCCTCCTACTCCGGTACGGCGCCGCTTGAGGCCTCAAGCGGGGAGGTGATGCGCCACAGGCTCTCGCTGGCAGGCAACCGCAAGCTCAACTACGCTCTGCACATGGTCGCGGTATGCCAGGCCAGGTCGGACGCCCGAGGCGGAGGATACTACCGCAAGAAGATCGCGGAGGGCAAATCTCGTAAGGAGGCTCTGCGGTGCCTCAAGAGGCGCATCTCCGATGCCGTCTTCAAGAACCTCATGGCAGATTCGCAGACGCCTTCACGCAGCGCCGCTTGACAAAGAGGAGCCGAGAACTCTGTCAAGAAACCGTCCGACAAGGGGTACGAGCAACGCTCGAAGCGTGCATTTAGGCTGTGTAGGGTGGCCAAAATGGGTCGAAAAGTGTCGCTGAGGTGCTCCGTAAGGCTACAGGGCAGGCTCCTCCGACCCTTTTCGGACAGTCTCAAGACGAAGTTCGCACAATCTATCATCCAGGAACTTGGGCGGAGCTTGTTCGACGGTGCCCCACCCGCCGAAACTCGGGCACATCGCTCAGACGGTCAATGCCAGAGGATTCGCCTACGCCAACCGCTGCACCCTGCAACCACTTGTAGCACGCCAATGCCGAGGAGACGACGCTTTGGGATAGAGTCTACTGCTTACGTACTGCTGACAAAGCCCTCGACACGAACATCGTGGGAGTGTCGTTTTTACAGGTTTTGCAGGAAAAACGAAGAGCCGACGAGCGGACTCGAACCGCTGACCTGCTCATTACGAGTGATCCATCAAGCGTTGCAGGGGTTTGCAGGGGGTTGCAAATGCCGCATATTTAGAGGGGTTTCCTTTCCCTGCCTTGCTGCGTGTTGCACCGTATTGCGTTCCCGGTGGTATCAGAGTGGTATCAGAAGTCCGCGGATCACGCGTCTCCGGTTCCTGAACTCGAGATCAGACCCATACCGGTGCGCGCTGGCGCACCCCTCTCTGCACGCTGCCGTTTCGGCCAGGCTTTTCCCCTGGTCGGTCTCGTGCTCTCTTTCTCCTCCCAACAAGATCTAGCGAACGCAACTTAGGGCAATGAGGCAGCCCTTGCGCGTCAGATTAGTGCTTCATGTCGAGCGAAGGTTCAGGCTCGTCCGCTGGCAATACCTCAACGCTCGACGATCTTCCGGAGGTTCTCCATCACTACCGGCAACGCCTCCCGGTATCTTCGGCCCAAGAGGTTGCCGAATACGAAGGACAGTGGCCCAACGAACGACACTTCGTGGGTGAAGAACGCCCCGCCACTTTCCTTGCGGGTGAGGTGGCGCCTCACCTTCAGCTCACATAAGGGTAACCGAGTCGTAAACGCATAGCTCTCCCCTGAGACCAACTCCGAGATGAAAAATTTGGATGCGGGACCCCTCTTGGGCTTGAGTCTACCCTTTACACCGGCGGCGAAGCTGCCATCCAGGGTGGCGGAAGCCAGTTCGGTATCCCATTCGGGCCAAAGCTCCACAACGGTCCAAGCGATCCAAACCTTCTCGGGTGGAGCGGTAGTCTCGACAGTGTGGTCGAACTTCATGAGATCGCCTCCGATTTTTCTCGGTGGTTGTCCTAGCCTGCGTCGGGTGCCGAGGAGCCTCAGCCAGTTCCTTGGAACTGTGGGGGGTTGCCAACGAATTTTTTCGCAGCCGTTGTTCCTCTGCTCCTCTACCACTTCGTAGCTGCTCGGTCGACCATCAGGCGCAACGGACCCGAGCGCGCAGGACGGAGAAGGCGAGCCCGGGGGTTGCGCAGCCCGCGGCGGCGACGGCACCAAGCGTGGGCATCAGATCTGAAGCGACCCAGCCGTCGGTGATCAGGGGGCGCAGGTCGGCGAGCAGGTACGTGACTGGGTTGTAATCGGCGACGGTGGCAAACCAGCCGGTCAGCGCCTCCTGCGGCAGGAAGGTCGTCGTAAGAAACGCGAAGGGGAAAAACAGGATGAAAGAAAAGTTCGCCGTCGCCGGATTGCCGGTGCGCAGCGCGATCGTGCAGGGGAATTCGGTGAAGGCAAGGCGCCAGAACCCGCTGAGGAGGACGAAGGTGAGGACGCCTACAGGGCCAGTCGCGAAGCCGACGTCAAGAACAAAGCCGAGCACGGGCACGCAGAGCGCTATGACAAGGGCGTGGTCGGCAACAATTAGCCGTAACAGCAGACTGAAGTGGTTGACGGGGGAGACGAGCAGCCGGCCGAGGTAGCCGGCTTGGATGTCGGTCACGAGCGCCAAGGCGCGCGAGATGCCGGTAATCGCGAAGACGACCGCGACGTTACCCCCGAACCTGCGCACGAGTCCCTCGGTCCGGACGGATCCGCCCGCTTTACTGCGCAGAGCGCTCATTGCTCTGCCACCTCTCTCCGCACCTCTATGGCTGAGATCCCGCCGCGACGAGACCGGCCCCCTTTCTTCGCTTCGGGTCCCTGCCGCATTGGTGTAACTGGACTTTCTTTATGCCGCCGTTCCACCCGGCAGTTCCCCGGACGAGATGGACTCGGCACTCGCCTCGGCGAGCCGCTCATCGACGATGAGGACGAGCTTGCCGCGCACGCGACGGCTCTCGCTGTAGCGGTGCGCCGCAGCAGCGTCGGATAGCGGGTAGCTCCAGTCGATAACTGGCCTCACCTTTCCGGCGGATATCCATGCCCCTACGGCCTCGAGGTCGGCGCCGCTCGGCTGCACGAGAACCCCTTCCAGACTTACGCGACCGATGGCGCGTGCCAGCCGTGTGACCACGGCGTTTTCGAACAGGGGGTTGACCGTGACGATCTTGCCCCCCGGACGCAAGGCTCGACGCCAGCGCAACAACGGGAGGGTGTTGACCGCGCTGATCACGACGTCGTAGCATGACCCTTCCGCGGTTATGTCGCCGCGGGTGTAGTCGATGACCTCGTCGGCCCCGAGGCCGCGCACAAGTTCGACGTTGCGCCCGCTGCACGTCGCAGTGACCCGCGCTCCCATGGCCTTGGAGATCTGGACCGCGAATGATCCCACGCCGCCCGAGGCGCCGTTGATCAGCACGTGATCTCCCGCCATAAGCTCCGCCTTGTCCCGCAGCGCCTGCAACGCCGTCAGCGCGACCAGCGGCACGGCCGCAGCCTCCCCGAGCGATATCCCGGAAGGCACGCGGGCCACGTTGTCCGCGGCCACGGTGACGTACTCGGCGTATGCACCGCCTGTGGTAGTGGGCGTCATCGCGTAGACCGCCTCCCCGGACACGAATTTCGTCATCCCCGCACCGGCGGCCTCGATGACGCCGGCCACGTCGGAGCCTGAGACGAAAGGCAGCTTGAGCCGTACGAAGGGGCGCAACCTGCCTCCGCGCAAAGCCCAGTCGGCCGGGTTCACCCCCGCGGCGGCGACCCTTATGAGGACCTCCCCCGGCCCCGGCTCGGGCCGCGGAACTTCGAGCGTCTCCAGTACGTCCGGTGGCCCGTAGCGGCGGAAGCCGAATGCCCGCATGGTCTGCCTCTCGTGTTGCTCCCGCACATCTATCGTCATGGATCAAGCCTCCTCTTTCGGGTGGACACGTTGGGATTCGTCACACCACATACCACACGCCTTCAGGCCGTCCCGGATCGCGCCGACCGTCGTGCGTCTCCACCTGGGCGTCCGTCACGCAGCGCGCTGAATAAGACAACCGCTACTGAGACGGCAGCGAGCAGCGCCGCGCCGGTCGTAACGGGCGAGTAGGCGTACTGGTTGACGACGATCCCGGTGAGCGCCCACAGCACGGTCGCACCGTAGGTCAGATAACCCTGCACCGGTCCCGCCCTGCCAACCAGGATCACGGCGCAGGCTAGGAGGCCCCCGACGAGCAGAAGAACGGTGCCGAGAGCCGCCTCGCCGACGCCTCCGGATGCTACGAATCCTCGGCGGACGGCCTCGGCAGTCAGGCTGACGGCGTTGGCCGCCGTTACCCAGCCGAGAAATGGCCCGAGCGGCAGCGCGACCAGCCAACGCTCGCCTATGCTAGGGTCGCGCTCACGCGCGTGCCGCGAGAGGCGTAGGTAGGCGATGAGCAGGAAGATGAAGATGCTGAGGAGCATCAGCTGGGCAAGGCCGAATTGCCTCAAGGGGACGAAGACCGACCACAGGCCCGTACAGAAGAACGCCGTCGCGGTGAAAGGTCCGACGCGACGCAAGAGCGGGCTCTCCCTCTTGGCGGGCAGCGCCTGGTAGACAGCGTAGGCCAGCGACAGGGTGAAGATGAGAGCCCAGATCGTGAACGCGTACAGGGCGGGCTCGACCAGCGATCGTGGGCCTTCGTCGACTACGCCCTGGATCGTCGTGCTCGCGGCCGCCGTCATCCCCAACTGGAACAGCGCCCCTACGACGTTCGCCGCCTGTCGCGCCACGTCCCGCCCGATTTCGCTTACCCACGATCTACCTCCTCGATATTCTCGCTCTTGCCACCCGCTTGTCTCTTCACCCGCAAGTGGTCGTCGTGCACGGATTCGTCGGACACCTCAGGCGACCCTGGGGCTCGAGGGCTGACCGGCACCCCCGCTGACGCCCGACTGGCGCAGCGCGATGAAGAGGATAGCCGCGACCAGCAGAGCACAGACGATGGAGGTGAAGGAGGTGATCAAGGAGTTCTGGTACTGATTGGCGACCACCCCGGCGAGCGCCCACAGCACCGCACCCCCGTACGCCAGGTAGCCCTGCACGGGGCCGTTCCTCCCGGCCAGTATCACGGCGCAGGCGACCGCGCCGCCGACGATCAGCATGAGCGCCCCGAAGATGGCCTCCCCGATGCCGCCGCTCAACACACCCGTGGCCACGAGGACCGTGACCAAGCCGATGAAGAACGCGGCCGTGACCCAGCCGGCTAGTAGCCCAAAGGCCGGCGCGACGAGCCAGCGGTCGAAGCGGCTGCCCGAGCCGGCCCCACGCTGTAGCAGGACGAAAGCGACGACGGCGCCAGTAGAGATCCCCACGAATACTATCTGGGAGAGCACGAACTCACGCGCGGGGAACACGATCTCCCAGATCCCGTTCGAGAAGTAAGCCAGGGCGGAGAACCACCCGATTTTCCGCAGGAGCTGGCTCTCCCGGTTGGACGGTAACGCTTGATACACCGCGTAGATCAGGGCCAAAAGGAAGATGGGGGTCCAGATGACGAACGCGTAGTCGGTCGGTACGACGAGCGTCGGGTTCTCCCCGGACACCCGGCCTACCGCCGGCCCCGTGAAGATCGGGACCGCGATCTGGAAGATTGCCCCTAACATGACAGCGACCTGCCTTGCAATATCTACCCGCGCGCCCTTGCTCATGCTCGACCTCCTCCTAACTCCTTCGTTGTCTTCGCAGCATCTCAGCCTAGCTCACCAAACTTCACTACACCCTTTAGTAATCTGATATACCTACCGATAAGTAAGTAGCAGCCTAAAAAAGAGAACCTCTTCTCATGGCAGCACCCCGTTGAGGAACAGGTCTACCGTACGGTCTGCCATTCCCTCGGCCGTTCGGGTGGCCTCCGGTAACGTTGGTCCGGCTGGTATGTTGTTGACTTGGAGCATCCCGGAGAGGAGGCTAAGGAAGGCCCAGGTCAAGAGCTTGGGACTTTTCTCGGAGAACTCACCGGACTCGACCGCTGACGAGATGGCTCGGTGTATCGGCCTGTAGAGCGAACCAAAGAATCCTTCCGCCAATTCAGCCTGGTGCTGCTCACTGACGAACCTCGAGAGATCGCGGAGCTCATCCATGGGGTGATCCTGGTTGCTCTCGCTCATATGCCAGCGAGCTACCGCACGCAGCTTGGCCGCCCCAGAGTCGTGGGCGGCGATTGCACGCTCGAGGCCCTCGCGGTGGTGCTCAAGTGCGCGGTGGGCGATCGCGATGAAAAGCTCCTCTTTGCCCTGAGGGAAGTGATAATACAGAGCGGGCTTGCTGACGCCGACCTCCCTGGCGACCTCCTCCAGCGAAACTCCCAGGTACCCGCCTCCACCCAGGTGCGTCTCAGCTACGTCCATGATCCGCTCCCGAGTCTCGGAGCCCGCTGATCGCTTGCGTCCATTCGAAGCTGCGCTCTTGCGTTTACTACTCACGACCGCCATATCATATTACTTACCGATAGGTAAGTCAAATTCCAGTTAGTGCCGCCCTTCCTTTCGGCTCATCGGGGATCGTGGAAATGATGAACGGAAGGCTACGAAAACGCAGAGCCGACGAGCGGACTCGAACCGCTGACCTATTCTCATTACGAGTGTGCGGTCAGTGGTTCCTGAGCGTTGCACGAGCTTGCAAATCCCGCATAAACAAAGGGTTTTCTATTCTCTGTATTGCTCACTATTGCAGGGTGTTGCGTCCGGGCTAGGGTCAAACTAGGGTCAAGCGTGCATTACGCGCCGCTGGTCATTGCTCAAGCCTCGCTCACGCGCACCAATATGCAGCAAGATCAGATGTAGCTGTCGCCTCTATACCCTAACGACAGAACAGTCGCTACCGTCCCCGGCCACAAGGGGTTTATACAGAATGCAGCCCTCGGAGAACATCTTCTCCACGCATTCGGGTTGATAGCCGACTTTAGACACGTACCCAGTGAACTAATCGTATCCATGTCCCAAGGGCGCCACGCCGGGGATGAGGCCGGTGCTGGCGGCGGCCATGAAAAACACCGCGACCACGCCAAGCACGATGGTCGCCGCCCCAAGCCGCCTCGCGCCGAGGAAGTAGCCTAGGATGCCTAGCGCCGCCCCAACGGCCCCAGCGGACACGTTGGCGCTCGCGCCCAGAAGCGCAAATAGGATGCCGCCCGCGCCGAACAGGATACCCACGATGCAGGAGATCCTGCCGCCGAGTAGCTTCGCCAGCCCCTTGCGACCTTCACCTTTATCGATGCCCTCGCTCATGTCTTTTCGTCTCCCTCTTTAACTGATTTATGCTCGCGTTCGTGTGTTGTTTTCGGGGGTGAGAAGCTTCATTGCAGTACCAGGATGCGCCGCTCCTCGTCTGCAGCGACCGACTGCACGGGAAGAAGAACCCTCTTGAAGCTGAATAAGCCCATCTTCACCTTGATGTATTCCGGCTCGCCTCTCCCATTCAGAAAGATCCTCTCCGTGCGGCCTATCCTCTGTTTCTGGGGATCACAGAGCGTATACCCCGCGTATTCCTCGGCGCTCAGCATCGAGCCGCCTCGTTCCCTAGAGCCTACCGCTGTATGTAGTTTATGCATGGGCGACTACTTTCCTCGTCTTTATTGTCGTGTTGTGTGAGATGTTCGCCGCGGCGCAGCCTGGCGGAAGCCTAAGGTCGGTCGTGTAGATGAAATCGATCCAATCCTCCAGATCGTACGCTGCCACGCTAACCCCTACGTCCTGGGAGGGATTGCAGAGGATGATGCGCCCTCTGCCGAGCTGGTAGTAGACCGCCAACTCCCAGACGCACCGGGAATCCATGAACGTTACCTCCGAGAGATCGACGAGCGTCGACCTCCCCGAAGCCAGGCAATCTCTAAGCATATTCTCGAGCGTCCTCAGGTATCGGATGTCGAACTCTCCGGACAGCTTGACCAGTACGGGCTGCTCGTCGCGCTGTGCCGATTCGAATATCGTTGAGTCGCTCACTATCACGCTACCTCCGTTGGTCCTGAGGCGCAGGAGGCATGGCCCTCTGCCTAGCTACTCTGAGATCATCGCGCAGGGGGATGACTCTGTCATGAGGCTTGTGCGCTAGCACTTACTAGGAAATTGTGGCTAGGCCGAACATCCCAGCGACTTGGTGTTAATAGATCGGACGATGAATTGAGTCGTTTCTTTCTTCACCAGTTTACCCTGCAAAGCGCAACAAAATAGAGAGCCGACCTTCGAGAGAGCCGACGAGCTCACTCGAACCGCTTTCCTAATCTCTTTACGAGTGATCGGTCAAGCGTTGCAGGGACTTGCACGAGGTTACAAATCCCGCATATTTAGAGGGGTTTCCTTTCCCTGCCTTGCTGAGTGTTGCACCGTATTGCGCTCGAAGTGGTATCAGAGTGGTGTCAATTTAGCCCTTGCATCCGCGTGACACGGGCCCGCTTCGGGAGACCTTACCCCGGCATCCCTATCCTACCTGTGGTACCGGAACCCGTAAGCGCACACTCGTCCCCTTCCCTACCTCGCTTTCGATCTCCAAGTTTCCGTCGACCATAGCTGCCCGCTCTTGCATGCTGCTCAGTCCCACGCCCGCAGTACCCTCTAATTCGAAACCTTGTCCGTCGTCTGAGATCTCGGCGACCAAATCACTTCCTTCTACCTTGAGGGTCACCACGACGCTCTTTGCACCCGAGTGCTGCCGGGCGTTGGTGAGCGCCTCCCGAATTACGCGCAACAGCTCCCCACCTTCCTCTCCGAGAAGCCCGTTCGGGAACCCTTCCTCGGCGACCAGCCTTATCCTGCAGTCGGGTGTCAACCGGCGATTCAGCTCCACCAATGATTCGACGGACTTTACGAAGGGCCGCTCGTTTTCGCCCCTCAGGTCGTAAACGGCGTTTCTCAACCCGAAGGTTGCCCGCCCCAAAGCTTCCAGCTCCTCCTCGAGGTCAAGCCTCAACCCCGAGCCCTTGTTCTGCAGGTAGGTAAGCCTCAACGATTGGAGGACACCCGCGAGGTCCTGGAGAACTACGTCATGCAGATCCCGTGCTATCCTGCGGCGTTCCTCTTTCTGGGTGCGCGCCTCGATCTCTCGAGCGCGCAGATGATCCCGCTCCTCTTCCGCCCGTTTGCGCTCGGTGATGTCGATCGTGGCGCCATACATACGCAGAGCCTTGCCCGATGCGTCCCTGCTCACGGCCCCACGCGAATACAGCCAGCGTTGCGTCCCGTCCTTCAGCGCGATCCTGAACTCCAGATCGAAGGGCTCATCACTAGCGATGGAGGGGGCAAGGGTGGACGACATCAAGCTCTGATCGTCGGGAACGATTGTCTTGCGCCATTGAGCACCCGGCACGGCGGTCTGGTCAGAAGAGAAGTCCATCAGCTCCGCCATTTCAGGGGAGATCAGGCACTCTTCCGTTTGGAGGTCCAAGTCCCACGTCCCGATCCGGCCAGCCTCAACAGCTAATCGGTAGAACTTTTCGCTCTCGGACATCTCCTCCTCCGTGCGCTTGTGCTCTCCTCCTCAGTTTTCTTCCCCAGCAGCTCTACTTTGGAACTGCCCCAGAGCTCTTGTGCGCGGCGATTTGCGTAGCTGAAGCGCCACTGCCGATCGACGGTGTAGATGGCATCGCCGAATTTCCCGGAGACCCCAACGATCTCCCTAACATGAACTTGGGGCAGGCTACTCTCATTACCATGGTCGAATTGATCTAATCGCTGGTATTCAGTTCGAGGGTCTTGCATAGAAACCTTCCAGGTTATCCAAATTTAAGCGCATCAAAGTCTAACATTGAGAATAAGAGAAGATACCTTTATGCTGGAAGCCTCTCTGATGTAGCGATCGCCCCCAATACCCTAACGGCATAACAGCCGCTACCGCACCTCGCCACAGATCCTCGACAAGGCAATCGAAGGACATTAGTAGGGAGCGCGCGAATCCCTACTCGTCAATTCTTACGGATCAGCGAATAAATCGCAAAGCGTTGGCGGCGTGCTAGCTCAGCCGGTTACTGTCACGTTACTGCAAAATAACTCGCTACAGACTTCGATTTACCGACGACATTCTATATTTCTCCTGAAAAGGGACAAAAATAGAGAGCCGACGAGCGGACTCGAACCGCTGACCTGCTCATTACGAGTTTGATCCCGCGCATCCTAGCCCGTCCTACTGCGTCCGGTGACTCGGCCTATTTACGCGGTTTCTTGCTCCTCTGGCGAAGCAGCTTGTCCACTGCATACCGCTCTGTACTAGCCCGTTGGCGGTACGTTCCGCCGTCGAACATCGGCGGGCTACAGCGAAGTGCAGCGGACCAGCGAACCACTCGTGTCAGGTGAATTTAGTGGAATCCCCTTCCGCGAAGTTAGGGGGATAGGAACCAGAGAAAGGGCCGGAGTCCTTCGGGGCTCTGGCCCCATGACGGTACGATGGGTAGCTAGGCGGCCTCGCGCCTCCGGCTTCTGAGTAGGCCAACTGCTAGGATCAAGAGCCCCACCGCCAGTACAACCCCCGCAACGTAGGTGAGGTAAATCAGCGCGTTGGGTTCTGTCGCCTCCTCGGAGAGCACAGAGAGGAAGAAGCCCAGAGCCATGAGGACCGCCGCAGCCGGAAAGGCTAGGCGTACCACCCACCTCATTCCCTCAGATAGTATCGCCTCGTCCACGTAGCGCAAAGCCACAAGAGAGAGGACCAGCCACACGCCAGCGTGCGCGTGGCCTGCTCGCCAAAGGTCCTGCCTGAGCTCGTTCTGGGCGTAGGCGGGGTCGGCTATGAGCAGCGAGAGGATACTCGCCCCGCCGATCTCGACTGTGGGGACGATGATCAGGACGATGCCTGCCACCAAGCGCGACTGTGGACTCATGTCTCTCCTCTCTCGATTTCTTGGTTGCTCGAGGAAGGGGCGTTATTCACGAGGGGGGCGACGATGCGCCTTGGCGTGGAGGTTGCTCCTGCTCGACGACCAGCTCTCTCACGTGCAGCCTGCCTACCTCTAGCTCCTCTATGCTGAGACGCTCGATCCTGCCGCGCTTCACCGCAAGCGCCCGGATCGCTAGAGCGCCGATCGCCAGGGCCCCGATTGCGCCCGCCCCAACCGCTAAAGCCCCGAACCCCGCAGCCCCGGTAGCCACCCGTCCGATCGCTACCCGTCCGAAGGCAGCCTGCCTCTCAGAGGCAGAACGCTTCTTGCGCATTACCGTCTCCCTCCTCATGATCCTCGCTCTCTATCCATCAGTTCCCTAATCTTTCGTTCCTCCCAGTCCCGGCCCAAAGGACCACCACCATCGCTGAAGCCGAACACGCCCAGAGCGTGCGCCCCCAAACCGATGCCCCAGCCGATCAGCGGCCAGTAGAACCACCACACTCCGCCCACGAGCCCGCCCGTAAGCGCGTTTATGGTGAACAGGGCGATGTTGATTACTACGAAGGCGCCCGCGTGGACGTAGAAACCTTTGAGGGCCTGCACCCTAGCGTGTACCTGTTCGTAGCGCCGTTCTTGTTGGTCGGGTGCGGGCACTTCTCCTGCCCTCGACATAGCGTCCTCCTTTCCGGTCGTGTCTCTCGATAAGCCAGCCTACCCCAGGCGGAGACGGTATCTCAATGCCGTACTCGGCCACGGTCTCCGCTATCTTCCTCCTAAGGAGCGAAGATCCCGAATCCCGGTTAATGCTGCGCCCTCCTTTCCGAGAAGACGACCGCATACCTCTCCACGCTTATTACTTCCCCGCCGGCGACTTCGGCGCTGAAGGCGCGGAACCAGTACGAAGCCTCCTCACTCCTGCGCATCGCTTCCTCGCTCTCCCAAAGAGTCACTATCAGTATCTGGCCATTCTGGTGGTTGGCAAGGACCAGCAATCCTTCGAAACCGTCAAACCGCTGGAGCGCCCACAGGATCTTCTTCTCCCCGAGGCGCGCGAATTCGTCCAGATGCTCGCGGTGACCTTCAATAGTAAACATCCGTGCGAACACACTACTACCTCCTTTTGTGCCCTTCCCGATCGAATCTCTCCCTCTCGTAATCAGGTACTCGGAAGTACTCATCCTGTCACCTCTTCCTGTGCGATGTATGAACGTCCAGAGGGCGTCATCTCGATGCCGTACTCGGCCGCGATCTTGGCAATCCTTGCCATGTCCGGAGGATTCTCGGAGACGGGTCGAGTGGACCCGTCCTTCCTCTCCTCCCCTATTTCCTCGAAAAACCGCTCGTGCAAGCCTCCGGGCGTCTGGCTCACCAGCATCCTGCCGGGTGTCTCTCCCACATTCTTGTGGGCGTGGAGGTTGCCCTTGGGGATGTAGATCAGTGACCCGGTCCCCGCGTTGCTGGTGCGGCCTTCGATCAGGAACTCGTACTCTCCCTCCAGCACATAGAAAGCTTCGTCTTCACGGTGCTGGACATGGGGCGGCGGGCCGTCTCCGGACTGCGTCACCACCGCGAAGAGCGAGTACGCCCCGCCGGTCTGGTAGCTAGTGATCTTGCATGTCACCAGCTCGCCAAAGACGCACAGCGACTTGCCGCCCCTCCCCGGCGCGATGTGGGACGCGCTCGTCCCGATCCGTTGCTCGTCTGTCTCCACGATCTCCTTTCTACATCTCATCCGGTTCACCAGGCACCCTGCTGACATCGTCGGCAGGTGGCGCCACCTGGCCCACTGTTCGGGGACTCTGGAGCAGCACGATGGTGAGAGTGGCCACCCAGACCACGAACAGCAGCGTCCCGATCGTCAGCAGGGGGATGAGCGTCGGAGCAAACAGGGTGCCCGTCGAGACGAGGCTGGTCAGACCGAGGGCAAGACCCGTCCATCCGATCCAGCGGGGCGCGATGCGGCCCTCCAGCAACACCACCGACGTCGCCCCCAGGAGTACGGCGCGCGGGAAGGCGCTCAGCGCGAGCGGCGTAATCGCGTCGATCGCCTTGACCGTCACGCCGTCCCCGCCGAGCTGTCCGATGGTAGGGGTAAGAGCGGAGATGAGCGCGCCCATGGAGGCGATGACGACCATGGCTATGCCCGCGCCGAGCGCGGAGATCGAGAGTGCCCCGCTGCCGCCCTCTGCCCTTCGCAGCACGCCGAAAAGCCCCCCCAAGAAGAGCAGCAGGAACGGCAAATGGAGCACGTAGAGGTATGTGCCGATCTCGACCATGGTTTCCGCTCGCGCGAAGCCCCTCGCGGCCTCAGCGGGCGAGGCATCCATCGGCGGGTGCGTCGTCAGGAAGAAGGCGACGTTGATAACCAACGTCGCGATCTGGGCCGCAACGAAGAGGATGCCGCTGGCGAGGGCCACCTGCTCCCACCGAAACGGCCCCCCGAGTCCTATCTCGGTTCGTCTGCTTCGCGTCAAGCTCGAAGTCATGGGCGACAACCTATCATCGAGCCGAGCAACGCCGCCATGGGGATAGAGGCCCCTGCCCGGCGCAGGGCGCCGGGCAGGTTCGGGATATTGTGCCCCCAATCAGGGAACACAGAGGCTTTCACGACGAAGCACCTTGCCGGGAAGGTTGCTCGTGCTCGACAACCGGTTCCTTGACTTGAGGCTGCTCGACCGTCTCGGAGTATCTCTTGGTCGAGGTCCACAAGACCATCCCGATGAAGAAGAGCTGGATCGGCGTCCGCAGCCACAACGGGGTGGGCGCGTCGCCACGAAACTCGATCTCGTTGAGTGCGGCGTACACATTACCGGGGAACATAGCGATCAGGAGCAGCGCCAGGCAGATGCCCGCGAGCCTCCGGGTCCGGGGAACGAGCAAGCCCACAGCGCCCGCGATCTGCAGCGCTCCGGTCAGGTAAATCATCCCGAGGTTGCCGGAGAGCGGGCCGGGAAGCATCGCCGCATAGTCGTACTTCATGCCGGTGAAGTGCGTAAAGCCCGTGAACAGGAACATGATCGCCACGGCATAGAGGCCGGCATCTCTCCAGGAGGAGAGTCGCCTGACCCCGAGCAACCCCACGCCCCGTAGGAGGATGAACGAAATCACGAGTATGACTAACGGTGCCATATGTCTCCTTTCCGCGGGGGCAGGTTATCTACCTTCCGCTCGAGCTGTGACCCTTAACGGGCCGCTCCTTTTCCGCCACGTCGCTTTCCGTCCTGGCTTCACCTCCTTCGATCTTCCGGCCGAAGCCGATCTTGCGTTCTGGTTCCCAGTCTGCACCCTGGCGTGTAGGCAAACCATCCGCACCTCTCCTGCGCTGCTCCCGCACTTCGACTGCGGGAGTTGAGGCCAAGCGCCCCGATCACCTGCACCCTCTGCTACCATGGTCCGTAGCTAGGGAACAGGTGCGTAGGTTCATGACGCAGGACGCACACCCGACGTGAGCAGAAAGCGGGACGCCCCGTTCGGCGCGCATTTGCGGCAAGTGAGAGAAGCCGCCGGTCTGACGCAGGAGGAGCTGGCCGCACGCGCCGGCCTGAGCGCCAAGGGCATCAGCGACTTGGAGCGTGGTGCGCGGAGGCGTCCCTACCCACACACGGTGCGCGCGCTCGCGGACGCATTGGAGCTGCCCGTGGACGAGCGCGCTTCACTCCTGGCGGCTATACCGAAGCGGGGCGACGTTGCCTATGCCACCCCGGTCGTCACCGAGCTCACCCTGCCAGCGACGCCCGCCCCGCTCGTGGGTCGGGAACGAGACTTGGAACAGGTGAGTGGTTTCCTTCGTCGAAGGGAGATGCGGCTTCTCACGCTCACGGGGACGGGAGGGGTCGGCAAGACACGCCTCGCCCTGGAAGCGGCACGCGAAGCAGGGGGGTACTTCACGGATGGCGTAACCTTCGTCGCCCTTGCGCCACTGCACAGCGCCGAGTTCGTCGTCCCCAGCGTTGTTCGCTCCTTCGGGTTGAGGGAAGCAGCGGGCCAAAGCCCCCGCGAGGCACTGCGCGTCTACCTGCGGGCCAAGCGGCTGCTACTGACACTAGACAACTTTGAGCACTTGCTGGAGGCGGCGCCAGAAGTGTCATGGTTGATCGAGTCCTGCCCAAACCTGACGGTGCTCGTAACGAGTCGCGCACCGCTGCGCATTGGAGGCGAGCAAGAGTACCCCGTGCCGCCCCTCGAGTTACCCGTTTCCACCCGTGATCCACGTATAGAAGATGTCCTAGGATCGCCGTCCGGCAGGCTCTTCGTGGATCGCGCCCGGGCAGCCACTCCCAGCTTCTCGCTTACCGAGGCGAACGCCGCGGCGGTCGCGGCCATCTGTTGGCGGCTCGCCGGATTGCCTCTAGCGTTGGAGCTGGCAGCGGCCAGGGTAAGATTCCTCAGCCCCTCGATCCTCCTGGCGCGGCTGGACCGGGCGCTGTCGACCAGCTGGTCGAGGAATGTTGCGGACCGTCAAAGGACGATGCGGGCGACGCTGGATTGGAGTCGCGACTTACTAAATGAACCTGAGCAGGCGCTGTTCCGACGGTTGGCAGTGTTCGCGGGGGGTTTTACGCTCGAGGCGACCGAGGCGGTCGGCGCCGCGGGGGACACCGCGGTCGAGGATGTGCTCGGTCTCCTCGGGACGCTGGTGGAGCAATCGCTGGTAACGGCCGACCCGGGCGGGGTCGAGACTCGCTACGGGATGCTGGAGCCGGTGCGCCAGTATGCGCTCGAGAAGTTGGAAGAGAGTAGTGAGGCTAGGGTAGCCAGCCGACGCCATACCGCGTTCTTCCTGGACTTGGCCGAGCAAGCTCACCCGGAGCTCCGAGGACCGCATCAGGCGGAGTGGTTGGATCGGCTGGAGCGGGAGCACGGCAACCTGCGGGCGGCCATGGGTCGGGCGCTATCTGCGGAAGAGACGGTGACCGCCACGCGCTTGGGATGGGCTCTGTGGGTGTTCTGGTGGTTACGCGGCTACCAGCGGGAAGGCCGCCGCTGGATGGAGATGCTGCTTGAATACGACGTGCCGGCTAATCTTCGGACGATCGCACTGGCGGTCGTTGGAACGATGGATTACACCCGAGGTAACTACGAGTCCTCCGAAGGCCATTTGCAGGAAAGCTTGGGGTTGGCCAAGCGGGTGGGTGACAAGGTACGAGTTGCCCATACAGTTTACATTCTCGGTCTCTTGGCCCTAAATGGCCAGGAAGCCGAGGAGGCGAGGTCACGACTAAAGGAGGCACTGAGCCTCTACCTCGAGATCGGCGACAACCAGATGGTAGCCAGCGTGCGCAGCCACCTGGGCGTCGTGCTGCTCATCCAGGGCGACCTAGACCAGGCCGCCGCGATGATGGAGGAGGGGCTCGCGCTCGCCCGCAAGTTGGGTGACCGACTCGGTATCAACAACGCACTCTACCTCCTGTCTCAGATAGCGCAGGCCCAAGGCGACCACGACCTGGCGGCCCAAACATTCGAAGAAGGAGTGGCGCTCTCTGGGGAGATAGGCGACCGGGCGAACTTGGGTTACTTCCTGGAGGGGCTCGCCGTGGTGGCCGGCGTGCAAGGGAAGGTTGATCGGTCCGCGCGCCTTTTCGGCGCTGCCGACGAACTGCTACAGGCGGTCGAAGCGCCTGTCTACGATTACTACGAGCCGAACCGCTCCCTCTATCAGCGCATCAAAGTCACCGTACGCTCCCAGCTCGGCGAAAAGGATTTCGAGGAGACGCAGGCGGAAGGACGGGCCATGGACTTCGAGCGGGCCGTCGAGTACGCCCTCAACAGGGAGGAAGCCTCACCCACATGAGCAGGGAACAGGATGAGCGGTCGTCGAGGCCGATAGAGCGACACGTAGATCCTTGTGGCCTCGACACATCTCTGACCGGATCGCCGAACAACGCTATTCCTCTGCCGACTCCGAGCAACGATGCTTTATCATCAAATTGGTGGGCGCGGCCGCCACGCCTCCGCTCGACCAAGAGTGCTTGTTCGGCGGGTTGCGGTAAGTTAGCCTGGGCCTTGGCGCCGAGACCTCTTTGGGCTACGCAGTTTTTCCTGCAAATCGCGATAAGACGGAGAGCCGACTAGCGGACTCGAACCGCTGACCTAATCTCATTACGAGTGATCGGTCAAGCGTTGCAGGGACTTGCACGAGGTTACAAATCCCGCATATTTAGGCGGTCTTCTCTGCTCCGGGGTGTCACGTGTTGCACTGTATCGCGCTCCCGGTGGTGTCAATGCAGCCCTTGTACTTGCACAACGCCGTCGTCGACATCTTGTTCCTGTAGGTCCACCTCATTACCTGGGCATGCCCATCTTTATCCTTCGCCAACGGAAGGCTGTGACTATTCGGCGGTCGGGTTGCGGAAGATCATGCAAGTAGTGGTGGCGTGGCCATAGAGTTTGCTGCTCGTGTCGAGAAGCCGCGCCTCGGCGGTAGCGATGCGGTTGCCGACGTGGATAGTGGTGCCTTCGCACAGAAGCCGCCCGGTTTGCAGGGTAATCGGACGCAGAAAGTTGACCTTCAGCTCGACCGTAGTGTACCCGACACTAGCGGGAAGCATGGTGTGCACGGCGCAACCCATTGCCGAATCCAGGAGGGTGCACGCAAGGCCCCCGTGCACCACACCGATCGGATTGTAGTGGTACTCGGCGGGCGTGCATACGAACAGGACCCGGCCCTCCTCTACCTCAAGCGGCTCGAAGCCCATGAGCTGCCCTATGGGAGGCGGGGGCTGCTCACCGGCGAGGATGGCTCGTAGGAACGGTAGACCGCCCATCTCCCCAGCGGCCGCTGCGCCGGCCATAGGGTCCTCCCACGTCACAATCCTCATTTTCTCTTGCGCCAAGATGCTCCTCAGTTCTGCAGGTTCTCGAAGACGGCGACGATACCCATGTCGCCGCCGATGCCCAGCGTGACTAGAGCGTATCGCCCGCCGGTGCGTTCCAGTTCGTGCAGTGCCTTGACGACCAGAATCACGCCCGTCGCCCCGATCGGGTGGCCGAGGGCTATCGCCAGCGAGAGAACATCCCGCAGCCTTTCTGAATCTTCCGGTCTCACCTCCCTGACGAACACGCGCCGGTGAGCGCCTTCTCGTCCGAAGGCGCCCAGTGTTTCGAGGGGTATTTCTGTCAAATCTCGGGTAGTCATCCCGTATTCTCCTTGCCCGGGTTGCGTTCTACTCGCCCAACCCCTCACTCGTGCGCTCGAGCGAACCAATATGCCGCTTGAGGTGGACGACGGCCCGCTCCATGTGGGCCGGATCGTCGAAAAGCTTGCAGAGCATCAGCGCCCCCTCCAGCGTCGCCACCACCAAGCTGGCCATCTCTCTGGGGTCTGTCTCCACAGAGAGTTCCCCTCCCCTTACACCGTCCTTGACGGTCATTCCGACCAGGCGCAGCCAACCGCTCATGGCATCCTGCGCCCTCTTCTTCAAAACGGGGTTGGCGTCGTCGGACTCGACGGCCGTGTTCAAGATTGGGCAGCCACCCGCGACCGGCGGGTCCTCCGCTATGCCGCTAAGGACGTCGATGATGGCAAAGAGCTTCTCCAGAGCACCACTCTTGCTTGCCAGCTCGGACGTGAACCGCTCGCGCATCACCCCCGCGGCGTACTCGAAGGAGGCGACCGCGAGCTCCTCCTTACTGCCGAAGTGACCGTAGATGCCACCCTTCTCCAGACCGGTCTCGCGCACTAGGTCGCTCATCGAGGTGCCGAAGTAGCCTTTGGTGTTGAAGACGGGGGCGGCCTTCTCGACGATACTGCGCCGCGTCCTCTCGCCTTGCTCCCTCGTCGGGCTCATCGCGCCTCGGTTATAGCCAGCCGGCAACGCGAGACACACACCGGCTTGTCCTCCTCATCGGAGATACGCACGTCCCAGAGCTGGTTGGTGCGCCCGACCTGCACCGGCGTACCCACCGCCGTGAGGGTGCCTCCCCTCTTAGGCCTGAGGTGGCTAGCCTGGATGTCCGTCCCAAAGGCCGTCTTGCCCTCCGGGCAGTTGAGCCAGGCGCCCACCGTGGCTACGGTCTCGGCCAGGACCACGCTCGCCCCGCCGTGCAAAAAGCCCATCGGCTGGACGTGCCTCCTGTCCACCGGCATCCGCATCACCACTCTCTCCGGCCTAGTCTCCATGTACTCTATGCCGAGGTTCTTGACCAGTCCCTCCCTCTCCTTCAGAGAGTCCACATCCATCACTTCTGCCATCGCGCCTCCAGTAGGTCGCTTCTTCGGCTTCCACTCCCACCCTGCAGCTCGGCACGTTTTACAAACCGACCGGTCGGTAGTATTGTATAGACCGTTCGGTCGGAATGCAATCAGAGGAGGTACGGATGAGCATAGAAAGCGGGCGCGTGGCGCTGGTGACGGGTTCGACCTCGGGGATCGGGCGGGAGGTGGCCCGAAGCCTCGCCGTCGCCGGGGCCGGGGTCGTCGTTACTGGCCGCGACGAGCAGCGAGGCAGCGACGTGGTCGAAGAGATAACCGCTGGCGGCGGGGAGGCTGTCTTCGTAGCCCACGACCTCGAGGACGCCGACCCTACGCAGCTGGTCGAGGGGGCGGAGGAGGCCTTCGAGCAAGGGGTGGACATCCTAGTCAACAATGGCGGCACCCTAATGGCTGCACGCACGGAGGAGATGGACGCCGAAAGCATCGATTGGGCGTTCCGGCTCAACGTCAGGAGCGCGATTCTTTTGACGGGGGCGTTTGCTCCTGGGATGGCTGAGCGCGGTTGGGGCCGTATCGTCAACGTGTCGAGCGTGTCCGGGCAGCGCGGGCAGTTCCGCCGCCCTGGCTTGGCGCTCTACGGGGCAACGAAGGCGGCGGTGGAGCAGCTAACACGGGCATGGGCCGCCGAGTACGGTCCCGACGGCGTGGCGGTCAACTGCGTCGCGCCGGGGCCGACGCGCTCCCCGTTCACGGACAAGAATCTCGGTCTCGCCGACGCGGACACTCGGGAGCGAAGGGCGTCTACCATCCCCGCCGGGCGGGTGGGTCTCCCCGAAGACGTCGCGGCGGCGGTGCTGTTTTTGGCGGGCGAGGAGACCGGCTACGTTCAGGGGGTCGTCCTCAACGTGGACGGCGGGCTAGCCATAGCTTAGGCACCCGACGAGCCGACTGGCGTGGGTGGGAGGGTGAAAGTGCGCATGGGGGCCACAGACGGTACCGATAACGACAAGAGGCTCGCACTCGCGGCGAGCTGCGCGGGCATCTTCCTCGCGGTCTTACGCTCGACCAGCGCGAACACGGCCTTGCCGGAGATCCAGATCGACCTCGGCGGCGCGGTGTCGGGATTGCAGTGGGTAGCGGGAGGCTACACGCTGGTGTTGGCGAGCCTCCTCTTGTCGGTAGGGGCGCTAACGGACCGGCTAGGCGCCAGGAGGTTGTTCCTGACCGGGCTCGGCCTCTTCGCCCTCTTCTCGGCCCTCTCCGCGGCGGCTCCCTCGCTAGGGATTCTGATCGCCTTTCAAGCGCCGCTCGGCGCCGCCGGGGCGCTTCTGGGGCCGCCTTCTCTGGCGATCATCGCTCGGGTGTTCGACGAGCCCTCCGAGAGAGCGCAGGCGATAGGGCTCTGGGCGGCATCCACCGGTCTGGCCGTCACCGCCGGGCCGGTCCTGGGCGGCGTGTTGGCCGGGACCTTAGGCTGGCGCGGGCTGTTTCTCGTCAACGTGCCCCTTACGCTTCTGGTCGCGGCGCTCGCCGCCCGCTCCGTCCCCGAGACGGAGCGGGCGCAGGGTCGTGGGTTCGATCTCGCGGGGCAGGCGACGGGGGTCCTCTCCCTGTTCGCCCTGACCTTCGCCCTCATAGAGGGCGCGCGTCAGGGTTTCTCGGTGGTCGTCGTGACAGCACTAATAACGGCCGTCTTCAGTGCTCTTGCCTTTCTGAGCGTCGAGCGCCAGCTCGAGCGCCACGGCGCTCACGCGATGCTGCCCCTGGGACTGTTCCGCGACCTGAGGTTCTCGGTCGGCACGTTCGCTGGGGTGGTGCTCACCTTCTGTGTCTTCGGCCAGATCTTCCTGCTCTCCCTGTTCTTGGGAAGCCTCCTAGACTATTCTGCGCTGAAGACCGGTCTGGCCTTCCTGCCGCTCGCGGTCGTGACCTTCGGGGCCTCGATCCTCGCTGGTAGGCTAACCGCAATGCTCGGCCCCCGGTGGCCAATGGTCGCAGGCTCCGGCCTGGCGAGCCTGGGCTCGCTCGTTCTGCTGTTGATTGGGGAGGACTCGGCCTACCCGCTCATCCTCGCCAACCTGCTCCTCGTCGGTTTCGGCGGCGGGCTCGTGCAACCGTCTTCAGCCGCCGTGGTACTCTCCTCGGCGCCCGGTGAGAGAACCGGCGTCGCCTCCGCCGTGGTAAACGCAAGTCGGCAGGTAGGCGGGGTGCTCGGCGTAGCCCTCCTGGGTTCCCTGGTCGCCGGGGAATCGTTTATTTCGGGACTGCACCTCGCTGGCTACATCTGCGCCGGTGCGTTCCTCGTCGGAGCCGTACTGTCGTTCTCATACCTAAACGCCTCCGGTAAAGCATCATCCGAGCAGGCATAAAGGGGCGCGAACGGCACATGGGGCGTCAGCCGGCCTACGGCGGGCTAGAAGCAGCATGGACGCTCGGACCAGACGAGCATATCCTACTCTCCGGCAAGCGCGAGGCCCCCGCCCGCCTCGGCTCCGCCGTCCTCGTGCGGTTCTTCGCCAGGGAGGGTCGCTTACCCGATCCTGAACAGGTCGGCGAGGATGTTTTCTCTACGTTGCCTGCCAGGTCGGCGTCCTTTACGCAGAGTACAGGGCCTACGAGATCACGAAGGCCGTACCGCCGAGTACCTCCGGGCACAGATCCTTGAGGCGTTCGGCTTCAGGCCGGCTACCGCCGGGGAGGCCGAGGAGCTAGCAGAGGCCTTGCTGGGGGAGACTGCTCCGTACGAGTACGACGCCGAGCGCCTCAAGGGGGCCGCCTGTACTCGTCTGCGTGCCCTGAAGATCGAGCCGGGCTGTCGAGTGTTGCACAGTATTGCGCTCCCGGTGGTGTCAGAGTGGTGTCAATATCGGCACAGCTGCTTCACGATCTTGTTTGCTCACGGGGGACGCTTCCTCGATCAGCGCTCAGGTGGCCGTCAGTGTGCTCCGGCAAGCCTAAACCCCGAGCGCCCGTGCCAGGAGTTCGAGCAGTCGAGCGTGCTGGTTCGGCGCGGCGCGGCCCGCCACGTAGCCGTCCGGACGCACGAGCGCGGCATGCGCCAGGTGGGCCCTCGGTACGACGCGGACCGGAAGGTTCGGGAAGTGCCCGACGTTCGCGGTAGCCCGCTTCTCCTGGTGCTCTGGGACGACGAGCGTCAAGGCGGGGTCCAGGCCGGGGAGCGCGCCTTGCCCTTTCGGGGCCCAGCGCTCCACCGTCTTGGAGCCGTCCACGCTCCACCCGGCCCGGTAGGCGACGTCGAGTTCCGAGAGGTTCTCCGCGAGCCGACGCGGCAATCGACCCGCACGGCCGGCGATAGGGATCAAGACGTTGCGCAGGCGGCGGAGGAGTGGCGAGCGCACGGTTGCCAGCCGGGTGAGCCGATCGGTGGTGGAGACCACGCCCCGGGCCACCGGCCTCCGCTCCCGCCCGTAGGAGTCGAGGAGCGACCCTGGGGCACGCCCACGAACCACCAACGCCAGCTTCCAGGCGAGGTTCGCCGCGTCCTGGATGCCGGTGTTCATGCCCTGTCCGCCAGCGGGGCTGTGCACGTGCGCGGCGTCCCCGCACAGGAAGACCCCTCCCTCGCGGAAGCGGGCGGCGATCCTGTGCTGGACGCGGAAGCGCGACGACCAGACGACCTCCTCGACGCGCGTGCACCGCGCGCGTGGCCCGCGGAGGTCGAGGAGCTCTTGGACGTCGGAGCGGGACGGCTCGGCCGGGGCCTCCTCCACCGTGGCCACCACGCGGTGGTGCCCTTGCGGAAGCGGAGCCACAACGACGAGTCCCTCCGGGGAGAAGAAGAGTTGCACCTCGTCTTCGGGCAGCGCCCAACTCATGCGCACGTCGGCCAGCACGAAGGAGTGGGGGTAAGTGTCGCCCTGAAACGGTATGCCGAGAGCCCCCCGCGCGAAGCTGTGCCCGCCGTCGCAGCCGACGACGTAGCGAGCCCGCACCCGCCTCTCCCCCCTCGCACCCCGCACGACCAGTTCGACTCCTCCTTCGTCCTGACTGAGTCCGACCGCTTCGTGCTCCCAAAGGACCCCCCCGCCCTGCTCGCGGAGCGCCCTTAACAGGATGCGCTCCGTCCGGTCCTGCGGCAGCATCAGCGTGTAAGGGTGGGTGGTTGGCAGCCCGTCGAAATCGACCCCGAGAAGTAGGCGATCGCGGTCGCGCACGCCGAAGTGCGGAACCACGACGCCCCCGCCTACCATCTCGCCCACGACGCCCAAGGGCTCCAGGGTCTCCAGCGTCCTCGCGTGCACGACGGCCGCCCGAGAGTGGCGCGCGGGTCCCGCGGCGCCGTCTAGCACGGCGGTCCGTATCCCGTAGCCCGAGAGCATGACGGCCAGGGTGAGCCCGGTGGGACCGGCCCCGACGACGGCGACCTCGACCTCCTCGGTCAGGGATCGGTCGGTTGTGCCGCTCGTCCGCGTGGCGTGTTCGTTTCCGTTCATCGCTTCCCAGCTCCTTTTTCGTCGTCCTGCTTGATGGGTTGGAGACCCCCCGGCATCGACCTAATCCTACTCACCGCCATCAGGGGCAAACCCAGGTCACGCACCTTGTTCAGCACCCCGTGCAGCGCGGACTGGTCCACGATCTCTCCCGAAAGGAGAGCATCGCCGTTCTCCACATTGGCAATCGTGAGCCCGTCGAACCACTCGGACCAGCGCCCATCGAGGTGCCCCTTAACCCGGATCTCGTAAACGGCCATCCTTTCTCCTTTCATGAACTCGTGCAGTACTTACTGTCTGGCGTCGCAGTGATTGAGTAGGCGCCCCAACGTTCGCTGCTGGGTTTAGCGGGTCAGTGGCCGGTCGGTGCGCACGGCTTTGGCCACCTACTCGATCGCCTCGCTCGTCACCTAAGCGTATTGCCGATCTGTCTGCAGTGACATCATCTGAGATCCTCCTTTTCGGTTGCCTGTCTACAGCATAGGAAACGGTCGAGGTGAGGTGGCCTCCGGAAGGAGGAGCCGGGAGCTCCCGGCTCCTCCTAGAGAGAGCACGCTTCTCTCAAGCGCTGGAGCTAAGAGCTAAGCAGGAGCCACCGGCGCCGCTTCTTTGGTCGCCCTGGATGGCATCGAAGGTTGTGTCGTCGCCTCAGCAGGCGCGGGTGCGCGCCAGGCCTTCCGGTCGAAGACGACCAACCCGATCGCCACGGCCAACCACACGACCATGTAGATCCAGCCCTGGCCCTGGATGCTCCCTTCGACGGAGTGCGCTGCGACCACCAGTAGGATGCTGCCTGCGGTGTGGTTAAAGAGCCACGTGTACCAGAACGTCACCGCCATCGTCGTCACGAGACCGCCTACGAGGATGGATGGCTGCAAGCCGCCTTCCTCCAGGAAGAACAGGGGCAAGTGCCAGCCGGCCACGAGCGGCGCCAGGATCATGGTGGCGAGAAGCGGCGAGTAGCTGGCCTGCAGACCGGGCAAGGCGACCCCGTTCCAGCCCGGATGCTCGCCCAGCGGCCCGTCCGCGGGGTTGACCAGTCGCACGGCGAACACCGTGAGGAAGGTGGTCAACGAGGTGAAGGTAAGCGAAGGTACGCCTGCCCCGCCGGCGACGTTGAGCCCCACGACGGTAGCGTGGACCGCGAGCGGAAGGCCGAGAGCCAGCGCGTACCACCACCACCTCACGCGCCAGCGGATCATCCGGGAGCCGAGAGTCCGCAGCCCCGAGAGGCCTTGGGTTATGGGGATCACGATGAGGGCGGCGAAGAACGGCCCGGACGGCAAGAACCTCACGGCCTCGAACGGCAAGGCTCCCCACGAGATCGCGTAGCTAAGGACGAAGAACGTGATGATCGGGTGTCGTTTCACCACGCTCGATAGACGGGACATCATCTGAGATCCTCCTTTTCGGTTATCCGTTCGAAACGTCGAGGACGGTCGGATGCACGGAAAGCGCCGGCGGCATGGAGCCCGCAAAACCCCCCGACGGACCTAGCCGCCATGCTGGCCTGCCTGCTGCGGGGATTTGGGCGAAGACCCCTTGCGCATCCTGTGCCGGACGTACAGGACCACCGCGTTCAAGACCGCCAGGCCCAGCACGGCGGCTGGCAGGTGCGACATGGCGCCCGCCTCGGTGCTGACCACGAACGTCCACCCGGTCTTGATCAGGATCGCCCCGTTGATCACCGCCAGCCCCCACACGAGCGACCGTTTCCAGAAGGCCAGGCCCAACGCCGCAAAACTGATCGGCACGATCAAGGCCAAGAGGACCTTCCAAAGCGGCCAGCCGGCGGCGAAGTACGCCTTTTCCGCCGCCAGCATCTCGATCACCGCGGGGCTGGTCGTCTCCTGCGCCGGGAACCAGGACATGCTGGTGGCCAACGCCACGAGGGTGAGCACCATGCCGAAAAGGCTCCGCTTATAGGCGAAGTAGCAGAACGGCAGGAAAAAGAGGGGCCTTATGTACCAGCTCAGGACGTTGTGGTGACGCTCCCACGCCCACGCGCCGACCTCGTCGATGGTGCCCGTGGCGGCCATGCCTACCACGGCGAGGATGACCAACGCCAACGTCCCCACCGACAGGACTATGTCTGTTCGCTTCAACATCCTTCAAACCTCCTTTAGCTCGTATGTTTGCGACATCTCCGCAGGCCACTGTGGCTTGCGGAAAGGATCTCTCATAGGTCACCTCCTCCCGGCGTTCGCATCGCCCGCCTTTGGCTGGACTTCTTCGGTGCTGGCGCTGCCTCGGGATTTCTGCCACCACCGCCTTGGCGATGACCTGTGCTCGTACCGACCGCTTGCGTGCGGCATCTAGAGCTTGTAGGTAGAACCTCCGAACTGCAGGCCGGACAGTGGGATACTCCGTCGGGGAGGCGGCGCATCTCGGGGTGGCCGCACTCGCAGGCGTGGCTTCCTAGGGCGTCTGACAGAGAGATTATCTGCTGGAGCGTTCCCAAGACACTGCGACTCGGCGCGTACCCACACACCGGGCAGCGAACCCCGTTGTGGTGGTCGTTGGATGACAACTCGCCCGCTTCGCAGAAGGGGCAGATGAGGGACTGAGATCCGGAAGCCAGAGCCGATGGTTTCACTTTGTGTCCTTTCCTTGCCATCACCGACCCGAGCATAAGAGAGTGCCGGGTAGGAGCGCATCCATCCAAAGGTAGGGGTGTGGGTAGGTTTTGCGGGTGGGGTTAGAAGGATGCTTCGAGCATAGTGGACACGGCGAGGACTGGTTGGGTAACCGGAGCTACTACTCGGAGAAGAGGTGCAGTTCGCGCGCGCGTGCGACCGCTTTGGTGCGGTTGTCTACTTCGAGCTTGCGCAAGAGGCTATGGATGTACCCTTTGACGGTGCCGACCTCGATGAAGAGCCGGGCTGCTATCTCCCGGTTTGAGAGGCCCTCGGCGATCAGCGTCAGCACCTCCTGTTCGCGTGCGGTGGGGGGATCGAGTAGCGGCTGATGTTGCCCGGCGGCGGACCCGCTGGGTGCCGCTGGATCGGTGCTCGCGTGTGGCGACTCGAACACTGCCAGCAACCGCCGCGCATAGCCGAGTAAGGCGTGTTGCGGTGCGACACGGGGTCCCTTGCGCCCCTTGAGGAGTTCCGAGAGCAGGGCTTCCATCGGCGCTCCTTCGTCCACGAAGACGCGGACGTAGCCTTCGGGTTCCGCGAGTACGAGGGCTCTTTCGAGTGCCGCAAGCGCCTCACTCGTTTCGTGTCGCGCCTGCAGTGCCAGCGCGCGCAGGGCCAGGATCTCGATGACGCTTCCCATCCGCCCTGCGCCCTGCGCTACCGTCAACAGCCGATCGAGCAAACCCAGTGCATCGTCGAGATAAGAGCCCATCGAGTCTAGCCGTCCCTGGGCGATGAGCACACGCGCCCGGGTAAGATACTGCTCCTCGCGACGATAGCTGAGTTCGTCGTAGGCGCCGAGCCCGCTGGCTTCGGCCCAGCTGGCGGCAGCGAGGAGATTGTCTTGGACGAGGGCGAGCCTCGCCAGCGCTGCCTCCCCACGCGCGGCCAGTAGCGAAAAGAAATCCCGCTGGCGAGCCAGGTCGGCGAACTCCTCCAGAGTTGCTTGCGCATCGGCATGCCGGCCGCGAGCCTGCTGCAAACGAGCGAGTGATAAGTAGCCGTGCGTGACCACCTCCGCGTCGACCGACATAGTCCCGGTAAACATTTCTATGCCGCGTCTCAGATGACTTTCGGCGGAGTCGAGATCGTTCCATTCGCGGTGTATGTCTCCCAGGCCCACGTAGTAGGCTGCGCCGTTGACCGTGCCCCGCAATCCGTCCCGTCCCGACGCCACCTGGGCCGATTCCTCGTAGGTCGCGGCGGCCGCCCTGAGGCGCCCCTGCAGCGTCCGCAACCGCGCGAGAAAGTCGATGCTCCTGAGCAGCATAACTTGGGCGCCGGAGGCGTGGAACGAGGCCGTCACCTCCTCCAACGCGCGTTCGTTTGCGGGCGCCACGTCGCCACTCACCTGATACGCTAGAGCCGCGTTGGTCTTGGCGGCCGCTCGCCCGTTCGACTCGGTCTCCGGCAGCAGCTCTAGCGCCCTACGCCCCATGGCGACGCAGCGTTCGAGGTCGCCGGAGGACCGCGCGATGGCCGCCCGGGTCACGGCCGCCCGACCCAGGATGGTGCGGGCTTGCTCGGTGGTCGGGTCTGCACCTAGGTAGCGTTCGGCATCCCGTAGGCTGGCTTCGGCGGCGTCCGGACGATTGGAGAGCACGAGCGCCAACGCGCGAATGGTGCAGAGGGCGGGACGCTCACGCGCCAGCTCCTCCGGAACCCGGTCGATCCAGGCGAGCATCGTTTGGACCTGCCTGCCCAGCACGACCGCCACTCCGTTCGATTCGATCAGGCGGATTGCCCGCTCCCAATCCTGGGCTGCCAGGGCGTGATGAATCGCTTCGGGAACAAGCCCTTCCTCCTCGAACCACCCGCTGGCCCCCTTATGCAGTTCCGGGACGAGATCGGCTTGCGTCTGGCTCAGGCGCTGGCGCAGCACGTCGGCGAAGAGATGGTGGTAACGGTACCAGTGCCTCTCATCGTCTAGGGGAATGACGAACAGGTTTGCGTGCTCGAGACGCTCCAGCGCCGTCTGCCCATCGGCGCGCCCGGTGAGCGCGTTACACAAGGGGGCGCGCATCCGGTCGAGGATGGAGGTTTCGAGCAGGAAGGTTTGCAGCTCTTCCGGTTGCCGCGCTAGTACCTCCTCGGCCAGGTAGTCCAACACGTAGCGGTTGCTGCCCGCGAACGCAGCGATGAAGCCTGGGATATCGGCATGATCCCGCATGGCAAGGGCCGCCATCTGCAGTCCCGCTATCCAGCCCTCGGTACGTCCCTCCAGCTCGGCAGTATCTTCAGAAGAGAGCTCGAGGCCCATAACCCGGTTAAGGAACGTTGCTGCCTCCTCGGAGGTGAAGCGTAAGTCGGCCGCGCGGAGCTCGGTCATCTCGCCGCGTGCCCGCAACCTCGGTAGCGGCAGGGGCGGGTCCATCCGTGTAGCGATCACCAGGGACATTCGCGGTGGGAGATGGTCGATCAAGAAGGTTAGTGCCTCGTGGATCGTTTGAGACTCGATCAGATGGTAATCATCTACGACAAGCACCGCGTCGGTTGACAAGTCGACTAACTCGTTCAGTAGGGTGGTCAGGATCGCCTCGATAGGCGGTGCCTGCGGGGAGCCAAGCAGCGCCAGGGCTGTCTTTCCGGAGCCTGGCTGCAGTAGATCTATAGCGCTAAAGAAGTAGCGCCAGAACTGCGCCGGGTCATTGTCTCCAGAATCCAGGGAATACCAAGCCATAGGCCGACCGCTGCCGGACAACTCGGAGGCCCACGTGCCAAGCAGGGTGCTCTTGCCGAAGCCTGCGGGCGCTGAGACGAGGATGAGCTGTGGTCCCAGCCCTTCTTCGAGTCGCTCACTCAGGCGCGGGCGTGGCACGAGGGAGACGCGAGTTGACGGGACGGCAAGCTTGGTCATGAGAAGTGGGTCAGCGCTGGTACTGTGGCCTTGACGCTCCCGCAGTTGATCATTCGCCGTCGTGCGACTGTCTGTAGTAGCGGCGGCATCCACACGCCTAGAAGCGCCGCCATCCCCTGAGGTCGCATCCGAGAGTGGGCTCGCCACAACCTCACCACCGCGGTCGGCCATCATCGCCGCGACGTCCTCCAGTCGGGCGAGAGTGACGTCCTCTGCTTTACCAAGATAGGCCTTGTGGAGCTTGCCACCTTGCTTGCGGTAGGCGACCCAATACTCGCCACCACGCGACCGGTGCTCCTTGCGGGCGGTGTATCTGCAGCTCGGACCCTGGAACGAGAACGAACGCGTCGCCGGATCGGTAAGCCAGGCAATCCAAGAGGGCGAGGCCACTGCGATCTCCGGTCCGCCCGATGGGTCGAGAACATGGAGCACCCCGTCCGCCACCTGGGGAATGCGCCGTGTCATCTGTGCAGTACTCTCCTAAGTAACTAGGGTTACCAAACATCATACGCTGCGTTTGGTAACCCAGCAAGCCCGCCGCCGAGACGCTGACGGCTTCGGCGACGCAACCAACCCCGCGCCAGCAGACAGCTCTAGTAGCCCTTCGCCTTCCCGATGGCAGCGCTAAGCAGGTAATACGGGCACGTCGAGGTAGTATTGCCAGTGAGCAAAATCGATGCGCTGTGCAGTCATGCGTTCATTCGACCAAAAGCGCGTCTTTGGCGGGTTGAGGTTAGTTAGCCCTGGCCTTGGGCCGAGGCCTCTTTGTAGTGCGGAGTTTTCCCTGAAGATCGCAACCAAATAAAGAGCCGACGAGCGGACTCGAACCGCTTACCTGCTCAGGGCGCGATCGTCCGCGGCGGAATAGACTAGGGCTGCGCCCCGCCTAACGCGCAGTTCCCTACAGCAGCATCAATGCTGCGAGAAACAATCCGAACGCCGACCAGGTTGACACGCCGTTGATCCAGTTGATTGTGAAGTAGCGTCGCCGGCCCGCCTCCCAGTCCGCCGGCATGGCCTCGGGGTCCCAGGCTAGTATCGCGTCGTAGAGCGGTTCCTTCCACACGTTGGCGACGACGTACACACCGACGATCACAGAACCCAGCCCGATCGCGGTGAGCACGAAGGAAGCCGAGCTCCAATCCCCCCAGAGCGCCACGAGCGCGACGATCGGCGCGAGGCCCATCCCGATCGAGCAGACGTAGTTGAACCGGGCCTTTCTCGCAAATCGAAGGAACGCTTCCATGAAGTTCCGGAAGGCCCGGCCGTCCATGGCTGCCATCATCGGGTGCAGGATTGTGGTTAGCATCGCCAAGAGGCCGGACCACGGTCCCGAGAACACAACGGCCGCAACGAGCGCCCACTCTACGATCGTCATGACGATCCTCCTCGTATGTTTAGTCCGTGGAAACCGTCGCCACGGTTCGCTTTTCAGCAATCGTCGGACCGACTGCCCTCCACATGGTGAGATGTGGACTCGGCTGGGAACGGGCGAGGACGTACAGCGCGATCCTGGCCACTGATATGGCCACAGAGAGACCGGCGAGCGACCAGGCCAGCCAAGTAGCGGTGTGGGTGCTCATCCCATCTACTCTTCCTCACCTCTGCTGTTCCCTTGACGCTTCAGTCACAACAGCACTCTACATCACTACCGTCTCCTAAGCGGTACGGCAACCGTTACGAGACAGCAAGTTTTGGAACATTCTCGCTCCTGTCTCGGTGATGTATGGGTGATGTAGAGAAGCCTCTGGTGATCACCAGAGGCTTCTCTCATTCCGAGTATTCGCCGTATCTATCGGGGTTATAGAGAGCCGACGAGCGGACTCGAACCGCTGACCTGCTCATTACGAGTGATCCATCAGGCGTTGCAGGGGTTTGCAGGGGGTTGCAAATGCCGCATATTTAGGCGGTTTCTTTTCTCCGGGTTGCCACGTGTTGCACCGTATTGCGCTCCCGGTGGTGTCAATGCAGCCCTTGTACTTGCACAACGCCGTCGTCGACATCTTGTTCCTGTAGGTCCACCTCATTACCTGGGCATGCCCATCTTTATCCTTCGCCAACGGAAGGCTGTGACTGTTCGGCGGTCGGGTTGCGGAAGATCATGCAAGTAGTGGTGGCGTGGCCATAGAGTTTGCTGCTCGTGTCGAGAAGCCGCGCCTCGGCGGTAGCGATGCGGTTGCCGACGTGGATAGTGGTGCCCTCGCACAGAAGCCGCCCGGTTTGCAGGGTGATCGGACGCAGAAAGTTGACCTTCAGCTCGACCGTAGTGTACCCGACACTAGCGGGAAGCATGGTGTGCACGGCGCAACCCATTGCCGAATCCAGGAGGGTGCACGCAAGGCCCCCGTGCACCACACCGATCGGATTGTAGTGGTACTCGGCGGGCGTGCATACGAACAGGACCCGGCCCTCCTCTACCTCAAGCGGCTCGAAGCCCATGAGCTGCCCTATGGAGGCGGGGGCTGCTCACCGGCGAGGATGGCTCGTAGAAACGGTAGACCGCCCATCTCCCCAGCGGCCGCTGCGCCGGCCATAGGGTCCTCCCACGTCACAATCCTCATTTTCTCTTGCGCCAAGATGCTCCTCAGTTCTGCAGGTTCTCGAAGACGGCTACGATACCCATGTCGCCGCCGATGCCCAGCGTTACTAGAGCGTATCGCCCGCCGGTGCGTTCCAGTTCGTGCAGTGCCTTGACGACCAGGATCACGCCCGTCGCCCCGATCGGGTGGCCGAGGGCTATCGCCAGCGAGAGAACATCCCGCAGCCTTTCTGAATCTTCCGGTCTCACCTCCCTGACGAACACGCGCCGGTGAGCGCCTTCTCGTCCGAAGGCGCCCAGTGTTTCGAGGGGTATTTCTGTCGAATCTCGGGTAGTCATCCCGTATTCTCCTCGCCCGGGTTGCGTTCTACTCGCCCAACCCCTCACTCGTGCGCTCGAGCGCACCAATATGCCGCTTGAGGTGGACGACGGCCCGCTCCATGTGGGCCGGATCGTCGAAAAGCTTGCAGAGCATCAGCGCCCCCTCCAGCGTCGCCACCACCAAGCTTGCCATCTCTCTGGGGTCTGTCTCCACAGAGAGTTCCCCTCCCCTTACACCGTCCTTGACGGTCATTCCGACCAGGCGCAGCCAACCGCTCATGGCATCCTGCGCCCTCTTCTTCAAAACGGGGTTGGCGTCGTCGGACTCGACGGCCGTGTTCAAGATTGGGCAGCCACCCGCGACCGGCGGGTCCTCCGCTATGCCGCTAAGGACGTCGATGATGGCAAAGAGCTTCTCCAGAGCACCACTCTTGCTTGCCAGCTCGGACGTGAACCGCTCGCGCATCACCCCCGCGGCGTACTCGAAGGAGGCGACCGCGAGCTCCTCCTTACTGCCGAAGTGACCGTAGATGCCACCCTTCTCCAGACCGGTCTCGCGCACTAGGTCGCTCATCGAGGTGCCGAAGTAGCCTTTGGTGTTGAAGACGGGGGCGGCCTTCTCGACGATACTGCGCCGCGTCCTCTCGCCTTGCTCCCTCGTCGGGCTCATCGCGCCTCGGTTATAGCCAGCCGGCAACGCGAGACACACACCGGCTTGTCCTTCTCATCGGAGATACGCACGTCCCAGAGTTGGTTGGTGCGCCCGACCTGCACCGGCGTACCCACCGCCGTGAGGGTGCCTCCCCTCTTAGGCCTGAGGTGGCTAGCCTGGATGTCCGTCCCAAAGGCCGTCTTGCCCTCCGGGCAGTTGAGCCAGGCGCCCACCGTGGCTACGGTCTCGGCCAGGACCACGCTCGCCCCGCCGTGCAAAAAGCCCATCGGCTGGACGTGCCTCCTGTCCACCGGCATCCGCATCACCACTCTCTCCGGCCTAGTCTCCATGTACTCTATGCCGAGGTTCTTGACCAGACCCTCCCTCTCCTTCAGAGAGTCCACATCCATCACTTCTGCCATCGCGCCTCCAGTAGGTCGCTTCTTCGGCTTCCACTCCCACCCTGCAGCTCGGCACGTTTTACAAACCGACCGGTCGGTAGTATTGTATAGACCGTTCGGTCGGAATGCAATCAGAGGAGGTACGGATGAGCATAGAAAGAGGGCGCGTGGCGCTGGTGACGGGTTCGACCTCGGGGATCGGGCGGGAGGTGGCCCGAAGCCTCGCCGTCGCCGGGGCCGGGGTCGTCGTTACTGGCCGCGACGAGCAGCGAGGCAGCGACGTGGTCGAAGAGATAACCGCTGGCGGCGGGGAGGCTGTCTTCGTAGCCCACGACCTCGAGGACGCCGACCCTACGCAGCTCGTCGAGGGGGCGGAGGAGGCCTTCGAGCAAGGGGTGGACATCCTAGTCTACAATGGCGGCACCCTAATGGCTGCACGCACGGAGGAGATGGACGCCGAAAGCATCGATTGGGCGTTCCGGCTCAACGTCAGGAGCGCGATTCTTTTGACGGGGGCGTTTGCTCCTGGGATGGCTGAGCGCGGTTGGGGCCGTATCGTCAACGTGTCGAGCGTGTCCGGGCAGCGCGGGCAGTTCCGCCGCCCTGGCTTGGCGCTCTACGGGGCAACGAAGGCGGCGGTGGAGCAGCTAACACGGGCATGGGCCGCCGAATACGGTCCCGACGGCGTGGCGGTCAACTGCGTCGCACCGGGGCCGACGCGCTCCCCGTTCACGGACAAGAATCTCGGTCTCGCCGACGCGGACACTCGGGAGCGAAGGGCGTCTACCATCCCCGCCGGGCGGGTGGGTCTCCCCGAAGACGTCGCGGCGGCGGTGCTGTTTTTGGCGGGCGAGGAGACCGGCTACGTTCAGGGGGTCGTCCTCAACGTGGACGGCGGGCTAGCCATAGCTTAGGCACCCGACGAGCCGACTGGCGTGGGTGGGAGGGTGAAAGTGCGCATGGGGGCCACAGACGGTACCGATAACGACAAGAGGCTCGCACTCGCGGCGAGCTGCGCGGGCATCTTCCTCGCGGTCTTACGCTCGACCAGCGCGAACACGGCCTTGCCGGAGATCCAGATCGACCTCGGCGGCGCGGTGTCGGGATTGCAGTGGGTAGCGGGAGGCTACACGCTGGTGTTGGCGAGCCTCCTCTTGTCGGTAGGGGCGCTAACGGACCGGCTAGGCGCCAGGAGGTTGTTCCTGACCGGGCTTGGCCTCTTCGCCCTCTTCTCGGCCCTCTCCGCGGCGGCTCCCTCGCTAGGGATTCTGATCGCCTTTCAAGCGCCGCTCGGCGCCGCCGGGGCGCTTCTGGGGCCGCCTTCTCTGGCGATCATCGCTCGGGTGTTCGACGAGCCCTCCGAGAGAGCGCAGGCGATAGGGCTCTGGGCGGCATCCACCGGTCTGGCCGTCACCGCCGGGCCGGTCCTGGGCGGCGTGTTGGCCGGGACCTTAGGCTGGCGCGGGCTGTTTCTCGTCAACGTGCCCCTTACGCTTCTGGTCGCGGCGCTCGCCGCCCGCTCCGTCCCCGAGACGGAGCGGGCGCAGGGTCGTGGGTTCGATCTCGCGGGGCAGGCGACGGGGGTCCTCTCCCTGTTCGCCCTGACCTTCGCCCTCATAGAGGGCGCGCGTCAGGGTTTCTCGGTGGTCGTCGTGACAGCACTAATAACAGCCGTCTTCAGTGCTCTTGCCTTTCTGAGCGTCGAGCGTCAGCTCGAGCGCCACGGCGCTCACGCGATGCTGCCCCTGGGACTGTTCCGCGACCTGAGGTTCTCGGTCGGCACGTTCGCTGGGGTGGTGCTCACCTTCTGTGTCTTCGGCCAGATCTTCCTGCTCTCCCTGTTCTTGGGAAGCCTCCTAGACTATTCTGCGCTGAAGACCGGTCTGGCCTTCCTGCCGCTCGCGGTCGTGACCTTCGGGGCCTCGATCCTCGCTGGTAGGCTAACCGCAATGCTCGGCCCCCGGTGGCCAATGGTCGCAGGCTCCGGCCTGGCGAGCCTGGGCTCGCTCGTTCTGCTGTTGATTGGGGAGGACTCGGCCTACCCGCTCATCCTCGCCAACCTGCTCCTCGTCGGTTTCGGCGGCGGGCTCGTGCAACCGTCTTCAGCCGCCGTGGTACTCTCCTCGGCGCCCGGTGAGAGAACCGGCGTCGCCTCCGCCGTGGTAAACGCAAGTCGGCAGGTAGGCGGGGTGCTCGGCGTAGCCCTCCTGGGTTCCCTGGTCGCCGGGGAATCGTTTATTTCGGGACTGCACCTCGCTGGCTACATCTGCGCCGGTGCGTTCCTCGTCGGAGCCGTACTGTCGTTCTCATACCTAAACGCCTCCGGTAAAGCATCATCCGAGCAGGCATAAAGGGGCGCGAACGGCACATGGGGCGTCAGCCGGCCTACGGCGGGCTAGAAGCAGCATGGACGCTCGGACCAGACGAGCATATCCTACTCTCCGGCAAGCGCGAGGCCCCCGCCCGCCTCGGCTCCGCCGTCCTCGTGCGGTTCTTCGCCAGGGAGGGTCGCTTACCCGATCCTGAACAGGTCGGCGAGGATGTTTTCTCTACGTTGCCTGCCAGGTCGGCGTCCTTTACGCAGAGTACAGGGCCTACGAGATCACGAAGGCCGTACTGCCGAGTACCTCCGGGCACAGATCCTTGAGGCGTTCGGCTTCAGGCCGGCTACCGCCGGGGAGGCCGAGGAGCTAGCAGAGGCCTTGCTGGCGGAGGCTGCTCCGTACGAGTACGACGCCGAGCGCCTCAAGGGGGCCGCCTGTACTCGTCTGCGTGCCCTGAAGATCGAGCCGGGCTGTCGAGTGTTGCACAGTATTGCGCTCCCGGTGGTGTCAGAGTGGTGTCAACAGCGCCCTCGTGTCCACCTTCCACTAAGGGCTCACTTCGCTAAGGCCGAGCCCGTCGAGGATACACTCAGCTCCACCGTGGCGCCGTCCTCTGGCCTCGCGTCGAGGTGTAGGCTCCTCGAGCACCTCGCCACTCTCCCTCGTGGAGCGCGGGCCGAGCTGAGTGGGGTAGAAAGCAACGATCATGCAGTACGTTCTCATCAACCTCGTTGTCGGGGCCGTCGGCTTCTGCCTTCCACTGGCAGCCCGGACGCGATCCATGCTTTCTTGCCCTCGCCGTACTCCCGCATGTTCGTGTAGCCCATGGCCGCCAGCTCACGGGCGACCAGCAGGGGAACGAGGGGGGCGCCCTAGAGATGGCCGCGGAAAACGCCGCGGCGGGAGCGCCAAGGAGCAGCACTGCCTTCCGCACACGATGGCCTATCTGCGCTCTGCGTCGAGGTGGACATCTACGACCGGGGCGCCTTCTTGCTTGCCGAGCACGATGAGCGAGACTCCCTCAGCTGGCCATATTGTGAGGGTTACGGACTGGTTGATGAAGTCGTTGTTGTCCGCGACTTTCTGCTCCACGTAGTTCGGGAGCGTGCCTATCGCCAGTTCTTTACTTCCGACCGACCCCGCCACGCTCAGGTTGCTATCCGTAAACGGCACCCTCACCGAAACTCCGATGCCGATGTTCGTTCCGAAGATCGCCAGTATGATGCCGACCACCATTACGAGCGACGGCAAAGCACATCCGCAACCACCACCTGTGCCGCAGCCACCACCTCTGCGGCGCGGCCGAGCTTCGTTGGAGCGTGACTCTGAATTGCCACTTCTCTGATCGTTTGCCACCTGTCTCTGACCTCCCGTTCATCAGTAACTCTCGCCTATTCACCTCAGCCGCTCTCCGAATCCAGCCTCCTTAGCACCGTATAGTGTCCGTATACAGGTTAAGCCTCTAGGGCAGTGCTGTGGGCGGCCCGTCGCGATCCACATGACGGTAGAGGATCGCCTCGAAAACACCCTCCGCCGCGCACATCTTGGAGATCGGTAAGTTACGGTCTCGCATCAGGCGGTGCTAAAGGCCAGCGCATACGAAGACTCAGGGCTCGTATTCGCGACCGGGAAAGGCACTCCTCTCGACACCCAGAACATTATCGACCGGCACTTCAAGCCGCTCCTCCAGTGCGCAGGTCTGCCCTCCATCCGTTTGGACGACCTACAGCATACCTGCTACAAGATCCTGCTCGCTCGCGGCGCTCACCCGAAGTACGTCCAGGACCTCTTAGGACACGCTTCTATTCAGCTTGCCCTTGATCGCTACTCCAACTGGATACCCTCGATGGGAAGGCACGCCGCCCACGGCATGGACGGAGGCTTTGGGCTAGAGTCTACTGCTGACCCTACTGCTGACAAAGCCCTCGATACGAACATGCGGGGCTTTTCGTTTTTGCGGGATTTGCAGGTAAAACAGAGAGCCGACGAGCGGACTCGAACCGCTGACCTGCTCATTACGAGTGAGCTGCTCTACCTGCTGAGCTACGTCGGCTTGCGTCGGGCAGGAAGTATATCGTAGGGGGTGTGCGCTTTAAAGCGGTTGACCCTGGATCTCCACGGGAGTAGCCTGAGGCTAGCGTTTGTGGAGGCGTGGGGCCTCCGGGAGAGGAGGAGCGTGGAGAAGGTGGTAGGCCGCGCCGCGTCCCCGAGCAGGGAAGCGGTGATCGGCGCCCTGGACAATTGCTATGACCCATGTTGTAGGGAACGTAGGATCAGCGTCGTGGATATGGGTTTGATCGAATCCATAGACATTCATAATGGCAGGGTGAAAATCGAGATGGTGCTGACGACGGGCTGGTGCCCTTTCGCCTCCCGCCTGCTGGAGATGGTCACGGAGGAGGTCGGGGCATTACCCGCGGTGGATGGCGTCGAGGTGGACGTCGTGTGGGACCCGGCGTGGACGCCTGAGAGGATGAGCGAGTCGGCGCGCGAGAAGTTGAGGCTCCCTTTGGAGAGGCTAGAGCCGTTGCGCGAGGCGCGACTGAGAGGAGAGGGCAAGTGATCAAGGACGACGTGCTGGTCTTCGACTGCGTTGCCCACCCGTTCAACTTCGACGCTTCGAACGTTCTCGGAAACGCCGGCGAGTTGTTTCGGCAGCATCTGTTTGCTTTCCACAACGTCCTGACGCCCGAGGCCGAGCCCAAGCTCCCGCCAGAGGAGTTCCTCAAGGAGTGGAGCACGCGGGAGATCAGCCGCATGGTCTTCGACGAGTCAGATACCGACATGCTCGTCGCGATGCCGCTGCCGCTGACGGATCTGTTTTCAGATGGGCTCTCGCCGTGGGAGCGGTGCGTCGAGTTGCGCGACGAGAACCCGGACCGGACGGTCTTCTGGGGGACGGTCAACCCGCTGGAGGGCAGGAAGGCGCTGGAGGATATGGAGGTGCAGGTCAACGAGTACGGGGCGAAGGCTTTCAAGTTCTACAACGTCCGCTACGACTACGGGGAGCCCTTCCCCTGGCGCATGGATGACCCGAAGATCGCCTTCCCGATCTACGAGAAGGCGCAGGAACTCGGGATCGACCTGATCGGGGTCCACAAGGGGGTCCCCTTGGGTCCCCAACCAATAGAGGCCACGCAAACGTGGGACATGGACGGGGCCGCGGCGAACTTCCCCGACATAAACTTCGTCATCTTCCACGTGGGCTTGCCCTTTATAGACGAGACGTGCTGGCAACTCGTAAGGTATCCCAACCTCTACGCATCCATAGCGGCTACCATCAACTTCGTCGTGCGCTCGCCGAGGCAGTTCGCGGAGTGGATCGGCAAGCTGATGTTCTGGTGTGGCGAAGACAAGATCATCTACGGTTCAGAGGCCCCAATCTGGCACCCTAAATGGGCCCTCGACGCCTTCTGGGACTTCGAGATCCCCCAGGACCTCGTCGAAGGTTACGGCTACCCGCAGCTGACCGAACAGGCGAAGCGCAAGATCCTGGGCGAGAACCTGCTCAGGCTCTCCGGCATGGACGCCCAGGAGACGCGCGAGAGGCTGAACGGAGCCGCCTGAAACCCGTGGCAGGTGCTCCCACGAGTGAGCACCTCGCCTCTACTGGATGATCTCCCCGACCTTCATGGTGCCGCGCTCTACGAGCTCCACCCTGTAGCCGTCGGGGTCAACCACGAACGCTATGCGGTAGTCGTGCCCCTCTACGGTCATGGTCTTGGGCTGGAGCGCAACCTCGACGCCGGCCTCTTCGAGCTTCGTCACCGTGTCTTCGAGGTCGTCGACGGTGAACGCCACGTGCGAGTAGCCGTTGCCCGTGTCGTAGGGTTCGCCCTGATCGTGGTTATGCGTAAGTTCCAGCATGGGCTGCGAAGGGTCCGCATCCATCGCGAAGAAGTAGTTGGTCGCCGTGTCGAAGTGCATCTCGCCGACCAGCTTCATACCTAGCTTGTCCGCGTAGAAGTCCTTGCTCTTTTCGGGGTCCAGTATGCGATAGCAGGTATGGATGTATGTAACGGCCATTCGTCTCCTCCCAGTCTCGTCATGAACGTCACGTCCAATATACACTCGTACGGAGTCGCGTTCCGGGAAGGCACAGCTCGCCCTTCGTCTATAATATCGGGTGGTCGGTTCGAGGGAGGAGGTAGAGTGGATACCCGGTCGATTGAAGCTCCAGTGTCCGGTGAGGTGCGTAACTACAGGATGCTTATCGGGGGAGAGTGGGTTGAGGCGCTCTCCGGGAAGACCTTCGAAAGCGTAAACCCTTACACGGGACGGACCTGGGCGACCGCCCCAGAGGCGGGCGAAGAAGACGTGGACCGTGCGGTCGGAGCCGCCCGCGCGGCCTTCGACGAAGGGCCTTGGGGCACGATGACAGGCACCGAGCGGGCGCGCCTGATGAGGCGGTTCGCGGATCTCCTGGCCGAGAACGCCGAAGATCTTGCCACGGTCGAGAGCACGGACAACGGCAAGCTCCTGAGGGAGATGGGCGGGCAGTTGGGGGCGCTGCCGGAGTGGTACTACTACTTCTCCGGGGCCGCGGATAAGATCCAGGGCGAGACCATCCCCTCGGACAAGCCGAACTTCTTCGTGTATACGAGGAGGGAGCCGGTCGGGGTCGTCGGCGCCATCGTGCCGTGGAACTCGCCGCTGCTCCTCCTGACGTTCAAGCTGGCGCCCGCGCTCGCCGCAGGCTGCACGGTCGTGATAAAGCCGGCCGAGCAGACGCCGGCCTCGATTCTGGAGTTCGCGAAGCTCTTCGAGGAGGCGGACTTCCCGCCCGGGGTCGTCAATGTGATCACGGGCTTCGGCGAGGGGACGGGGCGCCCTCTGGTGCGCCATCCCGGCGTGGACAAGGTGGCGTTCACCGGCTCGACTGAGACGGGCATAGGCGTTATGAAGGACGCCGCCGACCACCTCGCAAAGGTCAGCCTGGAACTCGGCGGAAAATCGCCGAACATCGTCTTCGACGACGCGGACCTGGAGGCCACGAACAACGGCGTGGTCTCAGGCATCTTCGCGGCCACGGGCCAGACCTGCATCGCGGGCTCGAGACTTTTCGTCCAAGAGCGGGCGCATGACGAGCTGGTGGCGCGGCTCTCGGAGAAGGCGGGGACCATCAAGCTCGGCGACCCGCTTGAGATGGAGACCGAGATGGGTCCTGTCGCCTTCGAAGAGCAGCTACACAAAGTGCAGGGCTACATCGAGGCCGGCAAGGAAGAGGGCGCCGAGCTGGTCTACGGCGGAAGGAGACCGCAGACCGAAGAATTGCGGGACGGCTACTTCATCGAGCCGACCATCTTCGCGGGGGTCGACAACGACATGCGGGTGGCGCGAGAGGAGATCTTCGGCCCCGTCCTCTCGGTCATACCGTTCGAGAGCGAAGAGAACCTGATCCGGCAGGCCAACGACACCAGATACGGGCTGGCGGCGGGGATCTGGACCAGAGACATCCAGAAGGCGCACCGCGTGGCTCACGCCCTCAGGGCCGGGACCGTCTGGGTCAACTCCTACCGCACGCTATCGTTCAATACCCCCTTTGGGGGGTACAAGATGAGCGGCATGGGCCGAGAGAACGGCCTGGAGTCACTCAAGGACTACACCCAGGTCAAATCCGTGTGGGTCGAGCTCTCCGGCCAGACCCGCGACCCTTTCACGCTCGGCTGACCGGGAAGCCTGGCGAAGTCTTCAGCGGCCTTCCGGCTTCTCTACAGCGGTTCGCGGAAGGTCAACCCTTCCGCGAACCACGCCGTCAGCTTTCAGCTCTCATCCCTCAGCTTTTACTTGCTGATGGCTAATGGCGCGCCCGGGAGGCCTCCGCAACGCCGGGGCGCGTCTTTGGACGACCTTTGGCATAATGCCAGGCAGGAGACGGGACCGAGAGGAAGGGTTCACGGGGCATGCAGAGTCTGCCGAGGATAGAGACGATGGCGCAGGCAAGAGAAGTGCTGATCGAGATGTCCGAGGGGCAGGAGATCACCGCGGAGCAAGACGAATGGCAGGCCACCATCAAGAAACACGACGATGCTGAGTTCAGCGCCGAGTTCCCCGCGCAGGAGACCGGGACCATCAGCCTGCTCGACGCCTCGAAGATACTGCTAGAGTACGGGGACCACGACCTCTACCTTTCAGCTAGTCAGCAATTCAGCTAGTCAGCAATTCAGGAAGAACAAAAACCTGAAATGCTGAAGTGCTGACTAGCTATCAAGTGTCTTTGGAGAGTACTTTGACGACGCTCTTCGGGGTAGGCAGGCGCTCTACGCCCGCCCATTTGGCGCTAAGAATGCCGCCTCCCTTGCCGACATAGGAGACGATCACGGAGGTGGGCTCTCCGGCGTCGAAGCTGACCATCAGGTGGTATTTGCCGTGATCCGCCATGACCGCGTCGAGGCGCTCGTCTTCCGTCTGGACCTCCCAGCCCAGGTCTGCGAGGGCGCGCTTAACGTCGTTTCTGCTCTCAGCCACAAGCTTCTCCTATCGGCCGAGATCCCGCCTCTCCATCTGCTCCAACAGGTCCCGCTCTTTCAGCTCTATGAGCCCATCCCTGAACTCCTCTGGGGAGTTGGACCGCTCGAAGAGCAAGCCCACGTCTTCTATGTCTTGCTTTTTCATCAGGACGAACTCCCAGCCGTCCTTCAGGTGCAGCTTGTCGAAGGCGCAGATCGCCAGCACTATGGTGTGCCAGGGGTCCTCGATGTCGGTCTCCCGGCGCAAAAGGTGGTGCAGCCGGGCCGCGCCCAGGGTACGCTCATCGTACTCCTTTACGAGCAGTTCTCCTCTCTCGTCCTCCGGCATCTGCGGCTCCTTTTCAGCATTTCAGCATTTCAGCTAGTCAGCAATTCAGGAAGAACAAGAACCTGAAATGCTGAAGTGCTGACCGGCTGAAGTGCTCGCGATGAGGTTGAACCTCATCGCGAAAAGAAAGGGGTGGTTCCCAGTTCTGGGAACCGCCACCCCTCCTCTCCTTGACCTCGGCTCAAGCGGGTAGCGTCGGTCCGTCGTCCGAGTCAGAGACTTGCTCCTTCGGGGGCTCGAAGCCGAGGTATTCGGCGGCGTCCTCGGGGTTGGCGAAGACCAGGACCCTATCGTCGAGGCGCACCATCCGCCCGTAGTGGGTGGAGGTTTCGATCTCGAAGTCTTCCACGGAGAAGTCTTCGACGCCCAGGGCCTCGGCAAGCTCCTCCATGTCGAACTCGAGCATGTTATCGCCGTCTATGCGGAGCATGGCCGGGAACCTGCTTACCTCAACCCCCGGCTTGCCCTCCATGACCTCGGCGACGGTGTTGCCCTCGACGCCGGAACTCATCGTGATCCCGCACCTGTTGGATGAGGTGCGCGAGAACTCCCACTTGTCTTCGCTCACAGTGTCACCCCCTCAGGTACGCGCAGCCCGAGGTCCGAGAGAATGCCCTCGAAACGCTTCTTGACCCGCGCATAGGAATCATCGAAGCTCTCCACCTGTTTTTCCGGCTCGGACCAGATGGGCTCGAGCCCCTTGGCCGCCGCGACGCTGTACGGGGTCCACTCGTCGAGCCACCCCTGCATGAGCTCCTTGTTGGCCTCCCCGTTGGTCTCGTCATCGAGGAAGTCCCGCATCATGTCCCTGGTGTACGCGAGGTCGCGGTCGTTGAACTCCCTCTCGCTCACGCCTATGATCGAGGGGGTCAGGAAGTCGCCATGCGCGGGACCGAAGCGCATCAGTAGCCGGCTGCGGAACAGCTCGCCCACCAGCGGCTCGAAGATAATGTTGGCGGCGAAGGTGGTCTCGACCCAGTCCGTGGCGTTCATTATGCGCTCGACGTTCTCCCGCACACCCTGCCAGGAGGGGTCCTCGAGCCAGACTTCCTTGTGCACGTCCTGGTCGAACTCGTCGCCGAAGATCTCCTCCAGCTCCATGTTGTAGAGCATGATGTCCTGGGCCGTGCGCAGCTTGTGCATGCAGTTAACGGCGATGGCGTTGTTGTGCATGTTGGTCATGCCGGCCCGTTGCGCGGGCATGAAGACGTACATCCCGAGGCCGTGGTCGGCGTGCGCCCAGGCGCTCATGTGCTTGGCAAGGATATCGAGCCAGCTCTTGTCCCAGTCCTGGAACACGTCCTCGGACTTGGCGTTCTCGATGGACTGCTGGATCTGGCGTACGGAGTTGGAGTTGTTGATGTATATCGTGCGCTCCCACTCCTCGTTGGGATCGCGGAACCTGTGCCAGTCGGAGGACTTTATCCCCGTCCACTTGGCGTCCCACCCCAAATCCCCGTTGGCCCAGCCGAGGATCCAGCTCTGCGTGAGGTATTTCTCGGGGTCGGGCTGTACGTCCACCGTCACGTCTTCGTACTTGGTCGCCCGGCGTCCCTTTGGCTCGAAGTAGTTGTAGGATCGGCTGTCGGAGCCCGCGAACACCGCCGCGCCGGCTTCGGCGTCGGTGAGCACGATCTTGGGTATGCTCCTTTGCCCTCTTCCCCCGGCCTCAGTTACCGGCTTTAGCTCGCTCAAGAAAAGATCTCCTTTCCCTTCCTCTTTCCCCACCGGTTACAGCGAAATTCTCGAGTCCGGCAACACCTCCTTTCAACGCATCGCTAACCCGGCGCCTCGCGGGCCCGCCAGGTTCCTTCCCCTATTCGACTTTCCCGGGGAAGTCCGGCCCGCTCTCGGCTTCCATCTCCTCGCCCTCTTCCTCATGTGCCGTGATGGTGAACTTGTCGTAGTAGATGTGGTCTTCGTCCACGCCCATTTGCATGAGCACCGGCAGGGCTGCGTCTATCATGGGCGGAGGACCAGCCATGTAGGCTTCCGTCTCGTCCAGATCTTCCTCCAGGCGCTTGACCACGTCCGTGATCAGGCCCGTCTCCCCGTCCCACTCATCGTCATCCTCGGGCTCCGAGAGGGCCGGCACGTACTTGAACTCGCCGGGCATTTGCTCGCCCAACTCCCTTATCTCGTCCTCGTAGAAGAGGTCCTTTTTGGTCCTGGCCCCGTAATAGAAGGTGGCCTTGCGCTCGATGCCCTTCTCGGCCATGTGCCTCAGGATGGACAGGATCGGGGCCATGCCGGAGCCGCCCCCGATAAAGATAACGTCGCCCTCGGATTTCTCGCGCAGCGTGAACACGCCGAAGGGCACCTTCATCTTCATCCCCTGCCCGACATCGAGTTCGCCGTCCAGAAGCCCCGAGAATTTGCCATCAGGAAACACCTTGATGATGAACTCCGCGCGCTCGTCGCTCGATGTGGTGTTCGCCATCGAGTAAGCTCGGTGCTCTTCGGTGTCCGGGATGAACAGCTCGGCGTATTGCCCCGGCAAGAAGTTCATCTCCGGTGGGTCAATGAGCTTGAGCACGAGGCGCTTTATGTCGTGCGTAAGCGCCTCGATCTCCTCGATCTCCGCGTACACCAGTTGCAGGGGGATGCCCGTATTCAGCATCTCCTCGCGGAAGCTGAGGAGCTCGACCTCCAGGTCGCTGTAGGCGTGAGCCTTGCACAGGAGTACGAACCCCTCCTCCTCCTCGAACTCGTTGAGCGCGAAGGAGGAGAACCGGTCCATCTCCAGGTCACCGTCGAGGAGGAAGGACTTGCAGGCCGAGCACTGCCCCTCCTTGCACCCGTGCATCAACATTACACCGTGCCTGAACGCCGCGTCGAGCACCGTCTCGTCTTCGTCTACCTCGATCTCGATGTCAACCGGCTCGAAACGGACCTTGTGCTTCTCACCCATAATTCGGTGCTTCACCCCTTAAAGCGTGTTCAACCCAACAGTCGTCAGCCCCGCGATCCCCGTCGGACGTGATCCTAACCACGGGACGAAGCCGGGTCAAGATCAAGCCAAAGGTTACTCCACTGTTGGGATTTACGCATACCTACCAAGAACCGACTGAGTTTCCACTATTGTTGGAATTCAATAGTCTAGCGCGCAAAAGAGGAGCGGCCGGGTTGCCCGGCCGCTCCTCGTCGAACGCGTCCCCTGGCCCGGATGGGGCCGGGAGCTTAGGGAGTTAGAGGGTTTCGTTGATGGTGAAGCCTTGCTTGTATTCCTCCATGTGCTTCTCGCGCTCGTCGTCGGACATCTCGTTCAGGAGCACCTTCGGGCTCTGGAACTCGATGCCGCGGATATTGTCGAGGGTCCACATCTTGTCCTGCTCGAAGATGACGTGCGGCTGCGCCACCATCGTGTTGTCATCGTTGCGTACGTAGCCGAGATCCTTGACGACGTCGGCGAGGTCCCAACCGTGGTACAGGGTCTCCCACTCGCGCTTGCCGGTCATCTTGCCCATGGCGGGCGTCTCGCGGCCGTTGTAGGTCTCGCGGAACGCATACTTGTCCTGCCAATGGCACCACTTGTGGCAGTAAGTCCTCCACTCACCGTCGATGTAGTCCATGACCGTGTCCTCGCGGATCAGGCACGGGACCATGCAGCTCCAGCAGCGGTGCGGATACACGTAGCCGCTGTTCTCGAAGGCTATCGGCTTGTGGCCGTTGGGCTCGGAGAGCGTCTGGTAGTGTTCCCACCACTTGCCGAACTTGTCGTACCAGCCCGGATACTTGTGCTCGAACCACTCGAAGTCTTCCTCGGTCATCGGGTCGATGCGCCAGTAGTTGGCGAACCAGCCGGTGGCGAAGAACTGGGCCACGTAGTGATGGTAGAAGCCCTCAGAGATCCTGCGCCAGCTGTCCTCGATGACGTCGTGGGGAACCGTGAGGCCGTACTTCTCAAGCGGGACCAGGTAGCTACGATAGTAGTCGTCGTAGTACCAGCGCTTCCACATCTCCGCGTAGGACTCGCGGTCCTTGCGTCGGTCCTTCGAGCCGTAGTCTATGAACGTACCGATAGCGGCGTCAACGACGGCGTGCTGGTTCCAGAGCGAGTAGATCAGGTCGCGCTCGATGAGCTCCTTGTTCTCGTCGTTCGCGAGCGCCATGAGTAGCGTGCCGTAGCCGTTGTTCATGTGCCTTGATTCGTCGGACTGCACCGAGAGGAACACGGTCGGCAACAAATAGTCGCCGTTGGCCGCAGCCTCCGACGGCATCGCCACGAACAAAGTATTCGTGAACGCCGTCTCGGCGACGACCTGCAGATAGATGTTGCACGCCGTCAGCGCGTCACCCGTGATAAAGCCCTCGGCGAACTGGCGGCCGATGGTGCCCGCGTAGTTGTTGGAGAACGCCTTCTCGGTGATGTCGAAGCCGGCGGGGTCGATGTAGTTGCGCATGTACTCGCGTTTGAGGTTCATCTGGATCGTCGAGTGACGTACCTCGTCGATCATCTGGAACGCGAGCCCGTTGTGGATCTCCGGGTTCGGAACAGCCTCGGTCAAGAGCGGCATCGCCCTCGCGGCCGAGATCTCCGGGAACGGGATGATGGAGAGGAAGAGCTTCTGCCACTCCATCCAGCGCGGCTGCACCTGGCGCCACATGTTCCCGCGAATCGCGCCGTCGATGGCGCCGTAGACGCGGTCATCCTTCTCTTCCTGCATCGGGAAGTAGGAGGAGAGGACCTGCTTCATCGGGTCCTTCTGGCCGCCTTTGTCCAACTTGTAGTCGGTCTTGTACTTGGGGTCCTTGGTAACAAATGTCGGCTCCCAGGAAAGCTCCTGGATCTTGTTGTGAGCCTTGGTAACGCTTCTGCGCGCCACTAGCTGTCACTCACTCCTTTTGTAGAAAGTCAACGCCAACGCCTTACCACCCGGAATACCACCCTTGGCCTCTCCCCACTCGCCTCCTTTGTATCCCCCATGACGACTCTGAGATACTTATGATACGAGCGGAGAGGCACGACCAGCAACGCCCGCCGAGGATTTTTCCAACAGTGTCTGGAATTCCAACAATGTATGAAAATTCACTGTGCAAAGATATGTAGTAACATTTCGTGTTGGGGACAAAATATGTGGGCGGAACCTCGAGAGTTCCGGGGGTGACTTCTATGGCGCCTGACAACGGTTCGAGTGGGCTTGCTGGCGACCCGCTGGCGATTCACAAGCAGGGTGGACCCAAGTTCAAGAGCGTTCGGCGGGTGCTGAAGATAATGGACCTCGTCAGCCGGCGGGGCGAGGAGTTGACGGCGAAGGAGCTCGCCCGGGAGGTGAAGACCAACCTCTCGAGTTGTTACTACCTGCTCAACGTGCTCGTGGAGGAGGGTTACATAGAGAAGATCCCGCGCAGCGGCGGGTACAGGATCGGCCCTGTCGTGGCGATGCTGGGCGAGGGCGCCAGGAGTGACTTCGACGTCAAGATCGAACCCATCGTCGAGGAGCTTTCGCGGCGGGCGCAGAGGCAAGCCTATGTCGCCGTACTCTCGGGCGGGGAGATGGAGGTAGCGCAGGTAAAGGTGCCGCCGCGGAGCCCCCCCGTAGGGGTTGTGGAGGGGTTTCACGGCGCCTCGCACGCGCTCGCGCTGGGGAAGGTGTTGCTGGCCGGGATGGGCTCCGAGTACGTAAGTGGCTACATAGACGACCACGGGCTCGAGGTATTCACGCCGCGGACCATCGTCCAGCCGGCCCAGTTGCACGCGCACCTCAACAAGGTCCGCATGGTGGGGGTGGCGTTGGACTTCGAGGAGTTCGCCCAGAACCTCTGCTGCGTGGCTGCGCCTATCGAGAACGAAAGGGGGAAGGTCGAGGGGGCGATAGGCCTCTCCACAACGACGAGCCGCATCCGCGGCGAGACCCGGCAGCTGGTCGAGATGGTCCGGTGGGCTGCCGAGGAGGCTTCAGCGCTGCTCAGATAGTGAGTCCCAGGGTGGCACCGGAAGGTAACGCAAAGCCGAAGATCACAAAAGGAGGAGTGGATGCCGAAGCTCGAGGTGGAAGGGGCGGGGACGTTCGACGTGGAGGAGGGAAAGCGCCTCGTCCTCGCCATAGAGGAGGACGCTGGGGTTGACATCATGCACGCTTGCGGCTCCTACGCCAAGTGCACCACCTGCCGGGTGGAGTTCCTGGAGGGCGAGCCCGAGGATATGACCGAGGCCGAGATGATGATACTCGACATGCGCCAGCTACTCGAGGAAGCGCGCCTCTCGTGCCAGATCTACCTGGACCACGACATGAAGGTCAGGCCGCTCATGACCGTAAGCGGCACCAAAGCCAACGACCCGGGCGCCAAGCCCCAGGAGGAGATCACACCCGAGCCTATCTGGATCGAGAGGCCGTACTGAGGAGGGCCCGTGAACGCCGATCTGCAAAATAAGTTACCATGATGTCTGGGGTTCGGCACGGGAAAGGGGGTGCTGACGAGGGCAAGTATTCCAACCGGGCTCGAAAGAGCCATGTATCTCATGCTTGATAGAGTCAGGCAGGGCGTTCCGGCTGGCGCATCGCCGACCGGGGGAAAGGGGTAAGTCGCTGTGTACGAAAAGGATGGCGAGAAGTATTACGTGGTTGACGGGCACGTCCACTTCTGGAATGCCGCTCCCGACAACTACAACAAGTACGGCAAGATGTTCATCGACTGTTTCTACGGGTACCACAGCGCCTTGAGCCCCGAGGAATACCTCTGGGACGAGGAGAAGTTCGGGAAGTACTCCGAAGAGGACATGATGCATGACCTCTTCGAGATCGGCTACGTGGACAAGGCGATCTTCCAGCCGACCTATCTACTGGATTTCTTCCCGAACGGCTTCAACACCACGGCTCAAGACGCTGTTTTGGCGGAGAAGCACCCGGACAAGTTCATCCTCAACAGCTCCTTCGAGCCGCGGCTTGGTGAGCAGGGGCTTGCGGAGTTCGAGGAGAAGCACAAGAAGTACGGCTTCAAGGGCGTGAAGCTCTACACCGCCGAGTGGCACGAGGACTCGAAGGGCTGGAAGCTGAACGATTACTGGGCCAAGCGCTACCTGGAGAAGTGCCTGGAGCTCGGGGTAACGAACATCCACGTCCACAAGGGGCCGACCATCAGGCCTCTGAACAAGGACGCTTTCAACGTCCATGACGTAGACCACGTGGCGACAGAATTCACCGACTTGAACTTTATCGTCGAGCACGTTGGGCTTCCGAGGCTCGAGGACTTCTGCTGGATCGGGGTCCAGGAGCCTAACGTGTATGGCGGGCTCGCGGTGGCGATGCCTTTCATCTACTCGCGGCCGCGCTACTTCGCGCAGATCATCGGGGAGCTCTTGTACTGGCTGGACGAGGATCGCATCCTCTTCGCCAGCGACTACGCCATCTGGCAGCCCAAGTGGCTGGTCGAGATGTTCGTTGACTTCCAGATCCCGGAGGACTTGCAGGGCGAGTACGGGACACTCACCCCTGACATCAAGCGCAAGATACTCGGCCTCAACGCCGCCAAGCTCTACGACGTCGAGGTTCCCTCCGAGATCCCGCAGGAAGAGGCGGTAATGGCCGGCGGCGAGCCTGGTTATCCGGAGCGGCCGCTTTAATGATTACCGAGGCATCGGTCCTGGACGCCCTATCAGGCGTCCGGGACCCGGAGCTTGACGAACCGATAACGGATCTGAAATTCATCTCGGACCTCCGGGTTGGGGATGACGCGGTGGACGTGCATCTTCGTTTGCCGACGCCTTTTTGCGCCCCCAATTTCGCCTACCTGATGGTAGCCGACGCCAGGGAAGCGTTGCTCTCGGTCCCCGGCGTCCGGGAGGCGCGGGTGATCCTCGACGACCATCACACGGCAGATGAGATCAACGCCGGCATGGCCGGGGGATTGGGCTTCGAGGGCACGTTCAGTTCCTTCGAGGAGACCGGAGAAGACCTGGACGGGCTGCGCGCTATCTTCCGGCGCAAGGCGTTCATCAGCAGGCAGGAGAGGCTGGCTCGGACGCTGCTCGCGGACGGCTACTCCCCGGCGGAGCTTGCGGGGATGCGCCTCGAAGACGTACCGTCTTCGGAGGCGAAGGAGAAGTACCTCAGCCGCAGGGAGGAGCTCGGGCTGGACGTCTCGGAGAACGCCCCGTTCGTGATGGACCCGGACGGCCGGCGGATTCCGGAAGATGTGGTCGTCCAGCATCTGCGGTTCGCCAGGGTAACCAGGCTGAGCATCGAGGCGAACGCGGGTTTTTGCAGGGGAGTCCTTGCTGCCCGTTCCGGAATCAACGATCCCGAGGAGGAGAGCGCGTGAAAGCAGCGCGATTGCACAATTACAATGAGTATCTGAAGATTGATGAAGTCGATGAACCCAGGGCCACCGAACCGCTCGATGTCATTGTTCGGATCGGTGCATCGGGGCTATGCCGGACCGACCTCCACCTCAAGGACGGGGATTTCAAGGAGCTTCATGAGCAGGCTGGCACGGTGCTACCCTACACGCTCGGCCACGAGAGCGCGGGATGGGTACATGAGGTCGGATCAGCGGTAAGCAACGTCGAGGTGGGCGACGCGGTCGTGGTGCACCCCCTGATCACCTGTGGGCTCTGCCGGGCCTGCCGGGCTGGCGACGACATGCATTGCGTGGAAGGTGTATTCCCTGGACTCTTTGTAGACGGGGGACACGCGGACTTCCTCAAGACCCACGCGCGGTCGGTGATCAAGCTGCCAGAAGGAGTGGAACCCGCGGACATCGCGGCCCACGCAGACGCGGGGCTGACCGCGTACCACGCGGTGAAGAAGGCGGCGAACATCCTCTACCCTGGGATGAAAGTCGTCGTGATCGGCGCCGGCGGCCTTGGCCACATCGCCATCCAGTGCCTCAAGGCACTAACCCCGGCCGAGGTAGTGGTCGTGGACACGTTGGAGCCGGCCCTGGACCTCGCGAGCGAGATCGGGGCCGATTACACCGTACTTGCCGACGGTAGCGAAGTGGACAAGGTCACCGAGCTCACCGACGGTATGGGAGCGGAGGCCGTGATCGACATCGTCGCCGAGAAGGGCGTCGAGAAGGTGGCTCCACAGATGGTCAAGGACGCCGGCACCTACTACGTGGTCGGCTACGGTGGGGCGCTGGATATTCCCACCCAGGAGATAATCCTCAGGGAGATCAGCATAGTTGGAAACCTGGTCGGGACCTACAACGACCTCGCCGAGTTGATGGCACTGGCCGGGCAGGGCAAGGTGACTCTTCACACCTCCACCTACCCACTCGACGCGATCACCGATGCGATGGTAGATCTCGAGAACGGAAACCTTCGAGGTCGTGGCATCCTGATCCCGGAGGGCGCAGCGTAATAGCTAGTCAGCATTTCAGCCAGTCAGCATTTCAGCCAGAGCCGTGAGGGGCGAAAGCCGGTGGATGAGACGGTACGGTTGCAATGGAGAACCGACTTCTCTCGCACCGCCGGCTCTCGCCAGCCGGGAAAGAAGCTGAAATGCTGAAGTGCTGACTAGCTGAAATGCTGAGCGACCGAAGGGAGCGTCGACGTGGCGCGCAAGAAGCTGAGTTTCGACACCGAGGCGCGCAGGTCCATGGAGGCCGGCGTGAACAAGTTGGCCAACACGGTCAGGACTACGCTCGGGCCGAAGGGGCAGTATGTGGTGATGCACAAGCCCCTGATCTCACCGACCATCACCAACGACGGCGTATCGATTGCGCAGGAGATAGACCTTAGGAACATCTTCGAGAACCAGGCGGCCCAACTCGTCAAGGAAGTAGCGACCAAGACCAACGACGTGGCCGGAGACGGGACGACCACGGCGCTCATCCTGGCGCAGGCGATCATCCACGAGGGCATCAAGAACGTGACGGCAGGCGCGAACCCGGTCATCTTGAGGCGCGGCATCGAGAAGGCTGCCGGGGTCGCCGTCGAGGCGATACTAGATCAGGCCACGCAGGTCGAAGGGCGGGACGACATGATCCGCGTCGGCGCCATCAGCGCGCGCTCGGTGGAGATAGGGACCGTCATCGCCGACGCGATCGAGCAGGCCGGCAGGGATGGCGTGGTGAATGTGGTGGAGGGAAATACCCTCGCCATGCAGCTCGATTACGTCGAGGGGATGCACTTCGACAAGGGCTACGTCTCCCCCGAGTTCGTCACGGACAGGGACCGGATGGAGGCCGTCCTCGACGAGCCTTACATCCTGCTCGTGGGGCAGAAGATCAGCGCCATTCAGGACCTCGTGCCTGTGCTCAACGAGGTAATACAGAGCGGCAAACCGCTCCTGATCATCTCCGAGGACCTGGAGGGAGACGCACTCGGCACCCTGGTCGTCAACAAGGCGCGCGGCCGTTTGAAGGTGGCCGCTATCAGGGCCCCACTCTTCGGCGACCGGCGAAAGAGGATGCTGGAAGATATCGCCATCCTCACCGGCGGCGAGGTCGTCACGACGGAACTCGGCCACAGGCTGGAGAACACGCGGCTCGCCCAGTTGGGACGGGCAAGGAAGGCGATCATCAGCAAAGACGCAACCACGATCCTCGGCGGCGAGGGTGACGAGGAACGGATAAGTGACCGCGTCAGGCAGCTCAAGGGCGAGCTCGCGGTAACCTCACCGGAGTATGACCGGCAGAAGCTCAACGAACGCCTCGCCAAGCTGGCCGGCGGCGTTGCGGTCATCAGGGTGGGTGCGGCCACCGAGAGCGAACTGAGGGAGAAGACGCATCGCGTCGAAGATGCTCTCTCCGCGACCCGCGCGGCCATCGAGGAAGGCATCGTTCCAGGCGGCGGCGTGGCGTTGTTGCGGGCCCAGGCTCCGGTGGGAGATCTCATCGACTCGCTCGACGGCGACGAGAAGACTGGCGCGATGATCGTCCACCGGGCGCTGGAGGAGCCGATCAAGCAGATAGCGGTGAATGCCGGGGCTGATGGCTCCATCGTAGCCGAGAGGGTCAGGGACAGGGACGATAACGTGGGATTCAACGCCCTGACGGGCGAGTACGAGGACCTCGTCTCGGCAGGCATCATAGACCCGGCGATGGTCACGAGGAGCGCGCTTCAGAACGCGGCCTCCATCGGCGCCCTCATCGTCACCACAGAGGTCGTCGTGGCAGAACCGCCGGCCGGACTCGGGGCCGCAGCGGTGAACCGGGCCGGTATGAACATGGACATCCTGTGAGGTCCTTCGAGCTGGGCCTTTAGGGTCCGCGCCAGGGTAAGGCCTGACGTAGTTCGAGCGCCCGGAAGAAAGGGGTAGCCCGATGGCTGATCAGGACAAATTCGTGTACAGATTCTCCGAGGGTACGAGGGAGATGAAGGATCTCCTTGGCGGCAAAGGCTCCGGCCTGGCCGAGATGAGCAACCTTGGCCTGCCCGTACCACCCGGGTTTACGATCACCACCGAGGCCTGTCGCGCGTACATGGACGCCGGGGAGATGCCGGAGAGCCTGATGGAGAGCGTCGCTGAGTATCTGGGGGAGCTCGAGGAGTCTACCGGCAAGCGTCTCGGTGATTCGGAGGACCCGCTTCTCGTCTCGGTCCGGAGCGGCGCGGCGGCCTCGATGCCTGGCATGATGGACACGGTCTTGAACCTTGGCCTGAACGACACCGCCGTCGAGGGGCTCGCCCACCGCACCGATGACGAACGCTTTGCGCGAGACTCCTACCGGCGCTTCATCCAGATGTTCGGAGAAATCGTGCTTGGGATAGACCAGGATAAGTTCGAGGACGCCCTGGACGCCCTCAAGAGAGAGCGCGGCGTCGAGGAAGACCCGGACCTTAGCGCCGGGGACCTCGAAGGGTTGATAGACACCTACAAGAGAATCGTCGAGGAGGAGGCCGAGAGGCCCTTTCCTGAGGAGCCCAAGGAGCAGCTCGAGCTCGCCATCCGGGCGGTCTTCGACTCCTGGAACAATGACAGGGCCGCCTCCTACCGGGCAGAGTTCGGCATCCCGGACGACCTCGGCACGGCCGTGACCGTCATGTCGATGGTGTTCGGGAACATGGGTGAAGGCTCGGCGACTGGCGTTGCCTTCACCAGGGACCCGTCCACCGGCGATCAGGGACTCTACGGGGAATTCCTCCTGAACGCCCAGGGCGAGGACGTCGTTTCCGGCACCCGCACCCCGAGGCCGCTCGAAGAGATGGAGGAGGCGATGCCCCACGCCTTCGAAGAGCTCCTCGAGACCATGCAGAGGCTCGAACAGCAATACCGCGACATGCAGGACGTGGAGTTCACCGTAGAGCGGGACAACCTCTACATGCTCCAGACCAGGAGCGCGAAGCGCACCGGCGTCGCTGCCCTCAAGGTGGCGTACGACATGGCCGAGGAGGGCCTCATCTCCCGCGAGGAGGCCGTCTCCAGCATAGAGCCCGACCAGCTCAACCAGGTCCTCCACCCTTACATCGACCCCGAGGCTGAGCTCGAGGTGCTGGCTACGGGCCTACCGGCTTCGCCGGGGGCGGCCACGGGCGGGATCGTTCTTACCGCCGACGAGGCCGAGGAGAAGGGCGAGGCGGGAGAGGCGGTCATCCTGGTGCGCAAAGCGACCAACCCGGACGACGTGCACGGCATGGTCAGGGCCAGGGGCATCCTGACCGCCCTTGGGGGCATGACCAGCCACGCGGCGGTCGTGGCTCGTGGCTTCGGCAAGCCCGCCGTGACGGGCTGCAAGGCTATCGAGATAGACCCCAAAGCCGGGGAGGTCAGCGTCGACGGCAAGACCTTCAAGGCCGGGGACACTATCACTATCGAAGGGAGCAGCGGCAGAGTGGTCGAAGGCGAGGTCCCGCTCATCGACGCCGAGCTCTCAGAGGACTTCGAGCATATTCTGGCGTGGGCCGACGAGTTGCGGGACTTGAACGTGCGCGCCAACGCCGATACGCCGGCCGACGCGAAGAAGGCCCTGGAGTTTGGCGCCGAGGGCATAGGCCTGTGCCGGACGGAGCACATGTTTATGCAGGACGGGCGTCTGGAGCTGATGCAGGCCATGATCCTCTCCGAGGACGAGGATGCCGCCAAAGAGGCGCTCGGCAACCTCGAGCCGCTGCAGCGCGGCGACTTCGAGGAGATCTTCGAGGCGATGGACGGCCTGCCCGTAACCGTCCGGCTTCTGGACCCGCCGCTGCACGAGTTCCTCCCCGATTCCCGCGAACTTGGCGAGAGGCTGGCAGGACTCGAGGATCAGCGCTCCGAAGAGGCGTCCGAGCTGCGCCGGCAGTTGCGAGTGATCGAGAGCCTCGAGGAGGCCAACCCGATGCTCGGGCTGCGGGGTTGCCGCCTTGGCCTGACGCGCCCGGAGATATACAGGATGCAGGTGAAGGCCATCGTCGAAGCGGCGAAGACCGTAACAGAGAAAGGGCTCACCCCCGTCGTCGAGATCATGATCCCCCTCGTGGGTTTCGGGAGGGAGCTGGAAGTGACCCGCGAAGAGGTTGATGCCACCGTGAGGGAGGTCCTGGGCGAAGAGAACCCCGTCCAGATCGGCACCATGATAGAGTTGCCCCGCGCCTGCATGACGGCCGGCGAGATCGCCGAGAGGGCCGACTTCTTCTCCTTCGGGACCAACGATCTTACCCAGACGACCTGCGGGCTCTCCCGCGACGACGCCGAGGGCGGCTTCCTTGCCACCTACCTCGAGAAGGGCATCCTCGAGAAGAACCCCTTCGAGACGCTCGACCGGGATGGCGTCGGCAGGCTGGTCTCTCTCGCCTGCGAGCGTGGGCGCGAGGCCAACCCCGGCCTGAAGATAGGCATCTGCGGGGAGCACGGCGGCGACCCTGAGAGCATCGAGTTCTTCCACGAGGCGAATATGGACTACGTCTCGTGCTCCCCGTACAGGGTGCCGATCGCCCGCCTTGCGGCGGCCCAGGCCGCTATGACGGAAGATGAGATCGAGAGTTGATGGCAGATAGGTTTCGGCGCTCCAGGGCAGAGCGCCGCCAATCAGGAGGTTAGAGAGATGGAACCAGAGAGTAGAGCGGGAACGGATAAGCCCGTACTCGAGGATTGGTTGGGGTATTGGGTCTTCATCACCTACATGTCCGGTCCGAACCTGGATCAGAGCGAGCCAACCAAGTCGGTCAAGGGCCAACCCGAGGCCATAACAGCCTCGTTCTTCCTCGAGAACTACGGACCACTTGGGATCGAGGTGACGCGTAGCACGGAGACCCCGACCATCTTCATGTCCTGGGGCGCCGTCATGTACATCCAGGGCCCGCCGCCAGAGGTGAGAAAGCAGATCGACAGCGAAGTGTCGAAGCGAACCGAAGGAGGAGCAGGCCTCAATTAGAGCACTTCAGCATTTCAGCACTTCAGCACTTCAGCTTTTGTTCTTGCTGAAATGCTGACTGGCTGACTGGCTGAAGTGCGCGATGAGCAGAGGTCATGACCTCTGCTCATCGCTTCAGGAGGCTGAGAGCACGACCTTCAGGGCGTTGGTCCTGGCGGCGTCGGAGAATACGTCGTAGGCGTCCATGATCTCGCCCAGCCCGAAGCGGTGGGTGGCGAAGGGTGTGGGGTCAAGACGTCCCTCGGAGACCAACTCGAGAAGGGTGGGTGTCGAGGTGGTATCCACCAGCCCGGTGGTGATGGTGACGCTCTTGATCCAGAGCGTCTCCAGATGGAGCGTGGCAGGCGCGCCGTGGACCCCGACGTTGGCGACGTGCCCGCCGGGGCGCACCAGCTCGGTACACAGCTCGAAGGTCTCCGGAATACCTACGGCCTCTATGGTCACGTCCGCCCCGAGCCCGTCGGTGACCTCCATGACCTTCTCCACCGCGTCTTCGGACGAATTATCTACCGTAATGTCCGCGCCGAACTGCCTGGCGCGCTCCAGCCGCGAGGTGTCAGGGTCGATGGCGATCACGCGCCCCGGACCGTAGAGCCTGGAGGTCATGATCGCCGCGAGTCCGACCGGCCCGGCGCCGACCACGGCGGCGGTGTCGCCAGGTTTGAGGGCGCCGTTTAGCACCCCTATCTCGAAGCCCGTCGGCAGTATGTCCGACAGGAAGAGGACCTGCTCGTCGGAGAGTCCTTCTGGGACTTTGTAGAGGCCGTTGTCCGCGAACGGAATGCGCACGTGCTCGGCCTGCGTACCGTCCACGAGGTGGCCCAGGATCCAACCACCCCCGTTGAGGCACTGGCTGTACAAACCCCGCTTGCAGTGCGCGCACCGCCCGCAAGAGGAGATGCACGAGACGAGGACCCTGTCACCCTCCTCTACGTCCCGCACCGCCGATCCGGTCTCCACGACCGTCCCGACCGCCTCATGGCCCAGGGTACGTCCCTCCTCGACCGTGGGGACGTCTCCTTTGAGTATGTGCAGGTCCGTCCCGCAGATCGTCGTGGTGTCGATCCTGACTATGGCATCTTCCGGCTGCTCGATGCCTGGATCGGGCATCGACTCCCACTGCTTTTCCCCAGGACCGTGGTAGACAAGCGCCTTCATACGTTGGGTCTCCTTCCCTTTGCCCCTTCGAAAGTATTGTAGCGCAAGGATCAAGAAGCCGCTCCATGGAGGCTCGGTGATCCCCCACAGTCGGGTGCGGGCCGACCTCTACGCTACAGATCCTGGGCGGCGGGGATACCGTACATGCCCTCCGCGGCGCGGACGGCCCGCACGATGGACTCCTCGATCATCCGCGCCCCCCACGCCCCGACGACGTCGGGCACCGTCTCCACCCCGCCCGTCGACGCGGCGAAGACGACGTCGCCGTCCACGGTCGTGTGAACCGGGTATATGGCGCGGGCGAGGCCGTCGTGGGCCATCTGGGCGACCTTGTTCGCCTGTGGCTTGGAGAGGCGCGCGTTGGTGGCCACGATCCCGAGGGTGGTGTTCTCTCCCCACCGCAGGCGGACGGCCGCCTCTGGGAGCAGTTCCACGGTATCGCCAAGCGTGCCGTCGTCGAGGCGCGGGCCGGCGATCACGCGCCGGGTCCACGGGTCCCTGACCTCCCCGAAGGCGTTGACGGCGGCGAGGGCGCCGACGACGAGGCCGCCTTCGAGCCGGACCGAGGCGCTCCCGAGGCCGCCCTTCATCGCGCGGTCCATCCCGAGTATCTTCCCCACCGTCGCGCCCGTACCGGCCCCGACGCTTCCCTGGGCGAAATCTCCCTCTGTGGCCGAGGAGGCGGCCCTGTAACCCATCTCCGCGTCAGGACGTACCGCCGGGTCGCCGATGACGATGTCGAAGAGGACAGCCGCCGAGACCAGGGGTATGCGGGCGACGCCCACGTCGAGGCCAATGCCCTTCTCTTCGAGGAAGCGGACCACGCCATCCGCCGCGGCGAGCCCGAAGGCGCTTCCGCCGGTGAGGAGCAGACCGTGCGTGGGGCGGACAGCCCCGACAGGTCCGAGTCGGTCCGTCTCGCGCGTGCCCGGGGAGGAGCCGCGCACGTCCACGCCGACGACGGCCCCCTCGGGGTTTTCGAAGAGGACCGCCGTGCAGCCCGTCGCCCCTTCGGTATCGGCGGCGTGGCCCACGAGTACGCCTGGTACGTCGCAGAGGTTATCCGGCATGCCGGCCTTAGGAGTTCTGATCCCGTGGGGTCTCGGGTAGCTCCCACTCGTCCGTATCGGCGGGGATAATGCCTGGGTTGTCCCTGGCCAGGGAGCCGAGTGAGATCAGTTCCTGGTCCGAGCGCCTGGTGCCGAACTGGACCAGGACGGAGTCTTTGACCATCGAGTAGTCGACGACCTTGCCTTCCCTGTCGTCGAGCCTCACGGTCGAGTTGCGGAAGGGCGCGCGCTCCTTGAACTCCTTGTACGTGTCGTGCTCGTAGCGCATGCAGCACTTGACCTCGCCGCAACAGCCCAGGATCTTCTCGTTGGGCGTCACGCCTTGCTGCTTGGCGAGCCTGACGTTGACTGGACCCATGCTCCTTGCGCCGCTCCACGTCGCGCAGCAGAGGGGCAACCCGCAGGTGTCGCACCCTCCCGCGTCCCCTGACCGCTCTATAAAGCGGAACTCCCTGAGGGCGACCCTGGCGTCGTAGGCCCTCTCGAGGCTGCTCTTGACCGCACCCAGGTCCACGTCCTTCCCACCGTTCTCGTATTTGACCTCGATGTAGGCACGGTCAAGGGAGACGTCGCAACCTATGAACTGCACGCCCTCTATCCTGTGGTCCCTGGCCAGCTTCCTGGCCTCTTCCCTGACGGTACGCCCAAGTTCCCTGTTGGCGTCCTCCGTCCTTGCGTCCTCCTGCGTGACGACGCGGACAATGTCGTAGGGCTGGGTGTAGGGCTCGCGGCGGCGGGGCGTCAGGGCGACACGCCCGATGAACTCCCCCACCTCGGTCGCGACGACCACCGTGTAGCCGACCCTGAGGTCCAGATCCCTAGCGTAGCAGAGTCTGGTTACGCTCCAGCCGGGGACCCTGACGTCAACGAGCCTCGGGAGGGTACGAGTATCTTCCGCCGTATGCGCGATAACGCCACCTCCAGGATCGCCTCCGGGGAGACATTATACGCAAGTGCAGCGCGCGCTTCCCCCAGAGAGCGGGCCGCCCCCACCCAATCGGCCGCCCGGTACTGATCCAGGTACCCGCGGATCTCCGCGACCCTGTCCGTGTTGGCGACGAGTTCCTCCACACCGGCCTCTATTACTGCCGCGTCCCTGTAGAGTAAAGTCAGCAGCTCCAGGGACTCTCGCAGACCGCCATCACGCGCAGCCTTTCCAGCGCGTTTGGCGACCTCTTTAGCGCGCCTGTCCGGTTCCTCGAACCGTGCAAGGACCTCGCGCTCACGCGCCGCACCCACCGCCTCGGCGCGGTCCACGATCCCCCTGACGGCCTCGTGCCTTCCCTCGAAGTCCTCCATAAACGCGAATCCCGCCCGGAAGACCGCCTCACGCAGCTCCCCGAACCCGGGGTCCTCGGCGTACCGCAGCGAGAGCCCCACGCTGCCCCTTCCGAGCGCCGCAGCGAGACCAGGCTCGGGCGCGCCCCGCTGTTCGAGAAACCGCGCGACCTCGTCGGCCGGCACGGGGTTGAAGCGCACCGCCTGCGCGCGGGAGAGGATCGTGGGCAGCACCCCCTCGCGCGAGGTCGCCAGCAACACGAAGACCGTCTCGCCTTCCGGTTCCTCGAGCGTCTTCAGGAGCGCGTTCGCCGCCTGCACGTTCAGGGTGTCCGCCTGCAGGATGAAAACCCGTCGCGCGCCCTCGAAGGGCCGGCTCGCCGCGAGGCGCAGTATCTCCCTCACCTGCCCGATGGTCGTGAACGCCCCCTCGGGCAGGACCTCCGTTAGATCGGGATGCAGCCCCCTGAGCGCCCTGTCCTCGGCCGCCGCGTCGCCCCCGGCGACCAGCGCGGCCCCGAACTTCAGCGCCACCGTCCGCTTGCCCACGCCGACAGGTCCGTAAAACAGGTACGCCTGCGAGACCTCGCAGGTACGCAAGGCCCGCCCGAGCAGCCGCAACGCCGTCTCGTTCCCTAGTAAGCTCTCGAACCTGTCCGGTGCTTCAGCCATAGCCCTCGTCTTCCCTCCGAAACGCACCTAGTTTCCGCGAGTATATTGCAGGCTGCGCACCCTACCCACTACCAGCATTGCGAGCTCGTCCGGTGGGAGCGAGGCGTCGAGGGCTTCGACGCGTTCCGGCTCGAGACGGGCCAGCTCCTCGAACCCCTCCTCAACGCGCCGCATGAAGTCGTCTCCGACGGCCTCGATCCGGTCTAAAGGGGCGCCGAGCTTCCTGGCGCGCCGCTCCCTCTCGTCCCCCACGAGGCGCAGGTAGAAGGTCCTGTCTGGGACGACGGTGCCTACAGCGTAGGCGTTCAGGGCACGTACCGCGTCGACGCCTAGCCCCCTCCCGAAGCCCTGGTAGGCGAGGCTCGAGTCCAGGTACCGCTCGCAGAGCACGTTCTCGCCCGCTTCGAGGCGCGGGAGTATGGCCTCCCTGACGTGGTCGGCGCGGGCCGCCGCGTACAGGTAAGCCTCCGTCCATGCGTCCATCTCCAGGTCCGGATCCAGGACGATACCCCTGATGCGCTCTGCCGCAGGGGTACCGCCGGGCTCGCGCGTGAAGTGCGTGGGAGGCCGCGAAGCGGCGAGGAGCGGCCTTACGGCGCGCACCAGGGTGGACTTGCCCGAGAAGTCGGGGCCTTCGATGGTTACGAAGATACCCCTGCGCCTACCCTGCGTCTCTCGCGCGGCTGGCCTTCTCTAGGCCGCGGCCCTGCGCAGGGCGTGGTGCTCCGCCGCCGAGACGTGGGCCTCGAAGAGTCTCTCCTGTTGCGGGCCCGCTCCGCGCATCGCCTCGGCGTGCCACTGGACGCCGAGCAGCCACCGCTGCGAGAGATCCCCCGCCTCCACGGCCTCGATCACCCCATCCGAAGAACGGCCCGTGACGACCAGCCCTTCGGCGAGGTCTTTGATCCCCTGATGGTGATAGGAATTGACCTTTACGAGATCCCGGCCCATCACCCCAGCGATGTAGGACCCGTCCTCTACCTCCACCTCGTGCGTGGGCTGCCACTTGGGGGTAGCTTGCCTGTGCTTGAGCACCTCCCCCTCCCGCTGCGAAGGGAGGTCCTGGTACAACGTGCCGCCAAGGGCCACGTTGAGTACCTGCATCCCGCGGCAGATCCCGAAGATGGGCAGACCCCTTCCTAGCGCCAGTTCCATCAGCGCAATCTCGAAGGCGTCCCGCTCGGGTATCGTCGGTCCGAGCTCGGGTGCCGGCTCCTCGCCGTAGTAGCCGGGGTCGAGGTCGCTCCCGCCGCTCAAGAGTAGACCGTCGAGGCTCTGGATCACCGCCCCGGCCATCCTCTCGTCCCCCACCGGCGGTAGCACCACGGGAGCCCCCCCGGCCCCCGCGACGCCCTCCACATAGTCGAGGTCGGTCCTTACGAACCTGCCGAGAGGCCGCTCCGCGACGGTGTCGACGTCCTCTTTCAAAGTCGCGGTTATGCCAATGATCGGGGCCAAGCTCTACTCACCCTTTAACGCTGTCTTCACTTACCTTAATTGTATACAGCAGAATACCAGACCACGACGATAATGGCGAGCAGGATCAGGTACCCCGTGGCGCGGGTGTACGCCGAGGGTACGTAGAAGGCCCGTTCATCGGCGAGGTCGAACCTGCTCTCTATGTGGTGGACTTCTGAAGTTCCTGAGCGCTCTCGATCGATGATCCCCCACCCCCCTCTTCTTGTTCCTTCGCCTTCTCGGCGGCCTCGCGCTGCGCCTGCTTCTTCGGGCAGTCCATATTAATGCATGTTATCCAGGGGCGCTTCCCCCCGAGCACCTTGATCTCCGGCGAGCCGCAGGCATCGCACAGGGTACCTAGGGGTATTATCTCACCGCGCTGCGGCAGAGGATAGGTGACGCGGCAGTCCGGATAGCCAGAGCAGCCCACGAAGCGCTTGCGGCTCTTCCGGTTGCGGCGGATGATCAGGTCGTGCCCGCTCTCGGGGCACGTGCCTATGGTCTCGTCGGTCCTTATGCCATCCCACACGATATCCGCGAACTCGGTCTCGGAATCCTGCAGGTGGTCGTAGACCTTTCGGAGCACCTCGCGGGAGGAGTCAACGACGGTCTCCTTGCTGATCTTGCCCTCCGAGATCTCGTCCATGCTGCGCTCGAGCTTGGCGGTCATCTCGTGGGAGGCTATCTCCGAGGCGAAGTCCGTGAGGGCCTGCGCCACACCCATGCCCTTCTCCGTCGGGACCAGCGGGTCGTCGTGGACGTAGCCGCGGTCGTAGAGGTTCTGGATAATGTTCGGGCGCGTCGCCTTGGTGCCAAGGCCCAGGTCCTCCATCACAGTTATGAGGCGGCCAGCGCCGTAACGGCCTGGGGGCTGGGTCGCCTTGGAGAGGATCTCTTTGTCAATGACCTTGACTACGTCACCTTCGGAGAGGTTGGGGATCTCCTCGTCCGCGCGGCGACTGTAGGGGTAGACGCCTAGCCAACCCTCCTCGGTGACGACCGTCCCGCCCGTGACGAGCGGCTCGCCGCCGGAATCGAAGCGGAGCGTCGTCCTCAGAGTCTTCGCCTGGCCGGAGAGGGTGGCCAGAAAACGCCTGACGACGAGCTGGTAGACCTTCCAGCGGTCCTCGCGCATCGACTCCTTCGCGGCGTATCCTGTCGGGTAGATCGGGGGGTGGTCCGTCGTCTCCTTCTTCCCCCGCGTGGGCGAGAGCTTGTCCTGCCGGAGGAGCTTCTCGGCGTGCTGCCCGACGCCCTCGACGCGCCCCAGATAGCCGAGCACCTCGCGCAGGTCGAGCGAGGGCGGGTAGACGGTGTTGTCCGTCCTGGGATAAGAGATGTAGCCGTCGGTGTAGAGGTCTTCGGCGATGCGGGCCGCCCTGGAGGGGCTGATCCCGATGTTCGCGGCCGCCGTGAGGAAGGCCGTGGTGTTGAACGGCGCCGGCGGCTTGCGGGTCGCCGACTTCTGCTGAACCTCCTCGACCCTCGCCGTCTCCGCGACGTTCTCGTAGGCGCTCTTCGCCCTGGCCTCATCGTCAAAGCGCTCGGTCTGGTGTCGAACGGTGAACGGCTCACCGTTCTTCAGGTTCACCTCAAGCTCCCAGTAAGGTTCAGGGATGAAGGCGCGCCGCTCGCGCTCGCGGTCCGCTATAAGGACCAGGGTCGGAGACTGGACACGCCCGACCGAGAGGAAGGCGCTCCCGTAACGTTTCGTGGCGCGCGAGACCCAGCGGGTCAGGGTTGCGCCCCAGATCAGGTCTATATCCTGCCGAGCCTCCCCGGCATCGGCCAGGTCGTTGGAGACCTCGAGGAGCTCGTCGAAGGCGCGCCCCACCTCGCCTGGCGTGAGCGCGGAGAACCGGGCGCGCTGGACGTGGTCCGTGAGCTTCGGGTTCGCCTCGAAGACCAGGGAGAGCGCCTCCACCCCGATCAACTCACCCTCGCGGTCGAAGTCCGTGGCTATCACCACACTGTCGGCCTTCTTGGCGAGCGAGGTCACGGCCTGGGCCACGCCCTTCTCGGAGACGGATTTGAGGATCTCCGCGTCTATGAGCTCCCGCGGCTCGACTTTCTGCCAGTTGGAATACTCCTCGGGGTACTCAGGGTTCAGGACATGCCCCTTGAGCCCGACGGAGACCGTCTCCTCCCCTTTCCACATAAACGTGTGGTGGGGCACGGAGCGGTGCTTGCCCTCCTTCACAGAATCCTCGGAGAGGAACTGGGAGATCTTCTTCGCTGTGTTTGCTTTCTCAGAGATAATTAGTCGCATATTGTTACTATTTTACACCGACAAAGAACATCTTGTTGGCAGATAGTAGTCGCTTGTGCTTCGAGCCATCCGTGTTTGGCCGAGACCGGGAATGGTCTGTAGTGTAGATTCCGTAGGACCGCATGCCCCTCCATCCTTCCATGTACTAGTTCGTTGCACCCGCGAGGGGTCGATCGCCTCGAAAGACGGTTGCCCTGATCTATAAACCACTGCGACGGGTTTTTCAACGAGCAAGAGCGCCAGGCACGGTGGTCGGAGGGACGGCAGGCGGGACGAGCAACGTCGTCTCGGGCAACGGCGGGTACAAGGGGAGGGGGTAACTCAATCGTCCGTCGCTATAGTCTGCAGAGACGTTTTTGCGGCATGATACGCTTCGATGGCCGTGCGGTACTCGCCTCGATCGTCGAGTCGCACCAGATCAAAGGTAGGGCGATCTGCTATCTTGGCATCAGCCGCGCTCACGGCCGCTATCCAATACCAGAGCGGCCGGGTTTGGGAGTGCGCCCCTTCACCCTGGTCATCTATGAGGTCGAGCGCTGCCCTCAGGGCGTCGTGCAATGGCGCAGACCTGACGGTCTGCTGCTCCTGGACGCGGGATCTCAAGCTTACCGCCCAACTAATCTTCGACGACAAGGCGTCGTCGCACAAGATCTCTTTCTGCAGCTCGTAGAGCTTGCGCGCCGCCTCAGGCGTAATGTATCGCGTCTCGCTCGAGGGATCCTTCATCACGGCGAGCAGTCGGATCGTGGCCAGGGCTTTCTCAATGTCCGATTCTGGTACGTGCCGCAGGCGGCAAGCCAGCACGACGGCGTCGGAGGCGTTCATCAACCGGTCCGCCGAACCGGTACTGACGGCGCGCCACTCGAGGGACTCGAACTGTTCTTGGGCATGGAGCCAACCCGTCTGGAGTCGGTGTAGGAGCGGGCCGGCAACGGCGGGCGTGTACCGCAAGGAAAGGCCGGCGGCGAATGCGATAATGCACGAGATGGTCAGGCACGTTTCCAGCGTGTTCAGCGTCTCCAGGATCCCCCGTTGGCTCTCTCCCAAAGTCCACACCCGAAGGCTCGCGAAGAGAGTCGATTCGAACGCTATCGAAGCAATGCACAACATGCCAAGCGAGAAGGCGAGGTTCTTGACGTAGAGTCGGCGTCTGAGCCCCGACGATCGCCCGGCCATCACGAAGGTCAGCGCTGCGAGGACCGAGTAGAGTCCCTCAGGGGCCATGATGAGTGCCTTCATAACGAAGAACTCAGGTGGCGCAGGCGCGTACACACGCATGGCCGGCGATGGCCAAACAAACCCTACAACACAGGCAAGTGCCGTGAAGATCAAGAGGAACAGCGGTGCTGATCCTAGTACCCTCCGTAACCAGCCCCGACGCGCTACAGGTTCGACAGGTAAGGCGCCCAGCTGCGAGGGCAAACCGCCTGCCAGGACGAAACAGATCCACGCCACGATGAGCACGACGGGCAACTCCGTCATGATCGCCATGATGACCTCCGTACGCTCGCCGGAGAGGTCGAGTATGGCCACAGCGTAGAACATCACCGCCACGAACAAGAGGTTGCATGCCGCAAAGATACCGAATTTGGTCCTTCTAGGCGAAAGGACAAAGCACATCACGAAGATGAAAGCCACAAACATTACATTGCCGAGCACGAGGGCCTGCTGTTGGGCTGCACTCATAGCACGCTATACATGGCGTAAGCGTAGGGACTGTCGTCGCCCAAACAGCCGGCGAAGAGGGCAAAAGAAGCTCTCAGGTTGGCCTCGCGTTCCCTGAGAGCCTCCTCCGCAAACGGGAAACCTCGCGCAAGCTTTTCACCCTTCCTGGTGGAGGAGGTCGCAAACATCGTCTCCTCGGCACGCTGATGGCGAGGCCCGCCGGCTTCCTGGGAAGGCTCGATCAGGAGATCGCCTGCGGCCAGGTGCCCGAGCTCGTGAAGGATCGTCAGGGTCAGGACCAGGGGCGGCAGGCTCCCTGGCACGAATATGGCGGCCAGGGTCAATTGCTCCGAATATCGCAACTCCCCCAGCCGTCCCGAGACCGCCAGGCTACGCGACAGTTCAGGGTACCAGTCGTCGGGAATTACGTGGATGTTGATGGAGATGTCCAGGTAATCGCCGAGGGCATCGGCATAATCTTTGGGGTCAAACCTCCTGCCTGACAGGCCCAGGATAGCCAATTCCTCCTGAAACTCTGCGGCCGTAAGCAACGACCTCGATCCGGGGGTTTGCGAGCGCGCACCGCCTATGTCTCGGAAATGTCGCCAGAAGGTCCCAATCTCTCCGCAAAGCGTGCCGATCAAGCCACGTTTCGGCCCGTTAGCCTCCAACGTCGGTCCCTTGCGTGTCTTCGAACTGCTGGATGATATTTAGGATCATCTGTCTCTCGCGTCCAGGCAGGTGCAGGCTCTTGTGGGCTATGGCGCTGACCGTCTCGTCCTGGAAGATGCGCATCGCCTCTTCATCGAGCAACGGCGGCTTCCTGGCCGTGTCGAGGAAATACGACGGGTGCACCCCGAAGACCTCTGCCAGGGCAACTACCTGGCTCATCGATGGGTTGTCGAGTTCTCCGGATCTGATCTGTTCGACATGTTCCTCGCTGAGGTCCCCAAGGCTCATGCGCGCTACTTCGGCGTTGGTATACGGCGTCCCCGATTTTTCACTCCTGACGACCTCGAACAAGCGATTGGTCTTCTCAGCGACACTGCTGTCTGCGGGTAGGGATTGAGTAGATACCCCCGTAGCAAACTCGGGTGTCTGCTCGAACCAGAGCTCAGGGGGGAACTCCATGACTTTCGCTATTGCCCTAAGCTTCTCGAAGCCGGGGTTTTCGATCCTTCCCTTCCTCAGATTGGTTACATAGGATCGGGTCACGACGCCACCAGTCGCCTCGTCGATCTCCTGGCCGCTCCAACGGCGCCCGTCCGGATGAGGATAGATCTCCAACAAACGCTCGAACTTTCGCGCGATGTGCATCCGCGAGTTCCGCCTCCACCTGGTAGTCTCTCTGTTGAATATACGATACCATACTCTGAAATGTTTAGTCAATGCAACAACGATGCGTTTCCCGGACGACTGGCTGTGGTCCACGGAGCACTCGCGACGTGCTGAGGCGAGTAGGAGGCCTTGAGCTCTGGGAACCTTTGGAGGGGCTGTCCTTCCGACGGTTGTGGGCTGGTGCTGGGCTTTCGATGCTCGCGGATCAGGCGTTTCTGGTCGCTTTGACGTGGCTGGTGCTACGACTTGCGGGCTCTGGGGCGGAGCTGGGCGCTGTGCTGGCTGTCGCGTCCGTGCCCGGCGCCATCCTGATGCCCTTGGGTGGTGTCTTGAGCGACCGGTCCTCACCCGTGCTCATCATGATCTTCGCGAGCGTAGGACGCGTGTTGCTGTTGACTTTGCTGGCGACTTTGATCCTGACGGATGCGACCCGACTCTGGCACGTGTACGTCATTGCGGCGAGCCTGAGCGCGCTCGACGCGCTGTATTATCCCGCGTCGATATCGGTCGTACCGTCCCTGGTCAACCAGGACCGTCTGGGAGCGGCGAACGCCCTGATCCAGGGCGCCGAGCAGGCGAGCGGCATCCTTGGTCCCGCGCTTGCAGGGTCCTTGCTCGCGCTTCTCGGCCTGGGAGCCAGCTTCGGCGCCACCGCCCTTCTGTTCGTGGTCGCGACGGCACTTTTCGGCGCGCTTGCGCGGGTCGCGAGGCCGATAGGGACTCCGGCCGACGATGCGCCAGAGGAGAGCAGAGGGCGGGGCAGTACACGGGAAGAGTTCATCGAAGCACTGCGCTATGTTCTGCGTGATCCCGTCATTCGCTCCCTCTTGCTGATCTTGCTCGGTACCAACCTCGCCATGATGGGTCCGCTTTATGTCGGCGGGGCCGTACTGGCAGAGTCGCGCCTCGGGGGCGCCGGGGCCTTCGGCACTGTGGTCGCCGCGGCGGGGGTCGGCTCCATAATCGGTATCGTAGGTGCTGGATCCGTGCGTCGTTTCAGGCGACGCGGCCTGATAGAGCTGTCGCTGACGGGCGTATTGGGTATTGTCGTCGCGGCGATCGCCTTCGTACCGAACCTGGCCGTCGCGGTCGCGCTTGCCATCGCTCTCGGCGGAACGGCGAGCTTCCTCGGCGTCATTACGATCTCGTGGCTCCAGGAACGCGCGGAGCCGGGGCTGCTCGGACGCGTGATGAGCCTCGCGATGTTCTCGGCGGTCGCCCTGGACCCGATCTCGTTCGTCCTCGCCGGTGTTCTCGTGGGAATCAACCTTACGGCCATGTTCGTAAGCGCAGGCGCCTTGCTGCTCTTCACGGCCATACTAGGAGCAGCAAGCCGTACGATGCGCGTGGTGGAATAAGTCCACCCTGGGCCATATGGTGCTTTGATCCGCCCCGGAACTAACTGTTACAAGTTTGTTAAGGTTCTTGCGACTCGCATTTGTCAGTGCTAGAGTGCTTGCTGTCACGGTTGATGTCCCGCATTGCCAGGACTTGGTTGTTGAGAGCATGGGTATCCCTTGTTTTGAGGGGGAGGTAGGGGAGGCAGGATGAGGGGATTTTCTGGTATCGGGCCTGGGAGGCTCGGCCTGTACGCGCTCGGCGTCGTAGCGCTACTCACCGTCGGCGTACTCGCGCTGGCGGCGGGCACGAGAGGTTTCTCCGGGGCTGATGCGGACCCGACCGAGAGGGCTAATCAGCCCGTCGGGGCGGGGAAGTCCACGCCGGAGCCCGTCGCCGAGAGCGCGACCAAGACGGCAGACGAGACGGAGCCCGAGAAGAAGGCGGATCAGATACAACGGGCCGTGAAGGAACCAGAGCCGGTCAAAGAGGAGCCCGCGTCCGCTTCGTCTTCCGCCTCTGCTACAGCGTCTGTGCCGGCGGACGCCACCATGTCCTTGAGCGTTCCCGCGATGGGCATCTCGGATATACCCGTGGTCGAGGGGACCACCGAGGCCAGTCTGTCTGCGGGGGCAGGACACTACGTGGGGTCCGGCTACCCGTGGATCCCCGGCTCCAACACCTACATTGCGGGGCACCGGATCGGGTACCCCGGCACCCCTAGCGACCACGTCTTCTGGAATCTTCCCAACCTCGTGCCAGGGGATGAGATCCACCTCACCGACTCAAACGGCCACACCTACACCTACGTGGTGAGCGAGATCCTGGAGGTCCCAGTGAACGACCTCTCGGTGACCGGGCCGACCGGCACCGACACGGTCTCGCTCCAGACTTGCATCGAGAACTACGGGGACTACTGGACACCGGGTCCCAACTGGTTGGTCCGCTACATCGTCAGGGGGACGATGGTCTAGGCTTCAGGTTTAAGGGTTTCCTGGATAAACCTGAAATATTGCCGCCTCCGGTCACGCCTCGAACCCCTGATGCCTTACTACGGTTCGTCCTGGTCCAGCGTGACGTCTCCGAGGAGGCGCTGGACGAGGAGCAGGCCGCAGATCCCCAGTAGGGTTGCGAACCAGAGGGTCGCGAGCCGTATTATCAGCGTGAGCGCGCCGGCGACACCTGTAGAGAGGTTGGCGACGGTGACGAACTGGCCGTAGAGACTGGCCTCTACGGCCCCTATGCCACCGGGCAGCATGCTCAGGACCCCGAGGAGCGAGCTGACCGCGAAGACGAAGACTATGAGCAGAAAGGGCTTGTCCACGCCGAGTCCGACGGCGCAGAGGTAGACGCCGGTGCATTCGAGGCCCCAGGAAACAAAAGAGATCGCTGTCCCCACCAGGAGCGGTGCCGTCCCGAGGAGCTCGTTCGACGCGCCGTTGAAGTCCCTCAGGTGCGGGGCGAAACGGTTTACCAGCGGCAGCTTCGCGAGGATGCGCTCGGCGGCGAGCGAGAGTCGTTTGGAGCGCAGGACGGCGATGCCGAAGATCGCGACGGCGAGGAACATGAGCATCGTCCATGGGGGTAGGTTCAGGGCGAAGGCGCCGAGGAAACCCCACAGGACCATCCCGGTACCGTCCGTGGCGCGTTCGGCGATGACGGCGGGGGCGGTGCGGGCTATCGGGGCACCCGAGACCCTGCGGACGAAGACGCTCTTCAGCACCTCCCCGAGCTTGCCGGGTGAGATCGTCATCGAGAGGCCGGACGTGAAGATCGCCGCGTTTATCCCCATTGGGACGGGGACCTTCAGGACCCTCAAATAGTACGTCCAGCGGAGAAAACGTCCCACGTAAGAGAGGGCGACGAGGCCGAGAATCGCGGGTATCAGCGCGTAGTCGAAGTCTTCGAGGGCAGCGGCGAGCTTGGGAAGATCCGAGAGGATCGCCAGGATCATGTACACGGCGGCGCCCAGGGCGAGGGCGAGGACGAGGTTCCGTCTCAGCCGTTCCAATAGGGCACCACGTAGATGACCGCGCCCACGACGAGCAGCCAGAGGAACAGCGCGACCTGCAGCGGCCTGTCGGAGAGGAGCAGTGTGTCGGGGTTGCCGCCGCCGTCGCGGTGGACGAGCAGCATGTAGCGGAACACCCCGTAGACCACAAACGGGATGCTCCCCATCATGAAGATCTGGTCCTGCCTCTCGTAGACCGTGAAGGTATAGAGGGTGTAGGCGATGATGGTCGCCGAGATCATGATGTTCATCATCTCGTCTAACAGCGGCACCGAGTAGTCCTGAAGGTTCCTCCGGTGAACCGCAGCCCCCTCTCCGAGCGTGGCGATCTCGTGCCGGCGTTTGGAGAACCCGAGGAAGAGCGTCAGGAGCCCGGTACACACGATGAGCCAGGGTGAGATCGGGCTGCTCACCGCGGCGACGCCCGCCAACGCCCTGATGACGAACCCGCCAGAGATGCTCATGACATCCAGAATCGCCGCATGTTTGAGGACGGTGGTGTAGAGGACCTGCAACCCGAGGTAGGCCAGGCCTGCTATGCCGACGCCGGGAGGGAGTAGGACGAAGCTTACGACGAGGGCGCCGGCTGCGAGCAGGGCGGAGAAGGTAACGGCCGAACGGGCGGAGATCTCCCCGCTCGCGACGGGCCTGAACCGCTTGAGCGGGTGCTTGCGATCCTCCTCTACGTCGAGCACGTCGTTGGCGGCGTACACGGCCCCCGAGAGGGCGCAGAAGACCACAAAGGCCAGAAGCGCGTTCGCCACGGCTGTCGCGGAGAAGGCCTTCTCCGCGAAGACCACCCCGGCCAGCACGAACCCGTTCTTGGTCCACTGCTTAGGCCGGACCAGCCGCAGATAGGATCTCGCAAGTCCCCCTGTACGGTCAGCTTCCACGACTGCCGGTTGTATCACAATTAGGCTACAGGCATCAGGTGAGGTATCAGGTTTTGATTTGTCGAAAGAGCATCCCCACGGCGTTTGCGTGCCGCCCGGTATCGCCGGGACGCCGCAGACGATGCGTGTGGAGAACCCGCTGATGCGCCAGGAGCAAACCCACCTGAAGCCTGCAGCCTGTTGCCTAATGCTGAAAACCGTGAACGGAAAGATTGCAAAAACAGTAGGCCATCTCCACAATTGCCCGAATGACGAATCCGACGAGAAAACAGGTCTTCAACGAGTGGTTTCGGCTTGCCAGGCCTTTCAGCCTGACGGCGGCCGCCGTGCCCGTGCTCTTCGGGACGGCGCTGGCGTTCAAGGACGGTGCGTTCGCTTGGGGACCCTTCCTCGCCATGCTTTTTGGAAGCCTCCTCATACAGGCGGCCACCAACATGTTCAACGAGTTCTACGACGAGCGGCGTGGCCTCGACGTGGCGGGGACGGTCGGGATCGCCGGTTCCATAGTGAGCGGTCGCGTGAGTGCGCGCGGGGTTCTGGCGGGCGCGTTGCTGTGCTACACCCTCGCACTCTTTCTCGGCATCTACCTCATCATCGTTGGAGGCTTGCCCATACTGGTGCTTGGTTGCCTCTCGGCCCTCGGCGGCTATCTGTATTCGGCTGGGCCGCGCCCCATCGCATACACCCCGGCGAGCGAGGCGGCCGTCTTCATCTTTATGGGGATCCTGATCGTCATGATAGCCTACGCCGTGCAGACAGATAGGTTCCCTCTATATGTGCCGCTGGCGGCGCTGCCGATCGGGGGGCTCGTGGCCGCGATCCTGCTCGCCAACAACATCAGGGATCTGGTCTCCGATCGCAGGGGTGGACGGCGGACGTTGCCCATAGTCTTCGGCAGGGAGGTGGCGATCCTAGTCTACCGCGGCCTCTTGCTCGAGGCCTACGTCGCCGTCACGGTCCTGATGATCTTCCGCATCGTCCCCCCCGAGTGCGCCCTCGTCTTCCCCAGCGTCTTCGCCGCCTTCCGGCTCTGGCGCGACGTCGCCGCGTACTCGACGCCGAGGCGCCTCGACCCCATCGTCAAGCGGACGGCGGGGCTCCACCTCGTCTTCGGGTTACTCTACACGGTGGGGGTCCTTCTCGGTGCCTGAGGAACACAGACCCTTCAGGGCAAGCTACCTGGTCTCGGGGATCGGGGCGCAGAGGATCTTCGCCGCCCTCCTCGACGTGCGTCGCTTCCCCGAATGGGCGGCCGGCCTCAGTCGCTCCCGCGCCCTGGACGCCGCGACCGGAGCGGAGACAACGGACCTGCGCCCGGGGGTCAGGCTCGAATTTACTTTGAACGCCGCTGGCCTCACTCACGAGGTAGAGAGCACCATCACGGTGGTCGAACCGCCACGCCGGCTGCGGTGGGACTACGCGGAGGGCGCCACGGGAGGCGGCGGCTGGCTCATCGAGGAGGAGGGGGTTGGGACCGTCAGGATGACGCTATGGACCGACTACAGGATCAAACCGGGTTGGCTCGACGAGATAGCCCACAAGCCCTTCTTCCGCCACCTGGTGGAGAACCTGATCCGTCGTTCCATGCGCCGCTTCGAGGCGCGACTGAGGGAAGATTGACCCAAGGTCCAGGCTCACACCAACAGCAAGAGCGAGACTTCAGTCGCCCACCGACCTGCGAGTCCTACTGCTCGTGGATTCCCGCTTTCGCGGGAATGACGGTTACGGGAATGCCATACGAGCGCCCGCGGCCCGAACGCAGCACGCGCGAGACCGACAATCCCCAAAAGCCAACCGCGAGCCCGGAGGGCTTAGCGTTGCTGACAAGCGAGGGCGCTAGCCCGAGCGTGCTGACAAGCGGAGGCCGAGGCCGGAGCGTGCTCTAGAGATCGCGCTCGTGCCCGTTCTCTGAATGGTCGTCTGGATCTTCGAACCCGTCGGTGTCGGGGTCGTCGGCCTCATCTGCTGCGGGCTCTTCATCCTCGTCGACGTCTTCATCGTCCCTCGCCAGCTCGTGGGCTGTGACCTCCGTCGTGGGGTTGACGTAGCGAGCGATTATTATGGAGATTTCGTACATCACTATCATCGGGACGGCCATCAGCAGCATGCTGTAGGGGTCCTGTCCGGGCGTCAGGGCGGCGGCGAGGACGGTGTTCGCGATTATGGCGTGCTTGCGGTACTTCTTCAGAAGCGGGGCGTCCACGAGCTCCAGCTTCGCGGCTACGTAGGTCGCCGCGGGCAGCTCGAAGACGATGCCGAAGGCCAGGAGGAACCTGGTCACGAATGGCAGATAGCTCTGGGCCGTGATTATGGGATCGAAGCGTTCAGTGTCCCAGTTGAGCAGGAACTGGGTACCGATGGGCAGCACGACGAAATATCCGAAAGCGACCCCGGCCAAGAACAGGGCGGAGGCCAGCGAGATGATGGTGTAGGTGAAAGCCCGGCCCATGTCCCCTACCGCGGGGGCCACGAACGCCCACAACTGGTAGAGGAGAATGGGTACCGTGAGCAGAAAGCCCACGTAGAGTGCCAGCTTCATGTCGGTGAAGAGCTGCTCCGTAACCCCGGTAACATTCAGCTTGCCTTCCAGGGCGGGGCCGGCGGGGTCGAGCAACCACTCGAAGATCCTCTCCCGGAAAAACCAGGCGACGATGGCGACGCCGAAGAACGCTATGCCGACCTTGATGATCCTCGAACGCAGCTCGTCGAGGTGTTCGATCAGGGTCATCCGCATCTCGTCGCGCGGACCGCGCGGACGCGAGGGGAGTCTCAGGCGACCTGCCATCTGGTACTTAAGAAACCGTAAGGAGTCTAGCTACGCTGCTGCTCGGCCTTCTCGGCAGGGGACTCTTCCTCAAGCCTGGCCTCGTCGTCGTGCTCGCTCTTGCTTGCCTCGAGTTGCTCTTCCTTCTCTTCATCCTCTTTCTTCTTGTCCTCGACCTCACCCTCCGTGGTGCCCTTCTTGAATTCGCGCACGCCGCTGCCGAGGCCGCGGGCCAGCTCTGGGACGCGCTTCGCCCCGAAGAGCAGCAGGATTACGACTAGGCCGATGATCAACTCCGGCATTCCGATCGAACCAAACACCTTTCCTCCTAACGGGCTAACTACCGAACCTCACGCAACATTATACGCCTTCCGTCCGCGCCTGGATCAGGGCTGCGAACCGCCGCCGCTATTCTTGCCTTCGAGAAGGGCGGAGATCCTGTCTTCGACCTGGGCCGCGTTCTCGCCCTCCGGGTCGCGATCCAGGTACCCGTTGTAGTACTTTATGGCCTCGGCGGGCTGGCCGGCCTGGTCGTAGGCCTGGCCCGCCCGCAGGTACGCCTCGGCGCTGTCGGGCTGCGCCTCCGCCTCCGCCGCGAAGGCATCAGCCGCCTTATCCTGAAGCTCCTTCTTCTTGTCCCCCGTCGCGGTCTGTGCCTGCTGGCTGTAGATCTGGCCCAGGAATGCCGGTATCTCCTCGTCATTCGGAGCCGCCTCGCGTCCCTCTTGCAGAACCTGGATCGCCTCGTCGTAGCGGCCCGCGGTGTAGTAGAGGGCGGCGAGGTCCTTTATCTTCTCCGGGTCTTTGGGGTCCTTTTTCAGGTCCTTCTGGGCAGCGGCGATCTGCTGTTCGGTGTCAGGCGTCTGGTCGGCCTGCTGCTGTGACTGGTCCTGGTTGCCGAACAACTCGAAGATGTTGTACGAGACGTTGGTGCCGATGCCGAGGAAGATGAAGGAGATGAGGAAGACGGCCGAGAGCAGTATGGCGACCAGCCTGACCCAGAAGCTGAGCTTTTCCCGGTTCATCATCATGGCGGATTACCCTCCGAAGTCTTCAATCACCGAGTCGATTGTATATCACGTCGCCCCCGGCTACCGTGGCCACGACCCCCCCGCCGGCCGCGGCCTCCAGAACGTCCAGCGCGGGGTCACCGCCTTCGAGCGGTGCCTCAACCAGGGCGAGATCGGCCCACTTCCCGGCTTCGAGCGTCCCCGTCTCGGCCTCGATGCCGAGCGCCCGCGCCCCGCCCAGTGTCGCCAACTCCAGGCCAGCCGCCCCACTCATTTCGTGCAGCTCGATTGCGAAGAGCGTCTCCTCGAAGAGGTTCATGCTCGGGCTGCTCCAGAGCCCGTCGGTGCCCATCCCGACCCTGATGCCGTGTTCGATCATGCGCTGTACGGGAGAGATGCCGCACCCGAGAAAGGCGTTAGACCGGGGACAGTGCGCCGCCGCGACGCCGGTCTGAACCAGGATCTCCAAGTCTTCCTCCGAAACACCGGTCGCCAGGTGGGCGGCTATCGTCTCTGGGGCGAGGAGCCCCACGTCCTGGGCGTAACGGACGGGCGAGGTACCCACCCCTCCCCACTCGTTGTTGCCGAAGATGTCGGTGAGGCCGCCGGTGCCGTCCCTTATGAACTCGACCTCTTCAGGGCTCTCGGAGAGGTGTATCGCCAGCGTCCAGCCCATCTCCCGCGTGCGCCGCGCCGCGAGACGCGCCGATTCGGGATCTACGGTGTACGGAGAATGCACGCTGACCCGTGCATCCACACGTTCGGGCAGGCCTCTCTGCAGTTCTCTGGCCTTTCCGACGATGAACTCGACGGCCTCCTCGGCGGTGCCGATCTCGTGCGGGAAGAACTCGGCGAAGACGGTACCCGCCATCCCGCTCCCGGCGAGTTGCGGCAGGCATTCTCCGTAAGGTGAGGACTCGGCCATGTACGTCGTCCCCGCCTCCACAGCCTCCCTGGCAGAGTCGCGGGCCGCCTCGGCGGTCCAGGCCTCCTTCTCCGGGAGGCGCTGTATAAGCCTGCCGAGCCAGCCCGAGAACGTGCCGCCCTCGGGCGCGTCCTTGCGCCTGAAGCCGAGGTGGGCGTGAGCGTTGACGGCGCCGGGGATCATCGCGTAGTTGGGGAAGAACCGGACATCGACACCGGGGCTCTCGCGCCCCACTTCCGGGAGCGGCCCGACGGCCACAATGCGTCCTTCGCTGACGAGTACGGCGCCGTCCCTGATAGGGGGTGACGAGACGGGCATGAGGGTCCCGGCGGCGAAGATCACCGCTCCGGTCCGGCCCTCAGGCATCCCTCCCGACCACCTCCGAGGCCACCGACTCCAGGAACTCGCGTTCCGGACAGTCGGGCAGAAGGCCAAGGTCTTCGAGGGCGGCGGAGATCTCACCCCTGGCCCACTCCTCGGTTCTGGCGATGGCGTCCGTGGCGAGCACCGCCTCTATGCCCGCCTCGAGAAGGCCAGCCGACGGGCTCGGGTCGGCGAGGACGCGCCGGATGGTCGCCGCATCCCCTTCCTTCAAGGCGAAGATCACCGGCAGCGTCACGGTGCCCTCGTAGAGGTCGGTTCCTATGCCCTTGCCCATCAGCCCCGGCTTGCCGACTAGGTCCATTATGTCGTCGGACATCTGGAAGGCGATGCCGAGCGCCTGACCGTAGCTCGCCAGAGCGTCGATCTGCACGAGCGAGAGCCCGCCCAGGGTGCCGCCTGCCACGCACGCGACCTGGAAGAGCCCGGCAGTCTTCTTCCTTATGTGCTCCAGGTAGGCCTCGACCTCGACGTCGGCCCCGTTCGCGCGGTACTGCTCTAGCTCCCCCGCCGCGAGCCCCACGGAAGCCTCGGCGAAAGCGCGGACGAGCCTCGGGTCCCCGATCCCGGCCAGCCCCGAGAAGGTCTCGGCGAAGAGGTAGTCCCCCGTGGCGGCGGCGATCTCCCGCCCGTACTCAGCGACCGTCGTTGGCACGCCCCTTCTGCTCTCGGCCCGGTCCACGATGTCGTCGTGGATCAGGGTCGCCGTGTGCAGGACCTCGATGGCGGTGGCGGCCCTGAGCAGTTCCTCCAGTTCCGGCTCCCCCATGCGGGCGCTCAACACCAGCAGCAGCGGCCTGAGGCGCTTCCCGCCCGACGTCAGCGACACCAGCGCGGGCTCTACCAACTCCGCGGGGGCGCCCTCGGCCACGCCAGCGAGACGGCCCTCGACCTCGTCGATGGTCTCGAAGGCCCCCTCCAACAGCGCGGAGCCTAGCCCGCTAGCCCCCTGGGGGCGGCCCGACCCCGCGATGGAGCGTGATGATGCCGCCCGCGAGCCGCTTCCATGTAACGTTTTGTAATCCATTACGTCTCATTATGTCAGCTAATTCGCCGGGTGCCACGAACTCTTTCACGCTTTCAGGCAGATATGAGTATGCTGATGCGTCATTGGAGATCAAACCTCCCAACTTTGGAACTATCCTGTCGAACCAGAGTCCGTAGAACCTGGAGGATACCCTGCCGGTCGGCCTGGCTATCTCCAGGCACACCGCGACGCCGCCGGGTTCGATCGCACGCGCCATCTCTGAGAACAGCGCGTCCAGGTCGGGGATGTTCCTCGCCCCGTAGGCAATGGTGGCCGCATCAAAAGAATCAGAGGGTACTCCTCCCAAGTCCGTCGCGTCCCCGAGTCTGTACTCGACGTTGGGCATGGACTTTGCCGCCCGCAACATCTCTCCGGAGAAGTCCACGCCTAGCACGTAACCTTCTGGACCCACCTTCTTCGCGAGGTCGCGCGTAAGGCTCCCCGTGCCGCAGGCGAGGTCGAGCGCCCTGTCCCCGGGCCTGAGTCCCGTGGCCTCGAGGACCTTTCGGTTCCAGAGGCGGTTGAGACCCGCGGTCATAACGGTGTTCATCAGGTCGTAGCGGCCCGCGATCCTGTCGAACATCTCGCGTACCAGGAGCGCCCGCTCCGCGCCCGACGGCAGCTTACCCTTGCCCACGCAGCTCCCCCGCGGCCTCCCTGATCCTGGCCTCAGATCTGCCTGCGCCCTCCCCCGAGATGATGTCGAGGAGTCCGGCGAGGTGGGGCGTCCACATCTCGACGGTGACCACGCCGCCCTCGGCGATGCGTCCCGCGCCGTCGCGGATCATAAGGCCCGCCACTGCCACGTATCTGGGCTCGTCGAGGCGCGCTATGGTCTCGACCGCCAGCGCGTACGCGTTGTCCCCGACCAGGATGTCGTCGTCGCTAGCCCCTCCCCCGGCGTAGTGGGCGTCGAACCCGCGTTGCAAATACCCCAGCGCCTCGGCGACGACCCCGGCGCGATCGTCTTGTACGGGGAGGCCCGTGGCGGCCCTGAGAAACGTGTCCTTGAGCGAGAGTTCCGGCGTACGGCGGGCGGGCTCCTCCATCTAGTCTCTCCGGGCGTACCACTCGCTGGCCGCTTCGAAGGTCCTGTCCAGATCCTCTTCGGAGTGGGCAGCGGAGATAAAACCGGCCTCGTACTGGCTCGGGGCCAGGTAGACGCCGCGGGAGAGCATGTGCCAGAAGAAGTCCTTGAAGGCGTTCGTGTCCGAAGCGGCGGCGGAGCCGAAGTCGGTGACGGGTCCGTCCGTAAAGAAGATGCTCACCATCGAGCCGACCTGGTTTATGGTGAACGGGCGGGTCCCCACCGAGGCCGCCTCGCCCATGCCCCTCCGCCAGCGTGCTCCGAGCTCTTCCAGCAGGTCGTAGAAACCCGGTTGTCCCGTGGCGCGAAGGGTCGCGAGGCCGGCGGCCATCGCGAGCGGGTTGCCGGAGAGGGTGCCTGCCTGGTAGACCGGGCCTGAGGGCGCAACGAGGTCCATGATCTCGCGTCTACCCCCGTAAGCCCCGACTGGAAGCCCGCCGCCGATGATCTTGCCGAGGCAGGTCAGGTCGGGCGCGACGCCGAAACGTTCCTGCGCCCCGCCGCGGGCGAGCCTGAATCCGGTCATGACCTCGTCGAAGATCAGGACGACCCCGTACTGGCGCGTGACCTCCCTGAGCCCTTCGAGATAGCCTTCCTCAGGCGGCACACAGCCCATGTTCCCGGCGACTGGCTCGAGGATGACGGCGGCGAACTCCTCGCCCTCGCGCGTGAACAGGTCCCGCACAGCCTCCAGGTCGTTGTAAGGCAGAACGGCGGTATCTCTGGCAGCCCCCTCCGTGACGCCGGGGCTGTCGGGAAGTCCGAGGGTCGCCACGCCCGAGCCGGCCGAGACGAGTAGGGCGTCGCCGTGGCCATGATAGTTGCCGTCGAACTTCAGGATCCTCTCCCGCCCCGTGTACCCGCGGGCGAGCCTGATGGCGCTCATGGTCGCCTCCGTCCCCGAGTTGGTCATCCTGACCATCTCGAGGGAGGGAACGGCCCTGCACACCGCATCGGCGAGCTCGACCTCGAGCTCGGTCGGGGCGCCGAAGGTGGTGCCCTTCCTGGCGGTCATCTCTATGGCCTCGATAACATCAGCGTATGCGTGCCCGAGGACTAGCGGCCCGTAGCTCATCACGTAGTCGATGTAGGAGTTGCCGTCGACGTCGAAGATGCGCGAGCCCTCGCCGCGTTCCATGAACAACGGATCGCCGCCTACTGAACGAAACGCCCTCACGGGGCTGTTGACGCCACCCGGCATCAGCCCGACGGCCCGCTCCATCAACCTCGCCGAGCGGTCAATGGCGAGCATCGTCCTTGCGTCTACGCTCTCTCCGCTTCCTTGCAAACGCGCCAGCCCCCTTCGCCAGGTCTGTTTGAAGTCTATTGCTCTCGACCGGTATCAGCCTAGACAAAGCTTACCCCAAACGGGGAACCGGCGGGCTGTCCTTCGGCACTCTAGCGGCGCCGGTTCAGGCGAAACCCTGCGAGGACGAGCAACCCTCCGACAGCCAGAGAGACCGCCCCCACTACAGCCCAGAACGCCTGGCCGGTCATAAAGCTACCTGGCAGTATGCCGATGCCCTGCAAAAACCAGACGCCGCCCATGAGGAACATCAACCCTCCCACGATCAGCAGCACGTAGCGCATACGGTACCTCCAATTCCAGATCCTGACCTCACGCCTCAAGCCGTTCGAGGAGCCCGCGAAGTACGTGGTAGATGGAAGCCTGAACCTCCTGGATGCGCGGTATGTAGTCCGAGCGGACGACGACTGCGTGATCCGCGAGCCGCTCGCTCACTATCCTGCCCCCGTCATAGCCCACGATGCCGACGGTCAGCAGCCCTCGTCTGCGGGCTTCGGCGAGCGCGGCGAGTATGTTAGCCGAGCCGCCGCTCGTCGAGATCCCGACCGCAACGTCTTCAGGTCTGGCGTGCGCGATGAGCTGGCGGGCGAAGATCGCCTCCGCGCCGATGTCGTTGGCGATGGCCGTTATGTTGGCCGGCTCCGCCGACAGGGAGACCGCCGGAATCGCGCTCCAGCCCGGCCGCGGATTCACGCAGTCCGAGACGAGGTCGTTCGCGTCTGTGGCAGATCCGCCATTGCCGAAGGCGATTAGCTTCCCGCCCCGCTGTACCTGTTCGGCGATGGCCGCTGCAATCCGGGAGATGGCCGTGGCCTCCGAGTCGGCCGCCGCGGCCCGCAAGCGATTCACCTCCTGCACCTTCTGGAGCATCGAGCCCTGCACCTCGCGCACGACCTCTTCGAGGGGCTGCTGTCCTTTGCCGAGGAAGGGATAGAGGAACGAGGAGTTGCCCACGTCGTGGCCCTGTTCGCGGTGCTCGAAGTACACGTGGACCGTCTCCCAGAGCACGTGGTAGAGGACCTCGAAGATCTCCTGAATCACGAACGGGTCCCCGTCAGGCGGCACGAAAGAGTACTCCCCCGCCTCTCCGGTCAGGCTAAACGTGAGCGCTCCCCGCTCCCGCGCCGCCTTGATAGCACGCTCGACCGGCTCGTCCGCCTCGGGGAACGCGAAGCCCACTACCATGTCTTCGGGCCGCAGCAAGACGGGCAGGCGTCGCCCGAAGTCCGGGCCAAGGTCGAGCGCAGGGAGGGCGCGCTTGCCGACGATCACCGGGTGCACGAACTCGACCGAGACGTGCTGCGCGTCTGTGGCAGCGGAGCCGTTTCCGAATGCGAGAAGCCGTCCGCCGACCAGAAATCGCCGGGACATCTCGTGACAGGCCTTAGCCAGCCGCGGGGCCTCGGCCTCGAAGAAAGACTCGAAGATCCGGTTGCGCCGGAGAAGCTCTGTCTTGCTCAGGTCGATAAGCGTCTGTGTGTCTAATTGACCCATGCTCTATGAGATCCAGTCTCCCACTCTTCCTGCTTCGGTCCACCCTCCGTCGAGCTTCGAGAACAGCCAGAAGCCGCCGGAGCCCACGTTCCAGTCGAACTGCTGTCCGGCGTAGAGCATGGCCTGCGTCGCGTCCCGGTCGAGCCCGACCCGCGAGAACCGGAGCGTGCCGTCCGACTCCGGAAACTCCCGACGAAATCGAGCCCATCCATCCCCGTCCCGGAAGATATGCTCGAACTCCTCGTCGCCCACGCAGACCAGCCGACCACCGGGGTTCAGATCCGGCTCGACCAGGTGCTGCACGCGGTTCTTCGCGAGGAAGTCGTTCAGGGTCTCTTGGTCAAGTACTTCGAGGTTCTCGCGCAGGTAAGAGAGCATCCGCTCATCGGCCGGTGTTTGCAGACCCCTACGGGTCAAGGATCGCACGACCTGTCTCTCGCCCAGGTGCAGCTCGGCGAGACAGGCCGTCAAGACCCTTCGCTCGTCGGCGATGGTTCCGTTGAGCAATCTCCTCTTTTCGGTCCGGCATTCGAAGTACCACAGCGTATCCGGGACGGCGTAGTTTCGCTACTCTCTGAGCCAGTTATCAATACCCAATCCCTCTATGCGCTCGAAATGTCGCTCATTGTTGGTCGCCAAAACACATCCCTCGACTATCGAGGTCGCGGCTATCAGGATATCAGCGTCGCCGATCAACTCGCCTCGCCGATAGAGGTCGGCATAGATCTCCGCTGCCTGCACGACGATGGCGTTTGAGAGATACAGAATCGTGTTCGCTGCACAGAAACGGTCGAACACCGCTTGTTGTTTCGTCGCGCGTCTGGCTTTGAGACCGCGCAAGATCTCGTATCGTGTAATGATGGAGAACGTAAAGCGTTCGTGGATACGGAGATATTCGCGCGCCCTTGCGGTCACCACGGGATTGCGCCGCAAGATTGCCGATAGGGTGTCGGTATCCAGCAGGACAGGCGCCTGCGTTGTCACGATGTGCGGTTGCCAAAGAACATGCGGCGGTCGAGGGAGATCCGCTCAACGTCGTCGATCTCCTCTTCGGAAAGGCCATCGTACACCTGCTCGGCGAGTGCGAGGACATCGTTTGGGGTTCCCTCTGTCTCCACTGTAAGCCTAACGTGCTGTCCATCGGCGAGCGTAACTGCCGATGGCTCTAACAAGCGAAACGTTCCATTCTCGAAAACAGCTTCCAACATCTGCTCCATGCCTGCCACACCCTTCAATGAGACCGTACTCTCGATGGATTATACGATCTCCTTCCAAGTCCGAATGCCAGACTTCAGCCGCCCGCCAGCGAGAAACCGGCGGGCATCTCGTGCCCCGCTTCGGCCAGATGAGGGACCTGGGCACCGAAGAAGGTCTTGAAGATCGCGTTGCATCGGAGCAACTCTTTGCTACTGTGAGCGGCGAGATCTTCTGCGTCTATCCGCATCTCCCCCGCTCCGTCCTGCTAGAGAAGAGCATTGAACTCGTCTACGGTAAGCACCCACTAAGTATTCTTCGACATCGGTTAACATGGTCTTTCCTTGTGACACTTAGCGCCACGGTACTCGATGCCCCTTTTGCTCACCCCAATCTCCTCAACATATCCTCGGCAGCGGGTCGCCGACGAGCATGTCTATCATGCGGGCGCCGCCGAAGCGGGTGTGCATGAGGACCATCCGCTCCGGCTCCTCGCGCACCTCGCCGATTATCGCGGACTCTTCGCCGCCTTCGATCCCGCGCAACGCCTCGAGGGCGCCGTCGGCGGCTTCGGGGGCGACGACGGCGAGCAGCTTGCCCTCGTTGGCGACGTAGAGCGGGTCTATTCCCAGGATCTCGCACGCCCCGTTTACGACTTTCCTAATCGGGATGTTAGCCTCCCACAGAGCGACCCCGTACCCGGAATCGCGGGCGAGCTCGTTCAGGACCGTGCCAACACCACCACGGGTGGGATCCCGCATGAAGCGCAACCCTGACCCGGCAGTCTCCTTGAGTGCCCGCACGAGTGGCGTGAGGGGCCTGGTATCGGAGTGTACCTCCGCTTCCAGCTCCAGATCTCCACGGGCTATCAGGATGGCCGCCCCGTGATCCCCCAGAGTCCCTGAGCACAGGATCTTGTCTCCCGGGCGGACGGAAGCAGATGATAGATCCAAAGCCGGGTCGGCGATCCCTATCCCGGTGGTGGTGATGTAGAGCCCGTCGGCCTTGCCGCGCTCGACCACTTTGGTATCCCCGGTCGCTATGGGGATTCCGGCGTTCCTGGCGGCGGCGGCCATCGCCTCTACTTCGTGCGTTAGCGCCTCCGTCTCCAGCCCCTCTTCGACGATGAGGGCCGCGGAGAGCGCGAGCGGGGTGGCGCCGGAGACGGCCAGATCGTTGACCGTACCGTTGACCGCAAGCTCCCCTATGGACCCGCCGGGGAAGACCAACGGACGCACCACGTAGGAGTCAGTGGAAAAGGCAAGGCGGGAGTCGCCAAGGGGCAGCAGGGCGGCGTCGGAGAGCGGCGCTAGCGCCGGGTTATCGAAGGCCGGCAGCAGGAGCCCTTCAATGAGCTTGTGGGTCGCCTTGCCCCCGGCGCCGTGGCTCATGTCTATGCGCGGGGCGGTGAACTTCGGCGGCCTCCGGCGGTTTTGCTCCAGCGCGTCCGTAGGAGCGGGGTTGAAACCCGCCCCTACCTGTTCTCTCTCGCTCACCTGGAGCCGATCTCGACCTTCTCGAACGACTTGCGGCCGAAGTTGTAGTAGGCGGCGCAGGCGCCCTCGGAGGAGACCATCAGGGCCCCCAGGGGCCGCTCCGGCGTGCAGGACGTGCCGAAAACCTTGCACTCAGGCGGCTTGAGCACACCCTTGAGGACCTCGCCGCACTGGCAGGCCTTCGGGTCCGCGACGCGCACGCCCGGCGTAGAGTAGCGCAACTCCGCGTCCAGGTCAGCGTAGGCCGGGGAGAGCTTGAGGGCGGATTGGGCGATGAAGCCGAGGCCGCGCCACTCGAAGTAAGGGCGAAGCTCGAAGACCTCGGACATGGCCTCCAGGGCCTTGAGGTTTCCCTCCCAGAGGACCGCCCGGCCGTACTGGTTCTCGACCTCGCAGCGGCCCTCGACTAGCTGGCGTATGAGCATGAGGATGGACTGCATCAGGTCCAGCGGCTCGAAGCCCGCCACCACGCACGGCTTGCCGTAGTCGACGGGCATGAACTCGTAGGGCCTGCAGCCGATCACCGTGGAGACGTGCCCGGGCCCGATGAAAGCGTCGAGCCTCAAGTCAGGTGAGTCAAGGAGCGCGCGCACCGGCGGCACGATGGTGACATGGTTGCAGAACACGGAGAAATTCTCGAGCCCCTCCTTCTTCGCCCGCTGCAAGGTCAGCGCCGTGGACGGGGCCGTAGTCTCGAACCCGATAGCGTAGAAGACAACCTCCCGGTCCGGGTTATCGCGCGCGATCCGGAGCGCGTCCAGCGGAGAGTACACCATCCGGATATCGGCGCCTTCGGCCTTCACTTCAAGCAAGTTTCCCTTCGAGCCGGGTACGCGCATCATGTCCCCAAAGCAGGTGAAGATGACCTCGGGGCGTTCGGCTATGGCTATGCCCTCGTCCACCCGTCCCATCGGGAGCACGCAAACCGGGCAGCCGGGGCCGTGCACCAGCTCCACCTGGTCAGGTAACAGATCCTTTATTCCGTGGCGGTAGATCGTATGGGTGTGGCCACCGCAGACCTCCATGATCTTGTAGTGGCGGTTCGGTTCAATGAGACCGGCGATCTCCGCCGACACCGCCCGTGCCAGATCCGCGTTCCGAAACTCGTCAACGTATTTCATTGCGCTCCCTTCGGTCGCTTAGGCATCAGGCTTCAGGTTTCAGGTTTTCGGGACTGACTTTGCCGATGGCTACGCCGCCGTGCGTTAGCAGGACTTCTCCCGTTGTTACAGGGGCCACTAGTTCTACGGCTATCTCCGCCTGGTTGCCGGCGGCGTCTTCGCAGATGGCGTCGTCGCCTTTGATGGAGATTATTCGCACGGGGATGCCGGCGTCGGAGCAGACGACGCAGCCGTCGTGATCCAGGGTGCAGTTTCCCAGCAACGCCAGGTCGTGGTTCATGGTCACTCTATGCGGGAGGTTCTGAGCTCTTCTAGCTCTTGCTCGTATTCCGCGCCGATGTCTTCCAGGGCACGCAGGGTGGCGTGAGCCTCGGTCTCGTCTATTTTGGACATGGCGAAGCCGACGTGGATCAGGACCCAGTCCCCGATTTCCACCCTCTCTTCGTCGTGGTGGACCAGGCCGATGTTTATGTTGCGGCGGACGCCGCTGATCTCCGCTTTGGCGAGCGTCAGGTCCTCGTCTATGATCTCGACGATCCGCCCCGGTATCCCCAGACACATGTTGTTCGCTCCCTTCGGTCGCTCGGGTTTCAGGTTTCAGGCTTCAGGTCTTGCTGATCCCTGATGCCTGTAGCTTTTTTCCAAACGCTGTCCGCTAGTATTGCCTGCCCCAATGCGATTCCCCCGTCGTTGGCCGGCACGCGGCGGTGCCTGTAGACCTCGAACCCTTTCTCTTCCAGGAATCCTATCACTTGCTCCAGAAGCAGCATGTTCTGGAAAGTTCCGCCGGAGATCGCGACGGCGCCCGATCCTCCGGTCTCCCGGATCTCTTCGCAACCAGCGACGACTACCTCTGCCATCGTGCGATGGAATTTTGACGATATCTCTCCCGCCTCTCTCCCCGCAAGGAGATCCTCCACGACGCCGCGTATGATCCCCCGGGTCTCCACGATCCATCCCTCGTCCTCGGGTCGCAGCCGGAAGGGATAGCCCCGGCTCGCCGGTCCGTCGGCGGCGAGCTCGAGCTCCACAGCGGCCTGCCCCTCGTAAGTGGTCCGCTCGGTTCCTGGCACCCCGGCGAGGGCGGCCACGGCGTCGAAGAGGCGTCCTGCGCTGGAGGTCGGCGGGGTGTTGAGTTCTCGCTCCACGAGCCGCGCGATGAGCCGTACATTCCTCTCCCCTGGCCGCCGCACCACTGCGAGCGGGAGCTTCAGTGCCTCCTCCTCGCCGTAGAGCGACACGAGCTGCGCGAGGGCCATCCGCCACGGCTGCCTGATGGCCGCCGACCCACCCGGCAAAGGAGCATATTCCAGGTGACCTCGGCGCTCGAAGCCTTCCTCTATGCTGCCCTCGAAGAACTCTCCGCCCCAGACGGCGCCGTCCTTGCCGTAGCCGGTCCCGTCGAACGCCACCCCGATCACACGCTCTTCTGCGGGACGTTCGTTGTCCGCGAGGCAGCTCGCGACGTGCGCCTCATGGTGCTGCACTCCGACAGCGGGGAGCCCGGATTCCTCCAGATCGCGGGCGTACTTGGTGGATAGGTACTCGGGATGCAGGTCGTAGGCGACCAGCTCGGGACCCACGTCGAACAGCCCGCAGTAATGTTCGACTCCTTCCCTGAACGACCTTAGCGTCTCGTAGTTCTCCAAATCCCCGATGTGGTGGCTAAGGAAGACGTGGCTATCTTTCGCTACGCAGAAGGTGTTCTTGAGCTCGCCACCGCAGGCAAGGACATGCCGTGCGAAGCTCTCGGCGACCCGCAGGGGGGACGGGGCGTAACCTCTGGAGCGCCGGATGGGATATGACTCCCTCCTGGCGACCCGTACCACGCTGTCGTCGGTACGCATGTGGATGGGCCGGTCGTGGAGCAGGAAGAAGTCGGCGATGTCCCCGATCTGCTCGAAGGCCTCCCCGTCCCGGTAGGCCACGGGCTCGTCGGAGTTGTTGCCGCTGGTCATTACTAGCGGGATGCCCGCGTCGTGCAACAGCAGGTGGTGCAGCGGGGTGTAGGCGAGCATGACGCCTAAAGTGTGCTGACGCGGGGCCACGCCTTCGGCCACGTCGCAGTCCTCCCTGCGCTCCAGGAGCACTATGGGCCGCGCCGGAGAAGTGAGCAGAAGCTCCTCTTCCGGTCCTATGCGGCATAGCTCACGTGCCTGTTCGAGATCCCTTGCCATTAGCGCGAAGGGTTTGTCCTGGCGAACTTTCCGGCCCCGCAGGGTCCTCACCGCGCGCTCGTCGAACGGGTCGCAGGAGAGATGGTAGCCCCCGAGGCCCTTGATGGCGACGATGGCCCGCCCCCGCAGCATCCTGGCCGTCCGCAGGATGGGGTCCTCCGGTTTCGCGCGCAACTCGTGGCCGAACTTGTCCAGCAACCGTACCCGCGGGCCGCAGGCGGGGCAGGCGTTGGGCTGCGCGTGGAAGCGGCGGTCGGTGGGATCTTCGTACTCGCGCCGGCATTCGGGGCACATCTCGAAGGAGGCCATAGTGGTCGTGGCGCGGTCGTAGGGGACCTGCCGCGTTATGGTGAAGCGCGGGCCGCAGTTGGTGCAGTTGGTGAACGGGTAGCGGTAGCGGCGGTCCGCCGGATCCAAAACCTCCCGCAGACAGTCCTCGCAGGTCGCCACGTCCGGAGAAACGAGCGCCCGCCGCCTGACTCCTTCCCGGCTCTCCTCGATACGGAAATCTCGCTCGCCGAGCGCTTCGAGCGGCTGCCAGGCAACGGCCTCGACCACGGCCAGCGGCGGGGCGTCTTCCTCGATCCCGCGCAAGAAGAGGACCAGGCTTTCGGCGTCGCCCTCCGCCTCGATGTGGACGCCTTCGGCGTCGTTGCGAACCAGCCCGGTGAGGCCGTGCCTTCGCGCCAGGGCGTAGACAAAAGGCCGGAAGCCCACGCCCTGCACGATGCCACGGACGGAGATCCCCCGCCGCTCCTGTACCGGCACTCTCAAAGTGTCAGCTCGCGCTTCACTAATCCTACATGTTCCTTATCTTCAGGTACCTCTGGATGTCGTCCCGCTGCGCGTACACCGCGGCGGCGGCGCCTGCGATCAGACCCAGGAACAAGAGTTTCTTCATGATCTCACCTCCTTAAACCATCAGCCCGTCAGCATTTCAGCTATCAGCTCCTTGTTTGCTGTTGGCCTCATAAATCTCCCCAACTATCGACTCAACCAATTTCGCGGCCTCGTCCACGGCAGCCCGCACCGGTTCGCTTAGTTCCATCAGCATGTCGTCGTAGTTCTCTCCGGTCAACACCAACTTTGGCTCGCAGCCCACCACGAGGGTGCGTGGTACCTCGGCGCCGAGTGCTCGGGCCAGACGGATCACCTTCACCGGGTCCATCCCGTGGGTGTCGATGGCCACCTCCCCCTCATCGGGGACCTCGGCCTCGATCAGATAGACCGTCCCTGGCTCCCCACCCCGGGGCGTCGCGTCCACGAAAACCACAGCCTCGTATGGGTCCATCAGCGCGTAAGCCAGGTCCATCCCCTTTATGCCGAAGTCCCTCACCTCGACGTTTTCCGGCAACTCGCGTTCAGCCAGCCGCCTCACCACCTCGCACCCGAAACCATCGTCGGCCAGGAAGATGTTGCCGATGCCGGCGACCAGAATACGTCCGCTCAACGCCCACCTTCCAGCGGCTCGACTTCCTCGGGGGAGAAAAAGAACCGGTGTCCGAGGACTGGCAAGTCCACCATCTCCCTACCCGGGTCATCCTCGACCGAGACCGCGAGCAGGATTCGGTCTTCGTAGTCTTGCTCGATCTTCTCTACTATCGCCGCCTTCCCCGAGAGCGCGATGTCGAAGATGTCCCTTCCGACCTTGGGCCACAGACGGACCCGGCTCCCGCTCCTGACCTCAATACCTTCCACCGTCACGCTGAGTGGCGCCGGCCTCTCCAGGCCCTCGACTTCGAAGGGGTCTATCTGCTCGCCGCCCCGCTTCGTCTGAAAGCCGCGGACGGCGCCGTGCAGGCCCATCAGGTCCTCCCCGGTGAGAGACTCGCTGCGGTCCAGGATCTCCCGCGCCCGTGGGTCGGTGGCGCGCATCTCGTCCTTCTCCTCGTCCGTGAGGGCGAGTATGCTCAGGGTCAGAAGCTGGTCCACCTCCCCACCGTCGAAGAGGTCGCCGGGACTCTCCGGCGCGATCCTGGGATAGTCGTACAGGATGATCGGAGACGAGAGAATGGTATGCCTCTCTCCCTCCTCCCCAGCCAGCACGGGCCACGTCTTCGAGTTCTCGCACTCCTCAGCGAGCTGCTTCATCTCCTCAGGCGGGTCCATGAGCGAGACGAACTCCCCGTCCTCCACCCTCAATATGGTGTGCGTCGAGACGAGCGTCTGCCGCAGCGTCTCCTCCCTGTCCTGACCACTCCACGGCGCGGTGTTCATTATCTTCACCGTAAGCTTGAACAGACCTTCGCGCACAGGTTCAGCCTCTACCTCAACCACACCTTCCAGGGTACGCCAGCTCCGCACCAGCGCCCCGACTACCTCCCCGCTGTCGCTCGTCAGCGGCTCCTCTTCGACGCCGGCGGGAACACTTATCTCAAACCGCCTGGGTGTTTCGAGCTCCGGAAGCTTGAGGCCGTCGACCACCACGTCCCGCTCTGCCGCCTCTTCCCAGGCGAGGTAACGCTCCTTGCCGACCCGCAGCTCGTCCACAAAGTCGAGCGTCCCGTCCGCGTACTCGCCGACCTTCCGTTCCACGACGTGCAGGAAACGGACCTTTACCTCGACTGTCGGGTCATTTCCGGTCACCAGGCACTGGGTCTGCATTAGCCAGGGGTCGTTGGTTCCTGCGGTCTCGCTGAAGGCGCGCGGGTAGACGCCGCCGAAGGTCCAGCGCCTCTGGTTCTTCTGGGCCGAGCGGCGGTAGGGCCAGAGCACGTAGCCCTCGTAGAGCACGGCGGCGGCGATCTTCTCCACCGGGTCGGTCAAAGCTCGACCTCCTTCTCGGCCGCGTCGAACAGGCTCGCAAGCGTTCTATCCCACGTCAAATGAGCGTTGCGTGACCTGTAATCGTAGAGTCGGTCGAAGGTGTCTTTGTGGATGCGGAGCCAGGCGCTGTTCGGGAAGTAATGGTCTATCATCTCCCTCCACAACGGGACCGGCATCCTGAACTTGGCCTCTTTTTCCCAGGAGATCTGGGCGACCTGCAAGCCCCCGCCGTCTTTCTTGTAGAACACCGAGCCGCTGAACAGGAACTCCAGGGGTATCTCTCCGCCTTCCAGGGCATCGAAGTACTTGGTCCCGATCACGTCGAAGTCGTAGGTACAGGCTACGGGCATTTCGAAGACACCGCCGCCGGAGAAGCGGGTCACTATGGTGTTGGTGTTGGTCCACAGCACGCTGCGCAGCGTGTCTTTCCACTGGTGGGGCTCACCGAAGAGCTCCCGCAGCTTCCCCTGCTCCGCCGGGTCGTAGCGCCGCTGGGTGGCGGCTATCCGGATCTGGGTCCGCAGGGAGATGGAGTTGATCTCCTCTCCCTCAACCACGTTCTGGACGCCCAGCCTGAACAAGATCGTCGGGACGGCGGCGTAGGGCAGCACCTCGGCACTCTCCACCTCGAAGTTCAGATCAGGCACGGAGTAGTCCCAAGTCCGGTTGACCTAATGCGACGAACCGCTCTCCACCACCGCGGGCATCGGGCCCGTTCGGTAGTGAACGCCTGGCCTCAAAACTGAGATACGGCATCAGCTCCCGTTTCTAGTCGCCCTGCGTGAGCGGCGTTTGAGGTCTTCGAAGAATCGGGTTATGTCATCCCAGACTTCGCGCCCCCCGCTGAAGCCCCTCCAGCGAGTCCGGATCACACCGACCAGCTTGTAGCACTCGTCCATCGGCACCAGGAAATGTTCATTTGCTCCCCGTGCCCGGTTGACCAGTACCGCCTCCACGTCCCGCTCCATGTCCCTTAGCACCGAATTTTGGGTCTCCAGTTCCTCCCAGGCGTCCAGTTCCAGCAGCGACTCGGTCGGTCCCATCGGGCTCGGGTAGTACGCGACGACCTTTGCAGCGGGGGTGTTGTAAAAGAAGAACGCCATGTCCACCGGGACGCGCAGGCTCTCCCACAGCGCGTCCGACATCTCGAAGTCTTCGAGGTCCAGGATGCGGTCAGGGACCACACGATAACGCCCTTCGCTGGCCGCCTTGCTGTCGAAGAGGATGGAGCAAGGCCGGCAGACACAGGAGATCTCGCGCGTCGCAACCTCCATCAGGTGCCGGTGGTCGGGGTCGGGCGGTATGGGCGCCCCACACAGGTCGCAACGCTCCTCCGGTACGGTTTCTTCCGCCGCCCTATTGCCGGCCTCTTCCTGGGCGAAGCGGCGCAGCGCGGAGAAACCGGAGAATTTGTTGTCGCGGGCCATCGGGTTCTCAGCCGACCACGCTCGGCGGGGCGACCTTCACCTGGCCGTCTTCGCCGACGAGCAGCGGGACGGGCTCCAGGTGCAGCAGCGAGTCGTCTAGCGACCTGCCCGCCCTGCGCGCGTCGTAGCGCCGGCTGCAACCGGAACACGTGAGGTCCGCGACCCTCAACTCTCCCCGCTCCAACGATTCACCACAGCCGGGGCAGGTATCCCGGTAGGCATAGAAGTCGCCCGCCAGCCTCAGGAACAGCACCGGCACGCCGGAGACCTCTTTCGCCAGCTTCGCACCGGGGGTGAGGTCCAGATCGCCGACTGGCGTCCAGGAGGAGTCCCCGTTTTCTTCTGGTTGCTTCTTTTTCTTCCTGGACAACGTCGGACCGGCCACGATGGTCACCGCCGGTGTGGGCGGCTCTTCCACGACGCCCTCGGCCTCTATGCCTTCGAGGTCAGGCGCAGCCTTCTGGATGGCCTCCTCTATCGCCAGTTTGAGCGTCATCGTGGAAGAAGGGCATCCTTCACAGCTTCCCTCCATCTTCAGCCGCGCCACGCCATCCTCAATGCCCAGGAGCTGGACGTTGCCCCCGTGGGACTCGAGGTACGGGCGCACCTCGTCGAGGGCGCCCATCACGCGCGTCTCAACGTCCACGGGGTGCAGGCCGTGCAGGAACAGGAGGTGCGTGATCAGCTCGTCGTCGAGAAGTGCGTCCTTGAGGTCCTGGCTACCGAGACCGCCCACGCTCTCCACGATGCGCGCCAGACCCTCGCCATAGAGTTCGAGGAGGGCCTGGACGATCTCCGCGGTCTTGGCCCTGGCGTCCGGTTCTTTGAAGGTTTCGATCTCCTCAACCAACGCCTCGATCCTGCCGACGCGCTCCATTACCTGCTGGTCGTCTAGAAGCATCCTTTCCCTCTCTAACTAGAAAGGGCGGGCCCAAAATGCAGGGCCCGCCCACACCTCTCGCCGCTTACTTGTCCGCCGGCTCGAAGCCCATCGTCGGTGAGTGCAACTTCTGGAGTGTCTTGCCATTGCCGAGGTACATGTGCACCCCGCAGGGCAGGCACGGATCGAAGCTGCGCACCGCACGCATGATGTCTATGCCCTTGAAGTTGTCCGGGCCGTTCTCCTCGAAGATCGGGGTTCCCTGTACGGCGTCCTCGTAAGGACCGGGGGTCCCGTATGAGTCCCTCGGAGATCCGTTCCACGGCGTCGGCGGGTAGGGGTGGTAGTTGGCGATCTTGCCGTCCCGGATCACCATGTGGTGAGACAAGACGCCGCGCACGGCCTCGTGGAAGCCGCATCCGATGGACTCGTCCGGGACCTCGAAGTCCTGGAAGACCTTGGTCTCGCCCTGCCGCACCAGTTCCAGGGCCTGCTCAACGAAGTAGACCGCCTGGGCCGCGGAGTAGGCTATGAAGTAGGCTCTTGCCCTGCCCCGCTCCAGGGTGTTCGAGCCCCTCTCCGGCGGCGGCACCTTCCACTCGAACGTGGTCTCGGGCATGGTGGAGGTGCCTGGCAGGTTGATCTCCACGCTGTCACCGGTGGCCTTGACGTAGCCGGTGTCAACGAGCCCGGCGAGCGCGGTGGCGTACAGGCGCGCGAACGCCCCGCCGCCGGTGTCGAGCGCGAGGTGATCTCCGGTGCGCTCGTCGAGCCAGCGCGGGCTCATAACCCAGGAGTAGTTGCCGTCGAAGTCGCGCTTCTGGGGCTTGGGGGTGGTGGTCTGGTTCCACGGGTGGCGCTTGTCCACAGGGTTGCCCAGCGGGTCGCGGGAAACGAACGTCTCCTCCTGCTCCCAGTCGTCGTAGAAGGAGTGGCCGAGCAGGATGCGGAGCCCGAGGTTTATGTCCACCAGGTTCGTCGTGACCAGCTCGCCGTCCACCACGACGCCAGGGCTCACGAACGCGGCCTTGCCCCACTCGTTCATGTTGCGGTAGGTATAGTCGCACACGTCAGGGTTCTGGAAGGCGCTCCAGGACCCGAGCTGGATGCGCCGCTGGCCGACCTTCGCGTACTCGCCGTCTGTGATGTCGTAGAAGAAGTCGAAGAGGTCGTCGGTTATCGGGACGATCTTCTTTACCCAGTCCATGCACCGCATGAGGCGCACGAGGTAGTCCGTGAAGAGCTGCGGGGTTGGCACGGTGCCGACACCACCGGGATATACCGTGGAAGGGTGGACGTGGCGACCCTCCATCAGGCAGAACATCTCGCGGGTGATACGACTCATCTGCAACGCTTCGTTGTAGATAGCCCCCGTGAACGGGTTGAGGGCGCGCATGAGGTCGGCGATGGTGTGGAAGCCGTGGATGTTGCCGTTGGGGGCTTCGGTCGTCTCGGCCGCCTCCAGCCAGCCCGGATTCGTCTCCTTGACCATCTGCTCGCAGTAGTCCACGAACAGCAGGTTGTCCTGGTAGATAGTGTGGTCGAAGATGAACTCGGCAGCCTCACCGAGGTTGATGATCCACTCGCCCAGAGGCGGCGTCTTGATGCCGTAAGCCATGTTCTGGGCGTAGACCGAACAAACCGCGTGATTGTCGCCGCAGATGCCGCAGATGCGGCTGGTGATGAAGTGGGAGTCGCGTGGGTCCTTGCCCTTCATGAACACGCTGTAGCCCCGGAAGAGCGAAGAGGTGCTGTGGCACTCAGCCACCTCGCGGTTGTCGAAGTCTATCTTCGTGTAGATTCCCAGGTTGCCAACGATGCGCGTGATGGGGTCCCACGCCATCTCCACCAGGTTCCTGGATTCCGGAGTAACTTCCTCTCGGATAGCCAACTTGAGCCGCTCCTTTCAGTCGCTAAGGCTTCAGGTGACAGGTCTCAGGCTTTTTGCTGATGCCTGAAATCTGTAGCCTGAAACCTCCTTTTCACCAGCGCGGGTCGTAGCCGGTGGTCAGCTCGCTACGGTTGTGTCGCCACTTGGGTTCCTTGTTGAGCGTATTGTTGGTGATGCCACGAAGACCGCGGATCATGGCGCCGTAGCCCATGGTCATGGCCGAGGAGAGCTTCCCGCCAGGCGGCTCGTCCATAAACGGCATGAACTTGTCGGGGAAACCTGGCATGGTGCATCCTATGCAGATGCCCCCCACGTTCGGGCAACCTCCAAGACCGTCCATCCAGCCACGCTTGGCGACGTTGCAGTTGACCACGGGCCCCCAGCACCCAAGCTTCACGATGCACTTGGGCGAGTTGTAGTCCTCGGCGAAGTCGCCCTGCTCGTAGTAGCCGGCGCGATCACAACCCTCGTGTACCGTGCTCCCGAACAGCCAAGTCGGCCTGAGCTGGTCGTCGAGCGGGATCATGGGAGACAATCCGGCGGCCTGGTAAAGCAGCCACGTGACGGTCTCCATGAAGTTATCAGGCTGCACCGGGCAACCAGGCACGTTCACTATCGGGGCGCCAGACTGCGCCCGGAAGTCCCAGCCGAGGTAGTCTGCGAGGCCCATCGCCCCCGTCGGGTTGCCGGCCATCGCGTGGATGCCGCCGTAGGTCGCGCAGGTGCCTGCGGCAACCACGGCCCACGCCTTCGGCGCCAGCCAGTCGATCCACTGGTTCAGCGTGATCGGCTGTCCCGTGGCGCTATCGAAGCCGAGCGAGGTCCAGAACCCATCTCCGCTGATGTTCTCGTTGGGGATGGAACCTTCGATCACGAGCACGAACGGAGCATCGAGCTCGTCGTTCTTGGCCTGATAGAAGGCCTTCATGTACTCATCGCCGTTCTCGTAGGCGAGGACCTTGTTGTGCAAGTGCACCTTCGGCAGCCCGGGTATATTGCCAAGCACCACGTCCTCGATGCTCGGTAGCGTCGCCGCCGTGATAGAGACGGAGTCACCATCGCAACTCAACCCCTCCGAGATCCATAAAATGTGGACCTCCTCCACACCGCTGGCCGTGCTCGTAGTCTCGGTCACTGGCTACTACTCCTTTCCCCACACGCCATACATCCGGCAATCTTCGGCAAGGATGATCCTCAGTAGACTCCGAACGTGGTTACCTCCACCCCTTCCGCTAGAGCTTCCCCTTTGTCGAGATCTCTTGCGGTACACCCCTCACCCCTGAAGGAATGGTCATTGATCCAGCCTGCTTCCTGAACCCCTGACGCGCCGCTTTACCGTCTACCCGTCACCCACCAACAAGTAGCGCAGGCAGAATAACACTCCCCCAATCTACTGTAAACATGGATACGATCTGCGTCTCACATCTTTTGGAGGCACTGCTCGAGCCAGCCACACCACTCCTCGACGCCCTGGCCGGTCCGAGCGCTGGTGAGGATGGTCCTGACACCAGGGTTGACCGCATCGAGGTTCCCGAGGAACTGCTGCAGGTCGAAGTCCAGGTGCTCCAGCAGGTCCATTTTGTTGACGAGCACCAGGTCGGCCGAACGGAACATGAGCGGGTACTTCAGCGGCTTCTCCTCGCCCTCCGTGACGGAGTAGACCATGACCCTCGTGTCCTCCCCCACCCTGAACTCCGCGGGGCACACCAGGTTCCCCACGTTCTCGATGATAAGTATGTCTATGGCGTCGAGCGGGAGCTCGCGGAGGCCGGAACGAACCATGTTGGCGTCGAGATGACATTCGCCGCCGAATCCCGGGTCGGTGTTCACCTGCACGAGGGGGACGTGGAAGCGGGCTAGCCTGTCGGCGTCCAGGGTAGTCTGTACGTCCCCTTCGAGGACGCCAACACGAAGCTTGCCGTGCAACCGCTCCAGCGTGCGCTCCAGTAGCGCCGTCTTCCCGGCCCCAGGAGAGCTCATCATGTTGATGGTATAGGTCCCTGCCTGGTCAAACAGGTCCCGGTTCGCCCTGGCGAGCGTGTCGTTGGCGTCCAGGACGTTCTCGCGGACCACTTTTTTGACCGCCGTACGGTGCATCCTTACGCCTCCTCCAATTCGAGTGAATCGACCATCAGCTCTTCCCCTTTGAGGATCTCCAGGTCGAGGCCTCCGCACGCCTGGCACTGCAGCGGGAAGCTACCGAGACAGCTCTCCACCCCGCACACGCGGCACCGGCCTTCCGCGGGGATCTGCTCTATCTCCAGTTCTGCGCCCTCGACCGGCGTTCCTTCCGCCAGTAGGCCGAAACCGAAAGCCAGGGAAGAAGGCACGACCTGCCGCAGGTAGCCCACCCTCATCTGGACCTTCGTAACCTTCCGCCCATCCGCCTGGCGGCTGGCGACCCTGACCACCGACTCTGCTATGGAGAGTTCGTGCAAGGACCCACTCCTCACGACGCATCCAGGCTGCGTTCCCGATCCCTCCACCATCGTAGCCCATAGCCATCCGTGGAACAACGTCCAGGAAACTCCGGGAGAGATAGAATTAGCGAGCAACTGCGGCGTAAGGAGGATGTATGGGCGGGTCGATAGAGCTGTACACCACGGCTGGCTGTCCCTACAGCGAGGCCGCCCGCGAGGATCTGGAATGGCGCGGGGTTGACTTCGTGGAGTACGACGTAGAGAAGGACCCCGAAGCCCGCGAGCGGATGCTTGGCCTCACGGGCGGAAACCGCACGGTACCCGTCATCTTCGAGGAGGGCAAACCCGTCGAGATCGGCTGGATGGGCCGCGGGTGTGCCGTGTGATAGCGGGTTTGGAAGTCCCTTCCAAACCCGCGCAGGTCAGCATTTCAGCTTGTCAGCCACCGGGCTGCGTCTGGGGCGTGGTAGGTGATGATGATGTCGGCGCCGGCGCGTTTGATACCCGTCAGCGCCTCGATGACCGCACGCTCCTCATCAAGCCATCCGTTCTGGGCGGCGGCCTTGACCATCGCGTACTCACCGCTCACGTTGTACGCCGCGAGCGGTAAATCGGTCGTCTCGCGGACGCGTCTTAGCACGTCCAGGTAGGGCAGCGCCGGTTTGACCATAACGATGTCGGCGCCCTCCTCGATGTCGAGGCCGGTTTCGACGAGCGCTTCGCGGGCGTTGGCAGGGTCCATCTGGTAGCTACGCCGGTCGCCGAACTGCGGGGCGCTGTCTGCGGCGTCGCGGAACGGGCCGTAGAAGGCTGAGGCGTACTTGGCCGCGTAGGCCATGATGGGGGTGTTCTCGAAGCCCTCGTTGTCTAGCTCGGACCGGATCGCCGCGACGCGGCCGTCCATCATGTCCGATGGGGCGACGACGTCGGCCCCGGCCTCGGCCTGGGACGCGGCGGTGCGGGCCAGTAGCTCCAGGCTCACGTCGTTGAACACCTCGCCGGTCTCCTTCTCGACGACCCCGCAGTGGCCGTGGCTCGTGTACTCGCACAGGCACACGTCCGTTATTACGAGCAGTTCGGGGGCGGCGTCCTTTATGGCTCGGGTGGCGAGCTGTACCACTCCCTCGGGGTCATAGGCCCCTGTCGCCGCCTCGTCTTTGTGGTCGGGGATGCCGAAGAGCAGGACGGCCGGGATGCCGAGTCCGTGCGCCCGCCGGGCCTCAGCGACCGCGTGGTTTATGGATAGCTGGAAGATCCCCGGCATCGAGGCTATGGGGTTCTTTACGTCCTCCCCCGATCTCACGAAGATCGGGTAGACGAGATCCTCCGGCGAGAGCCGCGTCTCGCGCACCAGGCTCCTCAGGCCAGCCGTGCGCCTGGTCCTTCTCAACCTCTGCTGCGGGAAAGCCATCCTACTCACCCCTCTTTGCCGGGTCGGCGGCGAGGAGGTTCGTGACCGCCTCGACAAGCCCGGGTATCGTGTACTCATCGGCCTCAACGTCCACCCTGAGACCGCGTCCCCTGGCCGTGTTGGCCGTGATCGGGCCTATACAGGCGACCCTCGTGCCCGAGAGCAGCCGCGCCGCCTCCGCCTCCCCGAAGGCCCCGACGAAGTTCTCGACCGTCGAGCTGGCCGTGAACGTCACGCAGTCTACCTCGCCGGTTCGAAGGCGAACCGACAACTCCTCTTTGCCCCTCGAAGACGGGACCGACTCGTAGGCCGGCGGGACGACGACCTCGGCGCCGGCCTCCCTGAGCTTCTCGGGCAGGATCTCACGCGCCACCCTCGCCCGTGGTATTAGCACGCGTTCTCCGGCGAGCGGGTACTCTCCGAGGACCTCGATCAGGGCCTCGGCCCTGTACTCCTCGGGGACGGCATCGACCCTGAGTCCGGCCCCTTCGAGCCTCTCTGCCGTCGCCGGACCGATGGCGGCCACCTTCGCATCCCGCGGCACGGACCGAAGGTCCAGGTCATGGTGACGCAGGCGCGCGAGGAATGCGTCTACCCCATTCACGCTGGTAAAGACTATGAGACCGAATGAGTCGAGTTCACGGATCGCCGCGTCGAGCGGGCCGAAGTCTTCGGGTGGACGTATCTCGATCGTGGGAAACTCGTGGACCTCGGCCCCGAGCCCCTCGAGTTCTTCGGATAGCTCGCCCGCCTGCGCCCTTGCCCGCGTGACTACTATCCGGCGCCCGAAGAGAGGGCGCCGCTCGTACCAATCGAGCCCGGCCTCGCGCAGGGCGACTACGTCGCCGACCACGATGATCGCCGGCGGCTTCAGGCCCGCTTCGGCGACCCTATCTGCGATGTCTTCGAGCGTACCCGTGATGGTCCTCTGTTCCGGCACGGTCCCCCACCTGACGCAGGCCACGGGCGTATCAGGCTCCTTGCCGGCGGCGATGAGGCCGGTAGAGATCTCCGCCAGCCGTCCGACGCCCATGTAAAGCACGAGCGTGTCGGCGCCGTTGGCGAGTTTGCGCCAATCGACATCCGAACTGCCCTTCGTCGGGTCCTCGTGCCCCGTGACGAACGCGACGCTTGTAGAGACGTGTCTATGTGTGACGGGGATGCCTGCGTAAGCGGGGGCTGCGACGCCGCTCGTCACGCCGGGGACGGTCTCGAAAGGAAGTCCGGCGTCGATCAGGGCGAGGGCCTCCTCCCCGCCGCGGCCAAAGATGTAAGGGTCGCCACCCTTGAGGCGCACGACCGTTTTGCCGGCGCGGCCGAGGTCTACGAGGAGAGCGTTGATCTCCTCCTGGGACATCGTGGGGTTGCCAGGGCGTTTACCGACGTAGATCTTCTCGGCCTCCGGCCTCGCGTACCCGAGCAGCGCCCCTGGGGCGAGCCTGTCGTAGACGACGGCTTCGGCCTCTTTCATGCACCTGACGCCCTTGACCGTGAACAGTCCCGGATCACCCGGCCCGCTCCCGACGAGGTAGATCATCTACCTCCTGACCTCCCGGATCTCCCCGAGCACGATAGCAGCACCCTGCTCCAGCAACTCCTGGGCCAGCCTCTCCCCTACCTCCTCGGGCTCCCCACCCTCGACTTCTCCGCGGAACACGAGCGCTCCATCAGGGGATATCACTACGCCCCCGAGCCGCACCGCGCTTCCTTCCACGGCGCTCCTCGCTCCCACTGGGACCCTGCAGCCGCCTTCGAGGGCGCGTAGCATCGCCCGCTCGGCGAGAATAGCCCTCTCGGTCCTCCCGTGGTTCAGGGTCTCCCGAATAGGAACCAGGAGGGCATGATCCCGCATCATGGCGACGGCGAGAGCGCCCTGGCCAACTGCGGGAAGCACGATATCGGGCGGGATGACGGTGTGCGGGGCTTCGAGGCCGAGGCGTTCGAGGCCGGCGCGGGCCAGAACGACCGCATCGGCCACGCCGTCGCGCATCTTCTTCACGCGCGTATCCACGTTGCCCCTGATGCCGACGATCTCCAGGTCAGGCCTATGATGCAAGAGTTGCGCCCTCCGCCGCACGCTGGACGTGGCGACGACCGCCCCACGCGGTAGATCCCTCAACGTGTATCTCCCGTCAGAGACGAGCACGTCCGAGGGGTCGTGGCGGCGGGTAATGGCGGCGAGCGAGATCCCATCAGGCACTTCCGTCGGCACGTCCTTGAGCGAGTGCACGGCGAGGTCTATCTCCCCCGAAAGCAGGGCCTCGTCGAGTTGTCGGGTGAATACATCGCGCTGGTCGATGACGGCGAGCGGGGTGTCGGGGTGGTGTTCGCTGGTCGTCCTGATGATACGGACCCGCACCTCGATGCCGGCGGCGCGCAGGGCTCGCGCGCACTCCTCGGCCTGCACGAGGGCGAGCCTCGAGCCACGCGTGCCCAGGATCACGGGGACTCGTGGCGCGGGCGGTGCAGTTCCACGTCGAGGCCGTCCAGGGCCAGGAGGCGCCTCCTGATCTCGGAGCTTTCGAGGGGAGAGCCAGCCTCGGCGCGGGCCTTTATCTCCTGGATGGGACCGTGTAGTAGCTTGTTGACGAGGGAGTGGCTCATGCGCTCGACGGAGGCGGCCTCCTCGGGCGAGAGTTCCATCCGCTCGAGGGCGCGCGCGAGCTCGTGGCGCCTTATCTGCTCGGCCCCGTCGCGCAGTTCCTGGATCAGGGGTACGGCGTGCAGCGTCGAGAGCCAACCCATGAACTCGAGAACGGCAGGGGAGATCATGGCCTCCCCTTCCTCGGCCGCGTCCTGCCGCCCCTCGGCGTTGCGCTCTACGACGGCCTGCAGATCGTCGATGTCGTAGAGGTAGACATTCTCCAAATTCTGGATCACGGGGTCTACATCCCTTGGCACGGCGATGTCTATGAGGAACAGCGGATCCTGCCTCGACTCGATGGCCTCCGCGACGGTCTCACTCCTGAGGATCCACTCCCCCGAGCCCGTGGAGCTGACTACCACGTCGACTTCGGGCAGCTCTGCGGCAAGGGCGTCGAACGGGACGGCCCTTCCCCCCACCCTACGTGCGAGCAGTCCCGCGCGTTCGGGGGTACGGTTGGCGATGAGGAGGTCGGAGACGCCCCTGTCCTTGAGATGTTTGACGACGAGCTCGCTCATGTCTCCGGCGCCGAGGACGAGGGCCCGCCGTTGGGCCAGCGAACCGAAGACCTCTTCGGCGAGCTTGACGGCGACGCGCGGCACAGAGAGGGAGCTATCCCCGATACCAGTCTCGGATCGGACCTTCTTCCCTACCCTGAGCGATGTGTGGAAGAGGCGGTTGAGGATCTGTCCCGCGCAGTGTTCCTCGGTCGCCGCCCTGTAAGCCTCGCGGACCTGGCCGAGGATCTGACCCTCGCCCACGACCATCGAATCCAAGGAAGCCGCGACCCTGTAAAGGTGCCGCACGGCCCCGGCATCGGTGAGCCAGTAGGTGTCCCGCTCCAGCGAAGCCCGCCCGACGCCCCTGTCTTCGGCGAGCAACTCGAGCACACGCTCCCTGGCGCCCTCGTCCTCCACAACGGCGTAGACCTCGGTCCTGTTGCAAGTCGAGAGCAGCACGGCTTCGGCGGCCACGCCCTCGTCCTTGAGACGCCTGACAAAGCCACGCCCCGCGCAAGGCGGGAAAGCGACCCGCTCGCGCACCTCGACGGGCGCCGAGCGGTGGCTCATCCCCGCAACCGCGACAAGCATCGACTCACCTCCTCTTCGAGGTCCTCGCCTGGAGCTTCACCGATACGGCGGGCGGCGGCGAGATCGTCAACGACGCCGGCCCACTCGGGTCCGAAAACCCCTTCGAGCTCGCTCCTGATGCGCCGCGCCAGAGTGGGCGAAGCGCCGCTCGTCGATACTGCTACCTGCAGATTACCCCTCCGTAGCGTCGAGGGCACCGCGAAATCCCCCTCAGAGGGAAGGTCGGCAACGTTGATACGGATACCGCGCTCTCTCGCCTCAAGCGCGGCTGCCGCGTTCACCTCCCGCGAGTCCGTCGCCGTGAATGCCAGATCCGCGCCCTCAAGATCACCGTACCCGTAGGCACGACGCCGTATCTCGACATCCATACGCTCCAGTTCGGGACGGACCTCGGGAGAGACAACGAATACCCTGGCCCCCGCGTGCAACAGCTTGCGGACCTTTCTGACAGCCACCGCCCCACCCCCGACTACGACGCAACGCCTGCCGGAGAGGTCCAGAAATATGGGGTAAAGAACGGCGTTTTCGCCTCTGATCTCTTCTCCTGACCTAGCGAATGTCTCGCAGGTTAGCCAGGAAGTCTAGCATAACCGCAAGCTCGATATCATTGTCTAGCAAAGTGTTGCATGCACCCTCACAGGGCGCCGTATAAGCCTTCACGGCGCTGATGATTCCTTGGTCTTCCTCAGCAACTTGATATCTCCTATCACCATATCCTTATCGACGGCCTTACACATATCGTAGACGGTCAAAGCGGCCACGCTCACGGCGGCGAGCGCCTCCATCTCGACGCCCGTCCGGTCGCTCGCGCGGGCCGTGGCCGTGATGCCGATGTGACCGTGGCCAACCTCGAACTCCACGTCCACGGAGGTCAAATTCAGCCCGTGGCAGAGCGGTATCAGCTCGGGCGTCTTCTTGGCCGCCATCACGCCGGCGATCCTGGCCGTGCTCAACACGTCGCCCTTGGGCAACGCCGTATCCTTCAACAACGCCACGGTCTCGGGAGACATGCGGACCAGGCCCCCGGCGACAGCGGTCCGTCGCACGATGGCCTTCTCCCCCACGTCGACCATCCTCGCCGCGCCCTCGCTGTCAAGGTGCGAGAATTTCATGGCGCTCCCTTCGGTCGCTTAGCGTTTCAGCACTTCAGCATTTCAGCCAGTCAGCTTAGTGCGGGTGCGCACCCCGTGCCTTCACGCGAGAGATTCTCCTGCCATGTCCGGCCGGTTGCCGGAGCGAACATCTCGAGAAATCCTTAGCTGAAAGGCTGAAGTGCTGACGAAGCTGACCGGCTGAAATGCGGAATGCGGGGGAATCGAACCGCCACGGCCGCATCGCGGCCGCAAACCGGTTTTGAAGACCGGCCGGGCCACCAGGCCCACGCATTCCGGGTTCGGCGGGCAGAGTTTATTACATCACCTGCCTGTGTCTGCTTTTTGGCAAGAGGTAGCTCGGGGATTATTCTTTCTTTCTGCTGTCTAGCTCGTTAGCCGCTTCGCTTATGATTTTGATGAGTTCCTCCTCGCTCATCTCAGAGACATCAACCGGGGATTGGGAAGCGGGAGGCAGTGCCGTTTGCTCGTTCGGTACCCCGGTCTCCGTCGTTGCAGGTGCTCCCTCGGACGCTCCTAGGGAGGCTCCTCCCTCGATGTTCACGGTCTCACCGGTATCCTCGCCCTCCACGAAGGCCACCACATCCTCGTAGGTTTCCAGAACCGTTACTTCCCCCTGCTCGGAAGCGTTGACCATGACGGTCTGGTTGACCCCTGCATTATCGGCGTTGGTGATGGTGGCCATCCAGTAGAGGGTTTGGTCTTTGACTACCGGCCTGGGTTCGAGTATGACCGCATTCAGGCCCCACTGGTAGTTGGGGAAGGTGGCCTTAGCGTAATCCAACGCCTTGTTGACCCCGATCAAGGCGCTTCCCGTGTCGGGTTTGAAGTAGGTGACCTCGCCGCTATGGGCATCGGAGTAGATGCCCCGATACATGGAGAAACTCCTGCCGTAGGGTTCGGCAGCCGAGAACCATTGAGGTCCCTCTCCTGTGGGGATAAGGAAGGGCATCTGGTTGGTCGAGGTTCCCGGAGGGGCAGCAGGTTGCTCAACAGACGCGTTCTGGTTCTCGGGTGCATCTATCTGAGGGATTTGGGCCTCGTCCTTGTGGGCAAACCAGGTATTCCAGTAGCCTTTACGGTATTTCCAGACATCACCCACCTTTCGTGCTAACTGCTCGGGATAGAGCCTTTCTCCCTCGAAGCGACCATCCCTTATGGCTTCCTCGGGAGAGAGGTTCTCTATCTCTCCATCGGGGTGAACGACCAATACCCCACCCCACCGGGGCACCATTACCGGAAAAGAGAAGCTGTAGCTTATGTACGGGACTATCCCGAGTAGCTTTTCACCGTCTAGAACGTAATACTGATTCGTATGGTGCGCGAAGAACTTCTTCCTCTTGAGCTTCCACTCGACGTTCCTGTAAAGGGCCATGCCCTCGCCCCGCCTGAACTCCTGATTTACGACCTCGGCAGACCCGTCGGGTTGGATGACCATGACCCCATCTTGGTTCTCGGCTATAGAATTATAGAGGCCATTGGGAACCCTTGGTGCTACCCAATCTATACCGCCTTCGCCGTTATCCAAAGGTTCGAATTCCCCGAGCACGAGGGTGGAGTCATCTTGGGTGTTCTGCCCGAAACGAGCGGCCACATCGTAGGGGAGAAACCTTATCGCCGTTGTGTCTGGCATCTCCTTGATCTCTTCGGCCTCTATCGAAGCCAGGTATTTCAGGTCCTGTAGAGGCGAAGCCGTAACTAGGTAGGCCAAGGCTGCGATGGTAGCAACCACCACCACTATCTTGGCCGGGTCTTTGTCTCCTATCCGCCAGAGGTAAGTACCGAGAACCACACCGACCACTACCACGAGGAGGAAAGGCCAGTTTACGTACAGTGCCATTGCCAGACCGTGGAAGACCGGAGACACCAGCCACGTAAGGACCAGGACCACGACCAACCCTACTACCAAACGTAATCGACTAACAGAGGATAAACGCGATGACAAATCGCTCAGGCGTCTATTGATCTCGTCCATCCACTTGTCCTTCCTAGGCTTTCTTACCCTTAGTCTATACTCTCGCTCCGCATTGTGGCCTTTGGGGTGACCGGGTTTTGCGGGCAGATTCTATTGCATCGCCTGCCTGTGGCGGCGGGTGAGAACCCTCACGTCGCCGGTGCGGCTGGTGACGCCGGCGGCGTCGGAGTACTCTAGCCAGGCCTGGGCGTACTTGCGGCTGGTGCCGAGGCTGTCGCGGAGTTCGGCCAAGGAGATCTCACCCCTCTCCCTACAGATGGTCTTTATGTGTTCGAGTACCGACTGTGCGGCCTCGCGCGCGGCGAAGTGCGAGCCTCCCAGTTCGACTGCATCCCCGCGTTTGACGAGCAGGCGCATCGCCGGCGTGGACTGCTCGGCCGGGGGTTGGGTGCCTGTGGATCGTAACTCTTCCAGTAGCTCCGCGGCCTCGCGCTCCAGTTCGACGGGCACCCCTTCGTTGGGCAGGCTGACGCCGGTATCGGTCACCCTGACCGCTTCTATGTGCGCGTCGGCGAGCAGGGCGTCGGCGAGCCGGGTCGAGAGGCCCGTCGCGGTGCGGGATTCAGCGACGGTGAGCTCGGGGTTCTCGGGGTGCTCGGCGGCCCGGCGCTCCAGCGCCTCGAGCAGGCACTCCCGCGCGGCGGCAACCTCCCCGGCAGGGGCGTGGATGCCCCCGATGGTCTCTATCCCGGCGTCGTCTTCCACCGCACGGGATACATCGGCGGCCGGGAGCCCGAGGACTACCGAGAGCTCCTCGCCGGTCATGCCATCGCCGGGCCTACGGGCCAGCGCCAGCGGGACTGCCTCCCTCGCATCGCCGCTTTCGAGGGCTTCCAGCCACGACGGGTCGGGGCGGCGGCCAGTCGCCGCGGGGTCGAGCACGGTGCCGCCGCCGACAGTGGTTCCCTCCATCGAGCGCAGCACGAAGCGGTCGCCCCTGAGCGTGACGAACGGCTCGTCGAGCCTCAGGCGGGCGAGGGCACTGGTACCGGGTCGTATCTCATCGTGTTCCGCCAGCCTGAGGCGGGCGTTCGTGGAGCTCGTGCCGTGGTGCATGCGCACGCGAACCCCGTGGGCGAGGGGTCTCGCGCTCTCGAGGAGGCGCACGCGGACATCGAGGTCGCGGCTCGATGGGACGGGATAGGAGAGCAGGACCTCGCCGGCTTGGATCTCCGAGGCATCGATGCCCGTGAGGTCGAGGGCCGTGCGGGCGCCGGCGTGGGCGACCTCGGCGGGGTGGCCGTGATTCTGGACGCCGCGCACCCGCGGGCGGAGTCCCCTGGTGGTGTAGAGTACGTCGAGGGGTTTGATCTCCCCGCTCCACAACGTCCCCGTCACTACGACCCCGATGCCCTTGAGCACGAACGAGCGGTCCACGGGCAACCGCGCCAGGTCCCCGCGACGCCGGTCTACTGTCTCCCCAGCAAGCCCATCGAGCGCCCGCATCAGATCCTCAACACCTTCACCAGTCGCACCGCTCACAGGGACTATCGGCGCGAGAAGGCCCCTGGATTCGAGGAGTTCCTCGACCTCGAGAGCGGCCAGCTCCACGGTCTCCTCGTCTACCGTATCGGTCTTGGAGAGCGCTACTATCCCCTGTTCGACGCCGAGGATCCGCAGGATGTCCAGGTGCTCGCGGGTCTGGGGCATGACGCCGTCGTCGGCGGCGACCACGAGCATGAAAGCGTCGATACCCGTCGCCCCCGAGACCATGTTCTTGACGAAGCGCTCGTGCCCGGGCACGTCGACCAGGCTCGCCCGCCGGCCGCCGGGAAGGGTGAGCTCCGCATAGCCTGGCACTATTGAGATACCTCTGCGGTGCTCCTCTTCCAGACGGTCGGTGTCCGTGCCCGTCATGTACCTGACGAGGGTGGTCTTGCCGTGGTCCACGTGCCCGGCCGTCCCGATGGTGAGGGCTATGCTGGCCTCAGCCACGAGCGTGCCTCACGGCGCCGCTCACGGCTTCCTCATCACCTGGCAGGAGCGTCCGCACGTCCAGCCATAATTCCCCCTCGCGCACGCGGCCGATCACCGGCGGGTCCCCGGAGCGCAGCCCCTCCGCTAGTGCTTCGGGGTCGGTGCCTCCGAGGCTGACAGCAAATGAAGCAATCTCGTGGGTCGGCAGCGTTCCCCCACCGCTGCGGGCTACGGAAGGAGCCACGTCGACTTCCAGGTACGGTGCCTCGTGCGCCAGCATCTCGGCAAGTCGACGGGCCCTCTGCTCTACCTCGCCTACCGGGGTTCGCATCATACGAAGGGTAGGGAGGTCTTCAACAGCGGTGCCGTCGAGGTAGGAGTTCAGGGTGGCTTCCAGGGCGGCGAGGCAGAGCTTGTCAGCGCGGAGGGCGCGGGCGAGAGGATGGTGGCGCATGGGGGAGATCCAACGCGATTTTCCCACCGCTATACCCGCCTGCGGTCCCCCGAGAAGCTTGTCTCCAGAGAAGATGGTAAGGTCGGCACCCTTACTGACGATGTCCTGCACTCGAGGTTCATCGCCCACGGAGAACAGCGCTCCGCTGCCGACGTCGGCGATGACCGGGAGTCCCAGGGACGTGAGGTCCGCGACACCAACCGACTCCGTGAATCCGACCGTCTCGAAGTTGCTCGGGTGGACCCAGAGGATGGCGCGCGTGTTCTCGTCTACGGCGTTAGCGTAATCCGAGAGCCTGGTACGGTTCGTAGTTCCGACCTCCCGCAGGCGGGCGCCGGAGAGGGCAAGCACCTCGGGGATACGAAATCCGCCCCCGATCTCGATGAGCTGCCCGCGCGAGACGATGATTTCGGGCGCCTCCGAGGCTACCGATGCGACGAACGCAGAGAGCGCGAGGAGGGTCGCCCCCGCGCAATTATTGACGACGAGCGCATCCTCGGCTCCGGTCAATTCTCTGAGAAGAGGCACGGCGTGGTCGTAGCGCGAGCCTCTACTGCCGGAGCGGAGGTCGTACTCCAGATTGGAGTAGTGGGTGGCCGCCAGGTGGGCTGCCAGGGTCGCACGCTCCGAGAGGACCGAGCGCCCGAGGTTAGTGTGCAGGATCACGCCCGTCGCGTTGACGACGCGGTTGAGCCCCCTGCCGGCGAGAAGACTGGAGGCAGCTGTGACGATGGCCTTCTCTGAGATCTCCGGTCTCTCACCAGCGACGATCCGGCGCCGCACTCCGTCGAGCGCCTCGCGGACGGCCGCTGTAGCCTGGGCCCTGCCGTGCAGTGTTGCGAGCGTCAGCCCCGACGGGTCGCGCATCACGGCGTCAACCGCGGGGAGGCCACGGAGCAACTCTCTTTTCCCCGTCTCCATCATGCGCGACTCAGTATAACCTGCCGGATCAGGGCGAGACTTACCTTACATATGCTGTGCTAAACTTGCGCCGTCGAAGCTCGAAAGAGCCGGGAGGATGCTGGTTTTGGGCCAGGGAACCACCAAATTCGTACTCGGGGCCACTGTCGGGGCCGTGGGCGGCTTCGCCGTCGGGGCCTTCGCGACGACCCCAACCGCCCGGTCAGCGCGCGAGTCGGCGTACGGCGGCCTCGACATCTCAGCGCGTTTCCTGGGCAGGACTATGGTCAGGGCGGTCGATGGCCTGGGTTCCATAGTGGAATCCGGTTACACCCGCATCCGCGGCCGCGAGAAATATCTCGAACACCAGATCGACGACCTAAGGGAGCAAATAGCCCGCCTCCAACAAAGAATCGATTAGCACGCTGCCTGCGGCAGCGTGCTAATCGATTAAGCCGGTCAGCATTTCAGCTAGTCAGCATTTCAGGAAGTCGTCTCGCGGCGAGGCCGCTGGCATCGGACCTGACCTCCTCCCGCAGCGGTTCCTCGTACGCGACAGGGCGAAGCTAAAGAGAAAAAGCTGAAATGCTGACTAGCCGAAAAAGCGGCGCAGCCAGTCGGGTAGACTTGTGCCTTCTTCTGTGGCCCGTTTGTAGTCGGTGAGGTCGTCGGGGTGTACGGGGATGCCGGATTCGCTCAGTAGGGCGCGGGCGTCTTCGAGACGCGTCTTTGGGGTATTGTCGGAGAAGGTTGCTTCTACCAGGTAGTTGCCATTCCAGCGGACGCGGTAGATGCGTAGGCCTGAGAGCTCGCGCTCGGTGAAGCGCCGGTCGAGGTCCGAGGCTGCGGCCCTTGCCTCCTCCTCGCGGGCGAACTCGTAGCCTAGAGAAGTGGAGATCGGTGCTGGCCCGCTCTCCATCTCAGGGCGTTCCCAGCCGCGACATCCAGAGGCCGGGGTCGCGAACCTCTTCCAGCGAGGGGAGGTTCTCGGGGCTCGCCCAGACACGGTTCAGGCCCTCCATCCCCTGGCGTCTGACAACTGCTTCGGCGAAGCGTTCACCGAGCCTGTACTGCTCCAGCTTGACGTCGAGGCCTGTCAGACGAAAGACTGCGGTCTCGAAGGGCGGGCGGTGGACCCTGCTCCTGGCCATGCGCTCCTTCAGGTCATCGTAGTGGGGGACGATACCCTTCCCGACGTTGTGCATCACATAGTCCGAATAGCCTTCGATCACCGACATGGCCGCTTGCATCCGGTCGAAGGAATCGCGTTGGGAGCGGCTCATGAGAAGCTCCACCGAGCGGCCCCCGGTCTTCAGGTTGCCGGAGAGTCGTTGCAGCGTCTCGCGCAGGCCGAGCCGGTCGGCGAGGGGTGAGATCAGGCTCTCCAGAAGCGCACCGAGGTGCTGTCGCAGCCACGGATAGCCCTCGAATTGGAGCGCGTGCGTCATCTCGTGCAACACGATCCAGAGCCTCAGCCCGTCAACGGGTACGCCGAGCCTTCCCGCGGCTGAGACTATGTTCCCGTCGAGGAAGAAGACCTTGCCTGGTCCTTCGGCTTGCCGCGGCGCGAGCAGCGGTCCCGTATCGTACTGCCCCAGGACCCGCGAAGAGAGGAACCCTAGCAGGAGCCCGACCTGGGCCGTCAACGTAACGCCGCCCACGGCCCAGGTGAAATCTCCGGCGCCGGCCGCGGCCCGCTGCACGACGGGCTCCATCAGATGTCCGAAGCCCTCGATGTTGAAGTCGATCCACTCAGCCCGGTCCGCGATCCTCAGCTGGCGGCCGCCCGGCGAACCCTGCGGCAGCTCTATACCCGTGAACTCCGAGAGCGGGTCGAGGGTCGTCTCTACGGCACGCGCGTAGTCGAAGTCGCCAGCGGGACCCCGCTCGGTTCGAGAGGCCAGCGTCACGGCTATCGTACGAGCCGCGCCCCAGGAGATCATCTACGGTTTCCCAAGTTGAACGGCATACTGTGAGTATATACGCTGCCATGGCCCGCGAGTTGCGGCCGTTTGTAAGGTGCGCATCCGCGGGTTATATTTAGACTATGTTCGGCGTCGCTCCCCAAGAGTTGGTGATCGTCGGCCTCATATTTCTGGTGCTCTTCGGGCCGAGCTCGCTCCCGAAGATGGCCAAGGACATGGGCCGCTTCGTCGCCGAAGCCCGCCGCGCCATCGACGACTTCAAAGAAGAAATCACAGCAGCTGGCGAGGACGACGAAGACGAGGACAAGTAGCACTTCAGCATTTCAGCTAGTCAGCATTTCAGGAAGTCGTCTCGAGGCGCCGCTAACAGCTTGTAACCCGACTACCTTAGCGATGGTTCATCGTGCGCAGTAGAGGGAGGCGGAAACCAAACGGCTGAAATGCTGAAGTGCTGACTTGCTGACTAGCTGTCTTCGGGGACGTAGAGGGCGCGGCCTAGTGGGTTTTCGTGGTGGCTCCAGCCGCCGGGGCTGACGTTCGTTGTGGTCTCGACGTACATGGCGGTCCTCGCGTCGAGGTTGTCTATGAGGTGGACTAGCAGGGCTTCGATGGTCTTGGGGCGCTCGGGGGAGCCGTACTCGGTCTCGCCCTGGTGCGAGATGAGTACGTGAGAGAGCCTCAGGCGTAGATCTTCGGGGAAGCCCGGTAGGGTGGCGATGTAGGACGATACGAGGCGTTCGCCGAGCACGACGTGGCCTAGCAGTCGGCCTTCTGTGGTGTACGCGAAGGCTCCCTTGTCCCACGAGAGTTCGTGTACCTTGCCCACGTCGTGGAAGATGGAGCCGAAGATGAGCAGATCGCGGTCCACGGGGTAGAGGTCGGCCAGCTCGCGGGCGATCCGCAGGCAGTTTACCGCGTGCTCCAGGAGGCCTCCGACGCGGGCGTGGTGCATGCTCTTGGCCGCGGGAGCTTCGCAGAACGCGTTCCAGAATTCCTCGTCCGAGACCATGGTTTCGAAGAGATCCCTAAGGTGTTCGTTCTGTAGTTCCTGCCCAGCGTGTTCCAGTTCCGCCGCCAGGGCTCGCCGGTCCAACTCCGTGGTGGGGAGGTAGTCTTCCTCCGAGACGTCCTCGGGCCGCAGGAGGCGTAGCCGGTCGAGCTTTATTTGCAGGGTGCCGCGGTACTCGTGGGTGTGCCCCTCGACCTCCACGTAGGCCTGAGCGGGAGTTTCGTTGAGGAACTCTTCGGGGAGTTTTCCCCACATGCGGGCGTCGACCGAGCCGGTACGGTCGACCAGCTTCAGCGAGAGGTAGGGCACGCCGCGGCTGTCGTTGCGGACCGTGGTTTCGGTGGCAAGGAAGCTGGCGCGCAACCTGGAGCCGGGCTCCAGATCGCGCGCCCAGAACTTCTCTTTGTTCAGGGGTTTCCCCTTCCTACCCCTTCACGGCCCCGGCCGTCAGCCCCGAGACGATGCGGCGCTGGAAGATCAGGACCAGAATCACGAGCGGCACCGTCACCACCACCGCGGCCGCGGCCTGGGCCCCGTAGTCCGTGGTGTAGGTGGTGGCGAAGTTGGGGATTACGACCGTAACAGGGTAGTGGGCGGCGTCGAAAGTGAACGTGTTGGCGAACAGGAACTCGTTCCACGCGTGGATAAACGTCAGGATGGCCGTCGTGAACACGCCAGGCGCCGCGAGCGGCACTATGACCTTGCGGAACGCCTGCAGCGTCGTCGCGCCGTCCACCTTCGCGGCCTCTTCCAGGTCGCGGGGCAACTCCCTGAAGAAGGCCACGAGAATCCAGATCGTCAGCGGCAAGGCGAAGACGACGTCGGGGATGATCATGGCCCAGTAGGTGTTTATGATGCCAACCGCGGTGAACTGTATGAACAGGGGAGCGATGATCGCCACAGCGGGGAAGAAGCTAATCGCGAGTATGATCGTCATGACCGAGTTCTTGAAGCGGAAGCGGAGCCTCGCTATCGAGTAGGCGCAAATGGAGCCGAAGAACAGGCAGATCACGGTCGTGACCCCGGCGATGATGACGCTGTTCTGGAGCGCCTGGATGAAGTCGGGGTTGCTGAAGACGGTGCTGTAGCTGGTCCCGACCGGCGGCGCGGTCAGCGTGACCGCCGGGGAGGTTAGGAGGTCTGACTTGGTGACGATGCTCATCCTGAAGACCCACAGGAGCGGGAACAGGCTCACCGCCACGAAGATCACCAGGAAAACGTAGAACAGAACCGCGTTCAGGGAGCCCCGGCCCGTCGCCCCTTGTGTGGTCGTTGCGCTGGCCATCCTCTACTCCTCCGTCGAGGTCTGCATACCGAAGATCTTTATAAAGACCAGGGCGATCAAGAACGACGTCACGAAGATGAAGACCGACGCCGCGTTCCCCTGCGCGAACAAAAGCTGGCTTATGCGGACGCCCGTGAACACGAACGTGCTCAGGGACTCGAGCTGCTGGCCGCTCAACACCCAGAACAGATCGTACATGCGGTAGGCGTCGAGCGTACGGAACAGCACCGCGACCAGGATGGTGCCCTTGAGCAGCGGCAGCGTAATGCGGAAGAAGCGTTGCATCACGTTCGCCCCGTCGACCCTCGCCGCCTCGTAGACTTCCCCTGGGATGGTCTGCAAGCCCGCTAACAGCAGGAGCGCCATGAAAGGCGTAGTCTTCCAGACGTCGACCAGGATGCACCCTATGAGCAGGAGCGTGCTGTCGGAGAGTATCGGCTGGCTGATGATGCCGAGGCCATTGGCAACGGCGTCGACGACCCCGATCTGGTCCTGGAACATCAGGCGCCACATCACCGCCGAGATGACCGTGGGGAAGGCCCACGGCACCAGGACCGCAGCCCGCACCAGCCCGCGGCCCCTGAAGGCCCGGTTGATCGCGAGCGCTATACCGAGCCCGATGATGAACTCCAGTGCCACGCTAGACACCGTGAAGATAACGGTGTTCAAGAGTGCCACCAGGAAGTCCGGGTTCGCGAACATTTCCACGTAGTTTTCCACCCCGACGAACGAGCCGAAGGCGGTCACGGTCGAGTCGGTAAAGCTCAACACGAAAGAGTACATGATCGGGAAGAACGCTATGAGCAGGATGATGACCAGCGCCGGCAGGATCATGTAGTAGGCCAGACGCCGCTCGGGGTTGCCAAACTCCTCCCTGAACCAGCCGCCCCGCCGCTTTTTTTCTGTGCTGGCGCTCGTCACACCTCACCTCTCTCTAGTCGGCCCCGGCGGTCGCCCGCCGGGGGATGTACCGGAGGCTACCCCCCCGCCTCGACGATCTGCTCCAGGCTCGTCTGCAGCGACGCGACGGCGTCCTCCGGGGAGGTGTCGCCGCTGACCACCGCGTTGAACTGCTCCTGCATCTCCAACGACATGTCCGAGTAGTAGGGTGAGACCGGGCGCGACCTGGCGTTCTTGAGCGCCTCCTCGCCCTGCACGACGACCGGCAGCGTGTCCCTGATCTCCTTGTCCGAGTAGAGAGAGCTCCAGGTTGGCAGGAAGGCGCCCTCCAGAGAACGCCACTTCTGTTGCTCGGGGGCGGTGATCCACTCGATGAACTCCCACGCTTCGTCCGGCATGTCCGATTGGGAGTTGATGAGCATGTTCCATCCGCCGAGCGCGCTGGCGAGCTGGGTCTGGCCTTCGCCGAGCGGCACGGGAGCGACACCGATCTGCTCGGGCTTGACGTCTGGGAAGGCCTGAGGTGCCGGCCAGCCCATACATGTAAGGCCAGTTGCGCGCGAAGACGGCCTTATTGCCCAGGAAGGCCGGGTCGGTCTCCGTCTCTGTGTAGGTCGCCACGGCCTGCGGCGCGATGCCGTCCTGCACGAGGCCCTGCTCGACCGACAATCCTGCCGCTGCCTCGGGACTGTCTATGACCACCTTATTGGGATCGGCGGGGTCGAGGATGTTGCCGCCGTTGGTCCAGATGTATTCGCAGCCGTTGCACACCCCGCCCTCGTACTGGTCTCCCTGGAACACGAAGGCGTTGTCGATGCCCTGGTCCTGCGCGGTCTTCATGCCCATCTCTTCGAGCTCGGACCAGGTCTTGGGAGGTTCCGAATAGCCGGACTTCTCGAGGAGATCCGCCCGGTAGTAGAGAAGGCCCGCGTCCGTGAACCACGGCACGCCGTAGATCTTGCCGTCGTACATCAGGGACTGTATGGGCCCAGGCAGGAACTTCTCCTGATCGCTCTTCGGGAACCTGTCGGTGACGTCCAGGATCCAACCGTTCGCGGCGAACTCGGCGGGCCAGATCACGTCCGCGCCGATTATGTCTATGTCGCCGCCTCCGGCCTGGAACTGGGTCCTGAGCTTGTCGAAGTATGCACCCGAGTCGGTCGGCATCTCCCTGTACTGGACCTTGAAGTCCTTGCTCTGCTTGTTGAACTTGTCCACCAGCTTGTTCAGGGTGCCGCTGGTGTCGGTCCCCATGGCGAAGATCAAGTCGCCCGAACCGCTGCTGCCACCGCCGCAGGCCGCGCTACCCAGCAGCGCCGCCCCGGCGAGCCCGGCGCCGCCGAGCTTCAGAAACTCCCGCCTGTTCATCCCCCTTCCGGCGGCCACGCCGGATCTCGCTACTCTACCGTGCGTCATTCGTGCACATCCCTTTCTCCGACGACACAACGCTGTGCGTTACTCATGCCACTATCCTGGTCTCAACCCACCTACGAACGCAGGGGCACGGACCGGGGTGAGATCTCAGTGCCCCGCACTCTACAACCTCTCTAGAAGATCGCCTTCTCGGTCTCGGGGTCGAAGAGCTGCACCTTGCTCGCGTCGATGACCAGACGCATCTGGTTACCTTCTTTCGCGACGCTCTCGGCCGCCACCCTCGCGACCATCATCTCCCCTGACTCGTCTGCGGTACCTCCCCCGTTGTCATCCCCCGAGGTCTCGTCGTCGGTCAATTCGCCGAGGCTCTCCAGGTGGGCTGCCTGGTCGCCCCCGATCTCGAAGTACAGATACTTCTCAGAACCCATGCTCTCTATGACCTGCGGCTCGACCTCCATCGTGTTCGAGCCGTCCGACCCACCGATGCCCTCAGCAGCTTCGGTCTCCGAGTCCTCGATATGCTCGGGCCTGATGCCGAGGATCACATCCTTGCCCGTGAAGGCCTCGGGATCGTACCCCTTCTCCCTGGCCCGACCGAGTTCTTCCTGGGTCAGGGACAGGCGGGTGTTGCCGAAGACGACCTCATGTCCGCCGTTCTCTTTCTCGAGGCGGGCCGCGATGAAGTTCATCGCCGGGCTCCCGATAAAGCCGGCCACGAAGACGTTGTCGGGCTGGTCGTACATGATCTGGGGCGTCGCTATCTGCTGAACCTTGCCGTCCTTGAGGACCACTATTCTGTCGGCCATCGTCATGGCCTCGGTCTGGTCGTGTGTGACATAGATAGAGGTGGTGCCGATCCTGTTGTGCAGCTTGGCTATCTCCGTCCTCATCTGCACCCTGAGCTTGGCGTCGAGGTTCGAGAGAGGCTCGTCCATGAGGAACGCCTTCGGCTCGCGAACTATGGCCCGTCCGAGTGCCACCCGCTGCCTCTGGCCGCCAGAGAGCGCCTTCGGCTTCCTGTCGAGGAAACGCTCGATGGAGAGTATCTTCGCGGCATCGTCCACGCGACGGTTGATCTCGTCCTTGTCCATCTTCCTCAGCTTGAGGGCGAATCCCATGTTCTCCCGCACGTTCATGTGCGGGTAGAGGGCGTAGTTCTGGAAGACCATAGCTATGTCCCGCTCTCGCGGCGGAAGCTCGTTGACGACCTGATCCCCTATAAAGACCTTGCCGCTGCTTATGTCCTCGAGGCCGGCGATCATGCGCAAGGCCGTTGACTTCCCGCAACCCGACGGCCCGACGAAGACGACGAACTCCCCGTCAGGAATGTCCAGATTCATCTTGTCGACGGCGATAACGTCCTCGCCGAAGACCTTGGTTACCTCCTCGAGGGTTACTTCAGCCATCCACTTCCTCCTTCTATCTACCCGAATGCCCCATCCCCCGTTGCAACTCGGGCTTTGTTACCCCTGTACCTGGCCGCATTCTACCTAATGGCGGACCGTCCCGCCCAGATCGAATATTTCCTCGACCCCGAGCAGGCGCCGTACGGATTGCTGTTTGCTTTCAGCCACGACTCGGCCAGTTCGACGCTGAGAGCGGGGGAAGTCTCGGTTATGATTTGGGGAGTGTGATCGAGCTAATCTACGAAGCAGGCACCCTCGTCGCGACCGGGGCTTCCTCCGGGCTGCCCGAGCCTTTCGTCTGGGACGGAAGGACCCGACAGTGGCGGGCCCCCGCGAGCGCCTACCGCGAGACCGTCCTTAGCCTGCGGGCTTCGGAGACCCCCCACGAAGACGGGGCCTCCGCCTTCGAGAGAGTCCCGCTGGAGTCCCGCGTCGCGATGGAGCCGCGTCCTTACCAGAGGGAGGCCCTCGGCGCCTGGCGCAGGGAAGGACTGCGGGGCGTCGTTGTCTTGCCGACGGGCGCGGGGAAGACGGCCGTGGCTGTGAGCGCCATGGAGCGCGTCGGGAGGAGCACGCTCGTCGTCGTCCCGACGCTGGCATTGCTAAAGCAGTGGTACTCCATCCTGCAGGACGCGTTTGGCGGCACGGTCACGATCGGGCTGCTCGGAGGCGGGTACCATGAGATCACACCGCTCACCGTGACCACCTACGACTCGGCCTACATCCACGCCGAGCGCTACGGAGACCGCTTCGCGCTCGTCGTCTACGACGAGGTGCACCACCTGCCTGCACCGAAGAACGCGATCATCCCGAAGATGCTCCTCGCGCCCTACGCCCTCGGCCTCACGGCCACGCCGGAACGACCCGACGGAGGGCACGACCTACTCCCCGATCTCACCGGGAAGATCGTCTATCGGCGCTCGCCGGAGGATCTGGCAGGCACCTACCTCGCCCCCTACGAGCTGGTCCGCATACCCATCGAGCTCACGGCCCAGGAGCGCTTCGATTACGCCCAGGCCGAGGCCGTCTACAGGGATTTCCTCGAGAAACATCGTCTGCCGATGCGTTCTCCAGAGGACTGGCAACGCTTTATCATGGTCGCCTCTACGAGCCATTCCGGGGGGCGGGAGGCCCTACTCGCGGCGCGCCAGCGGCGTGCGATCCGGGAGGGCGCCATGAGAAAGGGCATCACGCTCGAGACACTCTTGAGAAGGCACTGGGACGACCGCGTGATCGTCTTCGCCAAGAGCGTAGATGAGGTCTACGCGCTGAGCCGCAGGTTCCTCATACCGGGCGTCACCTACGAGACGCCGGCCCGCGAGCGCAAGGAGATACTCGACCGCTTTCGGGAGGGGCGCTATCGCGCCATCATCGCCTCCGACGTGCTGAACGAGGGGGTCGACGTGCCCGATGCGGGGGTCGCAGTGATTCTCGCCGGCAGTGCCTCCCGCCGCGAGTACGTCCAGCGCCTCGGGCGTATCCTCCGCCCGAGGGAAGGCAAACGGGCCATCCTCTACGAGCTCGTCACGGCCAAGACGGGCGAGGAGCACACAGCCCGCCGCCGCAAGGAGGCCTTCCTGTAATGCTGCGCAGTGAGCACGTCATGGCCCGCCTGAACCGCGGCAGGCTCGTCCCCCACAAACTCTCGCCGGACGACGCGCGCGTGCTGGCTGTAGCCGATGAGCTCTGCGACCTCTACGCCGGGCACGTTGGCTCGCCGAGATCCTCCCTGGAGCGGGAGCTGGCGCTCAAGGAGGAAGACCTTGGTCCAGGGCTCGACGCGCGCAGGGGGTTCAGGATCGTACGCGCCTTCTCGAAACTCCTGGAGGAGCGGACGGGCTGGGGCGCGCCGACCGAGACCGATCCCTATACGTTGCGCACCCGCATCTTCGAGCTCGCGGCGACCCTGCCCGAGCCGCCGGCCTCCGAGGCGGGTCTGCTCGAGGCCCCGACGCGTGAGGACGTGCTCTCAAGGGTCGCCGCGGAGACCGGGGTCGAAGATCCCGCCTCCTCCATGTACGCCGACAGGCAGGGCGCCCAACTCCTCGGCGACTTCGAGAGGCCCTCGCCAGAAGAGCTCGTCCGTCGGTACAACGTGGCCCAGGTACAGGGCGTGCTCTACTCGGCGAGGGAGCTCGTCGTCGATCTCGGTGAAGGGGCTGACGCCAGGTTGGTCTTCCACTACGTAAAGACGCTGGGGTTGATCTATGACCTCGAACCTCTCTCTGGCGGCCACCGCCTCCGCCTCGACGGCCCGCTCTCCATCTTCGGCGGAACCCGCAAGTACGGGCTGCGCCTGGCCAAGTTCCTCCCCGGCCTGCTGCTGACCTCGCCCTGGAAGCTCTCGGCTAACGTGGAGTGGAAGGGCAGGGAGACGGTCCTGGAACTGGATTCAGAGTCGTCTGGACTGGAGAGCCACTACCGTGGGCCGAAGGACGAGCGCGAGGCCGACGACGTGCGAGGCGCGTTCATCAGGGCCTGGGAGCGCGCGAAAGACACCGGCGGGTGGAAGCTCGAACGGGGGGGCGATGTGCTGACCTTCCCCGAGAGAAAAGCGGCGCTCGTCCCCGACTTTACCTTGCTCGACGCGGACACTGGGGAGGTCGTCCAGCTCGAGATCCTCGGTTTCTGGTCCGAGCGCAATCTCGTCGAGCGCGTCGCCCTGCTAAGGGAAGCCGGGCAGCGGGGCCACCGCGTGCTCGTCGCCGCTTCGGAGAGACTGGGCGCCTCACAGGAAGCCCTCGCCGGTGCGGTCGAAGGGGGTATCGTACCGTTCAAGGATCGGCTCTCCCCCAAGGCAGTACTCTCGGCGCTGCGCTAGCGCGAGCAATATAATCCTTCGTATGGAGCGGAGTTTAGGATCGTTGATCGCGCTCACCCTGGCGTGCACCGTGGCAGCCACGATCTTCGGGTTCGGCTCGCAGGTCTACTCGTGGAGAAGCCTCTACGACGGCCTGGGCCGCGAGGGGTTGATACAGGCGGCCCGCGTGTTCGTCTACGTGGCCTTGGGCGTCCTGCTGGCGTTCCGCGGCGGCTGGACGGGGGTCCTGGCGGCCATCGTTATGGCAACGGCGGCCACGTCGGCGGAGTGGGTGCTCTTCCCTTACTCCTACGCGTGGGCCACTCTAGAAGATCCCGCAGGCTACGCCGACAAGTTCGGCGGCGTCAGGCGCCCCGCATACAGCTTATGGATCACCTACGACATCCTCGGGGTCGGAATCTCCGCCGCCCTCGCCCAGGGTCTGCGCCTCATGGCCCACGCCAACCCTTAGAGCACGCTACGGCCTGCGGCCTTCGCTTGTCAGCACGCTCAGCGCTTACGCGCTTCGCTTGTCAGCACGCGTCGGGCCTGACGGCCCTCGCTTGTCAGCACGGCGCCTTCGGCTTCGCCTTTGGCGCCTTGTCAGGAAGTCGTCTTGGGACGTCGCTACGAGCATAGAACCTGACCGCCAGCAGAGCGGTTCGTCTCGCGCAGCAGAGCGGGGCCCGAACAGAAAAAGCTGAAAGCGAGGCCGAAGGCCGAAGCGTTGCTGACAAGCGAGGGCGTCAGCCTGAGCGTGCTGACAAGGCGCTGCAAGCGCCGTGCTGACAAGCGAAGGCCGCAGGCCGTAGCGTGCTAAACATGCACGACTTCGAACTCTTCGTCTTCGTCGAAGTCGAGGAGGTAGACTTCGCCGAGGGCGTTGAAGTCGTAGCTCGAGTCCGGCAGGACTCCTTCGAGGGAGTCCTTGACCTCGACGCCGGTGACGAGCTTGCCTCTACCCTTGCACCGCTTGCATTCGGCGGGGCGCCAGGAGGCGCCGTCGTTGCCCCGCCCTTCGCAGTTGGGGCAGTTCCGGAAGGCGGTGTACCGGATCGTGATGGTCCTCATGATTCGGATCCTACCAGGGAGGCGGTTCGCAATTGGGCGGGTTTGAAACCCGCCCCTACATGGGTCTTCTGCGGACCGGGGTCACAGGGATGTGCTGGGGCGCAAGAAAATTGGCTGATGGCTTCTATTTCCAGCTCTGCTGGTAGGAGATTTGCTCTTCGGTCAGGGTCTCGGGCTCTACGCCGAGGGAAGCCAGCTTGGCGCGTGCTATGAGGTCGTCTATCTTCTCGGGGATGGGTTGGATGCCGGGCGCCATCTCGGGTGCGTGGTTGGCGAGGTGGTGGGCGGCGAGGGCCTGGACGGCGAAGGTTAGGTCCATGATCTCGACCGGGTGGCCGTCGGCGGCTGCGATGTTGACCAGACGTCCGCGGGCCAGAACGTGCAGCCGCCTGCCGTCGGGGAGCTCGTACTCGGTGATGTTGCGCCTGACCTCGCGCGAGGCAGCCGCCGTCTCGCGCAGGGCGGCGAGATCGAACTCGTGGTCGTAGTGCCCCGCGTTCGCGAGAAGAACCCCGTCCTTCATCCGCGCGAAGTGCTCCACCCCGAGCACCTTGAGGTTGCCCGTCCCCGTCAGGAACACGTCCCCCACCTCGGCCGCCTGCAGCGAGTTCATCACCTCGTAGCCCTCTGAGTAGGCCTCGAGCAGCTTCACGGGGTCAGGCTCGCACACGATGACGCGGGCTCCCATGCCGTCGGCGTACTTGGCGAGGCCGCGCCCCACCCAGCCGAAGCCCATGACCACGAACGCCTTGCCCGAGAGGAAGAGGTTGGTGTTCGAGAGCAGGGAGACGATCGAGGAGTGGCCCGTGCCGTAGCGGTTGTCGAAGAGGTACTTCATCCTGGCGTCGTTGGCCGCCAGAACGGGGAACGGTAGCACCTCCTCGGCCGTCATAGCCTTCAGCTTCATTATGCCTGTGGTGGTCTCCTCGGAGGCCCCAATGACGTTGCCGGCCAGGTCGGGATGGTATTCGATCAGGCGTCCGACGAGTTCGGCGCCGTCGTCCACGATCAGGTCGGGGCCCGTCTCTAGCGTCGAGTGCAGGTAGAGCTCGAAGTCTTCGTCGGTAGGGTCGTGGGTGGCGAAGACCCTCACACCCCGCTCCGCCAGGGCCGCGCAGACGTCGTCCTGGGTGGAGAGCGGATTGCTCCCCGCGACGGTGACGTCGGCCCCGGCCTGGGAGAGGAGCAGCGCCAGGTACGCCGTCTTCGCCTCCAGATGGATGGTCATCGCGATCTTGCGGCCGCGCAGCGATCCGTCGGCGAGCTGCTCGCCGGAGATCTTGTTCAGAACCGGGGCGTGCTGGGCGACCCAGTCTATCTTGCGGTGTCCCTCCGGGGCGAGGGAAGGGTCTCTGACAATCGATTCCCGAATCATGATGCTCCTACTCGGTATCCTGCTCTGGTAGCCGTACTCCGGCCTCCCACGTCCCGGCAAGTTTACAATCTGGTTAAAGATCATGCTCTCGCGTCGATCTCTACATTAGAATCCATAGCATCGAGAAGAGGCACAGATACAGGATTGCGACCGCCTGGGTGAGCTACGTAACCATCCAGGTGATTTGGCTGCTCTGCGTCCTGATTACGCCCCCTGCCCTGAAACTCTACCCTTCGAAGCTCTGGGCCCTACCGTTCTGCCTCGTGACGGTGGCCAACGGGCTGCACATGATCTTCTTTCGGTACGAGTACAACGCCGTCCTCCGACGCGCGATGCGCATATTGCCCTACGCCGAATACCTGACGCCCCTGCGCGAGGACCCCAAATACTTCTTGCCGCTAGGTGCCGCCTACACGCTCTTCGGCCTGTCCTCCGTCGCTCTGCTCATCGTGGCATGAAGACAGCATTTCAGCCGGTCAGCACTTCAGCTTGTCAGCTTTTTGTGCACGAGTAGCCTTCTCACATCCGTCATTCCCGCTTGCGCAGGAATGACGGATCGCAGGAGACGGGCCAGGGGCGCTAGGACGTTCCGTCGAGGCGTTGGCCTTCGCCCGGACCCAGTATGGGCTGTCGCGTTACTGCTTTCGTTGTTCGAGAACTTCCGCCAGGAGCCCGGGTCTGTCGGTCATGATCACATCGACGCCTAGTTCGAGCAAGCGATGCATCTCGTCCGCCTCGTTTATGGTCCACACGTCAACCCTGACGCCGCTGGCGTGGGCCGCCTCGAGGAAACGCCGGCTCACGAGCTGTACTCCTCTGTGCCGAATCGGTACCTGTAGCGCATCGTAGGCCGGGCGCAAGAGCCGCTCCAGACGGAGCCTGCTAAGCACGTAGAAAACTCCCGTCTCCCACCTCGACGCCCCCGTGGAGACGCTTCCGCCGGAGATCCTGCGAAACCGCCCCACGGCGGCGCGGCGGGAGGAGACCACGAGGGCTCGCCCCCCCGCGTCCGCCTCGCGCAAGACCCCGAGGACCGCCACCTCGACGCCAGGGCGGTCCGCCTTCATGTCGATGTTGACCACGACGACTGGGAACGCTCGAAGAACCTCATCGAGCGTAGAAATCCGGAGTCCTAGGCCCCGGTAAGGATGGCCGCTAACGCATTCGGGGCTGAAGTTGTGGCCAGCGTCGAGCGCGCGAAGCTCTTCGAGCGTCATATCCGAGACGGCGCCGGTTCCGCCGGTGGTCCTATCCACGGTTTCGTCGTGGATCACGACGACCTGACCGTCCATGGTGAGGTGGACGTCGAGTTCGAGGCCGCCGGCCCCGGCCTCCACGGCCGTCCTGAACGCCTCCAGGGTATTCTCCGGGGCCAGGGCAGAAGCGCCCCTGTGGGCCAGGTTGACCGGCCACCCACCGCCGGTGGCGGCGCGCCGCTCCCTGCGCAGGCCAAGTGCGACAAGAACGGCCACCCCGGCGAGCGGAATCCATACCAACCACTTCCTACCCATAGGGAGAACTTAGCACAGGGGAGTACTGGCGTGCGTCGTTGACCCTACTATGCGTCTCTCGTATACTCTGCAGGCTGCCCTGTCGGAGTGGCGGAATTGGTAGACGCGCTAGGTTGAGGGCCTAGTCCCCGATAAGGGGGTGGGGGTTCGAGTCCCCCCTCCGACACCACATCTTCCCGTCCAGTACCCGAACGGTCATAGATCTTGCGACCTTGCTTACGCCCGGATTTACGTCGCGGTGTATAATCTAGACGGACTCGCCTGTTCTCCCCATCCTCCCCGGGCGAGTCCTTCATTTGGCACGCTCCGGCCTTCGGCCTACGCTTGTCAGCACGGCGCCTTCGGCGCCTTGTCAGCACGCTCGGGCCTTACGGCCCTCGCTTGTCAGCAACGCTTCGGCCTTCGGCCTCGCTTTCAGCTTTTTGTGTTCAGGCCACGCTCTGCTGAGTGCAACGAACCGCTGCCTGAGGCGGTAGGGTTCTACGCTCGTAGCGAGCGCCCCGAGACGACTTCCTGACAAGGCGCCGAAGGCGAAGCCGAAGGCGCCGTGCTGACAAGCGAAGGCGAAGCCTGAGCGTGCCGACAAGCGGAAGCCGAAGGCGGAGCGTGCTGACAAGCGGAGGCCGCAGGCCGGAGCGTGCTGGTCAGGCGATGAAGAATAGGGTGATGTTGGTCAGCGCGAAGAGACCCAGGACGATCAGGGTCAGGCGGGTGAGGTTCTTCTCCATGATGGTCGTGCCCGAGAAGGTGCCGCCCATTCCGCCTCCGAGCGAGGAGGAGAGGCCGCCACCCTTCCCGGAATGGAGGAGGATCAGCCCGATCAGGGTCACGCAGAATACCACTTGAAAGAATGCGACGATGTAGAACAGCATGGATCTACTTTACCATACGCCTTCGGCTCTCTCCATTACTCCGTCTGCGTGGCGGAGTTTTGGGCGGCCTCTATCAGCTCGACGAACGATTCGACCTCGAGGCTCGCCCCGCCGACCAGGCCGCCGTCGATGTCTTCCTGCGCCATGATCTCCGCCGCGTTCTCCGGCTTGACGGAGCCTCCGTAGAGGATACGGACGCTGCCGGCGAAGTCTTCTCCGGCTTCCTCTTTCAACAGGGCCCGGATCTTCCCTATGGCGTCCTGCGCGTCCTCGGGCGTAGCGGTATCGCCTGTGCCTATGGCCCAGATCGGTTCGTAGGCGAAGACGACGCTCTCGCCATCCGCATCTTCGAGCTCTTCTATGACGCGCGTGATCTGGCCCGAGACCTTCTCCCACATGCCCCCGGCGTCGCGCTCTTCCTTGGTCTCCCCCACGCAGACGATGGGCAACAGACCGGCCTCTACCGCGCGCCTCACCTTTTTGGCGACCGTATCGTCTGTCTCAGAGAAGGTCTCGCGCCGCTCGGAGTGGCCAACGATCACGGCCTCGGCACCAACGTCGAGGAGCATCGGGGCGGAGACCTCGCCGGTGTAGGCCCCCGAGTCCTCGTAGTAGAAGTTCTGCGCGCCAGCGATGACCTCCGTATCATCGGCCATCCTGGCCACCTCGTGCAGGCAAGTTAACGGGACGAAGACGGCCACGTCCACCTCCCTAGCGTCGGCAGCGCGCGGCAGGAGGGCGGCGGTGTACTCCACGGCCTCCTGCACGGTCTTGTTCATCTTCCAGTTCGCGGCCATCATCGGGCGTCGGGTCATCGTTTCCTCCTCTACTTGCCGGGCAGTACGGCTACACCCGGAAGCTCTTTGCCTTCTACGTACTCCAGCGAGGCCCCGCCGCCGGTCGAGATGTGGCTCATCTCGTCTTCTAAACCGAGCTTGTTGACGGCCGCTACGGAGTCGCCGCCACCGACCACGCTCGTGGCTTTAGTGTCGGCGACTGCCTTGGCCACGCCCTCGGTGCCCTTGGCGAAGGCGTCTATCTCGAAGACCCCCATCGGGCCGTTCCAGAAGATCGTGCTAGCACCCGAGATGTGTTTCTCGAAGAGATCGACGGTCTCAGGGCCTATGTCGAGACCCATCTTGCCCGTCGGGATGCCATCAACCGGAACCGTCTGAGACTCTGCGCCCTCTTCCATCGCGTCGGCGACGACCACGTCCACGGGCAGGACCAGCCTGTCGCCGGCTTCGTCCATGAGGCGCTTTGCCTCCTCCAGGTAGTCATCCTCGACGAGGGAGTCGCCGATCTCATACCCCAGGGCCTCGAAGAACGTGAAGCACATGGCGCCACCGACGAGCAGCGAATCGGCGGTCCCGAGCAGGCTCTCTATGACGCCGAGCTTGTCGGAGACCTTGGCCCCGCCGAGTATGGCGACGAAGGGCCGCTCGGGGTCTTCGAGGACCGTGTCGAGGTAGTCGATCTCCTCCTCCAGCAACAGCCCCGCGGCGGCCGGCAGCCTCTGGGCCACCCCGACGGTCGTGGCGTGCGCCCTGTGGGCCGCCCCGAACGCGTCATCCACGTAGAGGTCGGCGAGGGCCGCGAGCTGGTCTGCGAACCCGGGGTCGTTCTTCGTCTCCCCCGGGTAGAACCTGGAGTTCTCCAACAACACGACACCCCTACCGTTCCAGTCGCGCAAGGCCTCCTCGACCTCCGGGCCGACGGCAGCGTCTAGCTTCTCGACGGGCTCATCGAGCAACTCCCCTAGCCTCGTGGCGACGGGATCCATCACGTACTCGGGGTCCGGCTCCCCCTTCGGACGTCCGAGGTGGGAGATCAAGATCGGACGCCCCCCCTCGGATAGCAGGTACCGGATCGTCGGCAGCGCCCTTCGAATACGCGTATCGTCCGTAACCTCACCACCCTTGACGGGCACGTTGAAGTCCACCCGCACGAGCACCCGTTTGTCCCCCACATCGAGGTCTCTGACGCTCCGCTTGTTCATTGGCCTCCCTTCGGTCGTCTTAGCATTTCAGCCGGTCAGCACTTCAGCATTTCAGCTAGCGCCGTCCGAAGCTCTGCGACCAGCCAACGCAGCCGGGCGAATCACGAAGCCCGGCTGCGCACTGCGCTAGCTGACAAGCCGCAGGCGGCGTGCTGACTAGCTGAAATGCTGACAAGGCGCGAAGCGCCGTGCTGACAAGCTCTTTAGAGCTTGTCCCCCATGTAGGCGGCGAGGTCGCATGTTCTGTTGGAGTAGCCCCACTCGTTGTCGTACCAGCCGAGCACCTTGACGGTCCCGCCGTTGGACATGGTGAGTTGCGAGTCGAAGACGCATGAGGCTGCGTTGCCGACGATGTCGCTGGAGACCAGTGGGGCTTCGGAGTACTCGAGGACGCCGGAGAGCTCGCCTTCGGCGGCCTCCTTGAAGGCGGCGTTCACGTCGTCGGCGGAGGCTTCGCCCGAGATGCGGGCGACGAAGTCCGTTATGGAACCGTCTGAGACAGGGACACGCATCGCCATCCCGTCGACCTTGCCCTGGAGCTCGGGGTAGATAACACCCGCCGTCCGCGCCGCTCCGGTGGAGGTAGGGACGATGTTGTTCGGCGCCGAGCGGGCCCGCCTGGGGTCCTTGTGGGCCGCGTCGAGCAGGCTCTGGTCGTTGGTGTAGGCGTGCACAGTAGTCATGTATCCGGATTCGATCCCGAAGTTGTCCTGGATCACCTTGACCAGTGGGATAATGCAGTTGGTCGTGCACGAAGCGTTGGAGACGACCTCGTGGTTCTCGGGGTCATAGTCCTCGTGGTTTACCTTGTACACGAACGTGGCATCGACGCCCTTACCAGGGGCTGAAATGATGACCTTCTTCGCCCCGCCCTCGATGTGGGCGGCGGCCCCGTCGCGGCCGGTGAAGACACCCGTGGACTCGACGACGATATCCGCTCCCACGTCGCCCCACGGAATCTCGGCCGGATCCCGCTCGGCGAAGGTCTTGATCTCACGGTCGCCCACGTGCAACACGTTGCCGTCGTAGGAGACATCCTCGGGCCAGATGCCATGCGTCGAGTCGTGCTTGAAAAGGTTTGCGAGGCTGTCGAACGGCATCAGGTCATTCGCCGCCACCACCTCGATGTCATCCCGGTCCATCGCTGCCTTGGTGAACAGCATCCCGATCCGGCCGAAACCGTTTACGCCTACTCTTACGGCCACTCTTCTCTCCCATCTGTAGTTTGCTACGAACTCATATTCTGCCCGAAAAGCCAAAAGACTAACACAAGCTTCCTGAAGGAAGCTTGTGTGCACGCTCCGGCCTTCGGCCTGCGCTTGTCAGCCAGTCAGCATTTCAGCAGGTCAGGCAGGTCTGCGCCGCGCATAGCCCGGCTTCGCGGCGCACCTGGACCGCGCCAGCCACCCAAGCAGCTTCGAATGGTGCGCACGCTGAAATGCTGACTAGCTGAAGACTGCTGAGCGCTAGTCTGCCACGCTGATAAGGCGGCGCAGGCGGTGGTTTGCGGCGCTCTTGGTGAGGCCTCCGAGTTGGGCTAGCTCGGCGAGGGAGGCGTCGGGGTATTCGAGCCTGAGCTGTAGCATCTCTCTTAGCGCCGGAGGCAGATTTTCGGGGTCGAGGTTCTCGAAGGCCCTCTGCTGGCGGGCAGCGGCCGTCGCCGTGCGTCCGGCGTTGGCGGCGTCGAAGTTGGTTATGCGGTTCGCGTTGGCCTTGGCCTCGCCGAGAACGGCCCTGGCCTCGTACTCGAGGACCGCGTCGTTTACGCCCATCTGGGCCAGCGCGGTCGTCACCCCGTCGGCGCTCTTGGTGTAGGCGACCCACCGTCCGCGCCGGCGCACGACTTTCAAGGGGGCGCGGGAGAACTGGGCACAGCGTCGTATGAACTCCGCCTCCCGGTGTACGAACTCGAGGTGGTGCCCCCCGCGACCGCCGGGCCGGTTTAAAGAACCGGCGCCCTGGAACGCGCCCCGCAGGTAGCCGGCTCGCTCGGCGGGGGTACGCGCGGTGCGGGCGAACCTCAACTCCTCAGCCGCCTGTATCGCACCATTACCGGCGGTGCGTACCGCGTAGCGGGTGCGCCCAAAGCGGTCGGGTTCTATGGGCGAGAGCCTGGATTCGGCACCGAACTCGGAGCGCCACAACCGCACGACGGAGCGGGCGACGGCGGCGCTCGGGGTGCGCAGCGTAACGCCTCTCTCGTCCCAGGTGCCTGCGGCGTCGACCAGACCGGCGAGCTCGCAGCGGCCGGAGGGCCTCGATGCCGCGCCGGCGGCGATCTGGCGACGCACCTCAGTGGCGAACGAGGACAGCCTCGCACACCTCCCGCGCCAGCAGGCCGGGGTCGTGTCTGACGCCCGCGCGGCTCTCCTTCGACAGCAGGTTTCTCTCCCTCACCCTGAGTCCCATCTCGCGCAGGGCTTCCCTGTCGATCGCGACCGGCGCGGCCTCCTCGGCCTCGTAACGGGCGAGGGTGGCGGGCGGGAGACTCCCGGAATGGACGAGAACGTCGGTGACGACGGACCCGACGTGCTCCGTTATTGCCCCCACGTGGTCGGAGACCGTGAAGTCGCCCGTCTCCCCGCTCTGCGTCATCACGTTGGCAACGTAGACGACGGGGCCGTCAAAGGCTGCCAGGGCCTCCCTCACGCCGCCGCCGAGGAGGGCGGGGATCGTGCTCGTAAACAGGCTCCCTGGACCGAGCACGAGCACGTCGGCCTCCCCTATAGCACCGATGACGCCAGCAGGGGCCGGAACCCCGGCCGGCTCGACGGCGACCCCGGAGACTCGCTTTCCGACCTCGTGGACCACGGACTCCCCGCGCGTCACACTCCCATCGGCGTAGCGGACGACGAGCGTCAGGCTCTCCATCGCCGCCGGGAAGACTTTGCCTTTGATCCTCAGAAATCGGGACGCCTGCTCGACGCCCTCGCAGAAGCCTCCGGCCATGTCGGCGAGGGCCGCAATGATGATGTTGCCCACGCTGTGGTCGTTAAGGTCTCCTGGCGCCTCGAAGCGGTAGTTGAAGACCTCGGCGAGCCTGCGGCGTCCCGCGAGCGCGACCAGGCAGTTCCTCACGTCGCCCGGGGGCGCGACCCCGAGCTCCTGGCGGAGCCTGCCGCTGGACCCCCCGTCGTCGGCGACCGTGACCACGGCCGTAAGGTCGCCGACCCTGTCCCTCAAGCCCCTGAGCAACACGGGCAATCCCGTGCCGCCGCCGAACGCCACGATCCTAGTGTTCTCGACCCTGCGCATGGAGACCGAGTATACCGTCACCAGCTAATGTCTATCCGGAGAGCCACCCGCGGTCGTGAGGTTCGGTGAAGTCCAGGATCGGGCCCTTCGGCACTATGCGGGTCTCCTGATGGCTGAAACCTGTAGCCTACCTCTCCACGTCCCTGTGCCTGACGAAGAGGTCTATCCCGGCGTCTTGCTCCCCGAGGCGTCCTGCGAGTTCTTCGGTGATGGCGACGGAGCGGTGCCTGCCGCCGGTGCATCCTACGCCCAAAGTAAAGTAGGTCTTGCCTTCTGCGGCGTAGCGGGGGATGAGGAAGGAGAGGAGGTCGCTGGTCCTCTGCAAGAACTCCTGGCAGTCTTCGGAGCCGAGGACGGCCTCGCGCACGGGGGCATCGTGGCCGGTGAGGGGCCTGAGGTCGGGGTCGTAGTGAGGGTTTGGAAGAAAGCGAACGTCGATGAGGGTATCGACGTCGAGGGGGGTACCGTGCTTGAACCCGAAGGAGATCAGGCTGACCGTCATCCTGTTGGAGAGAGATTCCGCGAGCCTCTTGAACCGCAGTCTGGTGTCGAGCGCGGAGTATCCCGAGGTGTCGACGACGAGGTCAGCCATCTCCCTGACGTTGGCGAGGTCCCGCCGCTCGAGACGTATGGCCTCGAGGACGTCGCCGTTGCGGGCGGCCGGATGGGGCCTGCGACTCTCCTTGTAACGCCTTACCAGCGTGGGGTCGTCTGAGTCGATAAAAAGGATGCGGTGCTCCCAACCCTCTTCCCGCTCCACAGCCTCGAGGTTGCGCTCTAGCTCCTCGCCGAAGTAGCGCCTCCCCCGCACGTCCATGACCACCACTACCCCATCGGGACCGCCTCTGCCCTGGGCCGTGGTCTCCATGACGGCCGGGATCATGCGCGGCGGCAGGTTGTCTATGCAGAAGTAGCCGGCGTCCTCGAAAGCCTGCAAGGCATTGGACTTGCCCGCCCCGGAGAGCCCGGTGATGATGACGAGGGTGCGCTTGCTCGGAAGCCGAGAGCCGGGGGCCTGCTCACCCACGTCGCGGCGCCTGACCCTCATGGGATGAGTAAACCATCTCGGAAGTCGAGATTAGCACCACGCGTCTCTGCATGCAACCAGCACGCTTCGGCCTACGGCCTCCGCTTGTCAGCACGCTTCGGCCTGCGGCCTACGCTTGTCGGCACGCTGCGGGCCTTACGGCCCTCGCTTGTCAGCAACGCTTTGGCCTTCGGCCTCGCTTTCAGCTTTTTGGTTCAGGCCCGGCTCTGCTGCGCGAGAGAATCGCCTTCCACGGCGGTAGGGTTCTACGCTCGTAGCCGCGCCCCAGACGACTTCCTGACAAGGCGCCGACCGGAGGGAGGCGCCGGGCTGACAAGCGAAGGCGTCAGCCTGAGCGTGCCGACAAGCGGAGCGCGAAGCGCGTAGCGTGCTGACAAGCGGAGGCCGCAGGCCGGAGCGTGCTACCTATGCACTCTCGCGTAGGCTTCGCGAGCGACCCTTCCTGGGAGTCCTGGTACGGCTTCGAGTTCCTCGAGTGACGCGTTAAGGAAGGCTTCGGGGGTACCGAAGTGGGCGAGGATCTTTTTCTTGCGTTCGGGGCCGACGCCGGGGAGGTCATCGAGAACCGAGGCGGTCATGGAGCGTCCGCGCAGCTCGCGGTGGTAGGTGTTGGCGAAGCGGTGCGCCTCGTCGCGGACGCGCTGGAGCAGGTGTAGCTCGGGCGAGTTGCGCTCGAGGATGACCGGTTCGGGACGGCCTGGCTCGAATACCTCCTCGTCGCGTTTGGCGAGCGAGCGCAGGGGGATGTCCGGTAACTCGTCGCCCACCTTCAACTCTTCGAGGACGGGCACGACGGCGGAGAGCTGGCCCTTTCCGCCGTCGAGCAGGATCAGGTCAGGTGCAGGCGTGAACTTCTCGTCGCCCACTTTGAGGCGCTGGAGGCGCCGTCTGAGGACCTCGGCCATGCTGGAGAAGTCGTCGGCGCCCTCGACGGTACGAATCCTGAACCTCCGGTACTCGCCCTTGGCGGGCCTTCCACCCTGGAACACGACCATCGAGGCCACGGAGTTGGTCCCCATGGTGTTGGAGATGTCGTAGCACTCTATCCTGACGGGAAGCTGGGGGAGCGCGAGCTCCTCCATGATCCTATCGAGCGTTGAGGCGACCCTGCCCCGCCTGGCCTCATCCAGCGCCCGCTCGTGCTCTAGCCCAAGCTCCGCGTTGCGCACGCTCATCTCCAGGATGCGGCGTTTGTCCCCCCGCCTGGGCTGGCGCACCTCGACGCGCGTTCCTCTCATGCCCGAGAGGTGCTCGGCAAGCATCGCGAGTTCCTCATCCCTCTCGTCGGACTGGACGAGGACTTCGCGTGGGACAGCCGCCGTGCCGTAGTACTGGGGTACGAACTGGAGCGCCACGTCCTCGGCCGCCGACTCGCCGTAGTTGTCGAGGAGGAAGGAGTCGCGGTTCACGATCTGCCCTTCGCGCACGGCGAAGACCTGCACACCGGCCGTCTCGCCTTCCGCGTGGGCCCCGAAGGCGTCGAAAGAGTCCTCAGAGGCGATGGTGGCCTGCTGGCGGTCGCGGACGTGGGAGAGGGCCGCGACTTCGTCGCGCAGCTTCGCGGCGCGCTCGAAGTCCATCTCACGAGAGGCCACGCGCATGGCCTCTTCGCGGTCCCGGATCAAACCCCCCACCCGTCCTTCGAGGAAGTCGATGACGTCAGCCACAATCTTATCGTAATCATCCTTCGTGACAGCCCCGACGCAGGGCGCCACCGATCGCCCGATGTGGTAGTTGAGGCAGGGCACCCCGCTCCTGCGTCCCGGCTCGGGGCCGCGGCACTTGCGGAAAGGGAACGTCTTGTTGAGAACGTCGAGCGTCGCGTGGACGCTGCCGGCGCTCGGGAAGGGCCCGAAGTAGCGGTGGCGCGAGTCGTGGGCCGCGCGCGTGGCGAAGACCCTGGGGTACTCGTCCCCAGTCGTGACTACGATGTAAGGGTAGCTCTTGTCGTCTTTCAGTGAGGCGTTGAAGCGGGGCCTGTAACGTTTTATCAGGTTGGCCTCAAGGACCAGCGCCTCGGTCTCGCTCTCCGTGACGATGAAATCTATCTGGCTGACGCGTTCCCTGAGCTCCGCTATCTTCGGGCGCCCGTCGCCCGAGCGGGTGAAGTAGTTCGCCACCCTGCTGCGCACGTTCTTCGCCTTGCCGACGTAGATCACGCTGTCTTTGGTGTCCTTGAAGATATAGACACCAGGCGAGGTGGGAAGGTGGGATCTATCAGGATAACCGTTCTCAGACATCGGGATGGATTATACCGCGAAGGGCCGTGGGCTCCGGTTCAGCGCGGCTTGTGGCGGCGGGCGGATTCGCGGCGGCGTATCTCGGCGCCGGGTGGGATCAGGTCGTCCCCCCCGGCTCTGGCGTAACCGGCCCCGCTCACGTAGCCGCCGATGGCCCCAGCCGCGGTCGAGATCATCGCCCCCATAACACCGAGAGGGTCGAAGTCCGTCGCCACGACGCCGAGCCCCGCGAGCACCGCGAGCACAGCCCCCACGAGGAAGAGAGTGCTCCTGCGGTCGAAGTCCGCGTTCTTGCTATAGAGGGCGACGATTACGAGTACGGTCGCAACCAGCGTGAGCGGGACGAATGCGTAGAAGGCGAGGGTACCTCCGAGATCGGGGAAGAGGACCGTCCGGAATGCCTGATCTCGCCTCTCGAGCCCGAAGGCGGTGGCGAGCCACTCCAGGCCGAAGAAGCCACTGTAACCGATGAGGGCCCCCACGGCGGCCCCCACGCGGATCCCCCGCTTTCGGGGTGTCCTGAAGGTACGGGCCCCGAGCACGGCGGCGAGCGCCATGCCTGGCAGGATCAGGAAAGTGCCGAGTAAAGCGAGCCTGGGTGGCAGGAAGCCGTAGAGGACCCCGCCGCCGAGGTACCTGGACGGCAGCACGAGGAGGAAGTTGGCCAGGAGGAAGACGAGCATCCCCATGTACATCCAGGTGACGCACCCGAACGCCCGCCGGTAACTCGGCCTGAGCCCCGTACGCTCCTCCGGCGCGGAGGAACCGTTGTCCCTAGGGGACACTGTCCGCAGCGACCCTTTCGGCGCCGAAGTGAGAGAGGAGCGTCGGGGCCACGTCTGTGATCCTGCGCGGCGCGGGCACGCCGCTGGCCAACACGAACACATTTGAGTCGCTGGCGTGAAGCGAGCCGTGATCGCTGGCCGTGTGGTATCCGCCGGAGATCTCCCCGAACGTATACCCCGGCGTCGCCGAGAGAACCACGTCCCCGCACCTCGGCGAGCGCAGACACCCCCACAGCCGCTCCAACGCGTCGGGGTACTCACCGTAACGTAAGAGTCCATCTGAGACGTCGATGTCAAGGGCGAGCGGGTCGCCTTCCAGGTCCCAGGATCTTCCGAACGGGTCCTCTGGTCCCGACCCTGGCCTGAAACGGACTTCGCGCCCGAGCCGGCGGACGGTAGCCCAGTCTCCCGCTTTCCAGGCTGCGAGGTCGACGCCGCGGCGACCGGCGAGTTGATCGACCACAGATCCAAGCTCCACGACATTGCGAAGGTAAAGGAGCGCCGAACGTCCGTTGGGGACGACAACGACAGTAGCGCCGTTGCCGAAGCGGGCTTTCACCCCGGAAGCGACTGTATGGCCAGGGATCATGCGCAGATCCACGTATCGGTTCTTGGGGAGGAGTGGCGCGTGCCCGTGATCCGAGAGGGCGAGGACGGCGTAGTCCTCGAGCACCTGGTCTACCCCGCCACCGGCCGCGAAGATCCTGGCCACATACTCTTCGGCCGTCGTGAGCCAATCACGCTGGGCCGCCAGGCCGTGGTGGTGGGCGATGGAGTCGCCCTTGAAGAAGTAGACGAGGTTGAAGGGCGCGGCCTTGTCCTTGAGCAGCATGGCCCCCACCCTTGCCGCGTAGTCGTCGTTGATGCCGACGGAGCGGAGGACGCCGCCGTTGGCCTTGCGCCCGCTGAAACCGGTGTCGCGGCTGTAGAAGAGGTCGCCCATAAAGTATTCCTTCGGGCCTTCCACGGAGGGCCCGAGGTAGCGGCCGCCCTTCAAATAACCTTCCACGGTCCTCATCCGGATCGGATGCGTGTGCGGCCCGCGCCTGACGGGGAAGTTCACGCACGCGCCGTCGAAACCGCGGTCGTGCAGGGCCTCGAAGAGGGTGGCCGCGTGCAAATCGTCGCGGTTCATCCGCCACACGTTGTTGTGGAAGACCTTGATCGGACCGCTCGCCATCACGGTCTCCGTCATGGCGCCGTAGACGACGACCCGCCGCTCGTCCTCGTCGTACCAGGCGTGACCAACGATGCCGCTCTTGGCTGGCGCCTCCCCCGTCGCTATCGCGGCCGTCGCCGCGGGAGTTATGCTCGGAAAGACCGAGACCGCATCCCAGACCGCCTCTCCCCTCTCCGCGAGGGCTCCCAGGTTCGGCACTTCCCCGCCCCGGATGGCTGCCCGCAGCACGTCGGGCCGGATACCGTCAAGCACGAGGAGCAGAGCAGGTTTAGGGGCATTGTTCTCGGAGGTCATCAAGATCAGCTAATTCTACCCCTTCGCGTTCCCTTCGGAGCGAACCGCTACACATCCCGTCCGGCGCCGCGAAAGAAGGACCTGCGCCGGGCAGCCCGGCGCAGATCCGCCCGGCGTTCAGGCGTCGGTCGGGCTCGTGCCGGTCGAGGAGTCCTGATCCCGGCCGAGGCGGCTGTGGCTCCTGCTGTAGGCGAAGTAGATGACGATGCCGAGGGCCATCCAGACCAGGAACCTGAGCCAGGTGCCGATGGTCAGGAAGCCCATGACGAACAGGCAGAGCAGGGCCGCCGCTATCGGCACAGCGGGCACCCATGGTGTCGTAAACGCCCTTGGGAGGTCCGGCTGGGTCCGCCTGAGCACGAGGACCCCGAGGGAGACGAGCACGAAGGCCGCCAGCGTGCCGATGTTCACCAGCTCCCCGAGGGTAGTCAGGGGCAGGGCGAACGTCAGGATGGCGGAGGCAATGCCCGTGATTATGGTGATCCTGTAGGGGGTCCGGAAGCTCGGGTGTACCTTCGAGAACCACCGCGGCAGGAGGTTATCCCGGCTCATGGCGAAGGCCACCCGGCTCTGGCCGAGGATCAGGATCATACAGACCACCGTAAGGCCGACGAGTATCGCCAGTGAGACCACGAACTCCGCGGCCGGGAAGGGCGTCGCCGCAAGAGCGGTGGCAGCCGGGGCGGCGGTGGCCAGCGTATCGTAAGGCACGAGCCCCGTAAAGACTACGGAGGCCAGTATGTAGAGGACCGTGCAGATCCCGAGCGAGGCGAAGATGCCTATGGGGATGTCCCGCTGGGGGTTGCGCGCCTCTTCTGAGGTGGTGGCGACTATGTCGAAGCCGATGTAGGCGAAGAAGACCAGGGCGGCCCCGGTGAAGATGCCTGTCACGCCGTAGATGGTGTCTATACCCAGGATGCTCGGAAGGAGGTACGCGTCGAGGGCGCTGCCGTATCCGCCCGCCGCGGGCGCCGGCGCCGGAATGAACGGCGTCAGGTTCGCGGCGTCGATGAACCACACCCCGAAGCCGATGATGAAGATCGTCACGAGGATCTTTATCGCCGTGATGACCTGGTTGAACTGGGAGCTGAGCTTGATCCCTATCACCAGGATGGCCGTCACCGCGACGATCACGAACACCGCGATGAAGTCGTGGGAGAACCCCTCCGTCGCGGCGTAGAGCGAAGGTGGGACCGTTACGCCTATGAGCTCCATGACGGCTACCAGGTAGCCGGACCAGCCCTTGGCAACCGTGGCGGCGCCCAGGGTGAACTCCAGGATCAGGTCCCACCCTATGAGCCAGGCCACGAACTCCCCGAGGGCGGCGTAGGAGAACGTGTAGGCGCTCCCGGCGACGGGCACGGTGGAGGCGAACTCAGCGTAGCAGAGCGCGGCCAGGGCGCAGGCGACTCCGGCGACGACGTAGGAGAGGGCTATGGCTGGCCCCGCGTACCCGGCCGCCGCCTCGCCGGTCAGAACGAAGAGGCCCGTGCCGATGATCACGCCGATGCCGAAGACGGTAAGGTCCAGGGGACCTAACGCCTTGTTTAGCTTGAACTCCGGGTCTTCGGTATCCTGGATGGATTGCTCGATGGACTTGGTCCGCATTATCCCCATTACGCGCCCCTTTCCCGTTTCTGGCTCGCGAGCCGGACCCGCAAGCTGTTACTCAGGGATCATTTTAGATGTTTACGCTAAGCCGTGCTTGGTTGGCAAGGGCTGTAAGAGAGGCCGTTACGGGCCGGCTGCCGGCGAGGCGCTGGATGGGGCGGCCTGCCGTCCGGCCGCGGGGCTCTGGTGAAGCGGCGGGCTCTGGTGAAGCGGCGGGCTCCGGTGAAGGTGCGGGCTCTGGTGAAGGTGCGGGCTCCGGTGAAGCGGCGGGGGAGGCCGATGGTGCGGCGCCGCCACCCGGGTTTCCGAAGACGGGCCTGCCGTCCCCGAACGGGTTGCGGTTCTGCCGCACGCGGTCTACCAGGCCCGGCCTATCGCCGGCGTTGACCGCGCCGCCGGTGAGGGAGGAGCCCGCGCCCGTGCCACCGTAGCCCATCGGGTGGATGCCGGGGACTGCGCCGTAAGGGCACTTTGACCATAGGCCACAAGAGAGGCTGTTGCCGATGGCCTTCTCGGCCCCCCACACGAGGGCCAGAGACAGCACGAGCGCCACCGCGGCGGCCACAAGCCCCTTCATGAGGATGGATCTCCTTCGGAGGGTCGGCAGGTGCGAGAACCAACCGAGGGCCGCCCGCATCCTGCCCACGAAGTTGTCCTTGAGGTCGGACCGTCCCGGCATGGTGCTATCGGCACGCCCGGTCTTCCGATCGCGACGCGAGCGGAGCTTCGTCGGCACCTCGCGCACGCGGCCCGAGAGCGACTCGAGGTAGGCCCTAAGGATCGCCGACCCGCCGGTGATGATCATGGCCGTCAGGGCGGCGCCGAGCAGCGTGCCAGCCACCCCGAAGCGGGAGGTCACGAGAGCCGCCACCGTGGCCGCGAGCCCGGCCGACATGACCTGGGACGTAGTTACTATCGAACTTGCGCTATTCGCACTCACGGCCGTTGAATCTATCAGGGTGCCCGGGCGGTTTCAAAGGGGACCGCATTGTTTTTTGGCAAAGATTCTTGCCGCCCGCTTATGGCGGGCGAGGACGCCGCGCGGTTAGAATGCCCGGCAGGCGATCGCGGAGGGGTGGAACATGACGGAGCTTGACAAGGGGAAGTTTTCAGAGCTGTTCGAAGTAATACAAGCTTACTCTCACGAGGGCTACGATCACCAGGACAAGGCACTCCAGATCATCGCAGGAACCTACGTCTTTATGTTCGAGGTAGACGAGATGCCTGACGTGCGCCCCATCGTCGACGGTATCCTGGAGCAGTACGACTACGTGTTTACCACCATAGAGCGCGGCAACCTCGACCCCTTGAGCGTCGATGCCATCGTGCGGGTCGCCCTCTACAGGGACGAGTACACGGAGTGGGGCATAAACCGCCTGGGGCGCATCCTCGAAAGCCTCCACCGCCGCTCGCGCGCCGACGAGGGCTACGCTGACTACGTCGAGGACTCAGGGGTCGTGATCCGCGGCCTCGAAAACATCGTCGCAGGCTCGGCCCTGGAGGAAATTGTCGAGGCCGCCAACGGAGACTAGCGTCTCAGCACGCTCCGGCTTCGCCTCCGCTTGTCAGCATGTCAGCACGCTTCGGCCTGCGGCCTCGCTTGTCAGGAATCCAGCATTTCTGCTTTTTGGTTTCGTCTGGGATCGATACGACTGCTGACGCCTGATACCTGCGGCCTGTAGCCACCGAATGTCGCTGGTATCATCCAGTATATGACCACGGAAGGTCCGCGAGAGCGCCCCACTAGCGTCCCCCTTTTCGGGAAGGGCACGCTGGTCGCCCTGTTTGCGTGGGGCCTGATCGTGCTCGCCTTCTCCGCGGGCGGCCTCGCTGACGTCACGAACCTCTGGTGGCTGGTTCCCCTCTTCGGGATAGCGGCGCCCCTCGCCCTTGTGGCGGTGCGCGGTTGGGCCTCGGACAGGGGAGCCGCCGTTGACACGGGGAGATCCGAGCGGGAGCTGCTCGGCGCTCTGCGCGAGTACGGCGAGCTGACGCCTACCGCGGCGGCGATGCTCACCTCGCTCACGGCCGCCGAGGCCGCGAAGAGGCTGGAGAGGCTCGCGCGCGAGGGCCATATCGAGGCCGGGGTCAGGGATGGGGCCATTGCGTATGACCTGCGCGAAGGCGACCGCCTCACGCTCACTGACCGGCCTTCAGAAGCCACCAACGAAGATGGTCCACTGGCACCAACTCCGCCCGAGCCTCTGGAGGAACCCTTGAGCGAGCGGGAGCTTGCGGTTCTGGCGCTCCTGGCCGCCGGGCGCACCAACAAGGAGATCTCCCATGAGCTCTTCATCGCCCAGGGGACCGTCAAGGCCCACGTGGCGAGCGTCTACCGCAAGCTCGGGGTCCACTCCCGAGCCGAGGCCGTCTCGAAGGCGAAAGATTCGGGTCTCCTAGAATAGTCCGGATGCTCGCCCAGGCGGCCCATTCTGGGCAGAATAACCCCCATAACCCGCCCCTTTAGGGCATCCGGCCGATGCCGCTAACCCCGGGTTAGCACTACCTTCGACGGCGTAAGGCATGTCCGAGACGCTCTATAGGAGGTAGGTGGATGTGCAGAGCCTAAGGGACAACATGAGGCGACGCCCCGTATCGTGGTTCTTCGCGATCTCGCTTGCAATAGAGCTCGCGGTCGTCGCGACCTTCCTGTCGAGCGGCGCTGCCAGGAAGCTGGAAGCGGCAATTCGGGCCTCGGGCCTCGGGGAGAGGACGGATTTCGTCTCCGCCGGTCGTCTCGTGGTGCTGGAGCCCCAGTCCTGGCTCGGCGTGTTCCTCTCTATTCTGCAACCACTCTCGCCGGACATAGCCGCCTTCGTCGTGGCGGCGCTCGCCTTCGGGCTGGGAGGCGTGGTGGTCCTCGTGCGCCGCTATCGCTTCTGGAGCGCAGACGTGGGATGGAGGAAGGGTCTGCGGGTCTGGGGGCTCATGCTAATTACCTTCCTCGCTATGTCGCTCGGTACGGCTGGACTCAATCGTATGTTCGCCCCACAGGGTAGCTTCGAGTGGGTCAACACGCCCGTCTTCTCGTGGTGGTTCCCGCTGGCCTTGCTTGCTTCGATCTTCCTCGACATCGGAGGGGTGACGGAGGAGACCGGCTGGCGCGGCTTCGCGTTGCCGCTCTTGCAGGCCAGGATGACGCCACTCGCTGCGACCCTGATCGTCGGCCTCATGTGGGGGGTATGGCACTTCCCAGCGAGGCCCGACATCCTCCTGGGCGCCTACGGTTTGTGGGGCGGCGCGCTGCTCCTCACGATCCTCGTCTTGCGGTTCTCGGTCCTCTCCATCGTGATGACCTACTTCTACAACAGGGTCGGTGGGAGCACCTTTATCGCCATATCCATGCACGGGCTGCACAACGACTCCGTGTTCTTGCAAGGACGGATAAACGCTGGAGGTCTCGGTCCGTACGTAGTCTCCGAGCTGACCCTGCTCGCGCCGATCGTGGTCGCCGCCTGCATCGTGCTGTTCATCTCGGGACACAGGCTCGGTCTCGACAAAGGGGCCGGCCATGTAGCCGGGGGGCACGAGTAGGGCGGTTCACGAACCGCCCCTACTTGCAAAATGGTCTAGCCCGCTGCTACGACCTCGGGCATCAGGCCGCGTAGGAAGCGGCCCGTGTGCGACTGCGCCACGTTTGCGACCTCTTCGGGGGCGCCTGTGGCGACGATCTCGCCGCCCGCGTCGCCGCCCTCGGGGCCGAGGTCTATGACGTGGTCCGCGGACCGTATCACGTCGAGGTTGTGCTCGATGACGATTACCGTGTTCCCGGCGTCCACTAGCCTGTGCAGGATCGAGAGCAGCTTCTCTACGTCGGCGAAGTGCAGCCCCGTCGTCGGCTCGTCCAGGATGTAGACGGTCTTGCCCGTCGCCCGCTTGCCGAGCTCGCTCGCCAGCTTGACCCGCTGCGCTTCTCCACCCGACAGGGTAGTAGCCGGCTGCCCGAGCCTGACGTAGCCGAGGCCGACGTCGCGCAGAGTGTCCATGCGGCGAGAGATGGCTGGCACGGGGGCGAAGAACTCGCAGGCCTCCTCGACGGTCATGTCTAGCACGTCGGAGATAGACTTGCCCTTGTAGGTGGCGCGCAGGGTCTCGTTGTTGTAGCGGCGGCCCTTGCAGACCTCGCAGGGTACGTAGACGTCGGGGAGGAAGTGCATCTCGATGCGGATCTGGCCGTCCCCCCTGCAGGCCTCGCAGCGTCCCCCTTTCACGTTGAACGAGAAACGCCCCGGCTTGTAGCCCCGGATCTTGGCCTCCGGCGTCGAGGCGAAGAGCTGCCTTATGTGGTCGAAGACCTTGGTGTAGGTCGCAGGGTTGGAGCGCGGCGTCCTCCCGATGGGACTCTGGTCTATGTCTATGACCTTGTCCACATCCTCGACGCCCCTGATGCCAGCGTGCCGACCCGGACGGTGCTTGCCGCGACTGACGGCGTTCGCGAGGGCTTTGTACAGGATCTCGTTTACCAGCGTGCTCTTGCCCGACCCCGAGACGCCCGTGATGCACGTGAAGACCCCGAGCGGGAACTCCGCGTCGACGCTCTTGAGGTTGTGCTCCGAAGCCCCGAGCAACCGGATCGAGCCCGTCGGCTCCCGCCGCTCCTCGGGCGGCTCTATGCGCCGCCGCCCGGAGAGGAAGTCGCCCGTCACGGACCGCTCCTCAGCCTCGATGTCCTCGACGCTGCCGGCGGCGATGATCTCACCCCCGTGCACCCCGGCACCAGGACCAACGTCGATAACGTAGTCTGCGGCGCGTATGGTCTCCTCGTCGTGCTCGACCACGATGAGCGTGTTCCCGAGGTCCCTGAGCCTCTCAAGCGTCGTCAAGAGCCGCCTGTTGTCCCGCTGGTGCAGCCCGATGGAGGGCTCGTCGAGCACATACAGAACGCCGACGAGGCCGCTTCCGACCTGCGAGGCGAGCCTGATCCTCTGCGCCTCCCCGCCCGAGAGCGTACCCGCGGAACGACTCAAGGTGAGGTACCCGAGTCCCACGTCGACGAGGAAACCGAGGCGTTCCCTGATCTCCTTTACCACCCGCTCGCCGATGATCCACTCCCGCGAGGTGAACTCAACGTCGTCGAAGAAGCGCTGAGCATCCGTGACGGAGAGCTCGGTGAACTCGTAGACGTTCTTGCCGCCGACCGTGACGGCGAGGGCCTCTGGCCTGAGCCTGGCGCCCTTGCACTTCGGGCAGGGGACGTGGCTCATGAACTCCTCGATCTTCTCCCGCCTGTATTCTGAGTCGGTCTCGACGTAGCGCCGCTGCAGGTTGCCGACGACACCGTCGAAGCGGGTCATGTACTGCCTGCGGCGGTTGTAGCGGTTTCGGTACGAGACGTAGATGCGATCCCCATTGGTGCCGAACAGGATGAGGTTCCTGTGCTCCTCGGAGAGCTCGCGCCACGGGACATTGAGGTCGATGCCGTACTTCTCGGCGAGCGCGCCGAGCACGCTCGCGTGGTACTCGGTCTGCGAGTTGGCCCACGGCACGAGGGCCCCCTCGTTCACGCTCAGGTCCTCGTTGGGGACGACGAGATCCGGGTCTATCTCCAGCCGGCTCCCGAGCCCGTCGCAGCGGTCGCAGGCCCCGTGCGGGCTGTTGAACGAGAACGTGCGCGGCTGTATCTCCGCGATCGAAGCGCCGCAGTTGGTGCACGTGAAGCTCTCGGAGAAGAGCATCGACTCGCCGGGGTCGTCCCCGGCGACGGTCTCGATCTGAACCAATCCTTCGGCCAGCTTCAGGGCCGTCTCGACGGAGTCGGTGAGACGGCGCTCTATGCCTTCCCGGATCACCAACCTGTCAACGACAACCTCGATGTCGTGCTTGAAGTTCTTGTCGAGCCCGAGGTCGACGGGAAGCTCGTGCACCTCTCCGTCCACCCGGACACGGGCAAAACCCTGCTCAGCGTACTCGTTCAGCTGCCTGCCGTACTCACCCTTGCGCCCCCGGACGACCGGCGCGAGCACCAAAAAGCGCGTTCTCTCCGGCAGCATCAGAACCTTCTCGACCATCTGCTGCGGCGTCGACGACGCTACAGGAAAGCCGCAGACGTGGCAGTGCGGTCTCCCGGCGCGGGCGTAGAGCAGGCGGAGGTAGTCGTAGATCTCCGTCACCGTGGCGACCGTGGAACGCGGATTGTTCGATGTCGTCTTCTGGTCTATTGAAACTGCGGGCGACAGGCCGTCGATATGGTCCACGTCCGGCTTGTCCATTTGGCCCAGGAACTGCCGCGCGTAGGCGGAGAGACTCTCGACGTAGCGACGCTGCCCCTCGGCGTAGATCGTGTCGAACGCCAGGGAAGACTTGCCGCTGCCAGAGAGCCCGGTTACGACCACCATCACGTCGCGCGGCAAAGATACAGTTATGTCCTTCAGGTTGTGTTCGCGCGCCCCACGCACGACGATGTGGTTGTCCGCGATCTCTTCTCACCCCTCTTTTCGGGACGCCTTCGGCAAGTATACGGCCCCCTGTTGGGAGGCCAAAGAAGCAGTTTACTATTGTTCCCGATTTTACCACCTCGAGCCTCCGTCTTTACGAGCGGGTTTGCGATTTTCGCTCCTTGGGCCCAAAATGATACGCGCCGATTACACCAAGTTGCGAACGGAGCGTGCAGTGATCCTGAAGGACTTCTCCCGGCTCCTTCTAGAAGAGTTGGAAGCGGACTGCCCGCTCCCCGGCGACGCGACCAGGCGGGTGCGGGGGCTCGCCGTCGATGAACCGGTGAAGGCCTGGATCTCCCCCGACGAGGTGGCCGTGACCGCCCGCGAGACCCTCGACGAAGATTTCATGCGGAGCGTCGTCGCTGCCGGCTCCCCCGCGGTCGTCTGGCGCCTGGAAGGCGGGGCGCAGCAGGAGGTACTTGAGCTGGCCGCTGATCTCGGGCTCGGTCTGTTCTTGATCAGCCCGGATGTTCCCCTCAGGAGATTGTTCGGGATCATCTCCCAGGACGACGGGCTGCTGATGCTCTCCCACGGCGCGGGTCGGGCCCTTCTCGAGGGTGCCGGCGGCGAGACCAAGGTCGAGGAGCTGGCGGGCAGGATCTCCGAGATGCTCGGGCGATCCGTGGTCATAGAGGATCCCGTAGGGCGCCTGATCGCCGGTTCCGGAGACGGCCCCGGCGAGAATCGACTTTACGCAACGCTCGAAGAGGAGGGGCTGCGCGCCTCGAAGAACACCGCGATCGACGAGACGCGCCGCGATCGCCGCGATCGCTACGCCAGGCTCCCCGACGGCTACCTCTCTGTGCCCGTCGAGCGCTGGCGGGTCGCAGAAGGCGAGTTGTTCTGGACCCCCATCGGCAGCGGGGCGCCGGCGGGGTACCTCTGGATCGACCTCGACGGGGCCCACCTTACGCCGGAAGACGTGGTGCTCCTGTACTGGGCGAGACTCGTCCTCGACGCGGAGCTAGGCAAGGAGCGCATACGCCTCGAGACCGAGCTGGGCTTCAGGGGGGACTTCGTCGACGACCTGGTTGGCGGCCATTACGGCTCCGTCGAACTGCTCCTGCAACGCGCCCGCTACCTCGGCGCCGACCTCGCCGACGGGGCCATGGTCGTGGTCGTCGACATAGACGACTTTGCCCGCTACCTCGCACGCCGCAAGCCCAAGGAGCCGGCCGTCCAGGAGCTCAAGCGACGCCTGGCCGACGCGGTGCGCTTGCAAACCCGACAGCTCTTCTCGAACTTCCTGTTGGGACCACGTTCTGATAACGTCATACTCTTCCTCGGGTCATCCGAGGGCGAGGGACCAGACGAATTGCCGGAGAAGGCGCTACTGCTGGCCAAGGGCGTGCAGCGCTACGTCAAGGGGCTCCTCCCCGACCTGACCGTCTCCGTCGGCATCGGGGGCTACAAGAAGGACCCCGCCCAGCTACCCGAGGCCTACTCCGAGGCGGGGGTGGCGCTCGAGATCGGACACCGCATCCACGGCCCCTCCTCCGTCTCGACCTTCGGGGAGACGGGGACGTACAAGCTCCTGTTCAGGGTGCTCCAGGAGAGCCCCGAGGAACTAGAAGCCTTCTACGCAGAGACCCTCGAGCCCGTCGTCCACTACGATTCGCGCTACGGGACCGAGCTGGTACAGACCCTCATAACCTACCTGGCCAACGACGCCTCGACCGTCAGGACGGCGGGCGATCTCTTCGCCCACCGCCACACGATCCGCTACCGCCTCGACCGCGTGAGCGAACTGGCCGGCCTCGACGTGGATAAGAGCGCCGACCGCGAGCGCCTCACCCTTGGTATAAAGGCCATGCAACTCTTGGGCCGCGTCCCCGAAAGACCATCGAGCTTCTCGGATAGGTAGCACGCTCCGGCCTGCGGCCTCCGCTTGTCAGCACGGCGCCTTGGGCGCCTTGTCAGCACGCTCGGGCCTAGCGGCCCTCGCTTGTCAGCAACGCTCCGGCTTCGCCTCCGCTTTCAGCTTTTTGGTTCGGGCCACGCTCTGCGGCGCGCAACGAACCGCTGTCTTTGGCGGTAGGGTACGACGCTCGTAGCGACGCCCCGAGACGACTTCCTGACAAGGCGCCGACCGGAGGGAGGCGCCGTGCTGACAAGCGAGGGCCGTGAGGCCCGAGCATGCCGACAAGCGGAGGCCGCAGGCCGGAGCGTGCTGACAAGCTGCCGAAGGCAGCGTGCTGCCCCGCTGCGTTGTACATCCGTCAGAAGAGGAGCATCTAGCGGGGCACCCATCTTTGTACACGTGGCTAAAGACCCTTTCGGAGGTGGTGCTTAGACTATGTTCCAACAGTACATACCCTTCAGAGGAGGAAGCTTTTGCGGAGGCTCGCATTATTATCGACGGCGATTCTGTTGTTGGTGCTCGCGTTACCGGGCATGGCGTTAGCCCAGAAAGGTCCTACTACGGCGGAGCTTTCGCTGGCGATGGACACGGTTTGGGTGATCGTGGCGGCTGTGCTGGTGCTTTTCATGCAGGCAGGGTTCGCGATGCTAGAGGTCGGCTTCTCGCGGATGAAAAACGTCGGAAGCGTGGTAGCCAAGATCCTGGTCAACCTCGCCATCGCCGCCTTGTTGTTCTGGGCTGTTGGCTTCGCGATCGCCTTCGGCACCGGCAACGCCTTGATCGGCACGCAGGGCTGGTTCCTGGCGGTGCCGGCGGGTCAGGTCAACGACGTCTACGCCGGGCTCTCGTGGACGCAGGTGCCGCTCTCGGCCAAGTTCCTGTTTCAGGTTGCCTTCTGCGCGGTCTCTCTGGCCATCGTCTGGGGCACCATGCTCGAGCGGACCAAGTTTGCCGTCTACGTGGTCTTCGCCGTCGTCTTCGCAGGGCTCATCTACCCGATGGTGGGACACTGGATCTGGGGCGGCGGCTGGCTGACCGAGCTTGGGATGCAGGACTTCGCCGGCTCGACGGTTGTTCACCTCTCGGGTGCGATGGCTGCACTGGCTGGGACCCTGCTTCTCGGTCCCCGCCTCGGCAAGTACGACGACGACGGTAGGCCCGTAACCATCCCCGGCCACAACATGCCGCTCGCGGTCCTCGGTGTCCTGATCCTCTGGGTCGGGTGGTACGGGTTCAACCCCGGCTCGACCATGGCGGCTTCAACGCAGATAGCCGACATCGCCCTCACCACCACCCTGGCCGCCGCAGCCGGCGTTCTCGGTGCCATGCTCATGAGCTACGCGTACAAGCGCCACGTTGACGTGGGGATGGGCGGCAACGGCGCCATCGCGGCCCTCGTCGCGATCACCGCTCCTTGCGCCTTCGTCGCGCCGTGGGCGTCGATAGTGATCGGCCTGCTGGCCGGCGTCATAATGTACGCCACCCTCGTCTACGTCGATAGGATCGGGGTGGATGACCCCCTCGGCGCCATCGCCGCCCACGGCATGGGTGGCATCTGGGGTACTCTTTCGTGCGGCCTCTTCACCACCCCGGCCCTCGCTGCCGTCGGCGAGCCAGGCCTCTTCTACGGTGGCGGCTTCTACCAGCTAGGTATCCAGGCTCTCGGTATCGTGGCTTGCGGCGGGTTCGTCTTCCTCGCCTCGCTCGCGGTCTTCGCCACACTCAAGGCGACCATCGGCATCAGGGTCAAGCCCGAGCAGGAGCTCGACGGCCTCGACATCCACGAGCATGGGGTCTTCGGCTATCCCGACCTCGTCGCAACCGATTACCAGAACGGCAACGGGAGCAGACAGATCCCAGATCCTGTAGAAGGCACCACTTAAGAGAGGCGCACTCGACACCGGCCGGATCTCCTCCGGCCGGTGTTTTTTTGCGCCAACCCGAGAACATCACCGACGCCGTCTTGTATCCTGGGGCGAGAGGCGAACCGCGAGCAGCACGGAGGACAGCTTGGATGCACCCATAACGCAGGCCACAGGGTCAAACAACACCATCGTCGGTGTCTACCAGGACCGCATCGAGCTGAGGAGCGGCTGGCAGTCCCAGAACGTGGAGAGCGTCGGCCTGCGCGACGTCGCCCTGATCGGCATCAAGGGCCTCGTCAACGTTACGCTCACGATAGAGACGAACACAGGACGCGTTTATCAGCTGAACCGCATGGCCCTCCCCGACGCCCGTAGGATCAAGAACACCTTCGAACAGCAAAAACGTAGGGCTGGCCTCTACGATTAGAGCATTTCAGCACGCTCCAGCCTTCGGCTTCCGCTTGTCAGCACGCATCGGGCTAGCGCCCTCGCTTGTCAGCACGGCGCCTTCGGCTTCGCCTTGGGCGCCTTGTCAGGAAGTCGTCTCAGAGCCTCGCTACGAGCGTAGACCCCTACCGCCGTGGGCGGCGGTCCGTTGCACGCCGCCGAGCGTGGCCCGAACAGAAAAGCTGAAAGCGGAGGCGAAGCAGCCGAGCGAGCGCTGCCCGATGCTGACAAGGCGGAGGCGCCGCTGACAAGCGGAGGCCGAGGCCGAGCGTGCTCTTTAGCGTTCCATCGGGAGCGAGCGCCGGATGATGGTCGGGATCTTGCGCACCACGGCGACCTCGATCTTGTCGCGGTTCTTTGCGTAGAGGATGCCGAGTGCGATGATCGCTAGCCCGGCCGCAGAGAGGACAAACGGAAACAGGAGCGAATCCTCGAAGATTTCCCACGCCAGATGCCCCACGTACACGAACACCCCCGCGGCACCGAACACCACGAAAACCCGCCGCTGCAACAGCACGGAGAGCAGTATTAGGCCCGCGTTGATGAGACCGTAGAGGAACCAATCCAGCTCGCTTCCGCCCTCGAACAGGGTGAGCCCGCCCCAGAAAGCGAACATCCCGAAGAGGTAGCCCCAGAACGCGTAGTCCTCCTCCGTGCGCCGATCCACGAGGTAGGATCCGACCAAGACGACGAGCCCGAAGACGAGGGATACCACCTGGTAGCCCTGCGCCTGGTAGTAAGAACTGCCGTAGATGAGCGGCGTGAGGTCCATAGACATGAACCACAGCGCGAAGGCAACGGGTGCAGTGAGGAAAGGGAACCGGAAGAACCGCAGGGCGACGAGGCCAGCACCCACCGTAGCGACCTCCATCGGGAACCATCCGGCCTTTATGTAGTCGTAGAAGTCCCCGTAATCGCCAGGAACTTCCTGCAACCACAGCCCCGTCATCGTCTCGAAACCGTAAACGGCCAATGGCGTCATGCATACGGCCGCCGTGATGAGGAGCCCACCCGGAACCTTCAGGCCCCCGGCCCGCCACATCAGACCGCCGGCGACCACGAAGACCAGCGCGTAGGAGAGCGAGATCGCGAGTATACCCCCACCTCCGAACTCCTCCCAACCGAGGGTCATGAACCAGGTCATGGCGGAGATGACGACCAAAGCCCCCAAATAGTAGGCGACGTGCGGAAGGTCGAACCGCGGGCGATCCGCCTCACGCCTCTCCAAAACCCGCCAGAGATCCTCCGCCTGACCCTCCGAAATTACCCCCTCCGTAACCGCCCGGAAAACGTCCTTCCGCCTTACCCTCATCTCTCCACCTCGTCTCCTGCGTACTCACGATGTAGACTTACGATGTAAGTCTAGTGCTTATACTGTAAGCTGTCAAGGGTTACGGCAGATGGAGGTCTTGGATGGCGGTTACGGGGCGGCGGCCGTTGAGCCGGCGGCGGATACTGGAGGCGGCGGTACGCTTCGTGGATCGGGAGGGGTTGGAGGCTCTCTCGATGCGCAAGCTTGGGGGTGAGCTCGGGGTCGAGGCGATGTCGCTCTACAACCACGTCCCGAACAAGGATGCTTTGCTCGACGGGATGGTCGAGGTCTTGCTTGGTGGGTTGAAGATACCGCCCGAAAAGGAAGGTTGGGAGAGGCGGGTCAGGGAGGCGTACCGGGCGTTCCGGCGGCTCGCCCGCGAGCACCCGAACGTCTTCCCGCTGCTCATCGTCCGCCCGCCGGACACGATGGACGGGGTCTGGCTCGTCGAGGAGTTTCTCAAGACGCTCAGGGGGGCTGGCTTCGACCCCGAGACGGCGCTGTACGCCTTCCGCGCGCTCTCCAGCTACGCATCGGGCTACGCAATGGCCGAGATCCGGGGCTTCGCCATGGAGCCCGCGGGCCCCCGCCTCGGCGCCCTTACGCTCCCTCCGGATGAGTTCCCCCACATCCACGAGCTGGACACTCGTCTGGAGAGAGTGGACCACGACGCGGAGTTCGAGTTCGGCCTCGACCTCATCCTCGCCGGCCTCAAGGAGAGGCTCTGACAGTGGTGTGCGGGTGAGACGTTTCCCCGATCGTCACCCTCTCCTCTTCTCCGTCCTGATCACGTTTTTGCTGTTCGGGGTCACGTTAGCGAGCAGGGCCGTCTTCCCGAGCGGTCCTGTAGGCAACATCGCCAGGCTGCCGCAGGAGGCATTCGAGCCGCCCGTGGGTCTGGGCTTGATCCTCTCCGACATGAAGAGTCCGGATACGCTGTTCTGGGCGCTGACGATCCTTCTCGGACTCGCCCTGCTCGTATGGACCGGCTGGTGGCATGATGCAGGATTCACCCGACCCTCGCGGTGGCGAAACATGAGGCTCCTCGCCTTCCCTGTGCTCGTCTGTGCGCTGACCCTCACCGGCGGCGTCTACATCGCGGGACCAGGGTCTCTGGCTTCGACGTTCCTCACCGTGCTCGTCGCCACCTTCGGAGAAGAGATAATCTTCCGCGGCCTCCTCTGGCGGGCGTTGGTGCGGATGGGTCCCGTGCGGACCGTGATCCTGACCTCCCTGCTCGCGGGCCTGCTCGTCCTCGGCAGGACGGCGACGGACGGCCCCTGGCCCGAGGCCGTTCGCCTCACGGCCCTGACCGTTTGCGGCGGCTTCACCTACGGTGCCCTCCGCTGGCGCACCACCTCCATCTGGCCAGTCATCCTCGTACACAGTGCGTTCGCCTTCGCCATGGGCATAGCCACGCTCGGCACCCTCGCCTTCCGCCTCGTCATACTCCTGAGCACCGTCGGCTTCGTCGCCTACGGTTTGTACCTGCTCCGCAACCCCCGCGTCAGGGCAAACGGCGGCCTGACGAAAACGCAACCATCGCGGGTGAGGTAAGACGACCTAAGTAGCTACTTCTTGAAGCTGCCTCTCGAGGTCTTTGATCTCGTCCCTGAGCCTGGCGGCGTACTCGAACTTGAGGTCCTCAGCGGCCTCCATCATCTCGGCTTCGAGGTCGGCGATGAGGGTGCGTAGCTCGTCGGGGTCGCGGGGGGCCTCGCGGTTGCTCTTCTTGCCAGCTTTGTAGAGGCCTTTCGCTTCTGCGGCGATGAGGATGTCGGAGACGCCCTTGGTGATGGTGCGCGGCTCGATGCCGTGCTGCTCGTTGTATGCGCGTTGTATCTCGCGCCTGCGCTCCGTCTCACCGATGGCGACCCGCATAGAGTCGGTCTCCCTGTCGGCGTACATGATGACCCGTCCCTTGACGTTACGCGCGGCCCTTCCGATGGTCTGGATGAGCGCACGCTCCCCGCGCAAGAAACCCTCCTTGTCCGCGTCCAGGATGGCTACGAGCGTTACCTCGGGTAGGTCGAGGCCTTCTCGAAGCAAATTGATGCCGACCAGCACGTCGAACTCGCCAGTACGCAGACCGCGGATGATCTGGATGCGGTCCAGAGTCTCTATGTTGGAGTGCATGTATCGCGCCTTGACGTTGTGCTCCAGGAGATAGTCCGTCAGATCCTCGGACATCTTAATCGTCAGCGTAGTTATGAGGACGCGCTCGCCGTGTTCGACGCGCTTGGCGACCTCGTTGAGTAGGTCGTCGATCTGGTTCTTCGTGGGACGCACCTCGACCTCGGGGTCGACGAGGCCGGTCGGGCGGATGATCTGCTCCACTATCTGCCCCGAGTTCTCGAGCTCGTACGGCCCAGGCGTCGCCGAGACGAAGAACATCTGATCCGTCTTCAGCAAGAACTCGTCCCACATGAGCGGCCTGTTATCCAAAGCACTCGGCAGCCTGAAGCCGAACTCGACTAGCGTCGTCTTCCTGCTCCTGTCGCCGTTGTACATCCCCCTGACCTGGGGCAAGGTTATGTGCGACTCGTCGACGAACGTGATGTAGTCGTCTGGGAAGTAGTCGAGAAGCGTGTACGGCGTCGAGCCAGGCGGACGGCCGTCGAGGTGTCGCGAGTAGTTCTCGATGCCCGAGGTGTAGCCGAGCTCGCGCATCATCTCCAGGTCGTACTGGGTGCGCTGCTTGAGCCTGTACGCCTCGAGGACCTTGCCCTCGCCCTCCAACTCCGCGACCCGCTCCTCAGCTTCAGCCTCGATGTTCTTTACGGCGACCGCGAGGCGGTCCTCGCCGGTCACGAAGTGGGTCGCGGGGTAGACGGTCACGGTGTCGTGCTCGCGCAGGATCTCCCCCGTCAGGGGGTCGGCCTCCGTCATGTTCTCCACCTCGTCCCCGAAGAAGGAGATGCGGTAGATCGTATCCTGGTAAGCGGGATGGACCTCCAGAACATCGCCCCGTACCCTGAAGTTGCCGCGGTTTAGCTGGAAGTCGTTCCTGGTGTACTGAATCTTGACGAGGTCCCTGAGCACGTCGTCAAGGTCGTAGAAGCCCCCCTGCTCCAGAAGGACCATCTTCGAGCGGTACTCCTCCGGGCTACCCAGGCCGTAGATCGCCGAGACGCTCGCGACGACGATGACGTCCCGTCGCGTGAACAGAGAGCTCGTCGCGGAGTGGCGCAGCCTGTCTATGTCCTCGTTGATCTGGGCGTCCTTCTCGATGAAGGTGTCGGTGCGCGGGACGTACGCCTCTGGCTGGTAGTAGTCGTAGTAGCTGACGAAGTACTCGACGGCGTTATTGGGGAAGAACTCGGCGAACTCGCTGGCTAGCTGCGCGGCGAGCGTCTTGTTGTGCGCGATGACGAGCGCGGGCCTGCCGGCCTGCTCGATCACCCGCGCCATCGTGTGCGTCTTCCCCGACCCCGTGACACCGAGCAGGGTCTGGGCCTTCAAGCCAGCGTCGAGCCCCGAGGCGAGCTGCTCTATGGCCCGCGGCTGGTCGCCGGTCGGCTGGTATTCGCTGTTTACCCGGAACCCGCTACGCGTCGAATTCTCCATGCAAAAACCTCGGGATCTCTCGTGGATCGTGAAGCGTCGCGCCTCTGAAACATACGACCTGATTGTACCGCGAACGCGGGCTTTTTCTCGGTTGATCCACCTTAGAATTGGGGATTCAGATCATCGAAAAAGTCCTTCGGTATGGACTCGAAGTATGCCTCGAAGTTACGCTCACCGACGAACACCTTCTCGCAGTCAGGCGCTACCGCGTCTGCTCTGTCGGCGAACACCCGGTCGATGCCGCCGCCGCAACTTACCACATCCTTGCCCGCAGGCTTGTTGAAGACGTCTATCACATCGGTGCCGTCTCCTGCGGAAAGGGTGTCTTTCGCGGCGGGCGGGCCGAATTCGCCGCCAACAAGGAAGTCGTTACCTTCCTGGGCGCCCAAGTTGTCGGAGCCAAGGCCGCCTTGAACGGCATCATTGCCTCCCCCGCCCACCAGGTTCTTGGCGCCCCCGAAGGGTTCTTGCAGGTTGCCGCCGTTGACTATATCCTTACCGTCTCCGCCTAGCAGGGTGTCGTTGCCGGCCAGAGCCAAGAGTGTGTCGTTGCCGGCCTTGCCCACCAGTTGGTCGGCCCCGTTGGTCCCCCGCAAAGTGTCGGGGCCATCGGTGCCTATCCTGGTGACCGCCAGGGCGACTCCGCTGGCCAAAACCAGCGCCAAGGCCGTCGCCGCCAACAGAGAGATGAGTCGTCTCATGCCGTCTGCTCCTTTCCTGGTGATGCTCCAACGCCGTTGCTTCCCTCGCGGAGCACAGCTTTCCCACCTCCGACACAACCAATCTTCCGCTACCGTCTCGCTTCCCCTCTCCTCCGACTCTATTTCCCCCTGGGCTTCAAGGAAGAATGCCGGCCAGGCGCCGGCAAATACATCGAGCACGTCGCATTTTCTGGCCGCCTTCCCCGGCGAGGGTGCATATCAGAACCTTGCCTGAATCGACCAGTGAGCGCAAGTGTGACCGATGCGAGAGATCCGGGGCACGGGGTACATCGAGCCGTCCGACAACGTGGAGTATCCTGGGACGATCTTCGAGTCGCAGAAGCGCAGCGGGGAGGGCGGCCGAATCCGTTTTACTGGCCGCTACCGGCCTTTTTCTCGGCCTGTTTCCTGGCGTCCTTGGCGCCCTCTTCGACCTGCTTCCGGACCTTGCCGGCCTCTTTCTCCAGCTTCTTCTGGCCCTTCTCCAGCTCCTTGTTGACCCGATCCTTGCCCTTCTGGACCTGCTTGTCCACCTCTTGCTTGACCCGATCCTCGACCGCCTGACCGCAAGCGACAGCGCCGGACGTCGGAACGAGCACGGCGACCAACAGAACCGCCAGTTTTCTTCGCATCTCTCTCCTCCCGAAGTCCCGCTACGGAGACTTCAGTCTTCGCTTTGACGCAGGTCCTTACCGTAGAGCTTCTGGTAAGTCTGTTGTGCCTCGAGCGCGCGGTCCACGTACTCGCGGGTTTCTTTGTAAGGGATGTCCTTCGCGATGTCGAAGCCCCCGTCGGAGGTCCAGGCGTCCACGCTTCCTTCTCCAGAGTTGTACGCCGCGAGCATGAACCTCTCATCGCCCTCGTACCGATCGTCGAGGTAACCGAGAAACCAGGTTCCCAGCCTTATGTTGACCTTCGGGTCGCGGTAGTCGCCCTCTATGCCGCTCTTGCGCTGGATGTAGCGCGCCGATTCAGGGAGTAGTTGCATAAGTCCGTAGGCCTCTTTGTGGGACTCGACGTCGGGTCTGAAACGGCTCTCCGTGTAGATCACAGCCGCGACGAACGCCGGCTCCAGCCCATTCTCCTCACTGGCCTCGCGGATGGTCGCCTCGTATCGCAAGGGATATACGGTCTTCATCACGGCGTCGGGCAACCTGAGTGCGAAGGGCAGGATGGCCAGGATCGCAACGAGTACCATAAGCAGGAGAATGCCGCGGCGCCTTCGGGCCCTCGCCCTGCCGTACCTGCGCCTCTTATCGTGGGTCGCCGTGGGAACCTCTCCCCTGTAGCATCTTACGCCCGAGCTCTTCCGCCTGCTCCTTCAGTTTATCCAGGTCTCCGTCGTTTTGTACCACGAGGTCGGCCCGTCCGGCCTTCTCCTCGCCCGTGAGCTGCCGCGCCTCTATGGCGTGCAAGGTAGCGGCGTCGACGCCCCTCTCCTCGGCCCACGCCCGCCTCCGTCCCTCCGGTACCGTAACGGCCACCGTGTAGTCGAAGTCCTGGCCCCTCCCTGTCTCGAACAGCAATGGTATCTCGACGACAAATATTTCGGCGTCGGAAGCAGTGATCCGCCCGTCGGTCTCACGGCGCACGAGGGGGTGCAGGATCTCTTCCAGGTCCCGCAGCGCCTCGGCGTCGCCGAAGACCTCCCGGCCGAGGGCCTTGCGGTCGATGCCGTCCTTTCCCCTGACATCCTCCCCGAAGCGATTGACGATCCTGGCGATGGCCTGGCGATCGTTATTCAACAGGTGGTGCACTATCTCATCGGCCGAGGCCGTCTCTGCGCCGGGCAAATCGCCCAGGAAACGGACCAGCGCGCTCTTGCCCGACGCGAAAGGGCCGGTGACGGCGATGGTCACCGGCCCTCCCATGGACCCCTTCTTTGAAGAGTCTCTTGCTATTTTTCCTCGAGATCGAGGTCGGCCAGCGCGTCGAAGGCGCCGGTGCGGAGCCCGCTGCCTTCGCTGCTACTCCTGCGCTCGGAGGTGCCGCGCTGCTCGGGCTCGCGGCGCGGACGCTCCTCACGGCGGGGGCGCTCCTCGCGGTCCTCGCGCTTCGGACGCAGGCTCAATGAGAGCCTGCGGCGTCGGGCGTCCACATCGATGATGCGCGCGTCGACCTCGTCGCCAGAGCGGACGATCTCATCCGGGGTCTCGACGTGGTGGTCGGCGAGCTCGGAGATGTGGATCAGACCCTCGACGCCCTCGGCGACCTCGACGAAGGCACCGAAGGAGACGAGCTTGGTGACGCGGCCCTGGATCTGCTCGCCCACCGTGACCCGCTCGACGATCTCCTGCCACGGGTCCTTCCTGGTCTGCTTGAGGCCGAGCGAGATGCGCTCGCGGTCACGGTCCACTTCCAGAACCTTGACCTCGACCTCCTCGCCCACCTCGACGACCTCGCTCGGGTGGTCGACGTGCTGCCAACTGAGTTCGGAGATGTGGATCAGGCCGTCGATACCTTCTAGGTCTACGAAGGCCCCGAAATCCACGAGGTTGGAGACGGTGCCCTTGACGATCATGCCCTCTTCCAGCGAGGTCAGGATGCGCTCGCGCTCTTCCTTGCGCTCCTCCTCTAGGACGGCGCGCCTGGACAGAACGACATTGTTACGGCTCCTGTTCAGCTCGATTACCTTGCACTCGAGCTTCTGGCCGAGGAAGGAGTCGAGGTTCCTGACGCGCCTGATGTCTACCAGGCTCGCTGGCAGGAAGCCGCGCAGCCCGATGTCGAGGATCAGGCCCCCCTTCACGACCTCGATGACGGGACCCTCGACGGTGCGCTGGTCGTTGTAGGCCTCCTCGATGCGGTTCCAGGCCCGCTCGAAAGCGGCACGCTTGGCCGAGAGGATCAGACGCCCGTCGGCGTCCTCCTTCTGCATGACGAGTGCTTCGAGGTGCTGGCCCATCTCGACGACGTCGTGCGGGTCGGCACCCTTGCGGATGGACAGCTCGTTGGAGGGGATAAGCCCCTCGGATTTGTAGCCTATGTCGACGAGTACCTCGTCGCGGTCTATGCGGACGACGTCGCCCTCGACGATGTCCCCGTCCTTGAAATCTATGAGGACGCTCTCGTCTATGGGGATGATCTCCCCGTTTTCTTCCCGAAAGAAGTCCTTCATGGTCAGCTCTCGGGACGTGTCTTGTGTGATGTCAGTCATGAAACAGTTGCTTTCCTTTAATTTGCTGGACGGGTGCAGATTATACAGCAATTACGGAGCTGTCAGCGATCAGCCAAAAACAAAAGGCTGACGGCTGAGGGCTGAATGCTGAGAGCTACAGAGGACTCACATGCCCCCACCTTACACCGGCCTTGGCCTCGACCTCTAGCGGAGGCCTGAGGTCGTAGGCGGCGACCATCCTCTCGACCGCCAGGGCCGCGACCTCATCGACCCTATCTTCGTCGACGTCGAAGACGAGCTCGTCGTGGACCTGCATGATCATGTCAGCCCCCAGAGACTCTAATCTCGGTGCCAGATCTACCATCGCGACCTTGATGATGTCCGCCGCCGTACCCTGCACGCGGGCGTTGAACGCGATCCTCTCCCCCAGCTTCCTCACGTTCTTGTTGGAGTTTCTGAGCTCGGGCACGTAGCGCCGCCTCCCGAAGAGCGTCGTCGAGTACCCGAGCTCCTCGGCCTCCTCCAGGGTCTCCTGCATGAAATCGGTAACCTTCGGATAGCGCTCGAAGTAGCGTTTGATGTAACGCTCGGCCTCGGCCGGATGCACGTTGCCCAGCCTCGTGGCCAGCCCGAACCCGGAGATTCCGTAGAGGATGCCGAAGTTGACCATCTTCGCCCTCCGTCTGAGCTCGGGCGTCACGCTCTCCATGCGCACGTCGAAGACCTCCGAGGCGGTGCGCGTGTGGATATCCTCGTCGTTGGTGAACGATTCGACGAGCGACGGTTCTCCGGTCATATGGGCCAGAATCCTCAACTCTATCTGCGAGTAGTCGGCCACGACGAGCCTGCGCCCCGGCGAGGCCGTGAACGCGTCCCTGATCCTGACCCCCATCTCCGTGCGAACCGGGATGTTCTGTAGGTTGGGCGAGTCGCTGGATAGACGGCCAGTTGCCGCCCGTGTCTGTTGCAGGGTGCTGTGTATTCGGCCCTCGTCGGTGATGAGCTTGATCAGGCCGTCTATATAGGTGCCCCTGAGCTTGGTCAACTCACGGTACTCGATGATGCGATCGGCCACGGGATACTGGATGGCAAGCTGCTGCAGCACCTTCGCATCCGTCGAGTAGCCGGTCTTGGTCTTCCTGACAGGGGGTATCTCCATCTCCTCGAAGAGGACCACGCCGAGCTGCTTGGGCGACCCTATGTTGAAGGGATGCCCGACGTCATCGTAAATGTCTCTCTCCACGTCCGCGATGCGACCGTCGAGGTCTTCGCCGACCTTCTCCAGGGTTTCGGCTTCCACGGGCATCCCGATCTCCTCTATCTCCCCGAGCACGTCGGCGAGCGGCAGCTCCACGTCGTAGTAGAGCCTGGCGAGACCCATCTCCTCTAGTTCTTTCTGCAGCCTCGGCGAGAGCGCATAGACGAGCGCGGCCCTCCTCGCGGCCTCCGCGACGGCACGATCTTCGTGCGCCAGGTCGACCTCGGCCATCCCCCTCTCGGCGGCGAGCGCTTCCAGCTCGTAGCTTCCTAGTCCTGGCTTTACGAGGTACGCCGCCAGGTACGTGTCGAAGTCCGCGCCCCTTACCTCGAGCCTCTTCGAATCGTGCACCTTCATGGGCACTTCCGGCACGCCTTGCGTGACGCGCACCTCGCCCTCCGAGACGGCGACGCACCAGAGCCCACTATCGTCGTTGACCGGTGCCGCCGCTACTGGCTCGAAGGACAGCTCGACGGGTTCGTCGGAGACATGTACCTCCAGGCGTTCTATGGGTGGGAGTTGCTCGCCCCCGGCGACGGGCAGCTCGGTGAGCCTCGACTCCAGGGTGCGGAACTCGTAGCGCCTGGTGATGTCCCGGATGTCGGGGGAGACGCCCTCGAAGCGGAGCGACTCAGGATCGAACTTCACGGGCACGTCGAAGCGCATCCGTGCGAGATCCAGGGACATGAACGCGCTCTCCCTGCCGTCTTCGAGCTTCTTGCGCGTACCCTTCGCCGAGATGTTCTGCAGGTTATCGTAGACCCCGCCCAGAGTGCCGAACTGCTCTAGCAGGTTCGCCGCCCCCTTGGGGCCGATGCCCCGAACGCCTGGGATGTTGTCCGAGGAGTCGCCCGTGAGTGCCTTGTAGTCGGGGATCTGCTCCGGCGTCACCCCGTACTCTTCGACGACCTCTTCCCTGCCGTACGTCTTGGTCTCCGAGACGCCGCGGGTCGTACGGAGCACCTTGACCCTTCCGTCGACGAGCTGCATCGCGTCCTGGTCGCCCGTAACTATGTAAAGTTCGTCGTCATCCGATACCTGGCGTGACATCGTCGCCAGGGCGTCGTCGGCCTCGAAGCCTTCGGCCGTGATGGCGGGGACGTTCATGGCGTCCAGGATCTCGTCCATGTGGTCGACCTGCGACCTGAGCTCCTCGGGCATCGCCGAACGCTGCGCCTTGTACTCGGGGAAGATCTTCAACCTGAACTCCGGCATCCCTCCGTCCCACACAACCCCGAGCCCCACCTCTTCCTCGGTATCGAGGAGCTTGAGCAGCATGCTCGTGAAACCGTAGAGCGCGTTTGTGGGCAGGCCGCTAGAGGTGCTTATGCTCTGCGGCAGGGCGTAGAACGCCCTGTACAGTAGGGAGTAACCGTCGATAAGATAGATTCGCACCGAAAGGATTATACCGGAGGAAGGGTCCGTTTCCCGCCCCGATTCAGCACGCTTCGGCCTACGCTTTCATCACGCCTGCTTCGCAGGCTTGTCAGCAACCCTTCGGCCTCGCTTTCAGCTTTTTGGCTGATCGCTGGTCGCTGTAGAGCGGTTCTCGAAAAAAATGAGCCCAAGCACGCCAGGATAACTTCCTGAAGCCGCGGTTTGCAGAGGCGCAGCGAGGGCGGTTCGCGAACCGCCCCTACATGCTAACCGCTTTAGATGCGTTCGAAGACGAGCTTTTCTTCGACCTTTTTCAACCAGTAACGGTCGAGCACGTAAGACAGGTACATCTTGGAGGTGATGTCTGCGGCGGACCTGTGGGATGCGGCCCCTGCAGCCTCTTGGGCCTGCTCGCGCGTCTCCCAGAGGCAGAAAGAGAGGCACACGCCCCGCTCGTTCGCCTGGCCTTTGAAGTAATGGAGCAGGCCGCCCGATTTTAGGGCCTCCGCGTAGGCGCGGTCGTCGTGCTCGCGCAACAGGGTGAGGTCCGCGTCTGGCAGCCGTACGGAACGGAAGACGACGAGGTAAAGCCGGTCGAACGAGCAACCGGAGAGAGGGGACCAGTCAAAGCCGGCCTGGATGGATAGTGCGGCGTAGTCTGGATGTTTGGGGGAGATTTGTAAGCAGGACTCGTACAGGTCCGCCCTGAGGTCGAGGGCCATAGGTCACCTTTCTGGAACTTTCTCTAAATATCACCTCCTTGTGCTGTCAGAAGACCCCGGAAGCGGCCCTGCTTTCCTACAACCGTCCCGCGCAGATCACTGGGCTCCCTGAGCGCCGTGTGCCCGAACCCGTAGCAGCTCCAAGCACGCCGCTTCAACCGGAAAGACGGCGCATAGAACGTAGTCGCGAACCTCGTGTGTAATCCCTTTGACACGAGGCCAACTATACGCATTCAGAAGAGCAAAGTCTAGTCGGCTTATGAAGAAAGCTTTCACGACGATTCATACGGAATCCGGCTGAACGCTCCTGGCCAGAGCCGCCGAGATCCTGCACAGCCGTGGATTCCCGCTTTCTCGGGAATGACGGTGAGGGGCTGCAGGAATGACGGTGAGGGGCCGCGGGAATGGTGGGTGGCGGGCCGCGAGGGTCCGGAGACAGAGAGATGTCCTGATGCCTGTTGCCTGAAACCTGATGCCTGGCTGTTAAATCTCGCCCAGGTATGCTTCGCGGACCTTCGGGTCTTCGCGGAGTTTGCTGGCTGGGGCTTCGTTGACTATGGTGCCTGTTTCGAGGACGTAGCCGCGGGTGGCGATCTCGAGTGCGACGTTGGCGTTTTGCTCGACGAGCAGGATCGTGGTCCCTTGCTTATTGATATCCCTGATGATGTCGAAGATACGCTCGACCAGCACGGGGGCCAGGCCCATCGAGGGTTCGTCTAGCAGGAGTAGTTTCGGGCGGCTCATCAGGGCGCGGCCGATGGCGAGCATCTGTTGCTCGCCGCCGCTCATGGTGCCCGATTCCTGTTTCACGCGCTCCTGAAGGCGTGGGAACAGGTCGAAGACGCGGTCCATGTCCTCGCTGATCCCCGCACGGTCGTTGCGATGGTAGGCGCCCATCTCCAGGTTCTCGAGTACCGTCATCCGGCTGAAGATCTTGCGTCCCTCCGGACTCTGGGAGATGCCCTTGGAGATCATGTCGTGTGCCGGAGTGCCCTGGATCTCCTCGCCCTCGAAGAGGATCTTGCCCCTCCTTGGGGGCAGGATGCCGTTGATAGAGCGAAGCGTCGTGGTCTTGCCTGCCCCGTTGGAGCCTATAAGCGTGACGACTTCGCCCTCCTCGACCGTGAGTGAGATCCCGCGGAGAGCCTGGATGTGCCCGTAATAGCTGTGCATGTTCTCGATCTCGAGCAGGGCCATAACTAACCCGTCTTCGCCGTGCCGAGGTAGGCTTCTATCACCTTCGGGTCCTCGCGCACCTCTTGCGGAGAGCCTTCGGAGATTTTCTCCCCGTGGTCGAGCACCGTTACCCGATCGGAAATACTCATGACGACACGCATCTCGTGCTCGATGAGAAGGATGGAGATGCCGCGCTCTTCGCGGAGGCGTTGGATCAGGGCCGTAAGCCGCGCCGTCTCCTGCGGGTTCATCCCCGCCGTCGGCTCGTCGAGCAGAAGGAGCTTCGGCTCGGAGGCTAGCGCCCGCGCTATCTCCAGGCGCCGCTGGTCCCCGTAGGAGAGGTTCTTGGCGAAGGTCTCGCGTCCCTCGATGCCGACGAAGTCGAGGTACTCCCCCGCCTTCTCGATCGACTCCCGCTCTTCCCGACGCGTCCCCGGCGTCCTGAAGATGGAGCCGAGGATGCCGGAGTGCAGGCGGGTGTGCATCCCGGAGAGCACGTTGTCCTGGGCGCTCATCGTGTCGAAGAGCCGGATGTTCTGGAACGTGCGCCCGATCCCGAGCTGCGCGCGCCTGTGCGCCTTGAGCTTCGTAATGTCCGTGCCTTGCAGCGCGAAGTTCCCTGCGGTTGGCTCGAAGAGGCCGCTGACCATGTTGAAAAACGTCGTCTTCCCGGCTCCATTAGGCCCGATCAGGCTGACGATGGCGTGCTCCGGGATATCGAAGTCCACCGAGCTGACCGCCACCAGCCCACCGAACACTTTGGTGATCCCGCGTGCCTCGAAGATGTTCGCGGCCGCGCCGTTCTCCTCACTCACGAACGTTCCCCCCAAGCGCGTCGCCGACGTCGCCGCCTTCGCCGCTGTGCAGCTCCTCGGCGCGCTGGCGGTTGGGTATGATGCCCTCAGGCCGCAGCAACATCATGAGCACGAGGATGATTCCGAACAGGAAAAAGTTGTACTTCGGGATATCCGCGTCGCTGAGAAGGGGGCTCCCGACGACGTCGCCGATAGCGTGGACCCACTCGTTGATCTTCGGCAGCAGGTAGAAGTTGAGACCCTGTAGAGCGATGGCCCCGAGGATGACGCCGTAGATGTTGCCCATGCCGCCTAGAACAACCATGCACAAGACCAGAATCGAGATGTTGAACGAGAAGCTCGTCGGGAAGATGCTTCCAATAAACGAACCGTAGAAGGCGCCCGCGATGCCTCCGAAGACCGCCCCGAGGGCGTACGCCCAAAGTTTCGTCGTAACCGGATTGATACCCATAGCTGCCGCGGCCGTCTCATCTTCGCGCACCGAGATCCAGGCCCGCCCCAATCGGGAGTCCCTCAAACGAATGTTGACGTAGATGGCGATCAGGACGATAACCAGGATCGTGTAGTACCACGGGTGAAGGTCTAAGGTCCCGAACTGCTTCCAGGCGTCCAGGGACTCAGGGAGGAAGGGGATACCCGGAGAGTCTATGGCCTTTATGCCTATCGTCCCGTTGGTCAGGTTGAAGCCACCGAGGTCGTCGCCGTTCTGGAAGAAGCGGGGTATGATCTCCCCGAACCCAAGCGTAACTATCGCAAGGTAGTCTCCCCTGAGGCGCAGCGTCGGCGCTCCGATGATCACACCGCACAGCGCCGTGAAAGCTCCGGCCACGATCAAGAGCACCCAGAAAGAGATGTGTATCCCCGGCAGTGGCTCTCCGGTAAGCGAGGTCGCCGCCGTCCCGAAGGAGTAGCTCAATTTATTGAAGTGGCTTGAGGCGAACCAACCCACGACGTAGGCGCCGAGGGCGTAGAACGCCACGAAGCCAAGGTCGAGAAGGCCTGCGAAACCGACCACGATGTTTAGCCCCAACGCGAGCATCACGTAGACCGTGATGATGATGACGGGGTAGATCAGGAGCAAGTCAAAGGACTCGTCCACGATGGGGAAGACAAACGCAACCACGATAAGCAGCGCAGGTAGCCAGTACCTTCGCACGAGCGCCAGGCTACTCCCCTCCCCCCTGCACCGCCGAGCGGTCGCCGAGCAACCCGCGTGGCCTGAACACGAGCACGAGTATCAGGACGCTGAAGATCACTATGGCCGTCCACTCGACGCCTATGTACTGGTCTGTCATAGAGCCGATGATCCCGATGAGTATCCCGCCGACCACGGCCCCGCTCAGGTTACCTATGCCTCCTAGTACGGCCGCTGTGAAGGCGAAGAGGCCCTGGGTAAAGCCGACGTTGAAGACCGTGATGCCGTTGAAGAGCCCGTACATTACGCCGGACGCCCCGGCCAGGATGCCTCCTATCAGGAACGTGATGGAGATAGTGCGGTTCACGTTGATGCCTACCATCGCAGCGGCATCCTTGTCTTGCGCGACGGCCCGCATGGCTTTGCCCTGTTTGGTGTTGCTGATGAAGTAGGAGAGGCCCACAAGCAGCGGCACCGTTACTCCAATGATGAAAAGGTCCTTCCAGCGAAAGACGATCGCGTCTCCCGGGAGGATGTTGGCGTCGGAGATTAGCTCGGGGAAAGGTATCTGCGCCGGCCCCTTCCACACGAGCCCGACGTTCTGCAAGATAAACGACATGCCGATGGCCGTGATCAGGACGGTCAGCCGCGGCGAGTTGCGCAACGGCTTGTACGCCACCCGCTCTATTCCCACGTTCAACAGCCCGCAGGCGGCCATCGCGACCACCAGGGCAAGAAGAACGCCGCCGATCCGCAAGGCAGTTCCGGAGTTGCTCGTTATGGCCCCGAAGAACTGGAAGCCGAGAAACGTGCCGGAGAGAACCGTCAGACCTACGAAGGAGCCGATCATGAAGTTGTCGCCGTGGGCGAAGTTGATCAGCTCGATGATCCCGTACACGAGCGTGTAGCCGAGCGCGACCAGCGCGATGATGGCGCCGTTGGTGATGCCGATGATGAGCTGGGAGATGAACACGTCCGGCTGCCGCACCGCTTGCACCAACAAGAGGACCAGCAGGAAGCCTACCACTGCCACCGCGATGCGAGACTGCCAACTAGAAGACATCGCGCTCTCGACCAAAGCCCGCCAGCGGGTCTTCGTGGCTTGCTCCGTCGTCATCTCGCTTCCTCTTTTAGAAGTGGGGACCGGACGCGCAGCCGGTCCCCATGCCTGACTCGGGTAATGACAACCTACATGTCGCCAGCGTCGATAGTGCGCTGATACTTGAACTCGCCATTCACGACCCGATTGATGGAAAGCTCAGTGAGGGTCGTGTCGCCGTCCTCGTCGAAGCTCCAGGTGCCGAGCACACCCTCGTAGTCCTCGGTAGCGAAGACCTGCTCGAGCACCGCCTCGCGGTCGGGGACCTCGCCGCCAGCCTCCTCAGAGGCCCGCTCGATGGCGTCGAGCATCACGTTGGCCGCCTCGTAGGCGTAGGCGGTGTAGGGCTGTACCTCGTCGTCGTACGTTGGACTCGTACGCCTCGATAAACTCCTGGCCCTCGGCGGAGAGCTCGCTCTCGGGTAGACCTCCGAAGGTCACCCAGACACCCTCGGCGTCGTCTCCAGCCTGGGTGAGAAGTGTGTCCAAGAAGATGCCATCAGGCCCGATAAAGGCGACGTCCTCGTTGCTCATCCCGGCGCCCACCTTGTCCTTTATGACCTGGGCAGAGTTTTGCTCGATGATTCCACCGAAGTAAATGGCGTCAGGATCGGTCTGCTTGATCTGATTCATCAGCGAGCGGTAGTTCGGGGCCTTGGAATCTATCCCCTCGCGCCCGAGGACCTCGATGCCGAGCTCCTTCGCACTGTCCTCGAACTGGTCGGCAAGACCCACACCATAGACCTGCTTGTCATCGAGGATGTAGACCGACTCGAAGCCCTCTTCTTCCATCAGGAGAGCTCCAGCCTGGCCTTGCTCGTCGTCGGCCACGATCACGCGGGTGTAGTTGCGCTGACCCGTGGGGTAGTATTGATCCGGTTCGGACGGATCGGGGCTAGGCTTGGTCAGGCCGATGTAGGTGTTGGCGGGGCTGATCATGGCTAGCCCGGCTTCGTTGAGGATCGGGATCTGAACCGCCGCACAGCCTGAGTTGAACGGCCCGATCCAACCGATGATCTCCTCATCCTGGGCGGCCTTCTGGGCGTTCTCGCCACACTTGGCCTCATCCCAGGCGCCAGCCTGAGCCGTGGCATCATCCAGCGACTCGTACTCGATCTTTATGTCCCCGGCCTTGCCATTCCGTTGCTCGATCGCCAGCTCTATAGCATTGACCATGGTCGTGGTCTGTGCCCTGTTCGCCCCCTGCCGCGGCAGGTCGCTGACTATCTTGGCGGTGAGGCCTTCGCCACCGCCCCCACCGCCACCGCCACCATCGCCACCGCACCCGATGGCGATCAGCGCCGATACCGCCCCCAATACCACGAGACTCGCCCCGCGACGTACTCTCCTCAATGCTCCTCCTCGTCTCCGGATCACGACAACGACCCGCCCCCCGATTGACTGCAATAAACCCCTTTGCGGCAGGCAGTATGAATAGTTATGCGCCCACTTGTCAAGTTGTGCACCCTTGTGTCAAGCGAGCTCGCCCTGCGCGCCGAAGGGGCTGACTACATTGGTATAATGTGGCGGTCCTCCGTGCCGGAGTGGCGGAATTGGTAGACGCGCCGGACTCAAAATCCGGTTCCCTTCGGGGAGTGTGGGTTCGAGTCCCACCTCCGGCACTCGCAATAACTCCTCTGCAAAAGCACGTTGAACTCTATCGAACAAGGCAAGCCCCCGGCGCGATGGCCAGGGGGGCTTTGGCAGCGTGCTGATGAGAGGACGTCCCCAATACGCCGACGGAGCAGTGTAGGGCTCACGACGCTACGTAGGTAGGGGCTGGTAGGCTGTTAAGGTGTTGAGGATGTGCGAAGACCCAGAAGAGGGGCCAATGGGCGAGCAGAACTCCATCTCAGGCGTGTGGCGCGAAGCCTTCGCGATCATCCGCCGCTACCCGTCGGCAGTGATAGTACCCGGGGCTGTGCTCGGCGCTCTTGCGGAAGCTCCTGCCTACCTTATCGCGGATCGGCTCCTGCTGGACCGACTCCTGACATATTTGGCCGCCGCTTTCGCTTACTACCTCTACCTGGCCTACGCCGAGGAGCTTACAACCGACTACGAGCGTGAGAAGGATCTCATCGCATCGCGTAGCAGGCTTGCAAGGTTGTTCGAAGCGGCTTCCTTCGTACCGCGCGTCCTCGTGGCCGCGCTGATCACCGTCTCGCTCGCGAGCGCGGCAACGGTGTTGCTTGTGGTCCCAGGGGCGTGGCTTTACACACGCTGGTCGCTGTCTATACCAGTGATCTGCAAGGAGGATATGGGATCTGTTGGGTCCCTCAAGCGCAGCAGCGCGCTGGTGCGGGGACACTTTTGGTTCGTGCTCGGGACGGCCACCCTCGCCTACGTCTCGGAGCAGGTGGTCATCCATGCGGGCGCGCTGGTGGCGGGCTCGATCACGGGATCTCATACCTGGGGGGAGTGGGTCGGAGGCTCGATCGTCGCGGCGCTGGCCATACCGATGGCTGCCCTAACAACGTCGGTGGCTTATTCGAGGGTCACGAACGGTGCGGGGCCGGTGAAAGGCACTTGAACCAGCCGCCCGCACCGTCCAGAGAGATCCCGCACCAGAGGTCCAGACCATGAAGGAGGAGAATTAATGGGCAGAGGGTTCATCTCCCGCGGTTTCCGCGGACGCCGGCGACAGCCGGAGGAAGCCTCCGGGCGCGTGCCGCCGGGCCAGTACCTTGTGGAAGGCTTTCCCGTTCTCTCGGCGGGTCCCACCCCGCGCACGCCGCTCTCGGAGTGGAGGTTCTCGGTCGAGGGCGAGGTCGACGAGCCGAGGGCGTGGTCCTGGGGAGAGTTTCTGACTTTGCCGTCGGAGGAGATCACACGCGACATCCACTGCGTCACCAAGTGGTCCAAGCTGGACACGACCTGGGAAGGCGTCTCCGTGGACACCCTGCTCGAAGGGGTAGATACAGCGGCGGGGTACGTGCTCGCCTTTTGCGACGGGGGCTACACGACGAACCTCCCGCTGGAAGAGGTCACGGGGGGCAGGGCCTGGGTCGCCCACACCTACGAGGGAGAGCCGCTCTCGGCGGAGCACGGCGGCCCGGCGCGCCTGCTCGTCCCCCACCTCTACCTCTGGAAGAGCGCCAAGTGGGTAAGGGGCTTGAGGCTCACAGAGGAGGACGAGCCTGGTTTCTGGGAGTCTCTTGGCTACCACAACCAGGGCGATCCCTGGCGCGAGCAGCGCTACTGGGGCGATTAGGGTGGTCGGCATCCCACCCAGGCTCGCCTGGCGAATCGGCGAGGTCGTCGAGACCGGCCCCGTCACGCCCCGTACGAAGAGCCTGTTCCTGGAGGTGCCCGGCTGGGAGGGGCACAGGGCCGGCCAGCACGTCGACGTCAGGCTTACGGCGGAGGACGGCTACCAGGCGCAGAGGAGTTACTCCATAGCCTCGGCGCCGGAAGATGCCAGTGTCGAGCTCCTCATCGAGCGCCTCGACGACGGAGAGGTATCTCCCTACCTGACCGACGAGCTGCGAGCAGGCGACCGGCTGGAGTTGCGGGGTCCGATCGGGGGCTGGTTCGTCTGGGAAGCGGGAGACGAGAGCCCCTTGCTCCTCGTGGCAGGAGGGTCAGGGATAGCGCCGCTCATGGCGATGGTCAGGCACCGCAGGGCGGCAGGCGGCGACGCCCGGGTACGCCTGCTCTACTCCTCGAGGTCCTACGAGGAGGTCATCTTCCGTGAAGAGCTGGAAGACCTCGCCGCCGGCGAAGAGACGCTGGAAGTGTTTCTCACGCTCACCCGCTCGACGCCGCCTGGCTGGGAGGGTTACGACCGCAGGATCGACGAAACGATGCTCGGGGAGATCACTTTCTCGCCCGAAGAACGACCCCTGGCTTTCGTCTGCGGGCCCACCCCGCTGGTCGAGGCCGCCGCGACGGCGCTGGTCGGGCTTGGCCACGACCCGGCGCGCGTCAAGACCGAACGCTTCGGGCCAACGGGAGGATAGAGATGGACGAACAGAGGCTGGACGGAAACGCCGCAGGGGGCATCCTTGGGGAGGTCTTCACCTTCGAGATGACCACTGCCAGGGCCGCCTGCGCGCACTGCGGCGCGAGCGGGCCGCTGGGGGCGACCATGGTCTACGCGCACGGCATGGGGACCATCGTGCGTTGTGCCGCGTGCGAGGGCGTCCTCATCCGCGTCGCCCACCAGGGCGAGGGGCAGGCACGGTACTGGTTGGATCTCGGGGGTGTCCTGTACCTGGAGATCGGGGAGACCAAACCCGAAGAGAGCCCGTAAATGTCCAGGAACGAGGGACGCGTGATCCAGGCCGTAATCTTCGACCTCGACGGCACGCTGGTCGAGACGGAGGAGCTGAAGGCCCTCTCCTACGCCCGCGCCGCCAGAGAACTGCGCCCCACGCTGTCCGAGGCGGAAGTTGTCGAAGCCTTCAAGGACTACGTCGGCCGCTCGCGCCACGAGGTCGCCACGGCGCTCCTCGGGCGCTTCGGGCTAGAGGAGGCGGCCGCAGTCCGCATGGCGGAGTTCGGGGCAAAGGCCCCGTGGCAGGCCTACGTTCAGATCAGGCTGCGCGTCTACGAAGAACTCCTGGCCGACCGCGACCTCGTCGAGGCCCAGCGCTACCCGCACAACATAGCCCTGCTGCACGAGATCAGGCGCCTCGGCTACCCGACGGGTCTCGCCACGATGTCCCACCTCGGGCAGGCTCAGCGCGTGCTCGGCATCCTGGGCTTGGGGGACGACTTCGACGTGGTGGCGACCCGCGACGACGTCGAGCACGGCAAGCCTGACCCCGAGATAGACTTGCTCGTGGCGCGCGAACTAGGGGTCGAGCCTGGGCAGTGTTTGATCTTCGAGGACTCCCCCGCCGGGGCCGTAGCCGGGCTCGCCGCCGGCATGGAGGTCATCGCCGTGACCACCGATCTCACCCGCCAGAAGTTCAGCGACTCCGACCTACTGGACCGCTGCACGGTGGTAGACGACCCGCGCGATCTGCCAGCCGCTGTACGGCGCGTAATCTCCAACTACAGCGAAACTCCGAAAGGACAAACCCCTGGCCGCGCAGAGAAAGAGCAGCACGTAACCAGGAAGACCGGACGCGCGCACAAGCCACCGCGTGCACGGCGTCGCCTCGACAAGCGAAGCCCGCAAGGGCTGAGCATGCCGACAAGACTGCGAAGCAGGCGCGCTAGTGTGGACGCATCGTCGATAGATGTTTACAATCCGGTAACGGTCGTCGGGTTTCAAGTGGTGGCATACTTTTGCCACACGGTCAACAGTGGGGGATTTTGCAGAGGTCGAACGAATTATCGCGTTCGGAACGCTACCGGCGTAGGCGTGCGCGGTACCGGAGGAGACGGTTTGTGGCCGTGGTCGTTCTGGGCGTCCTTTTCTTCGGCATCGGGACGCAGGCCGCGGCCCTGCTCAAGTCCGACCGCATCGACCCGCAGAACTCCGCGCAAGGCACGGGGAATGTCGAATCCTCCGGTGCTGAGTCCTCCAAGTTGGAGGAATCATCGTCGCCCGTGCCCGAGGAGACCACTCCGGTGCCGGAGGAGACGACCGAGGACGTGCTGGCGTCCCACCAATACAGCCAGGAATCGACGACCGACGAAGGCGCTCGCGACGGAGACTCTCGCGACAAAGACGCCCGCGAAGCGGCCCGCCGGGCCGAGCAAAAAGCGGCCCAGCAGCAGCTCGACAAAGCGTCCGACGAGCCCCTCGATGTGCTCGTTCTGGGTGTAGACAAGAGGGCCGGCGCGGCCGAGGGCGAGTCCTCCCGCTCGGACACGATGATGCTCGTTCGGGTAACACCGGCCACGGGGATGGTCAAGCTGCTCTCCGTCCCGCGCGACCTCTACGTCGAGATCGAACCTGGGGTGGAAGACAAGATCAACGCCGCCTACGCCCACGGGGGCGTCGACCAGGCCGGGGCGGTGATGGAGGGGCTCACGGGCGTCGAGGTAGACAACTACGTCGTCGTCGATTTCGAGGGCTTCGAGGAGGTCATAGACGTCATAGGCGGGGTCAAGGTAGACGTCGGGCACGGGGTGTTCCCCGAGAAGTGGCACATGGGTGAGGGCGTGCAGAGGCTCGGCGGGCGCAAGGCACTGTTCTACGCGCGCTACAGGGGGACGCCCCGGGCCGACCTGGACCGGATTGACCACCAGCAGAAGCTGCTGGGCGCGCTGCGCCGGCAGGCGTTCCGGTGGAACACCGTGACCAAGCTGCCCGGGATCGTCAAGGCCACAAACGACAACGTCGGCACAGACCTCGGGGTCTGGCAGGTGGTACCGCTGGCCAGGGGGCTGGTGCTGAACGGAAGAGACGGCAAGATGACCAGCTTCGAGTTGCAAGGCTACCCTACCGTGCTGGACGACGGCTCGCAGGTCCTGATGCCAGAAAAAGACGCCAACGAGGCCATCCTGCAAGACTTCCGCGAGTAGACCAGCCCCGAGAACGCACTCAATCTCCGAAAGGAGCCCCAAGATGCCCCACCCCTGGCACGATGTCCCGATCGGGGATGCGGCCCCGGAAGAGTTCACGGCCCTGATCGAGATCCCCAAAGGCTCGAAGGTCAAGTACGAGCTGGACAAGGAGACGGGGCTCTTGAAGGTCGACCGTATCCTGTACTCGTCCGTGATCTACCCTACCAACTACGGGTTTATCCCAAGGACCCTGGGCGACGACGAAGACCCGCTCGACGTTCTGATCCTGATGCAGGAGCCGGTCCAGCCACTTAGCCTCCTCGAGGCGCGCCCCATCGGAATGATGCACATGGTCGACGAGGGCGAGAACGACGAGAAGATCATCTGCGTCCACCTCGACGACCCGGAGTACAGCGCCTACGAACACTACGGCGAGCTGCCGGAGCACCGGCTGGCCGAGCTCCGTCGCTTTTTCCAGGACTACAAGGTGCTGGAAGGCAAGGAGGTGGACGTGGGCGACTTCTCGGACCCGCAGGAGGCCAGGGACGCCGTCAGGCACGCCATGCGCCTCTACGACGAACGCTTCGCGGGCCGCACCCCGGACGCGAAAGCGGAATGATACGGGCGGGTTAGAACGTGTCCGGTGCGGGCAAGAAGCATCGAACATAGTAATCGACCACGTGGAAGAAGGGAGCGTAAGTGGCGGAGCAGCACACCGAGCAAACGATACGCGTACGTCAGGTCACCGACGCGCAGGTCTCATGGTCCGAGCACGACCGCGGGGAGTCCGGAGCCTTCACAATACAACTCATTTTGGACAATGGCGCAGAAGAGTACATCCTGCGGCCAACGGCAGAGGATATCAGGGTACAGATCGAACTGTTCAAGCTGGCCAAGACAGTCTTTTTCGACCTCGACCGGAAGGTCTTGATCTTCGGAAACTTACCGCTTGAGAGATAGGTTGCAGGCTTCGGTTGCCGCCTCCGACCTGGAAGTTTATTCGAGCATCTCTCTCGCTCTCATCGAATAGAATAAGCCCTTCATGAATTGTTTCGCGTTTCCGGCCTGCGGGTGCGCCGCCGGCCCTGAAACCTGATGCCTGACGCCTAGAGAGGCGGGGTGGCCCATCGGGCCACCCCGCCTCTCGAATTAGAACTCGAAGATGATGCGGGACTTACGGGAGGAGCGGCGCCTGCGTAGCAGGAGCCAGAGGAGAAGGCCTCCGCCCACGACGAGCAGGCCGGTGCCCGAGGTCAGGAACGCGATGGCGCCGCTGTGGACGTCGGCCGCCGCGGGGCGCTGCTGGACATCCTCCGGGGTCGCCGTGCCCTCCATTATGTCCCTGAAGTTGCGTAGGTCCTGCTCCAGATTCGCCTTCGGACCCGACGTCACCCGTGAGGCGGCCTCTCCAAGTGCGCCACCAGGCGTATCCCAGTAGTTCATCTGGACCTCGACGCGGGTACGGTCAGGCGACACCTCCTCAAAGCGTACCTGGCCCGAAGTCTGCACGTCGCCGTTCTCGGAGTTCCACCCGAGTGCCTCGTTCGGCTTGTCCTGGGTGGTCTTGGCGTCGAACTCGACCCTGTAGCCCAGGGGACCCTTGATCACCCAGTGCGTGGTATCGGGACCCGTCGGGCGTACCTCCTCGACGTTCTTCATGAACTGCGGCAGGTTCTCCAGCGTCTTCCAGTAGTCGTAGACCTGCTGGACCGGAGCCCCTACCTCTATGCTCGAATCAATCCGCTGCGGCATCTCTGTCCTCCTATTCTGGTTACAATCGTCCGAACGCAATCTTTACCCCGATCGCCTATGGGTAAACCAGCTTGCTAGCACTTCAGCACTTCAGCACTTCAGCTTGTCAGCTACGAAAAACCGGGCCCCGTTCGAGACGGGACCCGGCGACTTGGTGCCTCGTGAAGCCGTAGCTTCAGGTTTCAACGTAAGTAAGCTGAAATGCTGAAGTGCTGACTAGCTGAAATGCTCCTAGGCGCTTCTCTTCTGGTCCTCGTGCTTACCCTCGGCGAACTCCTCGACTATCTTGGCGCAGAAGGCGGGCAGATCGTTGGGGTTTCGGCTGGTGACTAGACCCTGGTCCGTGACGACCTCCTCGTCAACCCAGTTGCCGCCCGCGTTGCGGATGTCGGTCTGGAGCGTCGGGTAGGAAGTAAGGGTTCTTCCGTTTACCACTCCTGCTTCCACGAGGGTCCAGGGGCCGTGGCAGATCGCACCAACAGGCTTGGCCTGCTCGAAGAAGGCGTGCACGAAGCTCACCGCTTCGTCGCTGCCACGCAGGTTGTCCGAGCCAACGGTACCGCCAGGTACGATGAGACCGTCGTAATCGTCCGCGGAGACCTCGGAGAACGTCTTCTCCACCGTGAACGTCTCCCCGGGGTTGACGTCGCTGTTCATGGTCTGGGCGTCCCCGGTCTGGATGCCTACCACGTCGACCGTGGCGCCTTCGTCCTCGACGGCCTTCTTGGGCTCCGTGAACTCGACCTGCTCCGTGCCTACCGGCGCCAGGAGGATGGCGATCTTCTTGCCCTGCAACTCGTTTGCCATTGAGGTAATCCTTTCGATCTGCTTACACCATCTTGAGTACCCGACGAAGGCCAGCCCTAAACGGTTGTAGAGAGCCCGATTCGGCACCGAGGCCATTCGGGAACGCCGCGTCTTAAGGTCGGGTCAATACCTCTGGGCCGTCGGGGCCGAGCACGAAGGTCTCTTCGGCCTTGGCGCCTTCTAGCGAAGGGTTCCAGGCGAAGGCCTGACCTTCCATGATCTCCTGCTCTGCCGCCGGGGTGGCGATGACCTCCCGCGAGGCGTAGCCGGTCATCCCTCCCTGGTGGTGGTCCCTCCAGCCTTCGGGGAAACCCGCCTCGGCGTAGAAGCGGCGGCAATCTTCGAAGGCCAACGCCAGGGTGCGTCCCTCGTGCGTCGCCTCCTCCCTCATACGGCGCAGGATTTCTCCGCAGGCCTCCTGGCGCCTGACCGTCTCGGGGTCTGGGTCGTCGAAGTAGACCATCTGCGTGAGGTTGGCGAAGAGGCCGCCACGCTCGGCGCAGGCAACGAGCATGGCCTGCCTTCCAAGGGGGCCGCCGTTCGGGATGGGATGCCGGTAGCGCGCGAACCTGTCTCGGGAGGCCGCAAGCAGCACGGGGGTGAACATGCCGCGCCGCAGGCACGCCGCCGACAAATCCGCCGCGGCCTCGAACTCGTCCGTCTCCGGCGTGAGGGAGTCCGCGACCTCGGAGACCGCGAGGGCCGCGTCCGCGCCCAGACGCCGGTAGGCCTCTATGGCCTCCCCGTCCAGGACGTGGCGCAGGGGTGAGATCCCCGCCGAAAAGTCCATGCCAGGCCCGGAGGGAACATCCGTCCCGATGCTAGAACCGCCGGTCAGTTCTCTCAGGAGCGCGGCGGGCTCTTCGTGCCAGGGATGCTCGATTATCTCCATCTCCGGCGTCTGCTCCTCACGCATCCTGGGCCCCTCGATGTTGTCCGTCACGATGTAGGCGTCGTCCCCTGTGAGCAGGACGCTCGCCACCCCAACGGGGTCGCCGCGGTCCACCCTATTGTCCGCGCCGCCCGTGTACCAGGCGAAGTTGGCGGGATGGCTCAGGAGGAGCGCACCGACGCCGTGCCTCTCCATCAGCTCCCGCAAGCTCCAGTTTCTCGACTCCCGGCTCATCTACGTACCTCCCTTTCGGCACGCCGCTTCGCGGCTTGTCAGCACGGCGCCTGACGGCGCCTTGTCGGCACGCTCAGGCTAGCGCCTTCGCTTGTCAGCACCGCTTCGAGCCTTCGGCTCTCGCTTTCAGCGCGCCGCCTTTGGCGGCTTTCGGGATTGCCTTAGGTGGCAAGCTCCGCTCCGGTGGCGGGGATGAATTCGTAGAACGCGGGCTTCTCGAATTCTTGTTCGGCGAACGTGTGCTCGCAGGCTTTTGTTAATGCGGCGGTATTGGTTTCTGGGACGAGGGCGATGGCGCATCCGCCGAAGCCCGCGCCGGTGAGTCGAGCGCCTTTGGCGCCTTGCTGTTCCGCCGTTTGGACGAAGGTGTCTAGCTCTTGGGTCGAGACCTCGTAGTCGTCGCGCAGGGAGGCGTGGGAGGCGTACATGAGGCGCCCGAATGCGTTGAAGTCGTTATCTTCGAGCGCCTCGACGGCCTCGAGAACGCGGGCGTTCTCGGTTACGACGTGTCGCGCGCGTTTGAGCTCAGCTCCGGAGAGGAGAGCAAGGTCTCCTTCCGTGGCGTCGCGCAGTTCCTCTATGCCGAGCGTGTGGGCCGCGCGTTCGCACGTCGCCCTCCTGTCGTTGTAGCCGGTGTCGGCGAGCCCGCGCTCGACGCGCGTATCGCAGACGACGAGGGCCAGGCCAGCGGCCGCGAGGTCGAGCGGGACGCTCTGTGCCTCCAGTGAGCGGCAGTCTACCAACAGGGCGGCCCCCGCCTGGCAGAGCAGGGAGGCGTACTGGTCCATTATGCCTGTGCCCACCCCCACGTAGTCGTTCTCGGCGCGCTGGCAGAGGACGGCGAGGTCGGTGCGTCCGATGCCCAACCCGAAGAGACCATCGACGGCGAGCGCCGTCGCGGCCTCGATGGCCGCCGACGATGAGAGTCCCGAGCCGAGCGGCACGTCGCCGGCAAAGGCGGCGCTGAAGACTCCGACCTCGTGCCCGGCCTCCCCCATCGCCCACGCGACGCCGCGCGGGTAATCTGCCCAGGAACCGTCCCTCTCCCCCACCGGACGCATCTCGTCAAAATCTGCGGAGTAGAGGCGGGTTTCGTAAGGGCGGGTTTCAAACCCGCCCCTACGGCCACGACCCACCGCGACGGCGATGCGGCGGTCGATGGCGCAAGGTAAGACGAAGCCCCCGTTGTAATCCGTGTGCTCGCCTACTAGGTTTATGCGGCCTGGGGCGCTGGCCACGAGGTCCGGCTCACCGTCGAACTTCTCTCTGTACGCCTGTAGCGCCCTTTGCTCCGTTTCTCGCAAGGCGAGCTCCTACCTGCCGTAACCGTCTGGATGTTCTCGCATCCAGGCCCAGGCGTCGGAGATCATGGCCTCCAGCTCGGGCTTCTCGGGCCTCCAGCCGAGGTCGGCCCTTATCTTCTCGCTGGAGGCCACCAGTGCGGGCGGGTCACCGGCCCGTCGCGGGGCCTCGACGGCGTCTATGTTCTCGCCGGTGACGCGGCGGGCGGCTTCGACGACCTCCCTGACGGAGAAGCCTGCCCCGTTGCCCAGGTTGTAGACGCGGTGCTCTCCCGGCTCGGCCGCCTCAAGCGCCAGCAGATGGGCGCGGCCCAGGTCCTCGACGTGGATGTAATCGCGCACGGCCGTGCCGTCGCGGGTCGGATAGTCGGTGCCGAAGACCTTCACGGACGAGCCTTCTCGCGCGGCCTCGAGGACGAGGGGGATCAGGTGCGTCTCCGGATGGTGGTCCTCTCCGAACCGCCCGCTCGCCCCCGCCACGTTGAAGTACCGCAGGCTCGTCGCCGCGAGCCCATGAGCCTCGGCGAAGGCACCGATGAGTCTGTCGACGGCGAGCTTGGAGCTCCCGTAGGGGTTGGTCGGCAACTCCGGGGTCGTCTCCTTTATAGGGATCTCGTCGGGCTCCCCGTAGACGGCGGCCGTGGACGAGAAGACGAGCCTCCCCGCGCCGAACTCGCGCATCGCCTCGATGAGGTTGAGCGCGCCGCAGACGTTGTTGCGGTAGTAGCGTTCGGGCTCTTCCACCGATTCGCCGACGAGGGAGAGGGCCGCGAAGTGGAGCACCCCGTCGAAGCCTTCGGAGAGCGTCTCGCTGGTGAATCCGGCATCCATGAGGTCTCCATGAACCAGGCGCGCCCCTTCGGGGACGGCCCATCTGTGCCCCCTTGAGAGGTCGTCGAACACGACCGTCTCGTGGCCTGCCCGGGCGAGTTGGGAGGCGACCACGCTACCGATGTAGCCGGCGCCACCGGTTACGAGGACTCTCACCGGCTCTCTATCTTCCCGCGCAGGGTCTCGGCCGTCTTCTCCGGCAGCACGTCCATGATGAACGCGTCAGCCCCGGTCTCGCTTCCCGCCTGGTACTTCAGCTTATCCGCGGTGCGGTTTGGCGGGTAGAACTCGATGTGGAAGTGGGCGATGCATGTGTGGTCCTCGCCGTCCGTCGGAGCCTGGTGCATGACCATCATGTAGGGAAGCGAGAAGCCGAAGAGGGAATCGTAGCCGACGAGTAAGCGCTTGAGGACAGAGGCGAGATCCCTGCGTTCGTCGGCCCCGAGGTCCGCGATAGAGGGCGCGCAGCGCCTGGTGTAGACGTGCGCCTCGAAGGGGAAGTGGGCGTAGAACGGGATGAAGGCCGTGAAATGCTCACCCTTCGCGACCACCCTGCGGCCGTCCTCGTGCTCCTGGGCGAGGACGTCGCAGTGGAGGCAGGATCCCTCATTCTGTTCTTTGTACTCCCTGGCTGCCTGCAGTTCCTTTGCCGGGCGCGGCGGGATGAAGGGGAAACCGTAGATCTGGCCGTGCGGGTGGTGAAGCGTAACCCCTATGGCCTCACCCTTGTTCTCGAAGATGAAGACGTACTCGACCTCTTCGCGACCGCCAAGGTCCGTGTATCGGTCGGCCCACACCTCGATGAGGGTCCTTATACGACGTTCACTCATGCTGGCGAGCGTCGAGTCGTGGTCGTCGGAGTAGAGAACGACCTCGCAGACGCCGCGGCCGGGTGCCGTGGGCGTGAGAGCGCTGCCTGGCTCGCCGGCCAACGACGCGTCCGGGGCGAACGACGGATACTTGTTCTCGAAGACGGCTATCTCGTAGGACTCTCTGGGGACTTCGGTCGGGAAGCCGCCTGGCTTTGTGGGGCACAGGGGGCAGTACTCCGCGGGCGGCAAGAACGTGCGGTCCTGGCGGTGGGTGGCGTAGGCGACCCATTCGCGCAGCGTCGGGTCCCAGCGGAGCTCGTTCAATCCTCCTCCCCTTCGTCTTCGAAGGTGTAGAAGATGATGTAGCGGCCGTCTTCCTTCTGCTCGGTCTCACTCTTCAACGCCCCGATGTCCTCTCCGTAGCGGCCCGAAACGCGCCTACCACCGGCGACTCGGTCCTGAAGAAACCCCCTCGGCTGTCCGGTTCGAGATCGTACATCCCCATGTGCCACAGGCAATCCTCCGGCGGCCTCTCCCCCTCGCGGTAGGCCCAGTCTAGCAGGCTGAAGAGGGGCTCGTCTCGGTCCAGAAGCTATGCCTATCGAAGCGGGCATGGAAGCCGCGAACGAGCTCCACTATGCTCCCAGTCCCGCCCCACACGCTGCGGCGCTTACCATCTGGGGGTAACTGCGTCGTGGTAAGGCTTCGCCTACCACCGGTGATGTACCTCCTCGCGGACGTACTCGTCGTAGACCTCCCGCGCCCGCTGCATGGTCTCGTCCGAGAGCGGGGTCATTCCCGCGGCGGCGACGTTGTCCTCGACCTGAGAAGGGTTCTTGCCACCGGGGATTGCGCAGGAGACGGCGGGGTGCATCAGGATCCAACGCAGGGCGAACTGCGCGAGGGTGTGTCCGCCAGGCACGAGCTCTTTCAGCTCCTCCGCGGCCCCGAGGCCCGTCTCGAAGTCCACGCCCGAGAAAGTCTCGCCCCTGTCGAAGGCCTCTCCCTCGCGGTTGAAGTTGCGGTGGTCGTCCTCGGCGAACGCGCGGTCCGAGCTCATCTTGCCCGAGAGGAGACCGCTCGCGAGGGGCACGCGGGCGAGGATGCCGATGTTGCGTTCCTCTGCGAGCGGGAAGAAGTCCTCAGACGGCCTCTGGCGGAAGATGTTGAAGATGATCTGGACTGTCCTCACGTTCGGGTAAGAGAGCGCCATCCGCGCCTCCTCGACCTTCTCGACACTCACGCCGTAGTTGCGAATTTTTCCCGCCTCTTGCAGCCGGTCCAGCGCTTCGAACGTCGAGTCCTGGCTGTACGCCTCCGTCGGCGGGCAGTGGAGTTGGAGCAGGTCCAATGCCTCTACGCCCAGGTTCTTCAGGCTCCGCTCGACGAAGGCAGAGAGGTTCTCGTGGTTGTAACCCTCTGCGGTGTGGGGGTCCAGGCGTCGTCCAGCCTTGGTCGCGACGAAGATCTCGTCGTCCGGGCGGTCTTCGAGGAGGCGTCCGATCAAGCGCTCGCTCCGCCCGTCGCCGTAGACGTCCGCGGTGTCGAGGAAGTTCACACCGAGGTCGACCGCGCGGTTCAGGGCTGCGTACGCATCCTCCTCGCCGACGGTGCCCCACTCGCCCCCGAGGGCCCAGGTGCCGAGGCTGATCTCCGAGACGCGCATCCCCGTCTCGCCAAGGTCTCTATACTCCATAGCTCCGTCCTTTCCGAAGGTCTCTAATCCAGCCCATTCTGCCGGATGACCCCAGAGTACCAGCGGGCGCTCGCCTTGGGGACGCGCCGCTGCGTACCGTACTCGACGTACACGATCCCAAACCGCTTCGAGTACCCCTCGGCCCACTCAAAGTTGTCCAGAAAAGACCACACCATGTAACCGCGCAGGTCGACGCCGCGTTCGATCGCGTCGTGGGCCGCCCGGAAATGGCTCTCCAGATAAGAGATGCGCTCCTCGTCGTCCACGCCGCCCTCGGGGTCGATGTAGTCGTTGACGGCGCGCCCGTTCTCGGTCACGTACATGGGGATGTCCGCGTACTCGTCCTTGATCCGAACCAGTATCTCCGTCAGGCCCTCGGGCTCCACGGGCCAACCCATAGCCGTCTTCTCCGCCGCGTGCGGTATGACGGGACGCGCCCCGAGGTCGGCAAATGGAACGCTCTTGCCCACTTCGACGGTCGCATCGCGGACCGTGTTCCGGAAATAGTAGTTGACGCCAAGGAAATCTATGGGGTCCGAGATCTTCTGGAGATCTTCATCCTGGACGAACGATAGATCGACGCCTCGTTCCCGGTAATGCAAGAACACGTCCTCCGGGTACTCGCCGCGAAACAGGGGATCTAGGTACAGCCTGTTCGCCTGCCCGTCCACCCTGCGGGCGGCCTTCCTATCGGCTTCAGTGTTCCGTGACGGGCGGGCCGGATGCAGGTTCAGAGTAACGCCAAGCTGGTTTCCGTCTCCGGCGGACCGCATCCTCTCCATCGCTAGGCCGTGACCCAGCAGGAGGTGGTGGGTGGCCGCGAGGGCCTTGTTACTGCCTTTGTGTCCAGGTGCGTGGACGCCGAGGCCGTAACCCATCCAGGAGGCGACCCAGGGCTCGTTCAAGGTGATCCAGAACCCCACCTCATCGGATAAGGCCTCGTAGACGATGCCCGCGTACTCGGCGAACCGTTCGCTCGTCTCTCTGCTCGTCCAGCCGCCACGGTCTTCGAGCGCCTGCGGCAGGTCCCAGTGGTAGAGCGTTAGCATCGGTTCGATGGAGCGCCGCCTCAGACCATCGACGAGACGCCTGTAGAAGTCGAGGCCTTTCTCGTTTGCGGGCCCGCTCCCCTCGGGCTGGATGCGGGGCCAGGCCACGGAGAAGCGGTACGCCTCGAAGCCAAGCTCTGACATCAGGTCGAGGTCTTCGTCCAGACGGTTGTACTGGTCGCAGGCGATGTCTCCCGTATCGCCGTGTCTGATCTTGCCCGCGGTGTGGCTGAACGTGTCCCAGATAGATGGGCCGCGGCTGTCTTCGGCGGCGGCTCCCTCGACCTGATAGGCGGCCGTAGCCGTGCCCCACAAGAAGTTCTCGGGAAATCTCACCCTCGCACCTCGCTTTCCGTGCCCGGCAGGAGACTACCGGACCCTCGGGCTTGACGTTGTCTTCGGGCCCTCACCGCGCCCTGGCCGTTTGTCCAGATGCTTCTCGCAGCACCGCGACTCCGAGGTGATCCAACATCAGGTTCGAGTCGTGGTCCTTGCCGGTGAGGAGGTCGCGGCCAGGCTCGGGTAGCCGGACCTCTACGGCCTCCCCCAGCGCCCCGGGGAGATCGTCCAGGCGTGCCAGATCGTTGCCCAGTCCTTTCACCTCTTGCCAACTGCGGGAGTCTGCGGGATCAACATGCGGAACCATCGCGCTGTGGAACTTCTCGGCCCCTGCTCTGGATTGCCTCCACTGGAAGAACATGATCCCATCGGCGCCGCGGGCGACGGTCCCAAGGCTCCAGAGTCGCATCTCGCCCGGCCGCTTGGGCACGTTGCGCTCGCGCCAGTTTACCCTGACAGTGGTCTGCTCCATAAGGACGAAGGGCTTCCCCGCTCCCAGGGAGCGCATCAGGTCGTGGCTCATGGCCGCTTTGGCGTAAGACTCGGGGTCGGCGGGGTCCGGGTAGAGATCCACGGAGACCACGTCCATCACCGCCGCCCACTTCCACAGGTCCAGCGCCTTCGGGAAGCCGAGGAAGTTCGACGTGACGGGCACGTCCGGCGTTATTTCCCGCAGCACGTCCCGCTCCATCGTGAAGCACTCGAGCAAGGCGTCCGAGGAGAAGCGGTGGTAGTCGAGCTGCTGCGCCAGGTTGGGGCTCCAGCTTCGCCCAGGAGAAGATACCGAGCGAGACGAGGTTCACGCCGGCCTCGCGCATCAGGCGAACGTCCTCGTTCCAGACCTCCTCGGGCCACTGCTCGGGGTTGTAGTCGCCACCGTAGATCATGCCCGGCACCTTGCTTGTGATCATAGCCCTCCCTCCGGTCGGCACGGCGCCTTTGGCGCCTTGTCAGCACGCCGCTTCGCGGCTTGTCAGCACGCTCAGGCTTCGGCCTACGGCCTCGCTTTCGGCTTTTTGTGTTTGATGAGGCCGATCGTCTGCGGGCCTAGTGCGCGATTCACGGTTGATTTTGTTATCCCTGCGAATCGCCATGGACGGGTTACGACTGGGGAGTATAGTGGCTGCGTTTGGTTCCCGCTTTTGAGGCACGGACGCCTTCGGGCAGGGCGTCGCCGTGGGCTTCTATGAGCTCGTCTACCATGGCGGCCAACTCATCGAGGGAGAGGACGCTTGGGGCGTGCCTGTCGAGCATGGCGGCGTGGTAGACGTGGTCCCGACGCCCTTCGAGCGCCGCCCGCACCGTGAGGTCCTGCACAGCCACGTGCGGCGCGCAGTGCGCCACGAGCTGCGGCGGGAGTTTGCCGTAGAAGCACGGCTTCAGGCCGGCCCCGTCCACGGCGGCCGGCACCTCCACGCAGCACCCATCAGGGAGGTTGGTAACGAGCCCGGTATTGCGTACGTTGGCGTAGACCACGCGCGGCTCGTCGGTGACTACCGAGTGGATGATGAGCGAACCGTACTCCACGCTGCGCTCCAGCGGGAAGGACCCGCCAGCCAGGAGCTTGCGCCGGGTCTCGGCGTACTCGATGAGATTTTCCTCGCTGCGCCTGATGTACTCATCCACGGGCACGTCGAACTCTTCGATCAGGCCGTCGTCCCGTAGGAAGTACGGCGTGTACTCCGCGTTGTGCTCGCTGGACTCGGTCACGAAGAAGCCGAACCGGCGCATCAGCTCAAAGCGCACCCGGTCCCTGTCGTAGACCTCCGGGGCCTCCATGGCGGCGAACAGGCGCGGGTAGGCGTCCTCGCCGTCGTGCTCCAGCCGGGTCAGCCAGACTATATGGTTGATGCCGGCCCCCTCGTACACCAGTTCCTCGTGCGGCACGCCCATGTACGAGGCTATCTCCCGCACCGTGTACGGCACGTTGTGGCAGAGGCCAACGGCCCGAATTTTCGGGAAGGCTTTGTACACCGCCCACGTCAGGATGCTCATGGGGTTGGTGTAGTTGAGTAGGAGCGCGTCGGGGCAGAGTTCCTCCATGTCGCGGGCCAGTTCCAACATGAACGGGATGGAGCGCAGGCCCCGGAAGATGCCGCCCACGCCCATCGAGTCGCCTATCGTCTGCTTGAGGCCAAATTTGCGTGGGATCTCGAAGTCGGTAAGCGTCGCCTCGTGCATACCGATCTGGACCATGTTTATGACGAAGTCTGCCCCGTCGAGCGCAGCCCGCCGGTCGAGATGCTCCTCCACCCGCGCGCCGGCGCCGAGTTGATCCGAGGTCCAGCAGGCCATCATGCGTGCGGTCTCCAGGCGTTCGGGGTCGATGTCGTGCAGGGCGATGGTAGCCCCGCGCAGCTCGGGAAAGCCCAGAATGTCCGTCATGAGGTTCCTGGTAAACACGACGCTACCCGCTCCGATAAAGGCTATCCTGATCATCGAGTGACGACCGATCAGCTCAGCGGCGACGTTCTCTGTGCCCTCGGCCATACCTTCTCCTCCCCTTTAGATGTCGCGGCGGTCCACGTCAGGTTCTCTTGAACAGGGTTTCGCCGAGCGCAAGGTTCCGTTCGGCCAACGAGAAGTAGAGTAGCGCCAGGACCCCCGCCTGTTTCCCAAGCGGAGACGGAGTGTTGGCTATAGCGTCAGGCATGCTTCCGATCAGTTCGAGATCACACCATGGCTCGAAGTCGCCAAGGCTCTCGTAGCACATATCATGCTCCCGGCAAACCGCATCGACCGCGTCTATCGGCGGCGTCTTTCCTGTGGGATCGCCATGTCCCATGCCACAGTAGTTTCCGTACACCGGCATGCTCAGTTCGTCAGGTGAGATCTGGTCGGACGACAAGATTCCGGCCAGCTCGGAGGCTACGGGGGCGGGGATGCCTCCCACGTCGCGCAGGATGTCTATCGTGGGGACCCCGTCGTCGCGCTTGGGTTCACTGCCCAGCTTCACACCCCTGGTGGCACTCTCGCCGCCTGGCCCCTCCGTACTCGAACCCTTCCTCGTGTTCCGTTTGGATTCTTTCTTCGGCCTGGCCATGTGTACTTCACTCCTTCCCGGGAAGGTCTTATTGTAACGATTATGTTCTCTCAGAGAAGCGCGTTCAAACCATCGCTGGGAAGAGGCATGACCTGATGACAGCGGTCGCGGTCGGGTCTCAGCCGACCGTTACTGCGACTGTCTTTTCTCTCCCTTCCCACCTGACGACCAGTTGCAGAGGGACGGTAGAGCGTACCTGTATCTCTGGCTCTTCCGCGGAGGAGTTTCGCGCGGCGCATGACAGATCCAGGACGCCGTCTTTGCCGAAAGGGTAGTCGCGAACTCCGTGGTTCTCCAGGAGCCTTACATCCCAGAGGAGCCGTCCAGACGGAGCGTCGGCGCGCAGTCCGAACACGTACTCGAAGAGGCCTGCGATGGGTGCCAGTCCGCTCCAGCCCACGAAGTCGCCCTTGGCGCGGTTGCCGGGGGCCGCCAGCTCGGGGGCGTAGTTCTCCCAGAGTGTCCCCGTCTCTTCGAAGACACGCACCACGTTGTCGAGGTCCTCGCGCGAGATCTCGTGCGCCAGCTCGTGGTAGCCGGCCCGATCGAGCCCCCGCAGGACCATATAGTTTGTCGGCGGCCACACCCCGCCGAGCCAGTAGCCGCCTTCCCCGTCGTACTCCGGGTGGTCGGCCGAGAGCGAAGGCACCCGATGAGGACGCCCGAACCGCGCCGGGTCCTCGAGGTGTCCGACGAACGGCGCGACCCTCTCCCGCGGCACCACGCCCGACAGCAGCGCCCAGTAGGCCCCTATGGTCCTTACGCCGGAGAGCGTTCCGTCCTCGAGCTCGTCATGGTAGAAGGCCGTCTCCTCGCTCCACAGGCGCTCGTTGACCGTCAGGGAGAGATTGTCGATCTCTTCGCGCAGGTCCGATACTAGTTTCAAACGGCCAAGGGCTTCGGCCATCCGCAACAACAGGTCGGCCGAGAGGATTTGTTGGAGGCACGCATCGATCCATACGGCGTGCCCGTGGTAGGTGAGGCGTTCGGGCCATCCATTCTCGGTTGAAGCCCTCTGCGGAAACCGGGGCTGGTTGTCCATCCCCGAGCCGAGGCCGGACGTCCAGTAGGTACCGTCGCGCCAGGTGCGATGGCGCCTCAGCCACCTGTGGTAGGAGACGAGGACGGGGAAGACCCTGGAGAGCCTGTCGTAGTCCGCCGAGTCGAGATAATGTTCCCACTCGGTCCACGGCATGACGTTCGGCCCCGTGCTCGTCGCGTCGAAGCGCTCGAAGCGGTCCCTGCCGTCGAGGGTGGAGATCTCGCGGCAGATGAACCCGTCGGGGTGCTGGCTGGCGTAGAGGTTGTCCAGGGTACGTTGGAAGTCGAAGGCACGCCTGCCGTAGCGGGCGAACAGCAGGATGAACGCCGAATCCCACATGAACAGGCAGTCGTTGAAGGCCGTGTCGATAAAGCTGGCGACGAAGCCGCTCCCCGGCTCGGGACGTCGCAGGTTGGAGAACGCCAGCTCCCACACCCCGCGGTAACAGCCTATCGCGTCCTCGTGGCCCTCCCAGAAGGGTTGGGGCAGCAGTTCCCACGCATCCTCGAAGGAGGGTGGCGGGACGTCTTCCGGCGTCATCTCCAGAAAAGTGTTCTCCTCGACAAGCGGTTCCCTGAAGTGCGTGTCGATATAGCCGTCGTTCGTTCGCAACCTGCCAGCCTCCTTGTTAGCACGCTCCGGCCTGCGGCCTACGCTTGTCAGCACGGCGCCTGCGGCGCCTTGTCAGCACGCTCAGGCTTTCAGCCTTCGCTTGTCGGCACGCTTCGGGCCTTCGGCCCTCGCTTTCAGCAACGCTTGGCCCTTGCGGGCTTCGCTTGTCAGTTCTTTTGTTGTTCTGCCAGCTGGTGCAGGTGTTGCAGGCTTGTTTTCACGTCTTCGAGTGGGTCTCTCGGGTTGTCTTGCTCGGCTATGTACCATTGCGCACCGGCCGCGTCGGCGGCTTCGAGTAGACTGCTCCAGGGTAGTGTTCCTTGTCCTACCGGCAGATCTGAGAGAGTATCGTCGGGGGCCATGTCCTTGAGGTGGACCAGGGAGACGCGGTCGGCGACGTCCCGCAAGACGGTCTCAGGGTCGGCGCCGCCGTACTTGATCCAGTAGAGGTCGAGCTCCAGATGGACCAACCTGGGGTCCGTCTCCCGGACCAGCACGTCCCACATCGTGCTCCCGCCCATCGGCGCGAACTCGAAGTCGTGGTTGTGGTACGAGAGGGTGACGCCCTCAGACCGGCACAGCTCCCCCCAGCGGTTGAGGTCCTCGGCAAGCCTCGCCACGGACGCCTCGTCCTTGCGGAGCCCGGGTGGAGCAGACGGGACTACGGCGTGGACACAGTCCAGGGTGTGCATGTCGGCCAGGACTGTTTCGAGGTTTGTTTCGAAGGAGCCATGTGGGACGTGAACGCCGGATGCGCGGAGGCCGAGGTCGTCGAGGATGGTCTTCAGGTCTTGCGGAGCCAGGTCGCCGTAGCCCGCGAACTCGACGGCGGGGTAGCCGATCTCGGAGACCTTACGCAAAGTGCCAGGCATGTCTCGCGCGGTCTCCTCGCGGAGAGTGTAGAGCTGGAGTGAGATCTGACCTTGCCTCATGCCCCACCCCCGAAGATCGCCTGTGCAGACCTGGCCGGAAGCGCCTCGGGACGGTCGAAGGTGCTATCGACCTCGACGTGTTCGCCACGCTCTGAGGAATCGAGGAACGCGTGGATGACGTCGAGTACGTGCATGCCGAGCTCGCCGCTCGCCCTGTGTGCCCTCCCCGAGCGCAGGGCCTGGGCCATGTCGGCGAGTCCGAGACCCCTGCAATTCCCGGTGAAGGGATGGGTCAGGGGTAGTTCGGTCCAGGAGTTCTCGTCCGAACGCCAGAGGCGCACGGGGCCGCCGAAGGTATTCGGGTCGGGGACGCTCAGGGTACCCTCCGTGCCGTAGAGGTCGATCCTCGATTGATGCTCGGAGTAGACGTCGAAAGAGGTCACGAGCGTCCCTACGGGACCGCCGTCGAAATCCATCACGCCGGCGACGTGGGTCGGGGTGTTCACGGTTATGCTTGTCCCGGCGTGGGGTTGGCTCGAGATCATGCGCTCGAGAAAAGTGACCCGCGCCGACCCCGTGACCCGCCGCACGGGCCCCATCAGGCTCGCGAGCGCGCTGAGGTAGTAGGGTCCCAGGTCGAACATCGGGCCAGCGCCGGGCTGGTAGAAGAAGTCCGGGTTGGGGTGCCAGTCCTCAGGGCCGTGGTTCATCATGAGCGCCGTCACGGCGACCGGCTCGCCGATGATCCCCCCGTCCATTACCTTGCGGCAGGTCTGGAGCCCCCCACCGAGGAAGGTATCCGGCGCGCAGCCGATCCTGAGACCTCTCTCGGCGGCCAAGGCCATCATCCGTCGACCGTCCTTCAGGCTCACGGCGAGCGGCTTCTCGGTGTAGACGTGTTTGCCAGCTTCGAGCGCCGCCATCGAGACCTCGGCGTGGACGACAGGGACGGTGAGGTTGAGGACGATCTCGACCTCCTCGTCAGCGAGCAACTCTTCCGGGGAACATGCCTTCGCGACACCGTAAGCTTCGGCCTGAGCCTCCGCACGCTCGAGCAGGAGGTCAGAACAGGCGACCACCTCGACGTCGTCGAATACGGCCGCATTCTCGAGGTAGATGCCGCTGATCTTGCCGCAACCGATGACGCCGACCCTGACCGCCGTGTCATTTTCGATAACAGAGCCTCCTTGAATTGAGGTTTCAGGTTTCAGGCTTCAGGTTTCAGGTTTTTAGGCAGGAGTGTTGGCCGCGTCGTGGATTCCCGCTTGCGCGGGAATGACGTAAGTGAGGGGCTGCGGGAATGAGGGGTGGCGGACCGCGAGGGTCCGGATACCCAGAGAAGTCCTGTAGCCTGATACCTGTTGCCTGATGCCTGTTGCCTGTAGCCTTTCATGCCTGATGCCTTTCATTGATGATCTCCTCCATCGAGACCTCGCGGTTCTGCAGGGCCGAGGCGTAACAGGCATCTATGATGCGGGCGCGGTCGAGGCCGTCCTCGCCGTGTTGGCCTTCCCAGTCGCCGCCCCGCTGGCCTTTGGAGTCGCCGCCCCGCTGGCCTTTGGAGTCGCCGCCCATTATGGTCTCGACGAAGCGCCGGACTACGGCGAGGTGACCTTCGCGGGGTTCTATCTCGGGCGTTACCACGGCGGGGACGCCGGCCACGTCGGTGTAGATGCGGACGGTATCGCTCGTGCCGTAGTTTCTGACCTTCATCTCAGCGCCACCGTCGGTGCCGTACAGGGTTACGCCGAAGTCGTCGCTCGATTCGCGGTAGACGGCCCAGCCAGCCTCGAGGTTAAGCGTCGCCCCGCCGGAGAGGCGGATAAACGCCGTTGCAAGATCCTCGACCTCGTACGGTTTCTCGCCTGTCATGAGCCCTACGCCAGCCCAACCGCCACGCCCTTGCGGGCCGAGCTCGGCGTAGGTTGCGCAGCTTACGGTCTCGACGCCGGGTTCACCCATCAGGTACAGGGCCATGTCGACCATGTGCACGCCGAGGTCTATGAGCGGGCCTCCCCCGGCGAGTTCTTTGCTGGTGAACCAGCCTCCCATGCCAGGGATACCGTTGCGGCGCATCCAGGTCGCCTTGGCGTGGTAGATCCTGCCAAGGTTCCCCTCCTCGACGTGCCGCTTGAGCGCCTGCACGTCGCCCCGCTCGCGCTGGGTAAAAGCGATGTGTACCGCCCGATCAGCCCCCCTCGCCGCGTCTACTATCCGCTGTGCCTCTTCGCCGTTGCGCGCGAGGGGCTTCTCGCAGAGAACGTGTCTGCCCCCTTCGAGGGCGGCTACGGCGATCGGGGCGTGCAGGTGGTTCGGCGCCCCGATGCTCACGATGTCGAGGTCGTCGCGGGCGACGAGATCCTCCCAGGAGGTGTACAGGTCCTGTACACCGTAGCGCTCGCCGAGTTCGCGCAGGCGGTCCCTCTCTAGCCCGGCTAGCGCTACGGCTTCGACGCCTGGCACCCTCACGAAGTTCTTCAGGTGCTGCTCGCCAGCGTAGCCGAGGCCGACGACCCCGGCGCGCAAGGTTTTTGCAAAGGTTCTTTCAGGTGGCAATCGGTTCTCCTCTTGTGGGTTCGGGTCCGGCCTTACCCTACTCTATAGGTTCCGAGTGCCCGTAGACAGGGGTCGCCCCCGGCGTCGGCGCGGCCCAGCGAACGGCGTTCCTGATGACGAGTTGCACGTCGGTGTTATGGTACGAGCGATTCTCCTCATGGCCGGGGCGGAAGTAGAAGATCCTTCCTCGGCCGCGCCTGTAGCACAGGCCGCTCCTGAAGACCTCCCCCCCGCCGAACCAGCTCACGAAGACGAGTTCGTCGGGTTGGGGCACGTCGAAGGGCTCCCCGTACATCTCCTCTTCGAGCTCTATGTACTCGCCGAGGCCCTCAGCTATTGGGTGCCCAGGCGCGACGACCCAGACGTACTCCGTGTCGTCGAGGCGCCACTTGAGGTCGCAGGTCGTGCCCATGAGCGTCTTGAAGATCTTCGAGAAGTGTCCGGAGTGGAGCACGATCAGGCCCATCCCTCCGAGCACCCGCTCGTAGACCCGTGCGACGATTTCGTCCGAGACCTCGTCGTGGGCCACGTGTCCCCACCACAAGAGAACATCGGTCATATCGAGGACGTCGTCGGGCAATCCGTGCTCGGGCTCGTCGAGGGTCGCCGTGAGGACCTCGAAACCACCTTCTGTGAGCATGGTTGCGAGTGCACCGTGGATTCCCTCAGGGTAGATGCTTGCGGCCTGCTGGTCGCTTCTCTCGTGCCTGTACTCGTTCCAGATGGTTACGCGTGGCTGATCCGCCAAATCTACATCCCCTCCGTCACTGTGAAGCCGACGAGGCCGACCCCGATCTCTGCCACGCCTACTCCTCCCTCGCGAAGGCCGCATCGAAGGCCTGCGTCGAGGGCTCGAAGTCCGTACGCCTCGCGAAAGCCAGGGCGTCCCTGGCGCCGTACTCGCGGTCCATCCCCGAGTCCTCCCACTCGATACTCAAAGGCCCCTCGTAGCCGATGCGGTTCAGCGCCCTGATGCAGTCCTCCAGGTTCACGTCGCCGTGGCCAGGCGAGACGAAGTCCCAGCCGCGCTCCGGGCTACCGAACTCCAGGTGTCCGCCCAGGATGCTCCTGCGACCGTTCAGCCGCTTGCGGCTGTCTTTGATGTGGAAGTGGTAGATGCGCTCGGCAAACTCTTCTATAAAAGCGGCGGAGTCCAGGAACTGGTGGGCGAAGTGGCTCGGGTCGAAGTTGATCCCGAACCCCTCCCTGTTCCCGATGGCGTCGAGCGCCTTGCGCGTCGTCACGAAGTCGTAGGCTATCTCCGTCGGGTGGACCTCGAGCCCCCACCTTACGCCTTCCTCGTCGAAGACGTCGATGATCGGGGCCCACCGCTCCGCGAAGTCCACGTAGCCGCGCTCTATCTCGGCGAAGTCGTTGGGCGGGAACGAGTACAGCAGGTGCCAGATGCTCGACCCCGTAAACCCGTTGACCTGCGTCACCCCAAAGTGGGCCGCGGCCCTCGCCGTGTCCTTCATCTTCTCCGCAGCCCGCCGCCTTACGCCCTCGGGGTCTCCGTCGCCCCAAACGTCGGGTGGAAGGGTCGCCTTGTGGCGGCCGTCTACCGGGTCGCAGACCGCCTGCCCCACGAGGTGGTTGCTTATGGACCAGCAGTTCAGGCCGTTGGAGCGCAGGATCTCCCACCGTTCCTCGACGTAGCCGCTCTCCGAAAGAGCCTTCTCTACGTCGAAGTGATCCCCCCAACAGGCGAGCTCGAGCCCGTCGAAGCCCCACTCACCACACTTACGGGCGAGTTCCTCGAGCGGCAGGTCGGCCCACTGCCCCGTAAAAAGCGTTACCGGTCTTGCCACGCTCGAACCTCCTCTGTCTCCCCAGCAGCCCGGCACCCCAGGCCAACCCCTATAGCTTAGCGTCCCCCGCGGCCAGGAGCGCGCCCACGTCTACGGGTTGACCGCTCTCGATGCACCTTACGCGATTGCCCGTGAGCTTGCGTCGGCTTCGAACTGCCTGTTGAATGGGTGCACGTCAACCCCAAAGGAGAGAACCTTGGAGTACAGGAACCTCGGAAGGACAGGCGTCAAGGTCAGCGAGCTCTGCCTCGGGTGCATGATGTTCGGGGGCAGGACGGGCGAGGTGGACTCGGCGGACATCATCGACCGCGCCATCGACGAAGGAATAAACTTCCTGGACACGGCGAACGTGTACAGTAGGGGCGCCAGCGAGGTGGCGGTGGGGAAGGCCCTAAAGCGTAACGGCAAGCGCGACGCCATCGTGCTCGCCACCAAAGTGCGCATGGTGATGGACGATGAGGACCCGAACGCGTCGGGCAACCACCGCAGGCACATCATCGAGCAGTGCGAGGCCTCACTGAGACGTCTCGGGGTGGACCACGTAGACCTGTACCAGCTCCACCGTCCCAGCTCCGACGTTCCTATCGACGAGACGTTGCGGGCCCTTGACGATCTGATCCGGGCCGGAAAAGTGCGCTACGCCGGCACATCTACCTACGCCGCCTGGCAACTGGTCGAGGCGCTTTGGGCCGCGAGGGAGCTCGGGCTGAACCGCTTCGTCACCGAGCAGCCCCCCTACCACCTCCTCGACCGGCGCATCGAGCGCGAGCTGGTTCCCTTCGCCGAGACTTACGGTACTGCCCTGATCCCGTGGTCACCCCTCGCGGGCGGCTTCCTCACGGGCAAGTACAGCCGCGACGAGAACCAGTCCCCCGAAGACAGCCGCTACGGCCTGGAACCGAGGCGCCTCGGCCGCAATCACTTCACCGACGAGGCCTTCACGATACTCGAAGCGGTGCAAACAATCGCGGACGAGAAAGGCTGCACACCGGGACAGGTTGCCATCTCCTGGTGCAAGGACAAACCGGGCGTAACGAGCCCCATCATCGGGCCGCGCACGATGGAGCAGCTCGAAGACAACCTAAGCTCCCTCGAAGTCTCCCTCGATGAGAACGACCACGAGCGCCTCGACGCCGCGGCGCCCCCCGGACGCGCCACCGTTCCGTACTACGAGGCAGACTTCGGCCCACACCGCTTCCGCTGGTGATCCGCGGGTAGACTGGAGCCGGGTGAACGCAGCCGTTTCAACGCGTATTTATCCACGGCCACAACATGTAGGAAAGTACTGCGGTACACGGACGCGGTTACAAGCCGGCCTCAGTCCCGAAACAGGCAGGAATATGCAAGATCCTGCAAACCAACTGCCGAGAAGCGCCCTTCCACACACTCCGGTGAATATAGGATAGGAGCTCTCTCCGAAAGAATCCCCGTTTCGCAGAGAGCTCGGTAGCGCTCTTCTAGAGCGTAGAGGCTACCTAACAGCCCGCTCCTGCTAGATTTCTTCTATTACCCATCTACCTACCATTCGCTGCACACTTCACGCCGGAGATCTGGCAACCTCCCACACTATCGTTGCGCATAGAGTTGTGATGGATGCGGACTCCGAAGGTTTTCCCGCGATTGCTGTCCTTGGCGTGGATGCCATAACCACGGTTATCCTTGACGGTGTTGTTGGCTACCTCCAGGCTCTGGGCAGTTTGGAGCAGGATGCCGGCCCGGCCTTTAAGGTCTGATGAGCCCTTCTTGAGGTAGCCGTTATGGACCACGCTGTTGTGCGCAATTTTGCTGCCCGGCCCCTGACAGAGTTCGTACTTGATGCCGCTCATACCGTTATTGTGGACGCGGTTGCCGGTGATTACTATCGGCCCCCCCTTCAGGTCGCACCAGATCCCGTGCCAGTAGTTATGGTGGACCCTATTGTTCTTGAGGGTTGCGCTGCTGCCGGCTATCTTGATCCCGGCCGAGGAGGAGGTGTCCTTGCTCGAAGAGCTGTCCAAGGCCGTGAAGCGGTACGAGCCGTTATGGTCGAGCTCGGAGTTCTTTAGGATGAAGCCGTTGCCCGGGTGGCCGATCCCCTGGTTGGCGTTATGGTGGAGCCTCACGTTGAGGACGTGGAGGTTCGTCCCGTCCCCCTTGATGGCGCCCCCGCACGCCGGCTCGCACTTGTCGCCGCCCCCCGCCCCACTGATGCTTAGGGACCTGATCGTCACCCGGTTTGTGCCGCTGACGTCGAAGGCTATCTCCTTCCGTTGGGCCTTTATGCTCGGGCGGGATCCATCGGAGTAGGTCCCCTTGAAGGTATCCCCACTATCGGCGTTGATCGGCCCTGTGAGCTTGTAGGCTCCGTCCCTAATGATGAAGGTCGTGGAGGGAGGGCAGTTGGCCGCTGCCTTAGCAAGGCCCTCGCCGGGGGTGATAGCCGAGTTGCATGTTCGGGCGGCGGAGGCGACGTGGGCCTCGAGCCCGATCGCCGCCAGAGCGGCAAAGATGGCCAAGAGTTTTTTCATATCCCTCTCCTCAAATCCCTCTCCTACTAGGGTGCTGCCTCATTGAAGGCAAATACTCCACCAGACTAGCCGCTAACGCCCCGCGCTTCACGTAACGTTACGGTCGCCACAGCATACTTGCTGGTCGCCACAGCATACTTGCTGGTCGAACGAGACGCATCCCCCTAACGGCACATCTTCTGAGAAGCCAGCTACGCTGGCACCAGCTACATCCGAGAACGTATCGCTGCGCCGGTCCAATGGGTTTGGTCTACAGGGGAGCCATAGTACGTGCCTGAGGTCTTATCCGGCAGAGAAACGTGAGGGCCCAGAGCACCCTTACGGAAGGGGACTGGGGCTATGCGAACTTCCGACTTGTTTAATTCCGGGCAGAAGCTCGGGTTCTTCCTGGGTGGCGAAGTCCGAACAGTCGAGATCTCCCGAGCTTCCGGCCTGGCTGTCGCCTTGGCTACCGTCGGTCTGTAAGGTGACCATCCGGCAATCCGTGGAGCCCTCGCGGATCCCGTTGCCGCGGTCGGCCAGTTCGCACCGTCCAGAGTGTGGAAGAGTCAAGATGCCCTTGCTCGCCGTCCGGGCCTCGGATTGAGCTCGTGAAAACGCGAGAGCCCTGCGACTGGGTACGTTCTCCTCGGAGGGGTCGGGAGCGGCCTCGGCGCCGCCCGTGTAGAGTGGCCGCATGAGGGTGATAGGGGCCGGCTTCGGCCGCACGGGGACGACGTCGCTTAAGGCGGCTTTGGAGGAGCTAGGCTTCGGCCCTACCTACAGCCTGGGTGAGGTCTTCCGAAACCCCGAGCACGTAGGGTTCTGGGAGGCCGCCTCAAGTCCAGCCGGGGAGGAGGTGGACTGGGAGGGGTTCCTCGCGGGCTACGGGGTGGCGGTCGACTGGCCGGCCTGCTCGTTCTACGAGGAGCTCATGGAAGCGTTCCCCGAGGCGCCCGTGATCCTGACCGTCCGAGATCCGGCGCCGTGGTACGAGAGCACGCGCTCGACCATCCACGGGCTACGGAGGCTGACCACCGGGCCCCTCCCGGTGAGGGCGGCCTTCGCGTTGGCCGAGCCGTTCGTCCCTGGCGTCGCTGGCACCGTCCGGCTGGCCGACCGCCTCGTGTGGGAGGGCACCTTCGAGGGGCGCTTCGAGGATCGGGCCCACGCGATGGAGGTCTTCGAGCGCCACAACGAGGCGGTCCGCCGGCGAGTCCCGCCGGAGAGGCTGCTGGTCTTCGACGTGCGAGAAGGCTGGGCGCCGCTGTGCGATTTCTTCGGCGTCGAAGTCCCCGATGTGCCCTTCCCCCGCCTGAACGAGGCGCGGGAGATGCGGCGCAGACTCCTCGGCCTCGTCGCGCTCTCGGCCGCCGCGCCGGCGCTCGCGGCGCTCACGGCGTCGCCGCGACGGTGTTCCTCGTCCGACGCGTCGCAAAGTCACGGCAGCGTTGATGCCGCCCGAGGATCCGTGATCGGGGAAGTGCAGGTGAGCAGTCGACGCGACGCCTAGGTTGCTCACGTTGCCTGGGACGAGCTCGGCGGGGAGTCTCCCATTGTAGCTGATCAGGTTCCTTTAGTGGTGTCGTCGCCAGCGCGCTCGGTCTCGTGCATGCCTTTGGCGAGCTCCGCCCAGCGTTCGTGTGGCGCGGCGACGAACTCCGTGAGAATGGCGGCGCTCTCGACGACGTTCGGGCCGGCCTTGCTGATGAGGGTGAGGAGCGCGGAGGTTGTCCGTCCACAGCGGACGGCAAGTGGAAAGCAGAGTACCCACTCCTTTCCACCTCTACAGTACAGCGCACCGGGGGGCTTGCGTCAAGCCCCCGGTCGTGCCTCACAATACCGGCCGAAGCCAGAAGCTATGCACAAGGGAGGGAGCGGATGGGCTGCTACGTGTTGGGTTTCCAGGAGATCGACCAGACGCAGGTCGCGGTCGTTGGCGGCAAGGGCGCGCACCTGGGGGAGCTTTCGCGGATCGAAGGCCTCCGCGTGCCGGCTGGCTTTTGCGTGACGACGGACGCCTTCCAGCGGATCATGGCGGAAGCGCCGTCGATCGACGATCGGCTCGATCGGCTGTCGCGCCTGAAGCCGGACGACCGGAAGGCGATCCGCGCGCTCAGTGCGGAGATCCGCCGGACCCTCGAAGGAATCGTCATCCCCGACGATCTGGCGGCGGCGATTACCCGCCCGCTCGCCCGGCTCGGCGAGCAAGCCGCCTACGCCGTCCGATCCAGCGCGACGGCGGAGGACTTGCCGACGGCCTCCTTCGCGGGCCAGCAGGACACGTACCTGAACGTCGTGGGGCCGGCGGCGATCCTCCAGCACGTCAGCCGGTGCTGGGCCTCGCTCTTCACCGAGCGGGCCGTGACCTACCGCCTGCGGAACGGCCTGGACCACCGGAAGGTCCAGATGGCCGTGGTCGTGCAGCAGATGGTCTTCCCGCAGGCGGCCGGCATCCTTTTCACGGCCGACCCCGTCTCGGGCAACCGGAAGGTCGCCTCCGTGGAGACCAGCTTCGGCCTCGGCGAGGCCCTGGTCTCCGGCCTGGTGAACGCGGACGTCTACAACGTGCGGGACGGCGAGGTCGTCGCCAAGGCGATCGCTGCCAAGCAGCGTGCCATCTATGCCTCGCCTGGAGGCGGGACGCGGGAACAGGCGATCGAGCCGGAGCGGCAGGAGCAGCCAGCGCTGACTGAGCGCCAGGTCGTGCGGCTCGCCCGGTTGGGCCGGCGGATCGAAGCGCACTTCGGCTGGCCCCAGGACATCGAATGGTGCCTGGTCGACGATGGCTTCCAGTTCGTCCAGAGCCGGCCGATCACCACGCTGTTCCCCATCCCCGAGGCCGGCGACCGGGAGATTCACGTCTACATCTCTGTCGGTCATCAGCAGATGATGACCGACCCCATGAAGCCCCTGGGGCTCTCCTTTTGGCAGCTGACGGCAGGCCGGCCCATGTACGAGGCCGGCGGGAGGCTGTTCGTCGACGTCGCCCAGGACCTGGCTTCGCCGGCGAGCCGCGCGGGCCTCCTAGAGATGCTCGGGAAATCCGAGCCGCTGATCGGAGACGCCCTGCAGACTATCCTCGACCGCGGCGACTTCATCCCATCGCTCCCGGACGCGAGTCCCGGCGGGGCGCCGCCTGGCGGCGCGCCAGCCCCGATCGAGACCGATCCGGCCATCCCCGCCGAGCTGGTCGCGCGCAGCGAGGCCGCCCTCACCGCCTTGAAGCGCGACATTCGGACGAAATCCGGAACGGCGCTGCTCGACTTCATCGTGGTGGACATCCAGGAGCTGAAGCGGACCTTGTTCGATCCGCGAAGCCTTCAAGTGATCATGGCGGGGATCGAGGCCACCTGGTGGCTCAACGACCAGCTGCAGGCGTGGCTGGGCGAGAAGAACGCGGCCGACACGCTCACGCAGTCCGTCCCCAATAACGTCACGTCGGAGATGGGGCTGGCGCTCCTGGACGTCGCGGACGCGATCCGCCCGCATCCGGACGTGGTGGCTTTTCTGCAGCACGTCGAGGGCGAGGGCTTCCTGGACGAGCTGGCCAAGCTCGCGGGCGGGCGGGAAGCGCGAGACGCCATCCGGGCCTGGCTCGACAAGTACGGCATGCGCTGCGTCGGCGAGATCGACATCACGAGGCCGCGTTGGAGCGAACGCCCCACCACGCTCGTGCCCCTGATCCTCGCCCACGTCGAGAGCTTCGAGCCGGGAGAGAGCGCGCGTCGCTTCGAGAAAGGGCGGCAGGAGGCCTGGAAGAAGGAACAGGAGCTGCTGGAGCGCTTGCGGGCCTTGCCGGACGGGGAGCGGAAGGCCGAAGAGGCCAAGGGGAGGATCGACCGAGTCCGGACCTTCATGGGGTACCGGGAGTATCCGAAGTACGGCTGGGTCAGCCGCTACTTCGTTTACAAGCAGGCCTTGTTGGAAGAAGCCGAGCGCCTCGTGCAGGCTCACGTGCTTCGTGAGAAGGAAGACATCTTCTGGCTCACCTTCCATGAGCTCCACGACATCGTGCACACGAACCAGGTGGATGACCAGCTCATCCGCCAGCGCAAGGACGCGTTCAGGTCGTATCAAGCGCTCACGCCGCCCCGGGTGCTCACGTCGGATGGCGAGGTCATCGCCGGGGCGTACCGACGCGACGATTTGCCGGCCGGCGCGCTGGTCGGCTTACCGGTTTCCGCCGGCACCATCGAGGGGCGGGCCCGCGTCATCCTGGACATGGCGGAGGCCGATCTCGAAGCGGGCGACATCCTGGTCACCGCCTACACAGACCCCAGCTGGACGCCCCTGTTCGTCGCGATCAAGGGCCTCGTGACGGAGGTGGGGGGCCTGATGACCCATGGCGCGGTGATCGCACGGGAGTACGGCTTGCCGGCCATCGTGGGAGTGGAGCATGCCACCCGGCTGATCCGGGATGGGCAGCGGATCCGCGTGCACGGAACGGACGGTTACGTCGAGATCCTGCCCTAGCGGGGATCAGCGCTCAGCATTCAGCCAAAATGAGGGGCTGAATGCTGAGCAAGCCCCAGAAGCGGGAGTCAGGTTTACGGCGACGCGGTACCATGAGGCGAGCGATAGACCACTAGGAGGTGAAGGACCTTGGATTTCTTGAGGAAGCGCCTGCCCGCCCAGGTGGGCAAGTATCTGGAGGGCGTCGAGTTCCCCGCCCGCAAGGACGAGCTGCTCGGAAGGCTCGAGCGCAACGGTGTGCCAGGCCCGGTCGTTGGCCAACTGCGCAAGAGGCTGCCTGAAGGCGAGTACCGCGACCCACAGGACGTCTTGAAGGCCCTGCGACCGGGGCGTTAGCAGCGTCTGCCGCGGCCGATTCGAGCTCTCCACGGGAGAATGTAGATCCCAAGCTCTCAGGCCGACCGCCTCCTGGGGCACAGCCCTTCTGGCGCCGAGCTGTGGATCTCATCTGCCATATCAGTTATGAGCGACCTCGTCGATAGCCGCTACCATCCTTTGAACAGGTTCTGCGGGAAAGGCGCTCACCAGTAAGCGCACCCCCGCGGAAGAAAGAACTACTCGAGCCCGATCTCCTTGATCTTATCCGGCGCTATCTTGATTGTGGTACGTACCTGATCCGGTCGGTGAAACGGGTAGGTGTCCTGGTTGAGATACTTCTTGGCCAATCGATCTATCTGCTCGACGGCGCCCTCGTTATTGACGTCCACGACCCGGCCCCTGACCATCGCCAGGCGCCAGGCGTTCGCCGGGTCCACCACGTTGACCGCCACACGAAGGTCTCGGCGTACGTTCCTCCTCTTCTGAGAACCCTCGGGGGTGTTGATCAGTATGTGCTCGCCGTCCGTTTCGACCCACACCTGGGTGATCTGGGGCGAGCCGTCGGGCATGAGCGTAGCGAGCTGGCAAAAGGCTGGCTCCCGCAGTAATTTCCGAAAGCCCGGGGAAATGGCTTGCGGCATGGCTCCTCCTTACGTCGGGACGGCGAGACAGGTATATAGTACACTCGTCGCCCCGGCGCTTCGTTGGGTGAGCCCAGGAGGAAGGACCTGGGACCTCTCGCCGGTCCTCAGCTTGCCACAGGGTCCTTTCGGAATACGCTATGTACGCGTTCCCGTGCCGGTTCAACCCTGGCGGCGGGCGGCGCGGCGGCGGGGCGAGGCGAGGGTCATCCCCAGGACGACGCATCCCGCAACGACCATGACCAGGCCCCACCAAAGGTTCACGTTAAAGCCGAGGTCGCCCTCGCTCGGAGCGGCAGGGGAGATTAGCCCGACCAGGACCATCGTGACGCCGTAGATAAGGATTAGGGCTGCGATATAGAAGCCTATCGCCATGGAGTGGTTCGTGCCTGAGTGCTCCGGCACCCTCTCCTCTTCCAAATATTCGTGGTGTTCTTCTGTCTGGTGTTCTTCTGACATGTTCACCTCCTACCAGAAATAGATGTTCAGGGCAACGGTGATGGCGAGCACGGTGACCGCGAGGACCCACGGTTTCTTGTACCAGGCCTCCTCCCTGGCTTCCTTCTGCTCCGTCAGGCCCCACACGAGGCCGCGCAGCTCATTGTCAGGCTTGGGTTGCGTGACCAGAGAGACCGCGATCGTTACGGTGAGGGTCACGAGCCACGCGAAAAACGCTCGCGCCATGGATGCCCCCAGGCCGTCGTCCAGCGAAATGAGGTACGTGATGAGGCCGTAAGACGTTCCGGCAACGAGCCCGGTGAACCCGCCCCAGCCCGTCGTGCGCCTCCAGAACATGCCAAGGAGGAACGTCCCGAAGAGCGGTGCCAGGAACATGCCATGCAGCACCTGGACGTAGTTCATGATGGTAGTGAAGCTGAGAGCCAGGTAGGCCGTTGCGATGCTCAGGAGCACCCCAACAACAGTGGCGATGCGACCCACAGTGAGATAATGGCGGTCGTCGGCGTCCCGGTTGATGTACGGTTTGTAGAGGTCGTAGGTCCAGACGGTATTGAAGGCCGTAATGTTGCCGGCCATCCCGCTCATGAAGGCCGCCAGCAGTGCCGTCAGGCCAAACCCGAGCATCCCGGTGGGGAAGTAGTAGGCCATCGCGTAGGGGACGGCATTGTTGGCCTCGGCCGCCGTGGCGATCTTCGGGCCCAGGACGGACAAGGCGATCAGTCCGGGGAAGATCGCGAGTACTCCGTACAAGAGCTTCGGGAACGCCGCGATGAGAGGGGTCCTCTGGGATGCCGCCAGATCCTCGGCCGCTAGAGCCCTCTGCACCACGAGGAAGTCCGTGCACCAGTAGCCGAAGCTCTGCACCAGACCGAGCCCGAACACGATGTAGAACCATTGCACCTCAAAAGGGTTGTCCGTCGAGCCCGTGTTGGCCCAGGCGTGGAAGAACTGCGGATCGCCTATGGACTCCTTCAAACCGGCGAGGCCGCCAACGTCTATAAGGCCGAAGATCACGAGCGGCACCAAACCCAACGTGATCAGGAAGAATTGCAAGACCTCGTTGTAGATCGATGAGGAGAGGCCGCCCAAGGTAACGTACGCGAGTACTATTGCCGCCGAGAGCAGGATGCTCGCCGTGAGCGACCAGCCGAGGAGCAGCTGGAAGACGAGTGCCATCGCGAACATGTTTATGCCTGAGAGCAGTATCATGAAGATTGCGAACAGGATGGAGTTGAACCCGCGCGTCGCCTCGTTGTAGCGGAGCCTCAGGAAGCCAGGGACGGAGTGGACCCTGCTCGCGTAGTAGAAGGGGATCATGAACAGGGCCACGAAGCACATCGCCGGGATCGCGCCGATCCAGTAGTAGTGGGCCTGCATGATCCCGTACGTCGCCGCCCCTGCGCCCATCCCCATGATCTCCAGCGCCCCCAGGTTCGCACCAAGGAAGGCGAGGCCCGTGATCCAGCTCGGCAGCGACCTCCCGGAGAGGAAGTAGTCCTCTGAGGTCTGAATCTTCTTCCTGAGCACGGCCCCGATGCCGAGCACGAACACGAAATACACCCCGATAATGAAGTAGTCGATCCACGATTCGTTGACCGTGACCATAGACTGTAATAACGCCAAATCTCCCACCGTAACCTTCTCCAATCTTGCCGAGGCCTGATTACCGTGATAACGCTATGTGCCCAATCTCGTCAATATCAAGTCAGAGTTCCGACCTCCCGTAGAGAAAGCAATCTTCAGATGCCTGTGTCCGCCGCCTGTATATTGCCTCGATGCCGACGGTCAGGTTATCCAGCCACGCGCCAGTGAGGGAAACTTTCTCCTGTAGCAGCGCCATTCCCCCTCCTTCCTATCCCTAATGGAGAAGTAAACACCCTCGTCACGCCTGCGTCAAATCAGGCTGGTCGAGAGACGCTACGGTCTCCCCGCAGGGCCCTAAATCGGCCGCAGATTACCCTCCGACCTGCCGCCATGAGGATACCTGAAGCCTGATACCTAGAAAGGCATCGAGATGAACGGGGAGGAGTAATCGGAGGCGCGGGAGAGTATCTCCTCGGCCTCTTCGCGGGGCATCCTTCGCTCCTCCGCCTCGAGCATCATCGGAACAAGGTTTACGTCCCCGGCCATCGCGAGCCCCGTTACCTCATCGTGGGAGAGCACCCATGAGACGGCGGCGTCTATGTACTCCTGGCGGTCGAAGGGCTCATACCAGGTCGCATACCTCTGGTCTTTAGTGGGGTCTCCCTCGGGCCAGTTGCGGCGCGAGATGCTCTTGATGATCAGGAGCCCCGCGTCCTGGCGTTTTGCCTCCTCGACGAGATCCTCGTAATCGGCGCGGTAGCTTTCGTCCGTGGAGAGGATATAGTTCCAGGGCGTAAGCACCGTCTCGAACGGGTAGCGTCTGAGGGCTTCGAGGTGGGTCGCTGGGGCCCCGTTGCCGTGGCCCGTGATGCCTATAGCCCCGATGAGGCCCTCTTCCTTCGCCTCGATGGCGGCCTCGAGGGAGCCGCCTGGGCCCGTTGCCCTGTCGAGGTCTTCGAGGTCGCCCACGGCGTGGAGCTGGAGCAGGTCCACGTTGTCCACGCGCAAGCGCTCTAAGGAGTCCTGGATCTGGCGCTTCGCCGCCTCTTTCTCGCGCAGGCCGGTCTTGGTGGAAAGGAAGATGCGGTCCTTGATCTCAGGCATCCAACGCCCGTATTGGAGCTCGGAGTCCCCGTAGTCTGCCGCCGTGTCGAAGTGGTCCACGCCAGCGTCTAGCGCTTGCTGTATTGCCCTATCCGAATCTTCCTCCGTGGTCTCCGCGAGCGCAGCCCCACCAAAGGTGAGCACGGAGTTCTCGCGCCCCAGACGCCCTAAACGACGGTGTTCCATCCCTCGCCCCTCTCCTCAGTTTCCCTCTAATACTACCCTTTGCCCAACTCAACGCGCAGCGTAACCACCTCGAATGGCCGCACTCGCAGGCGCACGGCGTCGTCGCTAACCGCGACCGCTCCTTCGGGCTCTTCGAGGAGGTTGGTGCGCTCCACGCTCTCGACGCGTCGGGCGAAGCGCAGGATGCATTCCCCGCGGGCGCCGTGGGGCTCGTAGAGGCGCAAGATCGCAGCCTCCCCATCCTCGGCGAGTTTGAGGGTTCCTAGCGCGAGCTCGAGCCCCTCAGCCCCCACAAGCGAGAATTCTCCCGGCAGGGCGTCCTCTCGCATTTCGACCGGAAAGAGGGGCGCGTTGAGATCCAAAGCCTCCCGCGCGACCCCGGCCGTGGTCCAGTCCCCGGGGTGGGGAAAGAGCGAGTAGGTAAAGTGATGCTCGCCTTCGTCGGCGAAGGGGTCGGGGTAGAGGGGACTGCGGAGCAGGCTGATACCGAGGACGTTTCCCCTGGCGCTGTGGCCGTACTTGCCGTCGTTGAGGAGGGCTACGCCGTAGCCCGGCTCGGAGATGTCGCAGAAGCGGTGGGCCGAGACCTCGAAACGGGTGGCGTCCCAGGCCGTGTTGCGGTGCGTCGGGCGCCGCACGGCCCCGAACATCGTCTCGCAGGTCGTCTCGTGCGAGCGGACGGCGAGGGGGAAGAGCGTCCTCAAGAGGACCCTCCTCTCGTGCCAATCTACGTACGACTCCACATCCAGCCGCCGCGAGCCGGCGAGGAGCCTGTAGGTCTGCTGGATGGTAGAGTTGCGCCACCGCCGCTTTACACGGACCGAGGCACGCAGCTGTCCCTTCTCGACGACCTCGACGCTCTCGACATCCGAGATCTCCTCCCCCTCCTGCTCGTACGCCTCGTCCACGTCCCACGCCTCCCACTCGCGGGGCTTGTCCGTATACGCCCAGAGCTGGTTGGCACGCCCGACCAGGACCTCGCGGTCGAGTTCGAGGTCGCTGACACGGTGGAGCGTGCCGTCGGCGCCGATCTCCACGCGAAGCAACCCGTTATCGAGGACTACGGTCCCGTCAGAGACCTCCGTCAGGACACCGCCCTGAGTCTCCGGTGAGACGCCCTGACTTTCGAGCCGGAAGGTAGTCCATCCGAGCCCGGGCACGCTCTGTTGTGTGTCGTGGACGAGCAAGCCATCCACCGTCCGTTGTGAAGGCAGGGGCTTCCCGTTCGCGCCGGTCACGCCGGTCGCCCCACCCAGAGTTTCCTCCGGCAGAACTACGGAGAGGGGGCGCGGGTTCAGCGAGACGTTGGCGATGAGCAACGCCGACGAGGCGTCTGGCGAGGGGCTCAGGGCGGCGTTGCGCAGCTTGCAGGCGGTTCTGACGACGCCGGCGAGCTCTTTATGCGTCACCTCGTAGACTTCGCCGATCGAGGTCCCCGGCAGTATGTCGTGGAACTGGTTGAGTAGCAGCGTCTTCCAGGCGGCTTCGAGCTCGTCGCGCTGGTATTCGCCGCCGTGGAGGACGGCCAGGGTGGCGAGGGCTTCGGCCTCGAAGAGGCGGTGCTCGGCCTCCCTGTTCAACTTCTTGACCCTGGCCTGGGTGGTGAGGGTACCTCTGTGCAGCTCGAGGTAGAGCTCACCGGTCCATCTGGGCAACCCTTCCTTGGGGAGGCTCGCGAAGAACTCGTCGATGTGGGCCATGCGCAGGCGCGGCATGGCGGGGAAGCTCTTCAGGCGCGAGTAGTTCTCCAGCATCTGCTCGCTCGGCCCGCCGCCACCGTCGCCCCACCCGAAGGAGAAGAGGCTCTCGGGGTGGTGGCGCCTGCCCTCGAAGTTGCGCCAGGTGCCGTAGATATCCTTTGGCGTGATGTTCCCATTGTAGTCCTGGCCTGGGTTATCGAAGTCGTGGGCTACTACCGTGCTCCCGTCGATTCCCTCCCACTCGTAGAGGTCGTAAGGAAACTCATTGGTCTCGCTCCAGTTGAGCTTGTAGGTAAAGAAGCCCTCCATACCCGCGCCCTTGAGAAGTTGCGGCAGCGCGGGGGAGAACCCGAATGCGTCGGGGAGCCAGGCGACGCGCGAGCGGTGGCCGAAGTGCTTCTCGAAGTATCTCTGGCCGTAGAGCATCTGGCGCACCATGGACTCGCCTGAGGGGATCTGGCAGTCAGATTCGACCCACGAGCCGCCGACAGGCTCCCAACACCCTTCCTTGACGCGCCTCTTTACTCGCTCGAAGATCTCCGGGGATTCGCGTTCGATCCACTCGTACAGTTGGGCGGAGGACTGGTTGAAGACGAAGTCGTCGTAGATCTCCATCAGGGAGAGGACGCTCGCGAACGTCCTGCGCCCCTTGCGCATGGTCTCGGAGACGGGCCAGAGCCAGGCGAGGTCGAGGTGCGCGTGCCCCGTCAGGGCGATGCGCCCAACAGGGGGATAGTGCGCCTCGAGCGCCTCCAGCCTGGAGGCCACCATAGCGCGCGCCCCGCGCACAGCCTCCCGCGTCTCCTCCGGCAGCGGCTCGACGGGCCCTGGCGCAGGCGGCAGGCTCCAGGGTCCTCCCTCGGTAGTCTCGGCGTAGGTCTGCAGGTAGCGCGTGAGCGCGACCTCGCTCTCCGTGGGCCAGACGGGGAAGAGACTCTCGAAGGCGGCGTCGACGACGTCGAGGAGGTGCGGGACGGCCTCGTGGTCCCCGAGTTGCTCGCAGACCTCGACGATGATCCCAAGGTCCCGCTCCAGGGCGCGAACGTCGGTCTCCGGCACCACGAGTGAGGCCCTCTGCAGGCGTGGATCGGCGACGTTGGTGCCGAACATCCCCCTCGGTACGACCTCGGCCTCGATGCCTAAGGACTCTCCGCCCCGCGCTTTCCCGGTCACGGGGAAGGAGCGATGAAAGGGATTGAGACCGCCGCTTAGCCCCGTCGAAAGCCTGACGAAACCCTCGCCCCCAAGCCAGAGTTCCAGTTCGACCGGAGAACCGGCCCAATCTTCGGGGATGTTCGTCCTTGCCGAGAACGTGGCGGGTAGCGCCTCTTCTGGCCAGATATCGCCGGGCCTGATCTCCCTCCCCTCCCCGCCATCGGCCGAGAAGCGCCACCCCTCGACGGGGCTCTCTCTAGCGTTGCGCCACAGCCTCAACTCCTCGACGCGGACCTTGTGACGGTCCAGGCGGTGTCTCTCGCGGGTGTTCATCCTTCTCCCTCTGCTCGGACGTGGCGACAGGCACAGATATTAGCCGCTTTGACCCACACGGGCTTGCATTCGTGGAAAACATGGAGCTTCGACCTATATACTCTGTGAGGGAGAGAGAAAAGGAGTTTCTTTTGAGCGAGAAGGTCTACCGCAGCGAACTAACGCCGGTCAGCTTCCTCAGGCGCAGCGCCTACATGTTCCCCGAGAAGACCGCCGTCGTCTACGGCGAGCGCCGCCACACCTACGCCGAACTCGAGGAGCGGGTGAACCGCCTCGCCTCGCGCCTGCGAGACTCGGGGCTCGAGAAGGGCGAGAGGGTGGCTTTCCTCTGCCCCAACACGCCGCCTATGCTGGAGGGACATTTTGCCGTGCCGGCCGCCGGCCTCGTGCTCGTAGCCATAAACACCCGCCTCAGCAAAGACGAGGTCACCTACATCGTCGAGCACTCCGGGGCGAAGATGGTCTTCGTGGACGCTGAGCTGGAGGACCTGCTCGCCGACGTGGGCGAGGAGGTCGAGAGGGTACGCATCGACGACACGGGGGAGGCGGGAGATCCCTACGAGGACTACCTGGCGGAAGGGTCGCCCGAGCCCGTCGAGAGCGTGCTCGAGGACGAGGAGGAGACCATCTCCATCAACTACACCTCGGGGACGACGGGACGGCCGAAGGGCGTCATGTACACGTACCGTGGTGCGTACCTGAGTGCTCTAGGCAACGCCGTCGAGATCGGGATGGGCTACGATACCAGGTACCTGTGGACCCTCCCCATGTTCCACTGCAACGGGTGGACCTTTCCCTGGGCCGTGACGGCCGTGGCGGCGACGCACGTGTGCCTCAGGAAGGTCGAGCCGCCGCGCATCTGGGAGCTCTTCGAGGAGGAGGGCATAACCCACTACTGCGCTGCCCCCACGGTCCAGATAGGTATTGTCAACGAGAACTCGGCCCACCCGCTAGAGAGGTCAGTAACCGCCGCAATAGCCGGCGCCCCGCCCTCCCCCACGCTGCTTAGCGGACTCATCGAGCTGAACATCCGCCCCATGCACATCTACGGCCTCACCGAGACCTACGGCCCGATGACCACGAGCGGCGTCCACCCCGAGTGGGAAGATCTCGAGATGGAGGAGCGGGCACGGCTCATGGCGCGCCAGGGGCAGGGATATTGCACTGCCGACCTCGTGCGTGTGGTGGACAAGAACATGCAAGACGTCGAGCGCGACGGAGAGACGATGGGTGAGATCGTCATGCACGGCAACATGGTCGCCAAAGGCTACTTCGACAACGAGGAGGCGACAGAGGAGGCCTTCCAGGGCGGCTGGTACCACTCAGGCGACGTGGCGGTGTGGCACCCCGATGGGTACATCGAGATCCGGGACCGCGACAAGGACATCATCATCTCCGGCGGCGAGAACATCTCCACCATCGAGGTAGAGCAGGTAGTCTCGCGCCATCCCGCCGTCATGGAGGCCGCCGTCATCGCCATCCCCGACGAGAAGTGGGGCGAGCGCCCCAAGGCCTTTGTCGTCCTCAAGAAGGACCAGGAGGCGACCGAACAGGAGATCATAGACTTCTGCAAGGAGCACATCGCCCGCTTCAAGGCCCCAGCCGCCGTCGAGTTCACCGAGCTGCCCAAGACCTCGACCGGCAAGGTCCAGAAGTTCGTGTTGCGCGATAAGGCATGGTCGGGAAAACAAAGGGTTAATTAGAGGCATCAGGTTGCAGGCATCCGGTTTCTGGTGTTATCGACGGGTCCCGAGACGAGGAACCTTCGACCGTCCGACAAGGGTCCACTCTCCGTCACAGAGTATCGACTCCAAGCCCTGAAGCCTGTAACCTGATGCCTGAGACCTTTACCGAAGGAGTCGACATGATCGAAGCCGAGACGAGCTACGAGCACATACTCTTCGAGCGGGACGATGTAATTGCGTACGTGACGATGAACCGTCCGAACAAGCGCAACGCGCTCTCGCTCGCCCACATGCGGGAGTTGATCTCTTGCTTTCGGGAGATCGGCGAGAGCAAGGAGTTCTCGGTCGTCATCCTGCGGGGCGAGGGGCCTGCTTTCTGCGCGGGGCACGACCTCTCAGAGATGGTCGGACGCGACCCTGGGTTCTACCGTCACCTCTTCGACGTGTGTTGCGAGTTGATGGAGACGGTCCAGGGGATACCGCAGCCGGTGATCGCGCAGGTCCACGCCACGGCGACCGCCGCGGGATGCCAGCTCGCGGCCACCTGCGACCTCGTTGTGGCCTCTGAGGAGGCGCGATTCGCCACGCCAGGCGTGCGCATCGGGCTGTTCTGCTCCACCCCGATGGTCGCCCTCTCCCGCGCCGTCGGCCAGAAGAAGGCCATGGAGATGCTCCTCACCGGCGAATTCATCTCAGCAGAAGAGGCGAAGATCGAAGGACTGGCAAACAAAGTCGTCCCCGCCGACGAACTAGAGGAGCAGACGACGGCGCTCGCGCAGAAGATAGCGGAGGCCAGCACGCTGGTAGTTGGGATCGGCAAGCAGGCCTTCTACCGCCAGCTAGAGATGCCCACAGGTCAGGCATACGGCTACACCAAGGAAGTCATGTCCTTCAACGCCTCCTTCGAGGACGCCCAGGAAGGCATGGGCGCATTCCTCGAAAAGCGCAAGCCGGAGTGGAAGGGACGCTGAGAGAGGCTTCAGGCATCAGGTTTCAGGCATCAGGAAGTGCTGTGACAGGCACGATCGTCCTCCCGGCGGAGAAGCAAGAGCAGAAAACAGAGGGTCTACCACCGTACAACGTGGTCTTGCTCGACGATGACGATCACAGCTACGAGTACGTGATCCTGATGCTCAAGAAGATATTCGGTCATTCCATAGAGAAGGGCTACGAGATGGCGCAGGAGGTCGATGCCACGGGCCGGGTCGTCGTCGCGACCACCAACCTGGAGCAAGCCGAACTCAAACGAGACCAGATCCAAACCTTCGGTCCAGACCCACTCATCCCACGCTGCAAAGGCTCGATGTCAGCGACCGTAGAACCCGCTACGTAGCACGCTGCGCCCTTGCGGGCTCCGCTTGTCAGCACGCTTCGGCTTCGCCTCCGCTTGTCGGCACGCTCGGGCTAACGCCCTCGCTTGTCAGCCCGGCGCCTCCCTCCGGTCGGCGCCTTGTCAGGAAGTCGTCTTGGGGCGTCGCTACGAGCGTCGAACCCGACCGCCAAAGGCAGCGGTTCTTTGTGCGAGACTCGGCGAGGCCGGAACGGCAAGAAAGCTGAAAGCGAGAGCCGAAGGCTCGAAGCGTTGCTGACAAGTGAAGCCCGCAAGGGCTGAGCGTGCTGACAAGGCGCCGCAGGCGCCGTGCTGACAAGCGGAGGCCGAAGGCCGGAGCGTGCTCGTTATGCCTGGTCCCAGTATGTTACGGCGTCGTCCTTGCATTTTATGAAGCTCACGTTGCCATCCTGGGAGATGACCACGGCTATGACCTTTGTGAGTTCTTTGCAGAGGCGGTAGGCGGAGCGGTGGCGGGTTCCGACGCCGTCGGTCGGCTCTTCGATGGTTTCGTCGGCCTCTACGTCGAGGGCTCTTGCGACCGTCTCGGCGGGCGGCAGGTCGCCGGAGATCTCGCCCCCAAAGCCGAGCATCTCGAAGCGCTGGGTCATCACCACGGCCCCGTCCACGGCGGTGAGGCCGGCGATCAGGTGCGCTACTTCGAAGATGGCCTCGTCCAAAAGTGACAGGACCTCCTCGCCGCTCGCCTCGTAGTCGTCCCAGCCGACGGGGTCCCTGGCCGGCGCACCGGCGTAGGTGCGGGCCAGCTCGTTCATCACGTCGACTATGAGCGTGCGGAAGCGCCGGCGCGGCTCCGCGTCGACGAACCTGTATTTGAGGGAGACGTAGCGGCCTTCGAGGATGTCGTCGGCCAGATCGGGCGGGACGATGACGATGGTCCCCCCGTGGTGGGAATCCCGGACGGCGGAGATGACGCGCTTTATCGTGTGCTGTCCTATCACGCGGGTGATGTCGTTGTCCAGGCGAGCCCACACCTCCCCTTTCTTGCGTGCCTGATCGCGGAGCCCGGCGTGGATCTCGGCGAGCTCGTGCCTGACAGGCGCGAAGGTGTCGGGGAGCCAGCGCGATTTGAATACGTCCATCGAGACGTCTGAGAGCCTGCCCTCGTCCAGCTTGCAGAGTACTTCGAGACCGATGTCGGCGGCGATACGTCCCGGGCCGTGCACGCGCAAGACCAGGGCGCGCGGCAGGGACGGCGGGGCATCCCTCCCGCCCTGGCCCTCTCTCAACCACCTCGGTCCCGAATGGACGAGGCCCCAGATCTTCAACTCCCCCGCTTCGTCCCAGCGTACTCCGATGAGCGAGCGGTAGTAGTCGGCTGCGGGCGAGAGCCGCCTTATCTCCTGGATGTCGAAGTGCCTGGGCTCGGGGAACTCCAACCTGTGTATTCCACTGGGCGGTCCTTCGTTTGGGGGCAAGCGGTCGGGGTCGCAGAGGATCACCCTGAACTTCACGGCCCGCTCCTCCTCGCGCAACAGACTGGCCTGGTAGCAGGCGGAGATGAGGGCCTCCAGCGTATCGGGATCGGGCAGCGAACCAGCCCTCTCCTCGTCCCACCGCTCACGGACGAAGAGGGCGAGGTCAGCCGGGTAAGCATCCCGCGTAATGCTCCGCGTGTCTTCCACGGCACTCATTCTATTCCCCGACGGGCGCGAGGCGCAGGATGCGGTCGTCCTGCTCGCTGACCGGGTTGCCGTAGGTGTCGTAGTTGGAGGTCGAGACCCAGAGGGACCCATCCGGCGCCTGCGCCACATCCCGCACCCTGCCTACCTCCCCGTCGAGAAGCTTCTCCCTGTCCGTGACGTGGCCCTTATCGTTCAGTTCCAGGTGCCAGAGCCTCTCGCCCCTCAGCGCAGCCACGAAGAGATCTCCTTCCCACTGCGGGATCGCCCCATCGACCATGATCTCCGCGCCGCTCGGGGAGGCCTCGGAGGTCGGCCAGACCGTGATGGGGTCGACGTACCCCCTGTCTTGGCCCCCCTTCCCCTCGACTTCGGGCCAGCCATAGTTCTCCCCAGCCTCGATTCTGTTGACCTCGTCCCACGTGTTCTGGCCGAACTCGCTCGCGTATAGCTGCCCCTCCGCGTCCCACGCCAGCCCCTCCACGTTGCGGTGGCCGTAAGAGTAGACGGGGTTGCCTGCGAAAGGGTTGTCCTTGGGGATAGAGCCGTCTGGTTCTATCCGTAGGATCTTCCCTCCCAGAGAGCCCCGGTCCTGGGAGTTCTCCGTATCTCCGGCGTCGCCCGTGCTGATGTAGAGCATGCCATCCGGTCCGAACTTGATCCTACCCCCGTCGTGATACGAGTTGACCGGGATGCCCGTCAATACTGGCTCGGGCTCCTCGCCGATGCGGAACCTTACCACGCGATTGTCCCTCTCGGTCGTGTAGTAGGCGTAGACGTAGCGGTCCTCCTCGTAGTTCGGGGAGACGGCGACGCCGAGAAGCCCACCCTCGCCCGACCCGCCCTCAGGCAAGGTCTGGACCACCCTCGCCTCACCGGAAGGGTTCACCGTGAGGAGCCTTCCCGAATCGCGTTCGGTGACGAGGGCGTTCCCACCCGGCAAGAAGGCAAATGACCAGGGCACCTCCAGGTTCGTGGCGAGGGTGCTCACCCCGACCCGCTCCACAGAAGTCCCACTGGAGCCGCCAGCATCCTCGGTCTTCTTCCCGCCTCCGGTATCGATCGAACCTATGTCGTTGCCGTCACCCTGGTCTTCGCCGGTCACGTCGCACGCCGCGAACAGGAGAGCGAGCAGGACGACCCACACGGTTCTGCCTAACAGTTCTGTCCTTCGGTGTGATCCCAGCATACCCTTCCTGGCGCAGCGTTTACCCAGATTATATTGCGCGAAGAGCTGTTTCAGGCGCTAGCCCGAGAGCGCCGCGACCTCCTCGCCTGAGAGCTCCAATCCGGTGGCGGCGACGTTCTCTTCGAGGTGTTCGACCGAGGAGGTACCGGGAGTAGGCCAGCGAGACAGGTACTGCTCTGCATTCAGCGTGACTACGCCGCGTCCGTCGCTACTATCCGGAACACGGGGAATCGGGGCGACACCCGCTCGAACTCGGCGAGCGGCGCATCTTTGTGAATCGGCAGATGTGCCCTGGCACCGGGCGCCCGCTTCAGGTAATCCTTCAACACCGGCGCGCGGTGGTCAGGGGCGACTTCCTCCAATCTCACGTTTTCCCTGCGGCCGTGACGCAGGGTGACCTTGCCGTCAGCCGCCTTAACGTTGCGCACCCAGTTCACGTCTTCCCCGAGCATGGATACTAGATAGCGCTCACTATCGACAACGACCATCACAAGCGGCAGACCGACGATGCGGCCGGTACGCCGACCCGGCACCTCGAGGGTGACCAAGTAGTCCGGACCTATGCCAAGCGCATAGATCGCAGCCCCACCCCGGTCGAGGAGACGCGCCACCCGATTGGGACGCCCCCCACGGTAGAACCATCTCGCCAGACTCATCACCCTGCCCTCCTCCCTCGACACAAGCATCCCTTAGCAACCCGTACGTTGTACATGTACAACGTACAGTGATGAGAATACCTGTACGTTGTATAATTGTCAAGGCATGTCAGTAGTGGATCGACAAAGCACGGCAGACAAGAAGCATCTCACCCCTCAGACGATCGTCGAGAGGGCGCTCTCGCTCGCTGATTCCGAGGGGTTAGGGGTGGTGACGATCCGGCGGCTGGCGGAGGATCTCGGGGTTACGCCGATGGCACTTTACTGGCACTTCCGCAACAAGGACGCGTTGCTTGACGCCATGATGGGACGGGTCTATTCGGAGGTAGATCCGGCGGTGGACGAATTAGTGACGTGGGGGGAGCAGTTCAGGGCGCTGATGGATTCGCTGGCCGGCGTGTTGAGGGCCCATCCCTCTGTCGCGCCCCTCTTCAGGGGTCGCACCAACACGTCCGAGAGCAGTCTCCGATTAACCGAGGTGGCGCTGGACATACTCAGACGCGGAGGATTCTCCCCGACGGAGGCGACGCAGGTATCGCGTCACGCGCTGAGCACCATTATCAACCTGGTGGCCGGGGAGCCGGGGTTCGCCGCTCGCGAGGAGGCCGGGGAGCTTGTGGACGCCCGGCGGCGGGCGCGGCTATTCCTCGAGGCGCTGCCGCCGGATCGCTATCCGCGGCTCATAGAGGCGGCGGCTCCCTTGAGCGCGTGCGAGGACCTGGACGCTTACTATGACTTTGGTCTGGATCTACTGCTCGCCGGCATCGAGGAGATGGCCGCTCGCAAGGATCAAGGTCGAGGGTAGAGAGAATTCCGAGAGGCCGGGGAATAGCGTGAGGTCGTATCTGGACGCGCTACGTCCCTTGCTTGGCGTCGTTTTTTTGGCCGGGTATGCATGGTACACGTTCGCGCCGGATTCATTCGCGACCGACCTCTTTCTGGGGGTAGGAGCGGTGATGTTCGTGATCTCCGTGCCGTGGTCGAGCGCCTTTCACAGGGCTTTCGCCCTGGCTGCCTTCGTGGCGCTTGGGGCGGTGGTCCTTACGGGGCGCTTCGAATTTGCGGACTACTACAGAGGAATGCCTACGTACTTCGGGATCGTGGCTGTGTTGCTCGTCTTGAGCATCGCGGGGTATCCGATCCGGGCTGCCCGCTACGAGGTCCAGATAAGGGCCCTCATGGCGGCGCTGACCCGCAGGGGTGTAGGAATCAAGGCGACGGCCGGGGCGCTCGGGCACATTCTCGGGGCCGTCCTGGACGTAGGAGCGTTCGTCCTTATAGATGTGATCACGGGCCGCTCCGCACCCAAGGAACGTCTCGAAGCCTTGAAATGGGCCGGACGAACGTTCTCGTTCGCCCCCCTCTGGACCAACCTGAACGTCCTGACGGCGACGACGATCGTGCTGACCGGCGTCTCATACCCGAAACTTCTCGCGGTTACGCTCCCCTTCGTGCTCGTCGGGCTCGCCGTAACCTTGATCTTCGCCCAGAGGGCGGGCGGTGAGGTGGAGGAGATCCCACAGGCGCCGCTGGACCGGGGGGCTGCCGCAGTTCTCCTCTACCCCGTGCTGCTGGTCACCGCCGTCGCTCTGGTCAACGTGATGTTTCCCGTGCTTCCACTCACGTCGGCGATCGCCGTAACCGTCGCGGTCATCGTAGTCTTGATCGCGGCGCTCGCGACGGTGCTCGCCCGCAGGACGTCGCCAATAGGGCGACTCGGGCGTGAGACGCGCGGGTCGCTCGCAACCTCGCACGCCGAGTTTGCCCTTTTCGGCTCAGCCGGCATCCTGGTCCTTTCCCTGCAAGCGCTCGGCGCCCTCGCGCCGCTCGGCGCGATGCTCTCGGCCTTGCCGACGGTCCTGGTGGCACCCGCGCTCGCGCTCATCATGGCCATCGGGTTCGTCGCCGGCATCCACGTCATCCCGATGGTGCTGCTGCTGAACGCCGCGTTCCCGCTCGACGCCGGGCCGGCTCCGGCGCTGTGGGCTGCTGCCCTCCTGCTCGGCGCCCAGTCCACCCTACTTCTTACTCCGTTTTCGAGCGCCGTCACCATGCTCGCTCGGCTGACGGGGTTGCACCCGCTTGAGATCGGACCCAGACGCAACCTCGGGTTCGGCCTCATCGTAGGCTTCGGATCCCTGCTCTATCTGGCCCTACTTACGTTCCTGCTTCTCTAGCGGATCGGCGGCGTGCCCCTGGCGAGGTCGCTTCTACGCACCTGGGTGAATAAGGGCAAGTGGAAGGGCCGAGGCTGCTAGACGCTGCTCTAGGGCATAATAGCCGACGATATGGGCAACCCTCTCCTCCACCGCCCTTGCGCGGACCACAGAACTGTGCTAACAGTGATACCAATCTGTTGATGGGAGTAGGCGTCAGCGACGACGGCGCTCCTTGGTGGTTGGGGACAGGGCGAAGGGAGAACGGATAATGACCGATGCGAGCGGTGGCGGGCGCGCCGAGTTGGAGCGCAGGCTGATCGAGAAGAGCCTACAGGACGAATCCTTACGCCAAAGGCTGCTCGCCGACCCGAGGGCGGCCCTGGAGGAGGAGCTCGGGACCCGGCTCCCTGAAAACATCGAGGTAAGGGTGGTGGAGGAGACCGCGGAGACCATCTACCTGGTGCTTCCCAGCGCCTCGCCGGTCGGCGAAGTCGGCGAGCTCTCAGACCAGGACCTTGAGGCGGTGGCCGGCGGTTCCTCCGCAGGGGCCGGGGCATGTTCAATGTGCGCATGGGGCTCGGGGTGATCCCTCTCATCTTACAACCGAGAACGTGACATGCAATGACCCATGATGCTGGGCGGGTCGTGGCGTGCTCGGTGGCCCACTCAAGCGCGTAGTCTGCAACCCCCTCCCAGCAGAGAGTGTGTAAGGACCCCTGCAGCGACTAGGGCAAGAGCGCACTTAGCGCGTAGCCGAGCTCACTTCGGAAGCGGCCTTTTCGATGAGTGCGGCCACGGCTGCCGGCTGCGACACGTAGATCGCATGACTGCCAGCGGCCTCCTCAACGGTAGAACCCGCTCGCTCGGACATCGAGCGCTGGGGTGGATGCGTCTCTACCCGGTCTCGCGATATCGTCGTCAAGGCAAACCGACGGAAGGAGAATCGAGATGGGAAAGCTGATCGCCACCACGCAGGCCACCCTCGACGGCGTCATAGACCCGGTCGGCCAGTGGGTGCAGGCGGACTCAGACCACGCCGACTACTCCTTCGAGCGTCAGGCGAGATCCAGCGGGCTGGTGCTGGGTCGCAAGACCTACGAGGGTCTTGCGGGATACTGGCCGAGCCAGTCGGGCAAGTGGGCGGACATGGTCAACTCGCTGCCGAAGTACGTCGGGTCCAGGACCCTCTCCGGAGATCTCGAGTGGAACGCGACCCTGCTCGCGGGGGACCTCGAGGAATCGATCCCGAAGCTGAAGGACGAGGTCGACGGTGACCTGTTCATGCACGGGAGCGGTGAGTTCGCGTACGCCCTCGCCGAGAGGGGTCTGATCGACGAGTACGAGGTGTACCTGAACCCGCTCGTCTGGGGCAAGGGGAACGTCCACGTGCTAGGCGACAGGGGAACCGTCTGGATGAGGCTCGAGGACGTGAAGCGGTTCGAATCCGGAGTGGTCCTCCTCACCTACCTTCCGGCGACTTGAAGCTAGGAGCAATTCTCGGAACAGGCGGCAAGTGTAACGATCAAGGACAGCACCAGCACGGCTTTTGGCACGGTCTCGATCACATCGGAGGCAGTCTACTGCGGTTCGACGGTCGGCTCCTCGCCCGGCGTGGCGAGAAAGCGAACACTGTGCGTGTTTTCATTCCGTACATCTGACGCCAGCGACGAGAACGATAGCCGAAGATCATCCCGGACGCTTACCCGTGGATCGTTGCCCGGCGAGGTATTCCTACCGGTCTTGCTTTAGGTTACGCGGGCGTAGTAGAGTCGAGACGTAGACGATCCCTGTCGGCTAAAAAACGGGAGGCCAAATGGTAGTTTTCCTGATCCTGCTTCTGTTCGCCGTCATCTTCCTGGTCGCCGGCGGCGTGCTGCTCTACTTCCGAAACAGGACCAGGCAGAAGTCCGCCCTGATGACCCAGACCGCGACCTCAGACGCGTCTGAGGTCGCGGGGCTCGAGCCGGGGACGCTGGTCGAAGTCAAGGGGATGCTTCGTTGCGACGAACCCCTTACCAGCGAGATGGGCGAGAAGGTTTGCGCCTACTACTCGTCTACGGTAACGCGGGAGTACCTGAAGAGCGACTACGGCGACGACGACAACGACGTCGGGTCGGACCGGCGCACGGAGATAATCGCCCAGAACGTGCAGTTCGCGCCCTTCTTGGTGGAGGACGACAGCGGCCTGGTGGGGGTCGACGCCGAGGGCGCCGAGGTAGACGCCAGGCAGGTGGTAAACCGCTTCGACAGAAACACGGGGAACGAGGGAACTTTCTCGCTCGGTGGAATGACCGTCAACCTCGGCGGCGGTGAGCGCACCATAGGCTACCGCTACACTGAGAGCATCCTGCCCATAGACGAGCCGGTCTACGTGCTCGGCACCGTGAGGGAGGGCGGCGGGATCGGCACCCCTCCCCCTGATGCGGAGAGCCATCGCTTCGTCGTCAGCCACCGCTCGGAGGAAGCCCATGCACAGAGCCTCGGCAAGACCGCCCTCTGGTTCGGCGTGGGAGGCATCGCAGCGCTCGCCCTCGGCATGGTCCTGCTGGTCGTAGGGTTCTTGGTCCTGCTGGCTTAGTCCTGCTGTCTTGTCAGCCGGCACGCCTACTCGTCCCCGGCGGAGAAGAAATCCAGTATCTCCCGGTTCGCGAGGTCGGGCCGCTCGTAGTGGGCGAAGTGGCCGGCTTCCCTAATCGGAGCGAAATCGAGGTCGCCGAAGTAGTCCCCGAGCCGGTCTGCCCACTCCACCTTCAGGATGGGGTCGCTCTCACCCCACCGGACGCGGGTGGGCGTCTCGATCTTCGGCAACTCGGGCGGTCCGTTGCGGATCAGGCCTATCCTGGACTCGTTCGTGTCGATGTACCAGTCGAACCCGCCCTGGAGGTTGCCCGGTTTCATGAAGTTGTCGACCCAGGTGTCTAGATCCTCATCGAAGAGGCCGGGCGCGTGCGCCCAGTGGTCGAGAAAGTGTCGGATGTAAGTTTCGCACGTCTTCCGGTTCTCGCCCACCAGGGAGGCAGCCCAGGGCTGCTGGTTGAAGGTCTGATACCAGATCTCGTTGATGCTGTCCGCATCAGCCCAACGTCTTCCGATCCCAGGATACGGACAGTCGAAGAAGAACAGGCCGCCCAGACGCTCCGGGTATTTCCGGGCGAAGCCCTGCGCCACGTATGCGCCCACGTCGTGGCTGACTACCCCGAACCTCTCGAAGCCGAGAGTGTCCGCGAGGGCGCGCAGATCCTCCACGAAGTTTCCCAGAAGTCCCCCCGGCGGGTCGTCCGGCTTGTCCGTGTCGCCGAAGCCCCTGAGGTCGGGGGCAACCACGTCGAAGCCTTCTGCCAGAACCGGAATGTTCTTGCGCCAGACGTACCAAAACTCGGGCCACCCGTGCAGCAGCACCAGCGGATACCCTTCGCCGTGGCGGACGTAGTGGATTCCGATGCCGTTGGCATCGACGTGCTGGTGATTCCACGCAGGCTCGTTCATTGGCCCATCCTTTGCTGAAATGCTGAAGTGCTGACCGGCTGAATTGCTAGTTCTGCAGGTTCTCGAAGATGCCAGCGGCGCCCATCCCGCCGCCGATGCACATGGTCACGAGGCCGTACTTCGAACCACGGCGCTTCATCTCGTGGATCAGCTGTACCGTTAGCTTGGTGCCCGTCGCGCCCATAGGGTGGCCCAGCGCGATGGCGCCGCCGTTGACGTTGGTCTTGTCGAGATCCATGCCGACCTCGCGGATCACGGCCAGAGCCTGGGCCGCGAACGCCTCGTTGAACTCGATGAGGTCGATGTCGTCCATAGTCAGCCCGGTCTGCTCCAACACCTTCGGGATGGCCACCGTCGGCCCGATGCCCATTACCTCGGGCCTGACGCCCCCGACGGCGAAACCAACAAAACGGACGAGCGGCGTGAGCCCGCGCCTCTCGGCCTCCTCCCTCTCCATCACCACGACAGCGGCGGCCCCGTCGCTCCTCTGCGAGGAGTTGCCCGCCGTAACGGTGCCACCGTCCTGGAAGGCTGGCTTGAGCCTGGCAAGCTTCTCCGCGGACGTATCTCGCGGTCCCTCGTCGCGCCCGAAGGTCGTCTCAATGTGCTGTAGTTCGCCGCTCTCATCCACCCAGTCGAACTCCACGTCCAGGGGTACGACCTCCTCGTCGAAGACGCCGCCCCCGACGGCCTTCCCTGCGAGGGTGTGGCTGCGGAGCGCGAACTCGTCCTGGTCCTCGCGGCTCACGTCGAACTCGCGGGCCACCTGCTCCGCGGTCAAACCCATGCCCATGTAGGCGGCGGGGTTGATCTCCATGAGCCTCAAGTTGGGCGAGAAATTGGGCATCTCCACCGTAGAAGACATGTGCTCTGTCCCCCCAGCCACAATGGTCGTAGCATTTCCGACCATGATCCGCTCTGCGGCCATCGCAATAGTCTGAAGCCCCGACGAGCAGAACCGGTTGACCGTCTGCGCGGGCACCGAATCAGGCATTCCCGCAAGCAACGAGGAGAGCCTTGCAACGTTATACCCCTGCGTCCCCTCGGGCATCGCACACCCGATAATGATGTCCTCCACGTCCTCTTTCGCCAGACCTTCCGCCCGCCTAACAGCTTCACCGATAGACGCGGCGGCCATGTCGTCGGGACGGCTCGCCCGCAACGCCCCCCTGGGCGCACGCCCCACGGCGGTCCTCGCCCCGGAAACTATTACCGCTTCGTGCATGTTCGCTCCTTTCAGTCGCTCAGCATTTCAGCTTGTCAGCACTTCAGCATTTCAGCTCTCGTATGCGAAGGTCTTTGCTGACTTGCTGAGAGGCGGCGAAGCCGCCGTGCTGAAGTGCTGACATGCTAATTCCTCTTCGGTTTTCCTGTTTCTAGCAGCGCTTCGATGCGTTCGTGGGTTTTTTCTTGTTTCAGGAGATCCAGGAATGACTGCTTCTCCAGTTTTAGGAGGTATTCTTCTGGGACCCACTGGGGGAGAGAGAGGTCGCCTCCGGTTAGGACGCGGGCTACGTGGCCGGCGATGACGCCGTCGTAGTCGCTGGCGTAATGGCCCCACTGCATTGTCTTTACGCCCAGCTCCAGCGCACCGCGCGCGGAGCGGGCGGCGGCGTAGACGTTGTTGCCGTGCTCGGGTGGGGCGTAACCGTCTGCCAGGTCGAGGGCCTCGCGCTTAGCGGCTGAGATGAGGTGGTCGGCGTTCATTACTATGCGGTCGTTTTCGGTGAGGAAGCCCATCTCTTTGGCTTCGATGGCGCTAGTTGCGGTCTTGGCAAGGGCTATCTGCTCGAAGGCTTTCTGAAGGAATGGTAGCGGCGGGGTGTTCGGGGCTGTGTGGAGCGGTGGGGAGACGAGGCGGCGGGCCATCTCTTTGGTGCCTCCGCCGGCGGGGATGAGTCCCACACCCGCCTCGACGAGGCCCATGTAGGTCTCGCCCGCCGCGACGATGCGGTCCGAGTGGAGGCACACTTCGAGTCCTCCACCGAGGGTCTGGCCGTGCGGGGCCGCGACGACGGGCTTCGGGGCGAAACGGAAGGCCATGAGGAGGTTCTGGAGGGCGTCGACGCTCTCGCCGATCTGGTCCAGATCCCCGTTCTGGACGGCTTGCGCCATCTCACCGAGGTTGGCGCCCACGGAGAAGTTCCTGCCCTCGTTGGCGATGACGAGGCCGACCACGTCGTCGCGGTTCAGCGCGGCGAGCGCCCTGTCGCCCATCTCGACCGTCCCTGCGTCGATGGCATTGCCCTTGGAATGGAACTCCAGGCACAGTACCCCGTCGCCGAGGTCTAGCAGGCTCGCCGAGTCGTTTCGTTCGAGCTCTTTGCCCTCCTCACGCAGCCGATCTAGGGACACGTACATCGGGTCTTCGCGAACTGGCACGTACTCTTTGTCGACCGGGCTGAACTGGAGCTCGGTGCCGTCTTCTGTCTTGTAGAAGCTCTCGTTTCCGGCGTCGAGCATCTCCTTCACCCAAGCGCCGACCTCGATGTCCATAGACTGCATCTTCTCTACGGTCTCGCGAACGCCGAGCAGGTCCCAGGTGCGGAAGGGTCCTGTCTGGTGGGCGAAGCCCCACTCCATGGCGTGGTCCGCGTCTTCCAGGGTGTCGGAGATCTCCGGCAACCGACGTGACGCGTACGCCATGTACGGTAGTAGCGTGTCCCTGATGTAGCGGGCGTGCCTGTCCTCGTCGGCCTTGTCGATGAGGAACCGCAGCCTAGAGGCGAGGTCGCCCTGTTGTTGCGCCTCTTTGGCGATGGGGATCTCGGGGTTCTCGACGGGATGGTGCTCGAAGGTCTCGAGATCGAGGACGTCGAAGACGGTCTTTCCCTCGCGCTTGTCCCGCTTGTAGAAGCCGCCCCCGGTCTTGTTGCCGAGCAGATCCTTTTCTTGCATCTCCTCGAGCTTCTCGGGGGGCTTGAGTTCCTCGCGCGATTCGTCTTCGGGGACGGCCTCGTAGAGGTTTTCGGCCACGCCGACGGCGATGTCGAGGCCGACCTGGTCGTTGAGGCGGAACGTGGCGGTCTTGGGGTGGCCGATGAGCGGCCCCGTGATTGCATCTACCTCTTCGATGCCGTACCCGTTCTCGAAAGCGTAGCGGGCCGACTGCATCCCGGCGAAGGTTCCGAGGCGGTTCCCGATAAAGTTCGGGGTATCTTTGGCGATGACGCCGCCCTTGCCGAGCACGCGCTCCCCGAAGTTCCTTATTGACTCCACGATCTCGGGGTCCGTCTTCCCCGTAGGTATGATCTCCATGAGCTTGAGATAGCGCGGCGGGTTGAAGAAGTGCGTGCCCACGAAGCGCCTCTCGAAGTCTTCGGACCGGCCCTCGGAGATGCTGTGCAACGGGATGCCCGAGGTGTTGGTCGAGATGATGGCACTCTCTTTCGCCGTATCCTCGACGCGCTGCATCAGTTCCCTCTTGGGTTCGAGCTTCTCGATTATGGCCTCGACGATCCAATCCGCCCCGCCGACGCGGTCGAAGTCCTCCTCGAAGTTGCCGGTCCTGATCCTGCCCGCCACGTTCTCGCCCATGAGCGCGGCCGGCCTCGCGCTCCGCATCCGCTCGTAGCCCGCCTCGACGACGGCGTCGTTGTCGTCGTCATCGGGGGCTATGTCGAGCAGGTCGACCTCCAGCCCGGCGTTGGCGCAGTGGGCCGCGATCGCCGCCCCCATCGTGCCAGCCCCTAATACGGCCACCTTCCTGATTCCATGCGACATGAATCCTCCCGCTCCTATCCGTAAAGTTCCCCGTGCAAAGACTCAAGAGCCTCACTTACCCGCAAGAGGTGGACCTCGAATCTGCCCTTGATCTCCGCGTACTTCTCTTCCCCCCGCGGCGTTATCTTGTAGAAGCGACGGCTCCTCGTATCGGGCCGCTCCCACTCACCCTCGACGTAGCCTTTCTCCTCGAGCCGCCGCAAGAGCGGGTAGATGGTGTTGGGCGAGACACTCATCGCGCCGGCCGTGATCCTCCGTATCCTCGCCATGATGCTGTTCCCGTACGCAGGCTCCTCCCTGACGATGTGCAAAACCAAGAGCGGAAATACGTCCCGCGTCTTGACCTCGCTGAGGAAGATGTCCTTCGGCGTAGCCCTCTCAGCCGATGGCCCAACAGGCTCAGCCAATGCCTTCTCTACCTGCCCCTTCATCGAAAACTTGTCAAAATTGATAATAACACGGATAATAAGTTTGCGTAAAGGTTCTGGCCCCTATAGAGTTGGGGGTGGGAAGGCCCGACAGAAGGAGGAGTGTGTGATCGCCGACGTCACTAGGTCGATGGGGACCGACTACTACCTACTCGACGAGATGTTCACGGATGAGGAGCGGGAGATCCGGGACCGGGTAAGGGCCTTCGCCGACGCCGAGGTCATCCCGATCATAAACGACTACTGGGAGAAGGCCGAGTTCCCGTTCGAGTTGGTGCCCAAGGTCGCCGAGTTGAACATTGCTGGCGCCACCATCGAGGAGTACGGATGTCCTGGCATGAGCCATGTCGCGGCGGGGCTCGTCGCCATAGAGATGGCGCGGGGTGACGGCAGCCTCAACACCTTCTTCGGGGTACATTCCGGGCTCGCGATGGGGACCGTGGCCATCTGCGGTTCCGAGGAGCAGAAGCGGCGCTGGCTGCCTCAGATGGCGCGGATGGAGAAGATCGGGGCCTGGGGCTTGACTGAGCCGGATCACGGCTCGGACTCCGTAATGCTCGAGACGACGGCCCGCCGCGACGGCGACGGGTGGGTCTTGAACGGGAAGAAGCGTTGGATCGGCAACGCCACCTTCGCCGACCTCGTCATCATCTGGGCCCGGGACGTAGAGGACGGCCAGGTCAAAGCCTTCGTCCTCGAAAAAGACGAGAACGGCGCGCACCACCCCGGCTACTCCACCGAGCTCATAAAAGGCAAGATGGGCAAACGCGCCGTCTGGCAGCCTGACATTCACCTCGAAGATGTGTACGTCCCCGACGAGAACCGCCTCGAAGGCGCCAACTCCTTCAAGGACACCAACAAGGTCCTCACCGCCACCCGCAGCGGCGTCGCCTGGGAGGCCATCGGGCACGCAATAGCCGCCTACGAGGCGGCGCTGCAGTACGCCCAGGAGCGGGTGCAGTTCGGCAAGCCCATCGCCAGCTTCCAGCTCATCCAGCACAAGCTCTCCGGCATGCTGTCCGAGATCACTAACATGCAGCTCATGTGCTTCCGTCTCGCCCAGCTCCAGGAGCAGGGCAAGATGACCGGCCCCATGGCCTCGCTGGCCAAAATGAACAACGCCCGCAAGGCCAAGCAAGTCTGCTCCGACGCCCGCGACATCATGGGCGGCAACGGCGTCCTGCTCGAGTACCACGTCGCGCGTCATCTCTCCGACATGGAGATCGTGTACACGTACGAAGGCACGGACACGATCCAGTCGCTCATAGTGGGGCGTGACGTGACCGGTATCAGCGCGTTTGTGTAGAAGCTGGTCAGCATTTCAGCATTTCAGGCACTTCAGCCAAGAGCTACCCGAGACGACAGTTACCCTAACGACCGGCCGGACACGACCGGCGAATCCCTCGCGCGAGAGCACGAGGTGCGCATCCGTACTAAGCTGACAGGCTGAAATGCTGACCAGCTGAAGTGCTGAGAGCGACCGAAGGGAGCGACCTTGAAAGCTATTCGTCTGCACGAACTGGAAGGACCCGATGAGCTCGTCTACGAGGACGTGCCGGAGCCGGAGGCCGGTCCCGGGGAGACCGTTGTGCGGCTGCGAGCGGCAGCGTTGAACAGGCGGGACTTGTTCGCCACGCAGGGACAGTATCCTGGCGTTACGCCGGACATTTTGCCCAGGATTCCCGGCTCCGATGGTTCCGGTGAGGTCGTGGCTCGCGGGGAGGGCGCCGAGGGTCCCGATGAGGGTACTGAGGTCGTGATAAACCCGGCCCTGTACTGGGGAGATAACCCGCGGGTGCCAGGCAAGGAGTATCGTATTCTTGGTATCCCTGACGACGGAACGTTTGCCCAGTTCATCAAGGTGCCCTCGGATCACGTGTTTCCCAAGCCGTCACATCTTTCGCACGAGGAGGCCGCGTCACTCCCGCTCGCGGCGCTGACGGCCTATCGGGCGCTCGTGACGCGTGGCGGGGTCGCAGAGGGCGAGACTGTGCTCGTGCCCGGCGTCGGCGGCGGGGTGGCGACGTTTGTGGTCCAGATCGCCAGCGCACTCGGTGCTCGCGTCTTCGTCACGTCCGGGAGCGACGATAAGATCGAAGAATCCAAGGAGTTTGGCGCGGAAGGGGGCGTCAACTACAACTCGGAGGACTGGTCCAGGGAGCTCAAGGGCATGTCGGGGGGCGTGGACCTCTCGGTCGACCATGTCGGTGGCGACGCCTTCAACGCCCTGGTCTCGCTCGCCAGGCCGGGAGGCAGGATCGTCGCCTTTGGCGCGACGGCAGGGCCGACGCCGAAGATGATGACGATCCGCATTGCGCTCAAGCACCTTGACATCCTTGGGACGGCGATGGGCACCGCCGAGGAGTTTGGCGCGATGCTCGACCTCTACGCCGAGCACGGCCTGCGCCCGCAGGTAAACGAGACATTTTCGCTCGAAGACATCGCCTCGGCCCTCCACCTCATGGAAGAAGGCAGCGGGATGGGCAAGATCGTGCTCCAGATACCTGCGTAGTCAACCAAACATAGACGGATAAGAGGGGCCGGAGATCCGGCCCCTTTTTCGTATCCGCGGGCCGCGAACCTCGTTGTCCCATCGAATGTCCCGGTCACAGCAGGACAAAGTACAGGACGCCGGACTCATGACAACGGGACGGCGCGCGGATTAGGCTGCTTGCAGACCTGGAAAGGAGAAGTGAAGACGATGTACGGAAGCACGAATTCGGTACAAGGATCAATGAAATCTGAGTGCGGACGGGCAGACCGCGCGCGGCGGAGTAGAGAGGGCTTTCACGGCAGAAGGGCCGCCGGGCGAGAGCCTTAGCGAGCAATACTCTCTGGCGAAGATCCTGGGTATCTGGGCCGGCGTGGCCTTGCCGATGGGCCTGCTCGCCTGGGTGATCGCGCCGGCGCTCATCCCACGCCTCCCGCTTCACTCCGGGATCACCTACTGGCTGCTGATTATCGTGGGTATGTTCTGGCAATTCGTCGTTGCGCTCGTTATCCTCCGGCGCGAGTTGGGAACCCTGCGCTGGAAGGTGCTGCGCAAGCGTCTGTGGCTGAACCTGCCGCGCGATCCCCGGACCGGCCGGGCGCGGCCCAGGCTCTTCTGGTGGGTGGTCCCCTGCCTGATGTTCAGCTTCACCGTTGGTATCGTGCTCGCCTCGTATGTGGACGCGCCGGTCACGGCGCTGTTCCCGGCTTTGCAGATGCCTGAGCACGCGGACACCAGCCGCCTCGCCGATCCGCAGTTTATCGGGCAGTGGTGGTTGCTTGGGGTTCTACTGACCTCGTGGGTGTTCAACTACTTCCTGGGAGAAGAGCTGCTCTTTCGCGGGGTGCTGCTGCCGAAGATGCGCGGCGTGTTCGGCAGGTGGGACTGGGTCGCCAACGCTGTTCTCTTCGGCCTGTACCACGTGCACATGCCGTGGAGTCTCCCGAGCAACATAATTGTCAACCTGGCCTATACTTGGCCGGCGCGGCGCTTCCGCAGCAACTGGATGGCTGTGATCGTGCACGGCGTGGAGGGTCTGATAGTGCTGCCCATCGTCCTCATGGTGATCCTTGGCCTGGGTGTGTAAGGGGCGAGCAGCGGTCGGCCTACTCAAGCGGCCGCTCTACTCACGACTTCCGATCAGTCCGTCGCTCCGACACGACCGAGACGTGTATTTCGGAGAACACCTTCGCCGCCTGGTCCTGGGCCATCTGGCTCGTCTTCGCCGAATGGTTCATCTTCCAGCGGACCTTGCGTCCTCTGGCCGTAAAGCAGCGCCAGCACTAGAGACCCGCGCGGGCGAGGAACGGACGAGCGTGGCATCATGGAGACCTTGGATAGCAGGAAGATGAACCGCCAGAGTATCCCAACAGGACGCCGCAACAAAACGCGAGGAGCATACGCGTGAGCCCCGCGCCCGCTTCGACGCCGTCTGAGGCTACACCCGTCAAACCCCTACGCGGACGGACGCTGGCTCTTGCTCGCGGGACGTGGTTGGTCGTCGCCGTTCTCGCTCTGGGATTCTTCGCAGCTGGGATTCCGTCCGAGTTCGTGATTTTCCATACCGTATGTCAGGACGCCTGCTCGGGCGGACAGGTCACTCAGGCTGGCTCAGGCGCGCTGCGGGATCTCGGCCTCTCCGTAGATTTTTACGCCGCCTACGCGGTGGCGCTCGACACCGTCTTCGCGACGGTCTACGTCACGGTCGCGGCCATTATCTTCTGGCGAAAGTCCGACGAGCGCATGGCGCTGCTCGTCTCCTTTGCTCTGCTCACTTTCGGTACCGCCGTCTTGCCGAACGCTATGGACGCACTGTCCATCGAGCACGCGTCCTTGTGGTGGCCGCTATCCCTCCTGAACTTCCTCGGCGCGGCTTCTTTCGGCCTGTTCCTGTACCTCTTCCCCGACGGCCGTTTCGTACCCGGCTGGACGCGCTGGGTCGTCTTCGTGTGGATCGCCTGGCAACTGCCCACGTACTGGCTCCCGAGCTGGGATTCCTATGATCTCGACGGCTGGCTGAACTGGTTGGCGATTGCCGTGTGGATGGCTTTCCTGGGCACGATGATCTACGCGCAGATTTACCGCTACTGGCGCGTCTCAGGCGCGACGGAGCGCCAGCAGATCAAATTGGTGGTCTTCGGGATCTCGGTGGCGGCCCTGGTGTATCTCGGTGTCGTCGTAGCGCTCTCCCCCGTCACTCCGGCTCCCACGACACCCGGGAGATAGCTACCGTCCTGATCGCGTACACGTTCCTCTACGCGGCGATGCTTCTCGTCCCACTCTCCATAGGCTTCGCCATCCTGCGCCGGCATCTGTGGGGCATAGACTTTTTTCTCAACCGCACGCTGGTCTATGGCGCCCTCACGGTCAGCGTCGTCACTCTCTACGTGCTCGTCGTCGGCGCGTTGGGTCAACTCTTGCGGTTGAGCGGGAACCTGATCGTCTCCCTCATCGCAACCGGCCTGACGGCTGTGCTCTTCCATCCGCTCCGCACACGCCTGCAGCGCGGGGTCAACCGCCTGATGTACGGGGAGCGCGACGAGCCCTACGCGGTGCTCTCGCGACTCGGCCAGCGCCTGGAGGCGACCCTCACCCCCGACGCGATGCTGCTCACCGTAGCGCAGACGGTAGCCGAAGCCTTGAAGCTCCCTTACGTCGCCATCGAGATAGGACACGACGGCCCGATAGATACGACGGCGGTAGGCGAGCCGGTGAAAGACCTCGTCCGGTTACCTCTCACCTACGGCGGGGAGACCGTCGGACAGATGGTCCTGGGACCGCGAGCGGGTGGATCCTTCACACCGGCGGACGCCACGCTGCTCGAGGATCTCGCGCACCAGACGGGCATCGCCGTCCACGCGGTAACCCTCAACCGCGAAGCCGTGCGGCTCTCCGCCGACCTGCAACGCTCGCGCGAGCTCCTCGTCACCGCGCGGGAAGAGGAGCGCCGCCGCCTACGCCGCGACCTGCACGACGGCCTCGGTCCCAGGCTCGCCGCGCAGAGCCTCAAAGTGGGCTCTGCGAGGATGCTCTACGATCGAGACCCCAAGACAGCGGACACACTTCTTTCGGAACTCGAGTCAGACATAGAAGCAACGCTCGCCGAGATCCGGCGCCTCGTCTACGACCTACGCCCTCCGGCTCTCGATGAGCTAGGTCTGGTGGGGGCGATTCGTGATGCCGCGGAACGTTACACGTCGCACGCCGCAAACGGGCTCGACATCTCGGTCCACTCGCCAGACACACTCCCGCCCCTGTCCGCCGCCGTCGAGGTTGCTTCCTATCGCATCGTTCAAGAGGCGCTCGCCAACGTGACCCATCACGCCAGCGCCACGAAATGCGTGGTTCGCCTCACGGTCACGGGCGAACTGCGGATCGAGGTTTCAGACGACGGGATAGGGATTCCGGAGGACCACCAATCCGGCGTGGGTCTCCACTCGATGCGTGAACGGGCCGAAGAACTCGGCGGGACCTGCCTTGTCGGGCGTTCCGCTTCGGACGGAACCAGGGTGCTGGCTCGCCTGCCGTTACCGGGGCACGAAAAGTTAGCGTCGCGGGGGTGAGCGTGGAGAAGATCCGGGTACTCGTCGCCGACGACCATCCCTTTTTCCGGGACGGCTTGAAGACGCTGCTCCAATCGGCACCAGACACGGAGTTCGTCGGCGAGGCAGAGACCGGCGAGCAGACTGTTTCTATGGCCGAGGATCTCAGGCCCGACGTGATCCTGATGGACGTGCAGATGCCGGACGGGGGCGGCATCGAGGCTACGCGCAGGATCTCGCGCGACAGCCCGCGGATCGGGGTTCTGATCGTCACCATGTTCGAGGACGACGCCACGGTCTTCCAGGCGATGCGGGCCGGAGCCCGTGGCTACCTCCTCAAGGGCGCCAACTCATCCGAGATGCTGCGCGCGATCCGGGCCGCTGGGAACGGCGAGGCCATCTTCAGCCCGAAGGTGGCGGCGCGCCTGATGGATTTCTTCTCGGGCGTCAGGCTATCAGAGCCCGAGGTTTTCCCCGAACTGAGCGAGCGCGAGCGGGAGATCCTGGACCTTATTGCACAGGGCCACAAGAACCCCGAGATAGCGAAGCGTCTCTACTTGAGCCCCAAGACCGTCCGCAACCACGTCTCGAACATCCTTCATAAGCTCCAGGTCGCTGATCGCGCCGAGGCTATCATCCGCGCCCGCGAAGCCGGACTGGGATAGACTCCAAACGCGGAATTGCTGACTTGCATGAGACTCCTCGCCGCCACAGCCACAAGGATAAGCAAGTTCGTCCTGGATATGCCCGCATATCCCCAACGGAAAGGGTGGCGATGAGAGCATGACGAAACCGAGGATCGTTTCGGAACCGCGGGCTGAATCGGCCGACGCCGCCTTCGTGCGCGAGAGCCTTGCACTCTACAACGTGGCCGCTACCGGGGACTCCTACTACAGCCCACTCGCCATCTTCCTCAAGGACGAGCGCGGCGCGGTGCTCGGAGGGGCCCTAGGCCACGTCTGGGGAGGGTGGCTCGACCTCGACACCCTCTGGGTGTCAGAGTTGGTTCGCGGACAGGGGTACGGGGCCAAGCTCCTCACGGCGGCCGAAGACGAAGCCAGGGCACAGGGGTGCCACGGTGTCTATCTGACGACCTTCGGCTTCCAGGCGCCTACGTTCTACGAACGGCTTGGCTACGAGGTCGTCGCGGACATCCCGGACTATCCGAAGGGTCACAGCCACCACGTTCTGAAGAAATCGTTGGAATAGGGCGGCGGCTCTCCACGCGACACATCTACCTCGTGACCTCGGTCACGGACCGAACGCGACCGGCTTGACGACAACGCGCAATCCCCCTATTGTATGGGCGTGGTGCGAATGATTGTCATTTGCACGAGATAGCTTTCGTTATCGAAAGGGGGCGACCCACATGTTCGCGGCCTTCGTTGTCCTCTTGAGAGAGGGGTTTGAGGCCAGTCTATTGGTGGCCATAGTGCTGGCTTATCTGACCCAGATCGACCATCACAAGCAGCGCCGGCAGGTATGGTACGGGGTTGGGGCGGCGATCTTGGTCTCGCTGGTCCTCGCCGGCGTGTTGTTCGCGACGGCGGGCGAACTTCGAGGGCCTGCGGAGAAGATCTTCGAGGCCTGTGCGTTGTTCCTTGCTGTCGGGTTCTTGACGTACATGGTGCTCTGGATGCGCAGGGAGTCCCGCGCTCTGGCGGGGAACATCCGGCGGGATGTCGACAGCGCGGTCGGCCGGGGCGGCGGCCTCGCGCTCGCCCTCCTCGTCTTCGTCATGGTGTTGCGCGAGGGGATCGAGACCAGCCTCTTCGTGTTCGGCATAACCCGCGCCTCCACTCCGCTCCAGACTACCATCGGTGCGGCGGCGGGCATCCTCGCGGCCGTCGGGCTCGGGTACGCCGTCTACGCTCTGGGCACGAGGATAAACCTCGGGGCCTTCTTCAAGTACACCGGGGCTTTCCTCATAATCGTGGCGGCGGGGCTGTTGGCGCAGGGTGTTGTAAGCATACAGGAGGCCGGTCTCGTCCCGGCGTTCTTCTATCCGCTGTGGGACGTCACGGAGATGCCCGTCCTTGGCGCGACGAGCGCCTTCGGACAGTTCTTAGGAATTCTCGTTGGCTGGGACCCGAGGCCGGATCTCCTGGAGTTCTCGGTGTGGCTGATCTACCTCCTCGTCGTCGGCTACGCTTTCTTCAAGCCGCAAGAGTCCGTCGCAGGCCGGGACGCACAATCTGCGCGTCCGGCCTAGGGGGTATCTATTGAAGCGTGCGAACAAACCATTGAGGCTCGCCGTCGGTGTGGCCATGTTCGCGGTCCTCGCGACGGGTTGCAATGTGGAGCGGGAGTGGATCGCCTCGCGGGACCCGTCCGAGGCGGAGGCCCAGGAAGAGATGCAAGAGCAGGCCGCCTACTTCGACATCGAAGGCAGCCCCGAACTCGACAGGGCGGCCCGCGAGTACCAGGATTACGTGGACGGTCAGAGCGAGTTGCTCGTGGACCGCACGCGGGGGTTCGTGGCCGCCGTAGAGGCCGGGGACGTGGAGAGGGCGAAAGAGCTCTATGCGCCGTCGCGTGTCCCGTGGGAGAGGATCGAACCCATCGCCGAGAAATTCGGAACCCTGGACCCGGAGGTGGACGCCAGGGAGGGCGACGTCCCCACTCAGCAATGGACTGGCTTCCACAGGATAGAGCAGGCCCTGTGGGTAGAGGACACGACCGAGGGCCAGGACGAGTACGCCGCGGAGCTCATGTCGGATGTCAGACGCCTCGAGCGTAAGGTGGACAACGTAAAGCTTCAGGCCTCGGACCCGGTTTTCGGGGCGGTCGAGCTCTTGAACGAGGTTTCGGCGACCAAGATCACGGGCGAAGAGGAGCGTTACTCGCACACCGACCTCTACGACATTGCGGCGAACGTCGAGGGGGCTGAGGTAGCCTTCGAGTTCGTCAAGCCCGTCGTAAAGCGGCAGAACCCCGAGCTCGTGACGGAGATCGAGGCCCGTTTCGCGGACCTGGATCGGGAGCTGGAACCTTACCGTCGGGGCGACGGCTGGGTCAGCTACGAGAAGGTCGACGAGGAGCAGCGGCGCGAACTCAGCCAGAAGATCGACGCCCTCGCCGAGCCCCTCTCCCGGGTCGGCCGGGTACTGAGCGGGGGGTCTTAACGACATCGGCAAAAAGGGTGACAAACAAGACTCTCTTCTCGGCCAGAAGATCAGCCGCCGCAGCGCCTTGACGCTCGCGGGGGCTTTCGGGGCGGGGATGGCGCTGGGTACGGGCGGTGCCCTGTCGGCAAAGGAACTCGCGGAGGCGGACCAGACCGTCGAGTTTTACGGGGAGCACCAGGCCGGCATCGCAACCCCCCAGCAGGACAGGTTGCACTTCGCCTCGCTCGACCTGACCGTCACAAAGGCGGAAGAGGTCCGGGATCTTATGCGCGCCTGGACCGAGGCTGCCGCAAGGATGTGCGCGGGACAGCCAGTCGGGGGTGAGGACGACGCCTTCGTACCCCCGGATGACACCGGGGAGGCCCAGGACCTCACGGCCGGGCACCTGACGATCACCTTCGGGTTCGGGCCGACGCTCTTCGAGAAGGACGGGGAGGACCGTTTCGGGTTCGCCTCCCGCGAGCCTGCAGTGCTGCAGCCCATACCCGACCTTCCCGGCGACAACCTCGACCCCGACCTCTCGGGCGGGGATCTCTGCGTCCAGGCCTGCGCCGACGACCCGCAGATAGCCTTCCACGCCGTGCGGAACCTGGCCAGGATCGGGCGCGGAGCCGCAATCATCCGGTGGTCCCAGCTCGGTTTCGGGCGCACCTCGAGCACAAGCAGCGCCCAGAAAACCCCGCGCAACCTCATGGGCTTCAAGGACGGGACGAACAACATCCACGCCGAAGACGAAGAGGCTATGGACCGTTACGTATGGGTCAGGGAAGGGCCCGACTGGATGCGTGGCGGCACCTACCTGGTGGCGCGCAGAATAAGGATGCTCATAGAGATCTGGGACCGCTCGCCGCTCCTGGAGCAGGAACAGACGATAGGCCGGCACCGCGCCAGCGGCGCTCCTCTAGGCAAAGAGGACGAGTTTGACGGCGTGGACCTCAAGGCCAAAGGTCCCGACGGCCTGCCCCTGATCCCGGCCGATTCCCACGTGCGCCTCGCCCGCAAGAACCCGGACGAGCGGATGCTGCGCCGCGGCTACTCCTTCACCGACGGAATGGACTCGAAGACCGGCCAGCTCGACGCCGGACTCTTCTTCATCTCCTTTCAGCGAGATCCCGGCAAGCAGTTCGTCCCTCTCCAACGCCGCCTCGGCCAGAACGACCGCCTGACGGAGTACATACAGCACACGAGCAGCGCCGTCTTCGCCTGTCCCCCAGGCGTCAGACGCGGCGGCTACGTGGGCGAGCAACTGCTTTCCTAGGGCGGTTCGCGAACCGCTCTATAGGCAACAGGTTTCAGTTTAGGGCTCGAAGCGCAACATCGAGTCTGTTCGGACGGGAGCTTGTTCGGGATGCCGGTAGGCACGGAGATTCCGTAGGCGTCATACCAAGTCCGGGTGAATGGCACCGCTTCCGCACTCGGACCTACTACGTGTTGAGCTAGCCGTGGATTCCCGCTTTCGCGGGAATGACGGAGGAGAAGGCATCGGGGTGCGCAAGCACAGCCAGAAAGCACGACCGTCCAGACGGACTTGGTATCATTCCCGCTTGCGCGGAAATCCACTGGTAGCAGGGAAGGTCAGTATGCGATGGCGGGCTACTTACTCGGAGCCCGAGTCCTTGAGGAAGAGCGCGGGGTCAGCCGTAGCCATGGAGAGCCAGTCTGCATCCGCCACGTTCTGCTTCCGGGCCGGCTCCGCCACCTCTTCGGGGCAAGTCCGGAGGGCCTTTCCGGTTGGACCGGCTGCGCGCCGTCTTCGGTCAGGCGACCTTGCGGATCTCTCGGCATAGGTTCCTCCTCTGCTAGAGGGAGCCGGGAAATCCGGCTCCCCTGATGCCTGTAACCTGAAGCCTGATAACTGAAACCTACTTCACGAACTGCTCGTCCTCGGTCGAGCCGGGAAGGCCGGTGACGGGGCTCTCAGGCGTGTCGAACTGGGCCTCTTCTGTGGACCCTGTGAGGGCTGTGGTCGAGGCGGCGCCGCCGGCGACGATCTGGGCGACCTCGTCGAAGTAGCCCGCGCCGACCTCGCGCTGGTGTTTAGTCGCGGTGTAGCCGTGCTCCTCGGCGGCGAACTCCGCCTGCTGCAGCTCCGAGTAGGCATCCATACCGCGCTCTTCGTAGTTGCGGGCGAGATCGAACATAGAGTAGTTCAGGGCGTGGAAGCCGGCGAGGGTGACGAACTGGAAGCGGTAGCCCATCGCCCCGATCTCCTCCTGGAACGTCGAGATCTCCGCCTCCGAGAGCTTCTTCTTCCAGTTGAAGGAAGGCGAGCAGTTGTAAGCGAGCAGCTTGCCTGGGAACTTCTCGTGGATGGCCTCGGCGAAGACGCGGGCCTGCTCGAGGTTGGGCTCAGAAGTCTCGCACCACACCACGTCCGCAAACGGCGCGTAGGAGAGGCCACGGGCTATCGCCTGGTCTATCCCCGCGTTCACCCTGTAGAAGCCCTCCATGGTCCTCTCGCCCGTGAGGAACTCGTGGTCGGCCGGGTCCACATCAGAGGTGATGAGGTTCGCCGCGTCGGCGTCGGTCCTGGCGATGATGACGGTCGGGACGCCCATGACGTCGGCCGCGAGCCGCGCCGAGACGAGGTTCCTGACGGCCTGCGAAGTCGGTATGAGGACTTTGCCGCCCATATGGCCACACTTCTTCTCCGAGGCGAGCTGGTCCTCGAAGTGGACGCCTGCGGCTCCAGCTTCGATCATTGCCTTCATCAGCTCGAAGACGTTGAGGGCTCCACCGAACCCAGCCTCCGCGTCAGCCACTATCGGGGCGAACCAGTTGGTGCCGTTCCTGCCCTCGGAGTGGTGGATCTGGTCAGCCCTCTGCAACGCCTGGTTGATCCTCCGCACAACGTGCGGCACGCTGTTCGCCGGATAAAGGCTCTGATCCGGGTACATGTGCCCAGCCAGGTTCGCATCGGCCGCAACCTGCCACCCCGAGAGGTAGATGGCCTCCAGCCCAGCCTTGACCTGCTGCACCGCCTGATTGCCCGTCAAAGCCCCGAGTGCCCGCACGAAGGGCCGCTCGTCCATCAGCGCCCACAACCGCTCGGCACCCAACCGCGCGAGCGTGTGCTCGATCCTGATTGAACCCCTGAGCCGCGCAACGTCGTCAGCCGTGTAAGGCCGCTCTATGCCCTCCCAGCGCTCGCCTTCCCACTCGCCATCAATCCTGTCCGTCCTGTTCTTGCCGTTCTCCACTGCGTCCTCCTTCTAATCTTCGGTGCTACCTAAACTGCATTATGCACATATATGAGCATATATGTGCAAATCGGGCGCGCCGGGCGCCCTTCTTTGCGACGCGGGTACGTGGCCCACGCTCCTTGGGAGGAGGACGGGGACCGGATGCCCTCCAGCGCCTCCGGTCCTGGTCCTCGGGTTGGATAAGTTGGTCGGAATACCGGCTCCTCTCTAGTCCAGGTACTCGTAGCCTGGGAGGGTCAGGAACTCGACGAATTCATCGTCGGTCGAGATACGGGCGAAGAGTTTGGCGGCGTTACCGAACTCATCGGTTTCCCAGCGTTCGGGGCCGACGATATCGGTTTTGATCTTCTCGAGTTCCTCTTCGAGGGTCTCGTTGAAGAGGTCTTCCGTCACCGTGGTGCCGTCCTCCAGGATACCTCTGTCGTGGTGGATCCACTGCCACACCTGGGCGCGGCTGATCTCCGCCGTCGCCGCGTCCTCCATGAGGTTGAAGACGGGAACGGCGCCGCGTCCGGCGAGCCAGGCCGCGAGGTACTGAACGCCGACGGAGATGTTGTTCCTGAAGCCGTCCATGGTGATCTCACCTTCGGGCTTCTCCAGGAGATCCTCCGCGGAAGGGCTAACGTCGGGGATCTTATCCAGCTGGTTGGCCTGCGGCATGTATTCGTCGAAGGCCTCTCTGGCGAGCCCGACCATGCCGGGATGCGCCACCCAGGTACCGTCGTGGCCGTCTTTGGCCTCGCGCTCCTTATCCTCGCGCACCTTGTTGTTGGCGAACTCAGTCCACTCCGGATCGTCGCTGCGTGGGATCTGGGCCGCCATCCCCCCCATCGCGTGCGCCCCGCGCTGGTGGCAGGTCTTGATCGTCAGCAGCGAGTAGGCGCGCATGAAGGGAACGGTCATCGTCACCGAGTTGCGGTCGGGGAGCAGCATGTCCTCCTCGCGGAACTTCTTGATGTAGGAGAAGATGTAGTCCCATCGGCCGCAGTTCAGGCCAGCCGAGTGCTCGCGCAGTTCGTAGAGGATCTCGTGCATCTCGAACGTCGCGAGTATGGTCTCTATGAGGACCGTGGCCTTTATGGTCCCCCGCGGTAGGCCGAGCTCGTCCTGAGCCAGATTGAACGCGTCGTTCCAGAGCCTGGCCTCGAGGTGGCTCTCCATCTTGGGCAGGTAAAAGTAGGGCCCCGAACCGTTATCCAGCAGCGTCCTGGCATTGTGGAAAAAGTAAAGCCCGAAGTCGAAGAGGCCACCGGGGACCTGCTCCCCGTCCACGAGCATGTGCTTCTCGAAGAGGTGCCAGCCGCGCGGCCTCGCCAGGATTACGGCTGTGTCTTCGTTCAGCTCGTAGTGCTTGCCCGAATCGGGGTCATCGAAGGCTATGGTGCCTTCGATAGCCTGTTTCATGTTCAGCTGGCTCTCCAGCATGTTGTGCCAGGTCGGGCAGTTGGCATCCTCGAAGTCGGCCATCCAACAGCTCGCCCCCGAGTTGAGCGCGTTTATGGTCATCTTGCGGTCGGGCGGTCCCGTCAGCTCGACTCTCCGGTCCTGCAGGTCGTCCGGGATCGGGGCTATCTTCCAATCGCCTTCCCTGACGTCCCTGGTCTCTGGCAGGAAGTCCGGCATCTCGCCGGCGTTGATCCTCCCCTGCCGCTCGGCGCGCTTCGCTAGAAGCTCCTCCACCCTTCCCCTGTACTCCCGCGAGAGCTTCGCCACGAAAGCGACCGCCTCGGGCGTAAGTATCTCCTCGAACTCATCAGGGATCTCCGCCGTAAATTCTATCCCCTCGGCGTAGGTGCGCGTCTTGTCCGTCTTGTCCGTCATGTCCTCCGGTTCCTCTCTACAGCTTCCAGAGCGAGGCTACTCTAGCAAGCCACGCCCCAGAACGCTCGGACCCGGAGCAGACCCTAAGCCGCAGACCGAACCTCCCGACGGCCTTCCCTGGCAACCCTGTGCACGTAGACGATGCACGAGGTGGGCACGCAACGCCACCTGTAAAGAACCTGGTACTCGTCAAAGCCTATTCTCACCCGCGCCCCGATCGCCGGCGCACCCTCCTCGTAACGGCGCTCCAAAATCTCCTCCGTCTGCGGGTCCCTGTACTGTACCGGGATCATAGCCGCCCCTTTCGATCGCTCCAGCATGGAAGCAAGATACCAATCAGCCCGATATTATTCCAATCGTTTGCATGTATCGCTGATATAAGTTTTACTTATATCAGCGAGCACTTCAGCATTTCAGCTAGTCAGCTAGTCAGCTAGTCAGCAAGAGCAAAAAGCTGAAATGCTGAAGTGCTGACAGGCTGAAATGCTAAGCGACCGAAGGGAGCGCCAGCGTGCTGTTCAGGCAACTCGAATGTTTTCTGGCGGTAGCGCGGTTGGGGAATTTGAGCCGGGCTGCAGAGGAGATGTTTTTGACGCAGCCGACGTTGACGGCTCGGTTGAAGGCGCTGGAGGAGGAGCTCGGGGATTCGCTTTTCGTGAGGACCAGTCGTGGGATGCGGCTTACGGAGGCTGGGAAGGAGTTTCTGGCTTACGCGGAGAGGATCGTGGATGGGTTCGAGGAGGGCAAGCGTCGGTTGGAGGAGTTGAGGGGGGCTTCGGGGGGGCGGCTGAGGATCGGGGCTTCGCCGGGGGTTGGGACCTATGCATTGCCTGGGTTGTTGGAGAGGTTCGCGGCGGCGCATCCGAGGGTCTCTATCTCTGTCAGGACCGGGCATTCCGAGGCGATCCTGGAGATGACATTGAAGGAGGAGGTGCAGTTGGGCCTCACGCGGGCGATGCGACATCCCGAGGTGGAGAGCCTGCCGCTCTATGAGGACGAGCTGGTGCTGGTCGTCGATCCGGGGCACCGTTTTACGAGGAGGGGGACCGCGAGCCTGGCGGAGATCGGGGACGAGCAGCTCATCTTCTTCGACCACGACTCCAGCTACTTCGAGCAGACGCACGCCCTGTTCAGGAACGCCGGGTTAAGGGAGCTCAGGACCATGGAGGTGGACAACATAGAGGCCGCCAAGCGGATGGTCGAGCACAGGCTCGGGGTCGCCTTCCTGCCGAGGACGGCCGTGGTCAGGTCCGTCTCATCCGGCAACCTCGTCCTCGTGACCATCGGGGAGAACCCGGAGATGAGGCGTTCGATCGTCGCCCTGAAGCGCCGCGACGTGCCCGCGATCGGCCCCGTGGCCGCCTTCCTCGAAGTCGCAGACGCTATGGGCGAGAAGCGGGACGGCGCCCAACTCTCCCCCACCCTCGCCACCGATTTCGAGAACCTTCAGCTGATAGACCTGTTCACCTGATACGGTTCTTGCTGGTCACTCTCGACGATAGGAGACAATCGGCGAGGCGGAACTCACGAGTTGGTCCACTTGAGTTGGAACTCGAGCTCCTCCTCGTCCCCCTCCCGCTCGTGCTCGACGTTGAACTCGGCGCGGGCTGGCACGTAAACCCTCTCCCCGGCTACCTGGATCTCGAACCGCCCGCCCTCCTCCAGCGCATCGGCGAGCCTCCGCAGCTTCGCCACGAATTCCGAGGTGGAGTAGACTTTCTCGACGTCTCTGTCGCGCTTTTCGCCCATCGATCCTCCCTGGGTTAACCGAATGCTCCGCCTTCAGGTAGCTTACAGTGTCCGACGATCAGTTTCCGCCTCCGCCACCGTCTCCTCCCCAACCACCGCCCCCTCCGCCATCGAACCAGCCGCCGCCGTCTGAGCCGTGATCGTGGTGGCCACCGTCTCCATAAGAGCCGTAGTAGCCGCCTGCGGCTTCATTTTCGTCGCCCGTCCCGCCACGACGGGAGACAATGACGACGCCTGCGATCACCAGAACAACGACTACGACCGCAACCGCAAGGAACACTCCCACCCGACCTCTCCCTTCTCGGGTTTCCCCGAAACCTATCCTGATTTTACCTTCGCGCGATGTCTGCGTACAACTCGCGCGGGCGGTTCGCCGACCGTCCATGCGTGTTCCGGGCGGGTTTGCCCATGCGGGTTCGTGCGGGTCGTATAATCTACGGGATACTCCAAGAGACTATTTACAGAGGTGCGACGAGTGGACCCGAAGACTATTGTTGTTATGGAGGGTGACCAGACGGGCCAGGAGCTGCTGGAGGAGGCCTTGCGGGTGCTGGATCCAGCAGTGACCAGCCTCGATGTGGAGTTTGCACGATACGACCTGTCGCTCGAGAACCGGCGGGCTACGAACAACGAGGTCGTGCACGATGCCGCCGCGGCCATGAGAGAGACGGGGTTCGGCATAAAAGCCGCGACCATAACGCCGGAGGACCCGGACGATGTGGGCTCGCCCAATGCCATCTTGAGGACGGGCATAGACGGGACCGTCATCGTACGCACGGGTCGGCGCATCCCCGGCGTCAACCCGACGAGCGGCGTGCACGCCCCGATCTCCGTAGTGCGCATGGCCGTCGATGACGCCTACGGGGCCAAGGAGTGGCGCGAGGGCGAAGGGCTCGACGAGGTCGCGTACAGGACGGAGAAGATCTCACGCCGCGTCTGCCGCGGCGTCTCGGAGTTCGCCTTCATCCAGGCGCGCAAGATGCGGGCGAAGGTCTTCGGCGGCCCGAAGTACACCGTCTCCCCGATCTACGAGGGGATGCTAAAAGAGGAGATGGACCGGGCCGCCCAGAACAGCCGCGACGTCCGCTACGACCCGCAACTCATCGACGCCACCTACGCGCTGCTCCTCACCACCTACGGCGAACCGCTCGTCATCCCGACGCTGAACCGTGACGGCGACTGTATCTCCGACCTCGTAATGCAGATGTTCGGCTCCATCGCTGGGGCCGAGTCGCTCCTGATCTCGCTCGACGAGGAGGAGAACCCGGAGACCGTGATGGCCGAGGCCCCGCACGGCACGGCGCCTTCGCTCGCGGGCAAGAACGTCGCCAACCCCATGGCCATGATCCTGGCCGGGGCGGCCCTTCTAACCTTCTTCCACGACGAGGACGCCAGCCGCGTCTCGCGCGCCATCTACGAGGCCACCTTCGAGACCATCCTCGACGGCGTGAAGACCGCCGACCTCGGGGGTTCCGCTGGCACGAGCGAGTTCACCGATGAGATCATCCGCCACATCCGAACCAAGCTCGAGGTGTGGAGCGCCCTCGCGTGAGCGTCCCAAGGGTACTCGGATTGGGCGCGATATCCGGCCTACGCTCTATATCGGGTCCGGCCTTCGTCAGCCGGGCGGCGAGCCGAGGCAGCCTGAACCTCGGCGGCACCCGTCTCGCCTTCCTTGGCTCGCCGCGCCTCTCGAAGGCGCTCGTCGTGATGGCTCTAGGCGAGCTCGTCGGGGACAAACTACCCGCGACCCCGAGCCGCACGACGCTCCCGCCCCTCCTCGGCCGCGCTGCCTCTGGAGGACTTGTGGGCGCCGCCCTTTTCGTCTCTGAAGGCCGGCGTGCAGCGATGGGGGCCGCTCTCGGCTCCTCCTCCGCTGTCGTCGCGTCCTTTGCGGGCGAGAGGCTCCGCGCGCTCGTGGGCGAGAAGAGTGGGCTCCCGGATCCCATCGTTGCCCTCGGGGAGGACGCCGTAGTCTTCCTCATCGGTTCCCGCTCGTTGAGGAAAGTGCGCTAGCGCGGTTTGCGAAGAGGTTCATAACCTCTTCGCAAACGCATTCAGCACTCAGTTACAATCCGAACCGATCCAACGAATTGCGCACCGAACCGAGGTATCCGCCGCCGAAGAAGTACACGTGAACCAGCAGCGGGTAGAGGTTGTACAGGTCGCGGCGCGTCTCGAAGAAGCGTCCGTTTATGCCCCGAATCTCCCTGTAGCGTTCCATAAAGGCCTCACCGAAAGAGTCGAAGAGGCTGATAAAGGCCAGTTCGATCTCCGGGTCCGCGTAGTACAGAGCAGGATCGAGGAAGGCGGTTATGCGATCCCCCCTCGCCAGGACGTTGGCGCTCCAGACGTCGCCGTGGATGAGGGCGGGAGGGTTGGGATCCCCGATCAACTCGTCGAGTTTGTCCGACAACCGCTCGATCCTGAGCAAGTCCTCCGCCGGCAACCTTCCCGCGTCGTGGGCGACCCGCGCAATGTATAGCAGCCTCTGCTCCCCGAAGAATTCCGTCCAGGTCTCGGTCCACGGGTTGGGCTGGTCGAGGCTGCCGATGAGGGTGTCCCGCTCGTGGCCGTAAGCCTCCGCCGTAATGCCGTGCAAGGCTGCCAGAAGCTCGGCGGCGTGGTGCTCGGCGCCCTCCGAGAAATGGCTGCTTCCCTCTACGAACTCCATCAGGAGTAGCGTCTCGGAGCCGTGGTAGACCTCGGGGACCGGAAGATCGCTCTTCTCTCGGAGGTAGCGGAGCATGTACGCTTCGCGCTCCAGATGGGACTCGCCATGCCTATCTACCTTGGCGACGAGTGGAGTGCCATCTTCGAGCTCGGCTTTATAGACCTCTCCAATGCAACCGCCACCCATGGGGCGGGCGCTCCTTAGACGCTCGCCGAGAGAACCCTCGACGCCTTCGGCGACTATCCTCTCAGCCACGTCCCGCCAGGTGCCGCTCGCGGATGTCTCTCAAGAGACCTTCGGATGACGCTTCCACGAGGTCCAGGACGTGCTCGAAGCCATCGGGCCCGCCGCTGTAGGGGTCGGGGACCTCACGTTCCGGGGCGTCTGGGGCGAAGCTGAGGAAAGGCCGGACCACCGCACTGCCGCGGCACAATGAGGCGACCGTCCGGTAGTTCTGCTCGTCCATCGTAAGGACGTAGTCGAAATCCTCGCAGTCGTTCGGTGAGATCCGCCGGGCGCGCTGGGCGCTCAGGTCGAGACCTCGAGCGGAGGCGCTCCTTTGGGCACGGACGTCCGGCGGGTTTCCGACGTGCCAAGAACCGGTACCCGCGGAGTCCACGAAGACCTCGGCCTCCAACCCCTCCCGCCGCAGCACATCCTCGAAGACCCCTTGAGCCATCGGCGAACGGCAGATATTACCCGAACAAACGAACAGGACGCGTACCATCTCTGTGCGTAATCTATCAGCTATCCTCGACAGCATTTGGTCGTCGCTCCTAATACTCACGCTCCTGACAGCAGATTGCGGAAGGATTGACCTTCCGCAATCCGCGCTCTCAGCCATCAGCTTTCTTGTTGCTGATCGCTGAAAGCTGATGGCTGAGAGCGCGCCGTGCATATGGCTTGAGCCATATGCACGGCGCTGTGAATGACCGCTCGAGTGAGCCCTCGCCCACCAAGAAGCCTCCTCCGGATGAGATGGGCGCTAGGGTCGTGGGTTGGAGTTTAGCTTGCGTTACGGACGAACCGCTACCGTAGCGCTGTCCGTGCCCGGAGAATCCGGGGGCGGGCAGGAAGTCCACCTGCGCACTGTTGGTGTTTAGCGTCAGCTTGCAGACGCCCCACGCGTTCGTAAACTTCACGTCGGGCGTGGGGCTCGGGCTACCCTGCAAGCCGTCAAAGCTGTTGCCACCGGTACCACAGACGATGGACGTAAGCCCACCGGCAACCTGCGTGCCGGTCTTGTCGCGAGTGTCGGTAGCGCTCGTAGAGGTGGCTGTGACCCTGCAACACGAGGTCCGCGCCGTTGTCGTGGGCCACATCAAAGAACGTCTTGGAGCAGCCGGTAGCACCTTCGCTGGTCGGGTGATCCGTGCTCGACGAGAACCTGGCATGGTGCCAGAACAGCACCGTGTTCTTGGTGGTGTTGAGCTCGCTATTCAGGAAGTTCATCTGCGCGCTGCCGGCCGCACAAGACGGAGCCTGGTTCGAGTTCGGTCCCTCCGTAGCAGCCGAGTTGAGGACTATCGCCCGCCAGTTGCTGTTGCCCACGTCGTAAGCGTAGAAACTTCTGTCGTTGGAGACCTGAACCGGCGTCGGGTCGGGGCCTTCGTTCCAGTACTGCTCCGAACCCGCCGCCGTGGACGAGCCGTAGTAGTCGTGGTTCCCGTACGTCGGCCTCGTCTTGTCTTTAAAAGAGCCCCACGCGGCATCGTAGACCTGATAGTTGTTGATACGTACCGTCCGGGTAGGCGTTATCCCCGGTGGTGAAGACGCCCCACGCACCACTGTTGAGCTGCGTCCTGATGAGGTCACCGGTATCTTGGTCCCTGCTGCCGCCAGAGGAGATGTCTCCGGCACCGACCAAGACTGCAGAGCCTGTAGGCGTCGGGGTGTCGCACGCGTCGCCAATACCGTCGCCATCGGAGTCCACCTGGTCCGCGTTGGCCACGTTCGGGCAGTTGTCCGTCTGCGTCGAGTACTCCGTCCCCGTCGGTATCGGTGCCTGCCACCACCGCTCGGGGTGAAGGTGCGCGTCGCCGGCGAGGCATCGATGTTACCCGCGGCGTCCTTGGCCCACACCTTAAACGTGTACGCAGTACCAACAGTGAGGTTGGTGTAAGTCTTGGGCGAGGTGCAGTTAGTGCGTGACGATTCCAGGGGAAGCAAGCGACACTGGAACGTGGAGCCCGTCTCGTTGGAGGCGAACGTGAACTCAGCCGTGGTACCGGTAAGGCTACCGCTCGGGCCGCTCGTGATGGTCGTGTCGGGCGGCGTGGTGTCGGTGCCTCCACCGCTACCGCTTGCGGGGAAGGTTGCGACATCCAAGATGGCATTCCGTCCGGTCCCCGTGTTGCCCGCCGTGACTCGATCGTTTTCGGCCCAGCGGCAGGTTAACGTCGAACGTGTAAGCCATAACAGTAGTGCTGTGTAAGGCTTGGGCTGGTGAGCCGTTTACAGGAAGGTCGGCTGGCCACCTGTCTGCCCACCGCTAGCCATAAGCACCACATTGCAGGTGGCGCTACAGTTTATGGCGTGGGAAGCCGTGTCGTTCTGGGTGAACTTGAGTGCCGCACCTCCGGAATATCCCGCGCCACTGATAACGTTAGCACCCGCGGGCTTCGTGGCGAAGTCCTCACCCTCTACGCGCGTGGTACGTCTGCGGCATTGACCTTCATGTTTGGATAGAAGAATGCCAAGAGTGCCGCCGCACCTATCGCCGCTGTGAGCAGTAAAGCTATCCGCCTCATCCCCAAACTCCCTCCGCTTATGCTCTTAAAGACCCGTCAATGCCATTAATAGCCACATCTATAGCGAGTGTGGCGTGCTACTGACTCCCCCAGGAAGGCTCGGAGTCAGCCGCACCGGTGTCGATGACTTTGGCCTTACCCCCTCCGCCCACACCTATCGTGTAGACTGTGGGATTCGCCGGGGTGTCACCCAGATAGGCGATCTTCTTGCCGTTGGGCGAGTAGGAAGGCTCGGAGGCGTTGTCGACGACTTTGGAACTGTTTCCCCCGCCGCGCACGCCTATGGTGAAGATCGCTTCGTTCGTTCCGTCGTATTCCTGGCTGCTTGGAGGGTAGCCTACATAGGCGATCGTTTTGCCGTCGGGGGCGTAGTCGGGCTGGGAGTCGTTTGAATCGTTGTCTGTGACGTTGAGCGTACTTCCTCCGCGCACGTCTATCGTGTAGATCTCTGAGTCGTTTCCGTCGTATCCCTCATAGGCGATCGTTTTGCCGCCGGGCGAGTAGGTAGGATACAAGTCGTCCGTATCGTTGTCGGTGACCTTGAGCGCACTTCCTCCGCGCATGTCTATGGTGTAGATCTCCAAGTCGTTTCCGTCGAAGCCTACATAGGCTATGTTGTTGCCGTCGGGCGAGTAGGAAGGCGAGAAGTCATCCGAATCGTTGTCGGTGACCTTGAACGTCGCTCCTCCAGCGGGGTCGATGGTGTAGATCTCTGAGTCGTTTCCGTCGTGGCCCGAGTATGCGATCTTGTTGCCCGTGGGCGAGTAGGCGGGATTGCGGGCGTACCCAGGTTTGTCGGTGACTTTGACCTTACCCCCTCCGCCGGGATCGATGGTGTAGATCGCTTCGTTCGTTCCGTCGTAGGCTGAATAGGCGATCTTGCCGGGTTTGCCCGGAGAGGTCGCTTCCGCAGACCGCTCCTGAACTACCAGCACTATTAGCACCAGCAATCCTGCTGCCACTAGGACTCCGCCGCTGCCACCAGCGCTACGAAATTCCTGCTCTTCGCCATCTTATCCCCCCTCTTCCTTCGCTCTATGCTGTGCTTGTCAAGGTCGTCAATCCTAACCGCCAAGAACCTTTGGCGGCTATCGGACCGAGCATCAGCCCCCTGGTTTTCCTGAAGAGCTCATCGCTCGTACCCAGCAACCCTAAGGTGACCGTATGTGGCCAACAAAAGGATGAAAGCCGCGTATCTTGCCCCTCCATAAGCGAGAGTGACACTCGCTCCTAGCCTTGGTACGACAGCATCTTACTTAGAAATCCAACACTTTACAATACTCTTTGGAGAGTATTCCTTATGAAAGAACAGCATCTCCATGTGACTCTACGTCATACGAAGTATCACAAAGGCGATGCGCCTACCTTTACACAAGAACAAAGGTTGCCTACAACCCGGGTCGATCAGCACGAACGTATAGGCAGACACCTACGCTGAAGTGATTTAGAGAACTCAATGCACAGAGGAAGAGCGTTCCAAGGGCTTTCTCAAAGAGCTATTCTCCTTGCGCCTCCTGACGGGCAGGGTAATGGTGACTGTGGAGGTATTGTTCTAGCTCGTCTCGCCTTACCTTGATCGTGCGCCCCAGCCTTACGCTAGGGATCTCCCCGCTGCGAAGACGCCGGTAGATCCAGCTCTTACCCATCCCTAGCTCCTTACACAGCTGCGGGATGGAGAGCAGTTGTGTACCTCCGCGCTGCTCATGTTCCTGGGAGCGAAGAGTAGCCTCCTCGGAGATACTCTGCTCGAACTCTAGGAGTGCGCTCTCCAGTTTTTCGAGGGCTTGGTGATGAGTTTGGAGGGCTTGCTTGAGCTGCTTGAGTGCGTGCTCGTGATCCATAGTCATCCTGGTGTATTTTACTATCCTTACACCTATCCTGCAGCTAATTCAGTGAGATCCCTAGTACCCATCCTATGGAAAACCTCAGAGGACACGTCACCGCAGCCGAACCCTACACCGGTGAGTGGCCTACGACCACCGCCATGGTCATGCACTTTGGACTCTCCTATAACGGTGCGCGGTGAGGAGACAGACGGCTACCCTGAAGTTCTGCGCAAGTCGTCAAGGGTTCATGGCTAGTCTGGGTCAATATCAGCCCAAATCGCTATGACGGACTAGTACACCGTTACTCCTGAAGTGAAGGGTACAGTCGTTTCAGCTTGATGCGTGCATCCTCCGTTCTGAAGCGCCACTCGATCTTGACGCCTGCAGCATCGCGTCGCTCCTGCCAGGCATGGGCCTCCGCTTCGAGCGTCTCGAAGTCAGGCACTCGCCTCTCGAGGCACTGGCGGCTTAGGACGCTCAATTCGATCTCCGCCATGTTCAGCCAGCTAGCCGTGCTTAGGCGTGTAGTGGATCTCCAACTTCTCCGAGAGGCGTCTGGCTTTCTCCGGATCGAAGGCCTCGTACAGTGAGGCGGGCGAATGGGTGTTTAGGTTGTCCATCACCAACACTATCCGCTCTGCCTGTGGGTAACGCTCGTCCACCAACTCCTCGATCTGGTGCGCCCAGTCCACCTTCGTGCGCTGCTCGGTTATCTTCACCCAGCGCCTGCCCGCAAGCGGCTCCATAAACATGAACACGTTGGCTACCCCACCCCGCTCGTACTCGTAGTCTTCTCGCCTGCTCCTCCCCGGCCCCATCGGCAGGGCGGCACGGGTATCCCTGAGCATTTGCTTGGAAGTCTCGTCCATGCAGATCTGGGGCCGCAGCGGATCGTAGGGGCGGGTGTAGACCTCGAGCACGTCCTCCATGCGCCAGACGAACTCGGCGTTCGCTTTGGGTGGGATCGACCACTGCTTCCTCAGGTGGGGCTTAAGCTCGTTTTTTTGAGTGTCCTTCTTACGGTCTGGTAGGAGAGATCATCCACCACTCGAGCTCGACCATCCTGTCGGCCAGTAGCCGAAGCTCCAGCGGGCCTGACCCTCCGGTGGCTCGCTACAGGCGAGCGCGATCAGCGTGCCTCCTGCTCCCCGTCGAGCTTGCGATGGTACTCGCGGTTGGGCGGGCGGCGGTTGAGGGCGGCCCCCAGGCCTTCCTCGACGTATTGCTTGCGCACCCTAGAGACGGTCGGCTGGCTCACCTCCACCGCCTCCGCCACATGCATCGTCGACCCAAGCGGGACCCTCGGGGCCCTGGTCGGCCTTGAGCAGGATGCGAGCGTGAGTGAGCTTGCGGGCAGGGGCAGTACCCGCGGCGATCAGGCTCTTGAGGTTGTCTCTTTCGGTGTCAGTGAGGATAACGGGATATTTCTTCTTCATAATGGGAGGAGCATACCCACTGTGTCTCTGAGTAATCACATCAAGCGTCACACGGTACTAGCCCGGATTATTCACGAAGGCGAGCTTCGTTGATGAAAAAGGGGGTCGCGACTTTGGGTCGTTGGAGTCAATGTACTTCCTGTTAGCGGCTTTTCAGGGGCATTCTCATCGGTCTTTGGGTGAGCGAACCGAGGCTCGCCAGATCGTTCATGAGTGATTCGGGCTAGGGGAACCCCACGATCGACTTCTCTGTGGGATCGGTTACCTTGGTGTCCGTGCCCGCTCCCCCGCTCCAGGGTGTCGTTGCCACTTACCCCATCTCGGGAGTCGAGCGCGTCGTTGCCATCCTCCCCATAGAGGCTGTCTGCTCCAGCAGTTGCCTTTCACCTTGTCCGCCCCGCCTCCGCCAAGAAGCATGTCGTTGCCCCCCAGTCCTTCTATGGTGTCGTTGCCCCCATGGCCGCAGATGATGTCCGCTGCTGAGGTGCCCCTAAGGGTCTCAGCTGCTGAGGTTCCGCTCTTGGTGCAGCTCTTGAAGGTGGCCGTGTAGGTGCTTGGCGCTGCCCCAGTAACGATGTCGTGTTGCTGGCCTTTGCCGTCCGACCAGGAAGAGAACACGTAGGTCGTCCCGGAGAGGGTCTGGGGTGAGGGGGCGTTTACGTTCAGCGTGTAGCCTTCCCAGGAGACTAGCGTCTTGGGAGTGGCGAACGTCTGGCCGTTGATGCAGCACCGAGAGGCCGCTTGGGTTGGTGGCGAAGGAGAGGTTAACCCGGTTTGGCTGCACCTCTCGGGTTACCGTCTTGGAGAGACCATTGGAGTCTGTTGCGGTGAGCCTTACCTCCAGGTAGTTGCCAGCACCGGTCGAGGCCAGGCCCTCAGGCGGCGGCGCGGTGATCGTCAGGTTGTTGCCGGCTCTCCGATAAGACGGGGTGCGTGTGGTTGCCGTTGTGGTGTTTGAGGACCTCCCACTCTAAGGATCCTTCCGGCAGCTGGCCATCCTCAGGATCTGTGGCGCTGCCGCTCAGCGTGATCTGCTGGCCCACCCTGTAGAGCAGGTTCGCGGAGGGTGACTCTATCACAGGGTGTTGGCGCCTCGTTGCCCGCGTCGATGCGGACGGTGTCCGGCTCTGAGAGGGCGCCGTGGTTGTCCTCGACGCGCAACGAGGCGGTGTAGGTCCCTTCGGTGGAGTAGGTGTGGCTGGTCGTCGGTGTGGTAGTGGTCTGGGTCGGGGAGCCGTCGCCGAAGTCCCAGAGGTAGCTTAGCGTGTCGCCTGCGTCCGGGTCGCTGCTACCGGAGCCGTCGAAGTCGACCGCGAGGGGCAAGGGGCCGGAGGTAGGGTTCGCCGTCACGACCGCGGTAGGGGGCCGGTTAACGTCGCCGGTGTAGGCGATGCGGCGCACTTCCCCACCGTTACCGTAGGTCGTGTAGTAGAGGGCCTGGCCCGAGCCGTGAGGGCCCGAAGGCCATGGCGATGGGCCCACCCTCACCCAGCCCGCTCGCGAACTCAGTCTGCGTAAACCCGCCCCCGCTCTTGGGCTTGAGCTCGAAGATCTTGTTACATACGTAGTCACCGAAGAGGTAGGAGTTGTCGTACTCGGCGGGCCAGGCGCCGTTCGGCACGAACGCCCCGCCGGTGATCGCGGAGCACCCGGTATCGTGGCTGTACTCGTGGATGGGCGGTGTGTAGGGCGCAGCGGAGCAGTCCACAGAGCCCGGCGCTGGCTCGGGTTGTCGTGGTTGCCCTCGCAGAGGTTCCAGGCGTAGTCCGCCCCTGCCTTACCTTGGTCGATTTCCTCCCAACGGCCTCGCCGACGTCGTTGATAAAGAAGCGTGTGCCCGAGGCGTCGGGGTCGAAGGCGAAGCGGAAGGGGTTGCGCAAGCCCCGAGGCGAACGTCTCCTGGCACTTCTTGCCGAGGTCGGTGCGGCCGGTGAGGTTGCAGCGGGCGCTGTCGGTGCCCTGTATAAGGGTTGGTCGCGGGGATGCCGCCGTCGCGGGTTATGCGCAGGATCTTGCCCAGGAGGACGTGCGGGTCGCGGGAGGCGTCGTTTTGGTTGGCAGCCCGAGTCGCCGCGTAGTCGCATTTACCATCGCCGACGCGTCACGTAGAGGTAGCCGTCCTTGCCGAAGCTCAGGTCACCGGTATTGTGGTTAGCCAGTCGGAGAAGGGATGTTGTCGATCAACACCTCCTCGCTCGAAGGGTCGATCGTGTCGCCGGACATGACGAAGCGCGATACCCGGTTGACCGGGTTGTCCGGGTTGGCCGGGTTCCAGTCCGTCGGGCACACGCCGGACTTCTTGAAAGTGTAGGAGAGGTAGACGTAGTTGTGGCCGGGGGTCCCGAAGTCCGGGTCCACCGCTACACCTAGCAACCCGCTCTCGCGGTCAGCGCAGATCCTGCTAGAGATGTCCAGCGCCGGGGTCTGTAGCAACTGCCCGTCCTTGTAGACCCACAACTTGCCGCTTGCTGGCCACAAGCATGCGCCCGTCGGGTGTGAAGGCCAGCCCTATCGGCTGGTCGACTGTCGAGGCCACCAACCGATCCTCGAAGCCGGGTCTCACAGTTGCTGCAGCGGGCTCCGTCCGCAGGAATAACAGCGGGAGAAACCCCACCAGAAGGCCTGCGATCACCGCGAGCAGTATGCGCCGGTCCGTACGCGAAGAAACCCTTGCTTTCAGGAAAGCCGATCCCACTCTTGGTCTCCGTCCTGGCCATGGGGTAGCCGGTCACGCCACTGGTTTCTCCGCCCTCCGCTACGGCTGCCAGACAACCTTCTCGTGCACTCTAGTTACTCACCGTGAAGGACCATGCCTTCTGCTGTAAACCAGTTGTGGTGGTGTTCTGGTCAAGGTGGTTGCCCGCCACATCCTTAGCCCCCGTGGTTACCACCGCCTTGTAGGTATTCGCCCTTTGTCAGAGCGTCTGGTAGCGTCCCAAAGGGGTTTAGCATCGCCTGCCCTCGTGCTTAGGCTAACGGTGACGTTGGTGATCTGCGTCGGGGGTACCATCAGGGTTGACCTTGAAGAGCTTGAAGGTCGGGCCAGTTATGGAGGATGCTAACATCTCCTCTGAGAAGGTGGCCGTGAGGTTGGCTGTGGGGGCGACCCCGATGGCGTTCGCTTGGGGAGGTGCTTATGACCCTGAGTGGTCCGTGGCGGTGGGAGTGCCGGTGAACCCTTCGGCGCTGCGACAACCGGCGCCGGAGCAGGCCCTAAGGGCGTTGAGGCGGCTTTGGAGGGTGGAGTAGAGTTGCGGGTTGCCCGCTTGGGGTTTGCTCTCTAGCTGGTAGGGGTCGGCCTTGAGGTCGTAGAGCTCGTGCTCTCCGCTGTCGATGTACTCGATGAAGATGTGATCTTGGGTGTGGACGCTCTTGTGCGTGGGAGTTGAGGAGCGCCCTTCTCTGAACCATCCTTCCTCCAGGAAGGCTGAGCGCCAAGAGGAGGGCGGGGAGCCGGTCAACAGCGGGGCGAAAGAGCTCCCGTCGACGAACGCCGGGGTGGAGGACGCCGGCGAGGTCGGCTATGGTAGGCGCAAAGTCGTTGTTTAGGACCAGCTCTTGACGCACCTCTGCGGCAGGCACCCCGGGGCCACGCACCATCAAAGGCACCCCTATGTCCTCCTCGTAGGGCGTCTTCTTTTCCATGGCGCCAAGCCGGTGGTTGCCCAGGTGGTAGCCGTTGTCTGAGGTGAAGAAGATGTAGGTGTTATCGAGCTCGCCGGTCTCCTCGAAGCGTGGCGATGGTCTGCTCTAAGCAGATCTTCGACGGAGAGCATCGAGCGCAGCCGCTCCCGTATAGGTTTTGCATTGTCTATCTCGGCTTGCGAGAGCTTGGGTAGCGCTCGCAGCCACCGCGGCTTGTCGGAGACATCCTCCTCGTCGAAGTTGGGCGGACGAGGCAGCGGGGTGGTGGCGAACTGGTCTTTGTAGCGGTCCGCCACCTCCGGCGGGGCGTGCGGTGCCTTTGTCCCAACCAAAACGAAGAAGGTGCGTGGTTGGTCAGAGCTTCTTCGGATGAAGTCGCTGGCCTTGTCGGCGAACACGTCGGTCGAGTGGCCGCCCAGAGTGGTCTGCTGGCCGTTATCGTTCATCTTCCTCGTCGCTGGATCGCTGAGATTCAGTGATCGCCTTTCAAAGCGAACCATTCGTCCCAACCCGGAGGCATGTAGAGGTCGTTAGTAGCTGTTCATGTACTTGCCGATGAGCTTGGTCTGGTAACCGGCGTTGTTGAGCCAGGTGGCTACCGTAGACTGATCAAGACCCAGGTTCGAAACTTCTCTTCGCCACCTTCGGGTAGCCCATTTCCGATTATGTCGTGGTTGTGGGGATACTGGCCCCGTAACATGGTTGCCCGAGAAGGGCAGCACAAAGAGTAGGTGACGTAGGCGTTCTCGAAGGTAGTGCCGTTCGTGCCCATGATGTCGCGTATGCCGGCGAGCTCCTGCATGGATCGCTCGTCGAGGTCGTCGGTCATGACGAACACGAAGTTTGGGCGCTCGTCGGTCTGGGCCTCGGCCCGCTGGTTCTCCCTGAGGAGCCCATCGTCCGTCCCTAACGTCCCCAGCAATCCGACACTTGCCATCGCTGCAAACAAGATGATGATTCGTCGCACTTGCTTCTCCCTTAGGCGAGGATGATGCCTGCCTCTAACCGTACCTTTGCTACGAAGTAAGCATACACAGAGACCTACGTTACGCAATACCCTTTGGAAACCACTCATGATGAGAGGAAAGTATCTGTTTTTGGTTTTGTGTCATATCCAGTTCCACAGAGACGACGCAGCGTCACGTTCACTCATGCCTGCCTTATTACCAAAGCAGCGGGCCATGAATCCGCAATGAATTTTGAGGGTCTGGGCGTCGTTTTCCGCAGCTTCAGCTCACTTCGCAGAGAATCTGCGCAGCTGGCAGCCCACTTCGCAGAGGCGGTGGCCTTGCCCCTTTAGTAGGGACCTAGGAAGCTGAATCGGGGCGGTCCTAGGAGCTTGGCCTACGGGGAAGCCATAATGCGTGTCAGACGTATTATCGGTTGCTTCTTGCCCAGTCATCCCGCAGTCAGTCTACCGCCTGCCTGCGAA